>NZ_CP084712.1:1216666-2433333 GCF_023822045.1 Sphingopyxis sp. USTB-05 | reverse complement strand
CGAGGCAGCTCTGTCACGCGTCGTCTTCGCCGGCCTTGGCGCCGCCGCCCCGCTGCCGGCGCTGCTGGAATGGAATTTCGATGCCTCTCCCTACTTTATTGAATACGCATATGGTGGTCACGACCTGACTGTCTGGGCGGATGAAGCGGGCGGGCTGGCGGCGATACCGCTGCAGAGGCGGCTGGCGGTCGCGGCGGACATTTGCCGCGCGGTCGCCGAGGTGCATGGTCTCGGCGTGCTCCACAAGGATCTGAAGCCCGCAAATATACTCCTTGCCGAGGGTGGGAACGGCCAATCCGTCAGGCTGGCCGACTTCGGCAGCGGGCGCCTGCTCGATGACACGGTGCTCGACAGCTTTCATATCACCGATCCCGGCTCACTCGACACCGACCTTGGCAAGGACGAGCCGCGTTCGGGCACGCTTGCTTATCGCGCTCCCGAGTTGACGGGCGATGCCATGCCGACCGTCAAAAGCGACATCTACGCGCTTGGTCTCATCCTCTATCAGCTCGCCGTGGGCGACTTCACGGCGACTCTGGGGCCCGGCTGGGAGCATCGCATTCCCGATCCGCTGTTGCGCGACGACATTCGCCATGCCGCCGAGGTCGCGCCTGAGCGCAGACTAGGCAGCGCCGCCGATCTGGCTCACCGCCTGCACCATCTCGATGAACGCCGGCAGGCCGCTGCAAGCGCCGCCGAGCGTGCCGCATTTGTTGCGGAGCAGCAGCGGCTGGAAGAGCGCCGGCGCATGCGCCGTCCGTGGATGCGCGCCGCGGCCGCCAGCCTCGTGCTCGGCCTGATCGCCAGCTCGGCCTTTGCCGTTTATGCATGGACGCAGCGAAATCGGGCAGTCGCGGCGCAGCAATTGGCCGACACCGGATACAGCTTCATCGCCGAAGACGTGCTGGCCAGCCCCGACCCAGCGCGCTCGGCCGCTGATGAGACGGTGATCGACGCGATCAAGCGTGCGAGCGGGAACATCGATCGGCGCTTTGCCGGTTCCCCGGCGGTCGCCGCGCGTTTGCACCTTGCCGTCGCGCGGGCGTTTCACGCGCGGTCGGATTTCGACACCGCACGCGCCGAATATGGTCGCGCCGAACAGCTGTTTGCCCGGGCGAACGAGGCGGACAGCGACGATGCCGTGATCGGGCGGCTGGGACGCATTCATATGGAATCGACCTCGGGTCAGCCCGAACGCCTCGAAGCGGCCGGGCGGCTGCTCGAGGCGGAGCGGCGGCGCATTGGGCCGCGCGGCGAGAAGGGAAGGGTCGGCTTTGCCCTGGC
Source organism: Sphingopyxis sp. USTB-05 (assembly GCF_023822045.1). NCBI lineage: Bacteria > Pseudomonadati > Pseudomonadota > Alphaproteobacteria > Sphingomonadales > Sphingopyxidaceae > Sphingopyxis > Sphingopyxis sp. USTB-05. The sequence goes on along the minus strand of NZ_CP084712.1, from coordinate 2,432,049 downwards.
GCAGGCTGAAGGCGCGTACGGCTATATGGCGGATATCGAACTCGCCGAGCGCGCCTTTCGCCGCGCCGTCACCATCGGCGAAGCAATTGGGTCGGATGTACCGCCCACGCAGCTTCTCAAGGCGAAGTCGTCGCTGGTTCTTGTCCTGATGCGGCTTGGCCGGGCCAAGGATGCCGAACCCGCCGCGCGGGCCATTGTCGCGCAATCCCGGCGCGTGCGCGGAGACGATCATCCCGACACACTGGTTACCCGTCAGCACTGGGTCAACAGTCTTTCCATGGCGGGCAGGGATGAAGAAGCGCTGCGTGCGAGTGGGCCTTTGCTTGCGGCAATGCGCGCGCGGTTCGGCGACAATCATCGTTTTACCCTTGCGCTTCATTCCACCCGCTTTGAGAGCTTTGCCGCGCTCGGTCGCTATGACGATGCAGCTGGTGAAGCTGAACGTGTCTGGCAAGGCGCTGCGGCGCAGGCTGGCCCCCAATCGCATCAGGCGCTCGTTGGGCAGAATGACTATGCCGTTGCCCTGTGTCAGACCGCCCGGCGTGCTCGCGGCGTCGCTGTCGCGCAAGACGCACTGTCGTCAGCGCAACGCGCTTTCGGCGCGGACTATCCGCTGGCGCACGTCATCAGCTTCTACACGGCGGAATGTCTCATCGCCAATCGCCGCTATGCCGAAGCGGGCGCGCTGCTGGACGGCCTCGACAGGCAGAAGGCCGCTGATCTCACCGGACGACCGGAGTTCGGTGCGGGAGTCGATCTCGCCTTGGCTGAAATCGCGTTGGCGCGTGGCGATCGTCCGGAGGCGATACGCGCGTTTACAGCTGCCGATAAAACGCTTCGTACCACAAAAGATGCGACGACTCGCAACCGCCTGGCGGTACTGCGGCGGGCGTTGGTTATTTGATGGGGGACTTAAACGTCAGGGTGGCCCGGCCGAGAAGTACGAGACCTTCGCTTGGCCGCCAATGGCGGCCTCTCTGACTTTCCGCACAATAGAAGACCGGCAGCAATCGGCCATTTGCCGAAAGAGAACCGCCCGCCCGATCGACATCGGACGGGCGTAAGATGAAGAGCCGGGTTAATTGAAGGGAAGAGCGCTCCAGAGTCGCATGGCGCGGCTATCGCCTTAGTCGGGCCGCTTTCCGTCCTGCAGGCGAGGGCGTGTGCGGCTCGGCCGCGTTGTCGGTCATGCATGCGTCTTCGCCCACGGACCGGGGTGGAGGTGGCGCCGCTCGATCACTCGCGTAGATGTTCGCTGCAGGGGTTTCCAGATGGGCTTCCAGCAGGTCGAAGATCGCTGGATCTTCTTCCGCATCGAACTTGCGGGCGAAAAGGTCGGGACTCAGCGTCAGCCGCAACGCGTCTGCCGTGACGAAGGTGCGGGGCCGCAATTTGATGTCGCCGTCGGGAACCCAGTCGATCGTGCGCAAATCGTCGTTCACGACCTCGCCAAGCCCGCGGCTGTTCATCAGCAGCGTCTGGAAAAAGGCTTCATCCGGGATGAAACTTCGCCGGTAGAATATCTTGAATCGCTCGGCGCTCGGATGATGGACCGCGAAATGGCAGAAGCTGCGCGTCACGGCCTTCCACTGGGTGCCGATATAGGGCGTCGCGTCTTTCAGGAAAGCGCGGGGGAGGTGTGTCCGAAACATGCGTCCTATCGCTTCGACGAATATATGGCTGACGCGGTTCATCGTATCGGGCCGCATTGTCCGCTGGTCGAGAGCGCGGATGAACTGGCGGCGGGGATGGGCGCGCAGGAAGGATCGGATATAGGCTTGGGACTTCAGCGGAAAATCCTGCCCGCTGAGGTTGATGTAGTGCGTCCAGTCTCGGTTCATTTTCAGCAGCCGCTTCATTCCGCGCAGCTCCGCGTCGACGAGGCTGTAGCCACCCCAAAGCGCTTGCTTCGATTCGATCAGTTCGACACCTTCATAGGTCTTCAGGAAAGCAGCGATGTCTGCAGCAAAAACGGGTCCTGAGCCTTTGTCGACATGGATCACATAGCTGTTTCCGGGGGCGTAGATCGCCCGAAACATCCGTTTGAACTGTTCGGGAAAGCGGTGAAGGAGAATGAAATAGCCGATCATGAGAGTATGCCTTTCGGATCGCCGATCCGGGCTGTCAGCTCACCGGAATCGCGATCCATTTCCTGTCCCGGAAAACCCAACCAAAGTCATTTTGATCGATAGGAGACAATGCCCGACAGGTGGCCGGCCGCGTTGCGCCGCGGCGTGGTCCAATGGCACAGGATTGATATGGGGATCGCGGGCGCCAATGTAAGTGGCCGGGGCACTAACATGCGCTTTTGCTACCTGCCTGTATGGAAATCGAACCGTTCGCGATCTGTCGGTGATCGTCAGCACCCCGACCTATTAGCCCTGCCGTCCTATCGCCTCGGAACTTGTGTCACCCGGCTTCGTTGCCTCGTCACCGTCGTCACGCATGGGCAAGCGATGGCTGAGAGACATGTTGCGCTCCCGCTCGAAGGAGGCGCGCGCGATGTTCAATTCCCGGAGAATTTTGATTGTAGAAGACGAGCCGTTCGTCGTGATCGAACTCGTTGAGGCGGTCGAGCGATCAGGAGGCGCGGTCGTCGGCCCCGTTCCAACAGTTGCCGAAGCGCTGGCGCTGCTCGATCAGCATAAGATCGACGCGGCCATCCTCGACGTCCAGTTGCTCGACGGCGAAATCTCGCCCGTTGCTCTCCGGCTCATCGAGCAGGGCACACCGCTCGTATTTCAGACCGGAACGGGTCTTCCGGTCGTGCTCGTCGAACTCGATATTGAGTTGGCCGTCGTCCTGAAGCCCGTCGCTCCGATGATCATACTCGAATTGCTATTAGCCGAGATCATGAGGCAAACCGCCCGGCAGGTCGGTTAGCGAGGTACAAGCGCTATCACGGCGTCAGATTTGCATAGCCGCATCGGACGCGCCATGCTCGCGCGGATTTCGTGGTCAGCCATTATCTTTCAGCTTGGCGGTCAACTTCACGGGGGAAGCCTCCTTGGCTGCGAGCGCGGTCGTCGGTTTGCCCTTGGCGGCTTTGGGCTTGCGGATCTCGCGATTGCTGCGCTTTTGCGATTTGGCCATGATGGTTTCTCTCTTTTTGCGGTTGCTGGATGGGAAGACGTGAGGCGGCAGGTCGCGCTGGGAAATGCTTTCAGGCGCCGGCTAGTGGCTTCTGCGCGAAGGAGTGCGCGGACGCGTCAATTTTCGTTCGCGGACGGACGATAGAAGCGGTGGCGCACGACGCTGCCTTCGATCAGGTGGCCGCGAAGCCGCAGTCGCATCTCCTCGGCGCCCGCACTCGATGTGCAGACGAGGCGCGTGCCGCCGGACTGAAGCGGCTCGATCGCGCTGATGCTGACGCCCTGCGCCAGGCAGAGGCGCCTGACCTCATCTTCGGGCAGGGACAGGTTCATGGCCCGGCTCATTCGGACCGCCGCGTGCTTTTCCACGCCCGTATAGCGGCCGCCACATGCTCATAACCTTCGGCACTGGCGGTCGCCAGCGCGATCGGGCGGCCTCCCAGTTCCTCATTCTCGGCGTTTAGAAACGCGACCGCTGCGTCGCGGCCACCCATGACTAAGTAAGCGAGCTGACTGATATCGCCTTGCCGCCGTGCATCCTCAAGTGCGAAGGGCACCCGACTCTTGCGAAAAAAGCTGTTCGACCGCCCTTTGGTCGGCGTCGGCTCGGCCGGGCTTGGAGCCTCGGCGTTCTGTATGCGGGAAGTCATGACGCGGCTCCTTCGTAAGCGGGAGCGCGATGTCTCTCAGCCGCGACGGCCTACAATGTCCGGTGCCGCGATCTTATGAATATGGGGGCAATGCCCGAAGATGTAAGATGCGATCGGTCCGCTGCCCGCTTTTCTTCATCTGTTCCCCGAAGCGGTCTGACTGCAAACGGCCAAGCGGCGCCGCGAGAAGCGCAGTTCGTTCGATGACGGCGAAGGGCCGTCGCGCTCATCCTCCGCTGAAAGGCTCATCTCTCGGGTTGGTGCGCCGATCAGCACTCGGGACATGTTTCCTCGCTCACGAACTGTGAGAAAGACGAGGTAGGGAAGCAGGAAACCCGCGCCTCCGAAAAAGGCGATGAGCGCGAGGAGCAGGGCGATCGCACTGAATCCATTCCGCCAAGCCGTCCAAAGCGCAGAGAGGATGAGAAAGCAGAGAAAATCGAGGTTGAACTGCCCGGGTCATCCCAGCTTCGCCACGTCTCCGAAAAAGATCGGTAACAATCCAAGGCCGTGGCGGGAAATGACTTCAGCGGTGTAGGCGGCCAGCGCCAGCCAAAGGATGATCAAAAAAGTACGAAACGACCCAATGGACGACAATCTGCCACGAGAATGCTAAGGCTGCAATCGCGGCTTTGGGTCCGCGACTGGATCATGCCAAATTTCTACTTTCATGCGACGATGGCTTACGCGCCGCTGCGCAACGCAGGTCTTGCCATAGGCAAGATGGATTTCATGCCGCCCATGGCCCGTCACCAAGTCGCGCCCGAATAACGACCGTCGAGAAGGCTCCGGCCTGTGACCGCGGGCTACCCCATTATAGCAGCGATTGCCCGTTCGAGCTCGGCAATCCTGAAAGGTTTGCGAAGAACTGGCCGGCCATCAAATTCAGCCGCCATGATCGTCGCATCTCCGCTCGTCGCTATGAAAGCCTTCCCGGCAACGCTCAACGCGGAAGCAACCGCCTCGCTCGTTTTGCCATCGGCAAGGTGAACATCCAATATTGCGAGGTCGAAATCTCGCTTCGCGACGAGATCCAGCGCCTCCGCGACGGTCGCTGCGGTTACCACCATCTCGTGTCCAAGCACGTCGAGATACCCCTCAAGCATCATCGCCACCAGCGGATCGTCTTCTACAAGAAACACCCTTATCATCATCCGTCCCTCATAGATCCGAAATCTGTAGCGCCAGTGTCTTCGATCACAACTTCCGTGCCCCTACCGTTCGTCGCGCTCAAAGTTCCACGCCGAGATGCTGGGCCACGGAGAATATGTCCTTGTCCCCGCGTCCGCACATGTTGACGATGATGATACTATCTTTCGGCATCGCCGGCGCGATCCTGACAACCGCGGCGACGGCGTGACTGGGCTCAAGCGCGGGGATGATACCCTCTGTTCTGCATAGAAGCTGGAAGGCCTCGAGCGCTTCGGCGTCGGTCGCGGAGCTATAGTCCACCCGTCCGATCTCCTTGAGCCATGCATGCTCGGGGCCGATGCCGGGATAATCGAGACCTGCGCTGATCGAATGGCCTTCGACGATCTGCCCGTCGTCATCCTGCAGTAGATAGGTCTTGTTGCCGTGAAGAATGCCGGGACGCCCGCCGGCCAGTGACGCGGCATGTTCCTTGTCGAGGCCATGGCCGGCGGCCTCGACGCCGAGCATCTTGACCATCGGGTCGTCGAGGAACGGGTGAAAGAGACCGATCGCATTCGATCCGCCGCCGATCGCGGCGACCAGGAGATCGGGTAGGCGGCCGGCACGGGCCAGCATCTGGGCCCGCGCTTCTCTTCCGATGACGCTCTGGAAATCACGCACAAGCTCCGGATAGGGGTGGGGACCGGCTGCGGTGCCGATGATGTAGAAGGTGTCCTCGACATGGGCGACCCAGTCGCGCAGCGCCTCGTTCATCGCGTCCTTCAGCGTCGCGGCGCCGGCCGTGACCGGCACGACCTCGGCGCCCAGCAGTTTCATGCGGAAGACATTGGGCGCCTGGCGCGCGATATCGGCGGCGCCCATATAGACGACGCAGGGCAGGCCAAAGCGCGCGCAGACGGTTGCAGTAGCCACCCCGTGCTGGCCCGCGCCCGTTTCCGCGATGATGCGCGTCTTGCCCATCCGGATTGCCAGCAGGATCTGACCGACGCAATTGTTGATCTTGTGGGCGCCGGTGTGATTGAGTTCGTCGCGCTTGAACCAGATCTGCGCGCCGCCGAGCGCGGACGTCAAGCGCGGCGCGAAGTAGAGCGGACTGGGGCGGCCGACATAATGTTCGAGCAGGTCGTCGAACTCGGCCTGGAAAGCCGGGTCGCGCTTTGCGGCTCGATATTCGCGCTCCAGATCGAGGATGAGGGGCAGGAGCGTTTCGGGGACGAAGCGGCCCCCGAATTTCCCGAAATGCCCCCGGTCGTCCGGCTGCCTGCGCAAGCTGTTCGGAACATGGCCAAGATCGTCGGAGGGTTGCGACTCCTGAGTCATGTCGGTGCAACCCCGGCAGGAGACCGGCGCGAGGCGGCGGCGTGCAGGATTCCGGCGCGCGCCTCACGCCGGCAGATAAATCCCGCGAGACCGGTCCGGATTCTCGACCGGCGCATCAATAGCCCATCAGTGCCAGCACTTCCTTGCGGCTCCGCTGATCGTCGAGGAAGCAGCCGAGGAGCCGGCTCGTGACCATGCCGACGCCGGGCGTGCGCACGCCGCGCCCGGTCATGCAGCCATGCTGGGCGTCGATCACCACGGCGACGCCGTGCGGACGGAGATTGTCCCAGATGCATCGGGCGACCTCGGCGGTCAGGCGCTCCTGCACCTGCAGCCGGCGTGCATAGCCGTTCAGTACGCGCGCGAGCTTGGAGATGCCGACGACGCGGTCGCGGGGAAGGTATGCGATCGACGCCTTTCCGGTGATCGGCGCCATATGATGCTCGCAATGCGACTGGAACGGGATGTCGCGCAGCAAGACGATCTCGTCATAGCCGCCGACCTCTGCAAAGGTGCGCGACAGGTGCACCGCCGGATCCTCGTCATAACCCTCGCAATAATTCCTCCAGGCACGTGCGACGCGCTGCGGTGTGTCGAGCAGGCCTTCGCGCTGAGGGTCCTCGCCGACCCAGCGGAGCAGCGTCTCGACCGACGCGAGAACCTCGGGGGGTATCGCGCCGTCAACTGTGGGACTGAAAGGGGGCACGTGAAGCATGGTCCTGGCCTCCTGACGGCGAAGGGTTGGCGGTCCGGGAGGGGAGGAGAGGGAGGTGGACCGCCGGATCGGCGCATGCCCGAGCGCAGCATGGCGTCGCAACATGTCCCTTGGGGCAGATCGTCGGTTGGAAGCGCGTTGGGTGCACGGACCTCGGGCGAGGCCCGGAATGCAGAAATGCCCTTCGCTCGCTTGACGAGGCGTGGCGCGGTGCGCGGTGGTTGAGTGAATAGGGCGGTACGGAAATGCGGGGGCGGCGGTGGCCCCGCCGCCCCCGGCCTGTCAGAAGGCCATCGCCGGCATCGGCGCAGCCTTCTCCTCCTTCGGCAGTTCGGCGACGAGCGCCTCGGTGGTGATCAGCAGCGACGCGACCGACGCGGCATCCTGCAGCGCGGTGCGAACGACCTTGGCGGGATCGATCACGCCGGCCTTGACGAGGTCCTGATACTCGCATCCAGTCTGCCCCTTGGTGCAGCTTGGCGGCGCGGGACAAGTCGGAGACATGGGGTCAACATCGCGCGGCACGGTCGCCGCAAGGCGTCCTGTCCGCGGAGATTGCAATGAATGACGACGGGCCTCTGGTAACGGCCAGAATCGGCGACCGTTACGAAGAAGCGGATCCCGCCCGATTGCCAACGGGTCACCCCGCCGTGCCGGTCGACCGCATCGGCGTGCTTCTCGTAAACCTCGGCACGCCCGACGCGCCGACGAGCGGTGCGGTGCGGCGCTATCTCGCGGAATTTCTCTCCGACCGGCGCGTTGTCGAACTGCCCTCGCTGATCTGGCAGCCGATCCTCCGCGGGATCGTCCTTGCCGTTCGGCCGCGGAAATCCGCGCATGCCTACCGCGAAATCTGGACTTCAGAGGGCTCGCCGCTCGCGGCGATCACCCGCCGCCAGGCAAGGGCGCTTCAGGCTTCGCTCGGAGGTGATGCGGTGGTCGCGCATGCGATGCGCTATGGTAGCGGCTCGATCGCGGACGGCATCGACGCGCTTCTTGCGGCAGGATGTCGCCGCATTCTCGTTGCGCCTCTTTATCCTCAATATTGCGCCGCGACGACCGCAAGCGTTGGCGATGCCGTCCAGGCGCATATGGCGCGCCTGCGCTGGCAGCCGGCGCTGCGCATCCTTCCACCCTATTATGATGACGATCGCCATGTCGAGGCACTCGCGTCGTCGCTCGGACGTGCGATCGGTGACCTCGCCTTCGTACCCGACACGATCGTCGCGAGCTTCCACGGCATGCCGGAGCGCACTCTGCATCTTGGCGATCCCTATCACTGCATGTGCCTCAAGACCGCGCGTCGGTTGGGCGAGGTCTTGGGTAAGAGTGTCGTTACGAGCTTTCAGTCGCGCTTCGGCAAGGCCAAATGGCTGACACCGGCAACCGACATCACGCTCAAAACGCTCGGGCGCGAAGGCCGGTCGGTGGCCGTGATCGCGCCGGGGTTCGCCGCGGATTGCCTCGAGACCCTCGAGGAAATCGCTATCCGCGGGCGCGAGCAGTTTCTTGCCGCCGGCGGACGCCATTTCGCTTATGTGCCCTGTCTCAACGACAGCGATGCCGGGATGGATATGCTCACCGCCCTGATAAGAAGCGAACTTTCGGGCTGGCTTTGAGGGCTTTTGATTGTCGGGGCCGCGCTGCGCCAACAAGCGTCGCGCGGCCCCGATAATGTATCAGGCGGGAAGCAGCACGGTGTCGATGACGTGGATCACGCCGTTCGACTGAAGAACGTCGGCGGGGCCGATCTTCGCCGTGCCGCCCTTGGCGTCGCTCACATACCAGCTGCCATCCTTCTCCCAGACGGTGAGCTTGGCGCCCTGCACCGTGGTGAGCACGGCCTTGCCGCCATTGGCTTTGGCCTGCGCGGCAATATCGGTCGCGGTCAGGCGGCCCGGCACGACATGGTACGTCAGGATGCCCGTCAGCATCGCCTTGTTCTCCGGCTTGAGCAGCGTGTCGACGGTGCCGGCGGGGAGCTTGGCAAAGGCAGCGTTGGTGGGCGCAAAGACCGTGAAGGGGCCCGCTCCCGAAAGGGTCTCGGCGAGGCCAGCGGCTTTGACCGCCGCGACGAGTGTCGTGTGATCCTTCGAATTGGCGGCATTTTCGACGATGGTCTTGGTCTCATACATCGCGGCGCCGCCGACCATCGGGTTCTTGGCGGCCGCGATGCCGCCGGCGAGCGCAAGCGCTGCTGCGGCGAGCGAAAGAGAGATACGGGAAATAGCCATTGGTCATTCCTTTTCGAATGTTCGTCCCGGGGGGATAGGACAGCTATGGAATTAGGCGCGCCGCTCCGCCGCGGCGACCTGTCCTTTGGGGCGGGTTATCCGGCCCGCTCGCGGTGGCCCATCGCCGCTAACGATAACGGCAGTTCCTCCTCCCATCGGCTGCAGGCAAATTGGCGGCAGGCTGGACCATCGACGCAGCCGGGCGAGAAGGGGGCTTCCATGCCGTTTGAGGGATCGTTCGCAGACCGGCTGGCGCTTCGCGACCTGCTCGACACCTATGCCGATGCGGTCAACCGTGCCGACAGCGAGGCTTGGGCCGCGACGTGGGACGAAGGCGGCCGATGGTCGCTTCCCGGGTTCGGAATATTCGAGGGCAAGGCGAAGATCGTCGATACCTGGCGCGCGGCGATGCGCGCCTTTCCCGACATCGTCTTTCGCGCCTGGCCCGGATCGATCGAGATCCATGGTGAGACCGCGGCCATGCGATCCTACACCGAGGAAATCTTCCTGCGCGACGGCGCCCTTCACCGGACCCTTGGCATCTATGACGACCTCTGCCGCCGGATCGACGGCCGGTGGCTATTTGCAGAGCGGCGGTTTCGGCCGTTGCCGCAGCCTTCAAAAGGTGAGGTGCAGGCATGAAGATCCTGATCCAGGCGGTCATCGATATCGATCCCGAGACGCGCGGAGAGGCGCTGGCGGGTGCGCGCGGATGGATCGAAGGCGCGCTCGCCCAGCCGGGTTGTCTCGCTTACGCCTGGACCCTTGATCCGCATGTGGCGACGCGCATCCACGTGTTCGAGGAATGGGACGGCGAAGCTACGCTCGCAGCGCATCTGGCCGGGCCGCAATACAGGGGAATGCTGGGGCATATCGGCGCATTTGGCGTGCGCGCGTCGTCGAGCCGCAAATTCGCGGTGTCGCGCGAAGGGCCCGTCTATAACAGCCACGGCGTGGCAAGTGCCGCTTTCGACTAGCGCCGCGGCCCTCTCTCGCTAGCCGCGCAGGGCTTCCCAGGCAGCGAGGGCCCGCGCCCGCGCCGCATCGCGCCCGATAAGCGGTTGCGGATAGGTGGGCACCTGCGCGTCCTGACCATGAGCGGCGGTGATCTCGGCGTCCGACAGATGCGCAAGTTCGGGAACATAAGTGCGGACATAATCTCCCATCGTAAACCGCTCGCTCTGGAGCAGCGGCGACATGATGCGCGAGAAGACCGGCGCGTCGACGCCGGTGCCCGCAACATATTGCCAGTTCATCGCATTTGACCCGAGATCGGCGTCGAGCAACGTATCCCAGAACCAGCGCTCACCGCGGCGCCAATCAATCAGCAGATGTTTGACGAGGAAGGAGGCGGTGACCATCCGCACGCGGTTGTGCATCCAGCCCGTGCGCCAGAGCTCGCGCATGCCCGCGTCGACCACCGGGTAGCCGGTCCGCCCCCGGGTCCAGGCGGCGAAGTCCCGGTCGGCTCCGGGGCCGCTCCGCCAGCCAAAATTATCGAAGGTGGGGCGCCCGTTCCGATCGCCACAATCGGGCATCTGGTCGACGAGATTGATGCCATGTTCGCGCCAGCCAAGCTCCGACCGAAAGGTTTCGGCGCCCGCATCGTCGCGCTCGCCGAGCGCATGCCAGATCGACCGAGGGCTGATTTCGCCGAAATGAAGATGCGGCGACAGCCGCGATGTCGCGGGGAGCGAAGGAAAATCGCGGCGGGTCTTATAGTCGCCGGCAAGCGGCAGCCAGTCGCGCAGCGCGCGCCATGCGCCCTTCTCGCCCGGGCGCCAGTCGCCAAATCCTGCGGCCCAGTCCGGGCTGGTCGGGGTCAGCCCCCAATCGGCAAGATTATCCGACGCCGGCCAGACCTCGGGAGCCGGAATATGATCGGGCGCGGCATAGGGAAGGGCGGGGGGCATGCGCCCCAGGAGCGCGCGATACCATGGTGTGAAGACCCGGTAGCGGGCGCCTTGCGCATTGGTGATGCTCTCGGGCGGCGCAAGATAATTGCCGTCATGGAGCCGCAGCGCAAGCCTGGCGTCCAGCGCGTCCTCGCAGCGCCGCCACCAGGGCTCGTAACAGCGCGTTGCGTGAGCCCTTGTGCTCCCGGCTTCCGCCGCGACGCGTTCAAGCATTTCAGCGGCAGGGCCGCGGCGCAGGATGAGCCGGCTGCCGCGTTTGCGAAGGCTCGCATCGAGCGCGGCGAGACTGTGATGGAGCCACCAGCGCTGCGCGCCGCCGATCGCGCGCGTTTCGGGGCTCTCGTCGTCCAATATGTAGAGCGGAATGACCGGACCTTCGGCGATCGCGGCGAGGAGCGCCGGATGGTCGGTGGTGCGGAGGTCCTGACGGAGCCACAAGATGGTGGGCGGCATGGCGACGGTTCCCTTTTTGGTGGGCTATGGTGCGGGCGGGCGCGGCGTTCCTCATCTGGCAGGCTCCGATCTCTGCAAAAGATGACCTTTCGGGAAGTCCAGGCTTTGGCGATCGCGAGCAAGGGGGAGGTTGGGCGGTGCGACATGGCGTCGCACCGCCCGGCGATGAGCAATCACCGCCCCCCGCCGCGGCCAGGCGTGGGTCGCAAGGCGCTGGCCGCCGGCAGAATCGGAACGTCCGTGCGATCAACTGGACGAGGCATCTCCTGCCGCTTCATTGGGCCCGGAGACTATCCGGTCGCGAGCGCCCGGATCGCGGGCTGCCGCAGTTCTGATGCCGAAGTCGCCGAGAATGAGGCTCGCCGTCGCCTTCGCGCTCGCGACGACCCCCGGAATACCAGCGCCGGGATGCGTGCCCGCGCCGGTAAAATAGAGGTTCTCGATGCGCGCGTCGCGGTTGTGCCCACGAAAATAGGCGCTCTGCAGCAGTGTTGGCGTCAGGCTGAAGGCGCTCCCGAGATGCGCGGCGAGATCCCGCTCGAAGTCCGGCGGCGCATATTGGATTTGCGTGACGATCCGCTCGCCAAGGTCAGGAATCAAGCGCCGTTCGATCTCGGCGATCATGCGCTTTGCCAATTTCGGCCCTTCGACCTTCCAGTCGAGCGGGGCGTGGCCGCGATGGGGAACCGGCGCAAGGGCGTAGAAGCTACTATGACCTGCGGGCGCGACGCCCGGATCACTTGCGCTCGGGTGATGAAGGTACAGCGAGAAATCCTCGGCGAGGGTGCCGTTCCGATAGATGTCGTCGAGAAGCCCGCGGTAGCGCGGACCGAACAATATCATATGATGGGGTATTTCGGGGAAGGCGCCGCGAACCCCCAGATGGAGGACGAAGAGGCTCGGCGACCAGCTCTTGCGCGCAAGGCGCTTCGCCTCGCGCTTGCCGCGCGGATGCGCGAGCAAGTCGCGGTAGCTGTGCATGAGATCGGCGTTCGAGGCGACAAGATCGGCGCGTGCTGCAAAGCCGCTCCGCGTCACGATGCCCGTCACCCGGTCGCCCTTAGTTTCGATGCGGGCGACGGGATCGCCAAGCCTCAGCGTACCGCCGAGACGCGCGAACAGCGCGGCCATGCCGGCGACGAGCCGATTGGTGCCGCCGCGCGCATACCAGACGCCGCCATCCTGCTCGAGTTTGTGGATGAGCGCATAGATGCTGCTCGTCGCCATCGGGTTGCCGCCAACAAGCAAGGTGTGGAAGGATAGAGCCTCGCGCAGCTTCTCGCTCCGAACATAGCTCGCGACGGTTTTATAGACCGAGCGCCAGGCACGGTGCCGCAAAAGAGCGGGTGCCGCCTTCAGCATCGAGCGGAAATCGAGGAAGGGCACGGCGCCGAGCTTCACATAGCCTTCCTCGTAAACCGACGCGGAATAGCGAAGAAATCGCTCATATCCCGCCACATCGGCGGGGTCGAGCGCGGCGATCTGACGGGCGAGCGCCTCCTTGTCATTGCCATAATCGAAGGTCGATCCGTCGGGCCAGCTCAGCCGGTAAAAGGGCGACACCGGGACGAGGTCGACATCGCGCTCGAGCCGCTGGCCGCTCAGCTCCCAAAGCTCGGCAAGGCAGGCCGGGTCGGTGATTACCGTCGGCCCGGCGTCGAAGGTGAAACCATCCTTCTCGAAGACATAGGCGCGGCCGCCCGGCCGGTCGCGCGCTTCGACGAGCAGCGTATCGAGGCCCGCCGACTGGAGACGGATGGCGAGGGCGAGGCCGCCGATGCCGGCTCCGATTACGATCGCGCGCATCATCGCGGCGCCTCTGCCGCAATCGCCGCGCCGAGAACATGGCCCGACAGCCACGCATATTCTACAAAGCCGTGATAGAGCCAGTCTCCGCAAGCGCCGAGGCCTATGGCAGGATTCCAGAGCAGCTTCAGATCCTGTCCCGAGGGCTGCGAGAATAGCCAGCGATGGGCGGCGATATGGCTCGGGGCGGGCAAGTCGCGTCCGGCGATCTTGCCAAGTTCGGCGAGAAGCGCTGGCGCCACGCTCGCGCCGTCGCAGGCGAGGTGCGTCTGCGACCAGGTCCAGTCGGCTTGCACGACCCACCGCTCGCCCGGCGCGCGGCCGGGCTTCGCGCTGTCGCGCGCGGCGGTCACGATGGCACCCGAGCCGCGGAGGAAATCGGGGAGCTCCTCGATCCGCTCCTCAAAGGCGAACATCGCGGTCCAGCATGGGTTATAGCGCGCCGCCATTGCGGCGCGCGCCATCTCGAAATCATGCAGCGACAGAAGCGGAGCCGCCTGTTCTGCCGGAATGGCGATTACTGCCGCATCATATTTGCCGAGCCGTTTTGCCTCGCTGTGGAGCGTCCAGCCGGCACGCGATTTGGTCAGGGCTGTGACCGGTCGCGACAGGCGGACATCGAGATTGTCCGCGAGCGATTTCAGCGGCGCGGTCATTGTCGGCGTGCCGACCCAGCTGTCCGAGCCCGCGGCCGGCCAACGCGCCGCGAGGCCTGCCTTCTCCCAAGCAGCGAGCAGCCTGGTAAAGCCTTCCGAGCGTGCCGTGAAATGCGTGGCGCCATGATCGAATGCGACCTCCGGATTGCCCGGGTTGGCGCGGCGGGTCGCGAGGCGGCCGCCGATGCCGCGGGATTTGTCGAACAGCGTGGCTTCCAGACCGGCGTCGCGCAGCCGCCGCGCGCAGGCGAGCCCCGCAATGCCGGCTCCGATGATCGCGACCCGCATCAGACCATGGCCTCGCGGTCACCGAAGTGGCACGGACAATGTCCGGCCTCCGCCTGCAGGGATGTCCGCGCCGTCGACGTGCGAGGCGTCATGCGCGATTTTTTCCGGTTCGTCGCAATTGTCATCGACACAGGCTTGCATGAGCGAGGGGAAGTGTCGCAACATGTCCCTTGGGGCACCCAGGGGAGAGCAGGCAGATACTATGTCATTGAAGACAATGATCGCGGCCAGCCCGATCGCCGCGGTGATCAGCGACCCGCGTCTGCCTGACAATCCGATCGTCGAGTGCAACGCTGCCTTCTCGGCGCTCACCGGCTATGGGCCGGAGGAAATTCTTGGACGCAATTGCCGCTTTCTCGCCGGGCAGGGCACCGAGCCCGAACTGACCGAGACCTTGCGCGCCGCCATCCGGGAGCAGAGGCCGGCGCTCGTCGAGATCCTCAACTACCGGAAAGACGGAACGCCCTTCCGCAATGCCGTGCTGGTCGCGCCAATCTTTGGCCCCGGCGGCACTCTCGAATATTTTCTCGGCTCGCAAATCGAGGTCGACGAGACCGGCGAGGCGGTTGGAGGACGGAGCACGCGAGCGCGCGCCCATATTGAGGCGCTCTCGCCGAGGCAGCGCGAGGTGTTGAAGCTGATGGCGAGCGGACAGCTCAACAAGCAGATTGCCTTCACGCTGTCGCTGTCGGAGCGGACGATCAAGATGCACCGCGCTGCGCTGCTGCGCGCGCTCGGCGTCGAGACCACGGCCGATGCGATCCGGCTCGCGGTCGAGGCCGGCTTCTAGGCACCGCTCCAGCTTCCCTTTGAGGCATATGGGATATCGCGCCGCCGCCGTTTAAGCTTCAGGCAGCCGGACCGGCTTTGTGGCCGTGAGGAGCAGGCATTTGAACGGCAAGCGCGCCTTGGTGATCGGAAGTGGCGGCGGTATCGGCGCCGCGCTTGTCGAGCAACTTGTCGCATCGGGCCGATTTGACCGCATCTATGCCGGGACCAGGCGGCCCGATGCTTCGCGTCATCCCGATGTGACAACGCTGACGATCGACATATTGGACGACGGCACGCTTGCCGAGGCAGGTCGCCAAATTGCCCAGGATGGCGCGCTCGACTTGTTGATCGTGGCGACGGGGCTGCTGCATCGCGGGGCTGAGATCCGTCCTGAAAAGAGCCTTCGGCAGCTCGATGCATCGGTTATGGCCGAAGTATTCGCGGTCAACAGCATCGGGCCCGCGCTCGCCGCAAAGCATTTTCTTCCACTGCTCGGCCGAAGACACCGGGCCGTCGCCATATTTCTTTCTGCTCGCGTTGGTTCGATTGCGGATAACAGACTTGGCGGATGGCACAGCTACCGCGCTTCCAAGGCGGCGCTCAATGCTCTGGTGCGATGCTTCGCGATAGAGCTCGGCCGCAGCAATCCGGAAGCGATAGTCGCGGCACTGCACCCCGGAACAGTCGACACGCCGCTCTCGGAGCCGTTTCAGGCGCGAGTAGCTGAATCATCGCTCTTTAGTGCGAATAATAGCGCGATGCACATTCTAGGCGTCATCGATCAGCTATCGTCAACGGATAGCGGCGGGTTCTACGGCTGGGATAGAAGGCCTATCCCGTATTGACGAGCCAGCAGGCGCTTCAAGAGGCTCCGCCTCTTTGCCTGTCCGCTTTAGCGAATATTGTGCCAGAAGCAGACCGACGGCAAGCGGCCAAGCGGCGCCGCAAGAAACGCAGTTCGTTCGATGACAGCGAAATGCCGTCGCGCTATATCTGGAAAATCGGAGGCGGCGAGCAGCGCAGTTTATAGCGCACCCTTACACAGCGGCATCGAAGCAGCGTTGCGGCTGGGCGAGCAACACGTATGTATGAGCGCATTCAAGCCATGATTTCGCGAATCCGGTGCGCGAGCGCGTCCATCGCAAAAGGCTTGGTAATGAGCGCCATGTTAGGCGCGAGCCTCCCGCTTCCGATGACAGCATTCTCCGCATAGCCCGTGATGAAAAGAATTTTCAGGCTAGGGCAAAGGCTGAGAGCGGCATCGGCTATCTGCCGTCCGTTCATGCCGCCAGGTAGACCGACGTCGGTGATCAGAAGATCGATGGCCTCCTTTGCCTGCAGGACCCGCATCGCGCTCGGCCCGTCGAACGCCTCGAGAACCTGATAGCCCAATTCCTCGGCCACTTCGGCGACGAGCATGCGGATCGTCGGCTCGTCGTCGACGACCAGCACATTGCCGCGTGCCGGCCCGGCGCCATCGATCGACGTTGGCGCGGGCGGATCGGGATCGACCGTGTCGGGCTCCTCAGCGCTCATGTAGCGCGGAAGATAGATGCACATGGTCGTTCCCATCCCGACCTCGCTGTAGATACGAACCTGTCCCCCCGATTGACGCGCAAATCCGTAAATCATCGACAGGCCGAGGCCTGTTCCTTCGCCAAGCGGCTTGGTCGTAAAGAAGGGATCGAAAGCGCGCGCGGCGACCTCGTCGGTCATGCCCGTCCCGGTGTCGGTCACGCAGAGGGACACATATTGGCCGGGTTCGAGATCGCGCTCCCTTGCGCCGCGTCCGTCGAGCCATTTGTTGGCCGTCTCGATCGTGATCCGTCCGCCCTCGGGCATCGCGTCGCGCGCGTTGATGCACAGGTTGAGAATGGCGTTCTCGAGCTGATTGGTGTCCACCAGCGTCGTCCACAATCCCGCCTTTCCTACCGTCTCCACCGTGATCGAGGGGCCCACCGTTCGGCGCACCAATTCCTCGATGTCGAAGATCAGCCGGTTCACGTCGCACGGCTTGGGATCGAGCGTCTGACGGCGCGAGAAGGCGAGTAGGCGGTGCGTGAGCGCAGCGGCGCGCCGGACCGCGCCCTGCGCGGCGACCGAATATTTGTCGATCTCTGCGACGCGACCCTGAGCGATGCGGATCTGCATCATTTCGAGCGACCCCGAAATGCCGGTCAGCAGATTATTGAAGTCATGCGCGATGCCGCCTGTGAGCTGGCCGACAGCTTCCATTTTCTGAGACTGCCGGAGCGCCTCTTCGGCACGGTCACGCTCTGCTGCGGTCTCTTTGACCTCTTCGACCAGCCGCATGCGCTCCTGTTGAAGCTGGCGCTCTACCGCTTTGCGCGCCGATACATCGAGCATTGCGCCCACCATCCGGATCGGCGCGCCATCCTCACCGCGAATGACATAGCCCCTGTCGAGAATGTCGGCGTAGCTGCCGTCCGCACGGCGAAAGCGATACTCGTCAGTCCAATCGCTCGCGCCTCCGTCGATCACATGATGGATACTCGCATCGATCCGCGCGCGGTCTTCAGCGTGGATCTGCGCAAGCCACCATTCGCCGGTCGGCACAACGTCGTCGGGCCTGTGACCGTAAGCGCTTTCGAGAGCGGCATTCCACGTCACATGATTGGTGCGAAAATCCCAGTCCCAGATCGCATCGTTCGTGGCGCGTCCCGCGAGACGAAGGCGCTCCTCGACCTCGCGCAGCTTGGCGCTGGCCTCGCGGTCGCGCGTAACATCTTGCACGGTGCCGATGAGCCGAACAGGCTCTCGGCCGTCGAAAAATGCGAGGCCTTGCGCACGAATGTGACGAAGAACCCCGTCTTCGATGCCGACCGTGCGATACTCGACATCGAACCGGTGACTTCCATCGGGATCGAGAGCCGCGGCGACGGCGCGGTTTGCGCGCTCGCGATCATCAGGGTGAAGGCCGGCGAGAAATGCGCTTTCGTAGCTGACCGGAACTCCCGATGACATCCCGAAGAGTGCACGGCACCGGTCATCCCAGGATAGACTCATCTCGCGCGGGCGATAATCATAACGACCAAGCTCGGCGGCGCGTGTCGCGAGCTCGAGTTCTTCGCGACTGGCCTTGAGCGCCGCGTCGCTGCGCGCACGATCGACCGCCTCGCGAATGCGAAGCGCGACATCCTCGACGAGCGCGATTTCGCCCGTCGTCCATGCGTGCGGCGCGTCCTTTTCGACGTAAAGCACCGATTCCAGCACGCCTTCGCGTGTCATGGGACAGAGAATCTGTGCCGCAATATCGTGCCGCGAATGGTCATCTGATTTGTGTCCCGTCGTGACTACGGTGTCACCTTGGGCGAGCTCGCCGTTCGTCGCTCCCTGCAATCGTGAAACCTCGCCGCTGCGCGACGCGCCGTCTTTCGTCCATTCAGACGCGATTCTCATGCCGGCCTCGCCGGCGTTCGAAGCGAATCCGCACCGTGTCGCGCCGAGATGAGTGCCGAGCCGCGTGGCCGCTGCCGCGAGGATCGCCACGGGGTCCGCGAGATCGCGCAGCTCTGTAAGCAGGGCGAGTTGAAATGCCTGACGCTCGAGCAATTCCTCGCGGCTTAGCTGATCGGACCGTGGCATGCGTCTCCCGTTCGCATGGGACGATCCGCCACCTTGGCCGACCCTTGACAATTTCCCCGCGGATGAACGTCATAGGGACGATTTCGTTCCGGCAAGAGCCACGCTACGGTGCAACAAAATCGGCACGGGGGCGTATGGGTATCACGATGTTAGCCGCCCGGTAAGCGGGCGAGATGGAGGCTGTTGACCGCGTGACAGATCATGAGGAGCTCGACGCCGGAGCGAGCGGGACCGAACCTTCGGCTGGGGCCACTCTTGGCGATCATCGACGCGAAACCACGCTGACCCATTCAGGCCTCGACGAGCGAAGCAATATCTTCTTCGCCGCGATCGAGATGACCAGGATGCCGATGATCCTGACCGATCCGAACATTGCCGATAATCCGATCGTCTTCGCGAACAAGGCCTTCCTCGATCTGACCGGCTATGAAGAGACCGAGGTTCTCGGGCGGAACTGCCGTTTCCTGCAAGGGCCGCAAACCGATCGCGAGCTTGTCGCGGACCTCCGGTCTGCAGTCGCGAACCGCCAATCGATCGCCCTCGAGATATTGAACTACAAGCGCGATGGGACGCCGTTCTGGAATGCGGTCTTTATCGGACCGGTTTATGACACTGGCGGCAAGCTTCTGCATTTCTTCGCAAGCCAGCTCGATGTGACGCGGCGGCGAGAGAGCGAACAGGCGTCGCAGCAGGCCCAAAAGATGGAGGCAATCGGTCAGCTCACCGCCGGGCTCGCGCATGATTTCAACAATCTGCTTCAGGTCGTGAACGGCAACCTCGAATTGCTCGGGAGCCGTATCGAGGATGCAAAGCAGCGAGGCTATCTGGCACGCGCGCGGGGCGCAGCGGAGCGCGGCGCCAAACTCACGGGCCAGCTCCTCGCGTTTGCGCGCAAGACGAGGCTGACGCCCAGGGCTGTCGATGTGAACGATTGCATCAATGGCTTCGCCGACATGCTTGAGGCTTCGCTCGGCGGCCGCATCGAACTGCACCTGTCGCTCCGGCGCGGCCTTCCAAAGGCGGTCGTCGATCCCGAGCAGCTCGAAATGGCGATCCTCAATATTGCGCTAAACGCGCGCGACGCGATGCCGGGAGGTGGCGTCCTGACGATTGCAACGGCGAAGGTCCATCTGAACGGCGATGCACCGGCCCGGGGACTTTCTCCGGGTGACTATATCTCGGTCGAGCTAGTCGACGAGGGCGAAGGCATGGCGCAGCATGTGATCGCGCGGGCGGTGGAGCCGTTTTTCACGACCAAGGCTACCGGGAAGGGGACAGGGCTGGGCCTCGCGATGGCGAGCGGCTTCGTCCTGCAATCGCGGGGGCGGCTCGAAATCGAGAGCGAGGTCGGCAAGGGCACCACCGTACGCATTCTTTTCCCGGTCTCCACATCTGACGAACCCGATGTGCCGGTTGTGGGTCCAAAAAAGTCTGTCGAACGCGGCGAGGCCCATATTCTCCTGGTCGAAGACGATGCCGAAGTCCGCGCGCTGGCGCGCGAAAATCTCGAGGACGCTGGTTATCGCGTAACGGTCGCCGAGAATGGTGACGCGGGTCTCGTGGCGCTTGAGCGCCTGCTTGCCACCGACATGGTGGATCTAGTCTTCACCGACCTGGTGATGCCCGGAAACCTGGATGGCATTGCGCTCGCGGAAGCAGTCCGGCGGCTCGCACCTCAAGTGCCCGTGTTGATGACCACGGGCTATAACGAGGACTTAGTCGTCGAAGGACCACTTCGCAGCGAGCGTGACGTGCTTGGCAAACCCTATCGCCGGGCCGACCTGCTCGATCGCATCGCACAGGCGCTGGCGCACAGGGATGAAAATTCTGCTCGGCGACGCCCGTCTGACTTCGGTGCTGCCGAGGAATGATCGTTTCAATCGCCCGGTGGGAAAACGGCCTGTTGCACTTCAGAAACCAAGCCCCCGGTCTCGGTCAATGCCTCAACGGCTGACGTTGCGACCTCGCACCCAAGCGCACTTGCAGTGTCGCACCTGTAAATTGTCCAGACCGCGGGACCGTGGCTGACCATTCTCGCCAACGAAGCCGGAGCTGCAATCTGCCGCAACGGACCTAATGGCAGCTCCTTGCATTCTGATGCCATCAGCAGACTGTCTCCGGTCGGCCACAACGAACGATTTGCCGAAAAAGAACACCCGCCCGATCGAAATCGGACGGGCGTAAGATAAAGAGCTGAGTTTCCTGAAAGGAAGAGCTCTCTTGGGTCGCATGGCGCGCCTAGCTTCGCTGGTAGACCTGATATTGTACCGCGACGCCAAAAAGGGAGCAGCTCTCGCGCCTCAGGGCTTGACCGCAACCGGAAGACGGAATGGTGCGCCAAGCCTGTTGAAGGCGTTCATCGCCGCGATCGCGATCGTCAGGTCCACGAGGTCTTTCGGCTCGAATGCCTCGGCTGCTGCTGAATAGGCCTCGTCGGAAGCGTGGGTCTCGCTGACACGCGTGACTTCCTCCGCCCAGGCCAAAGCCGCGCGATATTGGTCTGGGAACAGATGCGGGACTTCATGCCACACCGGAAGCAGCGCGATCTTGTCGATCGGCATGGTCTTGAGAAGGTCCCGGGTATGCAGATCGATGCAGTGAGCGCATCCGTTGATCTGCGAGACGCGGAGGAAGACGAGGTGAATCAGTTCTTCAGGCAGGCCCGTGCTGGTGGTGACATAATGGTGCACACCGTAGAGCGCCTTCGCTCCAGCGGGAGCCACTTCGGACCAATTCAACCGGTTCATCTGATCTTCCTTTCTTCCTGAGCCAAAATCGGCGTCACCATGCCTGACGAGCGGGATTCTTCCGCTGTGACATCCCGCGCAAAAAATGCCGGTGGACCGAATGCTGTCGAATGGGATCGGAAGAAAGGTCCGAGATTGATCTAGCGCAGTGTACCGATCAGGCCGCGCCAAGAAACGAGGGGCCACGGCATTGTCGTACTGCGACGGAATGTCCGCATATCTGGAATTGGAGTTGAAAGCCGCCCGACCCAATCGGCCATTCCAATCGCCAACCGGCAAGCGCCAAAAAAGACGCCCGCGCGGCCGAAACCGTGCGGGCGTCAGATGAAGATCTCGGTTTCCTGAAAGGACGAGGTCTCCTGGGTCGCACGGCGCAGATAATGTCGAGGGCCGGGTAATTATTGTACCGCTGCGCCAAAAGAGCTGCCCTGGCGCGCATTGGACGTCGACCACCGGTTGCTTCAGATAGGAATCGTTCGGTAGGCAATCGGCCGCTCATGCGGTTTGTTCAGCCGGTGTTCGGCTGCGCGCCGCTACGTCCGGTGCCTGATTGAAGGAGACGGGTCATGAAAAAATATATCGCCGCTGCGGTCCTCGCTGCGCTCGCCGTTCCCGCCGGCCCGGCGCTGGCGGATCCGCCGCCCTGGGCGCCGGCGCACGGCAAGCGCGCCAAGGATCGTGGCCTCTATGACGGATATGGGCGCTATTACGAGCCTCGCCGCATTTCGCACAATGATCGCATTTGGCGGAGCAAGGATGGCCGCTACCACTGCCGCCGCGAGAATGGCACGACCGGATTGATCATTGGCGCCGCCGTCGGTGCGCTCGTCGGGCGCGAACTCGATGGCGGGCGTGATCGCACGGTCGGCACGATCATCGGCGCGGCCGGCGGCGGGCTGCTCGGGCGGGCTATCGATCGCGGCGAACTGAAATGCCGCTGATGTGAAAGGACGGCGCGAGAGGGACCAGTCTGCTCGCGCCGTCCCCTTGGACACCGCACGCAGTGGGGGTGCGGGCGGTGGCGAAGAATCTATCCGACAGTCTGATGCCGCGGGCGAGGTGCCTTCGTCACGCGCAGACCGGCTATGCCCGCGCGGTCGATAGTGCGGCGCCACGATTCCAGCTCTTCGCCGCTGAGGCGGTATCTTGCGCAGGCGTCGGCCAGCCCGATCAGTCCGCCATCGATCGCGGCAAGCAACTCCGCCTTGCGGCGCGCGACCCAATAGCCTGCCGTCGATGAAGGCAGATCGTCGATTGTCAGCGGCCCCACCGGCCCGGCGACCGATGTCGGCCTCGTCGTAAATTCGAGCACTGCGAACTCTCCATTCGCTCGGCTGCTGCCGTATGAGTGCCCCCCGCGGCAAAAATGCGGTTTCGAGGTTAACAAAAGGTTGCGGAGGAGCATTGGATGCGGCCAACCGTTCGCCGCTCATGGGAGGCGACGGGCCAAATTGTGTGTCGAAGGAAGCGCTGCGACCCTTTCAATGATCGCCGCTATTGCCAGGCTGGGCGGAATGCTGCAGCCTCAATCCTGTAACGGGGGAAAACAGATGCGAACTGCGAATATGATGGTGGCGTTGGCGCTGATGGCAGTACCGGCGCAGGCTCAGACGGTGCCTGACTTGCCGGCAAATCCGGTCAAGGCGATCGATGGCGAATGGTACGGCGTTGACCACAAGATCAAGCTGTCAGTGGCAAATGGCGTTGTGACTATCGTGGAGAACGACACCGCTGATCCCTACCTCAAGAAGATCGCGGCACCTGCTGGAACCGTCATCGCTCGCATCACGGGCGTGGAATCGACTGGACCCAAGTCGGCACGGTTCGTCGGACAATGCCTGGAATTGATCGACACCTCGCGGTCGGACACCATAGCTTGTCCTGGCCACGCTTTCGTGCAGTCGGCAGCCTACGGCGGCAAGCCGGGATTGACGATCAATTTCTGGACCGCCGCTTTCCTTCGCAAGGGCAATATTCCCGAGTATCAATGGCAATATCGCAAGTGAGCGATGAAGGAAGCGAAGGCTAGTCGCTGCGCAGCAAAACGATAGCGCTCACGTCAAATCCGGCCTGATTTTTTTGCACGGGAGTTCTCGCCGCAAAACAGGCGAATCAGCTTGCTCCAATGAAAGGTTTCCGATCTTTTTGTTCTGTCGGCCCGCGATGCGAGAAGCGGGCGCGGGTGAGGGAACCAGGGCAGTACGATCATGGGGGATCGGTGATGAGAATGGATGCGCCGCAGCCGGGCGGGAAAAAGGCTCACCTTGTGAGGCATCAGGCGAAGCGAGGCGCGACCCATTGCCGGCATGTCATCGCCGGGTTCCTCCTCGCGGTCATCGGCCCTTCCGTGGCAGTCGGTGCTTCCGTGCCTCCAGCCGTTGACGGCAGCCAGGCCGACAGGGATGCCGCCGCCGCTCGGATCGCAGCGCAAGCGATCGACGCGGGTCACCCCGCCGAAGCGGCGGGCATCCTCGAAACGCTGGTGGCCCCGCGCCATCATATGCTCGCGATCCTGCCTGAGTGGCATCGCGATCTGGCACGCGCTTACGTCGCGCTCGGCTTGCCCGATGGTGCCGAGGGGCAGTATCGGCTAGCATTGGCAGGGGCTTCTGATGACGAAGCCAAGGCGCTCGGCAAAGAGCTTGAAGCGCTTCTTGCGAAAGCTGGGGTTGCCGTTGCCGTGCCGGACACACTGGGTCCGAACGGCGCCAAATATTTCGATCTCCATTGGGTCGACCGCGGCAACGCGACGCTCGATTTCGCGGCCGCCTTCACGCTGCCGCAGGATGATGCCGACGGCGCGGCGTTTACGACGGCGACCTATCGTGCCGACTGCCTTACGCTCAAGTCGCAGCTGCTCGGGGGCGCCGCCTTCTCGAGTTCAGGCGCGAAGCTGCGGTCGTTCGGCGAGGGTGAGGCCGCGAAGCCGGCTAACGACCTTGCAGACCATAGTCTGAGAATGATCTGCCGTCGCGATCCAGCCCGGCAGGTGAAGCATGTGGCCGCAATCGACGGCCGCACGCTGCTCGCGCGCTACCGCGCGCAACGCGCGCAGCGGACCGCTTGGGCGCCATCCGGCAGCGAGAGCGGCGCCCACGAGGCCGTCTGCCGCGCGCATGTGGAAATGTTCGTCGGCCAGCTCGCCGCCGAGGGACAGGTATCGGGGCCGAGCTGGCAGGTGCGCGACTGGTGGAACATCCGGACGGAGGATTTCTCCGAGGAACGCCGCGCCGCGGCCACGTCGGCGGTCACGGCGCTCGCTCGCGCCGATCCGGGCGCCGCACGCGCTTTCCAGCAGGCCTGCGTGCAAGAAGCGCTGACGGGCGGAGCCGTACCCGGAATGTAGCCGTCTGCCGCTGCCTAGCTTGCACATATCGGTTGCGGGTGTTCGAAAAACTGCTTTGGCGCCCGAGGCGGCGATCGCGAGGCCGGTAAGGCGCAGCGATCTTGCTTGCGTCCTCCGCGCGCCGCGGTAGGTCGGTCAGGGGTCGCGCTAGGGCAGGGGGCGTGCAATTGATCCGGTGCAAATCATGGTTGCTCTTCGCGGCGCTTGCCTTGGCCGCGCCCGAGGTTTCCGCCAAGCTGTCCGTCGACCCCGTTCCCGCGAGTGCCGAGCTGAACGATGCGCTCGCCGCCAAACGCTATGACGAGGCGATGACTTTGGCACGCCGCGAGCATGAAGCTTGCGTCGCGGGCAAAGGGTCCGATCCTTGCGTCGGACTGCTCGCCTTGCAAAGCGATGCGCTGACCGCCTGGGCGGTGGATCATGGTGATTTCGATCGCGACGAAAAGGGCGAAGGTATGGCCCTTCGCACCGCGCGCCTCCTTCACGCCCAGGTGAACAGGCTAAAGGGCTTCGATGGGCCGATCTTCGCGTCGGCGTTCGGCAACCTTGGCGAGATGCTGACGCTCTACGGCCGGCCGGTGGAAGGCGAGCAGTTTTTGCGGGACGGGCTGCGATACAACATCGTGCGGGCAATGGAGTTCCAGGGAACCGAGCGGCTCTCCGATGCGGCGCTCCGCATGTCGCTCCTGCGGCTGACCCGCAACCTTGCGCTGCAGGGCCGCAATGAGGAGGCGCGCGGTTATCTCGCCGCCGCCGACAGCCTGCTCTCGACGTTGGCAATGATGGGCTCCCCCGAAGCTAAACGCGCGCTCCCCGATTTTCTGGCGGTTGCGGCGTTGGTGCCGGGCGAAGCGGCCGGTGGCGCTGCGGATTATGTCGAGGCGGCGGCCGGGTATGAATGGGAACGCGAGCATAACGGCGAGGGATGGGACCCCGATGACTGGGCGGCAGTCCGGGGTCGCCTCGCCCGCGACGAGATCGCTTTTCTCGCGCGGAGCGGGAACATGGCAAAGGCGGTGGCGCGCTTCGATGCCGAGCCGGACCTGCTCCGCGGCGGGCGGGGCGCGTCGCGTCTCGAATTTCTGACCCGGCTCGGCGCTGCGCTCGTCGCTGAGGGGCGCGCTAACGAAGGCGCCCCGATTCTCGCCGAGGCAATGCCGGTCGTCGATACGACCTGGGACAGGAGCGACGACCGGCGCATCGATGCGCATGCGGCGCGCGGCGCTGCCATCCTCGCACTCGATCCGGCGCAGCGCGCCGATGCCGCGGCCGAATATCGGCAGGCCGTCTCAGGCGCGGTGGCGCGGGTCGAGGCGGCCGACACAACCGAGGGGCTTGTGCGCGCCGTCCGGCGCTACCGTCCCGTCTTTGAGGGACTGCTCGGCGCCCTTCTTCCCGAAGCGGCGAGCTCGCTCACGCGCGGAGAAGCGTTCGAGGCGGCCCAATGGTCGTCGATCGGCGAGACCGCGGCGACACTCGCCAAGGTTTCGGCACGCACATCGCGCAGCGACGGCCCGGTCGCGGAAAGGGAGCGGTTCCGCGAGGAGGTGCGCGCGAGCGTTGCGTCGCTCAACCGCGAGATCGCGCAATGGCTATCGGTTCCCGGCAGCCCCGATACCGATCGCGAGTTGCTCGGAAGATTCTATTTGCGCGACGTTGATGCCGTGATGGACGAGATGTCGACCGAGGAGATCGCCGCGATCGACCCCGCCTATGATCAGCTCGTCAAGCCTCGGCCGATCGCCGCCGAACGGGTGCAGGCGCTGCTCGACAAGGACGAGGCCGTTCTCTTCTTCCTTTCTGACGAGCGGGGCACGTCGGTCTTTGTTCTGACGCTCTCGGGATTTACATGGCATCGTTCGACCCTGACCCGCGATGCCTTGGCGAAGAGCGTTGAGCGGCTGCGCGGTCAGATCAAGCGCGACCTTCGCGAGCGCTGGGCCGGGAGCGTCGACAATTTCGACGAGCAGCTTGCGCGCAATCTGTATCAGGAGCTCATTGCGCCCATCGAAACGTCCCTCGGCGGCGCAACACGTCTGATGACCGTGACGCCAGGTCCGCTGAGCAGCCTGCCGTTGACCTTGCTCGTCACAGCCGGCGCCGACACGCAGAAGCCGCAATTTCTGATTGATCGTTACGAGATTTCGACGCTGCCGTCGGTTTCAAGCCTTTACTCGTTGCGTTGCCTGCTTCGGCCTGCGGGTGATCGCCCGGCCGGTTGCGGCCCTGGACCCGGACGCAATCGTCCGTCATCGCAGACGATCCTGTTCGCTGCGGGCGATCCGGCGCTCAAGGGTCATCCAGGCGACGACCGGGGTATCGTGGAATATTCGGAACTGTTCCAGCGTGGCATAGCGGACCCGGCCCGGATCATGGCGATGCCTTCGCTTCCAGGCACGCGCCGCGAGATCGAGGGCGTGCGATCGATGTTCGATCCTGGACAGACTGTTGCTCTTATGGGCTCCGCGGCGACCGAGGGATCGGTCAAGTCGAATCCCGGGCTGGCCAATGCACGCTATGTCCTTTTTTCGACGCACGGTCTGCTGGCGAGCGAGACGGGGCTCGATGGCGAGCCGGGTCTCGTCTTCACGCCGCCATTAGCGGGGGCGCAGTCCGACAGGGACGATGGTCTTCTCACCGCCTCGGAAGCCGCGCAACTGAAGCTCGCAGCGGATATCGTCGTACTGTCGGCGTGCAACACGGCAAGTTCGAACGGCAGCGCCGAAGCGGACGGGCTGTCGGGCTTGGCGCAGTCTTTCTTTTATGCTGGCGCGGGTTCGCTTCTGGTGTCGCACTGGCCGCTCGACGATGAGGCCGGGGCCGAAATCGTCACGCATCTCTTTGCAGGCATCGAAAAGCATCCCGGCGCTCCGGGGGCTGCGTTCCGGCAGGCGATACTGGCGCTTCGCGCAAAAGACGATACCTCGTCTCCGGCGGTTTGGGCGCCGCTCGTGTTTGTCGGGACCACCGACCGGGGCGTGCGGTAGCGGGAGTTCGGGTGCTCGCAGTGCGTTATGAGTTCAGGTCGCCCTCCAAACGTCCGCTGAGAGCAAATTTGGTCTTGAATCCGCCCGTCTGCTACCGGCCAGGTCAAGCGTCGGCGCTGGCTCGCAGCGAACAGGTGGCTGAATGGGATGGCAAGCGGATGCAACAGTCGGCTGCTCAAGAGCGAGTTAGTCTCGTTCCAGAAAAATAGCCTCCGGTATCTCTTGGGCCGGCCACAGAGCGCCATAACTAATCATATTCATCAGAGCGATCTGGTCTTGGTCGAAATGGAACGAGTAATAAGCGTGGACCGTGACGAACGGATTGCACTCATTCTCGGGCGTGGCTTCAATCCCTCGTGCGCGCGCGATCACCAGATCGCCCACTGGCGTGGCTTCCAGCAGTTGGAACGGTTGCGGAGCGGGCCACCGAAAACTGGCCCGTCGCATGCTCTCGGTCGAGCGCTCGATTTCTTCGAACGACCCCGCTTGACCGATCTTCTCAAAAAACCTTTCGACGAGTCTCAAACGTTTTTCTTGCGCCTGCCTATCAAATACAGGGTCTGGGCGAGGCGATGATATCTGACAAGACATTGCCGTTCCCGGCATAAACGTGGCGCACGCCACCGCTGTGATTGCCTTCCGCCTCCCGATCATCGGTCGCTCCCCAAACATATAGTGGAGGATACATACAAAGCCGGTGTCCGCAATCGGTCGCTTCCGGTCGTGGCTATCCGGCGCGCCGCGGATGTCCGCCTCTCTCGGTCTCCCGCCAAAACCGGACCGTTCTTAAATGGCCACAAGCGGTTAACGCGCCAAAGAGCGCTTGCTGATTGTCTCGTAGCATGTGCGGGCCAAGGCAGCAGGATAGGAGGTCGGACGGCTCGCGCGATCGACCTGCTCAGCTAGGATAAGGTGATTCCCTCAATAGTCGGGCAAGATGCGTGGCATTAGCGGCCACCATTTTGGCGGTCTCGGTACTTTGCTGGGGCGATGCTGAAGATCCTTGAAATCGACTGAACCCATCGCCTCACCGACCCAGTAGCAGGCGGCCACGGCGGGAATCGTCCATCCCACATCGTTCAGCGCCTGAAAGATTTGCGACGAAGCATTATGCGCGCCGTCTTCATTGCCGACGATCGCGGCAACAGCCACTTTCGAAAAGCTTGGCATCCGCCCCTTGTCGTCGGTCTCCGACAGGAAGGCATCCATTCGTTCCATCACAAGCTTGGCGACGCTTGATGCTTGACCCATCCAGATCGGTGTGCCGAAGATGAGAATATCGGAGGCGAGGATCGCCTCGGCCATTCGTCGCCAGCACCCTCGTTCGAGGTGACACCCCATTTGATGCTGCGCGCGGCGATACGGATGGGCTTGCCGACACGGACGCCTTCCGCCTCGAAATGTTCGGTAAGCACCGCGAGCATGGCATCGGTCGAGCTCTTGCGGCCACGGGCCGACAGCGAGCAATTGATCGCGGTAGCGGTAATCGGGGGCATATCGTCTCCTTTACCCCGCCGGGGTGAAGCGCGCGCCGGTCGCGGTTGGTTCCGATGTCATACTGGCGGCGTACTCGGAATGACGATGAGCTTCCGCTCTCGACGCGCCTTGGGCGAGTTCCGACAGGGAATTCATGTTGAAAATATCGGTGCCGCCGAGCGCGGGCAGCAAGAAGGGGCCGCCAAAGCGGCCCCTTCCTGTCGGCTTGCCGGGTCAATCGAGCTTGGGACTGACGACGCCCGAGCTGTAGCGCAGATTGTTCTGCACATGTTTGACGCCCGTGACGTCGTCGGCGACATCTTCGGCGCGGCGCTTCGACCGGCGATCCTCGACCGTGCCGGAGAGCGTGACTTCGCCATCTGCGACGCTGACCTCGATCTCGGAGGCGTCGATCCAGACATCCTCGGTAAGACGGTCGTTCACGTCCTCGCGGATGCGCTCGTCGGAGCGGATATAGCTTTTGGGACCGCGGCCGCGATGATCGAGTTCCCGGCGACGGCGCGCGTCGCGATCGCCGAACCAGGAAAGCACTTCGTCGCCGGCGCGGTCGAGGAAGCCGCGTTCGTCCGGGTCATAATCGGGGCTGCGCGTCCGCGGATATTTGCCGTAAGGCGAATAGCCCTCGACCGGGAGATAGCCGAACTCGCTCGGCCAGTAGTTACCGCCGCGCGAACGATCCTCGCCTCGGGCTTCGCCGGCAGCATCGTAATAGGCGTCGCGGCGGGGCGTGCGGTCGTAACGGGGCCAATCGGAGCGCTCAGCGCGGCGGACCGGCCGGCGATAGTCGCCCGCGCGCTCATCCTCCCAATTATCGCGGCGATATTCCTGCTCGCGATAGGCGCGGCGCGGGCGGCGCTGCGCGCGCTCGTCTTCCTCGATCGCCACATAAGCGCGCGACGCATCCTCTGCGCGGCCGCGGTTGTAGCGACCCGGCGATGCGCCGGTGTCGGGGCTGCTGTTGTCGCTATAATCCCAGAGCGGGGTGCGGTCGTCGAACCTGTCCATGATCCATCTCCATTTGTTGAGGGTGGCGGGCAGGTTGCCGGGAAGGGAGGCAACCCCCCGTCCCGCCGAACCGACGCATGGAGTGGGGGCAAGTTCCCGAACTGGGCGCAATATGTCGCGCTGCGACGTCAACGCATCGACGAATGGGACCCGATCTCTCCAATGGGCGGCTGGCGTCGCCGGCCTGCCGAATTCTCATGTAGAATCAAATCTGGAAAGGATCATACCCAGTGGGCCGCGCGAGCTTTGCGTCCGGCGAACTGGCTGCTGGGGAACCGGATTTCTCCAACGCATCTTTCCAAAGCCTTCCCAGCTCGACGTCGATCCAGTCGGCGGCAAACGGATCCAGGCCAGAGCCGGGATAAAGGCAAAACTCGCCGAAAAGCGGTTGGCAGTCGATTTCGTAAAAATCGACCCGAACGAAGGCTAGGTTCCCGGCAAGCGTCTCTGCAGCTTGCAGCATCGCCCCGAGGGAGGAGGGTCTGGAAGGTCGATCGGCGGCAGGCACGAGCTGCCGCCAGTTGCGGTCATGCAATATCCAGCGGTGACGGACACCGCGCCCCAAATGTACCTGGACGTGCGTCGCGGCACCGCCGAAGACGTAGATCTTGTAGTCGATGGGGAGAGGACGTGCGCCGCCGAGTAACGGCTCGGCGAAAACGCCACGAGGCACATTGCGATAAGCCCATTCGTCGAGCCAGCGGCCGTACTCCCGGCGCTGCCACCGGCGCGCGGCTCGCTTGACCTGCTTCCAGCGTTCGCAATCCGGAAACGTCTCCAGGATTTGATACTGGTTACACCCATGACGCGCTTTGACGATAGATGGGAGAGCGAACGGAATGAAGCGCGGCAGCATCTGGCCCTGCCAGAGCGTCGGTATGATCCAGTTTGCGCCGAGTTGCTTCGAGGCCAAGCGTTTTGCCTCAAGCTTATCCAGCAGCGTCGTTTGCAACGGTGACCGATCATTCAATTTGCGGAGCTGGACGAGCTCGGTGAAGCGCGTTGGATTGAGCAAGTCGGGCAGGCGTCGATGACGCAAGGCATAGAGAAGGGCAATCCGGTGCGCGGCTCTCGAGGAGCCGACATTGCCCACTTTCGCCGGGTCTTCCGAGGCGCGCGAGAGTTTCATGCCATGTCGGTCTCACGGCTGAGCGACGTGTGGCCGCTATCGCGGAAGCTCGGCCGATCCAGGTTTATATCGCGGCAAAGCTGCATGCGGATACGAACGACCTGGCGCAGAAAACGCTCCCGGCAATATCATCGACCGACCTCCGATCATCCAGGCAGCGCTCAGGCGCTCGGCTGCGCAACCGGTGAGGAACGCGTCATCGCGCGCACCGCTGCGGATCGCGTGCAGCATCGCACGTCTCAACCTCGAATCTTCATGAACGCGCAAAGGAAAATTGCTACCGGTCAGCCTATTCGAGCGAAGTGGGGGAAGTGGGGAGGGAACGACCCCGGCGTGACTATGCCGAAACAGAAAAAATGCTGACCGTGTATCCGATGATTCGATTGCAGCATCCGCTTGCCTCAAACATTAGGCGCGTAGCACACTCCGACGGCCAAGCTGAGCGATATGTCGTTGAGCCGGATATGCGCGCCGATCTTCGGACAACGTAGGGGAGCGGCCCGGACGACGATTGGATGCGTACGCCGACGGCAATTCGACTGAGACGTGGGATCGAACAGCCGCGGCGATACGCGAAGCGATGCACATGGCGGCGGCAGACCGACCGATCACCGTCGAAGCCCGTGCGCCGTTGAAATGCAGTTGGCGAAGAAAGGTTGCAAAGATGGGCCGCACGGTCGCCGCCATTCTGGAAAATTGTCGAGGCTGCCCTCAACGCGATCACGGCCTCAGGCCTCGGTGCGGCCATTACCGATAGACGAGGACGGAGAGCCGCGCGCGCGGGCACGGGCGGGAACGACGATAGCCGCGGCGCATTGGTCATGAAACAGCAAAGGAGCTTTCCGATGACCAAGGACAATATACTCGCCGGCTGCAGGATCCTGATCATAGCGGCAGATGGCTTCGAACAATCCGAGCTTGAAGTGCCACTTCAGCGTCTGGAGGACGCGGGCGCGGAGGTCGAAATCGCATCGATCGACGATGATGATATTACCGGCTGGGACGAAGACGATTGGGGCGACGAGGTCGAAGTCGATCTCAAGATCGCCGACGTCGACACCGACCGTTATGACGCGCTCGTCCTGCCGGGCGGCCAGATCAATCCCGACTTGCTGCGGGTCGAGGACAAGGCGATCTCGATCATCCGGGCCTTCTCAGGTGCTGGCAAGCCGGTTGCCGCGATTTGCCATGCGCCGTGGCTTCTCGTCGAAGCCGGGCTCGCGTCGGGCAAGCGGATGACGAGCTACAAGTCGATCCGCACCGATGTTGCCAATGCCGGCGCGCAGGTGGTCGATGAGAGCGTCGTGGTCGACGGCAATATCATCACCAGTCGCTGTCCCGACGACCTGCCCGACTTTTGCGATGCGATCGTCGCAGCGGTGGCCGACCGCAGGGCGCGGGCGTAGCTGCGCCGAGCTCAATACGGGACTGTTGAGTTGTGAAACGGCGATCGCGTGCGCGAACGGCGATTCTTGCGATAAGCTGTTGAAAGCGGAGGGAACTCGCTGCTTTATGGCGCGTCGCTTCAAACCCTACCGCCCAGGCAGTTTGGAAAGAGGATGACCCACATCGGACAGAACAACCAGCAGGGCGGCCAACCCGATCGCAATCCGAACGAGAACCCCGGCCAGCATGAACAGGAGGATCAGCAGCGACGCCAGCCCGGTCGGGACAATGACCAGGACCAGGGCAACCAAGCCGGCCGCGACGACGAGGACCGTCAGAACCGCCGACGTCGGAAAGAAGAGTGACGCCGAGGCGTCGTCTCGGGGCAGGGCCGCACTTCGATGCGGTCCGGCCTTTTTCTATTCCCCGGTTGCGCCCATTCCAGGTGCAACCTTCCTAGCACTTTGGCATTTCTCCCTTCATCGATCGCGGACAGCGGAATGGGAAGGAGAGGCCCGTGCGAACGATTGAGATATGGCCCGACGAAATCGAGGGCGGCGACACCGAGCGAGAGGGTGTCTTCTACGCGACTATGCGCTTCATCGACAGGGAAGCCGAAACAGCCGTCGTGATCTATCTACAACCCGAGATCGAGCGGGGCATGATCGCCGATCTTTACGGCTGGGCGCAAAGCCGCGGCATGACCGGCCGAACGAACTGATTAGGAAGCATGGGTTGGCAAGCGGTCGCCCGCCTGGATCGGAGCGCCCCTTGGCGGCCACCTTTTCAATGCGGAGAAGTCGTTCGATGCAAGTCAGTCAGCACGGCGTTCCAGAATGCGATCTCTTCGTCATTGCCCCGGTCGCGCGACCATTGCACCTGCCTGGAGACGATGAAGTCGGCCTGTTTGCCATGCCGCAGCTTGATCTCCGACACACAATTTCGAATGTTATGACCTCCGAACGGCATTGCCGATCTCCTTGATGCTCCGCATAGAAACAGGGCAGGTGAGGGCGGCGGTTTCCCGCCGCCCTCGATATGTCAGAAGTCCATCGCCGGCATCGGCGCGGCCTTCTCCTCCTTCGGTAGCTCGGCGACGAGCGCCTCGGTGGTGATCAGCAGCGACGCGACCGACGCGGCATCCTGCAGCGCGGTGCGTACGACCTTGGCGGGGTCGATCACGCCTGCCTTGACGAGGTCCTGATACTCGCCAGTGGCGGCGTTGAAGCCCCAGCTATACTCCTCGCTTTCGAGGAGCTTGCCAACGATCCACGCGCCGTCCTCGCCGGCATTGTCGGCGATCTGACGCGCCGGGGCGCGGAGCGCGCGGCGGACGATGTCGATGCCTGACTGCTGGTCGTCGTTCGCGGCTTTCAGGCCTTCGAGCGCTTTCAGCGACCGGAGCAGCGCGATGCCGCCGCCCGGAAGAATGCCTTCTTCCACGGCCGCGCGTGTCGCATGGAGCGCGTCGTCGACACGGTCCTTCTTCTCCTTGACCTCGACCTCGGTCGCGCCGCCGACACGGATCACCGCGACACCGCCCGCGAGCTTGGCGAGCCGCTCCTGCAGCTTCTCGCGGTCGTAATCGCTTGTCGTGGTCTCGATCTGCTGGCGGATCTGCGCGACGCGGCCGTCGATATCCGACTTCGCGCCGACGCCGTCGACGATCGTCGTATTATCCTTGTCGATGACGACCTTCTTCGCGCGCCCGAGCATGTTGATCGTGACGCTCTCGAGCTTGATCCCGAGTTCCTCGCTGACGACATTGCCGCCGGTGAGCACGGCGATATCCTCGAGCATCGCCTTGCGGCGATCGCCAAAGCCCGGCGCTTTCACCGCCGCGACCTTGAGCCCGCCGCGCAGGCGATTGACGACGAGGGTTGCGAGCGCGTCGCCCTCAACATCCTCGGCGATGATGAGCAATGGCCGGCCCGACTGGACGACGCTCTCGAGGAGCGGCAGCATCGCCTGCAGGTTCGAGAGCTTCTTCTCGTGGATCAGAATGTACGGATCGTCGAGCTCGACCTTCAGCTTCTCGGCATTGGTGATGAAGTAGGGCGAGAGATAGCCGCGATCGAACTGCATGCCCTCGACCGTTTCGAGCTCGGTCGCGAGGCTCTTCGCTTCCTCGACGGTGATCACGCCCTCGTTGCCGACCTTTTCCATCGCCTCGGCGAGGATCTTGCCGACCTCTTCGTCGCCGTTCGCCGAGATGGTCGCGACCTGCGCGATCTCGCTGTTCGCTTCGACCGACTTGGCGTGCGCCTTGAGGTCCTCGACGACGGTGGTGACGGCAAGGTCGATGCCGCGCTTGACGTCCATCGGGTTCATGCCCGCGGCGACCGCCTTCGATCCCTCGCGGACGATCGCCTGCGCGAGCACGGTAGCGGTCGTGGTGCCGTCGCCGGCCTTGTCGTTCTGCTTGCTCGCGACCTCGCGCAGCATCTGCGCGCCCATATTTTCGAACTTGTCGGCAAGTTCGATTTCCTTGGCGACGGTGACGCCGTCCTTGGTGATGCGCGGTGCGCCAAAGCTTTTGTCGATCACGACGTTGCGGCCCTTCGGGCCCAGCGTGACCTTCACGGCATTCGCAAGCGTATCCACGCCGCGCAGCATGCGATCACGCGCGTCCGACGCAAATTTCACTTCCTTGGCAGCCATTTTTACCTCCTTCTTGCTGTCCTTTCAGTGGGTGATGAATGGGCGTTACGCCGCCTGCTTGAGCGCCTCGGCCTGCTCGATGACGCCGAGGATGTCGCTCTCCTTCATGATGAGCAGTTCCTCACCGTCGATGCGGACCTCGGTGCCCGACCATTTGCCGAACAGGATCCGGTCGCCGGCCTGGACGTCGAGCGCGGCGATGGTGCCGTCCTCGGCGCGGGCGCCCGGGCCGACGGCGACGACTTCGCCCTCCTGCGGCTTTTCCTTGGCTGTGTCGGGGATGATGATGCCGCCCGAGGTCTTTTCCTCGGCCTCGATGCGGCGGACGACCACACGGTCGTGCAAGGGACGGAAATGCATGCATAACCTCCATGTTGCATAACGATATGATAAGCCGGCGCGCCTGTCCGGGACGCGCGGCGCCGATGAGCTAGGAAGCGATTTTTTTCGCTTCAAGAGGTCTGGCGAAAATTTTTTGATGGCTGCGCTGGCGCGAAACTAACGCCCCATATCAGGGGGCTGAACCCTCTTGACTCGACTCGCTTCGCTCCCAAAATCTGTCCCTGCGGCGCTTTGCCGCACGACGAGAAAGGAAAGGCTACAAGGAAGGAGGCACGAATATGTCCGAGCCATTTTCCCGTTTTCTTCATCCCTTCGACGTGGCGCGTCACCCGAGCCTCGAGCCCGAGGTCAAGCGCGCCCTGCTCGCATCCTGGGCATCGGATCGCGCGGCGGTCCGCAACAAGCCCGCGCTTCGCAAACCCCCGGGGGCGAGGCGAGCGGTGCCAGTCGACGATGTGCTCGCGGCGCTTCGGTCGCTCGATGGCGGCGAGACGCGCGCGCCATGACCGACCGCGCGCTGATTGCACAGTTGGATGGCTACGGGCTGACGACCGCCGAGATCCATTATTACCGGCCCGATCACCCCTCGCTGCTCCAGCTCTTCGTCTGGCAGGATTATGATGTGCCACCGGATTTCCCGGTACTGTTCGACTTTCTTGCCATGTGGCGGCGGCAGATCGAAGCCGCACTCCATTCGGTGCGGATCGCGCACGATATGCTGATCGGACCCGCCGAGTGGAGTGCGGCAGATATCATTCGCTCGCTCGATTGAAATCGGGGCGGCGGCCGCCACCGTTCGGCGTTTAAATGCAATTTGATATTGAAGGGCGGGGCCAACGCTGAACGGCGGCCCCGCCCATTGTTACGCTTTTTCGAGCGTCTTTTCGTTCGACGATCCGATCCGGCGCGGCTCGGTGTCGCCGCCGCCGATCTCGATCTTACGCGGCTTCATCGCCTCGGGGACGACGCGGCTGAGCTCGATCGAGAGCAGCCCGTCGGCGAAGCTCGCGCCGCCGACCTCGATATAGTCGGCGAGCTGGAAGCGGCGCTCGAACGCGCGGCGCGCGATGCCGCGGTGGAGATAGACGAGCTTGGCGTCTTCCTCGGCGGGCTTGCCCGTGACGCTCAGTTGGTTCTGCTGCGCGACGATCTCGATCTCGTCGGGCTTGAACCCGGGGATGGCCAAGGTGACGCGGAAGCGGTCATCGGCATCGCGCACGATGTCGAAAGGGGGAAAGCCATCGGACGTTTCGCCGCGCTGCCCCTTCTCGAGCAGGTCGAAGAGATGATCGAAGCCCACCGTCGAGCGGCGATAGGGGGTAAAGTCAAAGTCGGTTCTCATTTCCAAATCCTCCTGATTGAAGCAATTCGGGCATGAGATGCGCCGGTACACAGAGCCGGCGCTCTCCATGTCCTGCAGACCCGGTCAATCCGGCATCTGGAAGGAAATTAGGAAGCCATTTTTCCGGTTTCAAGAGGTCGCGCGCGCGAAGATTCTGGATGCGCCATGTTCCGAAAATCCGCAGCGCCAAAGCGCGGAGCCGCAACGCGCGCGGCTCCGCGATCGGGTCAGGCGACGCGACTGTCGCCGGTATCGCGGCTCCATGCCGCGATCTGGTCCTTGATCGCCAGCTTCAGCTTCTTGAGCCGCGCAATCAGGACTTCGTCGGGCTGGCGGCGCTGCGCCTCCCGATCGATTTCGGCGTCGAGGCGGGCATGCTCGCGCCGCAGATAATCGATATGTTTGCTGGACATCTTCTTCTCCATGCCAAGTTGAGGATGTTGCAGCCCGAGCGGCTGCGGCGTGGATGTAGGAAAGCTATGGTCAGGATTTCAAGGGGTTGAAGTGTCCGCCTGTGGGAGACTGTCGGAAGCTGTGAAGAGCATCGCGCGGCGCCCCGCAGGGAAGGCACGACAGCCGGCATTGGGAAGCAAAGATGTAGAGGCGGTCGGCGCGCTACAGCTAAATCGTCACAACATGGGTTAGTCGCTGCAACCCGGCCCGGCGACCATTGTTTCGGTAGCATGCCGACTCGCGAGGAACAGGTTTACCCGCTCTTCCGGCGCGTCGCCGACGCCATTTGCGCTGTCCGCCTTCCTGGCCGCGCCTGGGACTAGGCGCTGCGCCGGAGCCAACGGGCATATGCTTCAGAATGGGAGTGATGGATGTGACCATGAAAGCACAGAAGCTTGATACGATCAGGGTCGAGAAACCCTGGGGCGTCGATCGGCTTCCTCCGCCCTTCGATGCACGGACTGGTGGCCGCGTCGGCGAAATCTGGTTTCGTCCGCCCCAATCCAATCCGCTGCTCGTGAAATATATCTTCACGAGCGAGCGCTTGTCGATCCAGGTCCATCCCGACGACCGGCAGGCGCAGGCGCGCGGACTTCCCGCAGGCAAGGAGGAATGCTGGTACATTCTTGACGCTGAGCCGGACGCGGTGCTCGGCATTGGCACGCTTCGCGCGCTCGGCGAGCGCGAACTCGCCGATACCGCCCGCTCGGGTGCTATCGAGGCGCTCATGGAGTGGCATCCGGTGCGCGCGAACATGTTCTTTCATATTCCGCCCGGAACCGTCCATGCGATCGGCACCGGGGTCACACTCGTCGAAATTCAGCAGAATGTGGATGTTACCTATCGTCTCTACGATTACGGCCGCCCGCGCGAGCTGCACCTCGCCGATGGGACGGCGGTCGCGAAGGCCGCGCCGATGTCACGCGATCTCTGCCGCCAAGTCGATATCGCAGAGAGCGCGTTGTTGCTCGACAGCCGCCATCTCGTGGTCGCGCACCTGAACGCCAACGACCTTTCGCCGCTTGCCGATGCGAGGGATGGGGCGATGATCGTCCCGCTCAGCGGCACGGTCGCAGCTGACGGCGTGACCGCGCAGGCGGGCGAGTGCCTGTGGGCCGAGGACGTCGCTACCATCGAGGCCGGAGCCGGCGCGCGTTTTCTGGCGGGTTGGCACAAGCCTTGACGCCCCGCTCGACCTTGGCGCGTCACCGATGGGGGCCGATCCGCCTGCGCCAACTGGCCTGGCACCGTCCCGCCGCCCGAAACGCCTAGCGAGGCGCGTCGGCTGCCGCGCGTGTCACAGGGTTGATCGGCTATCCGCCCGACGCTTTCTCTACGGCGCTTCCCATCTCCTCTCCGAGGCGCACCGGCCGTTCGGGAAACCAATCGGGGTTGAACGCGATCGCTTGCTTCTCGAACAGCATCACGATCGTGGAGCCGAGGAGAAAGCGACCCATCTCGTCGCCCTTGCGCAGCGAGACTTCATCGGGGGCGTAGGACCATGACGATATCTTGCCCGATCGCTTTGCATTCACCACGCCATGCCATGACGCTGCGATGCTGCCGACGATGGTCGCACCTACGAGTATCATCGCGAAATGGCCGTGAATGGGGGACTCGAACAGGCATATGACCCGCTCGTTG
Source organism: Sphingopyxis sp. USTB-05 (assembly GCF_023822045.1). Classification (NCBI taxonomy): domain Bacteria; kingdom Pseudomonadati; phylum Pseudomonadota; class Alphaproteobacteria; order Sphingomonadales; family Sphingopyxidaceae; genus Sphingopyxis; species Sphingopyxis sp. USTB-05. The sequence continues at coordinate 2,392,851 of NZ_CP084712.1, read as the reverse complement.
CGCGCGAAAAGGCCGGGCACCCCGCGCGCGGTCGTCGGGTTGACGGAAAAGAGCGAGCCCGGGACGTGGATCATGCGTCTGAGCTCCCCGTCGCACGGCATGTGCAGCCGGTGATAATCCTTGGGCGAAAGATAGAGGTTGGCGAAACTGCCGTCGCGAAACGTCGCGGCGAGGGCAGCGTCGCCGCCCAGTATCGCGGTGGTGGTGAAACGGTGGCCCTTGGCCTGGACGATGTGATGATCGTCGATGGCGCCGAACTGGCTGATGGCACCGTCGACCGGACAGATGAAATCGGCCTCCGCCCGCGGGCGAGCGCCGGCTTTCAGCGGACGCGTGAAGAAGTCGTTGAAGTTTGCATAGCTGCGGATGTCGGGATTTTCCGCTTCGCTCATGTCGACGCCATATTTGGCGACGAACCATTGGATCAGTCGCGGGGTCAGCCGGCCCGACGACGCGGCAACACGGCCGGCGAATTCGGTCAGCCGCCGCTTCGGCATCGCATGCTGGGCAAGAATTGTCAGGCGCTCGAACATGATATCATCCGTTGGTCGATCCTTCGGAGGGAAAGCCGATCGCCTGGGGAGAGACGACGGCGCCCGCCTCTTCGTTCCGGCGGTGATGCTTTATCCCGATGTCGTGGGGTAAGGAAGGCGCATGGCCGGGAGCGGAAAATAATCGGGTAGGGCGCGCGCTCAGTCTCGCCGGGCCTTTAGCGCCCCTCCCGCCGAACGGACGAGGCGGTAACTCTTCTGCTCATAGTTCCGCGCGCGCAGGAAGTTGTGGGCGTTGTTGATCATGATGTCGCTCATGATCTCGATCGTGCCGCATCCGCCCTTGGCGAGAGCCGTCTCGGCGGCGGTCAGGAGCGCCGTCCCGATGCCGCGCCGCCGACGCTCGCCGTCGACAAGCAGCAGGGTGACGCGGCCGACGAGGCCGTGCTGCAAGGTCGGAACGACCGCCCAGGCGCAGCATCCGACCAGCCCGCCGGCATCGGCGACGAGAAGCCCGGCCTTCGCTTTGCCGATCGCCTCGATATTCGCATCGATCGATATGCGCTTGGGCGGCTCGGCAAGCTGGGCGAGCAGACGGGCGAGAGCTTTTCGGTCCTTGCCCGTCGCGGGCCGCAGGCTGAGCTCGGATTCCGGCAGGACTTCGGGTTTGACGATCCTCAGCACCGGCTTGGCTTTCGGCGGCGGCGGCGGATCCTGCCGCCTTCGTGCAGGCTCGGGTGACGGTGGCGGACTCGTTTTTCCGCGTCGGCGGATAGGCGAATGCTCCTCGATGGGTTCGGCGGCTTTGGGTGCCTTCTTGGCAGACTTCGCCGCGGGTTCGCGTTCGGCCGAGAGTTTCCAGCTGTCGGCCGCGCCGCCGCGAAGATAGTGCGCGATGTCGGCGGCGCTTGCCATGAGCCCTTGTTCGCCGATCCCGAGGAGCGGCTTGCCCGCCGCATCGGTGAGGCCGAACTTCCCATAGTCGCCGACGCCCGGCGTTCGCTTTCGCGACCGGACGAGTTTCATCCCGCGGTGTTCGGCGATTGCGCGAAGCTCGTCGGCTGTCGGCTCGGTTGTCATCGATCAGGGCCGGCAAGGAGAGGCGGGGCGGGTCTGCGGGGAGGGGGCGCTCGCTCGGACCGGCGGCGCGCGCTTGCCCGCGCCCTGGTGGGAACCTGTGCGGCTGCAACGCGCTCTGCCCCTATGCGCGCGCGCCGCTTCACCCGCTCGACCATGATCGACCATGTCGCCTATGACGAGGCGGCGTCGGTGCTTTCCATCAGCTTCCGGGGCACCGGCATATATCTTTATCATGGCGTCCCGCGCGCGATCTACGACGGGCTCTGCGCTGCGGAATCGCTCGGCGCCTATTTCAACGCGCATATCAAGGATCATTTCCGGTGCGAGCGCGACCCGGCGCGCCGGCGGTTCGGTCCCGGTGCCTGAGCGCCCGACTGCGAATGCGGGCATTGTGAAGGCGCGGCTCATGCGCGCTTGCGCGCGGCGGTCTTGGTCGGCGCCTTTTTCGTCGGCGTCTTTTTGGCCGGCGCCTTCCTGGCGCTGGCGGCCTTGGCCTTCCCGCCGCCGTCGCCGATCGACTTCTTGAGCGCCGCCATCAGGTCGACGACGTTCGATCCGCTCGGCGCCTTCTCGTCCTTCCCGTCGTCGAGATTGAGCGTCTTGCCCTTCTTCTTGCGCTCGATAAGCTCCTTCAGCGCCTCGACATAGCGATCGTGAAAGTCGCTCGCGTCGAACTTGCCCGTTTTCTTGTCGATCAGCGTCGTCGCGAGGTCGAGCAGGTCTTCGTCGGGATCGCTGTCGGCAATGTCGCGGAAATAGCTCGCCGCCTTGTTGACCTCGTCGGCATAGCGCAGCGTCTCCATGACGAGACCCCGGCCGCACGCCTTGATGCTGACGACATATTCACGGCCGCGCATCGCGAGCTGGCCGAGACCGACCTTGCCCGTGCGGCGCAGCGCCTCGCGCAGCACGATGAACGCTTCCTCGGCAAGGTCGTCGGCGGGGACGACATAATAGGGCTTCTCGAAATAGATCTCGTCGATATCCTCGGCCTCGACGAACTGGGTGAGCTCGAGCGTCTTCTTGCTCTCGAGCTTGACCCCTTCGATCTCCTCGTCGTCGAGCAGGACATATTGGTCCTTGGCATATTGGAATCCCTTGACGATCTCGTCGACGTCGACCGGGCCGACGCCGGGGACGACCTTTTCATATTTGATGCGCTTGCCGGTCGGCTCGTGGATCTGGTTGAACGCGATCGTCGCCCCGCTCTTCGTCGCCGAATAGATCTCGACCGGGATCGAAACGAGCGCCAGGCGGATCTGGCCTTTCCAATAAGGGCGCGCAGCCATCGTCACTCACTCCTTTGCCAATGCTCCTTCAATGCGCGCGGTCGCCGAGCGTTCCGCGCCGGCGATGGGAAGGGAAGCCCGATCGCCGCAACGGGATCGAAAGCGGGAGCTGGAAATGGCCGGACAGTCGCGAACGCGCGCGCCTGCCGTTTTCGCGGCCCGCGACTTGCCGATCCGAGCTTGTCAGACGGTCCAGCGCGCGGGCGCGAGCGCGATGGCGATCGGAGGATGCACCCGCTGCCATTTCGTTGCGGCGAGCACGTCGTTGCTCTCCTTCGCCTCGCGGCCCGGCCCAAGCGACCAGGTGATATGATAATGGCTGCCGTCGCCGCGATCGGTGGTGCCGCCGATGCGCACGACGAGCGCCTGGACGCCCGCGCCGTCGTCGACTTCGCCGACGATCTCGCCCGCGTGCGCGGCGGGTAGGGGCGTGTCCTCGGCGGTCCCGAAACGAAGCGTCACATGGTCGGCAACCAGCTCGGCATAGCGCGGTTCGAACCGTTCGAGCAGCCGGTCGCGCTCGGCGGGCGGAAGCTTCCAGCCGGCGATGGTGCGCGTCATGACGCCCTGCGCTTTCGCTTTGTGGAGCCCGCGCCAAGTTCGATCCAGGCCGGCGCATGGTCGCTCGTCTTGTCGAGCGCCCGCGGGCGGGTGTCGACGCCGGCGGCCTCGAGCCGCTTCGCCGCGGGCTTGTTGAGAAGCAGATGGTCGATGCGGATGCCGGCATTGCGTTCGAACGAGCGCCGCCAATAAGCCCAGAAGCTGTAGATGCGCTCCTCGGGATGCAAATGGCGGATCGCATCGGTCCAGCCTTGGTCGAGGATGCGCCGGTAGGCGGCTTTGGCTTCGGGCGCGAAGAGCGCGTCCTTCTTCCAGTTCGCGGGCTTGTACACATCGAGGTCGGTGGGAATGACGTTGAAGTCGCCGCAGATGACGACGGGGGCATCGAGGTCGAAGAGCGTTGTCAGATGCGCGTCGAGCCGCGCCATCCACTGCATCTTGTAATCGAACTTCGGACCGGGCCAGGGGTTGCCGTTGGGAAGATAGAGGCCGGCGACGAGGATGCCGCCGACCGCGGCCTCGATATAGCGGCTCTGCACGTCGCCGGGATCGCCGGGGAGCCCGCGGCGCGTTTCGTGGATTTCGCCGACGCGGCTCAGCATAGCGACGCCGTTCCAGCGGCTCTGGCCGTGCCAGATCACGTCATAGCCCGCGTCGCGGATCGCCTTCTCGGGGAATTGCTCCTGAGGGGCTTTCAATTCCTGCAGGCAAACGATGTCGGGCTCGGCCTGCGCGAGCCAGCCGAGCAGAATGTCGAGGCGGCCGCCGATGCCGTTCACATTATAGGTCGCGATCTTCACAGGTCGGGCAGCGTCTGGTCGGCGCGGCCCCAGCCTTGCAGCGCCTTGAGGCTCGCGCGCTTCAGAAGCTCCTTCGCGTCGGTGATGCGGAAATGCGAAGGCTTGTCGATCGTCTCCATTTCCTTCCAGCTGATGGGCGCGGCGACCGGCGCGCCTTCACGGGCCCGCGCCGAATAGGGCATCACCGCGGTCGCGCCGCGCTGGTTGCGGAGATAATCGACGAAGATCCGGCCCTTGCGCTGCGCCTTGGGGAGGGCGGCGGTGAAGCGGTCGGAATCCATCTGGGCGACGGCGCGGGCGAGCCGGTGCGCGAAGTCTTTGACCTCGGGCCATTCGGCGCGCGGCACGAGCGGGGCGATCACATGGACGCCCTTGCCGCCGGTGAGCATCGGGAAGGTCTCGAGGCCCATCTGCTTCAGGATGTCGCGGAACTGGAAGGCGGCGCTGCGGACCGCCTCGAAATCGAGACCGACGTCGGGATCGAGATCGAAGACGAGCCGATCGGCCTTCTCGACATCCTCGATGCGCGCGCCCCAGCCATGGAATTCGATCGTGCCCATTTGGACGCAGGTCATCAGGCCCTCGGGCGTGTCCATATAGAGATAGGGCTGGTTGTCGCCATCCTTCTCCTCGATCGCGACCTGCTTCACCGCATCGCCGAAGCTTCCGGCATCATGTTTCTGGAAGAAGCATTTCTTGGCGCGGCCCTGCGGACAGCGCACGAGGCTGATCGGGCGCGAACCCGCCCACGGCAGCATGATCGGCGCGACCGCGGCATAATATTCTGCAAGCTCGCCCTTGGTGAGCCCCGCCTCGGGAAAGATGACCCGGTCGGGGTTGCTGATCGGTACCGGCGAGGCGTGCGCCACCTCGGCGACCGCCGCTTCGCTTTCGATCACGACCGCTTCGGGCTTCTTGTCCTCACGAAGGCCGAGATAGCTCGGGTGGCGGAGCGTGCCATCGTTCGTCATCTCGGTGAAGGCGATCTCGGCGACGAGCTTCGGCTCGATCCAGTGCGCGCCGCGCGTCTCGGTGCGGGGCGCCTTCACCGTCGGCTCCTTTCGTTCGAGCGGCTTCATCATCGCCTGGAGGCGGAAGAGCTCCTCGGTATCGAAACCGGTCCCGACCTTGCCCGCGTAGCGCAGCGCGCCCTTCTCATGGACGCCAAGCATCAGCGAGCGGAACGCGCGCGACTTGTCGGAAGGCGTCCAGCCGACGATGACGAACTCCTGCCGCTTGATGCACTTGGCCTTGAGCCAGCTTCCCGCGCGCGCGCCGACATAGCGCGCATCGCCCTTTTTCGAGATGACCCCTTCGAGACCCGCAGCGCAGAAACTCTCGAGCAATGCCTCGCCGCTGCCCGCGATATGATCCGAGTAGCGGATATGCCTGGAGGCCTTGGGAAGAATTTTGGCAAGATGCGCCTTGCGGTCGAGGAGGGGGAGGGGGGTCAGATCCTCGCCGTCCAGCGCGAGCAGATCGAAGGCGAAATAGTCGATGCTGTCCGGGGTGGCCTTGAGGGCATTTTGCAGTGACTGGAAGCTTGAGCGGCCTTCAGCATCGAGCACGACCGCTTCACCGTCGATCAGCGCGCTGTCTACCTTCAGCTTTGCGGCCTCGGCGAGGAGCGGCGCGAAGCGCTCCGACCAGTCGAGACCCGAGCGCGTATAGGCGCGGGCCTCGCCGCCGCCGACCGCGATCAGCAGGCGGTAGCCGTCATATTTCATCTCGTGAACCCAGCCCCTGCCGGCGGGAATGCTGTCGACGAGCGTCGCCAGCTGGACCGGACGAAAGGGCGGGGGAGCCGCAGCCTTTCGTTCGCCGCGCTTCGAAGAGGGGGCGCGGTCTGCAGGGCTCGGTGCGGCGGTCTTTCTGGCCATGGACTCAAGACCATCCGGCGCCGCGATCGTTCCCGGCGGCGGGGCAACTTGCCCGCCCCGCCATGCGTTCCCATTTTCGCCCCCGAGACATGGAGCTTCAACATGGCGAATGGCTGGGCGCGCGACGGCGCCGTTCAGGAGCAGATCGACGACACGGTGAGCGATGCCGTCAAGGAGGCGCGCCTGAGGCTGCTGTCCGGCAAGGGCGCGGACTATTGCGACGATTGCGGCGAGCGGATTCCGCAGGCGCGGCGAAAGGCCTTGCCTGCGAGCCGTACCTGCATCGGGTGCCAGACGCTTCGCGACGCCGAACGCCGTCCGGCCGGTTTCAACCGCCGGGGAAGCAAGGACAGTCAGCTGCGTTGACCCCTTTGGAAAGCGGGGCGCGGCATGGACTTCAGGCGCGCGCCTTGGCTGCGGCGCGGACCTCCTGCGATCGGTCGAGCGCGATAACGAGGATATCGTCGCCGTCGACGATGACGCCGACATTGTCCATGCCGACGAGCGACACGCGTTTTCCGGGTGCGCGGACGAGGCAATTATGGCTGTCGTGTGCGAAAAGATCGTCGCTGCAAGCATTACCGGCCGCGTCGGCACCTGCGAGCGCGTGCACCGCCTGCCAGCTGCCGAGGTCCGACCAGCCCATCGACACGGGGACGACCGCGACGCGGGCGTCTTTCTCCATCACGGCATAGTCGATCGAATCAGAGGGCGCCTGTTCGAACGGCGCGCTTGCCGCGTGAAGGGCATCGCCATCGTGCAGCGCATTAGCGACCGCGGCTTCCGCCGCGCGATATATGGCCGGGCAATGCGTGAGCATCGCCTCGCGCATGCGACCGGCCCGGAAGAGGAAGATGCCGGCGTTCCAGCTGTAGCCACCCTCGCGAAGCATAGCTTCGGCATCGGCGAGGGGCGGCTTCTCGACGAAGCGGGCGACGGCAAATCCCGCGCCGCCGAGCGGTGGGCCGCTGGCGATGTAGCCGAAGCCCGTGTCGGGTCGATCGGGGGCGATGCCAAATGTGACCAGCCAGTCGTCGCGCGCCAGATCGGCGGCTTTGGCGATGCCGCCCCGGAATGCGGCTACATCGGCGATGACATGATCGCTCGGCATGACGAGCAGCAGCACGTTATCGGCCGACGAAGCGACCGCGAGCGCGATGGCGGCAGCGGTGTTGCGCGCCGCGGGCTCGACGATCAGCCGAAGGTCGCGACCCTCGGATTGCTCGCGCACCATCGCGACATGCTCGGCGCCGCACACGATGAGCGGCGCCGAAAAGCCGGCTCCGCTTGCCCGATCGAGCGTGCGGGCGAACAGGCTCTCTTTTCCGATGATGTCGAGAAACTGTTTGGCCCGCGCGCCGCGGGAAGCGGGCCAGAGGCGCGTACCCGCGCCGCCGCAAAGAATGACGGGCTGGATCGTCGCAGACATAGGATCAACCTTCCAGGGTCGGGGCGGAGGCGTGCGAGCTCGACCCGATCGCGGCGCGCTGAGACTCTCCGCGGTTTTCGAAATTTCGCGACCGGCTGAACCATCTCCAACCGAACGCCGCGCAAGCGAGCGAGTTGCCCCTGCTTCTGGGAAAAGGCCCGAAATCCCGGTCTGATTAACGCAGGTTATACCGATTCCTCGCATGCGTGGTCCGGATTGAGCGCGGCCCCATGTCCTGTCGCGTCGGAAGATTGCGAAGTCGGCGTGGCGAATGCGCGAACGAGGCAGCGTCATGGAGCATTACAGGTCGGACTTCACTCCCGCCGCATGCAGCCCGCCGGGGCGCCGGGGCGTTGAACAAGCATGAACCAGAGCGACATATTTCTAATGCTGGCCGGGCAAGAACTGAAATTCCTCTCCGATCTCATCGCGCGGATCGATCAAGGACGCCTTGATCCTGTCGGCCTCGACCGGGAGGCCGCGATCCTCCTCCTGCGCGAGGTAGCGGCGGAGCGCCGAAGCCTAGTCGATCGCCTGAAATCTTATGAGGGTGAGAGCGGCGCTGCCTGGACCGGAGCGCCCGTATAGGGGCTCTTTGTCGGTCCTTGCTAATCTCGTCCGCCGCTATCCCTTGGCATTTCGGCGGCGCGTTTCCCAACCCTTTTTCGCTGCCGCCGATCGCTCTTCGCTACTCTTGCCCGCACCGCTTTTGCGACCACCTTTTCTCGAGGCTTCATGGGTATCGGGCTGGCCACGGCCGGAACCCGATTTGTTGCCGCCGCCCGACTCCTTGTTCACCGTTGCCCATGCGCGGCTCTCCGCTTCCTTTTTGCCGACGCCGCGCTTCTCATAACTTTCTTCGATATGCTCGGCCTTGCGCTTTTGCTTGTCGGTGTAGCTCGATTTGTCCCCACGGGGCATGACAATTCTCCCTATCCGGCCCCCTTTGGTCAACCAACGGAACATCTTGGGGTTTCGCTAAAGACGCTAATCCGTGGCATGCAAGACCTCGCTTGCGGAGACGGACACGAGCGCGCTGGCCGTGTCGGCGCCGCGTGACAATCGTTGCGAGCGGCGGCGGCGCCCAGATATGATTGCCGCTCGGCGCGGTCTATCCGTTGACGACCGTTCCGCCGTTCGGGTGGAGCACCTGGCCCGACATGTAGCTGCTGTCGTCGCACGCAAGAAAGAGGAAGCTCGGTGCGACCTCGTTGGGCTCTCCCGGTCGCTTCATCGGCGTCGTCTCGCCAAAACTTTCGACTTTTTCGGCAGGCGCTCCGCCGCGTGGATTGAGCGGGGTCCAGATCGGGCCGGGCGCGACCGCATTCACCCTGATGCCCTTCTCGATCAGATTCTCGCTGAGCGAGCGCGTGAAGGCGGTAATGGCGCCCTTGGTCGCACTATAGTCAAGCAGACCACCGCTCCCCTGATACATGGTCACGCTCGTGCAATTGATGATCGCCGCGCCTTTCTTGAGATGCGGCAGCGCAGCCTGCACAAGATAGAACATGCCGAAGATATTGGTGGCGAAGGTGCGCCGCAGCTGCTCTGGGCTGATGTCGCGAATATCGTCCGCCGGATGCTGTTCGCCCGCATTGTTGACGAGAACATCGATGCGCTTCAGCTTGCTCACGACCTTGTCGACGATAGTCTTTCCGGCGCTGGTTTTACCCACGTCGGCTTTGACGAGGATCGCGGTGCGCCCTTCGGCGCCTACGAGCGAAGCCGTTTCCTCGGCATCGGCCTCGTTGCTCTTGTAAACGATGGCGATGTCCGCACCTTCGCGGGCGAACAATACGGCTACCGCGCGCCCGATCCCGCTGTCGCCGCCGGTCACGATCGCGACCTTGTCCTTGAGCCGGTCGGAACCGGCATAGCGCGGCTCCCATTTCGGCGCGCGGTCGAGATCGGATTCCCGGTCTTTCGGCGGCGTGCGGATCGTCTTCGTGTCGCCGACCTCCTTCCGCAGTTTCCTTGCCGCCGTCTGTTTTCCGCGCTTCTCGGACGCGGTTTCTCCGACCTTTCCGGCCTCTGATTTGCGTGCCATTGCCGACTCCTCCTGTTCTGCCTGTCATCGACAAACCGGCGGGTCCTACACTTGGTTGCGGAGCACTTGGCTCATGCCGAGCTGCGCTGCGGCGGAGCTGTCCGGTACATTCCATGGGCTGGACATGCGCGGCCGACTTTCTACCTATGCAGCGTTGCAATCCTTGCCGCCCGGGGGCGCGCCCTGCGCTGCCGAAGCTGAGAGAAGAAGTTTGTCCAAGATCGTGAACGGTGCCAGCCTGCAACCTCGCTCCGGAGGCGCCCCCAAAAACATCGTGCTGCTGCTCCACGGCTTCGGGTCGAGCGGCTCCGACATGATTTCGCTGGCGCCGCAGTGGCAGGAGGCCTTGCCAGACACGCTGTTTCTTGCGCCGCATGCACCGCAGCGATGTTCGATAATGGGCGGGGGCTACCAATGGTGGGGGCTGTCGGGTTTCGCCCCGGCGGCGTTGGCTGCAGGCGCTGCGTCGGCAGCGCCGGCGATCGACGCGTTCATCGATCGCAAGCTCGCGCAATATGACCTCAGCGAGGCCGATCTCGCCCTTGTGGGTTTCAGCCAGGGCACGATGATGGCGCTTCAGGTCGGGCTTCGCCGCCCCCGCGCCGTTGCCGCTATCGTCGGCTATTCGGGCATGCTCGCGGGCGCGGCCGATCTCGTGCATCATGTTCCGTCGAAACCGCCGGTCCTGCTGGTGCACGGCACGGCCGACCCCGTCGTGCCGATCGCGGCGCTGCACATGTCCGAGAGCCAGTTGAAGCGGCTCGGCGTCGAGGTCGAGACGCATATCTCCTACGGCGTCGCGCACAGCGTCGACCCGGTCGGACTGCGGACCGGCCGCGACTTCGTGACCGGCGCCTTTGCGAAAGGCTGCGGCTGAACCGCGCAGCTTCGTCACGGCGGCATCGGGCGCACGGGTGTCGGCGAGCGACGCGGGGTGGCCGGGAAGGGAGAGGGGGGGCACCCGCGGCGGGGTGGGAGCCGCGCGGAACTGCCGGGTGCAGCGGGCGTTGGCCTGATGGGTCAACATTCGGGGACAGGCATTATGAACAGGTTGCGGCGGCTCGAGACATTTGCGCGGACGGGGTGGTTCGCGCGCGGCGTCGTCTATTGCTTGCTGGCATGGATAGCGCTCACCGGTTCGTCGGCCGACGACGCCAGTCCGCAAGCCGTGTTCCGCTCGGTCCGCGATATGCCCGCTGGCTCGATCCTCCTTGCTCTTCTCGCGATGGGTCTGGCGCTTTACGGCGCCTATCGCCTGTACGGGGCGGCGCTCGATAGCGAAAACAAGGGAACCGGTGCGAAGGGCGTCGCTGTGCGGATAGGCTATGCCGCGAGCGGCATCGCCCATTTCATTCTCGCCTGGGCGGCGCTTCGCCTTGCCTCAGGCGGCGGCGCCGAAAACGGCCGCGAGAAAGAGGCGGCGGGAATGCTGCTCGAACTGCCGCTTGGCGGCCTGCTCCTCGGGCTCGTCGGCGCCGCCTTCCTCGCGGCGGCCGTGCAGCAGGCGGTCAAGGCCTGGACCACCGAATTTACAAAGGATTTCGATGCGGCAGCACCTGCATGGGCCGTGCCCGTCGGGCGGGCGGGTCTTGCGGCGCGCGCGGTCGTGTTCGCGGTCATCGGCGCCTCGCTCGTGCGCGGCGGCTGGTTCGGCGCTGCCCGCGAGGTCAAGGGCCTCGGCGACGCGCTCTCGGCGCTCACCGACAATCCGCCGCTCTATCTGCTCGTTGCCGCCGGGCTGTTCCTGTTCGGCGTACACAGCTTCGTCGAGGCCCGCTGGCGGCGGCTTCGTGATGAAGACATGATCGCGCGGATCATGGCAGCGCGACGCTGACGATGCCCATTGCGCAGGCTCGCGGAACCCTGTGGGCTTCGCCGCGTTAGCAGGGCAGTCATCAACAGGGAGAGTCTCGATGAAAAAGCTGTTTGTAACCCTCGCCGCAACCTCGGCCCTCGCGCTCGGCGCCTGCCAGAGCCCCGCCGCCGACAAGGTCGAGGATCAGGCCGAAGCGAAGGCCGAGGCGATCGACGACCAGGCCGACGCGATGCCCGAAGGTCCCGCCAAAGAGGCGATGGAGCAGAAAGCCGATGTCGTCGAAGAGCAAGGCGAAGAAAAGGCCAACGCGATGGACGACAATGGCGAGATCGCTCCGTCCGAAACCGGCGTCGGCGACACCCAGAAGAAATAAGACTGCCTTCCCTAAGGGCAGGGTGAAGGGCGCCGGTTCCGGCGCCCTTTATCGTTGCGGTGGCCCGGCTCAGGCTGCTGGCAGCTGGCGCCGCTGGGACAAGGCAAGGGAACGCGGTTCGGCGTCGCTTCTCAGCACAGCGTCCGATCGAGAAAGTCCCTGATCAGCGGGACAACCTCGTCGAGGTTGGTTTCGAGAAGCCAATGGCCGCCGTCGAGCAGATGTAGCTCGGCCTCGGGGAGATCCCGCAAATAGGCGCGCGCAGACTTCTCGGGCATATAGAAATCCTGCGGACCCCAGACGATGAGCGTCGGCGGGTGGTGCTCGCGCAGATAGCGTCGATGCACGCCGAACCAGGAGCGGTTGGCCTTGAGGCCCCCGATAAGGTCGATCGCGATCTCGCGGCGCCGCGGGTTGATCAGCGACCAGTGCAGCTTCCAGAGGTCCGGCGGAATGCGCGGCACGAGGTCGGGCCGCACGTCGTTCAGAAACTCCTCCCGAAAAACATCCTCGCTGATTGCCTTGCCGATCTCGGCGCGCATCTCGGGTTCGGGAAGCGACCAGCTCTTCTCTATCTCGGCATATTTGTCGCCCAGCGCATCCTCATAGGGAATGTCCCCATTCTGGATGATCTGCGCGAGGATGCGTTCAGGCTGCATGATCGCGAGACGCGCGCCGATCGGCGATCCGAAATCGTGAAAATAGAGCACAAAGCGCTCGACGCCGAGCGCACGCACGAACCCGTCGAGAAGCTGCGCATAGCCGTCGAAGCTATAGTCGAAATGCTCGGGCGTATCGCTGTAGCCCATGCCCGGATAGTCGGGCGCGAGCAGCCGCCACCGATCGCCAAGCCGCGGCAGGAGATTGCGAAATTCGAACGACGAACAGGGATAGCCATGCGGCAGCAGCAGCACCGGAGCGTCGGGCGGTCCTGCCTCCCTGTAAAAGATATCAACTCCGCCGACATCGATCCGCCGATGGAGAGTTTCTCCGTTCACAGTCGATGCTCCTCGCGCGTCACGATCTCAAGGGGCTGGCAGTTTCACTTCGGGCAGCGCATCGAGGTCGGCCTTGGTCATGCCCGTCTGAAGATCGGTGTCGCCGCCGCGCACGATGGGCTTGAGGCCCTGCACCGGTACATGAACATAGCGGTCGGGACCGACGCCATCGAGCTCGACGAGGAGACGGTCCACCTTGTCGTCGGCGCCGCGCAGCACCTGCGATACGTCTCCGAGATCCTTCCCATCCGCGCCGATGATATCGGCGTCGAGAAGTTGTGCCTCGCTGAGCCCGAGCGCCGCAGGGAGGGGGCCGGCGACCGTGGCGCTGGTCTCGGCCGCACGTTCCATCCTGTCCTCGGCAGCTTCCTGCTTGCTGTCGCAAGCGGCGAGAAAAAGTGCGGCGCCGGCGCCGGCGCCGAGGATGAGGATGCGCATGTCTTGTCCTTTCAGTAGCGGATCGAGCTTCGGTTCGACGCGGCGGAACTCGAAATCGTCATGATCTGACCAGGAAACGCCCCGCTGCCAAAGCGGTTGCGATTTTGCCACGCGTGGCTCTTGGGGCGCGGTCTTCATCTACGCCTCAGCCGGCCTCAGTGACCCCCTCGTCGAGCCCCCGCGTCTTCGGTCGCAGCGCCTTGTAGCGCGGAAGGAACGCCATCATCGGCATCCAGCTCGGCGCCTCGGCGGTATAAAGGTGGAAGGCTGGTGCAATCTCTTCGGGATCGTCCAGCGTCCCCGCCGCAATATCGATCTCATCGGCCTGGTGGCGCACATGGATCGTTAGCGGCGAGCCGCACGTCCGGCAGAAGCTGCGCGTGCCGAAGCTGGTCGATGCGAAGCGTCCGATATGCTCTTCGCCCGCAAGGATGCGGTACCGGTCGAGATGGACGGTCGTAAAGACCATGCCGCCCGACCCCGAGACATGCTGACAGACACGGCAGTGACACCAGCCGCTATCATATGGCTTTTCCTCAAGGCGGTACCGAACCGCGCCGCAAGCGCAGCCCCCATCGAGCGCAACCTCTTCGGCGCTTGCATTGTCGCTATCGGAAGCGTTCGGCATGGAGCTCGCCTTTCTCGCGGCGCGGGTATCGGAGAGGGTAATGGCAGACCGATGGGGTGGTGGCTTCTCTTTGTCCTTCACCGACGGTGAACCGTGGCGGGATGTCTTTCCTTGTCAGAGCTGAACTTCGCCCTCATCCTCGCCGTCCCAATAATGCGCGCGGGTGCCCGACACCTTGATGAGGACGATCCCTGGCGTATCGATGCCGTCCGGCCACCAGCGTTCGAGGCCCTTCGTCCAATGTTCGGCGAATTCGGCCTTGTCGCGGATCAGGGCCGCGTGACCCTCGACGGCGAGGAAGAAGGGCCGCATGCCGAGCAGGCCCGATTTGCCCTGATAGCTCAGATTGACGTTCGGGTTGGCCGCGATATCGGCGACCATGAGGGACGACTCGTCGGTGAAGAACCAGGCGTCGCCGTCATAATCGACTTCGCGATTGTTACTCATCGGCCGCGACCCGATGGCGCCGCCCGCCGTGTGCGTCGCGAGCATCGCGAAGTCGATATCCTTCATCTTCTCGGAAAGCTGTTCGATCGTCATCGTCATGGGAGGAGCCTTTTGTTTGGAGCGTCTGTATCTGCATCAATGCGCCGCGAAGGCGGGAGTTGCGGAGGGGAGCTGCGCCTCGCGGCTTGGGTCAGGGACCGGTCGCGGCGGTCCGGCTTTGCCGGCGCGGCGCGCGGATCGGACGATATTCGCAGGTGATCGCGAGCTCGCGCCGCGGGGCGGGAACGAGATGGATGTGGAGCCGGGCTTCGGCGGCGACTGCATCGAGCGCAAAGGCCTGCTCGGCCTCGTACATCTCATCGCGGTGCGGCTGCAGCCACTGCCGCACCGAGGCGAGCGCGCGTGACTTCGCCCGCGCGAGCCTGTCCGCGACGATGAAGAGATTGCGGTGGCGCTCGAGAAATTCGCCCGGCACATAGCCGCCGAGATTGACATAATAGAGCCGTTCCGGACCCTCGAAAGGCTCGGGCTTCAGGACGATGTCATAGCCATCGGCGTGATCGATCTCGGCCCAGCAGTCGATATGGAGGCTGCCCGGCGTGCCCCACCATTGGCGGCGGAGCGCATCATAAGTGTCTGTGATCGTGGGCGCGGCGACGAAGCGCATGTCGTGCAGCTCGATATTGGCGCCGGCCATCTCGCCTCCGACATATATGGCGAAGAGCTTCACGCGGCCTTCTCCTCGGTAGTCGCCTGGCCGATCGCGGCTGCGAGCTGTTCTCCGACAACCAGGCCCATTTCGTGCGAGCTCGTGATTCCCTGGATGAAGGGGTGGCGGCCGAGAAGGAAGGGCAAGCTGAGGCAGAAGAGGCGGGCTTCCGGGATATCGTGCGCAAGCGGGTGGAACGCTTCGTCGATTGCGATACCTCGCGCCTCCGCCTTGCCAGCGCCAGGTTCAGCATCGCGCACGATCCCCTGTCGGCGCAGCGAGGGGAATGGGAAGGCTGCGGCGCCGAGCGGGCGCTGGCCCATCGCCTCGATGAACACCGAAAAGTGCCGGCGCTCGCCGTCCAGGACCAGCGTCGCGCCTGCCTTGTTGCCGCTCGTGTCGATGCGGTAGTCGTCGCCGATCGCCGTGACATCGAGCTTCCCGGCGCGGTGGAGGGCAAGCAATCGCCGGATCGATTTGTGCGGAACGGTGGCATAATCGTCGACGAAAACCGGCTTGAAATGGCGGACGAAGCGGCGGTAGTCGGCGGCTTCGAGATGCGGCGCGAGAAGCGCCAGAGTTTCGTGCATGCGCAGGATTGCGTAGCGCCAGGCGACCGTGTGCCTCGCGGCATAATCGCGCTTCGCTTCGGCAAGGTTGGCCTCGGCCCACTCGAACGGGTCGGTCGCCGCGCGCCGCGCGAAATAGGCCTCGCAGAAGCCCTCGAGGTCGAGATTCTTGAGGCCGATGCCCGCGGCATAAGGGGGATCGGCGGCTGCAAGCTCCGCCTTGAACAGTGCGAAGGCAGCATCGAGAAGCTGGTCGTCTTGGGCCGCGACAAGACGCGCGATTGCCTCCTCGGTACAGATTGCGAGCGGCTCGTAGGGCAGCGGCGCATAAAAATCGGCTTCGGGGAGCAGACCCTTCCTCGACATCATCGTCATGTGGAACGCGTCGGTGGCTGGTGCGGGACGATAGTGCGTCTCGCCGTCCTCGGTCTCGTCGAACGAGCCATGGATGCCGGCGAGCGCGATACTGGCGTCGATGGCCGTGAGCGAGCTGCCGCGAATGCCGATGTCGCAGGGCGGCACCGCGGCCAGAGCCGATGCAGGCCAGGGGCTGAGGAAATAGCCCGGGCGAACCTCGGGCTCGGCGGGCCATTGGTGGCCCGTCGCGAGGACGACATGGTCGAAAGCCTCGTCGGCGAGTTCGCCCGATCGCGTGCGGATCTTGAGTACCATCGCGCCGGGTGTGCTGACGGCGTCCTCGACGCGGGTGCACGTACGCAGTTCCACCTCGATCCCGCGCGCGCGTGCCAAATCGATAACGGCTTCGAACTGGTCGCGGAAATATTCGCCGAGCGCAACGCGCGGATAGAAGGTTCGTTCGCCGATCGCATCTGGATCGATTCCGAGATCGCCGAGGCGCTCCGGCGGTTGGCGTATCAGCCAGTCGCACAGGGTCTCGGCAAGTCGCGGGATTTCGATGCTGGCGATATTCGCCAGCATGGCAGGGTCGTTCCACCCCGGCCGATAGGGTGTTCCGCGCCCCGCGCTCGCTTGCGCTTCATACACGGCAAGACGGAAGGGCGGGGGGTTGTGGGCGAGAAGCGCATGCAAGGTGTAGAGCGTGGTCGGGCCGGCACCGACAAAGGCTATGCGGGGTGTCATATTGCGACAATGCCCCGGCCGCGCAGAAGTTCGGCCGACTTGCTCTGGGTCAATGCGAATTCTCCTCCAGGCGGTGGTCGGGACGCCGGGCAAAAAAAGGGGTCCGCATGCGCGGACCCGAAGGGGGCCATCAACTGGCTGGGAGGATTAGTCTTCGGTGCCGGGAGTACCCGTCTTCGGCGGCTTGCCGTCTTCGATGCGGCCTTCGTTGCGAAGGTCGCGGCCTTCCTGCGCCTTGCGCTTGGCCTCGGGGCTGTCGCCATTTTCGAAGGCTTCTTCCTTCACATAGCCGGCAGCTTCCTTGATCTGTCCCTTGACGCTCATGATCATCTCCATTGGTTGTGGGTTCTGGTTGGGGAAACCTCTGGACGTAGACGAAAGTTGCCTGCGATCGCCCGGATTTATCTTCATCGCCGCGCGCAACTTTGGCCGCATCGCGGCGTTTCGCGGCGCGCGTGATAGAGGAGGAGGGGGGATCTTCGGCGATCGACTAAACGACGCCTGCGAACCTTCTTTCGCCCCTCGGCAAACGTCGCGACCTCCGCAACTTTCGTATCGTGCAAGCGTTCGCCCGTCATCATCGACGGGAGACCGGCATGCCTCACCAACAGTTCGAATGTGGCCGCATCGATCGAAGCGCGCCCGACGCTATGCTCGCCTGGGCGCGCATATTGGGCGTCAGTCAGTCCGAGATATTGATCGCGGTCGCGGCAGTCGGCGATCGCGCCGATGCGGTTCGGACCTATCTCGCGCGGCCGTGGCCGGAGCCCCTAGCTTGACGGCGGGTGCAGGTGGGTCGGGGGGCGACGCGGCTGCAGCCCACAGCCGTCGCCCCGACGGAATCAGCGAGAAGATGATCTCCGGACAGCGCTGGCACCGCCACGCTAGCCCCGTCTCCTTCGTCCTGCTGGCAGCGGTCGTCGCCGTCGCGCTGTCGGGCCTCGTCGGCGGACAGCCGAGTCCGCTACGCAGCAAAGATTTTGGAGCAGCGCGGCTCGAGGTGAAGACTCCCTCGGTCATTCGCAACGGCGAATTTTTTGAAACGCGCATTCGTGTCGAGGCGACCCGCGACGTTTCCGATGCGGTGCTTGCGGTCTCCCCGTCGCTCTGGACCGACATGACGATCAACACGATGCTCCCCGCCGCCGCCGAGGAAAGCTACAAGGACGGCGCCTATCGTTTCTCCTATGGGGAGCTTCGCGCGGGCGAGACGCTGGTCGTCAAGATCGATGGCCAGATCAACCCGCCGCTCTTCGCAGGAACCAAGGGCGAGATTGCGCTGTTCGACGGCGAGCAGCGGCTCGGCAGCATGCCGCTAGAGGTCAAGGTCCTGCCCTGATGGATATCGTCCTTCGCGCGAGTGCGATGTTTTTCCTGCTCTATGCGCTCCTCCGTCTCATGGGAAAACGCGAACTGGGGCAGATGACGCCTTTCGAGCTGGTTCTGCTCGTGGTGATGGGCGACCTCATCCAGCAGGGCGTCACCCATAATGATTTCAGCCTGACCGGCGCGTTGCTCGCGATCGTGACGTTCGCCTTCTGGGCGCTCACCCTGAGCTGGGCGACCTATCTCTTTCCGCGGCTCAAGAATCTGCTCGAAGGCCATCCGCGCGTCGTGGTGAAGCAGGGCGAGATCATCCGCGACAATCTTCACCGCGACCGGCTTACCGCCGACGAGATCGAGTCCGAGATGCGGCTCGCGGGCATCGCCCACATTTCCGACGTGGAATGGGCGATCCTCGAGCCGCAGGGCAAGATCAGCTTCATCAAGCGGTCCGAAGGCGCGTCGCGCCAGCGCGATGCCGACGACGGCGCGGTTTGAGCGGATCGAGCGCAACTTTCGGGCTCGCCGCGCGCTGAACAGGCGCGGGGCATGACGATGGAGACTGCCATGAAACCGACCGAAGTCGACACCGACGCCACCCATATCCTCGCGGCCGATCACCGTGCCGTCGAAGCCCTGTTCGAGGAATTCGAGAAGGCGAGCGGCACCGACCGCAAGGCGAAGATCGCAGACCGGATCTGCACCGAGCTCAAAATCCATGCGCAGATCGAGGAGGAGGTCTTCTATCCGGCGCTCAAGGGGAAGATCGACGACGATCTCCTCAAGGAAGCCTATGTCGAGCATGATGGCGCCAAGATCCTGATCAACGATATCGTCGCCTCGGGACCCGACGACGAATTTTTCGAGGCGAAGGTCACGGTGCTGTCGGAAGAGATCAAGCATCATGTAAAGGAAGAGGAAAAGCAGCACGACAATATGTTCCAGCAGGCGCGTGCCGCCGACGTCGACCTCGACGCACTCGGCGAAAGGATGCTTGCCCGGAAAGAGGAGCTGAAGCGTCAGGCCGAGACCGCGGGCCTTCCCCCCGCCGAACTCGCCACGATGTAGGGTGAGCGCTGCAACGCTGATCGAACGGCGGACGCGTAAGCTGGCCCGGCATCTGGCCGGAAAGACGCTGCGTTTCGTGACAGCCGAAAGCTGCACCGGCGGTCAGCTCTCAGCGGTTCTCGCAGCCGATGCCGCGCTCGGAGTTCATCTCGAGCGCGGCTTCATCGTCTATTCGGTCGACGCCAAATGCGAGATGCTCGGCGTCGCCCGAGAAGACGCCGAGCGAGATGGAGCGGTGAATCCCGAGGTCGCCGCCGCGATGGCGACTGGCGCTCTTCGGACAAGCCATGCCGACATTGCAATTGCGATCACGGGGTTCTGCGGCCCTCGCGAAGGCCGCGAAGAGGTAGGCCTTGTCTACATTGGCGCCGCCGACGCCGACGCCGTGCGGGTCATGGATTTTCATTTCGGCGATATCGGGCGCCGCAATGTGCTCGATCAGGCCGTGGCCGCAGCGCTACAGATCATGATCGATGCGGCATCGTGAACGAGGATCGCGGGCGCTCCGGCGGGCGGGATCGGAGGCGGGAGCAGAGCCGAGTTTGGCAGCCGTCCTTAGCGCGGCGCTTTCCGCTTCAAGGCGCCGGCCTTGTGGGCCGCCCGCTTGCCTTCGGCCGTTTCGACCAGATATTCGGGGTTCGCCGGCGATGCCGCGACATGATGGCTCTTGATGTCCATTGCTTTCGTCACTTTTCGCAGGACCTTGCCCTCGGCGCGTCCGCCGTGGCTTTTCCACGTCACCTCGTCGCCCTTCTTGGGTTCGTCTTTCATGGTCGCTCTCCTTTCCGTAAAACAGTCCGCCTGCGCGGCAAAGGTTCCTCTCTTGGAGCGGCGAGCAGCAAGTCATCTGGCGCAGGCCCGCTCGTTGCAGTTGCTGGTTAAGGTGGGGAGGCTGCGATGAATGACGATCATGCCCGCGGACAACGCGACGGTCTGCGGCTTGCCCTCGCCGTCCTTGCCGCTGAAGAGGCGAAATGGGCCGCCCTTTTGGGCGAGAGCCGATCCTGGCGGACGAACCGCGAACGCGAGGTGCGCCACAAGGCCCTGCAGGTCGCGCAAAGGCGGATACAGACATTGCTGAACCGCGCGACGCCGAAGGGATCGAATGCACTGGACCGCGAGGTCGCGGCCGCTCTCGAGAAAGCCGGGCTCTGACCGCCGGTGCGCGCTCGCCTACGTTTGCGCGAGGCCGGATAGCGCGGCTTCGAGGCTGTCGAGGGTGAAGGGTTTCGCGAGGATCGGCCGGTCGTTCCAGCACGGTCCGGGCTGACCGACGAAACCGCCGGTCGCAACGAGAAAAGGGATCGATCGCGCCGCAAGAGCCTCTGCGACCGCATCGCACGGCAAGCCCGTTTCAAGATACACATCAACGATCGCTGCATCGAACCCGCCTGCCGCGATATGCCCGAGCGCCGTGGCGATATCGCCAGCGTCCCCGACGATGTCGTGCCCCAGCGCGCCCAGCGCATCCTCCAGCATCATGGCGACAAGCGGATCGTCTTCGACGATCAATATCCTCCTGGACATCTCTTCCCCGTTATAATCTGCGAGCCACTTATACCGCGATCATGACCGTTCGACATCCCGCTTCATCCTGGTGACCTCAATCGCCCAGCCGCCCCCCTACGCCAGCGCTTCGGCGACACTCATCCGAAATCCTATTGATCCAGGTTAATCCCGCGCGGGACTCGGCACGTTCAGGGCTGGCCGGGTTGGTGAGGCTGCTTGCCACGAAGGGCGCGGCAGTGCATGCACGGCGGAAATTGATCGACCGGGGCCGAGGGGCATTTACATGGAATCGGCCAGGATCTCGTCGCTGGGCCGCGACACGCGGGCGAGCCGCCTGATCATCATTCTCCTCACCATTGGATTTGCCGCGCTCCTCGCTGCGGCATCGACAGCATTTTTTGTGCAGCGCCAAAATGAGGCCGACGCGCGCATGGTCGCACACACGCTCGCGGTGGAGGCCAATCTCGGCGCCTTTGCCAGCGCGACAGAACGGATGGAGACCGCGCGCCGCGGACTGATCCTTACGCAGAACCCGGCGTTCTCGACGATCATGGACGAGGCCGAGGACCGGTCGCGCGCCCAGCTTGCATCGCTCGAGACGCTGATCAGCGACAATCCGAACCAGCGCGGCCGCGCCGAAAGGCTTCGCGGGCATCTCGATGCTTATGGCCGTCATTACCGGGCGACGCTCGGCCTGCGCGGCACGGACCGCGCAGCACTGATCGCAGACTTCACGAACGACAAGGGGGTGCTCGAAGTGCGGGCCGCGCGCGCGCTCGTCGAGACGATGCTCGCAAGCGAGCTCGCCCTGCTCAAGAATCGTGAAGCGCGGCAGCAACGCACCCAGTCGCTGTTCACCCTGACGCTGATCGGAACCGGCATTCTCCTGCTGGTCGTTGCAGCCGCCACGCTGCTCCTCGTTCGCAACAATCTCGTCGAGCTCCGCGCATCGCGCGCGGAACTTCGCCGTCTCAACGAAGGGCTTGAGGAACTGGTCGATGCGCGCACGGGCGAACTCAAGCGCGCCAATGCCGAAATCCAGCGCTTCGCCTATATCGTGTCGCACGATCTGCGTTCGCCACTCGTCAATGTGATGGGTTTCACGGCCGAACTCGAGACCGCGCGCAAGGCGATCTCGGGCTATCTCGAACAGGGCGATGCGCAGGGCTGGAAGGCGCCCGACGCCGCGACGCGGCTCGCGATCGAGGAGGATCTGCCGGAATCGATCGGCTTCATTCGCACCTCCACGCAGAAGATGGACCGGCTGATCAACGCGATCCTCAATCTCTCGCGCCAGGGTCGCCGCACGCTCGCGCCCGAAACGCTTGCTCTCGGCGACGTCGTGGGCGCGATCGTCGGCAGCCTGCAGCACCGCATCGACGAGACCGGCACGACGGTCGAAGTGTCGGACCTGCCGACCGTGATCAATGACCGGGTCGCGGTCGAGCAGATCCTCTCGAATCTCATCGAAAATGCCCTCAAATATTCGCAGCCGGGGCGGGCGGGGATCATTCGCATAGCCGGGGGCGCCGATCTCGGGCGCGCTTGGGTGGCGGTCGCCGACAATGGTCGCGGCATCGAGCCGCGCGATCACGAACGTGTGTTCGACCTCTTCCGAAGGTCGGGCGTCCAGGACCAGCAGGGGGAGGGGATCGGTCTTGCCCACGCCCGCGCGCTTGCCTATCGCCTCGGCGGTAATATCGAAATCCAGTCCGAACTCGGTGCGGGTTCCACCTTTCGGCTGATCCTGCCCCTCGTGTGGCAAAGCGGAGAAGAAGATGCCTGACCAACTGCCCGTAAACATCGTGATGATCGAGGACGACGAGGGGCATGCGCGCCTTATCGAGAAGAACATCCGGCGCGCCGGCATTTCCAACAAGATCCATCATTTTCTCGACGGCACCTCGGCTCTCGAGTTCCTGTACGATGCGGCGGAGGGCCCGGTGCGCAACGGGCCGGCGCTCGTGCTGCTCGACCTCAATCTGCCCGACATGAGCGGGACCGACATTCTCGCCAGGCTGAAGGCCGACAGCAGTCCGCTGCGCCGCACGCCCGTCGTCGTGCTCACGACCACCGACGACAAGATCGAGATCCAGCGCTGCTACGACCTCGGCTGCAACGTCTATATCACCAAGCCGGTGAACTATGAGAATTTCGCCGACGCCATTCGCCAGCTCGGTCTCTTCCTCTCGGTGATCCAGGTCCCCGATCCCGACCCGGCTTGAGACCCGCCCTGGCCCACATTCTCTATATCGATGACGACGACGGCATGCGGCGGCTTGCGTCGCGCGCGCTTGGCCGGAAAGGTTATGAAGTCAGCCTCGCGGCAAGTGGCGGCGAGGGCGTCGACATGGCGAAGGTCACTGCCTTCGATCTCGTTGCCGTCGATCACTATATGCCCGGGCAGGACGGTCTTGCCACGCTCGAGGCGCTTCGCGCACTACGCGACTGCCCGCCCGTCGTCTATGTGACGGGCTCCGAGGAGAGCCGCATCGCCGTGGCGGCGTTGAAGTCGGGTGCCGACGATTATGTGGTAAAGTCGGTCGGCGAGGATTTTTTCGATCTCTTGGCCTCGAGTTTCGAGCAGGTACTCGAGCGTGCCCAGCTTCGACGCGCGCGCGCCGAGGTGGAGAGCGAGCTGCGCGCGACCAATGCGCGGCTGGAAGCGCTGCTCAAGGAAGTGAACCACCGCGTCGCGAACAATCTCCAGATGGTGATGTCTTTCGTCGCCCTCCAGTCCAAGACGATCGCCGATCCCGCCGCCCGCGAGGCGCTGCAGAAGACGCAGCAACGGATCGCGACGGTCGCGCAAGTCAACCGGCGCCTCTACACCACCGACGACGTCGAATATGTGGCGATGGACGACTATCTGGGCGGCCTTGCCGAGGATCTCTCGGCGACCTGGTCGACGGGCGTCGCCGCGCGGCGTGTCATCGCCGACGTCGAGCCCATGCGTGTGGCCACCGACAAGGCCGTTGCGCTCGGCATGATCGCCAACGAATGGGTGAGCAACGCGTGCAAATATGCCTATGGCGACAGCGATGATGGCGAGATTCGGATATCGCTTCGCCGGGCCGACGAGACATTGCTCGAACTCGCGGTTGTCGACGACGGGGCAGGGATGCCGTCCGACGGAACGGCGCGCGGCACGGGTCTCGGAACGCGCCTCATCGAAGCTTTGGCGCGGACCCACAAGGCGGCTGTCTCTTACGGCGCGGTTGACCCTTCGCGCGATATGCCGGGCACGAGCGCGCTCATCCGGATCCAGTTGCGACCGGGCGAGCTCAAAGCCTAGTTTGTGCCGCGCGGCCGCCGTGCGGGTTCGGCCGCCGCTGACGGGCGAGGCTGGACGAGCGCATCGGACTGCTTTTCGGGGCGGATGTAGATCGAGCTGATATCGCTCGACGCAGCCTTGAGCTCGGCCTCGATCGCCTCGATCAACGTCTCGGCCTCGCCCATGGCGAGACGATCCTCGAAGTCGGCGCTTACGGCGACGAAGATCGAATTGGGTGCGGTGTGGATCGTGCGCACATGATTGACGGCGGTAATTTCGCGGCGCCGTTCGACGATGGTCCAGATACGCGCGATCAGTTCGGGGTCCGCAGCCTCGCCGATCAACAGCTCCTTCGCCTCGCGGGCTAGAAGGATCGCGACCGCCGCCAGGATTGCGCCGATCGCCATCGAGGCGATGCCGTCGATCCGCGGATCCCCTGTCGCATGGCTCAGCCATATGCCGCCGGCGGCGATGGCGAGGCCGGCGAGCGCGGCGCTGTCTTCGAACAGGACGATGAAACCTGCGGGATTCTTCGACCGCCGCACCGCCGTCCACCAGCCGAGCCCGCGCCGCCCGGCGTTGAACTCGCGCACCGCGATCGTCCACGACGCACCCTCGAGCAGGAAGGCGATGGCGAGCACCACATAGTTGATCGTCGGATCGCGAAGCGGCTCGGGATCCCGGTAGTGAATCCAGCCTTCGTAGATGGAAATGCCGGCTCCGACAGCAAAGATGAGGATTGCGACGACGAACGCCCAGAAATAAAGTTCGCGGCCGTAGCCGAAGGGGTGACGATTGTCGGGCGGCCGCTTTGCCTTCGCTTGGCCGTAGAGGAGCAGCATCTGATTGCCGCTGTCGACGAGCGAATGGACCCCTTCCGATAGCATCGACGAGGAACCACTGATCGCCGCGGCGACAAATTTGGCGACGGCGATGCCGAGATTGGCAAAGAGCGCACCGTAAAGCACGATGTTCGCCCTGATATGATGCGCCCTCGAGCGCGGCTTGCCCGTATCAGACTGGGCTATCACCGAGCTACTTTCGCCATCGCGGCGCAAGGGGCCGCGCAGGCTCTCGATATCGATAGACAGGGGATGGGACGCGTCATGGGACAGCTACGCCCGGCGGGGCGGCACGTTCCCGAGACGCGTCGCTATGTCCCCGCTCCATCAGCGCCGCCCAGCGCGCGTCTAACGCTGACCGCGCGCCGCGGGGGCGCGAAGGTGCCGGAAGGCGGAAGAAGGTGGGCAGTGCCACTCCTTAGCGCGAACATGGCGGCGTTCTTCGCTTATTTTATCTGGCGCGTGATCCGCTTCAAGCCGAGCGGCGCCGCTTGATCATCTTTTGCTGGCTGCAGCAGCGACCGGTGATCCCATCGCGAGCGCGCGAGGTCCGGTGACGCGCCACACCGTGTTCGAGAGATCGTCGGCGATCCAGAGCGCGCCGCGCGCCGGGTCCCAGGTGACGCCGACCGGGCGGCCGCGCGCTTTGCCGTCCTTGATGAAGCCGGTCACGAAATCCTTCGGCTTGCCGGCAGGACGTCCGTTGGCGAAGGGGATGAAGCTGACCTTGTAGCCGGCGAGAGTCTGGCGGTTCCAGCTGCCATGCTCTCCAACGAAGGCGCCCGTCTCATAGCCCGGGAGCCCGCCTTCGGTCGCAAAGCTCAGCCCGAGCGGCGCGACGTGCGAACCGAGCGCATAATCGGGAGTGACTGCGGTCCTGACGAGCTCGGGCTTTTGTGGATGAACGCGCGGGTCGGGATGGCGTCCCCAATAGCTGTAGGGCCAGCCGTAGAAAGCGCCCTCGCGCACCGAGGTCAGATAATCGGGTACGAGCTCGGCGCCAAGCTCGTCGCGTTCGTTCACCACCGCCCAGAGGGCGTTCGACGATGGCTCGAAGGCGAGGGCGGTCGGGTTGCGGATGCCCGAGACGAGGATGCGGCTCGCGCCGGTGGCGGCATCGACCTCCCAAATGACGGCGCGATCCTCCTCGATGCTCATTCCCCGCTCGCCGATATTGCTGTTCGAGCCGATGCCGACATAAAGCTTCGACCCGTCCGCGCTCGCGGCGAGCGATTTCGTCCAGTGATGATTGACCGCTGCCGGGAGCTTGGTCACTTCCTCGCCCTTGCCAGCGATGCGCGTTGCGCCCGGCGTGTACGCGAAGCGCAGCAGCGCACCCTGGTTGGCGACATAAAGGTCGTTCCCGACGAGCGCGAGGCCATAGGGCGCATCGAGATCCTCGATGAAGCTGGTGCGAAGTTCGGGTTTGCCGTCGCCGTTCGCGTCGCGAAGCAAGGTGATGCGGTCGCCGCCCTTCACCGAGGATTTTCCAAGGCTCTTGATATAGCCCGCGATCACATCCTTCGGGCGGAGCTTCGGTGCATGGCCGCCCGAACCTTCGGCGACGAGAATGTCGCCATTGGGGAGGATGAGGATCTGCCGCGGAATCTTGAGGTCGGTGGCGACCGGCACGACCTTGAAACCGGCTGGAACGGTCGGAAGCTCGCCGTTCCATCCTGCAGGCTTGGCGATTTTCATCGGTGGGACGAGCGTCTCGTCGATATTCGGCAGGCTCGGGCTGGCGCCCGTCTGGTCGAGTTTTTCATCGCCTTTGCCGCAGCCGGCGAGCGCGGCCGCTAGCGCCGCCGCAGCGACGAGGCCAAGCGAGGTCTGCCGGTTCATGCGCGGGGCTCCTTCGCTGCGTGGAGAAGCCAGGCGGCGGCAATCGCTGCAACTGTGGATAGGGCCGAGAGGGTCGCGCCGGCCGTGCCGACCGAACTCCAGGCATCCTGGCTATGCTTGAAGGCGTTCACGAGGCCCGCGATCCACATAACGAGGATCAGCAGAAAATAGGCGGTGGCAGGCCCGCGCTTTGGCTGCTTTCGGCCTCGGACAAATGCTATGGCAGACCACAGGAGCACCGGAGCCCCGAATATCAGCCCGCCCGTGATCAACCAGGCCGAGAAATTGCTCCACTGCATCTCGGCGCTGTTGAGATAGGTGATGTCGGAAAGGAGCGCGCTGCTGAACAGGGCGACCGGAAAGGCGAGGAGAATGGCGTGCAGCGGATGGGGCGCGTGTCGGCGATAGGGCGGGTCGGTGAAAGGCGATGGGGCCGTTGCCATATTGATCTCCATGCAGGCCCCCGTCTGGATAATGCGCCGACCGCCCAATAGTTTCCCGGAACCCGCGCGCCGGGCGCGACGTTGGCAATTGGATGGATCCGTCCTCGATTCCTTATTGTGGTCCCGCGCCGATCCCGGCTGACTGGATGCTGCGCTGGAATCTCGATCCCGGGCTGCTCGCGGCGCTGGGCGCCGCGGCGCTGATGGCGTGGCGATGGAAAGCGCGCGGTCCCTTCTGGGCCGGGTTCGCGCTGATCGCCCTTCTGTTCGTGTCGCCGCTATGCGCCCTGTCGTCGGCGCTCTTCTCGGTGCGCGTCGCGCACCATATCATCCTGACCGCGGTTGCGGCTCCGCTGTTTGCGCTCGGCCTGCCGCGGTTTCGGCCGCGCGGCGGTGCGCCGCTATGGGCGGCCGGGCACATTCTCGCATTCTGGATCTGGCACGCGCCGGCGCCCTATGCTCTCGCGCTGGCGAGTGACGGCGCCTTCTGGTTGATGCAGCTTTCGTTGCTCGCGACCGCGTTCGGCTTCTGGGCTTCGCTCCGCTCGTCGTCGCCGCCGCTCGCGATCGGCCTGCTGCTTGCCATGATGGTGCAGATGGGGCTGCTCGGGGCGCTCATCACCTTCGCGGGCACGCCCCTCTATGCGCCCCATCTCGCGACGACGATGGCCTGGGGGCTGGCGCCGCTCGAAGATCAGCAACTGGCGGGGCTCATCATGTGGGCTCCTGCCGCGGCTCTTTATCTCGGCGCGGCGCTCTGGACCGGCTGGCGCCTCCTCGGCGAGCCGCCCCCGGTGGCAGCATGATCGAGGCGATCCAGGCGTGGGCGGCGCGCTATGCCGCCGACCGCCGCTACTCGCCCGTCGGGCAGCTATTCCACTGGACGATGGCCGCGCTCATCCTATTCCAGCTCGGCTGGGGCTGGCGCATGAGCCGCATCGACGCGGGTGGCGACAAGTTGGAGGCGTTTCGGGTTCATGCCGAACTCGGCCTGCTGATGCTCGTGCTTGCTGCGCTGCGTTCGATCTGGCGGATGATCGTGCCGGGTCCCATCAACGATGCCGACCGGCTGGGCTGGCAGACGGTCGCAGCCTATGTGACGCACATACTCTTTTACGTCTGCTTTTTCGGTCTGCCGCTCTCGGGCTGGGCGATGTGGTCGGTGGTCGGCGGCGAGCCGCTCGAAGTGGCGGGGCTCCTTCCCTGGCCGCACATGCCCTTCGATAGTCTGGAAAAAGGCATTCAGTGGTGGATTCTCGACTGGGCGGAGGGAATCCATGCGCTCCTGATCATTCTCCTCGTCGCGATGATCCCGCTGCACGTTGGCGCGGCTCTGAAACATCATTTCTGGGATCGGCACGACGTGCTGCGGGGGATGTTGCCCGAGCTTCCGGAGGATGGGGCGGAAAGGACGCCGCATGACGGGACACCGCCGCAAGCTCGGCGACCGAGAGCAGGCGGCTGACGCGGCGCATCTCGCCTAGCGGGTCATTGTTGCGCTTCGCTTCGCGCCACGCGCGAAGCTGGCCCGCGACATAGGCGGCGGACTGACCGGCCAGCGGCGGATTGGCGGCATCGCCCACGCCGCCCACACCGTGGCACGAGGCGCAAGACGGCAATCCCCGCGCGGGATCGCCCTCGTCATAGAGGCGCGCACCCGCCGGATTGCCGGCTTCGACCGGCCACGCCGCGGGCTGGATCGCCGCGTAGAATGCCGACACTTTCGATCGGTCGCCGTCGCCGAGTTTGCGGACGATTGCGCGCATCGCGGCATGCTCGCGGCGACCATTTGCATAATCGTCGAGCTGCCGATGGAGATAGCCCGCGTCGAGCCCGGCGAGGCGCGGCGCGTCGCGCCCGTCGCCTTCGCCCTGCAGCCCGTGACAGGTGAAGCAGGCCGCTTCGGCGCCCGCATCGCCGCCGCTCATCGCGATCGTCTCGCCCGTCGCGCGAAAGCGGTCAGTCGGCGCGGGCGCTTGGCATGCGGACAGGAGGAACAGGAGGAGGAGGGGGGCTTTGCGCACGCTTCGGGAACCAATGGCCGCGCGAGGTGGTTCCCAAAGCGAAACGAGGACGGTGAACGGCTATGAAAGGGGGTGCTGCGATTTCGGTCTTGATGCTGCTCGGCGCCTGCGCGCCCGTCCCGGTTGAAACGGCACCCGCCGACCCCGCGGCCGTCGCGCGCGGGCGCGATGCCGCGGCGCGGCTCGGTTGCGGCGCTTGCCATGCCATGCCCGGCATCACCTGGCCGAAAGGGCGCGTGGGACCGCCGCTCGCGGGCTTCGGCGCGCGCCCGCTGATCGCGGGCAAACTGCCAAATCGCGCGCCGCTGCTTGCCGCCTTTGTCACCGACGCGCCGGCGATGGCGCCGGGGACCGGGATGCCGGCGATACCGATGAAAAGAGCCGAAGCCGATGATATCGCCGCCTGGCTGCTGAGCCTCGATGACTGAGCGAACGCTGCCTTCGGAAGGCTGGCCGCCCGCCGTGCTCGATCCTGCCGGCCCCTATTCGGAGCCCGTGACCCTGCTTGCCTGGGTGCTGCTTGCTGGCGGAACCGTGATATTGGCGATCGTGCTTGGCGCACTCTGGATCGCGCTGCGCGGATCGCCTCGGCTCAAGACCCGGCTCGGCGGCGAGAAGGCGATCTGGATTCTGGGATTTGCCTTTCCCTCGGTCGTGCTCACGGGTCTGCTCGTGTGGGGCCTGATGCTCACCAGTTCGCTTTCGGCGGCGCGCGTTCCCGAAGGCGCCATGCGCGTCAAGGTCATCGGCGAGATGTGGTGGTGGCGCGTCCATTATCAGGACGGACAAGGCCGCGAGACGCTGCGCGATGCGAACGAACTCCACATTCCGATAGGACAGCCCGTCCTGCTCGAACTCGAGGCGGCCGACGTCATCCATAGCTTCTGGGTGCCGCGGCTTGGCGGCAAGATGGACATGATCCCGGGGCGCACCAATCGCCTGCTGATCGAGGCCGATGCGCCGGGTATCTACAAGGGACAGTGCGCCGAATATTGCGGCGGCCCGCACGCGCTGATGGGGTTTGTGGTGGTGGCCCACACCCCGGCGGACTTTGCGCGGTGGCAGGCTTCGCGGCTCCCGTCGCAAGGCGCCGGCGGCGAGGGGCTTGCACTTTTTCTCTCGAGCGGCTGCGCCGCCTGTCACACGATCCGCGGCACGCCGGCGCGTGGACTGGCCGGCCCCGATCTGACGCATGTCGGTTCGCGCAGGACGCTGGGCGCGGGCATATTGCCCAATAATCCGGGGACGATGGCGGGCTGGGTCGCCGACAGCCAGGCGATCAAGCCCGCGAACCGTATGCCCGCCTATCACCAGTTCAGCGGCGAGGAACTGCAGGCGCTCACCGCCTATCTGGTCTCGCTCAAATGAGATCGGAAACGGGGTTCGATCCCGCGCTTTATGAGCGTTTCCCGACTCGGCACGAGCGGCCGAAAGAAGAGGAGAAGGACCTCCGTCGTATCTGGTGCAAGCCCAAGGGCTGGGAATATCTGCTCGCGGTCAACAATAATTATATCGGCATCTATTATCTCGGAACCGCCTTTCTCTTTTTCCTGATGGCGGGGGTGCTCGCGCTGCTCATGCGTGCGCAACTCGCCGCGCCGATGCTCGAGATCCTGCCGCAGGGCACCTATAATCAGGTCTTCACCATGCACGGCACGGTGATGATGTTCCTCTTCGCGGTGCCCGCGGTCGAGGCGGCAGGCGTGCTCCTGCTCCCGCAGATGCTCGCGGCGCGCGATCTGCCGTTCCCGCGGCTGTCCGCCTATGCCTTCTGGGCCTATGCCGTCGGCGGACTTTGTTTTTTCGCCTCGATCTTCGTCGGGCTCGCGCCCGACGGCGGCTGGTTCATGTATCCGCCGCTGACGTCCAAGGCCTATTCGCCGGGAATCAACACCGACTTCTGGCTGCTCGGCATCGGCTTCATCGAGATCAGCGCGATCGCGGGGGCGATCGAGATCATCGTCGGCGTGCTGCGGACGCGCGCGCCGGGCATGCGCCTCGACAGGATGCCGATCTTCGCCTGGGCGATGCTCGTCTTCGCAGTGATGATCGTGATCGCCTTTCCGAGCATCATTCTCGGCACCTTGCTGCTCGAGATCGAGCGCGCGTTCGGCTGGCCCTTCTTCGACGCGACGCGCGGCGGAGACCCCTTGCTCTGGCAGCATCTCTTCTGGTTTTTCGGCCACCCCGAGGTCTATATCATCTTCCTGCCCGCCGCCGGGATGATGAGCATGATCGTCGCGACCGTCGCGGGCGAGAGGCTCGTCGGCTACCGGCTCATCGTCCTTGCGATGATCGCGACGGGCTTCATCAGTTTCGGCGTGTGGGCGCATCATATGTTCACCACCGGCATGCCGCCGATGACGACGGGCTTCTTCTCGGCCGCCTCGATGGCGGTCAGCGTGCCGGCGGGCATCCAGGTCTTCTCGTGGATCGCGACGCTCGCAATCGGCAAGCCGAAGTTCAATGCGCCCGGCCTCTTCGTGATGGGCAGCATCGTTATTTTCGTGACGGGGGGTCTGACGGGTGTGATGGTAGCGATGGTGCCCTTCGACTGGCAGGCGCACGATAGCTATTTCATCGTCGCGCACCTCCATTATGTCCTGATCGGCGGCATGGTCTTTCCGCTGTTTGCGGCCTTCTATTACTGGATTCCGATGGTGAGCAAGCGGGCGCTGTCGGAGCGGCTCGCGAAATGGGTGTTCGGCCTCATGTTCCTCGGCATGAATGTCGCCTTCCTGCCGATGCATCTGGCGGGGCTGCAGGGCATGCCGCGCCGCGTCTACACCTATCTGCCGGGGCAGGGCTTTGAGCTTCCCAATCTCATCTCGACGGTCGGCGCTTTCATGCTCGGGCTCGGTGTGCTCCTCTTCCTCGTCGACCTGGCGCGCAATTTCCGGCTCGCGCCGGGCGAGGGCAATGCCGGGAATGTCTATGGCGGCGGCACGCTCGAATGGTTGCCGAGCGAGCTCTATTCGACGCGCTCGATCCCGGTCGTCACCAGCCGCGAGCCTTTGTGGGACGATCCGGCGCTCGCGCATGAAGTCGAAAAGGGGCGCTATTTCCTCCCGCGCTCGGCGACTGGCCGTCGCGAGACGATCGTCACCAGCCCGCTGCTCGCCGAGCCCCAATATCTGCAGATCATGCCGGGGCCGTCGCCATGGCCCTTCGCCGCCGCGATCTTTACTGCGGGCTTCTTCCTCGCGCTGACGGTGCAGGCCTATATGTTCGCATGGGTGAGCGGCGTCCTCGCGGTGATCTCGGTACTGCGATGGCTTTGGGAAACCGACCGGCCGGTCGAAATCGAGGGTGTCGACATTGGCGCCGACATCCGCGTCCCGACCTACGTTACCGGGCCGGCGAGCCATGGCTGGTGGGCGATGGTCATCCTGCTGGTTGTGATGGGCATGATCTTTCTCATGGCGCTGTTCAGCCTTGCCTTCCTGTCCTCGAACCAGCCGGGCTTCTGGCGGCCGCCGCCGCCCCTCGGCGAGGCGATATCGATCCTGGGGCTCTACGCTGTCGCAATCGGTCTCGCGCTCACGGCACGCGCATGCCTTCGACGCTCGCCCTTCTGGTCGGTATTCGCGCTTCTTTTGTCCGCGGCGGTTTCGAGTGCGGCGCTTGGCATGGATTACGTGAGTTGGTCGAGTAGCGAACTTGGTCCCACCGCGAGCGGGCAGGGGGCTGTCGTCTATGCGCTGCTGGCCCTTCAGGCATGCGCAGCGGCGATTGCAATCTTGATGGCGCTTTACTGCGCGGCGCGTGCTGTGCGGGGCCTTGTCCCGCAGCCTAGGAACAACAGCATCGACCTCACGATGCTCTTTCTCGTCTACACCGCGGCACAGGGGGTGACGGGCGCACTCGTCTCGCGACTGGTCGGCGCTGGCGGATGAAGAGCTGGTTCATCATGATGGGCGGTCTCGTCCTGTGGGCCGTACATTTCTTCCTCCTCTACCTCCTCGCCGAGTTCGGAGGCAGCGGACCCGGCATACGCCTCGCAGCATCGCTCTTTACCTTGGTTATTCTCGGCGGCGTGGCATGGATGTTCGTAGCGGTGCGGCACAAAACGTCCGGCGATCCCTTCGCGCGGTGGCGACGGCGTGCCGCCATGCTGGCGCTGGCGTTCGGCGGGCTCGGAATCGTCTTTCAATATTTGCCCATTCTGCTCGTTGATCGATAGGGCGGCGGGAACGAGAGCCGCGCCGGATCGGGCCGGTGGCCAGATTCGGGAGTAGGATGGATGCAGCTGATCGAGGCTATTGCGAGGTGCGAGGAAGAGCTGCGGGCCGCGATGCTGGCCGGCGATGTCGAGGCACTGGAGCGGCTGCTTGCGGAGGACATGATCTTCGTCGATCAACAGGGGGTCAGGCGATCGCGGGAGGGTGATATAGCGGCGCACCGTTCGGGCCTGCTCGACCTGAGTTCACTCGACTTTCGCGGCGACCGCCGCATTTGGTCCCACGGTGACGTGGCGAGCGTCGTCGTAACGGCCGATGTCGCGGGAACCTATGCCGGCGCGGCTTTCTTCGGGACTTTTGCCTATCTCCGGCTCTGGAAGCAGCAGGGCGACTGTTGGCAGATCATTCTCGCTCAATGCACGGCTTGTTCCTCGTCGGAACTGTGATCGAATTCTGCCTCGGGGAGGTTGAGCGCGGCATCTGTCGAGCGCGCTCTGGCCTCGCAGGCTCGGCCAGGGGTCGCACGGATGTAGGGCCGCGCGTGCACACTTGCCTCGCTTCTTGCCGGTGCGGGCGCGCGCGTTCACGGCGGGCAAGCCGCGCTGCGCGCGGCTCCGGCCACGGCTCCGCCGCGTCCGACCCGCCGCTCCCGCCCGCACGCCGCCCCGGCTGCGGCTCCGGCAAGAGTGCGGCTTTCGGCCCTTCGGGCCAGCGTTCTCGCTGCCAAGGTCAATCCGGCTTTGCGCGAAGGTTGCGGCGGATCGTTCTCAGCGCATTCTCGAGACCTTGCGAGCGATATCCGCCTTCCGGCGTTTCGCGATCGAACAGGGCGCCGTCGTCATCCCGGCCAAGCAAGAATTCAAGCGCTTCGACAAGGTCCTGATCCATGGTTGTTCTTCCCGTCACCGCGCCAGCGTCACCGATATGGGACAATGATCGGAGTAATGCTTGGTGCCCGACCCGTAGAGCGTCTCGGCAAAGCTCAGCATGTCCGCGCCGGCGCGCCGGTCAAGGACGATATGATCGATGAAACTGTCGTAGCGCGGATCGCATTTCGGTCCCGTCCCGGCATCTGCGAGACGGAGATCGGCGTTCGAGGGCGTGCCATCATCGAGCTCGGACCAGACGCGGTCGGCTGCAAGGCCGAGCCTGCGGTTCCAGTCGCCGAGCAGGGCGAAGCGCACAGGCGCCTCGGCAGCCGCATCGACCCACGCCTCTAGCGCGGGGATCTGCTCGGACAGGATCGGGCACGCCTTGGCGGTATCTCCGGCAAAGCAGCCCGACTTCAAGTGGATCGAAAGCAGACGGAGCGGCCTCGCGCGCTCAGGTCGGAGCGTGATGTCGACGCCCGAGCGCAGTTGAGGATTGCCGAGCATGAGGCTGGTCACATCGGGGTGGCGGTCGAACGCAATGGTCTTGCGGATCGCGAATCCGACAGCCTGGCGGATCACGCGCTGCGACTTGTGCTCGCCGCCGCAGGTCCCGCTGGGCCTACCGGCGCGCTCTTCCATGACGACGGTATAGCGGGCGGGGTCGAACACGCGCTCTGCCGCCGCGACACTCTCCGCTTCCTGAAACGCGATCAGGTCGGCGTCGAGCCCATCGGCTATCTGCCGCATGGCGGCATAGTCGGCGTCGGTTCGCGGCTGACATCCGTCGCCGTTATGCTCGGCAAGGAATTCGAGGTTCCAGCTCGCCAGGGTGAGCGGCCGGTCTTGCAGGACAGAGGGCGAAAAGGGCTGCGAAGCTTGCTCGGCGCCCGCGCAAGCGCTGAGCGAAAGGAGAGTAGCAGCTATAAAAAGGAGGCGCTGGTTCATCGGGCGCTTCTGGCCGCGACGCGGGGCGCTTTCAACCTCTTCGTTGGCAGCAATATTATCTGGGGAGAGAACCTCGTCTCCCGGGAACCAGGGGGAGAGACGAGGCACTACAAGAATGCGCACCTACGAGGAATTGTTCCGAATGACGTGTAATATGATATTGATTTCGATCAAGTTTACCCGAATTTCCGTGCGGTACTCGACTTTCCAACAAGGAGGTTCGTGATCCATTGTTCGGCGCGAGCTGATGTCTGGCTTCGGCGATTCATAGGGACTTCGTGATCGCGGGAACAAGGCTGGCTCCCTTGCCGTTGTTAAAGAGCCTATATCGGAGACCGATGCATGCAGCAGCAGATTGCAGTCGTGACGCTCGGGATCGCGGATCTCGTCCGGTCCCGCCGCTTCTATAGCGAAGGCTTCGGCTGGACGCCGGTGTTCGCGAACGAGGAAATCGCCTTCTATCAGATGAACGGTCTGATCCTCGGCACATGGCTTGAGGCAAAGCTCGCCGAGGACATGACGCGGACCTCGTTCGGAGGCCCGGGGGCCTTCGCGCTCGCCCATAATGTCGGGTCGGCGGAAGAGGTCGATGCAGTGATCGCGGCACTGGAGGCTGCAGGCGGGCGGGTGCTCCGGCCAGGCGATGCACCGCCGCATGGCGGCTATCGGGGCTATGTCGCCGATCCCGACGATCACGCCTGGGAAATCGCTTGGAATCCGGCTTGGCCGATCGACGCCGAAGGCCATGTGACCTTCGGCGCCTGACGTCGGGTCTTAGCCGTTGAGGCGATCCTTGACCGCCTTCGCCGCGCCGAAGCCGAGCTTTTTCGAGGCCGCGATCTGGATGGTCTCACCGGTCGAAGGGTTGCGGCCCTCGCGGGCTGCGCTTTCCTTGACCTTGAACTTGCCGAAGCCGTTTACCGATACTTCCTCGCCCTTGGCGGCGGCGTCGGCGATCGCGGCGAACACGGCGTCGACAGCCTTCTTGCCGTCGGCCTTGCTGGTTCCGAGCGCGCTAGCAACTGCGTCCGAAAGGTCGGCATGGTTCATTCAATATCTCCCTTATGCGGTCGGCCCCTCGCCGACCGGGCGGTCTCTATAGGAGCGAATATTTGCCTTCGCTATCGCGATCAACTCGCGAGGCTGCGGAAGGTGATCGACCAGCGCGCCGTCTCGATCGGCGCGATGCTATGTTCCCACGCGTGCCGCGCTTCGCCGGTGAAACGATAGATCGAGCGGGGCGCGAGCGGCAGTGCAAAGCGGTCGAACTTGTCTCCTCGGCGGCGCCGGAAGCGCATCGCCGCCTCTGCTCCCAGCGAAATGCCGACGACATGCTCGAAGACGGGCCGGTCTTTATGCCAGCCGATGCCGGCCCCGGGGCCGTATGAAATCAGCAGCGCCTGCGCGAGGGCGCCCGGCGGAAGTTCTGAAAAACGCTCGGCGCGAGCGGCGATCGGCGCGAGCCAGTCGGGGATCGGCGCGGCGCGTGCGAAAACCCCCGTCTGGAAATCATAGCTCCATCCGAATGAGCGGGTGAGGCGTTTGCCCTCCCATTGCTGGAATTTGAAGGCCTCGAGCCCAGCATGTTCGATATGGGCTATGAGCGCCGCTTCCTCGGCTTCCGTGACGAAGGCTTCGGCCGCTTCGAGACCGGGAAGCAGTGCACGGCCAAACAGATCGGCCTGCGCCGCGGCACTTTTGCTGACAGGGTTGTGTTTCATGTCCTTGCGAGTGCGTTCAGCTTCGCCGCGATCGCTTTCCAGCGCTCGACGCCCGCATTATCCCCCGCGAGCGCGAGCGCACCGATGCGCGCTGCGACGAAGCGCGGTGCGCCCGCTCCATGCTGCTTTTCGACGGCGAGGGCGCAGGCCCAGAGATGGCGGTCTTCGGTGAGCATCAGAGCAGGGTCGGCATATCGGGGAGCGGGGGCGACGTCCTGCCGCGGTTGCTCCAGGGGTCGTTGCTATGCTCGGCAACGAGGCGGTCGCCCGGATATTTGCGCACGAGCCCGAATGCTTCGTCGGCGGGCGCGTGCAGCCAAGTCTCATGATCTTCGGGACGGAGGATCACCGGCATGCGGTCGTGGATATCGAGCAGTTCCTCGGTCGCGTCCACCATCACGCCGGTATAGGCGTCGCCCCATTCGTCGGTGGGGCGCCATAGTCCCGCCCAGGCCGCAAGCGGCTGATCGGTGACGCTGACCCAGGTCTTCGTCATTGCGCCTTTTTCGCCGACGGCTTCGGCAAAGGCGGTGAACGGGATCAGGCAGCGATGCGCCGGCTGGGCAAACCATTGGCTCCACATACCATAAGGATTGAAGAGCTGATCGTCGCGTGCGTTGTTCGTCGGGCTCGGCTTGTTAGGCAGGCCCGTCTTCTTGCTTTTGGAGTGGCGCGGAAAACCCCAGGTCATCGAGCGCAGGACGCGCTTTCCCTGCTCTTCGCGGACGACCATGCCCGAATAGCCGGGATACACATCCTCGGCGCTGTTGAACGCCGGTACGGGGAGGTCGACGCCGAAATGCGCCGCAACCTCGGCCGCGCTTTTGCGCTCGGTGTAGAGATTGCACATGGACGTCAGTCTATCAGCATCGAGCCGGGAAGGAAGGGCATGGGGGGAAACGGCGCTCTGCTAGAGCAGCGCTTGCTGGGGCCGCGCGCTCGGCGGCAATTTGCCGCTGCGCCAAAGATCGTCGGTATGCTCGGCGACAAAATTTTCTGCGGGCGGTGGCGGACGAAACTGGAAGCCGATGACATCCTTGATCGAGCCGTGGAGCCAGCGTTCATATTCATGGGGCATGAGGAGGACGGGCATGCGATCGTTGGTGGGATGCACGAGCTCGTTCGCGTCCATCGTCATGCCGGCGTAAACGGGACCCAATTCGGGGGTGTTCTTGGCGAAGCCCGCCCAGGCCATGATCGGCTGGCCTTCGGCAGAGAACCAACTGCGTGTCTTCTCGCCGGGCGAGCCGTTGGGGTTCGCGAAGTGCGTCAGCGGAATGAGGCAGCGATAGCGGGGCTCGACGACGAGACCTTCCCACATCGGGTTGGTGAGATCGGCGACGAGGCCGATGCGGCCCGGCGGATCGCCGCGCAGCCGCATCTCGCGGGTGAGGCGCGGGAAGCCCCAGAGCATCTGGCGAAGGTGCCGCCGGCCGTTCGTTTCGTGGACGACGAGGCCGGGGAGGGCCTCGATCGTCTCCGAGGGAACGGCGATATCGGTAAAGCCGCCGGCGCCGAAATGATCGGCGACGTCCGAAGCCGTGGCGGCAAGGGTGTAGAGGCGGCTCATCTCTCGGGCTTCAGGCGAAAATCTTCGTCCATTTTTGGACTTGTTCCGCAAAGCTCGCCGGCTCGAATCCGAGACCGATCTCGGTTTCGACGAGCGGGGCGCTGCCGCCGGCGGCGTAGAAGCCGCTGATGTCGCTCTCGCCGAACGGGTCGAATTCCTGCGCCCAGCGATCGAGGGCGATTGCGCGCGCGTGGAGCGCGGCGCCGCCGTGATCACCGAGTCCCTGCTCGCGCGCGAAGCGCTCAAGCAGACGGCCATGCTCCGCAATGTCGCTCGGGCTCTTCACCACAAGATGCCGGATCGTCTCGATCGCGCGCGCGAGATGCGCGCCGGTGATATGGACCGCATTGATCGCGGCGAGAAAACCGCCGGGTGCGAAAAAATCATTGGCGGCAGCATGGCCGCCGATGCGGTCGTCACCTTCGGATCTGTCGAACGGGATTACGTCACCCATGGCCGGTCTTTCGTTGCGAGTCGGTCACGGAACATAGAACAAAAATGGAACAAAGGCGAATCCGTGCCGTGTCTATCAGGGGTCGACGTCGGCGGGTTGAGGAACAAGGAAGAGCGTGCGGCCCTCGACGCGCCAGGCGGCGAGCTGCGACAGGAAATTCATGCCGAGCACATCCGTATTGCCGAGAGCGGGTGAGATCACGACCTTCAGCCGCTGTACCTCGATGGCGCCGACCGCGAGCGCATCGACCGTTCCGGCCTCGGCCCGCACCGTCCCGTTCGCGGTCTGCATCAGGAGCGGCAGCAGCGTTGCATCGGCCTCGACCCCGGCTGCGCGGGCGGTCTCCTGCGATAGCGCGGTCACGGTGGCGCCGCTGTCGACGAGCATCCTTCGCTTAACGCCATTGATTTCGGCATCGACCCAGAAATGTCCGTCGCGCGCCATGGGAATGCGCACCTCGCTGCCGACGACCTGCTGTCGATCGAGACCAATCGCCGCGGTGAGGCGGCCGAGGTTCGGATCGAAGGGGGCGTGCTGAAGAATGAGGAAGATCGCGAAGGCGAGAAGCGCGAAGGAGAAGAGGCCGCGCAGCACGCGGCCGACATAGGGGATCTTGAACAGCAGGATCAAGACGAGCGCGGCGCCAGCCGCATAGATCGCGAGTTGCTCCCAAGGGAGATCGGTGGTGAGAGGCATATCGGCGGCTTTACCACCGGCCTCGTGTCGCGTGGCTGAACGATCAGCTCTCGGAGATCGTCTCGTCCTCGATCGCCGCGGTGATCATTCTTTCCCACACCCCGGCATCCCCGACTGCCAGCATGCGCCCGCTCGGCTCCCGCATCGTCTTGAGGATAGCGAGCGCCGCGGCGGTATACTCCGGCCAGAGCATGTCGACGGCATCGGCCGCCGACCGCAGTTCGCCTTCGCCGTTCCGGCTGAGCTCATGTCCGGCAAGGACCCTGGCTATCCGCTCGACCGGAGCCGTTGCTGCAGTGTCCCGAGTCATCGGCCGTGGTTCAGATAGGCGCGGACCGCGTCCGCGCTGTTTCCGACAGCATCGACAGCCTCGCGAAGTTCTTCTTCGCCCACGCCGAGGCTCTCGCTCCAATCGCGGATCTCATAATCTTCGGAAAGGCTGATCCGATCGCGATCGGAGGCGCCCGTCAGTCTCTTGTCATCCGCCATCATGGTCTCCTGTGTCTGCGCTCGCGAAGCCGGGCCGCGCGGGAGCTGCGGCCCGGCCCAGAAGGCGCAGCAATCTGCGCCTGTCTGTGCCGCGATTCTGTCGGCACCTTGCCTTCGATACCTCTTTCGCCGGTTGAGCGGAGTGGCGCTCTCAACCCCGAATGACGCGCCGACGACGGCAAGCGTTCCCGAGAAAATTTTTCGGATTAACACAGGTTATTCCGGGGATGCGGAGGCGCGCTCGGCGCGGAACTTTCTAAACGAGCCAGCGTTACCCGGACATCCACCACGGATGAATCGGCGCAGCTTTCACCGTCCCCCGCTCACGCGGTCGGGCGACTGGCGGACTGCGTCCAGACGGGAGATTTATCATGTTCAGATGGGCTATCATCTTTGCCGTCGTCGCGCTCGTCGCGGCGCTTCTCGGCTTCGGCGGCATCGCCGGCCTTTCGGCCGACTTCGCCAAGATCTTGCTCGTGATCGGCGTCGTCCTCTTCATCGTCGCCTTCGTATTCGGGCGCGGACGCCGCACATTGCCCTGAGTTTCCGGGATGGCCGAAGTTTCCGACTTTGCCATCCTCACGGGTGCCGGCGATCACAAACCCCTCGGTCGCCGGCACACGACTATATCGCCTTCCTTTTTCGGCCGTGTCTGAGCAGCGGCCCGACACAATCCAAGTCACCCCCGACGGCCGCTATTTCGTCATTCGCGGCCGCCTTTGGCGTATGTCGAACCCGGCGCTTGAGCCTGGCCAGCGCGAGCGACTTGTTTCCGAACTAATGACTGCCCGGCGGAACGTGCGAACGGCGCTCGCAGCAAGGGATGGCGTCGCGCTTCGGCGGGCCCGCTCGGCGATCGATCGGTCGAAACGCGCGCTTGGCGAGCGCGGACCGGTGTGGTGGGACGATGGAGCCCCGGACTATAACCGGCATATGGCAGTCAACACGCCCTACGCGCGGTGGTTCGAGGACTTGGCAGGCTAAAGCTGGCCTTCATTCACCTCATAGAGGTTCAGGACTTTGCCGTCATCAGCGGAGACATGGAGCCGCGATGGAGCGTCAGCATCGCCGTTCCGATCCCGGCCGCCGGGACGATCTTCATCCGTTCGGATGCGATGCCGCGATCCTCGAGCAAATGGGCGAGGAGGCTGATCTGGGCTTCGTCGCCGGCGATTTCGATCGTCGCGGCCGGAGCCGCGCGAAGGACGGTGGCGAGGTCCGCGGCTCGGCCGAGACCGATGCTCGTCAATTTGGGCCTGTCTTCGTCGAAGCCATGAAAAGTGAATGTCTCGCTTTGGCCATCGCGCGATGCAAGCCAATCGGCCATCTCGCGCGTGAGCGATCCGGATGCTGCCGCCATCGTCGATCCATCGGGAAGCGTGACGAGCGCGCTCGTCGCTGCTTCCGGCGGTGCGGCCTCAACCGGTTCGCTGCCGCAGGACTGGAGCGAAAGGGTGGCGGCACCGATTGCGAGGACGGACGTCATGAGCAATAGAATACGGGGCATCATTCATCCTCGATCCCCCTCGCAGCACCAACGCGCGACGTGAACGGATGTTGCTGCTCCCTGGCCGTTTTTAAGCCGCTGCCTGTACCTCGGCAGCGTCCTGATATCGGCATATGCCGCGGCCGCTTCGCTTTGCGGTGTAGAGCGCCTCGTCGGCGAGGCTGATCAGTTGTTCAAGGTCGCGCGACAGGTCGTCGCAGACGATGTAACCGATCGACGCCGAGACGCGGATATCATGGCTTCCGACGGCAAAGGGACGCGCGATCGAGGCTGCGACGCGTTCCGCGAGCATATAGGCCTCGTCAGGATTGCCGATCTGAAGCTGGATGATCACGAACTCGTCGCCTCCCAGCCGCGCGGCAATGTCGCCTTCGCGCAAGGTTCCCGAAATTCTTCTCGCGACCGCGGTGAGCAACGCGTCGCCGACGGGATGGCCGAAGCTGTCGTTCACAGGTTTGAAGCCGTTGAGGTCGAGGCAGTGTAGTGCGATCGGGCGGAGCTTAGCGGCGCGTACATGGCGGTCGAACCATTCGCGCAGCGCCAGCCGGTTGGGCAAGTCCGTGAGCCCGTCGCTTCGCGCGAGCGAGGCGAAGGTGAGCCGCCGGCCAATGTCGTCGAGGGCGCGGGCGTGTCGTTTGCGCAAGCTGAAGATACCGCCCGCTAGGAAAGCGGCGGTCATCAGCGCGGTCGCGATGTGGAGTGGCTTTCCGGCAACGAGCATCGTGACGACCGGCGGCATGACGGCGAGAAGGAGCGCGGCGATGGCGATGCGCGGGCGAAGGCTCGTCCCCGCCGCGACGCCCGCCGCATAGCCGATGACGAGACAGATCGCGAGCTTGTCGATGGCTGGATCGGGGAGGGCAAGCGCGCGCGCCGCGAAGAAGCCGAGCATGGCTGCAAAGACGATATAGCTCGCCGCATAGCGGCGCTCGAGCCGGCGGGCCTCACCGAGTGTGATCGCGGGATTATCCGCGGCAGCTGCGTCGCACGAGGCGACGAGGAGCCGGGCGATCGAGGCGAGGACGCCGATCGCATAGGGTCCCGCGATCAGCATGTCGCCCGATTGTTCGATGATCAGCGCCCCGCAGATGAGAAAGCCGAGCGACATCACGAGCGAGGGCAGCAGGCCATCGTAGAGACTTCGGATCAGCTCGATCTCGATCGCATCGGGTGAATATTTGACCGGGGTCGACATCGCTCAGCTCCTTGCCGAGAATTACCGCCCACCGGGAGGACCGGTTCCACCTGCGGACGGCCGAACCTCCTGAAATCCCGCACGCTCAGCCTAGACCCCGAGCGTTAACAAAGTTGGAAGTGGGGCGCATCCGACGCCCAAAAAGGTAAAGCCCCGCTGCACAAGGCTGCGGGGCTTTCCTGAAGTCGGGTCCTGAGACCCGAGCTTGCAAAGTAGATACGCGCTGACCGCCAGATCGTTCCAACGGCCGTCGATTATTTTGCGACTATCGGCAGCGCACATTGCTGCGATCGATTTCGCGCCCGACGGCTGCGCCGCCGATGGCACCGATCACGGTGCCCAGCGTTTCCGACCTGCCGTCGGCGATGACGTTACCGAGCACGCCGCCGGCGATCCCGCCGACGATCAGTCCGGTCGACCCGTCGTTTCGGCGGCAGTAATATTTATTGTCGCGGCCGCGATAGATCCGGTCGTTGTCGTTGAGGCGGCGTTCGCGATAGCGTCGGTCGTTGCGATAGTAATTCTCCGCATAATAGCCGCTGTAGCGCGGATCGGGGCGGTCATAGTCGTAGCGGCCATATTGGTCGTAATAGGCACGATCATAATAGCCATAGCCGCCGTCGTCATAGGCGTAGCTGCTGCCTGTGGAGGCGCAGGCACTTACCATGGCGGTTGCGGCTGCGAGGGGAAGGATCATCAGGCGGTTCATCGGCATCACTCCATTTGGTTGCGTGCCTGGCCGACCTTGGCGGGGCATGCGCTGGCCCCTCATGATCTAGACCCCTGAAACCATGTCGAGTTCCGCCGCCTGCCATTTGAAAGCTAACGGAAATCCCGTGGCTTGATCTTGATGCCCTCGGTGGGTTGGCCGGGAATGATACCGGACCCGAGGCGGAGGTCGGGAATATAGATGTCGCGCGGATTGCGGCCGAGCGGCTTCGTCTCCGGATCGCGCGGGTCGGGACCCACGGGGCTCTTGACGACGTCGGCGCGGCCTACCTTGTAGATATCGGCGATGTCCTTGCGCTGCCCGACGCTCGCGAGCAGCGGGGAGAGGTCGTCGAGCCTTTGCGCGACGATATGGATGACCTCGCCCTCGCGCTGAACCTGACCGCGCACACCCATCATCGCGGCGCCGAGGACCACGGGGCGATATTTCTCGAAGACATTGGTCCACACGACGAGGTTCGCGACCTCGGTCTCGTCTTCGAGGGTGATGAACATGACGCCCTTTGCCGAGCCCGGCTTCTGGCGGACGAGAACGACCCCGGCGAGGTTGACCCAGCGGCCGTCCTTGATGCCGTGAAGCTCCCGGCACGTGATGATCTTTCGCGAGCGAAGCTCGTCGCGCAGGAAGGCGAGGGGATGGGCCCTGAGTGACAGACCGGACGCTCTATAGTCCTCGACGACCTCGGCGCCTTCGCCCATCGGCGCGAGCAGCGTTTCGGGTTCCAGCGCTTCGCGCTGGAGACGTCCGGCGCGTTCGTCGGCAGCCTGAAAGAGGGGAAGGGCGGCAGGTCCGAGGCCCTTCACTTCCCATAGCCCTTCCCGGCGCGAGCTTCCGAGCGAGGCGAAGCCGTCCGCGTCGCCGATCCGGTCGAGCGCGCCGCGCCCGACCCCGGCGCGGCGCTGGATTTCCTCGGCGCTGCTATAGGGCTCGCCGGCACGGGCCGTGGCGACCGCGGCGCCATCCTCATTGGCGAGACCGCGGACCATGCGCAGACCCAGGCGCACCGCATGATATTTGCCGTTGGCCGCTTCTTCGAGTGTGCAGTCCCAGCGGCTGTGATTGACATCGATGGGCCTGATCTCGACGCCATGATTGCGGGCATCGCGGACGATCTGCGCGGGCGCGTAAAAACCCATCGGCTGGGCGTTGAGCAGCGCGGCGCAGAATGCGTCGGGATGATGGCATTTCATCCACGACGAGGCATAGGCGATGAGCGCGAAGCTCGCGGCGTGGCTTTCGGGAAAGCCGTAGGAGCCGAAACCCTCGATCTGCTTGAAGGTCTTTTCGG
Organism: Sphingopyxis sp. USTB-05; assembly: GCF_023822045.1. NCBI lineage: Bacteria > Pseudomonadati > Pseudomonadota > Alphaproteobacteria > Sphingomonadales > Sphingopyxidaceae > Sphingopyxis > Sphingopyxis sp. USTB-05. The sequence continues at coordinate 2,348,222 of NZ_CP084712.1, read as the reverse complement.
CAAACTCGCGGTCGTAGCCGCGGCCGACCATGCCATCGATCAGCTTGTCGCGGAAATGGCTGACCCCGCCGGTGAGTTTGAAGGTCGCCATCGCGCGGCGGAGGAGATCGGCCTCGCTCGGGGTGAAGCCGGCGCATTCGATCGCGACGCGCATCGCCTGCTCTTGGAAGAGCGGGACCCCCAGCGTCTTCTCAAGCACGCGCCTGAGTTCGGGGGTCGGGTAAGTCACCTCCTCCTGTCCGTTTCGGCGGCGGCGATAGGGATGGACCATGTCGCCCTGGATCGGGCCCGGCCGGACGATCGCGACCTGAATGACGAGATCGTAGAAGGTGCGCGGCGCCATGAGCGGGATCGACGCCATCTGGGCGCGGCTCTCGATCTGGAAAACGCCCAGCGTGTCGGCTTTGCGGATCATCGCATAGGTCGCGGGATCTTCCGCGGGAATGGTGGAAAGATCGTGCTTCAGTCCTTTGTGATCGTGCAGGAATTCGAAGGCACGGCGCATGCAGCTCAGCATCCCCAAAGCAAGGATGTCGACCTTCATGAAACCGAGGGCGTCGATGTCGTCCTTGTCCCATTCGATGACCTGCCGGTCTTCCATCGCGGCGGGCTCGATTGGCACGAGTTCGTCTAGCCGGTCGCGCGTCAGCACGAAGCCGCCGGGGTGCTGCGAAAGGTGGCGGGGCGTGTTGATGAGCGTGCGCGCGAGCTCGAGCGTCAGCGCGAGGCGCTTGTCCCCGAGGTCGAGGTTCAGCGCTTCGGCATGCTTTTCCTCGACGCCCTCGCGGCTGTAACCCCAGACCGCGCCGGCGAGCCCCGCGGTGATGTCTTCGCTAAGCCCGAGCGCCTTGCCGACTTCGCGGACGGCGCCGCGCGAACGATAACGCGTGACGACTGCGGTCAGCGCGCTGCGGGTCCGGCCATAGGTCTCGTAGATCCACTGGATGATTTCCTCGCGCCGCTCATGCTCGAAGTCGACATCGATATCGGGCGGCTCCCGGCGCTCGGCGCTGACGAAGCGTTCGAACAGGAGTTCGGACCGCACCGGATCGATCGAAGTGATACCAAGGACGTAACAGACCGCGCTGTTCGCCGCGCTGCCGCGGCCTTGGCAGAGAATCTCGCGGCGGCGGGCTTCGGCGACGATCGAGTGAACCGTCAGGAAATAGGGGGCGTAATCGAGTTCTCCGATCAATCGCAGCTCATGCTCGAGCTGAGTGCGGACCTCGGTGCTGACGCCTTCGGGGTAGCGGACGGGAGCCTTCTCCCATGTCAGCCGCTCAAGCTCCTCCTGCGGGGTGCGTCCAGGAACCTGGATCTCGTCGGGATATTGGTAACGCAGTTCTTCGAGACTGAAGGTGCAGCGCGCCGCGAAATCGACCGTGCGGGCGACCGGCGAGCTGTCCTTGAGGTAGCGGCGGAACAGGCGCTCCATCTCGGCCGCCGTCTTGATGTGGCGGTCGGCGAAGCGCTCGCGGCGATCACCAAGCTCGTCGATCGTGCATTTCTCCCGGATGCAGGTGACGACATCCTGCAGCAGGCGCCGGTCGGGCATGTGATAGAGGACGTCGCCCGTTGCGAGCGTCGGCACTTTCGCTTTGGCGGCCAAGGCTGCGAGATCGCGCAGCCTGATCGCGTCGCCGGGGCGGCGCCGGATCGTGAGTGCGAGATAGAGGCGATCGCCGAAGATGCGACTGGCGCGGGCGATCGCCGCCTCGGCTGCGCCATCGGCGCGGTCGGGAAGCAGGATCGCAAGCAGACCCTCGTTCCAGTCCTCGAGATCGGGCCAGTCGAGATGGCAGGCGCCCTTGCCGGCGCGCGTCTTTCCGACGCTGAGCAGCCGGCACATCCGCCCATAGGCCATCTTGTCGGTTGGATAGACGAGAAGTGCCGTGCCATCGGCAAGATTGAGGCGCGTGCCGGTCAACGCGCGAACGCCGGTAACCTTCTCGGCGTCCCACGCGCGCACGATCCCGGCGACGCTGTGCCGGTCGGCGACGCCGAGCGCGGGCAGTCCGAGCATGGCAGCGGCGGTGAAGAGCTCCTCGGGCGACGAGGCCCCGCGCAGGAAGCTGAAATGCGTCGTGACCTGCAGCTCGATATAGGCCGCCCCGTCATCGGTCATGCGAAAGCAACGCTGCTTGATGGCCGCATCACGCAAATGCAGTTAAACACCGGTGGCAGTCTCAAGCGAATGCGGTTCGCTACCGGTCGCATTCTCAAGCGAATGCTCCGTGAATAAACCAGCGCATCGAACCGGTTGCGGGATTGACCCCGTCGCCGAGGCGGAAGAGCCAGTAACGGCCGCCCGTCTCGGTCTCGACCTGATAATAGTCGCGGACGGTGAGGTGGGTTTCGCCTTCGATCCCGCCCTCGCGCCACCATTCGCCTTGGAGCCGCTCGGGTCCATCGCCTTGGGTGACCCGGTAGCGTTTACGGCGCCAGATGAAGAGGCGCGGCGCATCGTCGGGGAGCAAGGCGACGACATCGACTGGTTCGGGCCGCGCTAGCATGCGCGACGGCCGCGGCCAGTCGCTCCAGCTCTCGCCTGTCTCGGGCGCGAGCGCGGGGAGGGCAGCAACCGAGCGCTCGGGCATCGCGCTCGGTCGCGGCGCCGCGCGCTGGAGCGCGCGCTGCCCGAAGCGATTGGCGAGCGTGTCGACCAGCGCGGGAAGATCGGGTCCGCGCCGTCCGATATTTTCGAGCGCGTCGGCCTGGCTCCCTGGCTGCCGCTCGGCGAGCGCGGCGACGAGGGTCATCGCCTCGATCCCGAGACCGGGATCGATGCTCTCGATCCGCGCGGCGAGCAGCTTCGCAAGATGCCGGGGATCGCGCGAGGGCGAGGCGGTTCCGACACGGATGGCCTGCGTCTGCCCGTCGACGCGGTGGAAATAGCAGTCGAGGCGCCGCGCGCCCGTTCCCGCGCGGTTGAGCTGGCCCGCGATATCGTGCGCAAGGTCGCCGATCACCTGCGCCAAGGCGTCCGCCGTCGCGAGCGGCTCCATGAAGCCGCGCCTCGCCTGCGGCAGCTCTTCGGGGAAGAGCGGTTCGATCGGCTCCGGCAGCGTGCCGAGTGCCTGGTCGAGCCGGCGATGCAGTTCGCGCCCGAACCGTTTCGCGAGCGGACCGCGTGGGCTCCCGATCAGCTGCTCGATCCGCTCGAAGCCCAATTTGCGAAGGCCTTCGACATCGGCGGACGGCAGGCGGAGCGCTGAGACGGGTAGGAGCGCGATCGCCTTACGGTGCGCTCCGGGTTCAACCGTGACAGGCCGCCCGGCGGGGACATGGCGGGCGGCCGCATGCGCGCAGCCGGCCGTGTCCGCGACCGCAATTTGCAGGCTGAGACCGAAGGCCGCGACGCGGCGGTGAAGATCCTTGAGCAAGGCTCGCTCGCTGCTGAAGATGGCCGCGCAGCCCGTGATGTCGAGCCAGAGCCCGTCGGGCGGATCAGGCGCGACAACCGGCGAATAGCGTGCACCTGCCCAGAGGGCGAGGCGACGCAACCCGTCGAGATCAGCCTCGGGCTCGGCGTCGACGACATCCAGCTCGGGCGCGAAAGCCCGCGCTTTCGTGATCGTCATGCCTGTCTGGATGCCAAGCATTTGCGCCTCGCGGCACGTCGCCGCGACGATACGCCGGCCATGGTCGGGAATCGCGGTAACGAGCGGGCGGGGCGGGGCGCTGCCGTCAGGCTGCGGCTTGCGCATCTTCCTGCGCAGCCGGTCGGTCGACCAGTGCGGCAGGAAGAGCGATACGACCCGTCGCATCGCAGCCCTCCACGATCCAGTTGTAGGGATTGCCCCCGCGCGCGCGCTCGAGCGCGACGCGCCAGCGCGCGCGTCCGATCGCGGGGATGCCGAGATCCTCGGTCGGACTCGCGGTGATGCGCCAGCGGGTCAAAGCGGCGCTGCCTTCGGCAGGCTCGCCGGCCTTGCAGGCCCGGCGGAAGATGAAGGCGGGGACGCCCGAGGCTTCGGCGGCGAGCTGCAGCCGCTTCGACGCGGTGGTGCTGTACTTCTTGACCTCGCCGACGACCCCGGCGAGCCCCGGATGGCGGAGGCACTCCTCCATCGCGAGGAGGACGTTGGTGTCGCTGCCCGCTTCGACATGAATGAGCCGGTCGGGATGCAGTCCGGCTAGATGAAGCGCGGGGGCGAAGAGATCGCGCCAGCGCAGGCACCAGAAAACCGGGCCGTCGCTCCGCGCGAGGATGCCGGCGAGGAAGATCGTGGCGCTCGCATCGTCGGCCAGTTCGGGGCTGCCGGCGAGCTCGTGGAGCGCGCCCGTCGCGATTCCGCGCGCCGGGATTCGCGAGTCGAGATCATCGATCCCGAACGGAATGACGTCATGACGCGCGCCAACGCCTTCGATTTGCGCAATTTTGGCGCGAATATCTTCAAGAACGACGGACTGGCGCATAGGTGCGGATAACTCGGTAAGCTGGTCTTATGTTCCTTCTTTGTTCTCATTGCCCGCTGTTCGTCAAGGCGCGCTGCGGCGAAGCGGTGTCATCGCTGTGGATGAAAGACCGGAAAGCGAGGGTGCCGGGGGCGCCGCCGGCCGGAGGGAGGTACGAGCCGGCGGCGGGGCATACTGAAGGTTCGGGCCCTTGCGCCGGGATGCGGCAACGGAGCGCGGAGCGGGGCAATCGCGACGGCCGCGAGCCTGGCTTTCGCGTCCGGAGTCATGATTCCGCTGAGGCCCATTGTCTCCCGTTGCATGGGACCTTTCCCGCATTGGCTGCCTGATTGCGGGGCTCGGCTCGCCTAATGCCGTCAACCCCCTGCGGGGGTTCGCCCTCGCATGCGCTCGGTGACGGCGGCTCACGGCCCCTCCTTCTGGCGCCATCGGGGATGGTCCCCGAGCATCAAAGGAGACTGAACATGGGTACCACCATTGGAAATCTGACCCTCAAGGACGACGGAAGCTACGAGGGCACGCTCGCGACCTTGATGGTCACCGTGCCGATCGCGATCGTTCCGAACGGCCGCAAGATGAAGGAAAGCGAGCCCGACTTCCGCGTGGTCAGCCGCCGGAACGGCTTCGAACTCGGCGGCGGCTGGACGAAAACCGCGCGCTCGACCGGCGCCGAATATATCTCGGTGTCGCTGTCGGCCCCCGAACTCGGCGAGATCTTCTGCAATGTCGCGAACGCGCCGGGCGACGATCCCTCGAAGAAGGTGCTGATCTGGAACGCCCCCGGCAACTGACAGCATTGCGGCTCCGCCTTCGAGCGGGGCCGCACTTTCCTTTGCAGTCATTGATTGTTTTGCAGTCAATGACTAATATCTACGCTCAAGGAGACGCGACATGGGCAGCATGACGATCAGGGGCATCGACGACGCGCTGAAGCGCCGGCTGCGGCTGCAGGCGGCAGCGCATGGCCGTTCGATGGAAGAAGAGGTGCGCGACATCCTCCGCTCGGCGCTTTCTACCGACGATGCGCCGATGGGCAATCTCGCGGCGGCCATTCGCGCGCGCTTCGCGCCGCTCGGCGGCATCGAACTCGACATTGCGCCACGCGAGGACACGCGCGAGCCCATCGATCTCTCATGATCCTCCTCGACACCAATATATTATCCGAAGTCTTGCGGGCCGCGCCTGAGCCGCGGGTTCTCGACTGGATCGGGCGGCAAGCTGCTTCGTCGCTCTTCGTGACGACGGTCACCCAGGCGGAAATTCTCTACGGTATCGCAATTCTTGACAAAGGTCGGCGGCGCGACGAACTGGCAGCCGCCGCACTCTTGACGTTCTCCGAGGATTTTTCCGGTCGCCTCCTGGCATTCGACGGCGACGCAGCGACGGCATTTGCCGAAATCGCAGCGGCACGCCGTGGCATGGGGCGCCCGATAAGCCAGTTTGACGCCCAGATCGCCGCGATCGCCCGTTCGCGGGGAGCTATTCTGGCGACGCGAAACAGCCGGGATTTCGAACATTGCGGTATCGAGATCGTCGATCCCTGGAGCAGATGAGATTTCCGTCATCGACGCGTAATCCTGCAAACCGACGCTCGATCAGCGCCATGTCTCCGGCCCGGAAGCGGCCCCACCCGCTCTCGAATAGCCGCTGATCCCTGGGCCGAGGACCGGCCTCCTTCAATCAACCCGCAAGGGGTCCCGGCGCTGCGCTTGGGCCTTCGCTTCGCTGCGGTGATTGCGGCCTGTCCCCGTCCGGCGGGGCGACTGTCGAGCGGGATGGTCCCGCTCCCCGACAGGAGCCTCGATATGCCGCTTTCAACCGCCCAATCGCTTGGCTGGAATCTCGCCCGCACGATGATGACGATCATCGTCCTCGTTGAAACATCGGCTGGATATTCGGTCATGCCGCTCGACGAGTTCGACGGCGACCCCGCTTGCATCGTCTGCGAATATGACCCGTTCAACCGCTGATATCGCGCGGGATTTCGCTCCAGGGTGGACCCGGTTCCGGTTTCACCTTCGGGGCGATTTCGCTATGCCCGCGAGGCAGATTGCGCTGCGGTGGTGGTGGAGAGCGCGTCCGACAGGAGGACGCCCGTGACCTTCATCATCATCCTCGGCGCCGCGGCCGCCATCTATATCGCCGTGCTGATGTTTCGCCTGGCTGCGGTGGCGCTTCCGCTTTACGCCGGCGTCGGCATCTCGATTTACCTCATCGGCCGCGACTTCGGCTATCCGGCATCGATCGCGGCAGGATTGCTGGTCGGAGTTCTCATCCTCGTTGCCGGACGGGCACTTTGCGCTGTCCTGCCGCCCTTTTATCGCGCGATCGTCGCGGCGGCATTTTCCGGCCCCGCCGGTTTTGCCGGTTATCAGGCCGCGAAGGGGCTGGCCGGGCTCGCGATCGGCGGAGGATATACGCTTGAGGCGCTCGGAATTGCAGGCGCTCTCGCGGCGGCCGTTGCAGCCTGGCGGGGGCTCGGGACAGCCGAGAGGAATCCCCCCGTGCGACGGAGCGCTCGGCACAGCTTGAGCCCGAACTCCTTCCTCAACCGGGTCGGTTGAAAGACTGATCTCGCGTCGAAGCCTCGCAGCATCTCGCACCAGCCCGGCCTCCGATCTGCGCCATCTGCCGGCAAGCCGCTGACGCTGGATCGCTGGCCGCAACCGCGGGCCTGCGACTTTCTTCCCCCGGCGTTCCGCCGTTCCTCGCGAGCCAAGAAAGCCTCGGCCCGCCGTCCTCCGCTTCGCTCCGGGCCTGGCGGCTGCGGCGCGCTCCCGTGCCGGCTGTCGATGCGCATCGAGGCCGCGCTGGTGCGGCCCGACATGCAGCAAAGGACATCGTCATGAGCAAGATCGGCAGCTTCAAACTCGTCTCGGGTGAATATCAGGGCGAGATCGTCACCCTTTCGGTGCAGGCCCAAGCGGTCCGTATCACCCCCGAGCAGAACCACAGCGGCAACGCCCCGAGCCACCGCGTATTCGTCGGCGATGCCGAGGTCGGCGCAGCCTGGTCGAAGACGAGCCAGGACAAGCGTCCCTATCTTTCGGTCAAACTCGACGACCCGAGCTTCATCGCCCCGATCTTCGCGCAGCTCTTCGCTGGCGACGAGGGCGAATATGACCTGGTCTGGAGCCGTCAGAATCGCCGCAACGACAATTGATGCGGCGCCCATCGCCCGGTCTCGGCCGGGCGATGTTATATCCAATTTGAGGGCTTTAGCGTGCGTAGCTCGGATATTTTTGCGCTAAGTCCATGATGTATGCGCCGGTAACCACGCCGCCATGGGCGGGGCAATATTGGCTGAAAGCGGCGGTTTATTCTCCTCAAACGGGTCGGAGGTGCGAATGGATCAGGCAGTCGGATGGCAGTCGCCATATTTTCCGAAAATATTCGAGCGATATGATCGCGCGGACTTCGCGCAGGAATTCCTGCGCCGAAGCCCCGCCTATCGCAGCGGCTATGCCGCCGCCGCGGCGGCGCCGGGCGCCGACCGCCCGCGGCTCTTTCGGCGGCTCGCCAGCCGCTGGGGGTTGGTCTTTCGCCTTCGATCCTGATCTTCCGGCCGCGGCCGCACCCGCCCTGTGGCGGCCGCAGACCTGCGCCTTCGTCACGATCGCGCGCCCGGCGCCCAAGGGCTTTGCCGCGCTGCGCCTCGCCCAGATCGTCGACGGACCCGAGATTGCCGCCGAGTTGCTTTCGTACCGCGACTGGCATGTCGTCCTGCTCGCCGGGGGACGGCGCTATCGTCTGCTGATCCGGCGCTGCCGCGCGAACGAGCGGCTGGCGTATCTCACACCCGCCGATGGGCAGGCCGGCCTCCGTGCCTCGCTGATCATGGCGCTGCACCGTGAACTTCTCGATACGGGTGGCGCTCGTCCCGCGCCGGACAGTGTCCCGGGCGCGACCGAGCACTGGCGCCTGGTGCAATGGCTTCGCCTTCTCGACGCCATAGCCGAGGGCGCATCGGCCCGCGACATGGCAGCGGCGCTGCTGCTCGCCGAGGCGCGCCACTATTCCGCGGCCGAGTGGGACGCGTCGAGCGAACGCCGCCGCATCGCGCGCTGGCAGCGCGCCGCCGTTGCCATGCGGGACGGCGGGTTCAACGCTCTGCTCGGCGCGGCCTGATCGGGACATTCCGACGCCCTTCGCTTTGTCCGTTCCGAATCCTTCGTATGATTTTCCAAGAACGCCTCCTCGTTCCTGAACCCTGATCCCGGTTCCGGTCCTTGGCAGGAGGCCCCATTGTCCGATCGTCCCACGCCCGTCGTCGCCCGCTATCTCCGGACGCCGGAAGCAGCCGTCCACTTGAGCCTGTCGGCGGCGACGCTCGAGAAGCATCGCTGCTACGGGACCGGACCGCGCTATCACAAGCTTGGAGGACGCGTTGTCTATGCGATCGCCGACCTCGACGCCTGGGCGGCGATCGGACGCAAGACATCGACGTCGGATCCCGGCGTCGGCGACATCTCGCCGCTGCGCCCGGGTCGCCGCTGATGCGCCCGCGAATGGCATCGGCTTTGCCGTCGCCCAAGCCGCCGGCCGCCCCTCCGCCTGTCGGCGTCGTGTTGCCGGCAAGCGGCCTGACCGACGTCGAGATGACCTGGATCGAGGGCCGGCTCGAACAGCAGCTGCGCTTCGGGCGGGTTGCCGCCGAGCGGTCCGGCGGACCGCACAAGCGCATCGCGTCTTTCCGTCCGGGCGCGACCTTCGGGCTGATCGGTTGCACCGTGAACGATTTCGGATGCCTGTTCTCGAGCCTTGCCATCATCAGGGCGGTCGCAGCCGGTGCGCCCTACGCGATCCAACCCGGTGTTCAACCCGGAGGGGAAATTCTTCTCAGCCTTTCCGACCTCGAACCCATCCGAGCGGTGTGCCGAGAGATCGACATGATCGAGGCCGCGGGCGTCGATGCGTGCGACGTGTCGCCCGATCACTGGCGCCATATCGGGCAGCGGCTCGCAGCCGCACTGCCGTTCCGCTCCTACTCAGCCGAACGCCATGCCGCGTGGCTCCGCCGCGGCGAGGCCCGTCCATGAACCGGCGGTGGCTCCGCACGACCGCTGCCTGCGGCGCGCTCTTTTGCGGGCTGTTCGGCGCGGCCGCGATCCTCGCGCCGCACCCGCGGTTCATCTGGAACGCCAGCGCGAGCGTGCCGGTCGGGCTCTACGCCATCGACGTCGGCGCCAAGCCCGCGCGCGGCGACCTTGTCGCCATTGCGCCGCCCGCGCCGTTCTCCGACTGGCTTTCGGAGCGCGGCTATTTGCCGCGCGGCGTGCCCCTCCTGAAACGGGTCGCAGCAACGAACGGCGCGCTCGTCTGCCGCAGCGGCGTCTTCGTCACGATCGACGGCGCGCCTGCGGCGCGCACGCGATCGGCCGACCGCATGGGGCGAACGCTGCCGCTCTGGCTCGGCTGCCGCCGACTGGAGCGTGGCGAGCTATTCGTCCTAGGTCTGTCTCCCGACAGCCTCGACGGCCGATATTTCGGGCCGCTTCCGGCATCCGCCGTCATCGGCACCGCGCATCCCATTCTCACCCGCGACGCCTCCGGCGCGCCGCTTCGCTGGCGCCGGAACGGCGCGCGGCATTCCACCAACCTGCCGGACGAGGAACAGACATCATGATGATCGGAAGCTTTCAGACTGCGGGCGATGGCTATGCAGGATCGATCCGGACCCTCCTTCTCGATGTAATGATCGCGATCGTTCCGGCGGCGCCGTCCGACGCGGAAAACGCGCCGGGCTGGCGGGTGCTGCTTGTCGAGGCCGACGATGGCGTCGAGATCGGAGCCGGCTGGGACCGCAGCGGCGAACGCGCCGGTTCGTATATCGCGCTGCAGATCGACGACCCGGCCTTGCCGGCGCCGCTGCGCGCCAACCTCATTCGCTCGACGCGAAGCGAGGATGAATATCATCTGCTCTGGTCGCGCCCGGCACCGCAGGCGAAGGGTTGAGCGATGCGGTCTTCGGCTCGCTCGGCTCGCTCGGCGCGCTCGGCGCGCTTCCGCGCCATGCGCCTAGCCGCTGCCGCTTTGCTGGCGCTCGCGGCGCTGCCTGCCGTTCCGGCGGCAGCGCGCGAGCAGCCTGTCGCTGCGCCTGCCGTGCATCCTTATGCGGCCCATGTCAGCGAGGCTTCGCACCGGTTCGCCATACCCGAGGCATGGATATGGCGCGTCATGCATGTCGAAAGCCGGGGCCGATCGCGCGCCGTCTCACATGCGGGGGCGATGGGGTTGATGCAGATCATGCCAGGAACCTGGGCCATGCTGACTGCACGATTCGGGCTGGGATCAGACCCCTTCGACACGCGAGCGAACATCCATGCGGGTGCTGCCTATCTGCGCATGATGTGGGACCGATATGGCGACGTATCGCTCATGCTCGCCGCCTATAATGCGGGACCGGGCCGCGCCGACGCCTATGCGGCGGGTCGCCGCCGACTTCCCGCAGAGACTGCCGCCTATGTTGCCGCGATTGCACCGGCGATCGGCGCATCGGGCATCGCTTCGCTCGCCCCCGCGCCGACACCGACGGCACCGTCCTGGCGCAGCGCTTCGCTGTTCGCCGAACGCCCCGGCGACGATGCGGCCGCGCTGCCCGGTGCAGCTCCGCTGCAATCCGCGCGCAGCGCCGATGCAGTGGAACGTGCGGAACGTCGTGCGCCTGCGACGCTCTTCGTTCCGCTTTCCGGCCGCGACCAATGATCTGTCGCGCCTCGGCTTCGATGGCTTGCCCGGACCTGTTGGTTTGGCTGTTCTGGCTTGTCTGGAAGGGGAAGGGGGCATGGCAAGATAAAAGACCGGCCAGCTTGCTGGCGGTATGTGGTTGGTTTGTATCGGCTTTTGCGTATGGCACGCGGCCTGCCGTGCCATATCGCAGGCGGGTTACGCCTTTCCTTTCAACGGCTTTCCGTCTGGCATCCAGCCGATGAGCGATGACGACCATGACTTCCGGGTCAGGCCGGGAAGGGGGAGAGACGCGGGGGCGGGTTCCGCCGGTCGCGGCAAGCGGCTCGCGGCGGAGGTGCGGCGCGCGGCCGCGCGTTCCGGCGCCACGCGGCTCCGGCGCGCGGGGCCTTCGCGCGGCGGGACCGGTCGCCACGGGCGCGGCCGCAGGGCGCTAGCGGTCATCCGGCGCGGTCCCGCGATGCGCCGTGTAACTGTGATGGCGAGGATCGTCCGGCATCGCGGCGCAGGGTTTCGTGCCGCCCCGCTCGGACGTCACATAGCCTATCTCGAACGCGACGGCGTGACCCGCGACGGACGCGACGCCTCTATGTTCGACGCCGCCGGCGATGAGGCCGATCGCGGATTCTTCGCCGAGCGCTGCGGCGGCGATCGTCACCACTTCCGTTTCATCGTCAGTCCCGAGGACGCGGCCGAACTTGGCGACCTGCGCGGCTACACGCGCGACCTGATGAGCCAGCTCGAGGTCGATCTCGAGACGCGCCTCGACTGGGTCGCGGTCGATCATTGGAATACCGACAATCCGCACATCCATGTCCTGGTGCGCGGGGTCGCGGCCGATGGCACTGATCTCGTCGTCGACCGGGGCTATATGGCAGAGGGTGTGCGCGGCCGCGCGTCCGAGATCGCGACCCTGGAGCTTGGCCCCAGGAGCGAGCTTCAGGTCGATGCCGCGCTACGCCGCGAAGTCGAGGCCGAGCGCTGGACCAGCCTCGATGCCGAGCTTGCGCGGCGATCGCGCGAGAATGCAATCGTCGACCTTCGCCCGGTCGCGGGACCCGAGGCGGGAGCCAACCGGCATCTGCTGGGGCGCGTCGCGAAGCTCGAGGCGCTGGGGCTCGCCTCGCGCGTCGGACCGGCCCAATATCTTGTCGATCCGGTGGCCGAGGAGAGACTTCGCGCGATCGGGGAACGCGGCGACATCATCAAGACCATGCACCGCGAGATGGCCGCGCGCGGGATTGCATTCGATCCTTCGGCCCTGGCGATCGGCGAGCAGGGCGACGGTTCTGTGATCGGCCGTCTGGTGGCGCGGGGCCTCGACGACGAACTCGCGGGTTCTGCCTTTGCGATCGTCGACGGGATCGATGGCCGAACCCACCATATCCGCTTTCCCGATCTTGAATGGACCGGTGACGCAAAGCCCGGCGCGATTGTCGAGCTGAGGCACTGGGACGGACGTGATAGTGCCCGCCATATCTCGCTCACGGTTCGCTCGGATCTGCCGCTCGGCGAACAGGTCGAGGCGCGCGGCGCGACATGGCTCGACCGGCAGCTCGCCGGGCCCGACCGGTCGATGCGCTCCCAAGGCTTCGGCGGCGAGGTCCGAGATGCGATGAAGGCGCGCACCGCCTTTCTCGAGCGCGAGGAATTGTTGCCGCGCGGCATGGAGCGCCCATCCTCCACGGAACGGATCGAGACACTCCGCCGCAATGAGATGGACGCGGCGGTGGACGCGATTGCGGCGCGAACCGGGCTCGAGCATCGGCCGTCGGCGCCGGGCGAGCATGTGAGCGGCATCTATCGCGAGCGCGTGCAGCTCGCCTCGGGGCGCTTCGCGATGATCGACGACGGGATGGGTTTCCAGCTCGTGCCCTGGCGACCCGCGCTCGAGCCGCATCTCGGCAAGCATATCAGCGGAACCGCGACGGCGACCCACGGCATCGACTGGTCGCTCGGCCGCGGCCGCGGGATCGGCATCTGACCGGACAGGAGAAGACCCATGAACGACCGCATCCTATGGGGACAAATCACCGTCATCTTCCTGATCGTCCTTGGTGCGGTGTGGACCGCGACGCAGTGGACGGCATGGGAGCTTGGCTATCAGGCGGCGCTCGGCGATCCCTGGTTCCGGATTTCGGGCTATCCCGTTTACCCGCCGCCCGCTTTCTTCTGGTGGTGGTTCGCCTTCGATGCCTATGCGCCGCCGGTCTTCTATCGCGGCGCGGCGATCGCGGCGTCCGGCGGCTTCCTGTCGATCGTCGTCGCGATCTTCATGTCGATCTGGCGCGCCCGCGAGCGGCGGCGCGCCGAGACCTATGGCTCGGCGCGCTGGGCAAGCGAACGCGAGGTTCGCGCCGCCGGCATGCTCGGCGAGGACGGGGTGATCATCGGGCGGCTCGGGAAACGCTATCTGCGGCATGATGGCGCCGAGCATCTCCTCTGCTTCGCTCCGACGCGGTCGGGGAAGGGCGTCGGCCTCGTCATCCCGACGCTGCTGACCTGGCCCGGCAGCTGCATCGTCCACGACATCAAGGGAGAGAATTGGGAGCTCACCGCGGGCTTCCGCGCGAAGCACGGCCGCGTGCTGCTCTTCGATCCGACCAACAAGGCGTCGGCCGCCTATAATCCGCTCTTCGAGGTGCGGCGGGGCGAATGGGAGGTGCGCGACGTGCAGAATGTCGCCGACGTGCTCGTCGACCCCGAGGGCAGCCTCGAGAAACGCAATCATTGGGAGAAGACGAGCCACGCGCTTCTCGTCGGCGCGATCCTCCATGTCCTTTATGCCGAGGAGGACAAGACGCTCGCGGGAGTTGCCGCTTTCCTGTCGGACCCGCGCCGTCCGATCGAGACGACGCTGCGACGCATGAAGACGACGAAGCACCTCGGCGCATCGGCTCACCCGGTGGTGGCGGCTGCAGCGCAGGAGCTCCTCAACAAGAGCGAGAATGAGCGTTCAGGCGTGCTCTCGACCGCCATGTCCTTTCTCGGCCTCTACCGCGATCCGGTCATCGCCGCCGTCACCGGATCGTCCGAATGGCGGATCGCCGACCTTATGGAAGACGATGTCCCGGTGTCGCTCTATCTCGTCGTACCGCCGGGAGACATCAGCCGGACCAAGCCGCTGATCCGCCTGATCCTCAACCAGATCGGGCGGCGCCTCACCGAGGAGCTCAATCCGGCGGCGCGGCCGCGCCGGCTGTTGCTGATGCTCGACGAATTCCCGGCGCTTGGACGGCTCGACTTCTTCGAAAGCGCGCTGGCCTTCATGGCGGGGTACGGGATCAAGGCCTTTCTGATCGCCCAGTCGCTCAACCAGATCGAGAAGGCCTATGGCCAGAACAACGCGATCCTCGACAATTGCCATGTCCGCGTCAGTTTCGCGACGAACGACGAGCGAACCGCCAAGCGCATATCGGACGCACTCGGAACCGCGACCGAACAGCGGGCGATGAAGAATTATGCGGGCCACCGGCTCTCGCCTTGGCTCGGTCACCTGATGATATCGCGTACCGAGACGGCCCGTGCCTTGCTCACGCCTGGCGAGGTGATGCAGCTCCAGCCCGACGACGAGATCGTGATGGTCGCGGGTCTTCCGCCGATCCGGGCGAGGAAGGCGCGCTATTTCCTCGACGCCCGGTTCCGTGCGCGGATTGTTGCGCCGCCACATCGGAAGGCCGGACCGATGAAGCCCAATGATTGGGCGCGGAGGGAGGAAGCTGCACCTGCTCCCGTTCGCCTCGCATTGCCCGCGCCTGATGCAAAGGAGCAAAACGAAAGCGAGAGCGACACTGCGAATAGCGGGATCCGGCAGGAACCCGAGCTTCCGGCACATGAAGATGTCGCGCCGCCAAGCCGTCCGGTGCAGGGCGAGTTCGACTACGCCGACGACGACGCACAAGGCGACGCAGCCCGCGCCCGCGCCGCTGCCGATCGCCGCCTGTCGCGCGCAGCGCGAAATGCCTCGCTCGATCCCGGCGACGGGATCGACCTGTGAGTCGCGCCCATATCAAACAGACGTTTCGCCTCGACGCTGGCCTCGTGCGACGTTTGGAAGATCGGGCCCGGCAACGCGGCACTACCAAGACTGAGGTCGTCGAGGCGGCGCTCAGCGCCTTGTTGCTGCCCCAAGATCAGGATCGGGCCGAAGCTCTCCTGATCCGGCGCCTCGACCGCTTGGTTCGCCTCCTCGAACGGCTCGCATGGCATACCGACCTTACCAACGAGACGCTGGCGGTCTTCGTGCGGCACTGGCTGACCAGCACGACACCGCTTCCTGCCAACGCTCTCGCTGCGGCGCAGGCGACCGGCAAGCGGCGGTGGGAGGGATTTGTCGATGCACTCGCAAAGCGGATGGATGGCGGCGCGAAGTTCGCGGCCGAACTGAGCCGCAACGAAGATCAATCTGATCCGGCGAGGAAATAGGCGCGAAGGCGGTGGGACACCTCAGGCGTGAGTTCGATGAAGACGCGGCGACCATCGTAGAGATCTGGTTTGCGCCGGATGAGGTTGGCGTCGCAGAGCTTCTGGCAGAGCCGAATGGCGCTGCTCATCGGGATGCTCGGGGAAACGCATAGCGATGTCACCGAGATGGGCTTGCGTTCGCATTCGTGGATGAAGAGGTCGACCAACATCTCCCACGCGGGATCGCCGAAGAGTTCGGGCGCACCGAGCAGTTGTTGGCGGAGCAGCCGTCTCCGCATCATTGCGCGCGCATTGGCGAGCGCCAGGTCCTCGCCGTCCGAGGTCTGCTGGCTGTCAGGGCTTCGAAGCGTATATGGCGCCGCCGCCTCCCGATTGGCGGTCGGACCGCGATTGATGAGGTGATGTGCGTAAGCAGCGGTCACGATGATATGGTCGAGCACCTCGACCCCGAGCGAGCGGCCTATCTGGTCGAGGCGCCTCGTCACCTCGATATCTTCCGCGCTTGGGCTGGGATCGCCGCTCGGGTGATTGTGGACGAGAATGATGGCGGCAGAGTTCACCTCGAGGGCACGCCGAAAGATGGTTCTCGGGTAGAGGCTGATCTGGGAAATCGTCCCGCGCTGCATCTCTTCGTCGGTGATCAGGCGGTGCGAAGAATCCAGGAACAGGATGCGGAAGCGCTCGTCGGCAAGGCTGCCCATCGACAAGATCAGATATTGCCTGACCTCGGCCGCGAACGGATCGATGCGAATCCCGCGGATGTCGGAACTCGCCGCCGCGATTGCGGTGTCGCGGGCTTGAAGGATAAGGGATGCCACGGCAGAATTGCTGCCGACGATCCTTGCTATGGCCTCGGGCTCTTGCGCCCACAGGCGGCCTAGCGACTGGAATTCGTCTAGGAGAGCGTTGGCGAGCGCTGCGCCGCGTCCGGGGACCGCGATTTCCACGAGATGTGCCAGGACGGATCGCTGCCGCACTGCTTCAGGCGACGCTGGTGATGCCAGGTTGCAAGGATTAGCAGGGGTGGGACCAGCCAGGACGATGCCACCTGCATCGTCAGATACACGACAGGACTGATGGAGAGGTCCACGGCTCGGCTCAGGTGGGCGAGCAGGGGCAAAGCATGAAGGATCGCCGCGGGAATGGTCCAGAAGCGGTACGCGACCATCGCCAGGGCAAGCGTCGCTAGGGCTCCAAATGCGTCGTGCGCGAGATAACCAATATCGAGCACATGATAGGAGACCATCCCAGAAGCGACCAACAAGCGATCCCAGACCACGATGGTAACGGCTATTCCGACCATCGCCCGCTCGGGTCCGCCACCCTTCCACGCCGCATAGAGGAGAGCGATCAGCAATATCGTGGCGAAAATGGCTATGCGCATTCTCGTGACTTTTCATGCTGATCGCTCTCGGTCAATTCGCTTCACGAAGCCGAAGAAAGCGGAACGACCTTCGTGCCGGCAACAGACGGGCATTCGCGCAGATCGTACCCGGCCGTTTCCTTGCCGATCTCGGCCAGCTCATTGTGCGCGCGAAGAATGCTGCCGCTGACCTTGACGAGCGACATCTGCGCCTCGACCAAGCGTATGATCGTTCCTTGGCCCGTTTTCGCCGGTGCGCCGATCGCGCGCCGGGCCATAACGACGCTGGTGGTGAGCGAAGCCACGGCAATCAGCGCGTCGTCGATACTTCCCTCGGCATTTGGGACGTCGCGATGCAGCCGGGCCGCCATTGCGGCAATATTCTCAGACATAGGTTCTCCTTCGCCGAAGCCGCAGAGCCTCAGCCAATTGGACCGATTTGAAGAGAGGTCAGTTCTGGATCAGCTGGTTCAGCGCTTGGGCAACGCCGAGACCACCCAGGACAATCCAGACCGCAGCGGCAAGTCCGGCGAGATAGATCCAAAGCCGGTTTGCCGAATTATGATCGCGCTTGAAAAGACCTCTGAACGGCGGGCGAATTCCCGATGACCCGCCCTGCAACGCCGAACTGTCGTGCAGTTCCATGAGGTTGGGCGAGCCGCCGTCCGGAAACTCGGATCGCACCAATGCCGGCGTCGCCGGAACCTCCACCGCGTCGTATGTCACTCGGTCGTATTTCTCCTTCATCTGACGGTAGATGAAGGCGGACTCGTTCCGGTCCTGCGCGCCAAGTGTGTCGCGCGCCAGATTCAACCGCTGATCGACGGTGTGCTTCGAAATATCGAGAAGCCGCGCGATCTCTTTCGAGGTCTTGTGCTCGATGAGCAGGTCAAGGCACGCGCGCTGCTTCTCTGTCAGGCGGTTCCATCGAGCTTCGTCGTCAATTGGGTGCGACCCCGAATCATTCATGTTTACATGATTGTCGAAATAGCGCCGCGCGCAAGCATCATCGGAGTGAGTCGCGGTAAGATGGCTGCAGACCGAGCCGGCCGCATAGGCAATGGCTAGTCATTCTTTCCGATGGTTTGACGCGCGTAAATCCCTGTTGAAGCCGGGACTTTTCTGCGTCTCTTACTCGTCCCCGTCGAGCCGGGCGCCGTTGCCCGGACCAATGAACGGGGACTCCGATGGGCGCAGCATCGACTGGCAATGAGCCGCAGGCACGCGGCGCGCGCATGCTCCGGACCGCGCTTGGCGGCGCCATCGCCGAATGGCTTGCCGACCCCTCGGTCATCGAGATCATGCTCAACCCCGATGGCCGTCTTTGGGTCGACCGGTTGGGCATCGGCATCGCCGACAGCGGAATCCTTCTTGCCGCCGCCGATGGCGAACGCATCATTCGCCTCGTCGCGCACCATGTTGGCGCCGCGGTCCACGCTGGCTCGCCGCGCGTCTCTGCCGAACTCCCGGAGACCGGCGAGCGCTTCGAAGGGCTGTTGCCGCCGGTGGTGGCAGCGCCGACCTTCGCCATCCGGAAGCCCGCCGTCGCGGTGTTCACCCTTCACGATTATGCCACCGCCGGTATCATGTCGGACCTCTCGGCCGAGATCCTCCGCTGCGCAGTGTCCGAGCGGAAAAATATTCTGGTGGCCGGCGGTACCGGTACCGGAAAAACTACGCTTACCAACGCATTGCTCGCGGAAGTTGCGAAGACGTCGGATCGTATCGTTCTGATCGAAGATACGCGCGAGCTTCAATGCGCCGCGCCCAATCTCGTCGCCATGCGAACGAAGGACGGCGTGGCGACGCTCGCGGACCTCGTGCGCTCTTCGCTCCGTCTACGGCCTGATCGCATCCCGATCGGCGAAGTCCGGGGAGCGGAGGC
Source organism: Sphingopyxis sp. USTB-05 (assembly GCF_023822045.1). NCBI lineage: Bacteria > Pseudomonadati > Pseudomonadota > Alphaproteobacteria > Sphingomonadales > Sphingopyxidaceae > Sphingopyxis > Sphingopyxis sp. USTB-05. The sequence goes on along the minus strand of NZ_CP084712.1, from coordinate 2,329,443 downwards.
GCTTGAGCTTCTGAAGGCGTGGGGCACCGGTCACCCCGGCGGTATCGGCACGATCCATGCGGGGACCGCACTCGGCTCGCTGCGCCGGATGGAGCAACTCATTCAGGAGGCCGTGGTGACGGTCCCGCGCGCGCTGCTCGCCGAGACGATCGACCTTGTCGCCGTGCTGGTACGCGACGGCACCGGGCGCCGCCTTTCCGAACTTGCCCGTGTCGATGGCCTCGACCCTGTGACCGGCCAGTTCTGCATCACCCCGCTCATCCCCGAAGGAGAAATATGATGACCCATGCCTTCCGGCATGGCGCCCGTCGCGCCATGCTCTGCTCTACCGCGCTGTTCGTCGCGCTGGTCGTTTCCGCCCCGGCGCATGCCGGCGGTTCGTCGATGCCGTGGGAAGCGCCGCTGCAATCGATCCTCGAGAGCATCGAGGGGCCGGTCGCCAAGATCGTTGCGGTGATCATCATCATCGTGACGGGCCTCAGCCTCGCATTCGGCGACACGTCGGGCGGGTTCCGCCGCCTCGTCCAGATCGTGTTCGGTCTGTCGATCGCATTCGCGGCGTCGAGTTTCTTCCTGTCCTTCTTTTCCTTCGGCGGCGGAGCGCTGATCTGATGGAGGAGGTTCCGGGCTTCTTCGCCCCGGTTCACCGGGCGCTCGCCGAGCCGATCTTGCTCGGCGGCGCGCCGCGGTCGCTCGCGATCGTCAACGGCACGCTTGCCGGGGCGATCGGACTCGGACTTCGCCTTTGGATCGCCGGCATCGCGATCTGGGCGATCGGCCATGCGCTCTCGGTCTGGGCGGCGCGCCGCGATCCCCTCTTCGTCGACGTCGCAAGGCGTCACCTCAAATATCCTGTCTGGATGCGGCCATGATGAACCTTGCCGAATATCGCTCGAAATCCGCCTGCCTTGCCGATTTTCTCCCGTGGGTCGCGCTGGTGGGCGAGGGCGTGGTGCTGAACAAGGACGGATCGCTGCAGCGCACGGCGCGCTTCCGCGGCCCCGATCTCGACAGCGCCACGCGAGCCGAACTGGTCGCGGTGACCTCACGCCTCAACAATACGCTGCGGCGCCTCGGCTCGGGCTGGGCGGTGTTCGTCGAGGCCCAGCGGTTGCCGGCGAGCGGCTATCCGCAGTCGGAGTTTCCCGATCCGGCGTCCGCGCTTGTCGACATGGAGCGGCAGGAGCAGTTCCGGGAGGAAGGGGCGCATTTCGAGAGCCGCTATTTCCTGACTCTTTTGTGGATGCCGCCGGCGGAGGATGCCTCGCGCGCGGAAGGGTGGCTCTATGAAGGGATGGCGCGCTCGGGCGTGGACCCGCGCGAACACGTCGCGAGCTTCACCGACCGGACGAACCGCGTCCTCCATCTCGTCGAAGGCTTCATGCCCGAGGCCGAATGGCTCGATGACGGCGAGACGCTGACCTACCTCCATTCGACCGTCTCGACCAAGCGGCAGCGCGTCCGCGTGCCTGAAACGCCGGTCTATCTCGATGCGCTGCTCACCGATCAGCCGCTCGTCGGCGGGCTTGAGCCGCGGCTTGGCGACCAGCATCTGCGGACGCTGACGATCACGGGATTTCCGTCGTCGACCTGGCCGGGGCTGCTCGACGAACTCAACCGGCTCGCCTTCGCCTACCGCTGGTCGACCCGCGCGATCATGCTCGACAAGACCGATGCCACCAAGCTGCTGACCAAGATCCGGCGGCAATGGTTCGCCAAGCGTAAGTCGATCGCGGCGATCCTGAAAGAGGTCATGACCAATGAGCAGTCGGTGCTCATGGACAGCGACGCCTCGAACAAGGCGGCCGATGCCGACATCGCGCTGCAGGAGCTGGGTGCCGATCACGCGGGCATCGCCTATGTGACCGCCACGGTCACCGTGTGGGACGCCGATCCGGCGCTCGCGGCCGAGAAGCTACGGCTCGTCGAGAAGGTCATCCAGGGCCGCGACTTCACCTGCACGATCGAGGGCATGAACGCGATCGAGGCCTGGCTTGGGGGGCTTCCGGGGCACGTCTATGCCAATGTCCGCCAGCCTCCCATTTCGACGCTCAATCTCGCCCACATAGTCCCCCTCTCTGCCGTGTGGGCGGGAGCGGAACGGGACGAACATTTCGGTGATGCCCCCTTGCTGTACGGCAAGACCGAAGGTTCGACCCCGTTCCGTCTTTCCCTTCATGTCGGCGATGTTGGGCACTGCCTCGTCGTCGGACCGACCGGCGCCGGCAAATCGGTGCTGCTCGCAACCATGGCGATGCAGTTCCGTCGCTATCCGCGGGCGCAAATATTCGCCTTCGACTTTGGCGGCTCGATCCGCGCTGCTGCGCTCGCCATGGGCGGCGACTGGCAGGATCTCGGCGGCGCCTTGCACGATGGCGAGGGCGGCGTTTCGTTGCAACCACTTGCGCGGATCGACGAGGCGGCTGAACGCAGCTGGGCGGCCGAATGGCTCGCCGCGATGCTCGCGGGTGAAGGCGTCGAGATCGATCCGGCGGCAAAGGAGCATCTCTGGTCGGCGCTCACCTCGCTCGCGACTGCGCCGGTGGCCGAGCGCACGCTGACGGGTCTTGCGGTGCTGCTTCAGTCGATCGAACTCAAGCAGGCACTCGCGCCCTATCTGGTCGGCGGTCCCTGGGGCCGGCTGCTCGACGCCGACGAGGAGAAGCTCGGCGAGGCGATGGTGCAGGTGTTCGAGACCGAGGGTCTCGTCGGCGCAGCCTCGGCTGGCGCGGTACTGTCCTATCTCTTCCACCGCATCGCCGGCCGGCTCGACGGATCGCCGACGCTGATCATCATCGACGAAGGCTGGCTCGTTCTCGACAGCCGAGCCTTTGCCGCGCAGCTGCGCGAATGGCTCAAGACGCTGCGCAAGAAGAACGCCAGCGTCATCTTCGCGACGCAGAGCCTTGCCGATATCGAGACTTCGAGCATCGCGCCGGCGATCATCGAAAGCTGTCCCACGCGTATCTTCCTGCCGAACGAGCGCGCGCTCGAACCGCAGATAGCGCGTATCTACGAGCGATTCGGGCTCAACGACCGGCAGGCCGAGATATTGAGCCGAGCGACGCCCAAGCGCGACTATTATTGCCAGTCGCGCCGCGGCAACCGCCTCTTTGACCTCGGGCTCGGCGACATCGCGCTCGCCTTCACGGCCGCCTCCTCGAAAACCGACCAGACCCGCATCGGCGAGCTTTTCGCCGCGCACGGCCGCGAGGGCTTCGCGGCTGCGTGGCTCTCCCACCGCAAGCTCGAATGGGCGACCGAGCTGCTGCCCCCCGCAGTCGCCCCCAATGAGGAGTCCCCCCAATGAAGAAGAATATCCTCCGCTCGATCACCGCAGCGGCGCTCGTCGCCGCGAGTGTGTCGGGTCCGATGCTTTCAGCGCCGGCGAGCGCACAGGTCGGCGGCATCGTCCACGATCCGCGCAACTATTCGCAGAATATCCTGACCGCCGCGCGCACGCTCGAGCAGATCAACAACCAGATCAAGCAGCTCCAGAACCAGGCGACGTCGCTGCTCAACGAGGCACGCAACCTCCAGAGCCTGCCGACCTCGACGCTCGGCGAACTGCAGGCGCAGATCGACCAGACCAAGCAGCTGCTCACCGAGGCCGAAGGCATTGCCTATGACGTCGCCGATATCCGCAAGGGCTTCGAGCAGCGCTACAAGGGAACCGCCTTCTCGGGCCCGACGTCGGCATTGGTCGCCAATGCCGAGGCGCGCTGGAAAGACAGCGTCGGAGCGTTCGAGGATGCGATGAAGGTGCAGGCCGGTATCGTCTCGAACATGGGCGGGACGCGGACGTCGATCTCGACGATCGTCGGCGCCAGCCAGTCGGCGACCGGCGCGCTGCAGGCGGCGCAGGCGGGCAACCAGTTGCTCGCGATCCAGTCGCAGCAGATCGCCGACCTTGCCGCCGTCATGACGGCGCAGGGCCGCGCCGAGATGCTGGGCGCCGCGCGCGCCGCCGCAGCCGAGGCCGAAGGCCGCGAACGCTTCCGCCGCTTCCGCAAGGGCGATTGAGATGGGCCGGGCGGGCGGGCTGGTGATGGCGGCAATTGTCGTGGGTCTTGCGCTGACCCTTGCCCTCATCGCCGCGCTCGATCCGCCCGCGCCCCGTGCGTCCGCTCCCCAAATCTCCGGAGCGGACGCACCCCCCGACTATGGCGACACGTTGCGCCGCTGCCGAACAGCCACCGAGGCCGATCCCGAGTGCAAGGCGGCCTGGGAAGCCAAGCGGCGCCACTTCTTCCGTTCTGGAAAGCCCGAGCAATGAACGACACCGGCGTCATCGACAATTTCCTGTCGGTCTTCTCGACCTATATAGACAGCGGCTTCGGCCTGCTCGGCGGCGAGGTCGGCTTCCTGTCCTCGACACTCATCGTGATCGACGTGACGATTGCGGCGCTCTTCTGGGCGTGGGGCACCGATGAGGACGTGCTGCAGCGGCTCATCAAGAAGACGCTCTATATTGGCGTCTTCGCCTTCATCATCGGCAACTTTCAGGCGTTGTCGGTCATCCTGCTCGAGAGCTTCGCAGGCTTGGGTCTCAAGGCGAGCGGTGGGGCGATGGCGGTCGGCGACTTCATGGGCCCCGGCATGATTGCCGCGACCGGTCTCGATGCCGCCGAGCCGCTGCTCGATGCGACCGCCGATCTCGTAGGCCCCGTCGGGCTCTTCACCAACTTCGTCCAGATCCTGATCCTGCTGATCGCCTGGGTGATCGTCGTGCTCGCCTTCTTCATACTCGCAGTGCAGGTCTTCGTCACGATCCTCGAATTCAAGCTCGTGACGCTCGCGGGCTTCGTCCTGCTGCCCTTCGCCTTCTTCAATCGCACCGCCTTCATGGCCGAGCGCGTCCTCGGGCATGTCATTTCCTCAGGCATCAAGCTGCTTGTCCTCGCGGTGATCACCGGGATTGGCGTCACGCTGTTCGAGCGCTTCATGGAGGCGGGCCTCGGCACCGAGCCCGACATCCGCGAAGTGATGGCGATCGCGCTCGGCGCGCTCACGCTCTTGGGCCTCGGCATTTTTGGTCCGAGCGTCGCCAACGGCATCGTCGCCGGTGGTCCGCAGCTCGGCGCTGGTGCCGCGGCGGGAACGACCTTGGCCGCTGGCGCGACGATTGCCGCCGGAGCCGCCGGCGCCACCCTCGCAACGGGTGCCGCCGCATCGATGGCCGGGAAGGGCGCGGCAGGTGCCTCGCGGGCTGCCGGATCGGCCTCCGCCTCTTACGCGCGCGGTGCTGCGGGCAATTCCGGGATGCGGGCCTTTGGTTCGGGCATGGCCAATGTCGCGCGCGACGCAGCGAGCGGCGCGGGTTCGCCCTTGCGTAAGGCCGCGGCCAAGCTTCGCCAGAACTTTGCCGACGGACAGGCGAGCAAGGCGGCGCCCGCCGCTGCAACCGGTGCGGAAGCCTCCGGCCAGCCGGCTTGGGCCGCCGCCATGAAGCGACGGCAGGCGATCACCTCGGGCGCCACGATCGGCGCGCAGACACTCAAGCAAGGCGACAGCCATGGCGCCGGTTCAGCCCCCGATATCAGCCAGAAGGATTGAGACCATGTTCCGACGACCACACCAACATTACGGAAAATCGCCCGAGCCGGTGACCCCCTATCAGCGCGCCGCGCAGATTTGGGACGATCGGATCGGCTCGGCGCGGATCCAGGCGAAGAATTGGCGGCTCGCCTTCTTCGGCTGCCTCGCGCTTTCGGGCGGGCTCGCCTCGGCGCTTGTCTGGCAGTCGCTGCGCGGCACGATCACCCCTTGGGTGGTTGAGGTCGACAAGCTCGGCGAGGCGAGGGCGGTCGCGCCGGCGGACGCCGACTATGCGCCCACCGATCCGCAGGTTGCCTTTCACCTTGCGCGCTTCATCGAGCATATCCGCTCGATCCCCGCCGATCCCGTAGTGCTGCGCGCGAACTGGCTCAGCGCCTATGATTTTGCGGCGACGTCGGGCGCGCAGGCACTCAACGATTATGCGCGCAACAACGACCCGTTCGCCGAGGTCGGCAAGCAGCAGGTCGCTGTCGATGTGTCGAGCGTGATCCGCGCGTCGAAGGACAGCTTCCGCATCGCCTGGACCGAGCGCCGTTATCAGGACGGCGGCCTCATCGAGACCTCGCGCTGGTCGGCGATCGTGACCGTCACGATCCAGCCGCCGCGCACCCCCGAGGCACTGCAAAAAAATCCCCTCGGTCTCCGAGTGACCGCCATCAATCTTTCCAAGGAGCTCAGCCAATGATCAAAATTTCAATGCTCGTAGGCGCCGCACTGTTGGCTTTGCCCCTCCACGCAGCACCTGGCGATCCGCGCACGCAGGTCGGTCGCGCCAACGATGCAGCGCGCGTGCAGCCCGAGCGCACGACCTTCCTCAATGCTATCCAGCAATATGCTTGGGCAGAGGGCGCGTTGTTCCAGGTCTATACCGCGCCGGGCCAGGTGACCGATATCGCGCTACAGGAAGGCGAGGAGCTGGTCGGGCCCGGTCCGGTCGCCGCCGGCGATACGGTTCGGTGGATTATCGGCGACACGCTGAGCGGCGAAGGCGCGACGCGGCGCGTTCATATCCTTGTGAAACCAACGCGGCCCGACATTGTCACGAATTTGATCATCAACACGAGCCGCAGGACTTATCACGTCGAGCTTCGCGCGACGCCATCGACCTATATGGCCGCTGTTTCGTGGCGCTATCCGCGGGACGAGCTGATCGCGCTTCGCGCCGCCGAAGCCGAGCGTGTGCGGGCCGCGCCGGTCGCCGGCGGGATCGACCTGCCGTCGCTCAACTTCGCGTATCGGATCAGCGGCGACAAGGTCGCATGGCGACCGTTGCGCGCGTTCGACGACGGCCGGCAGCTCTTCGTCGAGTTCGGCCCTTCGGTTGCGACCGGCGAAATGCCGCCGCTGTTTGCGGTCGGCGAGAAAGGGGCGGCCGAACTCCTGAATTACCGGGTCGATGGCCGCTTCATGATCGTCGACCGGCTGTTCGAACGCGGCGAGCTACGGCTCGGGGCAGGTAAGGCGGCGAAGAAGGTTCGCATCTCGCGCGACACGCCGGTCGAGCGAGGCCGCCCGTGAGCCGGCGCGAAGACGTGCCGGGGGATCCGCTCGATACGACGGAAGCGAGCCCCGCGGCTCCCGAAGCGGAGGCGGCGGCGATGGCGCCGCCCAGTCCCGACGGCTTTCGTCTCGAGGGCGAGCTGCCGAACGTGATGCGCTTGTCGCGAAAGACGCTCGCCGTGCTGGGCGGGGCCGCAGGAATCGCAATCGGGGGCGCCTTGCTCTGGGCGCTGCGGCCAGTCGATCCCAAAGCCGCGCAGGAACTTTACGAGGTCGCGGTGCCGAACCGTTCCGAGACTGTGACCGGCGCCCCGGCCGATTATGGCGCCGTCCCGAAACTCGGTCCGCCCCTGCCGGGCGATTTAGGCCGACCGATCGTATCGGCGCAGAAGGCGGGCGAGCCGATGCCCGTGCCCGCAATGGGGCCGCCGCCAGCCGACCCCGCGCAATCGGCACGTAAACAGGCAAGACTGCGCGCTATGCAGGAGCGTGAAGCCGCCCAAGGCAGTCGGCTCTTCTTGGGGGGAACCGGCGGTGCGATGTCCGGAACGACTGCAGCCGAGGCGCTGTCTTCGCAAGCTCAGGCCGCAAACGTACCAGAAGGTGCAAAAACGGGCCGGCAGGCTTTTCTCGCCGGAGGCCCGCGTGGTGGGGCCGAAAGCGGTGAGCGCATTGTTGCGCCGAGCTCGGCCGCAGTCATTCAGGCAGGAACCGTTATCCCGGCAGCGTTGATCACTGGTATCCGCTCGGACCTGCCCGGCCAGATCACTGCGCAGGTCACGCAGAATATCTACGATAGCCCTACGGGACGCTTGTTGCTGGTTCCGCAGGGCGCCCGATTGATCGGCGAATATGACAGCGAGGTCGCGGCAGGTCAGCGCCGGGTACTTCTGGCTTGGGATCGGCTCATTTTACCCGGAGGACGATCTATTCGCCTCGATCGCCAGCCGGGTGCCGATGCGGCCGGCTATGCAGGACTCGAGGATCGCGTGAACAGTCACTGGGGACGCATGCTGCGCGCCGCCTTGGTTTCGTCGCTACTCGGAGTCGGTACAGAATTGGCGGCGAGCGGCGAGGGCGATCTTGTCCGAGCGCTTCGGTCCGGCCTGCAGGACGGCACGAATGAAGCGGGACGGCGAGTTGTCGAGCGAGAGATTTCCATGGCGCCGACGCTCACGGTGCGCCCCGGCTTCGTCTTTCGCGTCATCGTGACGCGGGATCTCGTTTTTGAGAACAGCGAGCGTAGGTGATGAGCAAGCTTCGCCTTGGCCCGATCATTGAAGAGAAGCCCGTCAAACTTACGATTGAGCTCCCGGGCGCTCTCGTGCGCGACCTTCAAGATTATGGTGCTGTCCATGCCAAGTTGAACGGATTGCCCGAGGCGATCCCGCCCGAGCGGCTCATTCCTCCTATGATCGAACGCTTTATTGGGAGCGATCGGGAGTTTAGCAAGCAGCGCCGGAGGAAGCCATGAGCGACCGCCCCGACCGACTTGTTCGCCTCGCAACTGTAATTTCGCGCACCGGGCTCTCGCGATCAACGATCTACGAGAAGATCGCCGACGGCACTTTTCCGAGCCAGATCCGCTTGAGCAAAACTGCCGTCGGCTGGCGAGAGTCGCAACTTGATCGATGGATTGCAGACCCACCCTCTTATCGAACCGACATTACGGGGTAAGGGATCGTCCTTTTCCGCCGATCTGACTGCGAGCGACATTTCGCCCGGCCACCCGTGATACCATTGTTTGCACGACCGCACTCGCTTCGCCACCACAGGTCAAGCCACACTCCTGCAGATTTCGACCTCAGAAATCCCGCGTCCGGCGATGGCCTAAGCCGATGTTCAGCTTCGTGCGGTACATCATGTTGCTGTGGCTTTGATCCGCTTCCTCTCACCACGGCATGGGGACCCTTATTCTCCTCTCAAAGGGCGATCCATCGCGACCAAAATCTTCGACACGATCGGCTATATGAAAAACGTTCGTTCGAATTTTTTTCGCCAGCTGAAGAAATGTGTGGGGGAAAATGTGGGGGAATCAAGCCCTCTTGACGACCTAAAATACTGATAAATCAGGTAGTAAATCTAAGGTTCGATACAAGCCCTGCCACCAGGGGTTTTCCCCACACAACCGAGAGCATCGACAGAAGGCCAAGCGCTTGCGCTGCTTTCAGGTGATCCGTGTCCGCCAGTCCATGCCGATCCGGACGTGTCAAATTCCTCCTGAGGGAGGAAATGTGGGAAAAAACTGATCATTCCAAACCTAACTGCAGCGACGGCAAAATTGGAAGATCGGCCGGGTCGCCGTGGCAATGGCGAGGGCCTTTTTTCGTCGTGTCACCGAGCGGAGCGAAGTTCGGGGTGGGCCGTGTCCAGAAATTCGGTCGCCGACACGCCTTCGATCTGGGGCGCGCATCGCTCTACGGTCAGAACGACAGGCCGTTGACAATTTCTGTTCGGGGCAATTATGCTCATATCAGAAAATATTTTCAAAATAGAAATTTCTTGCGGAGGGGCATACAGCGTGGTCTCGAATAAACGATTGAGGCATTTTGTCGTGTCTAGCGCGAGCCTGGCCCTGTTCGCCGGTCAGGTCTTCGCTCCGGCTTTGGCCGAGACGCCCACTCCAGCGCCGGTGATATCGCCGGCGACGCCGGAAGCGCTCATAGGGCTCGACGCATATATCGAGGGCGCCCGGCAGACTTGGCAAGTGCCGGGCCTGTCCATCGCGATCGTCAAGGATGACCAAATTATATATTCCAGAGGTTTCGGTGTCCGCGAGGATGGCAAGCCGGGCAAGGTCGATGCCGATACCGTCTTTGCGATCGGATCCGCGACCAAGGCTTTCACTGCCGCGGCGCTCGGCATGCTCGTCGATGAGAAGAAGATCGAGTGGGACGGCGCGGTGCACGATTATATGCCGTCGTTCGAACTTCAGGACCCCTATGTCACCCGCCACGTGACCGTACGCGATCTGCTGTCGCATCGCACCGGCGTCGTTACCAACGGCAGCCTCTGGTATGGATCGGGGTTCGACCGTCAGGAAATCATCCGGCGGCTACGCTTTCAGGCCGAGACGCTCGGTTTTCGCAACCAGTTTCAGTATCAGAATGAGATGTTCATCGTTGCGGGCGAGATCGTCACCGCAGTGAGCGGCGCCAGCTTTGACCAATTCATTACCCGCCGCATATTCGAGCCGCTGGGAATGCGCCGGACCAGCACCAGTATTACCGCTCTCAAAGCGATGAACAATGTCGCAACGCCGCATGTGCTGCTCGAAGGCAGGATGATACCGGTCGAATATCGCATGATCGACAATGTCGGCGGCGCCGGGGTGATCAACTCCAGCGCTCGCGACATGGCGCAGTGGCTGCGCCTGCAATTAGGTGGCGGCACTTTCGAGGGCAAGCGGCTGATCGCCCCCACGACGCTGGCGGAAATGCATAGCGGTCAGATCGTCCCGCGCGGACGAGCCGACCCGCTTTTCAAGTTCAGTGAATACGGCCTTGGCTGGGGCGTGCAGGAATATCGCGGTCAAAAGATTGTCCAGCATTCCGGGGCGATCGACGGGATGCAGAGCATGGTTGCAATGATACCTGAAAGGAAGCTCGGCATAGTCGTGCTGACCAACGGCCTGCGCACAAAGCTGGCTGCGGCCGTCGAATTGCGAGTGCTTGATGCGTTCCTTGGCGGGCCTGCGACCGATCACAGCGCCGCCATGAAGCAGGAGAATGATGACGCGGTCCGAATTGCGCGAGAAAAGGCAGCGGCGATGTCGGGTCCAGAGGCGATTGCGCCCGCGCGACTGCCGCTCGGTCGCTATGTCGGCACCTATTCGAGCGACTTGCTCGGTAAGATCTCGATCACGCTGGCCGACGGCAAGCTCAAGCTAGCACGTCCGCAGGCAACGGCGATGCTCAACCATGATCGCAACGATATGTTCAAGGCACAGTGGGATAGTCCTGGCCAGATGAGCATAATCGGCCAAACCCCCGTCGGGTTCACCTTTGCCCCGGATGGAGAGATCGCCACTCTGGAACTCGGTGGCGACAAATTTGCGCGCGAATAGGTGTTCTTGAAGGGTGCGCATCTTCCACCGTCGATGGACAGCTTATGAAGTCCGAAGCCAATAAGCTGGTCGCTATTGGCCGGGAAGCTGCGACCTGAGCTTCCTGCGTTCATTCAATTCGTTGGAGCCTAAGAAGCGGAACGTTTCCAATTTTCGTGAGTCCCGTCACCCACTGTTACCACGAGCGTGTGGGAATGGCGAAGTGAGCGCTGTTGGTATAATAGGAGGCGACCGGCTTTCCGTCCGCGTCGAGCGCCGGCTGGAACCGGGCGCGTGCCATGATCTTGTTGCACACCGCGTCGTCGAAGTCCTTCGGCCGAGTCGAGAGCTGGATATGGCAGCTCTGAGGGATTCCCCGTTCATCGACAATCAATCGGAAATGTACCAGCCCTTGGTAGCCAAGGAACCTCATCCGAGACGGATAATCGCTGCTCCTCAACCATTTGCGGGGGTCGCCGTTAGGCGTGACGCGGCGCGACAGCCTCTTGTCTACCTCGGCATCGATGCCCCAACCGCGAAGCAAATCGTCGTTGCAGGCTGTCAGCGCCTGTTCGGCGGCCAACATTGATCCGGTTTCGAGTACAACCGACCGCTTGCCAGCAATGCGCAGTTCGAGAAATTGGATCGCGGAGTAGAGCGCGGGATCGATGGGCCGTCGCCTATTTGGCTCTCCCTCATCTTCCAGAGCCGCCTCTTTGGCATCATAGCCCGTGATCCACACGTTCCCGCCGACGACGATCGCGGCCTTTCCGTTGTCGAGGGTGCCGGGTGCAAACCTTTTCTCGAATTCGGCATCGTTCGGACCGAAGCGAAGAACGATTCTGCGTACATCGCTACGCACGTCGACCGGACTACCGACAAGTGTCATATGGACTCTCGGGCCCGGCCGAAATCGGTCGAGGACAAGCGTCACCTCTTCTTCGCCACTACCGAATGAACGCGCCAGCCGGCAACTGTCGTCGGCATAGTTGACGTGCCAGTTTGACGACGGCTGGAGGCGCATCGGCTCTGCTGCGTAAGCTTGCGGCATGAAGGCCAAAGCTAGGAAACCGGTTAAAGTTGAAAAGTGCCACATGAACTAACCTCATCAAGCATCCGCCGAGCTGAGGAGGATTGCGACTTGGATAGCCCATTTTCGGTATTATTCTATAAAATACTTTCGCTTAACTAATGCGGCCGCGCCATTTTTTCGGAATCGTGATTTTGTCATCATTCAATAGTTACGTGGCCCTTGGTAAGGCTGCCGTTTTCAGACCCACCTGTCTTGGAAGCTGCCGCGACCAGCCGATTTAAGCCGCCGCTCATCAGGAGATCGACCTACGTCGGCTTTCGCTATTGTCGCGCCAAAAGCTGCCAGACCGCGAATGGCCAATGTCATTCGGTTGCTGCTACACGATTGCTTAAAAGTCTCATCCAGCGAGCGGGATAGCCGCTCCGGCCGCCTTTTGGGCAGTCAGCCATGGTTCAATGCGCCGTATCGCCTCCTCGACCAGGTCGGTGGAGACCGCGAAGCTGAGGCGGATGAAAGCCTTGCCATCGACCGGATCGAAATCCAGCCCGGGCGCCACCGCCACGCCCGTGTCGCGCAGTAAGGCTTCGCAGAAGGCGAGGCTGTCATCCGTCAAATGGCCGACATCGGCGTAGATATAGAAAGCGCCATCGGGCGGAGCGATCCGCCGAAGCCCCATTTTGGGAAGCGCTTTGAGTAAGAGTTCGCGATTGCGCGCATAGGTTTGGATATGACCTTCGAGCTCCTCGCGGCAGTCGAACGCGATCAGGCCGGCATGCTGAGCGAGAGAGGGCGGCGTCAGGAACAAATTGCCCATGCGGGCACGCGCCGCGTCGATCAGCTTCTCGGGAACGACGAGCCAACCGAGGCGCCAGCCCGCCATGCTGAAATATTTCGAAAAGCTGTTGACGATCAGCGCATCGGGCGAGTGCTTCAGCATAGTTTCAGCGGGACGGGTATAGCTTAGCCCGTGATAGATTTCGTCCGAGACAAGGGCAATGCCGCGGCGTTCGCAGACCTCCGCCAAAGCCCGCAATTCCTCCGGCGGAATGATCGTGCCGGTGGGGTTGGCCGGGCTCGCGACGATCAGCCCATCGGGCGCGGGCTCAAGCCGTTCGACCGCTTCGGCCGTGATCTGGAACCGTTCGGCTTCGCCGCAGGCGAGCTCGACCGGCTCCAGATGAAGGGCTTTCAGCGTATTGCGATAGGCAACATAGCCGGGGCGCGCCAGCGCAACCCGGGCGCCGGGGGAAAACAGGCAGGAGAGCGCAAGGACCAGCGCCGGTGACGCGCCGCAGGTGAGGATGACCTGTTCGGGTTCGACGCCGACCCCATAGGTTTCTTCATAGTGCGCCGCGATACGTGCCTTCAGTTCCGGACTTTCCCAATAGCCCATGCCGTCGGTATCGAGAATATGGTGTGCCGCCTCGATCGCCGCCGCGGGAGCGCCGGTCGAGGGTTGACCGAACTCCATATGGATCACCGACCGTCCCTCGGCGCGCATCCGATGCGCAAGACGGCTGATCGTGATGGCATGAAAGGGATCGATTTCGACCGGCATGGTAAACTCCACATAATATCGACCAACACGTCGCGCCGGACTGATAGGGACACCCGTGCGATTGTCCAACGCAGCTTCTTTTGCCGGCATTCTTGTACATGCCTGAGCGACAGTGCCTAGGAGCACACCAACAGTTCACGCGGCAGTCTTCACGACATGCTGCGCCACGACCTCCTGCACCTGGGAACGCATCGCGCGGACGTTGGCTATCGTCACGAAACACTGATAATTTTCAATTCTCTCCGGCACTGACTCCCGAACGTCCACATGTGCACGCGATGCACCGCAAACATGCGTCTGCCAACGGTCAGCCCCAGTCAGTTGACACGACACGAACAGTTCGACGTCCATCGGAGAAAACCATGCAGTTTGGAGAAATGCAATCCTGATTGGAAAATTATTTGGAGTTGATCGGCGAATCCGCCATGGTCGAGCTCCCAGACACGGCAACAGGATTCGCGATCATGCGCATAGGTTCGATCCGTCACAGTTTTGCATTGTCCGCGTTGTTACTTGGTCTTCTCGTTGGCGCGCCTGCGATGGTTCAACCGGCGGCGAGTCCGCCGATTGCCGCCGCTCCAAGCCTCTCCGGATATGAAGCGCAGGATGTGATGATCCCGACGCGCGACGGCATCCGGCTGCACGCGCAAGTCTGGCGTCCGAAGGGCCATGTCGGCGAACTTCCCATTCTCATGACACGGTCGCCCTATGGCTTTACGCGTGATCGGATCGACCGAAACCTCAGCAAGGCGGGGGCCTATGGCGAGTTGGCTGAGGACAAGTTCATCTTTGTCTTTCAGGACATTCGCGGCCGCTTTGGCTCCGAAGGTGAGTTTGTGAACCTACGCCCGCTGAAGAAGACGGCCGACGGAATCGACGAGGCGACCGACACCTACGACACCATCGAGTGGTTGATCAGGAACCTGCCTGAAAATAACGGCAAAGTCGGCGTGTTCGGCGTCTCCTATGGCGGCTGGACCGCAGCTATTGCGACAGTGAATCCGCATCCCGCGCTCAAGGCGGTCACATCGCAGGCGTCGCCCGAAGATATGTTCATCGGTGACGACTTCCTGCACAATGGTGCCTTCCGGCTCGATTATGCCTGGTCGTGGGTGTCGGCGCTGGAGACCGACGGGCGGACGATGAACGCGTTCGATTTCGGCACCGACGATGCCTATGGCTGGTATCTGAAACAGTCGGACCTCGCCAATATGGATCAGCAATTGCTCGGCCGTTCCATGCCAAGCTGGCAAAACTTCGTTTCACATCCAAACTATGACGGCTTTTGGCGCGCGAGCCGAACCTCGCACATGATGCCCAAAAAGGTCGCTGTCCCCAATCTGATCGTTGCCGGCTGGTGGGACCAGGAAGATTTTTATGGTCCCATGACAATCTATGCCAATCAGGAGAAGGGTGACGACCGGGGTCTGAATTATCTGGTGGTCGGGCCATGGAACCATGGCGGTTGGCGCGGCGATGGAAGCAAATACGGTCCGTACGAACTGGGCGGGCCGACGGGGGAATGGTTTCGCACTTCGGTGGAGCTTCCCTGGTTTCGCCATTGGCTCAAGGGCATCGGCAAACTCGATCAGCCCGAGGCGCTCGTTTTTCAGTCGGGTAGCAATCGGTGGCAGCGCCTTTCGCGCTGGCCCGCCGCCGAAGGCAGGCGACGCAACCTGTATCTCCATCCCGAAGGCAAGCTCTCCTTCGACGCGCCGCAGTCGCGCAAGGGCTCCAGTAGCTTCGTTTCGGACCCGGCGAACCCGGTTCCTTATCGCGATCGGACCATATTGAAGCCGTTCATGCGGCCGGGGTCTGACTGGTCAACGTGGATATCGGACGACCAGGCGCCCTTTACGCAAAGAAAGGATGTGTTGTTCTGGCAGACCGAGCCGCTGGTAGAGGATGTTACCGTCGCTGGCGACATTGCGGCGCGCTTGTTTGCCAGTACGACTGGCACCGATGCTGACTGGGTGGTCAAGCTTGTCGACATCTATCCGTCCGATGCGGCGATACCCGAGGGCTTGCGCGGCCGTCAGCGCATGATTGCGAACGATGTGTTCCGCGGCCGCTTTCGCGTCAGTTATGAAAAGCCGGCGGCGCTCAAACCGGGTAAGGTTCTGGAATATAGGATCGACCTCCATTCGGCGTCGCATGTTTTTCAAAAAGGCCACCGTATCGGCGTGCAGGTCCAGAGCAGCTGGTTCCCGCTGATCAACCGCAATCCGCAAACTTTCATACCCAATATTCTGAGGGCGAAGTCAGGGGATTATCAGGCGCAAACCCATTCGGTCTTCTATTCGCGTGACTTTCCTTCCTCGATCTCGATGTCCGTGGCACCAAACGGTAAATGATCAGCCCGCGAATGAACCCCGTGGGCTGGGAATTCCTTTCTCTTTGCATCCGACGAAGCTTAAAAGAACAACCGGCCCCGATGCTTAAGCGTGTCCTCTGGGTCGGCGAAATGGCAAGTTCCGAAGCGTTGGCCGACCGACGTCGCGAGTATTCCCTCGGCAACGTACATATGCCCACGGGCGAGCGTTGATTTATCTGTCAGGCTTGCGGCTCCAAATCCTGAAAGCGGTGCCGGTTGCTAGCGCTCGCGCCCCGCCGTTGCGCGAATCTCGTCGATCGGGCTCACCAGATAGGAGGCGAGCGAACGGCGGCCGGTGCGTATGTCGGCGGTGACGGCCATGCCGGGGGTAAAGGGGATCGTCGCGCCGTCACGCCGGATCGTCGCATGGTCCAGCGTGATCCGCGCGGTATAGATAAGACCGCGCTTTTCATCCTGTACCGCGTCCGAGCTGATATGTTCGAGCCGGCCCGGCACAGCGCCGTAACGCGTGAAGGGAAAGGCTTCGACCTTGAGCGCGACGGGTTGGCCAGCGCGGACGAAGCCGACATCCTTGTTGGCGATGGTCACTTCTGCGACCAGCTTCCCACGTGTCGGCACGATGACCATGATCGGCTTGGCTGCCTCGACCACACCGCCGACGGTGTGGACGGCCAGTTGGGTGACCGTGCCGTCGACCGGACTGACGAGGCGCTGAAGGCTGCTGCGTTTCGCGGCCTTGGTCAGTTCTTCCTTGCGCAGCCGAGCGTCGCTCTCGGCTTTGGCGAGGTCGGCGAGGATGCGGGCGCGGGCCTCGGCGGTGGACTGGCGCGAATTGCCGCCGGCGACTGCGATCTGCGCCTCCGCCTTACGCGCGGTGGCAAGGGCGGCATCGCGGTCGCGCGCGGCGACGAGCCGTTGGCGGCGCATTTCGATCACACGCAGCTTCGACACATAGCCTTTTTCAAGCAATTTCTCGTTGGCAGCGATCTGCTCGTCGAGCAGCGGGAGGGTCTCGGCGAGCTTGGCTGCTTGGATCTGTGCCTCGGCCCGCGACGCGCGCGCGGATTCGGTGTCGGCGGCGCGCGTCTGGCTACCCGCCCGGATCTCCGCGAGTTGGGCGCGGGCGAGCGCGATTTGGGTGTCGGCCACGTTGGCGGTGGTTCCGGCGGGCGGCGTGAAGCGGAGCCCCTGACCGTCCAGCGAGGACAATATGGCGCGCAGCCGCGCGGCGTCGAGCATCGCGGCCTCCAACGCCTTGCTCGCCTGTGCCGTATCGGCGTCCGAGACGGTGGGATCCAGCTCGACGAGCGGCTGGCCGGCGCGGACGCGCTGGCCGTCACGGACCAGGATGGCGTGCACGATCCCCGCCGCGCCGGGCTGGATCAACTTGACGTCGTCGGCGGGGACGAGCTTGCCCGGCGCCGACGCGACGACATCGACCCGGCCAAGAACCAGCCACAGCACGGTAACGGTGAGCAGGCCGAGCAATAGCCAGGCTGTGACCCGCGCGGTCGGCGACACGGGGCGCTCGATCACTTCGAGCGCGGCGGGAAGGAAGTCGGCCTCCTCGGTGCGCAGTACCCCGCGCGATCGCGCACGTTCATTGTCGAGCGCGTCGCGCACGGAGGTCCAGTGACGCGTTAGTGCGTTCATGCCGCAGCTCCGGCTTGCACGCCGATCTGGCGGTGATGGAGCGCGGAATAGCGGCCGCCGAGGCGGAGCAACTCGTCGTGGGTGCCGCTTTCGACGATGCGCCCCTTGTCGAGCGTAAGGATGCTGTCGCACTGGCGGATCGCAGAGAGGCGGTGTGCGATGATCAGCACTGTGCGGCCGGCGGCGATCGCCTTGAGGTTGCGCTGCACGACCTCCTCGCTCTCGGCATCGAGCGCCGAGGTCGCTTCGTCGAGAATAAGGATGCGAGGATTAGTGATCAGCGCACGGGCAATGGCGAGGCGCTGACGCTGACCGCCCGAGAAGTTGACACCGCGCTCCTCCACGATCGTGTCGTAACCGCGAGGCAACTCGAGAATGAAATCGTGTGCGCCGGCGAGGCGGGCTGCGGTCATAACGCGCTCGATCGGCGTAACGGGGTCGGCGAGCGCGATATTCTCGCGGATCGAACGATTGAAAAGGATATTCTCTTGCAACACCACCCCGATCTGGCGGCGTAGCCAGGCGGGGTCGATCTGGGCAATGTCGACGCCATCGATCAGCACGCGGCCGCTTGCGGGCAGATAGAGGCGCTGGAGCAATTTGGTGAGCGTCGATTTGCCCGAGCCCGAAGCCCCGGCGATACCGAGTGTGGCGCCGGAGGGCAGGTCGAGATCGATGCCGTCGAGTGTCCAGGGACCCTCGGCGGCATAACGGAAGCGGACATTCTCGAACCGGACATGACCGGCGAGCGTGGGCAAGGTGGTACGCGATCCGGCGCCGGGCTCCGTCCCGGCGTTCAGGATGTCGCCCATCCGCTGGACCGAGAGGCGCACCTGCTGAAAGTCCTGCCAGAGCTGCGCCATGCGGATTACGGGCCCCGACACGCGCTGGGCGAACATGTTGAACGCGACCAGTCCGCCGATGGTCAGCGCGCCGGCGATGACCTGTTGCGCGCCAAAGAACAGGATAGCGGCGAGGCTGAGCTTCGAGATGAGCTGGACCGTCTGGCTGCCCGAGTTGCCAAGGTTGATCACGCGCTGGTTGGCGGCGCTGTAAGCGGCAAGCTGGCGCTCCCAGCGGTCCTGCCATTGCGGCTCGACCGCGGCGGCCTTTAGCGTCTGTATGCCCGAGACGCTCTCGACGAGCAGCGCGTTGTTTGCGGCGCCGCGTGCGAACTTTTCGTCGAGCCGGCGCCGCAAGGGGCCCGTGACGACGAGCGAGACGATCACATAGGCGGGGAGGGTAAGCGCGACGATGACGAAGAGGAGCGGCGAGTAGAGCCACATCGCGACCATGAAGACGATCGTGAACAGCGGGTCGATCAGGACGGAGAGCGAGGCATTCGTCATGAATTCACGCACCGTCTCCAACTCGCGGACGCGCGTGACGGTATCGCCGACGCGGCGATTTTCGAACCAGCCAAGCGGCAGGCGGAGCAGGTGGCGGAAGAGGCGGCTGCCAAGCTCGACATCCAGTTTCTGGCTCGTTTCCGAATAGAGCCGGGTACGCAGCCAGCCGAAGGCGACTTCCCAGAGTGAGACGACCACCAGCCCTATGGCAAGCACCTGCAGGGTTGCGAGGCTGTTGTGTGCCAGCACCTTGTCGACGACATTCTGGAAAAAGAGCGGCGCGGCGAGGCCGAGCAGATTGAGCGCGAGCGTGATCAGCAGCACCTCGCCGATCAACTTTCGGTATTTGACGATCTGGGGGACAAACCAGGTCATGTCGAAGGCGGGTGCTGCGACCTGCGCGGCGTCGCGGGTGGCGACGAGGAGCAACTCGCCCGACCAGCGGGCCTCGAGGTCTGCGCGGTGCCAGCGCTCGATTTCGGCGCCGGGGCGCTGAATCGCGACGGCATCCTCGCCCACGCGGCCGATCACGAACCAGCCCCCGGCGCCGTTGGCCAGTACGGGCATGGGAAGGCGTCTCAACCGATCGAAATCGCCGCTCGTGACGCGCGCGCGAACGCCCTCGATGCGCTTTGCGAGACGCACCAGATCGGATGCGGCGACCGGTGCGGAATGGCCAAGGCTGTGACGCAACTCGGCCGGGTCCGCGACGATGCGGTGCATGGCGAGGATCTGGGCGAAGGCCGCGAGCCCGGTGTCCACGGGCGGCTCCGATGTCCCGGGGGACAGGTCCTGCTGCACGGGTGGGTCTCCGATCGGATTATTGAAGCGTTGACAATCTGCGGGGTGCGGCACCGTGACTCGTCCGGCACGAACCTAGGTAGCGGCCAAAGTCTGGAGAGCGAAGGCACTGCGGCTCCGGTCGTCGGAGCAAAGGGGCAGCTCGGCTTTCGCAAGTGCAGCATATGGTTGACCCGGGTGCCGGCGCGGGCTGTCTGGGCGCCATCAAGTGGGGGGTATGTTTTCAGGCTTATGACGGGAGCCCTGCCATGCCCACCCTCTACATCTCGCCGACCGGCAGCGGTTCGGGCGATGGCTCGAGCGCTGCGAACGCTGCGACGCTGAAAGATTTGCCGCAGCTCATCGCTGCGGCGGGGCCGGGCGGGCAGGTGCTTCTGCTCGCCGATCAGGGTGACTATGTCGCGCCGACCGGGGCGCTCGCGATCGTCGGGGGAGGGACGGCGAGCGCGCCGGTAACGATCCGCGGCGTGGACGGCGCGGGCAATGCGATGGCGGCAACGATCGCCGGCACGCGGATTGAACCATTCGATCCGGCCAATCCCTCGGGAGAGGAAGTCTTCCGGCTGTTGAGCGGCGCCGACAATCTCCGCTTCAGCGACATTGCCTTCGAGAATGTCGGCACGGCCTTTCGCGTCGGGGCAGACGTGCGCAACCTGACGATCGAGCATGTCGACGCGGCGAACGTCTCGCGCTTCTTCGACAATATGGTCTCGGGGGCGAATGCCAGCGCGACAATCTCTGGATTGACGATCCGCGACGTCGCCGTGGACGGATATTCTAAAGGCGCGATCCGTATCCAGTACGACACCAATAACGTGCTGATAGAGGATGTTCGCGGCGACAGTCAGTTTCAGGACGGCGACAATTTCGCCATCGGCGTTCACATTACCGGCACCGCGCACGATGTGACGATCGATCGCGTCGCCATGCGCAACACGCTCGACACGGTGAATGATTATCGCAACGGCGACGGATTTGCGACCGAACGCGGCACCTATGATATCACGCTTCGCAACGTGATTGCCACGGGCAACAGCGATGGCGGGCTCGACCTCAAGAGCGACAACATCGTGGTCGACGGCGCGATCGTCTCGGGCAATGGCCGCAACATCCGGCTGTGGGGCACGGGCGGGCAGCTCAGCAATGTCGTCAGCCTTGACGCCGGTGCGCCGATGGCGGGCGGCAATCGCGAGCATATCTGGCTGGCCCAAGGCGCAAGCGCGACGATCGACGGGGCCTTCTTCTCCGATCCAGGCTCGCCGACCTTGTTCAACCTCGCCGAAAGGAATGGCGCGTTGACCGTGCGCGATTTTGGCCTTGCTACCGGCGCGGGCACGATGACTTGGAAAAAGGGCACGGGGTCGGTGCTGACGCTCGAGGGGCAACGCGCTTTGGCCGCGGCGGGCACCGCGGGGGACGATCTGATCGGCGGTACCGCGGGCATCGATTTGCTGGTCGGCGGCGCGGGCGAGGATATGCTGGTCGGCAATGCTGGCGACGATGTTCTGAGCGGCGGTGCGGGCGCGGACATATTGGTCGGAGGCGGCGGACGCGATCTGCTAAGCTATGCGGGCAGCGATGCTGCGGTGCAGGTCGACTTGATGCGGCTCACCGCCAGCGGCGGCGATGCCGCGGGCGACCTGTTCGATGGGTTCGAGGATGTCGAGGGCTCGGCCTTTGCCGATGTGCTGGCAGGCGACGCCGGCGCGAACCGGTTGTTCGGCGGTGCGGGCGATGACGCGCTTTCGGGCGGTGCAGGCGATGATATGCTCGATGGGGGAGTGGGCGCAGACCTGCTTGACGGCGGGGCCGGGGTCGATCGGGTCGATTATGGCAGCAGCGGTGCGGGCGTCGTGGTCGATTTGGCAGATGGCGCGGCGAGCGGCGGCGACGCGGCGGGCGACCGGCTGATCGATATCGAAGGGGTCGAAGGCTCGACCTTTGCCGACACGCTTTCGGGCACCGAAGGAGCGGACTGGTTCGGCGGCGGGGCGGGCGATGACCGGATCGACGGACGGGGCGGGGATGATTTGCTGGTTGGCGGTACGGGTGCCGACACGCTGATCGGCGGTACGGGGTTCGACTGCGCGGACTATTCGGCTAGCGGTAGCGCCGTGACGATCGATCTTGCGACCGGCACTGGCAGTGGTGGAGACGCACAGGGCGACCGGCTTGAGGGGATCGAGCGGCTGATCGGCTCTGCGTTCGGCGATGGACTGACCGGCGACGCGTTCGACAACATGCTGGCCGGCGGCGCGGGCGCGGACCGGCTGACCGGCGGGGCCGGGATCGATACCGCAGACTATTCGGCGAGCGGCGCCGCGGTAAACGCGGTGCTGGGCGGGACTGGCAGCAGCGGAGATGCCGAGGGCGACGTGCTGGCGGATATCGAGAATCTGATCGGTAGCCGATTTGGCGATGTGCTGGTTGGCGATGGGGCCGTCAATGTCCTATCAGGCGCCGCCGGCGACGACCGACTGGTCCTCAACGGCGGGGCGGACCGGCTCGACGGCGGCGTGGGTGTCGATGTCGCCGACTTTTCAACAAGCGTGAGCGCGGTGGCCGCGGATCTCGCGAAAGGCACGGCCTCTGGCGGGGTGAGCCTGGTTGCGATCGAGGGACTGATCGGCTCTGCGTTCGACGACGTGCTGAACGGCGACGCCGGTCGCAATTTGCTGGTCGGCGGCGCGGGCGCGGACGTGATTGACGGGCGCGATGGCCTCGATACGGCGGACTATTCGGGATCGACAGCGGCAGTAGAGGTCGACTTGGCCCTGTCGGTGCAGGGCGGCACCGGCGACGCCGTGGGTGACCGGCTGTTGAGCATCGAGGCGCTGGTAGGCTCGGCCTTCGACGATGTGTTGGCCGGTGTAAGCGCCGACGAGGCGCTGTACGGCGGCACGGGCGCCGACCGGCTCGAAGGACGCGGCGGCGACGATCTGCTTCAGGGCGGCGCGGGCGCCGATATCCTGATCGGCGGGGACGGCATCGATACGGTCGACTACAGCGCCAATGCGGGTGCCGTCTCGATCGACCTCCAGACCGGCGCCAGTAGCGGCGCCGATGCCGAGGGCGACCGGTTCGATGGCGTTGAGCGTTTCATTGGCACCAACTTTGCGGACACGCTGGTCGGCGATGGCGGCGATCAGATCCTCGTGGGCGGGGCCGGCAGCGACCGGATCGACGGGGCGGGTGGGTTCGACATCGCAGTCTATTCCAACAGCGCCCTCGGGGTGAAGGTCAACCTCGCCACCGGCGCCATGTCCGGCGGCGACGCGCAGGGCGACAGCCTGTCGGGGATCGAAGGCGTAGTGGGCAGCGCTTTCGCCGACGCTCTGACCGGCGACGTGAACGCCAATCGGCTCGAAGGCGGTGCGGGCAACGATATACTCGATGGCGGCGCGGGGGCGGATGCGATGATCGGCGGCGAGGGCGACGATTCTTATGTGATCGACAATGAAGGCGATCAGGTCACGGAGTTGGTCGGCGGCGGGGTCGATATCGTGCGGACCAGCCTGTCCTCGCTGACGCTCGCCGATGGCGTCGAAGATTTGAGTTATACCGGCAGCGGTGGTTTTATCGGCACCGGCAATGCGCTCGACAACAGCCTTTACGGCAAGGCGCTGAACGACGCGCTTTACGGGCTCGAAGGCGACGACAAGCTGGTGGGCGGCGCGGGCGCCGACCTGCTCGACGGCGGCGCGGGGCGCGACCAGGTCGACTACACCAAGTCGGCCGCCATTATCGTGAACCTTGTCACCAACGTGAATCGCGGCGGCGAGGCCGAGGGCGACCGGCTGGTCGACATTGAAACGGTGATCGGCTCCAACTATGCCGACAGCATCACAGGCAGCGACGATCTGCTGGTTGGCGACATCCTTTATGGACGGGGCGGCGACGATCTCCTGTTCGGCGGCGTCGGTGACGACCAACTCGACGGGGGTAGTGGCAACGACGTGATGCGCGGCGGCACGGGCAACGACCTGTATGTGGTCTATGAGGCCGGGGATCAGGTGATTGAAGGGGCGGGGGAGGGGCGCGACCGCATCCGCACTGCCGCGACCAGCTACACGCTCGGAGCGAATATCGAGGAACTTGTTTATACCGGGACGATCGGCGCAACGATGACGGGCAATGCACTCGACAATTTCGTCGTCGGAAGCGGGGGTGAGGACAGGTTAACCGGCGGCGACGGCGCGGACGTGCTGCGCGGCGGCGCGGGCGGCGATGTCCTGGACGGTGGTACGGGATCGGACACGGCCGAATATGCTGGCTCGCTTGGCGGCGTGCTGGTCAACCTTCGCGCCCAGACCGCGACCGGCGGGGATGCCATGGGCGACCGGCTGATCAGCATCGAGAATGCACAGGGCTCGGCCTTCGCCGATGTGCTGCTCGGCAGCGCGGTGGCAAATATACTCACAGGCGGTGAAGGCGACGATGCGCTCTCCGGAGACGACGGCAACGACACGTTGCGGGGTGGCACCGGCGCCGACCGGCTGGATGGCGGCAAGAATGAGGACATGCTTGCCGGCGAGGACGACGACGATACGCTTTACGGCGGTCAGCAGACCGACCGGCTCTACGGCGGCGTAGGCAACGATCTTCTTGTTGGCGATAGCGAATGGGTATCGGCGCTCGCCGCCAGGGACACGCTCGACGGCGGCGATGGCGACGACATTCTGATCGGTGACGCAATGAGCATGACGGCGAGTGGGGTCGGCGGTGCCGACACTCTGGTCGGCGGGCTCGGCAATGATGTGCTCGTCGGCGATGCGATGAACATGGCGGCCGGGGCACGCGGTGGTGCGGACAAGCTGACCGGTGGTGGCGGGAACGATCGCTTCGTCTTCGCGCGTGGTTCGGGCGCCGACGAGATCACCGACTTCACCCGGGGCGGCGCCGAGGCCGACCGGATCGACCTCAGCGCCTTCGATATCGCATATGAGGCGCTGCGCTTTGCAACGAGCAGCGCGGGGGTGACGATCCAACTCGGCGGCACCGATACGATCTTCGTGCGCGGGGTGACCGCGCTCGATCAGGCGGATTTCATTTTCGGTTGAGCCTCCGGTCAGCCGAAAACAAAATCGTTGGACGAAAAGTTCTGCGCGCCGCGGACGAAGATGCTGTCCGCACCCATAGTGATACGGACTCCGTCGGTGCTCGTCATGAAGCCGAGTTGCTCAAACGCGATGTCGAAAGCGCTGAGATCGATATGGTCCATACCCGAGGCGAAATCGCTGATCTCGTCGGCACCCGAGCCGGGCGCAAAGACAAACCAGTCGGCGCCTGCGCCGCCCGCGAGCAGGTCGTTGCCGCCGCCGCCGATCAGATGATCGGGGCCGTCGCCGCCATAGAGCTTGTCTGCGCCGCCGATGACGGTCGCGGCGGAATCTCGGCCGTCGCCGTAGAGCCAGTCATTGCCTTCGCCGCCCTCCAGCGTGTCCGCCCCACCTCTGGCGCTGCCGATCATTATGTCGCCGTCGCCGATCAATATGTCGTTGCCCGCGCCGCCGGTCAGCCGGTCATTGCCTCCCCTGCCGGCGCCATAGATATTGGTCGCATCCCCGATCAGCAGGTCGGCATCGTCGCCGCCGTCGAGCCGGTCGTTGGCGCCCTGGCTGCTCAACCATTCCTGGTCACCGACGAGCCGGTCCGCGCCTGCGCCGCCCAAGAGCGTATCCGACTGCCAGCCGCCGAGAAGCACGTCGGCACCCGACTGGCCGGCGAGAATATCCTCGCCATTGCCGCCCACGAGAATGTCGTCGCCCGAATTGCCGGCAATATCGTCATTGCCGCCGAGCCCGCCCAACGTGTCGCTGCCTGCGCCGCCGATCACCACGTTGGCAAGCGCATTGCCATTGCCGGTAAAATCGGCAGCGCCGCGGCGGATCAACTGCTCGATGTTGCCTGCGAGCGTATAGCTGCCCAGCGTCGTCTCGACCCGGTCGAACCCGGCGTCGGCCGCCTCGGTGATCCGGTCCCCGATATCGTCGATGAGGAATATATCATTGCCTGACGTGCCACTCAGCGCGTCCGTTGTGACAGTGGTGGGGAGGGGAAGCAGCGAGATATAGCCGGTTGCGCCGGGCGAGGCTTCGCCCTGATTGACGGTCAGCGTTTCGCGGATCGTCTCGATTCCAACCAGGCCAGGGAGCGAGTCGCGAGTGACGAGCGTCGAGAGTTCGGACCGGATGATAGCCACGCCTTGCAAGTTAAGATGACCCTGCGAGGAAATGACCTTGGTGCCCGACCCGGCATCGTCGAAGCGCCCGCCGATTACGGTGACATCCGCCTCATCGTCGAGCCAGAGCTGGTTCTGTTCGGAGATGCCGCCGCGGAGCAGCGGGTTCAGACCCACGGAGTCGATCAGCGTCGCCTCGCCCCACAGTCGGTAGTTGCGGCCATTCTCCTCGCTGAGCGCGCGGACGACCAAGGTGCCGCTCGACTTGAGGTCGTAGCCGCCGTCGCTGTTACCGCGCGCGACCGTGTCGATGAAGCGTATGTCATATACGCCGCGCTCGCTCGAGAAGCCGTCGCCGTTGAAATAGGCGCCGGCGGTGCTCTGGATATTTTCCATCACCACCCGGTTGAGCGTGACATTGTGGACGGTGCCGTCGAGATGGACGCCGGCGGGCAGGTCGTCGCCCGTTTGCCCGGCCATGTTCGCCGTGACATTGTCGATCACCACATTGTTGGTATCGTATTGCAGGCGGAACGCCGTCCTTGAGAAACCCTGCACGTCGACATCGCGGATCGTCAGCCCGCTGATCGTCGCGGTGCCGGAGGGTGCGCTGGCGTAATCCTCAAAGAAGCGGCGGACATTGTTCGCGTCGATATTTTCAATATGGAGACTGCTGATGTCGGCGGTAACGCGGAAGGCGGTTCCGACATTGTCGATCCTGAGGTCGCGGAATTCCAGATTGTCCGCGCCCGTGCCGAGTTTGAACAGCTCGTTGCCGGAGGCGTCGCCCGCTTGCCAGTCGGCTGGTCGCGAGCCAGTGAAATATGCGGCCATCGAATTGCCGGCAGAATCGATGCCGCGCACTACAACCGGCTGTCCCTCGGCACCCCCACGGGTGACACCAATGATGCCCGTGACCTTGTAGTCGCCCTGATCGGCGAGAAGCAGTACCTCGCCCCCTGGGCCTGCCTTTCCGATCAGTGTGTTGAGCGAGCCTATTGACGCGGCGTTGTTGATATCGCTGCCACTTTTGTCCCCGGATCCGGCAGGCGAGATGTACAGGCTTGGCATGACGAACGACCCCTTGCTGTTTTTTGCCGAGGTTAACCCCGACCAACTCGCCATGCTGCTCCGCAGCATGGTTAAGCCAGCGTTATCCTGATCATCGGTGACGTTATCGCGATGGATCGTAGCGTATTTCTCAATAGATTGCGGGGCTTGCTCTGTTCGCGAGATTCCTTGAGCGGACGACTCACGCGGGCTCGGGGACCGCGAAGCGCAGCCCGCGCATCATCGCCGCGGGAACGACGCTGCCATGGTCCTCATCCGCGAATATGACATGTTCGACCTCGATTAGGCCGGCGTCCGCCAGTGCAATGAAAATTGTTCAGCGGCCACTTAGCTGCGATTATCTGTCTCGCGCTGACGCGCTTCAAGTTTAGGCGTCAACTTTCGGCTAGCCAATTTGATTATGAAACCAGCTCATTACGCAGTCCGGTGAGCGCCGAGCAGAAGATTGCGAGTTCTTCGTCGGTCCGCGATCCGGCGACGCATGACGCGGTAAGGCAGAAACCCGGTGGGACCTCGGTAATCGCGGCGGCAGCCGTATAAACCCCTCGATGCGCATAGCCGCGATCGAGCCCAAATCCCTTCGCTGCAGCCTCTTCGACTTGGCGGGTGTAGGTGTCCAACGATAGCGCGGACTG
The DNA here is from genome assembly GCF_023822045.1 of Sphingopyxis sp. USTB-05. Classification (NCBI taxonomy): domain Bacteria; kingdom Pseudomonadati; phylum Pseudomonadota; class Alphaproteobacteria; order Sphingomonadales; family Sphingopyxidaceae; genus Sphingopyxis; species Sphingopyxis sp. USTB-05. The sequence continues at coordinate 2,301,723 of NZ_CP084712.1, read as the reverse complement.
CCAGCGAACCGATGCAAAGCGTCGCTCCAATTCGGCTTTGTCGACCGCCTGAGCTGCTGCGATCGCGCGCCCGGCAGCACCTGCACCCAGCGGTTGGCGTTGGTTATCGGCAAGTGCGAGCCGCATTCCCGCATCGCTTTGCGCGTGGGCGACGAGTTGCATTCGGTCACGCGAGACAATGCGCCACAGCCCGACGGCCATTTCGAAAGACTGCGCGAAATGCGCCATGCCGGGTCGTGCGCGATCGATCAACCGCATCGCGCGGCTGTCCGAAAAAATCCCAGTGGCGAGCCAGGCGGAGGTCAAGCGATAGCGCTTCTTAAGCTCTTCGCGCTCAATCGCACCTTCCGCGGAAAGGGTTTTCAGCAAGTTCAGACAGCTCGATGGGCTGAGCCCGACGGTTCGAGCAATCTCGGACAACGGGAGCGCCTTTGAATCAGCGAGCAGGCGAAGGATCGCAAAGGCTTGCGCAACAGAACGCACCGGACCGGTCATTCACAGTCAATAATTTCATATATATGAAAAAACAATTCCTGATGTTGAAATTCGAAATATAACGCGTAACGCAATTCGGACGGGAATCGGTCGGGAGAACAGCCATGAACGGATGTCTGGACGGAAAGGTCGTTGCGATTACGGGCGCGGGGCGCGGCATCGGCCGCGAACTCGCGCTGCATTGTGCAGCGCAGGGCGCGGCGGTCATCGTCAACGACCCAGGCGTCGCGCAAGCGGGCGACGGTGGCGACGCCGCTCCGGCCGAGGCCACCGCAAACGACATCATCGCCGCGGGCGGCAAGGCGGCCGCAAATTTCGGCAACGTTGCCGACCCCAAGGAAGCTGCCGGTATCGTCGAGGATGCGGTCGCAAAGTTCGGCCGCATCGACGCCGTTGTGAACAACGCCGGCATCCTTCGCGATACCATCTGGCACAAGATGAGCTACGAGGACTGGAAGAGTGTCATCGAGGTCAACCTGACCGGCGTCTTCAACGTATCCAAGGCTGCAACACCGTATTTTCGGGAACAGCAGTCGGGCAGCTTCATCCACTTCACCTCGACCAGCGGGCTGATCGGCAACATAGGTCAGGCTAATTATTCGGCGGCAAAATTGGGCGTCGTCGCGCTGTCCCAGTCGATCGCTCTCGATATGGCGCGTGTGGGGGTGCGTTCGAATTGCATTGCGCCCTTTGCATGGAGTCGCATGACATCTTCGATCCCCGCGACCACGCCAGCCGAGCAGGAGCGCGTCAAGCGCCTCCAGTCCATGTCGGCCGACAAGATCGCGCCGCTCGTCGCCTATCTGGCGTCAGACCTGTCGAAGGATGTCACGAACCAGATTTTCAGCGTACGCAAGAATGAGATATTGCTCTTCTCGAAACCGCGTCCCGTGCGTTCGATGGCGAAGCTCGAAGGCTGGACCGCCGAGGCGATCGCCGACGAGCTGATCCCGGCGTTCCGTCCCGACTTTGCGCGCGCTGATGAGGTCTCGGCGCACGTCTTTCCCTACGACCCGATTTGAGGAACAGGCCATGAGCAATCCCGGAATGGATGCGGACGTCTTTGAGCAGTTTATCGAGCAGCTCGAACGTTATGTGCGCGATCGCCTTCTACCCGCCGAAAAGGAGATCATCGAAAGCGACGCGATCCCGGACGATATTCTCGCCGAAATGCGCGATATGGGCCTGTTCGGCCTGACGATCCCCGAAGAATTCGGCGGCGCGGGGATGAACGTCAGCCAGTATATTAAGACGATCCACACCATCAGCTACGCGATGCCGGCGTTCCGCTCGATCATCTCGATCAACATCGGCATGTTTGCGTCGGCCCTGAAGAACGGCGGGACCGAGGCGCAGAAAGCCGAATGGCTGCCGCGGGTCGCATCGGGCGAGATCGCCTGTTTCGGCCTGACGGAGCCGGGATCGGGATCGGACTCGGCAGGACTTCAGACGACCGCGACGCAAACCGACAATGGCTGGGTACTCAACGGCACCAAACGCTACATCACCAACTCGCCCTTTGCGAAGGTTGGCCTGATCATGGCGCGGACGAGCAAGGAGAATTTGCCCAAAAACGCGCATGTCTCGGCTTTCGTCGTCCCCCTCGACGCGCCCGGCATCTCGATCGGCAAGTCGGACAAGAAGATGGGTCAGTCGGGCAGCCACATCGCCGACGTGATCATGGAGGACGTCCGTGTCGGCGGCGAGACATTGCTTGGCGGCGAACTTGGCAAGGGTTTCGCTTTTGCGATGATGAGCCTCGACAATGGCCGTATGTCGGTCGGCGCGGCGGCGACCGCCTACGCCCGCCGCGCGCTCGACAGCGCGATCCGCTACGCGACCGAGCGCAAGGCGTTCGGAGAACCAATCGCAAACTTCCAACTGATCCAGCAGATGCTCGCACAGAGCGAGATCGATATCTACGCCGCTGAGTGCATGATGGACGATGTTACGCGGCGTGCCGACGCGGGCGAGAATGTCCTCCGCAAGGCTGCGGCGTTCAAAGTCTTTGCCAGCGAAATGTGCGGCCGTGTCGTCGATGCCTGCGTACAGGTCTATGGCGGCGCCGGTTATCTGGCCGAATATGACGCCGAGCGTTTCTTCCGCGATGCGCGCATCTACCGCATCTACGAAGGCACAACGCAGATCCTTCAGCTCCAGATTGCGAAGCATATGCTACGCGAATTCGCCGCTACGAACTGATCATCTTCACCTTTTACCTGACCGGAGACCGAAGTCATGACCCTGCGCCGCGCCGCCATTGTCGCCCCCATCCGCACCGCCGTCGGCAAGTTCGGGGGAGCATTGTCGTCGATGACCGCAGGCGAGCTGGGTGCCGTGATTCTGAAGGCGTTGGTCGAGCGGACGAAGATCGATCCGACGCGCGTCGACGATGTCGTGTTTTCGCAAGGCTATGGCAATGGCGAGGCCCCGAGTATCGGCCATTGGTCGTGGCTCGCCGCGGGGCTACCGCTCGAAGTGCCGGGATATCAGCTCGACCGCCGTTGCGGGTCGGGGCTGCAGGCGGTGATCAACGCCGCGATGATGGTTCAGACGGGAATGTCCGATGTCGTCGTTGCGGGCGGCGTCGAATCGATGTCGAACGTCGAACATTACAGCACCGATATCCGCAAGGGGGTGCGCGCGGGCAATCTGACGCTCCATGACCGGCTGACGCGCGGGCGACTGATGTCGCAGCCGGTCGAACGCTTCGGCGTCATCACCGGCATGATCGAGACCGCCGAAAATCTGGCGAAGGATTATGATATCAGCCGTGAGGCATGTGACGCCTATGCCGTGCGTAGCCATCAGCGCGCCGCCGCGGCGTGGACGAACGGGCTATTCGACGATGAACTGGTGCCCGTAAGTGTGCCGCAGAAAAAGGGCGATCCGGTCGTCTTCGCGCATGATGAGGGTTACCGTGCCGACGCGACGCTGGAGACGCTGGGCAAGCTGCGGCCGCTCGAAGGCGGGGTCGTCACTGCGGGCAATGCGAGCCAGCAGAATGACGCTGCCGCCGCTTGTCTTGTTGTTGCCGAGGACAAGCTCGACGAACTCGGGCTCACGCCCATCGCCTGGTATCACAGCTCGGCGGCGGCGGGCTGCGACCCGAGCCGGATGGGCATCGGACCGGTGCCCGCGGTCGAGCGGTTGTTCGCGCGCAATGGTCTTGGCTGGGGCGACATCGACCTCGTCGAACTCAACGAAGCCTTTGCACCGCAGGTGCTTGCGGTGCTCAAGGGCTGGGGCTGGTCCGACGGCGATAGCCGGAATGAAATCCTCAACGTCAACGGGTCGGGCATCTCGCTCGGGCACCCGATCGGGGCGACCGGCGGGCGCATTCTTGCGAACCTGACCCGTGAGCTGGTGCGCCGCGACGGGCGGTATGGGCTGGAGACGATGTGCATCGGCGGCGGACAGGGCATCGCTGCGATCTTTGAGCGCGCCGCCTGACGCCTTTCGCGCCGGCCGTTCATCTCCCACAGGATAATGCGGCTCCCGGCGCGGCGCAATTTTGGCCGCGCGCGCCGATGGGGCACATTCGGCCGAAATAGCCCGGGAGATATGCAGGCCATGGAAGCGGACATCGGTAAACTCTGGGATCGCGAGATGATCCGCGATTGCCTCTTTCGCTATTGTCGCGGAATCGACCGCGCGGACGAGGCGCTATTGCGATCCGCCTGCTGGCCTGGCGGCACCGACGATCACGGTGCCTATAACGGGACGACCGACGGTTTTATCGACTGGGCGATGCAGGCGCTGCCCCTGATCGAACGCGGCATTCACCAGATCCACAATATTCTGATCGAGCTGCGAGGCGATGAGGCGGCAGTAGAAAGCTATTTCACCGCCTTGCAACGCCAGCCCGGCAGTGAAGGCGGGCAGGTCGAACTCATGATGGCGGGACGCTATGTTGACCGGTTCGAAAAGCGGGCAGGCGAATGGCGAGTGGCCGACCGGGTCGTCGTCTTCGACTGGATTGACGAACGCCCGGCGCCGGACAAGAGCGAGGCCGAGCGGTTCGCGCACCGCAAATCGGTCGGGCGTCCCTGGCCCGACGATCCGGTCTATGCGCTGTTCGGTACGGCGGAGAAGGGAGAGGGGTAATGGGCATCGAGACGCTGGCATGGGAGCCGCTGTTCGTAATGCGGCTGAATGTCGCCTATGACCAGGCGCAGCCGATCGGCGGTGAAAGTCGGCTCGGGATTTTTCCCGTGCATGGCGGGACGTTCGAGGGGCCGCGCCTCAAAGGGCGTGTGATGCCCGATGGGGCCGACTGGGTGACCTGGCGCGGGGACGGGACGATGATCATCGACGTTCGCACCTCGCTCGAAACCGAAGATGGCGCGCGGATCGCGATGCATTACACCGGCCTCACCGTACCGACCTCGCCCGAGGCGGCCGAGCGTTTCAGGCGACGGGAACCGGGGCCGTATGAAGATCTCTATCTGCGCACGACGCCGCGCTTCGTCACGTCGCATCCCGATTATGACTGGATGAACCGCATCATCGCCGTCGCCAATGGCATGCGCACCGACGACGGCCCGATGTATCACGTCTTCGCGATCAGGTGACGGCATCCACCGCCGCAGCGAAATGATCGCCGTGGCGCTTGCGAAGTTCGGTCTTGAGCAGCTTGCCCGTCGCGGTGTGCGGCAATTCCTCGACGAAGATCACGTCATCGGGCAGCCACCAGCGCGCGACCTTGTCGGCAAGATGATCCATGATCTCGTCCTTCGTGCAGGCTTCAGCGGCGTGTAACCGGACGAGCAGCAGCGGACGTTCCTGCCATTTGGGATGCGCGACGCCGATCACTGCGGCTTCGGCGACCTTTGGGTGCGCAACGGCGGCATTTTCGAGATCGATCGACGAAATCCATTCGCCGCCCGACTTGATGACGTCTTTGGCGCGGTCGGTGATCTGAAGGAAGCCGTCCGGATCGATTTTCGCGACGTCGCCCGTGTCGAACCAGCCGCCCGCATCAAGCGCGCTGCCTGCCGCTTGGCCGTGATAGGCGCTCAGGACCCACGGACCGCGCACTTTGAGCAGGCCCGAGGATTCGCCGTCGCGTGGAAGTTCCTTGCCGTCTTCACCCTCGATGCGCAGTTCAATGCCGAACACGGAACGGCCTTGCATGGCGCGCAGGTCCACCTGCTCTTCCTCGCCGAGTTCGGCATGATGCGCGAGCGGACGGCAGACGGTCGCAACCGGGCTGGTTTCGGTCATCCCCCACGCTTGCATCGTCTCGACGCCCAGCAGGTTGCGGAAGCGTTCGATCAGCGAGCGAGGCGTCGCGGCGCCGCCGGTGAAGATGCGGTCGAGTTTGAGCGCCTCGCGATCTTCGGCCGCGCGCTCGCGCTCCAGATGATCGAGGAAGGCGAACCAGATCGTCGGCACGCCAAGGGAGAAGGTCACGCCCTCGTCGCGCATCAGTTCATAGAGCGACACGGGATCGAGCGCCGATCCAGGCAGGATGAGCTTCGATCCCGCCATCGCGGCCGAATAGGGGATGCCCCAGGCGTTGACGTGGAACAGCGGAGTGACGACCAGGATCGTGTCCGCAGCGCCTAACGACATTGAATCATTCGCGAGCGCACTCATCGCGTGCAGGACGGTCGAGCGATGGCTGTAAAGGACGCCTTTCGGATTGCCGGTCGTCCCGCTGGTGTAGCAGAGCGCGCTCGCGCTGTTCTCGTCGAGTTCGGGCCAGTCCGCGATCGCGCGCGGGCCGCCGATCAGGCTCTGGTACGAAATTGGATCGGCGATAGCGGTTTCGGGCATATCAGCCTGATCGGCCAGGATGATGATGCGCTCGATCTTGGGCAGGTCGCCGAGTAGCGGCTCGATCATCGGTAGCAGGTCGGGGTCGACACACAGCACGCGCGCGCCACCATGATCGATGATGTAACGGATCTGATCGGGGAAGAGGCGGGGGTTGACGGTGTGCAGCACCATGCCGGCACCGCTGACGCCATAATAGAGTTCGAGGTGGGGCAGGCGGTTCCAGGCCAGCGTCGCGACGCGATCGCCGGGCGTAAGGCCGAGGTCGGCAAGCCCGGCGGCGATGTGGCGCGCGTGACGTTCGACCGTCTTCCAATCCGACCGCTCGAGCGATCCGTCGGCGCGGCGCGACACGATTTCACGGCGCGAGTGGTTGGTCGCCGCGTGCCGGATCAGCATCGCGGTCGTCAATGGTTGCGCCTGCATCAGGCCGTGCATGAAATCTCTCCCTTAGTGACTTGATTGCCGCCGACGATTGCCCAGCCGGCGGCGGGTGCGAAGCATCGCGGGTCGCACACGCCGACAATCACATTTGCGAAATTGGCGCGATCTCCTTCCGCTCGCGAGCCAGCGGGGTCTCGCTGACGCTAAGCCCTCCGCAATCGATGGGAGAAGCGACGATGAATCTGGACCTAGCGCCCGAAGACCGGGAATTTCAGCAGGAAGTGCGTGATTTTTTCGCGGGCTCGATTCCCGAGGAATGGAAAAAGACCGTTCGCGCCGGGCTGCGCCTGTCGCCCGAAAACCTGGTCGCCTATCAGCGCCGGCTTGCCGATCGCGGTTGGGGTGCGCCGACCTGGCCAAAGGAATATGGCGGCACAGGCTGGACTCCGCAGCAACTGCATATCTTCTGGTCGGAAGCGTCCGCGGCCGATGCACCCGCGCAATTCCATCAGGGGCTCGAACTGATCGGCCCGATCATCTTCACCTATGGCAGCCAGGCGCAGAAGGATTTCTACCTGCCGCGCATCATCAGCGGCGAGGATTGGTGGTGTCAGGGCTATTCCGAGCCGGGTGCCGGTTCCGACCTTGCGGCGCTTCGTACGCGTGCCGACCGGGACGGCGATGACTATATCGTCAATGGGCACAAGATGTGGACCAGCTATGCCCATGTCGCCGATCGGATGTTCATTCTTGCACGTACCTCGACGGAGGGGCAGCGACAGCAGGGCATTTCATTGATGCTCGTCGATATGGACACGCCAGGCATCCGGATCAGCCCGATCCATACTCTCGACGAAAAGCATCACACAAATGAGGTGTTCCTCGACGATGTCCGCGTTCCCGCGGCCAATGTCGTCGGCGAGGAGGGCATGGGCTGGAATTACGGCAAGGTTTTGCTCGACCGCGAGCGCATGGTGGCGGCGGCGACCGCGATGTTCCTGCCGCAGACGCTGCGCGCTGTGCGCGAGGCGGCGACGCGCCGCCGGACCGCGCAAGGGCTGCTGATCGACAAGCCGGAGTTCAAGGCCAAGCTGGCACAGGTCGAGATCGAGGCAATGGCGGTACAGGCGATGGTGCTGCGGCTGATGGCCGACGCCGCATCGGGTGCCGACTCGGGCCCGCGCGGGTCGATGGTCAAACTGCGCTGGTCCGAACTGACGCAGCAGGCGACCGCGCTATGGGTTGAGGCGCTGGGGCCGAAAGCGCAGCATTTCGCCGCGCTCGATGACGAGAGCATGTTGCCCGACGACATGCCCTTCGCGCTTAAGGGCGCGCTCTATGCGCGCGTGACCACCATCTATGGCGGGTCGAGCGAGATCCAACGCAACATCATCGCGCGCCGCGCACTCGGCCTTTGAGGGAGAAGACCCATGCAGTTCGCCTATAATGACGAGCAGCAGATGCTGCACGATAGCGCCTTGCGCTTCGGCTCTGACGAATGGAACGCGGCCGACCGGTTGAAGCGGTTGGCGGAAGTTGGCGAAGGTGCCGCGCAGCGTTGGGCGAAGATGGCTGAGCTTGGGTGGCTGATGCTGCCGATCGCCGAGGAGGACGGCGGACTCGGCGGAGGGCCGGTTGAGGTCATGGCGATCATGGAAGGTGTCGGGCGGCACCTGATGACCGATGCCTATGTCAGCCATTGCGTGCTTCCGGCGGCACTGATTGCAGGTGGGGACGAGCATTGTGCGGCGCTGCTGGAGCAGATCGGAGCGGGTCAGGTGCGGATCGCCGCTGCGCTCGTCGAGGATCAAGATTTTGATATCGCGTCTATTTCTACCCGAGCGGTGCCCGATGGCGACACGTTCAGGCTGACTGGCGCCAAGGCGCATGTCGAAGATGGTGCCGACGCCGATTGGTATCTGGTTTCGGCGCGCACAACGGGAGCTTCGGGCGAGCGCGACGGCGTCAGTCTTTTCCTTGTTCCGCGCGGCGCCGACGGATTGATCGTGCAGCGTTTCCGCTCGGTCGACAGCCATCGCCATTGCAGCATGGACCTTAAAGACGTTGCGGGCATTCCGGTCGGCGCGATCGGCGAGGCGGCGGACCGCATCGACGCCGCGATCGACCGCGCGATCGCGGCGCATCTGGCCGAAGCGGTGGGGTCGATGGAGGCGGCGGTCGCCGCGACGCTCGATTATGTCCGCACCCGCCAGCAGTTCGGTGTGCCGATCGGCAGCTTTCAGGTCGTTCAGCACAAAATCGTCGACATGAGCGTCGCTTGCGAGGAAGCACGCGCGCTGACGATGGTAGCGATATCGCAGCTTGCGAGCGGTGGCGACGCTTCGGCGCTGATCGCCGCAGCGAAGGTGCGCGTCGCGCAATGCGGCATCGCGGTCGCGCAACAGGCGGTGCAACTGCACGGCGGGGTCGGCACGAGCGAGGAACTGATCGTCAGTCACCATCTCCGCCGCCAGATGATGCTGGACATCGCGCATGGCGACCGTGACCATCATAAAGCGCGGTTCGCCGAACTTACCCGATAAGATGGGTTTTGCAGGGCGCCTCAGGCGCTCTGCTTTGCCTCGTCGGCTTCGATCCGGCGGCCCGCCAGCCAGAACAGCAGCGAGCCGATCGCAAGCGGCAGCGCGACGAGCGCCATTGCAGCGCGCAGCCCCTGCTCGCTGCCGAGCGAAGGCGCGAGCAGGTCGCTGGCGATACCGACGAACAACGGCCCCAATGCAAGGCCGATCGCGTTGGTCACGAACAATTGCACCGCCGCTGCCATCGCGCGTACCCGTGCGGGGACGAGGGTCTGCACCGAGGCGAAGACCGAGCCATAGTTGAGCGCGTGAACGAAGATCGCGCAGCTCAGGAACGTGAAGGACAGCGTGACGGTCGGGGCGAGCGCGGCGCCCGCGAACAGGGGCGCAGCGATCACGAGCGAGGTCGATGGAACCAGCGTGTAACCCTTGATCCCGCGCCGCGCCGCACGGTCGGCGAGCTGGCCGCCGACGAAAGTTCCCACCATGCCAATTAGGCCGACGATCAGGCCTAGGCTGAGGCCGAGGAAGACGGTCGGCGGCACGCCCCAATCGGCGGCCATCGCGTCGATTCCGGCAAGATGCGTGCGCATGTAGAGCGAGCCGAAGAAGGACGCCTGACCATAATAGCCGAACGCGCCCATCGCGGTGCCGAATGAAATCAGCCAGAAGCTGGGCAGGCGGCGCAGCGTCGCGAGCACCTGACCCAGCGGCATATGCGGGACAGCGGTCTGCGTTGCGACGGCGCGCTTGCGGGGCTCGTCGAGAGTGAACCATACGATCACCGCGAGCAGGATGCCGGGAACGCCGGCGATCAGGAAGGCGGCGCGCCAGCCAAGGCTAGCGAGCAATATGCCGCCGAGGACGAGGCCCGCGAGCGAGCCGACCGGAACGCCCAGCGAATAGAGGGCAAGCGCGCGGCCCCGCTGTTCGCGCGGGACATAGTCGGTGATCAGACTGTGTGCAGCGGGAGTACAGCCGGCTTCGCCGACGCCGACGCCGATGCGCGCAAACAGCAATTCGGTGAAGTTGCGTGCAAGACCGCATAGCGCGGTGAAGCCGCTCCAAACGAACAGCGCGACGGCGATCATACCGACGCGGTTGCCACGGTCGGCGATGCGCGCAAGCGGGATGCCGAGCAGAGTATAGAAGAGCGCGAAGGCAAGGCCGCTGATCATCCCGATCTGCCAGTCGGCAAGGTTGAGGTCGGCCTTCATCGGCCCGACGAGGATCGTCACGATTTGCCGGTCGAGCATGTTGAAGGCGTAGACGATCATCAGCAACGACAGCGCGCCATAGGGCATCCGTTTTTGCTGGCCGTCGCTGGGGTGGGGGATGGTGTCGCCGGTCATTTGCCTCTCCATGCCGGGCACGTCGCCCGTCTTTTACGGCAGCCACCTTAGGCGGGAGTTTTGCGGACGTTAGGTGCGAGGCAGCCGGGCAGGGCGATTATCCCTATGCTGATATGTTGCACGCCCAGCGTATCGCGCTCGCACCGGACGCGCGCACCGAGCAGACAGGCCGGCGAGGAGATACCCACATGGCCTATGCGAATAACGGCCCTGTTCGCGTCCATTATCAGCGCATGGCGGCGGGGAACGGGCCGGTCGTGATCCTGCTCGCCGGAGCAGGGCGTCCATCGACCGATTTCGACTATGGCTTTTGCGCACCGATCGTGACGGCGGGCCTCGTGCCGATCCGCATCGACAGTCGCGATACCGGCCATTCGACCGCGATGACCGGCACGATTCCGGACCTTCAAGCGATCAAGGCCGCCGCGCTGGACACCGGCGACGCGAGACCGCCCTATAGTATCGGCGACATGGCCGCGGATGTGCTGGCGGTGATGGACGCCGAGGGCGTCATGGCGGCGCATTTTGTCGGGCGGTCGATCGGCGGTCTCGTCGCGCAGCAGCTTGCGGTTCGGCACCCCGAACGCGTGCTGAGCCTGGCGCTCGTTATGGCGATGAGCCGGTCGATGGCCGATGCGGTCCCCGATGCAGCGCTCGACCGGCTGATGGCCGAGAATGTTCCCGATGAAGACGCTTATGTCGCGCGCCAGCTCGCCGTTGCACAGGTGAACGGCATGGCGGAGGATTTCGACGCGGAACGCATCGCTGAGGAGGCGCGAACGGCCTGGCGGCACGGTATCCATCCCGGCGGCACCGCGCGCCATTTCGCAGCAAGCCTTGCCGCTCCGGACCTGCGCGCGGCGATCCGCGCCATTCGCGTTCCCGCGCTGATCCTGCACGGCCGCCATGACAAGGTGATCCCGTTGGAACGCGCCTTCGAGACCGCTGAAGCGATCCCAGGCGCTGTGATCGAGGTCGACGAGACGATGGGCCATGACGGTCCGCCGCGACTTCGGCATGCTTGGGGCGAGCGGATATCGGCGCATTTGACGGCAGCAATGGCGCACGCCTGAGGGTCGCACAGAAATCACATATGTGATATGGGCCGCCAAACCCGCGGTTTTGGCCGCTTGGCGGTCTTTGAAGTTATCATGTCTTCATCAGAGACCGTCGCAGGACGGCGATTGGACCGACCGTTCAAGGCGATGACGCCTTCTCGTTGTTGGGATGGAGAGATGAAGAGAAAACCCGTCAAATCGGCCTCGCGTACGTTCGAGGTCCTGGAGCTGTTCCGTGATCGGCGGGAGCCATTGCGGCTTAACGAGATATATTCGGCGCTCGGATATCCGCAGTCCAGCACGACGAACCTGCTTAAGAGCATGGTGATCGAAGGGTATCTCAACTACAATCGCAAGACGCGCACCTATCTGCCGACCTTGCAGGTCGCCTCGCTCGGCAGCTGGCTCTATGGCCATGTCGCTTTCGGTAGCGGTTATAACTGGCTGATCGACGAGTTGTTTCGCAAAACCGAGGAAACGATCGTACTGGCGACGCAGAACGACCTGTTCATCCAATATGTGGCAATGCGCCTGCCCGATCATCCGCACAAGCGTCCCCCCAATCCGGGCGAGATGCGGCTGATGCTGGATGCGACGGCGGGGATGGCGCTGATGAGCCGGATGCGCGACCGCGAGATCGATAAAATCTATCGATATTCGAACTATTATGAGCTCAATCCCGACAAAGCGATCACGCTGGATGACGTGATGAGCCGGATTCGCTGGATCCGCCACACCGGCTATTGTTACTGGCCCGAACATCCGGTGCCGGGGATTGCATCGATAGCGATGCCCCTTGGCAATAGCATTCACGGAATTCCGCTCGTTCTTGGCATCGGCGGTACGACCGAGCGGTTGTCGCCGCGCCGCGCCGAATATGTGGAAATGATGCGCGAGACGATCGCCGAGTATCATGTGCGTTTTCCGCAGGATCAGCGGCCGGCCGGCGACGACGATATCGACGAATACGCGATCGCCGCCGAATAAGCATTTCATCCGGAATAATGGGAGCCCGCCGCGTACGACGCGCTGTGGGTACCGCGCCGACGTCTATCGTGACGGCGAAAGGGAGATTCTATGCCTGTCGAAATCGAACTGCTTGATGCTGGCGTCGCCGGCCTAGGCGAAAGTCCGCTATGGGATCATCGGAGCGGCCGGCTTTGGTGGGTCGATTCCTCGGCAGGGCGCCTTCATTCCAGCGACGCCGAAGGCCGCAAGCAGGCCGAATGGACGCTCGATCAGCCCATCGGCAGCATCGGATTGGCGTCGGAGGGCCTGATCGTTGCGATGGCAGATGGCTTTTATCGTTTCGACACGGGCAGCGGGCAGGTGTCGCCGGTGGCGCGCCCCGCGATGGCGGGGGGGACGCGGCTGAACGACGGCAAGGCCGACCGTGCCGGGCGTTTTCTATGTGCGTCGATGCGAACGGGTGATGCGCTGGGCGCGGGCGGGCTGTTCCGGCTCGACGCCGACGGTGCGACCGAGCAGATCGAGAGCGGAATCGGGATCGGCAATGCCATCTGTTTTTCGCCGACCGGCGATACGCTCTATTTTGCGGACAGCCTCGACGGCAAGCTTCGCCGCTATGCCTATGACCAGGAGACGGGAGCGATCGGCAAGCGCCATGATCTGGTCGATTGTCAGGTGAACGGCGGATCGGGGGCCGATGGCGCGACCGTCGATGCCAACGGGCGAATCTGGGTTGCGCTGGTGCTCGCGCAAGCGGTCGGTTGCTATTCGCCCGACGGGACGCTGCTGCGGTCGATCCCCGTGCCGCTGCCCTATCCTTCGTGTCCCGCGTTCGGCGGGGAGGAGATGGATACGCTCTATCTAACGAGCATCGCCAATTCGGGGCATCGGCTGGTCGCCAATCATCCCGATGCGGGGCGGATCACCGCGATCCGGGGGCTCGACGTCCCCGGGATCGCGGAAGGTATTTATCGCTGAGCGGTCAGCGAAGGGCGATCGAGATGCCGCCGTCGACAAGCAGAGACTGACCCGTCACAAAGCCCGACCGGTCGCTGTCGGCGAAGAAGAGCACCGCCTCGGCAATGTCCGAGGTTTCGCCCAGTCGGCCGAGCGGGGTGCTGGCGACGCGCGCCTCGAAGGTCGCATCGTCCAACATCGCGCGGACACCTTCGGTCGCAACGGTCGACGGAGCAACGGCGTTGACTCGGATGGCCGACGGCGCGAGTTCGATCGCCGACGACCGCGTCATCCCTTCGACCGCCGCCTTGATGCCGCAATAGACCATCGCGTTGGGCAGTCCGACGTGCGCCGATACCGATGCGATGTTGATGATCGACCCGGCGCCGCGCGTGCGCATATGCTTCGCCGCAGCCTGCGTGCCCCAGATGATGCCGGCGATGCCGACGCCGAGCATGCGATCGAGGCTTTCTGCGTCTATGCTCTCGATCGGCGAATATTTGGTCCACATCGCGTTGTTGACGACAATGTCGATGCCGCCAAGCTCGGTCGCGGCGGTGTCGAACGCGTCGTGCAGCGCGGCGCCATCCGACACGTCGCAGCCGAGCGCGACGGCCTTGCCGCCGTCGGCCGCGATCTGCTGGGCCAGATCTTCAGCCCAATGGGCCTTACGATCAAGCAGCGCGACGGATGCGCCGTTGCCGGCAAGCTTGAGCGCGATGTCGCGGCCGAGGCCGCGCGATGCGCCGGTGACGAGCGCGACGCGCCCCTCGAGTGATTTGGTCATGGAGAGCCCCATAAAAATGGAGCCCGCTTTTTGGCGGGCTCCAGTGGGAGAGAGGTTAGAATTTGTATCCGACTTCGACGCCGTAGACCCGGCCCTTGTTGAGCGGGGAGAAGGTCGATCCGGCGAAGAAGGGCAGCGGCGCCTCGGTCCCGAACGTCGCCTCGTTGAGGAGGTTGTTTCCGTAAACGGACACCTTCACCCGGCCATGCGTAACGGCAAGGCTGGCGTCGACCATCGTTGCCGCACGGAGCAGGCCGGTGTTCTGATCGTTGTAGAAAGCGGCATCGCGATAGTTCGCACCGACGCGGCCTTCGACATCGAAATCGCCACCGACGCGGGTCGCATAGGTGATCGATCCGCCATAGCTCCACGGCGACAGGCGCGGCAGTTTCAGCGAATAGTCGCGGTCGTTGATGACGCCATCGGCGTTGAGGTCGAAAAGGATGTCCTCATATTTGCCCTTGGTGTAGCCGAACTGGCCGGCGATGGTCAGGCCGGAAACCGGCTTTACCAGCAGTTCGCCCTCGATCCCCTTGATCGACACATCGGCCGCGTTGGTGATGATCTGGAAGTTGCCGAAGGGTGCGAAGGGCGCTTGGAATTCGCGCTGTGTGCCGTTGATGCGGCTGTAGAAGCCCGCGATGTTGACGCGCGCGAAGCCGCCGAATTCCTGTTTCAGGCCGATTTCATAGGCGTCCTGCTTTTCCTGGTCGAACGGGCCCGGATCGACATTGGGGTTGAGGTTGCGGAAATTATATCCGCCGCTTCGGAAACCCTTGGCAAACGACGCATAGAGCAGGGTATCGTCGCTGGGCTTGAACTGGACCCCGATGCGCGGCGTGAAGCCGTCCCAGCTGTCCTTGTCATTGAAGTCGTAGCTGCAGCGAAGCGTGTCGAGATTACAGCCGCCGACGCCGATCGAGCGGACCTGCACTTCCTTTTCCTCAGCCGAATAGCGCGCGCCGACGCTGAAGGTCAGTTGTTCGGTAAGGCGCCAGTCGACGGTCGCAAAGATGCCGCCGGTGCGCTGCTTCTGACGGCCGCCACCCGATACGGTCAGCGCGCCGCCCGACAGCAGGCGCTGTTCGGCGTAATTGATGTCCTGATTGAAATAGAAGAGACCCGTTGTGACGTCGAACGCGCCGAAGGTGCCCGCGTAGCGCAGTTCGTTGCTGAACTGCCACTGGTGGATGTTGTTGCGCGAGTGGAGATTGGTCGCGGGCGAACCGTCGACGTCGGCACCCGAATCGTTGCTGAGCGCGCGGACGGCGGCGATATTGGTGATCTTGCCGTCACCGAATGCGGTGTCGATGTTGAGTTCGGCGATGCCTTGATCCCAGTCGGTTTTGACGAAGCCGGCGTAGTTCTGATTCACGCGGAAGCTGTCGCGCGGATAGAGGCCGTGGTTCGTGACTGCAGGACCGTCGCCGCGGATGCGGCCGTGCTCGTAACGCAGGACCAGGTCAAAGCTGTCGTTCGGCTGGAGGCGAAGCGCCGAGCGCATGATCAGCGTTTCGCTGCCGCCGATCTTCTTGCCGTCGAAGTCGTTGCGGAACCAGCCGTCGTCGTCGTTGTAATAGACAGCAACCTTGCCGCTGAGCACATCGCCGGCAAGCGGGCCCGACACCGAGATGCTCGCCCGCTTTTCAAGGCCGGTCGAGAGTGCGGCCTTTGCATCGAGGCGGAAGCGGTTCGACGGGGTGGTGGTGCGCAGGAGGACCGCGCCGCCGGTAACGTTGCGGCCGAACAGCAGGCCCTGCGGGCCGCGCAGGATCTCGACCCCTTCAAGATCGAAGGTGTCGAAGAGCACGCCAGCGCTGACGCCCAGATAGACGCCGTCGACGAACACGCCGACGGTCGGGTCGATCGAGGGAATCGAGCTATTGATGCCGAGGCCGCGGATCGAGAAATTCGCATAGCCCGGCGTCGTCCCGACGCTTTCAAGCGAAGCGTTGGGAACGGCGTAGCTGACGCTGGAAATCGAACGCGCGTGAATGCTGTCGAGTTCGTTCGACCCGAATGCGGTGATCGCGATGGGAACATCTTGCACATTCTGCGCCGAACCGCGCTTCGTCGCGGTCACAATGATGTCGCCGAGGCCGCCGCCGTCGTTCTGCTGCGCTTCATCCTGAGCCGTATCGGCTTCCTGCGCGAACACGGGAGACGCCATGGCCATCGCCGCGAAACCGGCGCTCGCCAAAAGAAGTCTGAGGTGCGTTGTCATTGTCCACTCCCTGTGA
Organism: Sphingopyxis sp. USTB-05; assembly: GCF_023822045.1. Taxonomy (NCBI): domain Bacteria; kingdom Pseudomonadati; phylum Pseudomonadota; class Alphaproteobacteria; order Sphingomonadales; family Sphingopyxidaceae; genus Sphingopyxis; species Sphingopyxis sp. USTB-05. The sequence goes on along the minus strand of NZ_CP084712.1, from coordinate 2,285,160 downwards.
ATCGCGCTTTCCGTTCGTCCTTCGTCTGGCGATTCGCCGTAAAAGGGGTGCGCGGGTTTTAAGTCCTGTTGCCGTTCGATGACGAGCCGGCGGCCCCCCGTTCCGGTGTCGGAGCGCGAAGAGCAATGCGGGCGCGGCAAGAGGGCCCGATAATCACAATCGCGATTCCGCGAGGGCGTGTTCAATCCAGAATGAGATTTTCGGGCCGGTTCGCGGCTTTCTCGTCCCGATCCGTCGTGCCGATGCCATGAACCCGGCAACTGGGAGACATAATCATGAGCAGCATCCGCACCGAAATCGAAAATTACGTCGCGCTCGTCACGCTCGACAATGCGCCGGTCAACGCCGCCGCGCTGGACATGCTTCAGGAACTCACCGACGTCTTCGACAGCTTCAATGACCGCGATGATGTACGCGTTGCGGTGCTGACCGGCGCGGGCAAATGCTTCAGCGCCGGCGCTGACCTCAAGAATCGGCCCGACCTGTCGATCCCCGGCAAACGCTGGAACCGCAATCGCGTCGTCCGCGAGGTTGCCTATTCGATCGCCGATTGCGCGAAGCCGGTAATCGCAGCGGTCAACGGCCCTGCGCTCGGCGCCGGCTTCGGCCTCGCGGCGAGCTGCGACATCATCGTGGCCTCCGAAAATGCCGTCTTCGGCCTCCCCGAGATCGACGTGGGCCTGATGGGCGGTGGCAAGCACACGTCGCGCATCGTTCCGCATTCGCTGACGCGGCGCATGATGCTGACCGGCTATCGCGCGCCAGCGGCGGAAATGTACCGTCGCGGCATCATCGAGGCATGCCTGCCGGCCGACGAGCTGCTGCCCTATTGCATGGAGATGGCGGCGGTCATCGCGTCAAAGAGCCCGCTCGCGACGCGCTATGCCAAGGACAGCATGCGCACGATCGAGAATATGACGCTGCGCGACGGCTATATCTATGAACAGGGCAATACCGCGAAGCTTTCGACCTCCTATGACGCGCAGGAAGCCGTCGCGGCCTTCGTCGAAAAGCGCGCGCCGGTTTTCCAGGGCCGCTGAGGGCTACCGTCATGGACTGGAATTTCGGCGACCTGCTGGACGCGACCGCGGCGAATGTGCCGGGCGATCGGCCGGCGATCATTCGCGGCGACCATGTCACCAACTGGGCCGATTTCGACGCGCGGTCGAACCGGCTGGCGCGTGCGATGTTGGCGGCTGGGCTGCCCGCAGGCGCGCGTATCGCGATCCTCGCCCGCAACATTCCCGAGTTCATCGAGATTGCCGCCGCAGCGTTCAAGGCTCGGCTGACGCACGTCAATCTGAACTATCGCTATACGACGTCCGAGATCGAATATGTGCTGCGTGACTGTCAGGCCGCTGGCCTCTTTTATCAGGACGAGTTCGCTCCGGTCGTTGCGTCGCTGATCGGCGGCGAGATCGACCATTTGACCTATGCGGTGCAGATCGGCGGTGAGGGCACCTATGACGCGATCGTATCGGAAGGTGAGGCGTCGCCGCTGGGCATCGAGCGTTCGCCCGACGATGGTTATCTTCTCTACACGGGCGGCACCACCGGGCGTCCGAAGGGTGTGATGTGGCGCTCGGCCGATGCGCGGCGCTCGCAACTGGAATCGCCGGTCGCCGTGTCGACGCCCGCCAGCATGGACGATCATGTCGCGCAGGTGCTGAAGGGCGCGGCGGGTCGCGTGATGCCAGCATGTCCGCTGATGCATGGTGCGGGGCTTAATAGCTCGCTCGCCGAATTGCTCGTCGGCGGCACGGCCGTGTTGCTACCGTCGGATCGCTTCAGTGCCGAGGAATTGTGGAGCGAGGCCGAACGGCATCGCGTCACGCGTATCCTGATCGTCGGCGACGCCTTTGCACGCCCGATGGCCGATACGTTGCTCGCCAATCCGGGGCGCTGGAATCTGTCGGCGTTGCGGCTGATTTCCTCGGCGGGCCTTATGTGGTCCGAACAGGTGAAGGCGGCGCTGCTTGAGGCATTGCCGCAGCTCACACTGCTCGACATTCTTGGTGCTTCGGAAGCCTCGGGTTTCGGCTATGCGATCACCAACAGCGAACGCGCCACGCCGACGGGCCTGTTTGAGCCGGGTCCGCAGACGGTCATCGTCGATCAGGACGGCCGCCGCGTGCTTGCCGATGATGAGGTTGGTTCGGGCTGGCTGGCGCGGCGACCGCCGTTCGGCGCCGGCTATCATGGCGATCCCGAAAAGACCGCCAGCGTTTATCGCACGATCGACGGACAGGCTTATGCAGTCCCCGGCGACATGGCCGAACGGCTGCCCGATGGGCGCTTTCGCCTGCTCGGCCGTGGCAGCATGTGCATCAACACCGGCGGCGAAAAGGTCTTCGTCGAAGAGGTCGAGGAGGCGCTGAAGCGCGTCGACGGCATCGCCGACGCGATGGTGTTCGGCTTGCCCGATCCGAAATGGGGCAGCGCGGTCACCGCGCTGATCGAGGCGGGCGACAGCCCGGACGATGAGGCGCTGCGCGCCGCTCTGTCTCACGACCTTGCCGCCTACAAACAACCGCGCACGATCATCCGCGTCGCCGTCCTGCCGCGCCATGCGAGCGGGAAGAGCGACTATCGCAGCGGGATGGACCTTGCGCGCGCCGAAATTTCAGCCCGGACGTCCACTGGCTGATCGTCTCCGGCCCGCAGCGCCCGGGGGCGGGCGCGCGGGCCGGAGAATTCGCTGCCCGACGACCGACACAAGACTTTCCCAAGGATTTTCGATGCAACAGGCCAATTCCTCCCCCGACAAGACTCCCCGCCGCCTCGACGCGCTGATTATCGGCGCCGGATTCGGCGGCATGTATGCGCTGCACCGCACGCGCGGCATGGGGCTTGATGTTCATCTGATCGAAGCCGGTGACGACGTCGGGGGTACCTGGTACTGGAACCGCTATCCCGGCGCGCGCTGCGACGTGATGAGCATCGACTACAGCTATTCCTTCTCCGACGAGATTCAGCAGGAATGGACCTGGAGCCAGCAGTTCGCGGCGCAGCCCGAAATCCTGTCCTACGCGCGCTTTGTCGCCGACAAGCTCGACCTGAAGCGCGACATCAGCTTCGAAACGCGCGCAACGGCGGTTCATTATGACGAGGATGCGGCGCTTTGGCGGATCGAGACCGATCGCGGCGACATTTATGAGGCAAGCTATTGCCTGATGGCGACCGGGCCGTTGTCGGTGCCGAAACAGGTCGACATTCCGGGCGCCGACAAGTTCAAGGGCGAACTGTATCTGTCGGGCAAATGGCCACATCATGACGTTGACCTCACGGGCAAGCGCGTCGCGTTGATCGGCACCGGGTCTTCGGGCATCCAGATCGTGCCGGTGGTCGCCGAAAAGGCCGGGCATCTCTATGTCTATCAGCGCACGCCCAGCTTCACGCTGCCAATGCGCAACCGCAAGCTCGATGAAGACTATGTTGCGCATATCAAGGCGCATTATCCGGGACTGCGTGCGGCGGCGCGTCACTCGCTGACCGGCGGCGTGCGGCCGATCACGCACCGCCCGGTGTTTAGCGTCACGCCCGCCGAGCGCGAGAAGCTGATGGAAGATGCCTGGGCGCACAGCGGCCTCGCTTTCCTCGGACTTTTCTCTGACCTGCTCACCAATCGCGAGGCGAACGAGGTCGTCGCCGAATTCGTGCGCGGCAAGATCGCCGACGTGGTGAAGGATCCCGACACCGCACGCCGGTTGACCCCGCGCGGCTATCCGATCTTTGCGCGGCGCCCATGCCTCGATACCGGATATTACGAAGCCTATAACCGCGACAATGTGACGCTGAAGGACTGTCTCGAGCATCCTATCGTCGAAATCACCGAAAAGGGCATCCGCACCGCCGAGGGCGAAGTCGAGGTCGACGTCATCATCGCGGCGATGGGCTATGACGCGCTAACCGGCGCGATGCTGTCGATCGACATCGAGGGAAGGGACGGCCGCAAGCTGAAGGATAAATGGGCCGACGGCGGGCGTTCCCATCTTGGCCTGATGATCGAGGGCTTTCCAAACCTGTTTGTCATTGCCGGACCGAACGGGCCGTCGGCGCTCGCCAATTTCATCCTTTTGAACGAACAGAATGTCGACTGGGTCTGCGATTGCATTACCCATATGCGCGCCGACGGCCTGCGTTCGATCGAGGCCGACGCAGAGGCTGAGGATTGGTGGATGGGCAAGGTGACGACACTGGGCTCGCTGTCGCTCTATCCGACCGCCAACACTTGGTACACCGGCGCGAACGTGCCGGGCAAGCCGCGCACCTTTCCTGTCTACATCGGCGGGCTTGGCCGCTATCGCGAAATCTGTTCCGACGCTGCGGCGGAAGGTTATCGTGGCTTCACCCTCCGATAGGTCCGGCACCCGCGTCCCCATATGGAAGTGAGCGATATGTCGTCCGAAAGACTGTTCGAACCTTTGTCCCTCGCACGGGGCAAGCCGATGAAGAACCGGCTGATGCTCGCACCGCTGACCAATCGGCAGAGCCATGCCGACGGCACACTTTCGGAAGCGGAGCGCAAGTGGCTGGAGATGCGCGCGGAAGGGGGCTTTGCGTTGACGATGACCGCCGCGTCGCACGTCCAGCCGGTGGGGCAGGGTTTTACGGGGCAGCTCGGCGTCTTCGCCGACCAGCATGTCGAAGGCCTCGCGGGGCTCGCCGCCGGAATCAAGGCGCGGGGCTCGCTCTCTTCGCTGCAACTGCATCACGCCGGAAGCCGCGCCGAACCCGAACTGATCGGCGCGCCCGTCGCGCCGTCGGAAGTGCCCGAACGCAATGTCCGGGCTCTGTCCGAAGCCGAGGTCGAGGAGCTGCGCGACGACTTCATCGCAGGCGCGCGTCGGGCCGAGCAGGCGGGCTTCGACGGCGTCGAGATCCACGGAGCGCACGGATACATCCTTGCCGAATTCCTGTCGGCGGCAAGCAACCGGCGAACCGACCGGTATGGCGGCAGTCTCGAAAACCGTGCGCGCATCATCTTCGAGATCATCGACGGCGTTCGCGCCGCCACGGGCCCCGACTTCCAGCTCGGCCTGAGGCTTTCGCCCGAGCGTTTCGGGCTGGAACTGCAAGAAATCCGCGATGTGGCGGCCGAAGTGCTGCGGCAGGAAAAGATCGACTATCTTGACATGTCGCTGTGGGATGTCCGCAAGGAACCGGAGGAAGAACGGTTCAAATCTCGTTCGCTGATGAGCTTCTTCACCGACCTGCCACGCGGCAATGTCCTGCTCGGCGCGGCTGGCAAGGTCATGGATGCAGAAGACGCAGCCTGGGTACTCGACGCCGGCTGCGACTTTGTCGTGATTGGCCGCGCAGCCATATTGCGCCACGATTTTCCCGAACGCGTCCGCCGCGATCCGACGTATCGGTCGCCGGAGCTTCCGGTTACGGCCCGGCACTTGCGTGACGAAGGGCTCAGCGATGATTTCATATACTATATGCGGCGATGGCCAGGGTTCGTTCAACCGGACAGGTGACCATGACCCCCGGATTGCATGGCGGAATTTGGCGGAGCCAATGCGCACTCATGCCGGTGTACGGCTCTTTCGGCACGCACAGCTATTCCTGTTTGGCCCCGAGCGGGGCAGGAACCTTCCACGCGGGAAATCGTTACCAAATTATCCATTCAGGATAAGTTGACGGCTCCAATCGCCGCTCGGCATTTCCATGCGCGAGCGAAAGAAGGCGCGCGTCCACGAAGGAGAATGAACATGTTCAGATGGGCTATCATCTTTGCGGTTGTGGCGCTCGTCGCGGCGCTTCTCGGCTTCGGCGGCATCGCCGGACTGTCGGCGGATTTCGCGAAAATCCTGCTGGTGCTAGCAGTAATTCTGGTCGTCGTCGGTTTCGTGTTCGGACGAGGCGGTCGCCGAACCTTGCCCTGATCATAGGCAGAGCCTGAGTTCCAATATTAAAGCGCCGGTGGCCGATGGGCTGCCGGCGCTTTCATATTGGAAGATTGGAAGGCCAGGCCGCCACGAAGCGATCAAGCCTGCGCCGGGCGCACTTCATATTCCTTCACATCCATGCCGGCCTTCCAGGCCGAAACGATCGCGAGAATGCGCTCCTCGGTATATCCATCCGCGATCGCCGAGAAGGTCAGCATATCCGACGCGAGGCGCTCGTCCACGGTGATCGTCTTGAGCCCGTGCATTTCGAGCGCGTTGACGAACTGGTCCGATGACATGTTGCTTGTTCTGTCGAAACTGGCGCTCAGATGGACGACGCGCCGCTGCGGGGCATGGCGCTCGGTGATCGTCACCGCTGCCAGGACCAGTAACGTCACGACGGTTCCGAAAATTGCGAGTTCGTAGAAGCCGATCCCGAAAAGCATGCCAAGGGTAGAGGTCATCCACAGCGATGCGGCCGTGGTGAGGCCGCGAACATTGAGGCCCTCGCGAAAGATCACGCCCCCGCACAGAAAGCCGATGCCGGTCAGGACGCCGTGCGCCATACGCACGGGGTCGATCCGGATAACCTCGATCGGGGTGTCGTTGAGCCATGCCATCTGGTGGACTGCCGATAGCATCAGAAGGCAACACGACAGGCTGACGAGAATATGGGTGCGAAGGCCCGCCGGGCTCGCGCGATACTCGCGTTCGCCCCCGATTAGCGTGCCTGCGGCAACCGCTCCGCATATTGGCCAGATCAGGTCAGGATTGAAAAGGTCCATCGGTCAAAATCGAACCGGAACGGAAGCGGCCAACACGCAGGCACGGTGTTCCGCGATAGGAAGCGTGAATGGAGCGGTCGGGCGGGCGGCGTTCTTCAAATAATGTCCCCTATGTTCGGATAGGTCCAACGTCGTCGTGCCGGAAAAGATGCAAGCGGCGAGCATACGGGCTTGTTTAGCGACGCTGCGACAGTCATGAATGCTGCCGAAATCGGTGGCCAGGCTGCCGGTAGGGAAGTGCGAACTAGATGGATTCAACGAAAATTGGCGCGCTTGGCCGCGATGCCCGCGCAAGCCGATTGATCATCATCATGCTTTCATTCGGATTTGCGGCGCTGCTGGCGGCCGCGATCGCGACTTTCTGGATTCAGCGGCAGAATGAGGCCAACGCGCAGCTTGTGGCGCACACATTGGCAGTGGAGGCCAGTCTCGGCGGTTTCGCGAGCGCAAACGAACGAATGGAGACTGCGCGGCGCGGGCTCCTGCTGACTCAGAATTTCGCCTTCGCGGGCATTGTCGAAGATACGCAGAAGGTCGCATCGGCACGCGCGAATGAATTGGCGGCGTTGATCGCGGATAATCCGGCCCAGCAGCGCCGTGTGGAGCGGCTGCGCGCGCTGCTGGATTCCTATTTCCGCCACTATCGGATGACGATCTCCCTAAGCGGGGCGGCGCGCGCCCGCATGCTGGCCGACTTCTCGAACGATGATGGCGTAGCCTTCGTTCGCGAGATGCGCGCGATTGTGCAGACGATGGTCAATGACGAACTCGGGCTGCTGCGCGCCCGCGAGGCAGAACTGCGTATGACGCAGCGCCTTTTTACCGCAGCACTTGTTTCGACGGGCCTGCTCATCATAGTGATCGCGGCCGTGACGCTATGGCTCGTTCGACGGAACCTCACCGACTTGCGAACCTCGCGAGAAGAGCTTCGGTATCTGAACGACGGTCTGGAACAGCTTGTCGATGCGCGCACCGGCGAACTCAAACGCGCCAACGCGGAAATACAGCGCTTTGCCTACATCGTATCGCACGATCTTCGGTCCCCGCTCGTCAATGTCATGGGCTTTACCGCAGAACTTGAAACAGCGCGCCGGTCCATCGCCGGCTATCTTGAAAAAAGTGATGCGGAAGGCTGGGCCGCGCCCGATCCGAACACTCGCCTTGCGATCGAGGAGGATCTTCCCGAGGCGATCGGCTTCATCCGAACCTCGACGCAGAAGATGGACCGGCTGATCAACGCCATCCTCAACCTGTCGCGGCAGGGCCGCCGTACGCTCGCGCCCGAACCGCTCGATCTCACTTCGATGGTGCACGGCATCGTCGAAAGCCTTCAGCATCGCATCCAGGAAGATGGCACGGCCGTTTCGGTTGGCGAGTTGCCGACGATCGTCAATGATCGCGTCGCCGTCGAGCAGATATTGTCGAACCTTGTCGAGAATGCCCTCAAATATCTGAAGCCCGGCCGACCGGGCGTGATCGACGTGCGCGGGCGCACGGCTCATGGCCGCGCGGTCGTCGAGGTGATCGACAATGGCCGCGGGATCGACCCGCGCGATCACGGCCGCATTTTTGATCTGTTCCGGCGGTCTGGCACACAGGACCAGCCAGGCGAGGGGATCGGGCTTGCCCACGCACGAGCTCTTGCATATCGGCTGGGCGCGACTATCGAAGTTTCATCAGCCCTCGATGAGGGATCGACCTTCCGTTTAAGCTTGCCGACGGAATGGCTTGGCGGAGACGAAAATGCCTGACCAGCAACCGGTGAATATCGTGATGATCGAGGACGATGAGGGCCATGCGCGCCTTATCGAGAAGAATATCCGCCGCGCGGGTATTTCGAACACCATCCATCATTTCCTCGACGGCAATTCGGCGCTGTCGTTCCTTTACGACAGCGAACATGGCCCGGTGCGCAACGGCCCGGCACTGATCCTGCTCGACCTAAATCTGCCCGACATGAGCGGCACGGACATATTGGCGAAGATCAAGGGGGATGGCAGTCCGCTTCGTCGAACCCCGGTTGTGGTGCTGACGACGACCGACGACAAGGTGGAAATTCAGCGTTGCTATGACCTCGGTTGCAACGTCTACATCACCAAGCCGGTGAATTACGAGAATTTCGCGGATGCGATCCGACAACTTGGCCTCTTTCTGTCGGTGATCCAGGTCCCCGAACCCGATCCCGCCTGAGAAAGACGCTGCCCCACATCCTTTATATCGACGACGACGAGGGAATAAGACGCCTCGTCTCCCGCGCCTTGGCGCGGAAGGGCTTCGATATCAGCCTTGCAGCGACCGGTGCGGACGGCGTCGAAATGACGCGGGATGGTGCCTTCGACCTTGTAGCGGTCGATCATTATATGCCGGGAATGGATGGGCTGGCGACGATCGAGGCTCTCCGCGCACTGACCGATTGTCCGCCAATTGTTTATGTGACGGGATCGGAAGAAAGCAGGATTGCCGTCGCAGCCCTTAAATCGGGCGCCGACGACTATGTGGTCAAGTCGGTCGGCGAGGAATTCTTCGACCTGCTCGGCAGCATCTTTACGCAGGTCCTCGAACGAGCCCTGCTGCGCCGGGCGCGTGAGCAAGCGGAGGCCGAATTGCGGGCCAGTAACGCGCGGCTCGAAGCGTTGCTCAAGGAAGTAAATCACCGCGTCGCGAATAACCTGCAGATGGTGATGTCGTTCATCGCGCTGCAGGCGAAAACGCTGGCCGACCCTGGCGCACGCGAGGCGCTTCAGAAGACGCAGCAACGCATCGCGACGATCGCACAGGTCAACCGGCGCCTCTACACGACCGACGATGTCGAGTTTGTCGCGATGGACGAATATCTCGCCGGCCTTGCCACCGATCTTAGCGAGAGTTGGTCCACGGCTGCGGCTCGCCGTGAGGTTGTCGTTTCCGCGCCGCCTATCAAACTGTGCACCGACAAGGCAGTTGCGCTCGGCATGATCGCGAATGAATGGGTGAGCAATGCCTGCAAATATGCCTATGCCGAGGCCGCTCACGGCGAAATTTTGGTCAGTCTTTCCATGGACGGAGAGAATATGGTCGAACTTGCCGTCGAAGATGAGGGAATGGGCCTGCCCCAAGACGGCGCTGTCCGCGGCACGGGACTGGGGACCAAGCTCATCGCCGCCATGGCGCGTACCATGCGAGCCGAAGTGCGCTACGCGTTGGCGAGGTCGGGTAAAGGCACGCGGGCGTCCATTGCATTGCCGTTGAGCAAGAAGGATCGTCCGTAACCGCAACGCGGCGGACACAGGTCGCTCTTTTCTGGTCGGGAAGGCCGCTATTGGTTGGCCGGACGCTATGACAGAGCGCGACCGGGGCGCCACGGCGGGCGCAATCTACACCCCGCGCATAAGCCCAGGTGCGAGCGGCGCCAGTTCGCGGGCGAGATATCCGATCGGCCCCATCGCCTCCGACAGGCGGCGCCCGGCCTCACCATGGAGCCAGATGCCCCAGGCGGCCGCTTGAAGCGGCGCAAGGCCTTGCGCACCGAGGCCTGCGATCAAGCCGGCAAGCACGTCGCCCGACCCGCTGACGGCCAGACCAAGGCCGCCGCCGGCGTAGGATAAGCAGGTGCCCTCAGCCATCAAATGGCTCGTCGCCCCCTTGACCATGATTGCGGCGCCGAAGCGGTCGGCGGCGAGCGTCAGTGCAACAAGCGGGTCGCGCGACACCTCATCCTTGTCGGCGCCCAACATGGCGGCAAGTTCGCCTTCATGTGGGGTGAGGACGGTGTGGCTGCCGTGCGCAGCGATCGCATCTGCGTGGGCCGCGGCGGCGCGCAGGGCAAAGGCGTCGAGGAGCAAGAATATGTCGGCGGGTAGGGCGGGCAAGAGGGCGGCTAGCAGCGTGCGGACGATCTCTTCGTCGATCATCGCCGGCCCGAAGACAATCGCATCGTGATTGGCCATTTCGGCGAGCAACAGATCGGCGCTGCTGGGCGCGATCTCTCCGCTTTCGGTTTCGGGCAGGGCGACGACGGCGCAGGCCGGAAAAGCGATGCCGACGGGGATCGCGGCCGATGCGATGGTGGCGATCGTTACCTTGCCCGCGCCGGCACGAAAAGCCGCCTCGGCGGTCAGCAGCATCCCGCCGGGAACCCTGCGGCAGCCGCCGATGACCAGCACGCGCCCGCGACCGTTCTTGTCGACATTGTCATGATGATCGGGAAGCGGGTTCGCCTTGAGCCAAGCGGTGTCGAGCGCGATCGGGTCAACCACGAGCGGCGACCATCGCATCGGGCTCGCGGGTAACCGGAACGTCGTCCTTCATCGGCGCTGTCACATTGTAGCGCACCAGCACCAGATTACCGTCCCGGCCGATAGAGGGATCGAAGCGATATTCGGTGATCGCGCAATTGGCTACGTCACCCTCCTTGTCGATCGCCAGGATTTCCGCCTCTCCCAGATTTTCGATGATGGTGCGGAGGCAAAGTACGACGACCTGATGCGCGACGATCATCACGCGACGTCCGCCATAATGGAGCGACACGGTGTCGAGAAGCGACCGGAGACGAAGGATGACGTCGCACCAACTCTCGCCGCCCGGCGGGCGATGATAGAATTTACCGAGCAGACTACGGAACTCTGCCTGCTCGGGATGCGAGGCTTCGATGCCGAACCGCGTGAGGCCATCCAGAATACCGAACTCCTTTTCGCGGAGCCGCTCGTCGATGCAAATATTTTCGTCGAACTCGCACCCGCCGGCTTCACGGAAGATTTCTGCCGTTTGAACCGCTCGGATATATGGCGAAGCGAGCATGATCTCCGGGCGGCCGCCTTCCTCGCCGGACGCGAACCATTCACCGAGCGCTTTAGATTGCTCCCGTCCCAGCTTCGACAGCGGGACATCGACATCTCGGTGATCGAGTTCGATACGTTCGGCACCCGCGGCGTCTGCGGCATCGCGTGCGACATTGCCCGCGCTCTGGCCGTGCCGGACAACCCATAGCGTCGAAGGCCAGCGCGGTGTCATCGGGGTATCTCTTGCATGACGATCTAACGCGGTAGGTCGCTACCGGTTGCTCACGCTGCTTTGGAATGTGCAGCATGGCGGTGGCGATCAGAAGGGCGGTCGTTCGCCGATCGTCGGGGAAGCCAAGCTCGATAACGGCAAGCGGTCGGCGGCGCACGATAAAGTGAAGTGAGAATTTGGGTGTTCTAACATAAGATAAGTCGTTTCACCGCTGCGATGGCAGAATGCTTCCGGGCGCTGTGCTCGCCCGCAACCGGACGGACACTTGCCCAACAAAAAGCTTCGCCGCGCTCTCCAGGCTCATACGGCGCCCACACACCAATTGCTCGACGACGCGGTCGGATCGTTCGTCACGGCGGAAGCCTATGGCCGCTTCGTCGCAAGCAGTCTTGCGTTCCGTGATCCGATCGAGGCGCGGTTCGCCGGCTACGCGCAATGGCCTCTTTTGCCCTTAGCGGACCTGATGCGCGCCGATCTTGCGGACTTCAAGCTGGTACCGCGTCCCGAGCGGCGCTTTACGGTCGCGAGCCACGGCCCCGCCGCACTTGGGGTCGCCTATGTCGTCGAGGGGTCCGCGCTTGGCGCGCGACTTCTCGTCCGCCGCGCGGCCGCGCTCGGATTCGGGCCGCATCGCGGCGCGCGCCATCTCACGGCCCAAACGCGCGACCCGATGCGCTGGAGTCGCTTTTTGGCGCTGCTCGAGACGGTCCCGGACAGCGAGGCGGACGCTGTTCTCGAAGCGGCGGCGGCAACTTTCGATTTCGCGCTCGGCATCTATGCGGCGGAGAGCGTATGACCCCCTCCGTCGATCTTACCAACTGCGACCGCGAACCAATCCACATCCCGGGGAGCATCCAGCCGCACGGCTGTCTTGTCGCCTGCGACGCCGGGGCGGTGACGATCTTGCGGCATTCGCTCAACTGCGGTGACATGCTCGGTGCGGCGGGCAATCTCAACGGGCGCGACCTTGCGTCCGTCCTCGGTGCAAAGACCGCGCACGATATTCGTAACGCGCTCGGACGCGCCCAGCTCAGCGGACGCTCGGCGCTGATGTTCGATTGCGTGCTGGAAAACGGCCGTCGCTTCGATGTCGCAGTACACCGCTTCAAGGGCAGCGCGATCATCGAGTTCGAACCCGCAGAGGCCAATCTCGCCGCGCCGCTCGAAATGGCGCGCGCGATGATCGGGCGCATCGCGGCAATCGACAGCGTCGAACGGCTGGCGAAGGACAGTGCGCGGCTGGTACGCGCCGCCCTTGGTTACGACCGGGTGATGATCTACCAATTTGGGCCCGACGGTGCCGGCAAGGTGGTGAGCGAAGCGAAGCGCGCCGATCTCGAAAGCTTCCTTGGCCAATATTTTCCGGCGACCGACATCCCGCAGCAGGCACGGGCGCTCTATCTCAAGAACACGATCCGGATCATCTCGGACGCCGATTTCGAACGCATATCGGTCGAGCCGGTGCTCGACGCATCGGGCGAACCGCTCGACCTCTCGTTCGCGCACCTGCGCAGCGTCTCGCCGATCCACTGCGAATATCTGCGCAACATGGGCGTCGGCGCATCGATGTCGATCTCGATCATCGTCGACGGCGGGCTTTGGGGCTTGATCGCATGCCATCACTACAGCCCCCGCACCTTGTCGATGGCCGAGCGCGTTGCGGCCGAAATGTTCGGCGAATTCTTCTCGCTCCATCTTAATGCGCTGCGACATAAGCAAACGCTGGACGCGGCGCACCGGGCACGCGAGGCACTCGACAGCTTCCTGCGCGATACGGTCGGCTCGCACGACATCAACGGGTTGCTCCGCGACAAGCTTTCGCAGTTCGCCGGACTCATTCCTTGCGATGGCGCGGCGATGTGGCTCGACGGACAGATGTCGGTCGTGGGGTCGGTGCCGCCCGAGGCGGCCATTCTCGCGCTCGCGCGTTTTGCGGAAACCGTCGCCGATGGCCAGATATGGGCAACCCACAAACTCGCCAATGTCGTGCCGGGAGCCGAAGATTATGCGCCGATGGCGGCCGGCATGCTCGTCGTGCCGCTTTCGCAGCGGCCTCGGGACTTCCTCTTCTTTTTCCGCAAGGAGCTCGTCCACACGCTCGACTGGGCGGGAAATCCCGACAAGACCTATGAGACGGGGCCGCTTGGCGATCGGCTGACGCCGCGTAAGAGCTTCGCGATATGGAAGGAAACCGTGCGCAGCGAGAGCGCGCACTGGACCGAGCAGGAGCGACGCTTTGGCGAGGCAACGCGCATCGCGCTCGTCGAGGTCATCCTCCAGCACAGCGAGCGGCTCGCCGACGAACGTACCAAGGCCGAGCTTCGCCAGCGCATGCTCAACGAGGAGCTTAATCACCGGGTGAAGAACATCCTCGCCGTGATCCGCTCGCTCGTCGTGCATCCGACCGCCGACGGCGAGACGCTCGAAAATTACGCTGCATCGTTGCGCGGCCGCATTCAGGCCTTGTCGCTTGCGCACGACCAGGTCGTGCGCAACGATGGCGGCGGCGCGCTGCGCGATCTATTGCACGCCGAACTCATGCCCTATTGGGGCGATGGCGAGCGCGTTACGCTGGATGGCCCGGCGATCTGGATGGACGCACGCGCCTATTCGATCATGGCACTCGTCCTGCACGAGCTTTCGACCAATGCCGCCAAATATGGCGCCTTGTCGCTTCCCACCGGCCGCCTTTCAGTGAATTGGTCGCTGACGTCCGTTGGCGGCTGCAATATTGCCTGGCGTGAAATGGAGGGCCCGCTTGTCGCGGCGCCGGCGCACCGCGGGTTCGGCTCGGTCCTCATTGAGCGCAGCATCCCGTTCGACCTGGGGGGCGATGCATCGGTCGTCTATCTTCCCGAAGGGCTCAAGGCCGATTTCACCCTGCCATCGCGCTTCGTCACGCTGCGGCAGGCCGAAGCCGTTACGACGAAGGAGGAGCCGCCGATGGTCGACCGTCACGACAATCTTGATCTGGCCGGCATGACGGCGCTGATCGTCGAGGACCAGCTACTTATCGCGATCGATCTCGAGCAAATATTGGAGGATGTCGGCGTCATCGTGCTCAACACGCTGACGTCATCGCGCGATGCGCTCGAATTTCTGGCCGGCAGCGCACCCGATTTTGCGATCCTCGACATCAATCTGGGGCACGAGACATCCGAGCCGATCGCGCGCCTCCTCGCCGAGCGCGGCACACCTTTTCTCTTCGCGACGGGCTATGGCGACGATGGCACCATCCCCGACGACCTGGCGGCGGTGCCGGTGGCGAGGAAGCCGTTCGAACGCGATGCGCTTCTCGACAAGCTCAAGGTCGTGTTGGGCTGACGGGCGCGCGAAGATCGTCCCGGGAGGCTGGGGCCGGGCGCCAGTTGGCGTCGACAATCTGCACGATCAGCGCGCAGCTCAACTCGCCGCTTTCATTGGTGACGTTGATCCGCAGGCTGTCATCGCGAACGAGTATCCCCGGATCGTCGCTGAGGAGTTCGCCGCCGAACCTGATAGCCTCGCGCAGTGCGGCCGCGTCGTCGTCGAAGTCATTGCCATATGCGTCGATCTCCTGCGTGCCGTCGCAGAGATGGAAGAAATAGCGGGGCATGGGCAGGCATCTCCAATCATAGCCCGCCCTTATTCAGACAACCGCCGAACCTTGGTTTCGATGCAGGTAAATATCGGAAAATTGGGCAATCCTATGTAGCGTGGCAATGTCGGCGATCGACACGCGCCGCGACACGCGCCGGATCGCACCCTCTTTTTCGAGCTGCCGGAGCGTTCGGTTGATGTGCACCGGCGTCAGGCCGAGCAAGTCGGCGAGTTGTTCCTGCGTCAGCGGCAGCTCGAAATTGTCGATCGTCTCGCCCGCGATCTGCTCCACCCGGTAAAGCAGTTCGCAAAGCAGATGCGCGAGGCGGGCAAGCGCATTCCGGCGGCCGATGTTGAGTAGCCACTCGCGTCCGATCGAAGCTTCGATCAATATGTCGACGAAGACGGCGCGGGCGAGGCCAGGGCGCGGCGCCACCAGCTTTTCCAGATCCTTCAGCGCGAAGATCGCAAGCTCGACCTTGGTAAGCGCCTGAAGGTTATGGTCGGCGCGGTCGAGATAGAGCGATTGGAAATCGAGCGGGTCGCCCGGGATCTTGAGCGCGACGATCTGTCGACCGCCATCGGCGGAGATCTTTTGACGGTAGGCGAAGCCCGACAGCAGCACCGGGCAGATTTCCGCCCGCTCGCCTTCTCGCAGAATATGGTCGTTGGGCTCCAGCGTCTTGATGCTGAACGGCAGTGAGGCGATCGCGGCCTGGTCATCGGCGGCGAGACGGCTGTGGCTGATCAGCTTGCGGATAAAGATGCCGAGCCGATCGTCCCGCGGCGCCTGCGCGGCGTCACCCATCCAGCGAAAAGGGGCGTCGACATCCCTGTGCACATATCCTCCTGTCCATCGGGTTCCATCCGAATGACAAACATTTGTTTGCGAAAAGCGTTCCCGGGCTCGCGGGCTTTGGCGCAGCGCGCCAGCCGCACCGAACATTGATTTGAATAACGCGAAGAGACTGCGACGTCGCGCGCCGGGGGCAATGACCGGGGACGGCGTTCGAACGGCAGGCTGTGTTGGCGCGCGGAACAAACCGGCCTACCGCCTTGTTCTAGCTTGATCCTTGGCGCCCCTGGCGCCGTGCCGTACCGGAGCAAGCATGCCGACATTGCAGCGCATATTGATCGTCGAGGATGACGCCATCATCGGCATGCTTCTTGAGGAATATTTCCTCATGATGGGGCGCGAGCCGATTGCGGTCGTCGATGGCGTGTCGCCCGCGCTGGCGAGAATATCTGAAGGCGGAATCGATGCCGCGATCGTCGATGTCCACCTGGCCCATGGCGACAGCGGCGATCCGATCGCGGCGGCATTGTCGGACGCGGACATTCCGTTCCTGGTGGCGACGGGCGGTTTCACCGAGGCGCTCGGGGCAGCTTGGCAAGATCGGCCCTATCTCGCAAAGCCCTTCACGCTCGACAGCTTGAAGCGCGCGCTCGCTGAGCTTGACTGAACTCTTCGCCATGCGCCGTTGCGGGAACCGCTTCCGCTTGTCGAACATTTTCCACCGACAGGCCGATGAGCGATGGAGCGCAACCGAGTGACAGAGGAAACCAATGTGGATCGGACGATCAAGGCGGAAACCGGGGTCTCGGGCCTCGACGAAATCATTGCGGGGGGCCTGGCGCGAGGTCGCATCTTCCTCATGGAGGGCGACCCAGGCACGGGCAAGACCACAATCGCAAACCAGTTTCTCCTCGCCGGCGCCGCCAAGGGAGAATGCTGCCTTTACATCACCTTGTCGGAGACCGAGGAGGAACTGCGAGAGACCGCCCGATCGCATGGGTGGGATCTTCCCGACAATTTCCATATCTTCGAGCTCGTACCTCCCGAAGCCCTGCTCAATGACGAGCAGCAGCAAAGCCTTCTCTATTCATCCGACCTGGAGCTCGGCGAGACGACCAAGCGCATTCTCGAAAAATATGAGGAGGTGAAACCCGATCGGGTCGTACTCGACAGCCTCTCCGAAATCCGCTTGCTTGCGCAAAGTTCGCTTCGGTATCGCCGCCAGATCCTGTCGCTCAAACATTATTTCGCGCGGCATGACGCCACGGTGCTCATGCTTGACGACCTGACGTCCGAGAGCGCCGACAAGACGGTGCACAGCGTTGCGCACGGGGTCATTCGGCTGCAGGAGATGTCGCCCGAATATGGCGCGGAAAGGCGCCGGCTGCGCGTCCTTAAATATCGCGGTCAGCGCTTTCGCGGCGGTTATCATGATTTTGTGATCGAGAGGGGCGGGGTGCGCGCCTTTCCGCGCCTTGTATCGCTCGAGCACAAGACCGATTTCGTTCGCGACGTCGTCAAAACCGAGAATGCCGAACTCAACGCTCTACTCGGCGGCGGCTTCGATACGGGGTCGAGCGCGCTTATTCTCGGACCCTCCGGGACGGGAAAATCCCTCTTTGCGCTAACCTTCGTCGAGAGCGCGATCCGCCGCGGCGACAAGGCCGCGATGTTCGTCTTCGACGAGGAGCTCGGTCTCCTGATTTCGCGCGCCAGGGGAATGGGGATCGACATCCAGCAGATGGTTGATAGCGGCAATCTCATCATCGAGCAGGTCGACGCCGCCGAACTGTCGCCGGGCGAATTCTCGCATCGCGTGCGCAATTGTGTTGAGCAATATCAGGCGAAAACTGTCGTTATCGACAGCCTTAACGGTTTTCAGGCTGCGATGCCCGAAGAGACGGCGCTCATACTTCACATGCATGAGCTGCTGCAATATTTGAACCGACGGGGCGCGATGACGTTCCTGACCGTCGCACAGCACGGCCTAGTGGGCGACATGAAAGCGCCGGTTGATGTGACATATCTTGCCGACACCGTCGTCTTGCTCCGCTATTTCGAGGCGGCGGGCCGCGTGCGCCGCGCCATATCGATCATGAAAAAGCGCACCGGCGCCCACGAGCATACAATCCGCGAATATCGCATTGGCGCGGGTGGTATCACTCTTGGCGAGCCGCTTACCGGTTTTCAGGGCGTGCTTCGGGGCGTTCCGGAGATCATCGGGAACGGAGATCTCATGGAAACGCCGCAGGCACTTCCGACGGGATGAACCGGACCTTTTCAGAGCGGGCGATCATTCTCGCGCCGCGAGGAAGAGACGCCGATATCGCCGCCTCGATGCTGCGCGAGGCAGGCATCGAAAGTGCGATCGCGACGGGGCTCCAGGATTTTGTCGACATCTTGCTTCGCGGAGCGGGTTTCGGGCTGGTCACCGATGAGGCGCTTCGCGGTGCGGATCTTCGCGCGCTGGACGCCTTCATCCGGGCGCAGGGCGAATGGTCGGATTTTCCGTTCATCCTCCTCACCGAGCGCGGCGGAAGCATCGAGCGCAATCCTGCTGCCGGTCGCTATCTCGAACTTTTAGGCAATGTGACCTTTATCGAGCGTCCGTTTCATCCCACGACTCTTATCAGCATCGTTAAGGCTGCTCTGCGTGGGCGCCGCAGGCAATATGAAGCGCGGGCGCGGCTGCAGGCGATCCGCGAAGGCGAACAACAGCTGCGCATTGCCCTTTCTGCCGGACGGCTTGGCGAATGGAGTTTTGACGTCGCCACGATGCGGCTCGACGCATCGCCCGATTGCAAGAGCCATTATGGCAGATCCGCCGATGACCCGTTCCCCTATGATGAGCTTGTCGCAAGCGTGCACGCCGACGACAGGGCGACAATGCAGGCAGAGGTGGAGCGTTCACTCAAGACGGGCGCCGACTATGACATCGAATATCGCTGCATCTGGCCAGACGGATCGGTTCATTGGGTGCAGGTTCGCGGCAAACCCGAACTCGACGCGAGGGGGCGTGCGCTGGGGATGATTGGCGTCAGTCAGAAAATCACCGAGCGAAAGGAAGCCGAAGAGACGCTGCGCAACTTTGCCGTAGAGCTGGAACAACGGGTCGAGGCGCGCACGCGCGAACATGCAGAGGTGATGGCGCAACTCCATGAAGCCCAGAAACTCGAGACGCTCGGCCAGTTGACCGGCGGGGTCGCGCACGATTTCAACAATCTCCTCACGCCCATCGTGGGCAGCCTGGACATCTTGCGCACAAAGATTTCGGATGCGCGGCTGCAGAAGCTTCTCGATGGTGCGCTCCAGTCGTCCGAACGCGCACGAACCCTGGTAGCGCGCCTTCTTGCATTTGCCCGCCGCCAGAATCTCGAGACGCTGCCCGTCGACGTGAAGGAACTGATCGAGGGGATGGAGGAACTTGTTCAGCGCTCAATTGGTCCGACGATCGACTTGTCGGTTGATCTCGTGGCCGACGTCCCAGCCGCAATGGTCGATCCGCACCAGCTAGAACTCGCCATTCTCAACCTCGCCGTCAACGCGCGCGACGCGATGCCGGAAGGCGGACGCCTTGCGATCTCGGTCGCTCGCTGGGAACCCGAAGTTGAAGATGGAAGCCTTCCCGATGGAATTTATATTCGCATCGCTGTGGCGGATAGCGGAGCAGGCATGGATGCCGAGACGCTCGCGCGTGCTGTCGAGCCTTTCTATTCCACAAAAGGCGTTGGCAAGGGCACGGGCCTGGGCCTGTCGATGGTGCATGGTCTTGCGGCTCAGTCGGGCGGGCGCCTGACGCTCAGTAGCGAGCAGGGCACAGGCACCGTCGCTGAAATTCTTTTGCCAGCCGCATCCTCGGAAGCCCTGTCACACATTTCGCCGGCAGAAGCGCCGCTGCTGGAAACGACACCGCTTCGTATATTGCTTGTCGATGACGAGGATGTCGTTCGGGAAGGGACCGCGGCGATGCTTGAAGAGATGGGACATTTTGTGAAGCAGGCCGGCTCCGGACCGCAGGCGCTCAGCTTGGTCCGGTCGCAGCCCTTCGACATCGTTGTCACCGACTATCTAATGCCATCGATGAGCGGCCTTGAGCTGGCGCGCGAGGCGCGCAAGGTCCGGGCCGATATCCCGGTGCTGATGATCACGGGGTTTGCCGACCTTGCCGAGGACACGGCAAGCGATGTCCTTCGCTTGCCGAAGCCCTTTCGCGCGGCCGAGATGGCGCGCGCAATCCATGATGCGATGGCCGAAGACGCGCTCGCCAACTGATAGCATATATTTTTGGCAACCCCTGTCCTGATCGGGAAGCCGTGTGCAAACTAGCGGTGGCGGGCGAGCGCCGACCATGGCTCGCAGCTATTACGCTCCATGATACTCTTTCAATGCGTCCTCGAAATCTTCGATCGAACCGACCTGCTCGCGAGCGGGTTCGCCGGCGAAAGAAGGGAAAACCGCGTCGATCCGGTCACGTAATGTTTCGTCGAAATTGGATTGCCTCGCAACGCGTTCCCGCTTCCCGACGGTAAGCTCTGTGAAGATGGCTTCCTTGATACGGTCGAGCCCTTCGACGCTCAAAACTCCCGCATTCAGCAACTCCTCGCACAGCTGAATGAGCCCAACAGTCGTCGCGTGTGCGCGAAGCCCGATGAGATCGAGCGTGTGGTGACGCTCACGGGCTGCGATGTCGCCTCTCGGCGGAATGTTCGTCGGCATTCTCTCTCCACTTTCAAACTGCAACGTGATTTCGTCGTCTCTTGAACAGCATGCCAATGAGACCAGGCCTCGGCAAGGGAACGAGGGCGAACCTGATGCCGATCAGCGCGGGATCGCCCACCGCCCTACTTTACGGTGAAGCTGAATTCGCCACCCATTCGGTGGGTGTCGGCGCCCGCGGCCGACCATTTGACCTTGTAGGTTCCCGGCACCAGCGCCCGCTTCAGCGCGAGTGTCATCGACTTACCGTCTTTGCTCATCGCCGGCGTATAGGGAATTTTCATTGGCGCGTGATTGGCCATGCCGGGCATTCCGGTCATGACGAATTCAGTTTTGACAGTCGAAGCGATTATCTTTTCGTTGAACTTCAGGTTGACGGACGTCACTTTCGAAACGGTCGAATTGGCCGCGGGGGTCGAACCGATGAGCTGGGTGTGCGCACTTGCGGCGCCCGGCATCAAGAGCAGCGCGAGAGCGGCTGTCGCGGAGGGGAGAAGCGATTTGAACATAAAAAACTCCAATTGCGTGTCCGTCCTGTTAATACGCAGGGCGGGCGCATAGCCCTCATCTGCAAGGAAAAGAATGTAGCGGTGAGGGGTGATTGCCGCTCATGCGTATAAACAATGACAAGAATTGGCGAGACAGGTCGATGGACGAAGAGCTTCGCATTTTGGACAGGTTCGAGTTGCCGGCGTCGCTCGACGCGCTGGACGATCGCATTATCGGCGCCCTTGCGGCGCGCCGACGCGAATCTGCCGCGATTGGCCGGCTGATGGCTTTGGCCGCCTTTGTGTCGCTGGGCGGCGGCGTTGTCGCTGGCAGCGCCTTCCCAGGACCCGCAGTCGCGGCTAGCCCCATCAGTCCGTTCGGGCCTGCCAGCGCGCTTGCGCCCTCGACCTTGCTGGACTCGCAGTAAGGATGTCCGCGCGCCGCTTGTTCATCGTCGGGTTGATCGCTTTCGCCGCCGCCATTGCAGGCGTGTTCGTTGGCCGCATCGTGTCGGA
The DNA here is from genome assembly GCF_023822045.1 of Sphingopyxis sp. USTB-05. NCBI lineage: Bacteria > Pseudomonadati > Pseudomonadota > Alphaproteobacteria > Sphingomonadales > Sphingopyxidaceae > Sphingopyxis > Sphingopyxis sp. USTB-05. Next base: position 2,263,397 of record NZ_CP084712.1, on the reverse strand, counting down.
TCCGCCGAAAGCCAGCGAAACTGAACTGCACGCGCTTCTCCATAGCGAGCTGGATCTTACGCCGGTGCAGGAAGCGAAGCTCGAACAGATCGAAACCAAATTTGCCGAACGGCGCCGGACGCTCGAGACCGAAATGCGCGCAGCCAACATCCGGCTTGCGCAAGCGATCGAGGCCGAACATGGCTATGGACCGCGGGTCACTGAGGCCATCGATCATACTCATGACGTCATGGGGACGTTGCAGAAGGAAACGCTTCAGCATCTCTTCGCGATGCGGGCGATCCTTGATGATAACCAGGCGCGCATGTTCGACAAGAGCGTGGTCAAGGCGCTGACCGCCGATGCGCGGTGAACTCCGATCTATCGCCGTATAGCGACCAGCAGCTCGTGGCGCGCGCGCGCGCGGGCCACGAGGATGCCTATCGTGAGTTGCTGGGTCGCTACAAGGCTGTGGTCTACCGGCTCATCGTCAAACATATCGGCGACGCCGATGAGGCGATGGACCTGACGCAGGAAACCTTCGTTGCCGGATTCTCCGCGCTCGCCCGCTATGATGGCGAGCGTTCGTTCCGCATCTGGATATCGCGCGTCGCTCTCAACAAATGTCGTGACTGGGGCCGCCGGCGAAAGGTGCGGTCCTTTTTCTCGCGCGCACTGCCGCTTGAGAGTGCGCATCATGTAGCGAGCGATATTCCCGCGCCGGACATAAAAGTGAACGATCGGCTGGAGCTGGCGAGGGTTCGCGCCGCAGTTGGTCAACTTCCGGAAAAATTGCGCGAAGTGCTTCTCCTTCGCGGGATGGACGAGGTCAGCCAGTCCGAAGCGGCGGCAATGCTGGACGTCAGCGAAAAGACCATCGAAACCCGTCTCTATCGCGCACGGACCCGTCTCAAGGCGTTGCTTGCTGGAACGGGCGAACGCGATCAGGGTTGAGCGTTCAAACGCTCGACCGCACTTTTTTATTCTGTCGATGAGGGGCAGACCTAGTGCCTGCGTATGGCATTATGAACATTCGGAAACGGTCGGGAAGAATATGCAGGTAGATAGGCGTCGGTTCGTGAGCGCAGCTCTGGGCGGGGGAGCAGCCGCCGCCGCGGCATCCTGGTTTCCGGCGTGGGCTCAGCCGGTGTCGCAGGGCATCACGGCGCCGCTGCCCACCGTTTCGGGCAATGACATCACCCTGCGCATCGCCCGGCAGACGATGCGGATCGACGGCAAGCTCAGCCGCGCGATTGGCATCAACGGCACGGTGCCTGCGCCACTGGTGCGGCTCAAGGAAGGGCAGACTGCGAAGCTCACCGTGGTCAACGACCTCGACGAGGACAGCTCGATTCACTGGCACGGCCTGATTCTTCCGTTTCATATGGACGGCGTTCCAGGCGTCAGCTTCCCCGGCATCAAGCCGCGCTCGAAATTCGTTTATGAATTTCCGGTCGTGCAGTCGGGGACCTACTGGTATCACAGCCATTCGGGCCTGCAGGAGCAGCTCGGCCACTACGGACCGATCGTCATCGATCCAGCGGGAGCTGATCCCATTGGTTATGACCGCGAACATGTTGTTGTGCTGTCCGATCATAGCCAGCTGTCGCCAGAGGCGATCTTCCGCAAGCTGAAGGTCAATCCCGGCCATTTCAACATGCAGCGCCAAACACTGTCGGGACTGCTTTCGGGCAAAGACCAATCGCTGAAAGAGCGCATCGAGTGGGGCGCGATGCGGATGGATCCGACTGACGTAGCCGATGTTAACGGATCGACGTACACCTTCCTCGTCAATGGCTATGGCCCGCGCGACAATTGGACCGCGCTTTTCAATCCTGGCGAGCGCGTGCGGCTGCGCATCGTCAACGCTTCGGCAATGACGATCTTCAATATACGCATCCCGGGTCTCAGGATGACCGTCGTGCAGGCTGACGGCCTGAATGTTGTGCCGACCGAGATCGACGAGTTCCAGATTGCGGTCGCCGAAACCTATGATGTCATCGTGACCCCGGTCGAGGACCGGGCTTATACGCTTGTCGCCGAAGCCAACGACCGCTCGGGCATGGGACGCGCTACGCTGGCGCCGCGTGCGGGCATGGCCGCCGAAGTCCCGCCCCTTCGCGAGCGCCCGCTCGCGACGATGAAGGACATGGGAATGGGTGCGATGACGGCCGGCGATGCGGCATGCACCGCCGAGCACGCAGCGATGGGGCATTGCAAGCTGCCGCCCGCGGACGGCGCGGCGCAGGACCATGCCGCGATGGGACATGGCGCGGGTGGGATGCAGCACAGCATGCGCGATTTCAGCGTTGCTGCGCAGGTGAAGCGCGATCCCAGCGTCCAGACGATCTCACCGATGCCCGTCGACCGTATGGGCGAGCCGGGGCAGGGGCTGGAGGATGTGGGTCACAAGGTTATGACCTATCATGACCTGGTCGCTCTCGATCGCAATCCCGACGTGCGAGCTGCCGAGCGATCGCTCGACATCCATCTTACCGGCAATATGGAACGCTTCATGTGGTCTTTCGACGGGGTGAAGATGTCCGATCACCATGAGCCGATCCCCTTCATCGAGGGCGAGCGGGTCCGGATCAATCTCATCAACGATTCGATGATGAGCCACCCTATCCATCTGCACGGGCATTTCTTCGAACTTGTCACGGGCAAGGGCGATCACTCGCCGCGCAAGCACACTGTGCTTGTCCAGCCGGGGGGCACGGCTAGCTTCGATTTCACTGCCGACGCAATCGGCGACTGGGCGTTTCATTGCCACATGCTTTATCACATGCATGCAGGAATGATGCGCGTCGTAAGCGTGCGCCCTCGGGGAGAGGCTGCATGATGCGGACGCCAGTTTTCTTCGCGGGCACCGCATTGCTTGCCTTCGCGTCTCCTGCGGCTGCGCAGTCGATGGATCATTCGTCGATGTCCGGCATGGCGATGGATCAGGCAGAAGCACGCACATCTGCCTGTCCCCCGGAGCATGCGGCGATGGGCCATTGCACGGCCGAAGCGGACAGCCCGAAACCCGCGCCGACAATGGAAGAACCAGCGGCCGCGCCGGTGGACCCCGATTGTCCGCCCGAGCATGCGAAGATGGGGCATTGCACGCCAAGGGTCGGCGCAGCGGCCGAGCCGGCCTCCGGCGCTTCCGGCACCGATCTTCCGCCGGGCGAAGCTCCCGCCCCGGCGGCGCCGGACGACTGGTATGCCGATCGTATCTATCCAGCGGCCGAGATGGAGCATTCGCGTCACGAGATGATGAAGGAAAATGGCGCGCAGACCATCGCCTTCATCAGCTTTAACCTCGCCGAATATCAGGCGCGCAAGGGCCGCGATGGTTTTCGCTGGGACGGCGAGGCATGGTACGGCAGCGACATTGATCGGCTCACGATCAAAAGCGAAGGCGAAGGTGTCTTTGGCGAAGGCATCGAGGGCGCCGAGGTGCAGGCGCTCTACAGCCGTGCAATTGGCCCCTATTTCAATGCACAGGCGGGTGTCAGGCAAGATTTGGGGCCAGGCCCGGATCGCACCTATGCGACGATCGGTTTCGAGGGGCTCGCACCCTATTGGTTCGAGGTCGAGGGCGCCTTGTTTCTCTCAATCAAGGGCGATCTCCTCGGCCGGCTCGAAGGCTATTATGATCAGCGCGTCACGCAGAAACTTATCCTCCAGCCAATGGCCGAACTCAACTTCGCGTTTCAGGACGTACCCGAGACCGGCACCGGTTCGGGCCTCTCCGACCTCGAGCTAGGGCTTCGTCTTCGCTATGAGGTCGTGAAGGAATTCGCGCCCTATGTCGGCGTCGAATGGGCGCGCAAGGTTGGCGATACGGCCCGCTTTGCGCGGGCAGCAGGCGAAGATGCCAGCGGCGTCAGCTTCGTGATGGGTATCCGCGCCTGGTTCTAGAGATTCGCGGGATCGCGCAAGGTCGAGCAGACACTGCGTAACCGGCTGCCATAGTCTTCGCGGTGGTCGATTGTCGGCGGCCTGACCGATATCACGTGTGTCCGTCCTGATTGAACATCCATTGGATTTCTACATCGCACGCCCGCTTCGTCAGGGGAGGCGATGGGCTCTCGCCCGATTCGTTCCGGCATGGCGCCCAGCGAACGCTCACCGACGCTTTTGTAATAAAATTACTCGGATTTAGACCGCGGCGACCCGTGCCGTTCGCAATTCATCCCCTAAAGGAAAAAAATGTCTCCTTATGTGAGGGGTAATCCTTCGGGATGCGTATTAGCCATATCAGGTGCAACCTCTTCTTGATCATATAACATATTGAAGTTACAGGATTATTTCTGTTGACCTGTATATACAATTGATGCTCTCTAAGGTTCATCACGTAACCAAAAAGGGGGTTTCGCATGTCGATCAGAAAATCATTGCTCGCGAGCGCCGCGGTGGTCGCAACTATCGCAACGCCGGCTTTCGCTCAGGATGCCGCGGCACCCTCGTCCGCGGCGGAGGCGAGCGAATTGGGAAGCGACATCGTCGTGACCGGCTCGCGTATTCGGCGCCAGGATCTTGCCGGCGTCGGTCCGGCGACGGTGGTGTCCGCCCAGCAAATCGAGAATACTGGACTGGTCAACATTGAGACCGTGCTACAGCGGTTGCCCGCCAACGCCGGCTTCGCGGGTAACCAAAGCTCCGCTTATTGGGCGAACAACGGTTATGGCACCGCGCAGGTGAACCTCCGTGGCCTCGGCATCAAGCGCACGCTTGTTCTCCTCAACGGCCGCCGCCTCGTCGCAGGCGGTACCGGGGCGAACTCGTCGCCCGACCTCAACATGATACCCGTCGCGGCGCTTGCGAGGACCGATGTGCTCAAGGATGGTGCCTCGGCGATATATGGTGCGGACGCGATGTCGGGTGTCGTCAACCTCGTGACCCGCACCGACTATGAAGGTCTCGGCCTCAGCGTGCGGCAGGGGATCACGGAAAAGGGCGACGGCTCAGACTTCACCGCCGACCTGCTCTGGGGCATTCGCAACGACCGTGGCGGCTTCATGGCGGCGGTCACCTATCAGAAGACCAAGGCGGTCAACATGGCGACGCGCGCACCTTGCTCGCTGGCGGAAACGACGCCCGGCGCGTTGAGTTGCGTCAACAGCGCCTCGACGGTCGGCGGGCGCGCGGTGCTGCCGAACGGTCAGCAGATCAACTTCAATCAAGTGCTGGGCGGTAACGGCAACTTCTTCGAACCCTACAGCGCCGCCAAGCACAACTTCAATTCGGCTCCGTTCCTGAATGCGGTCAGTCCCGTCGAGCGCGTCAGCACAGCCTTTTTCGCCGACTATGATATCACCGACAATATCGAAGCGTTCGCCGAGTTTCTTTATACGTTCCGCAAGTCGAACCAGATCGCGACACCAGGTACGCTGCGCAATCTCTCGATCGCCGCGAGCAATCCGACCAACCCGACGGGACAGAATATCGTCCTTGTCCAGCGTCGCCTCGCGGAACCCGGCGCGCGTCAGTTCTTTCAGGAGACCGATACCTGGCAGGGTACCTTCGGCCTCCGTGGCAAGCTCTCCAATAACTGGGGTTGGGAAGTGGCGGGCGCTTTCGGGCGCAATACTGCGGTGGATGGTTCGACCAACATCGCCAATCTAGAGCGAGTGGCCAATACGCTCGACACGACCAAATGCAGTCTTGCCGCCGGTGCGACGATACCTTGCGCCGACTATCTCGGGTTCGGCGACCTGACCCCCGAAGTTCTCGACTATATCCTGTTCACGTCGCGCGACCGCGGTGGAAATGAGCTGGCAACGGTCACCGCCGATCTCAACGGCGATCTGTTCAAGCTGCCCGCGGGCCCCGTGTCATTCGCGGCGGGTGTCGTCTATCGCAAGGAAAAGGGCTGGCGCGATCCCGATCCGCTCACCGTGCTGGGTATCGCCAACACCAATCAGCAGAGCCCGATTGCGGGGGCGAGCGTCGCCAAGGAAGCCTATCTTGAGCTGTCGGTACCCATTCTGGCGGACAAGCCCTTCTTCGAAGCGCTGACGCTCGATGGCGCCGTCCGCTATTCCGATTATGACCTGTTCGGCAGCGATTGGAACTATAAGGCCAGCCTCGACTGGATGATCAGTAATAGTTTCCGCCTGCGCGGCACCTATGGCACGGGTTTTCGCATCCCGAACGTCCCGGAATTGTTCGGCGGCGTGTCTGAAGGTAATCTGACGACTACCGACCCCTGCTCGCGCTATTCGACGAGCGGCAATGCAGGGCTGATCGCCAATTGTCAGGCATCTGGCGTGCCGGCGAACTATGTCCAGCTTGGTACCACGATCCTCACCACCGTTGGCGGCAACGAGAATTTGAAGCCCGAGAGTTCGACTACCTGGACGGTCGGCACGGTCATCACGCCCAAAGCGTTGATCCCGGGCCTGTCGCTCACCGCCGACTGGTTCGACATAAAGATCAAGGACGCGATCCGCGCGATTCCGGGCTCTACGAAGCTTGCCATTTGTTATGCCAGTGCGAACCTGTCGCATCCCTTCTGCGATGATTTTACGCGCAGCCCGTTGACCGGCGAGGTCACGTTCCTATCCGCGCAGCCGATCAACACCGGTCGTGAGGAGATGAACGGCCTCGATCTCGGATTGGTCTATGGGGGAGGAATCGGCAGCGTGAATATCTCGCTCGACGTCAACCTCACCTATCTCAACAAATATGTCGTCCTGCCATTCCCGGGTGGCGCGCCGATCGACTTCGACGGCTTCATCGGCGGCGGCAACGGCGGTTATCCGAAGTGGCGCGGCTATGGCGTGCTGACCGCCGAAAAGGACGGGATCAGCGCGACCTGGTCGACGCAGTGGATTGGCAAGGCGACCGACTTCAACGCTTCGGCCGGAGAGATCGGCTATCGCACGCCGAACATCTTCTACCACAATCTCCAAGTCGCCTTTGAGGTTGACGAGAAGACGCGTTTCCAGCTCGGTGTCGACAATCTATTCGACCGCAAGGCGCCCTATATCCAGAGCTTCACCGATGCGAATACCGACACGATGACCTATGACCTGCTCGGACGGCGTTTCTACGTCGGCTTCCGGACGGCTTTCTGAGGGTATCGGTATGGCGATCCGTTGGCCCCTGTTCGTCCGGCGAACGCATAAATGGCTGGCTTTGGTGGTCGGCGTCCAGGCTCTGCTGTGGACGCTAACCGGCTTCTATATGGTGGTCGTGCATATCGACACCATCCATGGCGACCATCTTGTGCGCGCGCCGGTGACCCAGCCATTCGATCTCGCGGGTCTGGCGCCTCCGTCGCGGATCGTCGCGTCCGCCCCCGGTGCGTCGGAAGTTCGCTTGCAGCATTTCTTCGGTCGTCCCGTCTGGCGAGCAGAAACTCCGGAAGGGGCGCGGTTGTTCGATGCGCGCTCAGGTGCGCCGCTGCCCGCGCTGACCGAGTCCCAGGTTCGCGAACAGGCGCGGCGTATCTACGCCGGCGACGGCAAAATTGTGTCGGTGCGCCTGCTGACCAAGGCGCCGCAGGAAATGCAATCGCGCAAACCGCCCTATTGGCAGGTCGAGTTCGAGGGCTGGAACCGTCCGACGCTTTATCTGTCGCCGCAGACGGGTGAACTGATCTCGCGGCGCCACGCGTTGTGGCGTGTCTTTGATGTCGCCTGGATGCTTCACATCATGGACTATGACGAGCGCACCGACGTCAACAATCCACTACTTCGGGTCGCGACATGGAGCGCCTTTGCCATGGCGCTGACCGGAGCTTGGCTGCTGATCTGGTCGTTCCCACGCCGCAAAAGGAAAAAGGCATGAAAAGGATACGTTTCACGCCGCTTTTCTTTCGGCGCATCCACAAATGGGTCGGCCTGATCCTCGGACTCCAGTTCCTGCTCTGGGCCCTAAGCGGCTCGGTGATGGCGCTCCTCGATAAGGACGAGGTTGGCGGTCATGGCGGCGCAATGAGCCATGCGCACCCGTTGCCCGCGGGAGATTATTTCGACGTCGCGGCACTGCCACGCGGCGAGGCGGTCACGGGGGTCCTGCTGCGCGACCTTGGCTCCCGTCCCGTCTATGAGGTCCGATCGGCCAAGGGCGTCCGCCTTGTCGACGCGACCACCGGCGCGGATATTCGCGTCGACGTGGCGATGGCCCGCGAGGTCGCGGCAATGATGAACGACGCGCCGATCCGCGAGGTCGGCGTACTTGCCAAGGCGAACCTTGAGTCGCGGGATCACCAGGGCGCGATGTGGCGCGTCGATTTCGACGATGCAGAAAATAGCAGCGCCTATATCTCGCTCGACACGGCGCGTTTCCTCGTCATGCGCGGCGATACGTGGCGGACATGGGACTTTTTCTGGATGCTCCACAATATGGACTATCTGAACCGGAAGAGCTTCAATCACCCGTTGATCATCTTTGTTGCCTTTGGCGCGCTCTGGCTCTCTGGAACTGGCTTCTATCTGCTGTTCAAAAGCTTCAGCCGCAGCGATTTTCGCTGGGTGCGCCGCCGCCGCAAACCGGTTGTGGTCGCCCGAATCCGCTGATGGTTTTCAATCGTCGATCGAGAAAGCCGCCGACAGCTCGAAGCGGGTGCCGGGATGCGTCAGCCAGGCATGGGACACGAGGCGGGACCGGCTCCATGTCCGGCGCGTCATCTGGAGCACCGGTTCGCTCTCTGACAGCCCCAGCATGCCGCGTATCCGCTCGTCGGGCATCGTCGCGCAAACGCGATGCTCCACCCGTTCGAGCGGCGCAATGCGCGTCAGATATTCATTGGGTGTCATCCGGGTGAAGTCGAGCGAGCCATATTCCGGCGCGATCGAAGCGAGGACGAAACGCTCCTCGATCTGGATCGGGAATTCGGCCTCGTGATGGACGATGATCGAATGAAATAATTTGGTCCCCACCGAAACCTCGAGCAGCGGCGCAGTCTCAACATTGGCGCGCTCTTCGCGGTTCTGGATCACGCGCGCGCGATAGGCATGACCGCGCTGACGGATTTCTTCAGCGATGTTGCGGATCTCGATCATCTGCCCGATCGGTCTCGGTTCGGCAATGAACGAACCGCTTCCCGCGCGTCGTACGACGACGCCTGCGGCCTGCAATTCGCGAACAGCTCGGTTCGCCGTCATCCGCGAGACTTCGAACTGCTGAACAAGTTCTGCTTCCGAAGGTACGCGATCGCCGGGGCGCAGGCGACCGTCCCGGACGGCGTCGCAGATACTCTGTTTGATCACAAGGTAGCGAGGCACAGATTCGATGCCGCGCGGTTCGTGGGCCTGCGTCCCCAACTGATCTTGCGGTTTAGGAACGGGCGGCTTTCGATCAAACGGCGGCTTCATGAGCCGTCTATACAACTTCATCGATCAGCAGCTAGATAAAATAGGCGGGTCAGAAAGATACATATGCCGCGAACAACGACCAAGGCTCGGTTGACTAATTTAAGCCGTATTCGACCGCCTGAAAGACAGGGAAGACCAATCCTGGAACGGATGTCCGCTTTCGCCCCTTGCGTTGTAAGTCAGAAGGGCCGCAGACGGCCGATCACTCAGGACCGAACACCAGTTCGAGCATCTGCCTCTTCCAGACCTCTACCGATCGCTCGATCAGAGCCATGTCGGGGTTGCGTATATATTCGACGGTCAAGCCACGCGTAACGGCGTTGTTGAGAAGTTGCAGGCTCTGATAGGCCTTGTCGTTGTCGATACCGGCGGCGTGGAGGATGAAGTGGCCCCACAGGCGGACGCGTCGGTCGAAGCGGCGCGTGCTGGGGCCGACTTCCTGATCGAGGTCGGGGTCGTTACGCCGCGCGAGGTGGATTTCAAGCACTGCCGCCATCTCGGGGCGGCTGACCATCCGGAAATTGGCGTCGATCAGATTCTCCATCGACTGCCGCGGCGTCGCGCCCACACGTATCGCTTCGGTATAGACGCGCGTGCGATAGGCGGCGAATTCCGCGGCGACCGCGGCCATGATCTTCGCTTTGGTCGGAAACTGGTGCTGGATCGCGCCAAGGCTCATCCCTGCAGCATCGCGGATTGCGTGCATCGTCGCGCCCGAATAGCCCTGCGCGCAGAGCACGTCGCGCGCCGCCGCCAGCACCTTGGTTCGCGTGGCGGCGCTGCGGTCGGCTTGGCTGCGGCGGGGTTTGGCGATCGTCGAGGTCATACGGTTGTCGTCGATAGCGTCGTGAACGGGCATAGGCGAGCGGCCTTTAGAAACTGACGGTCGCGTTGACGCCGACGGTACGCGGCCGCACCACCCCGATGCCAAGCGCACCATTCGGGTTGCGCGGCAGCCCCGCGACGCCGAGCAGCGCCTGCGTCGACGTGATCCCGCCCGAATTGGTCAGGTTGCTGACATAGGCATTTAGCGCATAGCGACCGAAATCGAGCCCGGCGCGGAGGTCGATCACCTCATAGGCGCGGACGCGCGGAAAATGGCCGAAGGTTGCGAGATAGGCGGGGTCGAACCCGCCGCTCTGGCGTGAAACCGAGCGGATGGATGCGCCAAAAGACGCACTGACGTCCGCGCCCATATTCCATTGATAGTCGGCGTTGGCGTTAATCGCATATCTGGGAGTGAAGGGTAGCGGGTCGCCCTTGACTGCGCCCACGGCGACCGGATCGGTGTCGTCGCTGAGGCGCGCGTCGTTATAGGCGACGCCGATCGATGCGGTGAGGCCCGCGATGGGGCGCAGCGTCGCGGCGATTTCCGCACCGTCGACCTTGGCGCTTGCGCCGTTGACGTTGACCCCGAAGCCGTTGACTACCGCCGCCAGTTGGATGTCGCTCCAGTCGATATGATAGATTGCGGCCTCGATCGACGCGCTGCGGTCGGCGGTGTCGCCCTTGAAGCCGATCTCGTAGCTGGTGACCGTGTCGGGTTCAAAGGTCGTGGGCGTGCCCGGCGGCGAGCCGATCGGGATGACGTTCGGGCCGCCGGGGCGATACCCCTTGGCAACGCGCGCATAGAGCGACGCCTGCCGTCCGAACTTGACCTTGGGAGCCACCGACCAGGTGAAGACATTGTCCGACGAGCGCAGCCCGTCGATCACCGCGGCCCCGAGCAACACTCCGTCGGTTGCCTGCGTCGCGCGCTGGCTATTGTGGCTGTAGCGTCCGCCGAGGTCGATATCGAACCAAGGCGAAAGGTGCAGCGTCGCATTTGCGAAGCCCGCGACCTCCTCGTACCGAGAGTCCAGGTTGAACACCGCGAACTCGAAGGGCAGGTCGATCGGGTTGAGCACGCCTGGCGTTCCCGGAACTGCGGTCTTGAGATTCTGGAAGATGCGGCCCTTTTCATGGGTATAATAGCCGCCGACCAGCCATTCGATAAGATCGCCGCCGTTCGAGGAGAGGCGCAGTTCCTGCGTCCATTTGCGGTTTTCGGTCTGCTGGTCGAAATAGACGTAGGAACCGCCGAGCGCTGCCGACAGATTGGCTGTATAATCGGCTCGGAACGACTGGAGTTGTTGGCCATAGCTGGTCGCCGAGGTCAGCGTCACGCCGCCGAAATCATGGTCGATTGTCGCATTGTAGAGCCGGTACTTCACGTCGCTGAAGGTCGGGATATACTCGGACTGAGTGAGCCCGCCATAGAGCGGCTTCAGGGTCGCGGCATCGGCTTCGACGATGCTCGGCGCGTCGACGTAGAGGTTCTGGAACAGCGCACTCAGCCGCACTTTGGTCCCGTTGCCGGGTTCCCAGAGCAGCGAGGCGCGGCCGCCGTAATTTTCGAAATCATTGATGTTGCTGCGAACGTTCGACCCTGAAGTGCCGATGCTGTCGATATAGCCACCCTGTTTGCGATACGAGCCCGACGCGCGCAAAGCGAGCGTGTCGCCGAGGGGGATGTTGATCATCGCCGCGCCGCGATACGAGGCGTCGCCGCCGTCGGTGAACTCAGCGCCACCCAGCAGCTTCGTTTCGAAGCCCGCGGTCGACGGTTCATTGGTCACGAATTTGAGTAGGCCGCCTAGCGAACTCGCTCCATATAGCGTGCCTTGCGGGCCACGGAGCACTTCGATCCGCGCGATATCGAAGCTGTCGAAATCACCCGCGAGTTCGGAGCCGTTGGCAAGGCCGGTGCTCGACCCGAAGGGCGTTTCATCGAGATAGACTGCGACGGTCGACGCGACGCCGCCGGTGTTGATCCCGCGCAGCACCAGCCGGCCCTGGCCTGGTGTGCCCTGGACCAACTGGAGGCTAGGCACATTCTTCAGATAGTCGGCGAAGCCGGTTGCACCTTGGGCTTCGAGTGTGGCTTCCAACACAACCGAGACCGATTGCGGGACGTCGATCAGCGACTGGGTGCGCTTTTGCGCGGTGACGACGATCTCTTCGCCCGTGCCCGCTTCGCCGTCCCGGGCCTGCGCGATCGCCGGCACGGCCAGCGCCAACATCATGGCGGTGCCGCAGAGGGCCTGGGTCAGGTGTCGCATAATCATTCCCCTCATCAATATCTTATGGTTCGAAGTTCAGTCGTCTCGCCCAAGTGCAAAGCGCATGCCGTGCAACATCGCGGCGGGTGCCGCCGACACATGGTCGTCGTGCGCGAAGGCAATGTGGTGCAGGGCGGTGGCGCCCGCGTCGCGTAGCGCGTCGGCAAACTCGCGGGCGGCATCGACCATACGCGCGCTTCGGATCTGCGCCTGTGCTTCCGCGAGCGTCACGCCGAGGCCCTGGGGAATGCTGGCTGGCAACTCTTGCTCGCGCGCGCCTACGTCGACGAAGATGCGCGGTTGGTCAGGCAGGGCGGCGAGGCTGTCCTTGAACGCCGGCAGTGCGGCAAGGATCGCGAAATCGTTCCACCACAGCGATGGGCTACTGATGATGAAGGCAGTGAAGCTATCGGGGCGGGTGAGCAGCGCATGCGCAGCGAACAGCCCGCCGAGCGAATGGCCGAACAGAATATGCGAACCCCCCGCCGTTTGCGGGTAGCGCTGCGCGATCGCCGGTCGCAGCGTATCGACCAGAAAGGCGAGGAAGGCGTCGGCGCCACCACCTGCCGCGCCGCCGATGGCCGCGCCGATTCCGCCAAGGCTGGCGAGCGCGTCGGCGCCGATGGGTGGGGTCAGGTCGGCGGTGCGCCGCTTCAGGAATTCGGCGTAATCGGCGTCGTAACCGATGCCGACGACATAATGCGCGGGAAAACCCGCTACGCTGGACACCGCGCGCGCGGTTTCTGCGGCGAGGCCGAATAGCATGTCGCCGTCGACGACATAGAGGATGGGCACATCAGCTTCGATAGCGGGGACCGCCGGCGCCGCGACGCTGATCATGAACTGACCCTCCCCCGACGGATGGGGCAGGGTGAATTGTTCCAGGGACGCGCGAACCGAGAAGGCCATCGATTTTCTCCAAGCTGGGGCGGCGTTTGCGTCGAGTCCCGTCCCGTCGTCTGGCTCTACATCAACTCCATTTACAATAAAGTCAACTTGTTTATAATGAGTCGAGCAAACGGATCGGGAGAGCGACATGAGCGGCGCGATAGCAAAGGTCTCCGATGGGGAATCTGCCCGCGCGGCAGTGTGGGCCTGGTACGGGCTTGTCGTGCTGCTGATGACGACGCTTTTCGCATTCGTCGTGCGTCAGATGCTCAGCCTGATTGCGCCGTCGCTACAGACCACGCTGGGTTTCAGCGACTGGCAACTCGGTATGCTGCAGGGGCTGGGGATGGCTGTATTCGCCAGCGCTGCGAGTTATCCGATGGGCTGGCTCGCCGATCGCTTCGGCCGCCGCCTGATCCTTGCGCTCGGCGTCGCCTGCTGGTCGCTCGCGACTGGGCTCAGCGCGTTCCAGGACAGTTTCGGTGGCCTGTTCGTGGCGACGATCGGTATCGCGATCGGCGAGGCGGGGCTCGCGCCGATCGTTTTCGCGCTGATCCCCGACTTGTTCCCCGAGCGGCAGCGCAATACCGCGAACTTCATCTTTTACGGCGGCTCGCTGCTCGGCGCGGGGCTCGGCATGGCGTTTGGTGGCGCCTTGCTGCAATGGCTCGCGGGGGCGCCGGATGTGCTGCCGACCTGGCTCGCCGGGGTCGACAATTGGCGGATTGCGATGATGATCATCGCGCTGCCCGGGCCGCTCTTCTTCCTGCTTGTGTTGACGATGCCGGTTGCAAAAATGACGGCTGCGAACCCCGGGGCCGAAGCGGACTGGGGCGCGTCGCGTGACTTTCTGCCCTATGCCCGCGCGCATTGGCGTACGCTCGCGTGCGTCTTCGGGTCGATCTTCGCGATGGCCGTCGCGATGACTTCGGGGGTGATGTGGTTCCCGCTTGCCTTGCCGCGGGCGTTCGGGATCGACCCGGCAACCGTGGGGGTGGGGCTCGGCACTGCGATCACCGTCGCGACGCTTGTCGGCGTGTTGCTCGCACCTGCGCTGCTCCGGCTGCGGCGCGGCGATGCCGAGCTCGACTCGCTACGCGTCGCGGCGATCTTCGTTGCGCTGACCCCGCTGCCTGCAGTGCTGCTTCCCTTCACGGCCTCGGCTTTTCAGGCCTATCTTGTTGCCGGGGTGCAGGGCGCGCTCGGCATCGCCGCCTCCTCGCTGATGCCCGGGGTGTTGCAGAATCTCGCGCCGCCACCGCTGCGCTCCCGCGTGCTCGCGCTGCTCGGCATCGTCAACGCTCTGGCGCTCGCCGTTTCGCCGCTCGCGATCGGCGCGCTGTCAGGGCTTATCGACGGACCGCGCGGCATGTTGCAGGCAATCGCGGTGGTCAGTCTGCCGTCGCTCATTCTTTCGGCCGTGCTGATGATGCTCGCGCCCCGGCCCTATGCCGCTACGTTGCGTGCAATCCGCCCGCACCCTTCGCAGGAGACGATGTGATGATGACCGGCTCGGCCGACGCGGCGCCCGCCGATATGACCGCGATGCAGGCGTCGCTCGCCGACGGCCGCACGACGCCCCCCGCCTTGGTCGAACAGGCGATCGAACGCGCCGAGGCGGCTAATCAGCAATTGAACTTCATCGCCTGGCGTAATTTCGAGCGCGCGCGAGAGCAAGCCGCCGCGCCGCGGTCGGGTCCGCTCGCGGGCATACCGACGCTGATCAAGGACATGCTCCCTGAAAAGGGGCTGCCCGCCGCCTTCGGTTCGGCGGCGCTTCGCGATTTCATCGCGCCGGTCGATGCTCCCTATGCGCAGGCGATCGAAAAAGCCGGCCTGATCTCGATCGCGCGCTCGTCGATGCCGGAGCTGGGGCTCAACGCAGTAACCGAATCGCCACTGGTCGGCCCGACGCGCAATCCGTGGAACGTCGACCATACCCCCGGCGGCTCATCAGGCGGCGGCGCGGCGGCTGTCGCGGCGGGAGTCGTGCCCGTCGCGCACGCCAGCGACGGGCTCGGATCGATTCGCCACGGCGCGGCGCCTTGCGGGCTCGTCGGGCTCAAACCCTCGCGCGGGCGCAATGCGGGCGAAGAGGCGTTCCGCGCGATCACCGACCTGACCGTCAACGGCTGCGTCAGCCGCACGGTGCGCGACAGCGCGGCGTGGCTCGCGGCGACGCAGACGCACGACCCCGCATGCCTGCCGCCGATCGCGCCGGTGAACGGGCCGATCGAGCATCGGCTGCATGTTCACGCCTATAGCCGCATCATGCGCACCGGCGCAGCGTCCGATGCGAGCGTCGCGCGCGTTTTCGGTGAAGCGATCGCCTTGCTGGACCGGCTGGGCCACAAAGTGTCCGACGCCGCGCCGCCGTTCGACGGCCCTGTCGCGATGGAGCTGCTCGGCGACATTACCGAGGGCATGTTCGCGCGGCGCCTGGGCATGCTGTCGCAACAGATAGGTATCGGATTGCGCGCAGACGATCTCGAGCATCGTTCGGCGACGCTTATCGCCGCGGGGGAGGCGATGAGCGACGCGCATTACACCGCTGCGTGGTCCGCGATGGAGGGCGTGGTCGCCGCCTATCTCGCGCGGCTCGAGGAGGTCGACATATGGATGACCCCGACGCTGGGCACCGAGATTCCTCGGATTGGCGTCTTTGGACCCGATGTTGCGTGGGGCGATCAGCGAAATCCGCTGATCGACTATGCCGGCTATTGCTGGATCGACAATTTCGCAGGCACGCCGGCAATCAGCCTGCCGGTCGGGTTCAGCGACAACGGGCTTCCCGTCGGTGTTCAATTTGCGACGCGTATCGGCGGAGAAGGATTGCTCCTGGCGCTCGCATACCAGCTTGAAGCCGTGCTGGATTGGCCACGTCAACTGCCGCCGATCTGGGTGGGCACTTAGCCTTGGGCCAGATATGGGCGGTCGCGCAAATTGCGTAGGCGCCGGGCGCCGCTCCTCAATATCTAGCGTCGCGCGTTCGGTCGCTTCGGCATCGAACCTATCTCAAGGTGCAGGTCTGCCTGCCCTTGAAACGGCGCCGCCCTGTCGGAGCGCACGATATCGGCAGCCGCCCAAAAGCGCGATCCAGGTCTCACAATATGCAAAGCAAGAGGAGACCGACATGACTCTCGACACAATATTGCAATCCGATCGCCCCCGCCTCGACGAGCCGGTGCCGTCGCGCTACGCGCTGCAGGTCGGCGACATCGACGTGCTGGTGATCAGCGACGGCGTGCTGCCGATCCCGGCCCATGTACTCGCGCATAATGTCGCTCCGGACGTCCTCGACACATGGCTCGACGAACAGTTCCTGCCGCAAGGGGTGGCCGAGTGGCCTCTGAACGTCCTTGTCGTGCGCAGCGGTGAGCAGACGATCCTCGTCGACGCGGGGCTTGGCATGGATCCGAACCTGAAACTGGAAAAGGCCGGACGTCTGGTGCAGCGGCTGGAAGCGGCCGGGATCCCCCTCGATTCTATCACCGACGTCGTCATCACCCATATGCATATGGATCATATCGGCGGGCTGACAATCGACGGCACGCACGAGCGCATGCGCCCCGACTTGCGCGTGCATGTCGCTGCGGCCGAAGTCGAATTCTGGAACAATCCCGATTTCTCGAAGACCGTGATGCCCGAAGGGTTCCCCGACGCGCTGCGCGGCACGGCCAAGCGGTTCATGGAACAATATGCAAGCCAGATCCGGACCTTTGAGACGGAAGTCGAGGTGGCGCCGGGCGTCACTGCCGAACTGACCGGCGGCCACACGCCCGGCCATTGCATGGTCCGCGTCGCATCGGACGGCGAGCGGCTGACATTCGTCGGCGACGCCATCTTCCAGGTCGGGTTCGATCAGCCCGGCTGGTACAATGGTTTCGAGCATGATCCGGAAGAATCCGAGCGCGTCCGCGTCAATCTATTGCGCGAGTTCGCGGAGACGCGCGAGGCATTCGTCGCGACGCACCTGCCGTTCCCGTCCATCTATCATGTGGCGGTTGCGGGCGATGCGTTTCGTGCCGTGCCGGCGGTCTGGGACTATTGATCGCCGATCGCTTCCCTGATTGAAAAGGCGGCCGTGGTTCGGGTTCGAACCACGGCTGTTTCGTTATGGGCTTTTTAAGATGGGCAGCCGGTGCCGCCCGAACGGGCTGTTACAAGGGCCGTCCGGCAAGCCAGATGGCGAGGTTTCGGACATATCGGCGGATAGACCGTTGTGCCTCGGGCGAAGAGGCGAGCGAATGGCCGGGCTTTTCGCTGACAAAGGTGGGGCAGCCCATCGCGGGGTTCCAATTATAGTCCGCGAAATGGTGGAAGGTTGACTGGGCGAGGGCCGGACCGCCGCTGGCGGATGGCTCGAACGCGACGGCCAGGTTGAAGCGATTGCCGCTGGCCTGGCTCACCCCGGTGGCAATGACGCGCGCCGACGTCTCGTCATCGGGAACGCCAACGGCGCCTTCGTGCGGATGGGCCGGTAGGTAGCGGATCAGGCCATCGGCCGCGTCGGGATCGCTGAGCAGGGAATGTGGCGGCTCGGAGATCGTGATCGTCTGAAAATCGCCATTCGCGCCCGAATGATAGTTGGGCCAGAGAATATAATCGGTCTCGCGATCGTCGGCGACGTGGCGGCTCGGGTCGGGCTCGGGGCGCGTGCTATGGAAAAAATGCGCGTTTCCGACGCCACCCAAGGTGCAGACCGAACTGCCGAGGTCCATATGGTCGCGCGTTACCAGCAGGCCGCGGCCACTTTCCCTGAACCGGCTGATCGCCTCGCAATCCTCGCTGGTCAGGCCGTCGCCGACATCGACCGCAAAAAGCCAGAGCTGGTCAAAGTCGGATTGGTCGATCGTCGACAGGATGGGATCGGGCGCGCCGGGGGCGGTGCGGTCGCGCGCGGTCACGGCACATAGGGGCTGCCCATCGTCATCGGTGAGGCCCGACAGATAGTCGCGGAGCAGCGAGAAGCGACCGATATGCCAGTCATCCTCGATCGGCGGGATGGTAGTCTGAAGCAGGATGCGAATGGGGGAGGGCACAGGTTTTCCTTTTATCTGAGTATGAGTCGTCCAAGCTTAAACTAGGCGTTTGGACGGAAAGGTTCAGACCCAAGAGATTGCCGACCTATTGTACCATCGGCGATGCGGCCGTTTGGGGCCCTGCGTCGGACCTGAGCTTTCGGACAATATTACCCATCCCTGTGGTTGGAATATCGCAAGGCCTTCCGATCGCTGCAGAAAGTTCCTCCCATGCGCAAAGCCCTGTTCGCCGCCGCCGTCCTTTTTGCCTGCCAGCCCGGTGCGCTCGCCATCGCATCACCCGACGCCAGCGCACACACGCAAGGCGCGATCCGCGACGGTAAGATCGAGGTGAATGGCGTCCAATATCATTATCTGATCGCCGAGGGGCGCGGCGAGCCCGTCGTGCTGCTGCACGGCTGGGGCGAGACGTCCTATATGTGGCGGCATGTGATGCCGGCCTTGGTCGCGCGCGGACATACGGTAATCGCGCCCGATCTTCGCGGTCTGGGCGATACCGCGCGGCCCGCGGCGGGATATGAAAAGGCGAATATCGCCCGTGACATCCGCGCACTCATCGGCGCGTTAGGGCTGGGGCCGCGCGTCGCGGTAGCGGGGCACGACATGGGCGGAATGGTCGCTTATGCCTATGCCGCGCAATATCGCGATCAGGTGTCGAGGCTTGTCGTCATGGATGTGCCGCTGCCTGGGATTGATCCGTGGAAGGAGATTTCATCGACGCCGCGGACCTGGCATTTCCGTTTCTTCGGCGTCCGCGACCTGCCCGAGATGTTGATTACGGGGCAGGAGAGCGAGTTCATCCGCTGGTTCCGCGGTGTCGAAGCAGTGAACACCAGCGCGCTGACCCCGGAATCGGAGGACTTCTACGCGGCCGCCTATGCACGCCCCGGCGCGCTGCGTGGTGGCTTCGAATATTATCGCGCGTTTGCACAGGACGAGATCGACAATCGCGCCTTTGCCAAGCAGCCGCTGAGTATTCCGGTGCTTGGCCTTGGTGCGACGGGCGGGTTGGGCGAGACGATGGGCGTTCTGCTGCGCAACGTGGCGCGCGATGTGAAGACGGTGATCATCACGGATTCGGGTCACTGGGTCGCTGAAGAACAGCCTCAGCAGGTGATCGACGCGCTGACCGGCTTCATTCCCGCACCTGAAAGATCTTGAGCAGGATTTTGCGTAGGATCTGGCCTCAGTTCCAGTCGCGCGCCAGAAAGCGGGCTTTCGCACCGCCGAGGACACCGATTGCGCGGTCGATGTTGCGATGCCGTGCTTCGTCCGATTTCAAATTGGCGAGATAGCGCAGGACTTCCTTGCGGAGACTGGGCGTGAGGCTGTCCCAGCGGGCCTTGGCCACCGCATCTGCATCGAGCCGCGCCGCGAATTCCGGGAGCATGGCGTCCTGCGGGCCGCTCTGATAATCGGAATCGAATGCGACTGCCACTTCGACGGTGTCGCCGACATTGGTGCCCGAGGCCTTGCGGACGACCCCGTCGAGATAGAGGTAAAAGCTCCCGTCACCAGTGGGCATCATATTCACACGCCAGGCGGGATCGGGCTGGCCGTTCACCTGGACGAGAACGGGGAGGGGCTTTTTCCAGTCCGGCTTGATCCGCTGCGCCTGCGCGGCGTTGACGAACACATAAGGATTAATTCCCCGGAGTTCGATCTTCGCGCTGAATTTCATTTCCGGGGGACGGATCAGTCGATCGTGCTCGCGAGCTCGCGGTTGAGCCACAGCGCGACAAGGGTGACGATCGCGCCTGACAGGAGATAGCCGCCCGCTGCGATCAGCCCGTACTGGCTGGACAGCCACAGCGCGATCATCGGGGCGAAGCCAGCGCCGAACAGCCATGCGAGGTCGGAGGTGAAGGCCGAACCCGTATAGCGGTGGCGTGGCTGGAAGTTTGACGAGAGCGCACCCGAAGACTGGCCGAAGGACAGGCCGAGAAGCGCGAACCCAAGGATCATGAACGCCGCCTCGCCGAATTCACCCGCGTCGAGAAGCTGCGGCGCGAAACCGCTGAACGCCGCGATGGCGGCAGCGGTAGCGCCGAGCAGGGTGCGGCGACCTATGCGATCGGCGAGAATGCCCGACGCGACGATCGCTCCGATACCGACCACCGCAGCGATCGCCTCGATCATCAGAAAGCGCACAGGGGTTTCGTCGGTGAACAGGAACACCCACGACAGCGGATATACGGTGACCATGTGGAACATCGCGAAGCTGGCGAGCGGGGCGAAGGTGCCGACGACGATCGTCTTCCATTCCGACCGCACCGTTTCGAGCAACGGCGCGGGCTCAAGCGCACGATTCTCGAACAGCTCGGCATATTCGGGAGTGACGACGATGCGCAGCCGCGCGAAGAGCGCGACGACGTTGATAGCGAAGGCGACGAAGAAGGGATAGCGCCAGCCCCAGGCGAGGAAATCCTCCGCCGGCAGCGCTGCGATCAGGAACATGAAGAGCAGGCTGGCGACGATCAGGCCGAGGGGCGCGCCGAGCTGCGGGATCATCGCGTACCAGCCGCGGCGGTTTTCGGGCGCATTGATCGCGAGCAGCGAAGCGAGGCCGTCCCACGACCCGCCGAGCGCTACGCCCTGTCCCATGCGGAACAGCGCGAGAAGCAGCGCGGCGCCGATGCCGGCCGATTCATAGCTGGGGACGAAAGCGATGGCAGCGGTCGAGCCGCCGAGCAGGAACAGCGCGATTGTGAGCTTGGCGCCGCGGCCATAAGCGCGGTCGATCGCGGTGAAGATGATCGTGCCGACGGGGCGCGCCACAAAGGCGAGGGCGAAGATCGCGAACGACCAGAGCGTGCCCGTCAGCGGATCGAGATGCGGGAAGACCAGCTTTGGGAACACCAGCACCGACGCGATGGCATAAACGAAGAAGTCGAAGAATTCGGAGGTGCGGCCGATGACGACGCCGATTGCGATCTCGGCAGGGTCGATGCGGTGGCTGCCGTCGTCGTGGAGGGCGCGGGCGTCGCGTTCGACCTCGGTAGTGGGCACAGTATCGGCAGCCATGGTAACAATCCTTGAGCTGGCGCCCTCCGCAAGACAAGATGCGGCGGCACGAGTCGGTCATAGGGCAAAATCGCCCGGAATGAAAATGCCCCTGCGCGATGAAGAGCGGTCGCGGGATTGGACAAAATGTCCTATGTGCAGTGCAACAAAGGAGGCCTAGGCGCGCATCATGCCAAGCAATCTCCCCCGTTTTTCCGCCCGATTGCGGCTCTTGCCGCTGCTCGCCGCGCTGCCCCTGTTGTCGGGTTGCGGGCTGATCGTGCTCGATCCCGCCGGCGACGTCGCGCGTCAGCAGGGCGACCTGATCGTCCTGTCGACCGTGCTGATGCTGCTGATCATCGTGCCGGTGATGGGGCTGACGATCTTCTTCGCGTGGAAGTATCGCGCGTCGAACAAGGAGGCGACTTACAAGCCCGACTGGGACCATTCGACGCAGCTTGAACTGGTCATCTGGTCGGCGCCGCTCTTGATCATCATCTGTCTGGGCGCGGTGACGTGGGTCGCGACGCATTTGCTCGATCCCTATCGCCCGCTCGCGCGCACGGGGCCGGGTCAGCCGGTGGCGGCGGAGGCAAAGCCGCTCGACGTGCAGGTGGTTGCACTCGATTGGAAATGGCTGTTCATCTATCCCGAACAGGGCGTTGCTACCGTGAACGAACTGGCATTGCCGGTGAATCGGCCGGTGCGTTTCCGCATCTCCTCCTCTTCGGTGATGAACAGCTTTTACGTGCCCGCGCTGGCGGGGCAGATTTACGCGATGCCGGGAATGGAAACCAAGCTGCACGGCGTGTTCGATAAGACCGGCAACTACGAAGGCTTTTCGGCCAATTATTCGGGCTGGGGCTTTTCGAACATGCGCTTTGCGGTGAAGAGCCTGCCCGCGGGCGAGTTCGACAAATGGGTCGCAGCGACGAAGGCATCGGCCGAGGGAGACCTCAGCCGCGATACTTATCTGAAGCTCGAAAAGCCCACCCACAAGGAACCCGTTCGCCGCTTCGCCGCGAGCGATCCGCAGCTCTTTGATGCGGTCGTCAACATGTGCGTCGAGCCCGGCAAGATGTGCATGCACGACATGATGTCGCTCGACGCCGCCGGCGGCGCGGGTATCGCCGGCATCGGCAATGTCCGGCAGGTCACCTATGACAAGTTTGCCGCGCGCGGGACGGTTGATGCGGCGCGCTGGAGCATGCGTTACGTCGCGGCCTATTGCAGCTCGCCGGTCATGTCGAACGACCGCCCCGACGCCAAGCCGGTCGCGCCGGAGAAGCTGAAGGGCGAGGGGCTTCCCCATCCTTCCAAGCCCGAACGCACGGCGCTGCGCGCACCCGCCGCCGAACGCCCGATGTCCTGAACGAGCCGAGACCCCCATGACCATCCCGCATCCCGCACCCGAAACCGGTCCGATCCTTGGCAAGCTGTCGCTCGAGGCGCTGCCGCTGCACGAGCCGATCCTCGTCGTCACCTTTATCGGCGTCGTCCTCGGCGGCATCGCCGTGCTCGGCCTGATCACCAAATTCCGCCTCTGGGGCTATTTATGGAAAGAATGGTTCACGACCGTTGACCACAAGCGCATCGGGATCATGTACATGATCCTGGGGCTCATCATGTTCCTGCGCGGCTTTGCCGATGCGATCATGATGCGCCTGCAGCAGGCGATGGCGTTCAATGGGTCCGAAGGGTATCTGACCCCGCATCACTACGACCAGGTGTTCACCGCGCACGGCGTGATCATGATCTTTTTCGTCGCGATGCCGTTCATCACCGGGCTGATGAACTATATCGTGCCGCTCCAGATCGGTGCGCGCGACGTCAGCTTTCCCTTCCTCAACAATTTCAGCTTCTGGATGACGACCGCGGGCGCGGTGCTGACGATGATCTCCTTGTTCATCGGCGAATATGCGCAGACCGGCTGGCTCGCCTATCCTCCGCTGTCGGGGATTGCCTACAGCCCTAATGTCGGCGTCGACTATTATATCTGGGGCTTACAGATAGCCGGCGTCGGCACGACGCTGTCGGGCATCAACCTGATCGTCACGATCCTGAAGCTGCGCGCGCCGGGCATGGGCCTGATGAAGATGCCCGTCTTCACCTGGACCTCGCTCTGCTCGAACATCCTGATCGTCGCGAGTTTCCCGATCCTGACCGCGACGCTCGTGCTGCTCAGCCTCGACCGTTATGTCGGGACCAACTTCTTCACCAACGACCTCGGCGGATCGCCGATGATGTATGTGAACCTGATCTGGATCTGGGGCCATCCCGAGGTCTATATCCTGGTGCTGCCGCTGTTCGGCGTCTTCTCTGAAGTCACCTCGACCTTCTCTGGCAAGCGGCTCTTCGGCTATACGTCGATGGTCTATGCGACGATCTGCATCACGATCCTCTCGTACCTTGTCTGGCTGCACCATTTCTTCACCATGGGATCGGGGGCCAGCGTCAACAGCTTCTTCGGCATCACGACGATGGTGATCTCGATCCCGACGGGCGCCAAGCTCTTCAACTGGCTCTTCACGATGTACCGCGGCCGCATCCGCTTCGAACTTCCGATGATGTGGACGATCGCCTTCATGCTCACTTTCGTCATCGGTGGCATGACCGGCGTGCTGCTCGCCGTGCCGCCAGCCGACTTCGTGCTCCACAACTCGCTGTTCCTGATCGCGCACTTCCACAATGTGATCATCGGGGGCGTGCTGTTCGGCCTGTTCGCGGCGATCAATTACTGGTGGCCCAAGGCGTTCGGTTACAAGCTCGACGTGTTCTGGGGCAAGGTCAGCTTCTGGTGCTGGGTCGTGGGCTTCTGGGTCGCGTTCACGCCGCTCTATATCCTCGGCCTGATGGGCGTGACGCGGCGCATGCGCGTGTTCGACGATCCCAGCCTGCAAATATGGTTCGTGATCGCGGGCATCGGCGCGCTGATCGTTGCCGCGGGCATCGGCGCGATGCTGGTCCAGTTCGGTGTCAGCATCTGGCGTCGCAAGGAACTGCGCGACACGACGGGCGGCGATCCGTGGGAAGGCCGCACGCTCGAATGGGCGACCAGTTCGCCGCCGCCCGACTATAATTTCGCCTTCACGCCCGTCATCCACGACCTTGATGCCTGGTACGACATGAAGACGCGCGGGCATCAACGTCCAGTCGATGGCTATCGCGACATCCATATGCCGAGCAACACCGGCACGGGGATGATCCTGTCGGGCTTCTGCCTCGTCATGGGCTTCGCCCTTGTCTGGCATATCTGGTGGCTGGTGGCGCTGAGCTTTGCAGCGACGGTCGCGGGCGCGATCTATCACACCTTCAACTACAAGCGCGATTTCGACATTCCGGCGGCGACGGTCACGGCGGTCGAGGAAGCGCGTACCCGCCAGTTGGCTGCCGGAGCCTGATGCGATGAGTGCCAAGACCATGACCGCAGACGAGCCCGTCCAGTTCTACGACCTCGACGAGCACGCACATCCCGAGGGGCACAGCACGATGCTGGGCTTCTGGATCTACTTGATGAGCGATTGCCTCATCTTCGCGATCCTCTTTGCCTGCTATGCCGTGCTCGGCGGCAGCTATGCCGCCGGACCGGCGCCGAAGGATCTGTTCGACCTGAAACTAATCGCGCTCAACACCGCGATGCTGCTCTTCTCGTCGATCACTTACGGTTTTGCGGTGCTCCAGATGCAGCAGGGCAAGGTGAGGGGAGTTCAACTTTGGCTCGCGATCACCGGGTTCTTCGGCTTGGCCTTCCTCGGGATCGAACTCTATGAATTCCATCATCTGATCGAGATTGGTGCGGGCCCGCAGCGCAGCGCCTTCCTGTCGAGCTTTTTCACGTTGGTCGGCACCCACGGGCTGCACGTCACCTTTGGTATCATCTGGCTGGTCACTTTGATGTTCCAACTGTCGAAGCACGGGCTGATCGCCGCAAACAAGCGCCGCGTGATGTGCCTCAGCATGTTCTGGCACTTCCTCGACGTCGTGTGGATCGGCGTCTTCACCTTTGTCTATCTGATGGGAGTGCTGCGATGAGCGCCGATCCCGCCCACAACGTTTCTGGCGCGCACGGTCATGATGAGATCGAGATGCCGCACGCGTCGATGCGCGACTATGTCATCGGTTTCGTCCTGTCGGTGATACTCACCGCCATACCCTTTTGGCTGGTGATGACGATGCCGCTGAGCGCCGGTGCGACGGGTGCGATCATCATGGGCTTTGCGGTGGTCCAGATCGTCGTTCACATGGTCTTTTTCCTGCACATGACGCCAAAGGCCGAGGGCGGCTGGTCACTGACCTCGCTCGTCTTCACGATCATCGTCGTCGTGATCATGCTGGCGGGGTCGCTGTGGGTGATGCACCACCTCAACACCAACATGATGCCGATGCCGCACGAGCCGACCAGCCAGGCTACGGGTCAGGTGCCGTGAAACGCACCCGCCGCGCGGCCTTTGCCGCAGCGGCGCTGATCGCGGCGATCGGCCTCGCGGCGCTCGGCGTTTGGCAGCTCGAACGGCGCGTGTGGAAACATGAACTGGTCGCGGCGGTCGAAGCGCGCATTCATGCGGCGCCGGTGGCCGCGCCCGGGCCTGGCGCGTGGGATGCGGTCGACGCAAAGGATGACGCCTATCGCCGCGTCACCGCAACGGGCGTTTTCCGCCATGATCGCGAAACGCTCGTCCAGGCGGTCACCGATCGCGGGCCCGGCTTCTGGGTGCTGACGCCGCTGGAAACGCCGAGGTTCGCCTTGCTGGTCAATCGCGGTTTTGTGCCCAAGGACCGGCGCGACGTGACGACGCGCGCGGTGGGGAACGTCACGGGACCTGTGACGATAACCGGGCTGTTGCGCGTCACCGAACCCGCGGGCGCATTCCTGCGTTCGAACGATCCGGCGGCGGGCCGTTGGTTTTCACGCGATGTGGAAGCAATCGCGAAAGCTAGGGGGCTCAGCAATGTCGCGCCCTATTTCATCGACGCCGACGCTTCGCCGAATCCCGGCAGCTATCCCGTCGGTGGGCTGACCGTGGTGCGTTTCCCCGACAATCATCTGGTCTATGCACTGACGTGGTTTGCGCTTTGTGCGCTCAGCCTCTTTTTTGCCTGGCGGCTGTGGCGTATTCGCGATTGATGACCAGTTCGACGATCTTGCCGGCCGCGCCAGCTCGAGTCCCCGCCGGGCGCCGCAACATGACGCTGCTGATCCAGCTTCGTTGGATTGCGGTCGGCGGGCAACTTGCGACGATCGGGATCGTCAGCGGGCCGATGGGTATATCGCTTCCACACGCCCCCCTGCTTGCCGCGATCATGGTGCTGATCGCGATCAACTTTGCGAGCATTGCCTTGCTCCGCCGCGGCCGCGCGGTGACCAATGCGGAATTGACTGCGGTGCTGCTGTTCGACGTTGCCGCGCTCTGCTGGCAACTTCACCACAGTGGAGGGCTGGCCAATCCTTTCGCCTCGCTGTTTCTATTACAGGTCGTGATTGGTGCGATCCTGCTGACGCCGCGTTCGTCGTGGGCGATCGTCGCGGCGGCGCTGGCAGCACTCGCGGCTTTGCGTATCGACCCGACGCCGCTCTTGTTACCGCCGCCCTATGCGGCCGATCCGATGGGGCTGTATCTGAAGGGCAGCTTCGTCTGTTTCCTGCTGATCGCGGTGCTGTTCGTGGCCTTCGTTACGCGGATCAACCGCAATTTGCGCGACAGCGATGCGGCGCTCGCGGCGAGCCGTCAGCGTGCCGCCGAGGAAGATCATATCGTGCGCATGGGCCTGCTCGCATCAGGCGCCGCGCACGAGCTAGGGACGCCGCTCTCGACGCTTTCGGTCCTGATTGGCGACTGGAAGGCCGCACCGCGGCTCGCGAAGGACCGCGAGATGCAAGAGGACCTCGCCGACATGGATGCGGCGGTACAGCGCTGCAAGGCGATCGTCAGCGGCATCCTGATGTCGGCGGGCGAGGCGCGCGGCGAGGCGCCGCAGCTCACGACGATGCGCGCTTTCCTGATCGACATCGTCACCGGATCGCGCGCGCTCCGCCGCCCCGGCACGGTCGAGTTCAACGACCGCTTCGGCGTTGACGTCGCGATCGTATCGGACCCCGCGCTGCGGCAGGTGATCGACAATGTGATGGACAATGCATCCGAAGTGTCGCCCGACTGGGTCGGTGTCAGCGCGACGCGCGACGGCGATATGGCGGTGATAGAGATCGCGGATCGCGGGCCCGGGTTCAGCGACGAGATGCTCGCGAATTTCGGTCAGCCCTATCGTTCGACCAAGGGGCGGCCGGGCGGCGGGCTTGGGCTGTTCCTGCTCGTGAACGTGCTGCGCAAGCTTGGCGGCGGGGCGACGGTGGCGAACCGCGACGCGGGCGGCGCCTTGGTGCGGATCACGCTGCCGATCTCGGCGGTCGCGCGGCCCGGTGGAGAAACGACATGAGCGAGGCCACGAACGACGGGCGGAAATTGCTGATCGTCGAGGACGACGAGGCGTTCGCGCGGACGCTGAAGCGTTCGTTCGAGCGGCGCGGCTATGTGGCAAAGGTCGCGCACAGCCCCGAGGAGATGGACGAGATATTGCAGAGGTTCCGTCCAGGCTATGCCGTCGTCGACCTGAAGCTCGGCAGCGCGTCGGGGCTTGCGTGCGTGCAGACGCTGCGCGCGTCGGACGCGATGATGCGGATCGTCGTGCTCACCGGCTTTGCGAGCATCGCGACGGCGGTCGAGGCGATCAAGCTCGGCGCTTCCTATTATCTCGCTAAACCGTCGAATACCGACGATATCGAGGCGGCGTTCGACCGCGCCGAGGGCAATGTGGAAACGCCGGTGGGCGACCGCCAGTCGTCGATCAAAACCGTCGAATGGGAACATATCCATCAGACGTTGGTCGAGACCGATTTTAACATATCGGAGACCGCGCGGCGGCTGGGGATGCACCGTCGCACGCTCGCGCGGAAGCTGGAAAAAAGGCAGATTCGTTAGCGCTACATGCGCCGACCAAGACCGTTCGCCCTGAGCCTGTCGAAGGGCCGCTCTGTCTTTTGACATTGCAAGAAGAAGAACGGTACTTCGACAAGCTCGGCACGAACGGTTTTGGATACGGCTGCGCCGCTATTTCTTCTCGACCAGTTCGCGCAGCAGGAAGCCGTGGAGCATGGCGGCGCGCACCGCATCTTCGGCATGGTCGGCGCCGACCGAATGGCCGCCCTCCAGATATTCGTGATAATAGACGCGGTTGCCGTTCTCCATCAGCCGCGCGGCAAATTTGCGGGCGTGGCCGGGGTGGACGCGGTCGTCCTTGGTCGAAAGATAGAGGAAGATCGGTGGGTATTTCACGCCCTTGCGGATGTTGTGATAGGGCGAATATTTCGACAGGAAGGCCCAATCCTCGGGCACGTCGGGATCGCCATATTCGGCGACCCACGAGGCGCCCGCGAGCATCTTGTCGTAACGCCACATATCCTTGATCGGCGATCCCGAGATGACGGCGCCATAGAGATCGGGGCGCTGCGTCATCGCCGCGCCGACAAGCACGCCGCCGTTCGATCGGCCGGAGATTGCGATCTTGCCCTTCGCGCTGACCCCGGTTTTTACCAGATCCTCCGCGACCGCATGAAGGTCGTCGAAGCTGTTCTGGCGCTTTTCGCGCAGCGCAGCCTGGTGCCAAGCGGGGCCATATTCTCCGCCGCCGCGGATGTTGGCGAGGACATAGGCGTTGCCGTCCTCGACCCAGAACAGGCCGAGCGGGCCGGCGCGATAGGGCTGGCCGGTGAGATATCCCGGCGTCTGCGCCGCGCGGAAGCCGCCATAGGCGTGGACGAGCGCCGGGACGGGGCCGGTCGAGCCCTTTTTTCGGGCGATGAAATAAGGAATTTTGGTGCCGTCCTTCGACGTAGCGAAACGTTTTTCGACGGTCATGTCCTTGGCGTCGAAGGTTGCGGGCAGGCTCTGCACCGCCTGCGGCGCGGCGGTTTCGGACACGGCGTAAAGCGTCGGCGGCATCAGCATCGTCTCGGCGCTCGCGAAGATCGTATCGCGCTTGCCGATCGCGCCCGCGATGTTGACGGTCGCGTTGGCGGCGAGCGGAACCTCCTTCTGACTCCAACTGCCGGTCTTCGGGTCGCGGCGCAGCGCGAAGAGCTTGCCCTCCACATGGTCGAGCGCCTTGACCCAAAGGATATTGTCGGTCGCCGAGACATCCTCGATCGCCTGAGCCTTCGTCGGCGCCATCACCGGAATGATCGGCACCTGCCGGTCCGCCGCCATGTCCTCGAGCGACAGCGAAATCAGCGAGCCCGCGGGAAAGCCGGTCCCGAAATCCTTGTTTAGAAAGACGATTGCCTGTCCGCCGAGCACATCGCGAAGGCTGGCGGTGTCGGGAATGATCGTCGAATGATAGCTGTCACCGCCAAGGCCGCGGATCAGGTAATCGGTGGTGTAGAAGGTCTTGCCGCGGCTGATCATCGGCCAGCGCTTGCCGCCGTCGACAAGTGCGAAGACGTTCATTCCGACATCTTCCTGCTCGCCCTCGGCTACCGTCGCCGCCGACGCGAGCGGGGTGCCGCGCTTCCAGCGTTTGACGATGCGCGGATAGCCCGAAGCGGTCATGCTGCCCGGACCATAATCGGTCGCGACGAGCAGGGTGTCGGCGTCCTCCCATGTCACGCTGCTCTTTGCCTGCGGCAGCGTGAAGCCGCCGCCGACGAAGCTTTTTGTCGTGCGGTCCCATTCGCGAACCACGTCGGCGTCGGTGCCGCCGGGACTGACCGAGACGAGGCAGCGCTTGTAATCCGGCGCAAGGCAGTCGGCGCCATGCCAGACCCAGCTCTGTTTCTCCGCTTTGCCGAGCGCGTCGACGTCGATGAGCGTCGTCCAGACGGGCTTGCCCGCGAGATAGGCATCGAGCGGACTCTGGCGCCAGATGCCGCGTGGATTGTTTGCGTCGCGCCAGAAATTGGTGATCATGTCGCCCATCACTTCGCCCGGCTCGGCGATCTGGCGGTCGTCGTCGAGGATTTCGCGCGCACGCTTGCGGTCGGCCTCGAAACCCGGGCGACCGGTGATCAGCTTGTCGGTTGCCGCATTTTCCTTTTTGACCCAGTCCAGCGCCTTCGCGCCCTCGATATCTTCAAGCCAGAGATACGGGTCCTTGTCTTGCGGCGCGGCGGTCGCAACGGCGGTTATCGAACAGCTTAGGGCAAGCGCGGCAAGGCTGGCGCGGATCATTCAATAGTCTCCCCTGGGGTGTGGCGGCGCTGTGTTAGCAGCATTGAACACCCCAAGGGAAGAAGGCGCATCGCCTATTGGTCGATGATGATCGTACCGGGGTGATGCTTGTCGAGATGTTTCTTGATGATCTTGAGATTGCGCGTGTTCGAGCGGAAGAAGAAGTCGAACGCGTCGCCGACGACCGGGACCGCGCCGAGTGCGGTATCGACGCCCAGATTGCCGACCATGCGCCAGACCTTCCATTTCGGCATGCCGAGGTTGCGCGCTTCCCAGATCAGATAGGCGCCCATTGTCGCCGCGATCACATCGCCGACGACAGGGACGAGCCCAACGATTGCATCGAGGCCGACGGGGCGGTTGATGCCGGGAATGACGAAGCTGCGTTCCAGCAGGATTTCCAGTGTCTCGACGCGCTTGCGCAGCGCAGCCGGATCGTTGCGATTGGAAATCAGCGCGTCGAAAAGCGCATCGGGATTCGGGGTCGAAGGGGCCATCGGGGTCCTTTCAAAAGCGCTCGAACTTGCAGCGCCGCTGTATTAGTTAGGTAAGGCGATCACATGATTCAATGGGTGCTGCGCGCGGCCATTTGCGCGGAGGCCCGTCAGGCGCTGGGACGCGACAGACCAACGCAGCGGAGTCGCGAGCGGAATGAAAGGGGCATAGCGTCCGAGCACCGCTTCGGCCTCGCTAACCTGAACCCGACGCTGGCCGGCGTCGATATTGACCGTCGCCTGGTCGATCAGCTCCTGCGCCTCCCGGTTGCAGAGCGTATCGCGGCGGCACGACAGGCGGCGCAGCGCCCACAGCGCATCGTCGTTCGGCGCAACTTCGTCGATGAGCCGGAGGTCGGCGGTTGCCGCCATCGCGACGCGCTGACTTGGCACACCGACCGCCTTAAAGTCGGCCGACACATAAGCAAAAAGGATGCGACCGCCGGGGGTGTCGGGAACCGCGATGCGCAGCGGCTCGATCGCACGCCCGGCGGCGCGCCAGGCGTCGACGGCGCGCTTTGCCTGCGCGATCCGCGAGGCCTCGTCATATTCTGCCCAGGCGGGCACGAGTGGTGCGGGGCCGCCATCGCGTGCATAAAGTGCCGGGCGGAGCGTGACCTGCGGTTGCCATTCGGCGAGCCCGAAAGCTTCGATCAATCGCTCGCGACGAATTGCGCGGACCA
Source organism: Sphingopyxis sp. USTB-05 (assembly GCF_023822045.1). Taxonomy (NCBI): domain Bacteria; kingdom Pseudomonadati; phylum Pseudomonadota; class Alphaproteobacteria; order Sphingomonadales; family Sphingopyxidaceae; genus Sphingopyxis; species Sphingopyxis sp. USTB-05. Next base: position 2,231,675 of record NZ_CP084712.1, on the reverse strand, counting down.
GCGCGTCGCGGTTGGCGTCGGTCGCAAGGAAGCCTTCGGCGCGAACGAACGACAGACCGAACAGGCCGGGGACCGGGTCGACGACCAGGCGCGATCGGCCGATGTTCGACGCGGCGAAATAGGGCAGGGTCGAAAAGCGGCCGCCGACGACACCGTCGGCATAGCCATTCTTGAACCGCGCAAGCGCCCCGGCGGGCGAGGTGCCGGTGAGTTCGATCGAGGCGGCGGGGTCGTTTGCGGCTGCTTCGGCCGCCTCGGGGTCTTCGGCAAGTGGATCGGGAACGGGCGAAAGCAGCACTGCGCGGCCGATCTTGCGCGCGCGCATCGGGCCCCAACCCATGCCCTTGTTGACGATCGCCATCGAGGGCTGCGCGAGCAGTTCGAGGATCGCGGGCTGCGGCACTGCAAGGCGGATTTCGATGACGGTATCGGTCATCGCCTTGATCGTATCGACCTCGGGAAAGTCGTTCTTCAGCACATGCCGGCTCGCGGGAGCCAGATAGGACCGCAGGATCGCGGCGACATCCTCGGCCGTCACCTTGCGACCATTCGTCCATTTGGCCTCGCGCAGGCGGAAGATATAGCTGCGCCCGTCGGTCGTTACGGTCCAGCGATCTGCGAGGCCGGTGTCGATCTGGCCTTCGCCGTCATAGCTGACGAGGCCCTGCGATGTCGCATCGAGCAGCGCGGCATTGGCGGAAGACAGCTCGCCATTGAGCGGGGTCGCGGAGGGATTGAGCGTGCCGATTGCGGCGATCTTGACCGGGCCGCGTTCGCCGAACAAGCCGCAGCCGGTCAGCGCGAACGGGGCGGATGCGGCGAGCAGCAGGGCGGCGGCGGGACGGACGAAAGGCATTGCGCAGCACCCTAGGACGGGGCGCGGCGCAAGGCCATGCCCTATATCGGCCGATTATCCGCCGACCAAATAAGGTGGCGGGGGTCACTTCCGATTTCTGTCTGGTGCGGACGGCGGGACTTGAACCCGCATACCCAGAGGATGGCAGATTTTAAGTCTGCTGCGTCTACCGATTTCGCCACGTCCGCGTGACCGACGCCGGTCAAGCCGATGGACCGATGGAGGTCAAGCGATGTTTGACGCTTCACGCCATGCTGTGGCTCGGCTAGATGCCGTGCCATGACTCCAGTCCTCGAAATTTCCGGTCTCGGAAAAACATATAAAAGCGGTCACAAGGCGCTGAGCGATGTCGACCTGACGATCAACAAGGGCGAGATTTTCGCGCTGCTCGGGCCGAACGGTGCGGGGAAGACGACGCTGATCAGCATCGTTTGCGGGATCGTGACGGCGAGCAGCGGGACGGTGATCGTCGGCGGGCACGACCATGCCCAGGGCTATCGCGCGGCGCGGACGATGATCGGGCTGGTGCCGCAGGAATTGCACACCGACGCGTTCGAGAGTGTGATGGCGACCGTCAGCTTCTCGCGCGGGCTGTTCGGCAAGCCCAAGGATCCGGCGTTCATCGAGCAATTGCTGCGCGATCTGTCGCTGTGGGACAAGCGCTCGGCGAAGATCATGGAATTGTCGGGCGGGATGAAGCGCCGCGTGATGATCGCGAAGGCGCTGTCACACGAGCCCGAAATCCTGTTCCTCGACGAACCGACCGCGGGCGTCGACGTCGAGCTTCGCCGCGATATGTGGAACATGGTGCGCGGGCTTCGCGAACGCGGCGTCACGATCATCCTCACGACGCACTATATCGAGGAGGCCGAGGAAATGGCTGACCGCGTCGGTGTGATCACCGGCGGGCGGCTGATCCTCGTCGAACAGAAGGACGAACTGATCAAGAAGCTGGGGCGTAAGACGCTGACGCTCAACCTTGTCGAACCGCTCGCGGCGATCCCCGAAGAGCTGGCGCAGTGGAAGCTCGAACTGACGGGCGACGGCAATGAGCTGGTGTATGAATTCGACAGCCGCGCCGAGGCGACGGGGGTGCCTTCGTTGCTCAGGCGGATGACCGACATCGGCGTTCAGTTCAAGGATCTGCACACGCGCCAAAGCTCGCTCGAGGATATTTTCGTCGGGCTGGTGCATGATTCGAACGGTGCGAAGGGAGAAGCCGCATGACCGCGAACTGGCGCGGTGTGCGCGCAATCTATGCCTTTGAAATGGCGCGCTTCGGCCGCACCTTCTGGACCAGCCTGATGTTGCCGGTGATCACCACCGCGCTCTATTTCGTCGTCTTCGGATCGGCGATCGGCAGCCGGATGACCGAGGTCAGCAATGTCCCCTATGGCGCGTTCATCGTGCCTGGGCTGATGATGCTCACGATGTTCACCGAGAGCATCAGCAACGCCTCGTTCGGCATCTATATGCCCAAATGGACGGGGACGATCTACGAAATGCTGTCGGCGCCGCTGTCGCCGCTGGAGACGGTCATCGCCTATGTCGGCGCCGCGGCGACCAAGTCGGTGGTCATCGGCTCGATCATCTTTGCGACCGCGCACCTTTTCGTCGACGTGCAGGTCGCGCACCCGCTGCTGATGGTCGCCTTCATGATCCTGATGGCGGTGACATTCTGCCTGTTCGGCTTCATCATCGGCATCTGGGCGCAAAGCTTCGAGCAGCTTCAGGTGATCCCGATGCTGGTCATCTATCCGCTCACCTTTCTGGGCGGCGCTTTTTACTCGCTCGACATGCTGCCTGCCGCCTGGCGGACGATCACGCTGTTCAATCCCGTCGTCTATCTGATCAGCGGGTTCCGCTGGACCTTCTTCGGCAAGGGCGACGTCGGGATCGAAGTCAGCATGAGCGCGGTCGCGCTGTTCCTGGCGCTGTGCCTCGGTGTGATTTTCTGGATGTTCCGGACGGGATACCGGCTTAAGAACTGAGCCGGCAGTCCATAGACTTTACCGACTTCGTCATCACGGCGCAGGGTGTTCGGAAGGCACGTGGCTCCGAAACACGATCTCATGGCATTCTATTGACGCGCCGACGAGAATCCGGCCTGCGCCGGAATGACAGCTAGCAAATGCGGAAAATTCAGCCGTTCAGGCGTTCGCGCATTTCCTTGCCCGGTTTGAAATAGGGCACGCTCTTCGCCTTCACATCGACGGAGGCCCCTGTTCGGGGATTGCGTCCGACGCGCGACTCGCGCGATCGGGTGGAGAAGGCGCCGAAGCCACGCAGTTCGACACGCCCGCCCGAGGCGAGCTGATCGACGATGGAATCGAAGAATGTGTCAACGATGCGCTCGACTTCCTCTAGCCGCAAATCGCTGTTTTCGCTCGCGATCTTCTGAACCAGTTCTGACCGGATCATCTGCTTCCCCTATTATGTATAGCCACGCATTTCCTGCCGAAGCAGTTCCGGTCGTTGCCGGTCCATTGTGCGCGAGACCCCTCCCAACGCGCGCAGAAGGTATCACGAATCACTGTCCGGTCAAAATATATCACCGAAAGAAAAAGGCCCGCAGAGGGACACTCTGCGGGCCTTTTGTTTCGCGTGAGCGAGGGAAGAGGAAATTAATCCTTCTTGCCGGCCTTCAGCGCTTCGCCGAGGATGTCGCCGAGCGACGCACCCGAGTCCGACGAACCGTACTGAGCAACCGCTTCCTTCTCTTCGGCGATCTGCATCGCCTTGACCGAGAAGTTCGGCTTTTTCGAACGGTCGAAGCCGATGACCATCGCATCGAACTTCTGACCGACCTGGTAACGTTCGGCGCGCTGTTCGTCGCGATCGCGGCCAAGATCGGCGCGCTTGATGAAGCCGGTGGCGCCATCTTCGCCAGCCTGAACTTCGAGGCCGTTGTCGCGAACTTCGAGGACCGAGACGGTGACGACGTCGTTCTTCTTCAGCGAACCGACGGCAGCGGTACCGCCACCAACGGCCGGAGCACCCTTTTCAAGCTGCTTGATGCCGAGGCTGATGCGTTCCTTCTCGACGTCGACGTCGAGAACGACGACCTGCACGGCCTCGCCCTTGCGGTGGAGGTGCAGCGCTTCTTCGCCCGAGATGCCCCAAGCGATGTCCGACATGTGAACCATGCCGTCGACGTCGCCCGGCAGGCCGACGAACAGACCGAATTCGGTCGCGTTCTTGACTTCGCCTTCGACGACCGAGCCGACCGGGTGAGCTTCAGCGAAAGCACCCCAGGGGTTCGACTGGGCCTGCTTGAGGCCGAGCGAAATGCGGCGCTTGTCGCTGTCGACTTCGAGGACGATGACGTCGACTTCCTGGCTGGTCGAAACGATCTTGCCCGGGTGGACGTTCTTCTTGACCCACGACATTTCGCTGACGTGGACCAGGCCTTCGATGCCCGCTTCGAGTTCGACGAACGCGCCGTAGTCGGTGATGTTCGTGACAGTGCCCGAGAGCTTCGCACCGACGGGGTACTTGGCGGCGACGCCTTCCCACGGATCGCTTTCGAGCTGCTTCATGCCAAGGCTGATGCGCTGCGTGTCGCGGTTGATGCGGATGATCTGGACGCGGACGGTGTCACCGATGTTGATGACTTCGCTCGGGTGGTTGACGCGCTTGTAGCTCATGTCGGTGACATGGAGCAGGCCGTCGATGCCGCCGAGGTCGACGAACGCACCGTAATCGGTGATGTTCTTGACTGCGCCTTCGATGATCTGGCCTTCTTCGAGGTTCTGGATCAGGCCCGAACGCTGTTCGGCGCGCGTTTCCTCGAGGATGGCGCGACGCGAGACGACGATATTGCCGCGGCGGCGATCCATCTTGAGGATCTGGAAGGGCTGCGGCAGGTCCATGAGCGGGCCAACGTCGCGCACGGGGCGGATGTCGACCTGCGAACCCGGAAGGAACGCAACGGCGCCGCCGAGGTCGACGGTGAAGCCGCCCTTGACGCGGCCAAAGATGACGCCTTCGACGCGTGCTTCCTTGTTGAATTCTTCTTCCAGGCGGTCCCAGGCGGCTTCGCGGCGGGCGCGATCGCGGGACAGCATGGTTTCGCCATTGGCGTTTTCGACGCGGTCGACATAGACTTCGACTTCGTCACCGACGTTGATGTCGGCCTTCTGGCCCGGCATGGCGAATTCGCGAAGCGGCACGCGGCCTTCGCTCTTCAAACCAATGTCGATCACTGCCAGGTCGTTTTCGATCGCGGTCACGGTGCCCTTGACGACGCGGCCTTCAAAGCCGCCATCAGCACCACCCAGCGATTCGTCGAGCATCGCGGCGAAATCGTCGCGCGACGGAAAAGCCGTAGAGGCCATAGAGTGTTTTCCTTACTTCATTTGTTCCGGCCAAGCGGTTGGTTCCGCTGGTCTTGTGGCCGATCCGTCCTGCCCGCCGGATGCGAGGCAAGACATCCTTCGAACCTTTGGCAGGACAAGGCAGGGGCAAAGCAAAAGGGGCGCGACGGATCAGCTCCATCGCGCCCGACGCTCGGGTAAGAGCGGCGGTTTGTCCGTGCCTCGACCGGCAAAATGCCCGTCGGACGGCGCGCGTATAGTGCGCACCCCCCTTAAAAGCAAGGTGGAAAGCCGGTCTCAGCCGCGCGCCTTGCGGCGCTCCTCGATGAAAGCGATGGCGGCGGCGAGTGCTGCGTCCCGGTCCATGTCCGTGTTGTCGAGCAGCATGGCGTCCGGCGCGCGCATCAGCGGCGCGTCGGCGCGGCCGGTATCGCGCGCGTCACGGGCGTGAACGTCGGCGAGTACGGCTTCGAAGCTTACGGTAACGCCGCGCCCCACCATCTCGGCATGGCGGCGCCGCGCGCGTTCTTCGGGGCTGGCGGTGACGAACAGCTTGGCGTCGGCGTGCGGCGCAATCACCGTGCCGATGTCGCGGCCGTCGAGCACTGCGCCGCCGGGCTGGTTCGCGAATTCGACCTGCCGTTCGAACAGCGCGGCGCGGACCTGTGGGTGGACCGACACGCGGCTGGCGAGCCCGCCGGTGGTTTCGAAGCGCAGCGCGGGATCGTCCAGCAGGCTGTCGGGGAAGTCGCAGGCAGCCAAAGCATCGGCGGCACTGTCTGCATCACCATGGTTCAGCTGCGTCTGGTAACCGACCGCGCGATAAAGGAGCCCGGTGTCGAGTACGGGCAAGCCGAAATGTTCGGCAAGCTGGCGCGCGAGTGTGCCCTTGCCCGACGCGGTGGGGCCATCGACTGCGATGATCATTGCTGGAGTCCGGCCAGCAGTTCCTCGAAATTGGGGAAGCTGGTCGCTACCGGGGCGATGTCGTCGATCGTCACGGCTGCCTTGCTGACGAGGCCCGCGATCGCGAAGCTCATGCAGATACGGTGGTCGAGATGGCCCGCGATGGTCGCGCCGCCGGGCAGCGGGTCGCCGCCCGTGCCGTCGATGATCAGTCCGTCCTCGGTCTCTTCGACGCGCGCTCCGATCGCCTTGAGGCCCGTGGCCATTACGGCAATGCGGTCGCTTTCCTTGACGCGCAGTTCGTCGAGCCCCGTGGTAACCGTGCGGCCTTGGGCGAGCGCTGCGGCGACGAAGAGGATCGGAAATTCGTCGATCATGCTTGGCGCGACCGCGGGATCGACCTCGATGCCCTTGAGGCTGCTGTATCGAACGCGAAGGTCGGCGACGGGTTCGCCGCCGACTTCGCGCGCATCGACAAGTTCGATGTCGCCGCCCATCTGCCGCAGGACTTCGACCAGACCTGCGCGTGTGGGATTAAGACCGACATTGGCAATGAGGACATCCGAACCGGGGACGACGAGCGCGGCGACGATGAAAAATGCCGCGGACGAGGGGTCGCCGGGGACGACGATCGTCTGCGGTTTAAGTTCGGCCTCGCCGCGAATGCGGATATGGCGCGTACCGTTGCCGCCCAACTCGACCGTCAGCTCGGCCCCGAAGCCGCGCAGCATGCGTTCACTATGGTCGCGCGTGGGCACGGGTTCGATCACTTCGGTGATCCCCGGCGTGTTGAGACCCGCGAGCAGGATCGCGCTCTTCACCTGCGCCGAGGCGACGGGGAGGCGATAGGAAAGGGGGATGGCGGGCGCGAGGCCGCGTACCATCAGCGGCAGAGTCTTGGTCCCTTTGGCGCCCGGCGAAGCGCTGATGTCGGCGCCCATCTGCGAAAGCGGGTCGATGACGCGGCCCATCGGGCGGCCGGACAGACTGGCGTCGCCAATAAAGGTCGTGGTGATCGGATGGCTCGCGACAAGGCCCATGAGCAGGCGGGTCGAGGTGCCGCTGTTCCCCATGTCGAGAGCTTCCCGAGGTTGAAGGAGCCCGCCGACGCCGACGCCATGAATGCGCCATTCGCCGTCGTCCCGGCGTTCGATCGTCGCCCCCATCGCGCGCATCGCGGCGGCGGTGGCGAGCACGTCATGCCCTTCGAGCAAGCCGGTGACGCGGCTTTCGCCGACTGCGAGCGCCGACAGCATCAACGAGCGGTGCGAGATGCTCTTGTCACCCGGAATCGCGATCCTACCTTTAAGCGGAACGGAAGCAGAAAAGCTGCGCGGCGTGGCGGTTTGATCGGTCATGGCGTGCGGCTTTTGACAGCGGCCTTGCAATCTGGCAAGGCGCACGCCGATTTGACGGATAGCTATTCAAATTCCGTCGCTCTTCCGATATTTTTATCCTGTTCCAAAGGGTTACGAGGCATATATGATCAAGGCTGAATGGGGCACGAAGCGTAGCTGCCCGAAATGCGCAACCCGATTCTATGATTTGACCAAGGATGATCCGATCAACTGCATCAATTGCGGTTACAACTGGATTCCGGAATCGGTTCTGAAATCGAAGCAGCCGATGCCGTTCGAGCAGATCGAAAAGCCCGGTAAGGTCGTCAAGGAAGAAGGCGTCGACGAGGATCTGGATCTGGACGTCGATGTCGACGAGGATAGCGATTCTCCCGACAATGACGTCGACCTCGGCGGCGACGACGATCTGGGCGTCGCGACCGCGGACGACGACGACGTCGAAACCTGATTTTCTGAGCGGGGGGTCAAAAAGGCATCGCAAGATGCATTTGGCCCCTTGCATCACCCGACGGCGCTGCTAAAGGCGGCGTCCCGGTCGCAGCCAACATGATTGGCCAGGGCGGCACGATGAAATGGTACGGGGCCTTAGCTCAGCTGGGAGAGCGCCTGCATGGCATGCAGGAGGTCAGCGGTTCGATCCCGCTAGGCTCCACCATTTCCTCGCTATATCAATGATGTAGCTAGATTTTCTGTGGAAAATCCCACCTTTATCCCAACGCTTTGATTTAAGTGTCTTTTGAGATCGGCCTGCCTTCTATCTGAAGTCCGCCTTGATTCTCGAAAATCGCGCCGATGTGCAGTTTGAGGCGACATCTGCTTCTATTGCTTTCGTGAAAGCCGACGTTCGTTCAAGCTCTATTGTGGATGCCGGAGCTTGGGACCTTGCCGACAGTTCGCCATTGATCGCGCTGGCTTGAAGCTGTTTGTTCTGCGTCCAGGCAAGTTTCGGCCAGTCACGGCCGGGGGGTGGGTGGAAACGGGTCGACCCATTTCCACCCTTGTCGTTCATCGGCAGTTACTTCGCAGAAAAGTGCTTATAGAGGCTTTCGACGTTGCCAGCGGTCAGCAATGTCATAGCGCTCTTGAGATCCTCATCGGACCAGTTCCACCATTGCATCTCGGCGAGCCGGAGGATGTCTTCGTCACTGAAACGCTTTCGGATCGGACGCGCAGGATTTCCTCCGACAATCGTATAAGGCGCGACGTCGCGCGTCACGACGGCTCGAGTGCCGATGACGGCGCCGTCCCCGATGGTGACCCCCGGCATGACGATGGCTTCGGAGCCGATCCAGACGTCGTTGCCAATCACTGTGTCGCCCGCAGCAGTGAAGCCGTTGAGCGCATCTTCGAATGCAGGCACCTCCGGCATCCAGAAAAAGGGAAATGTGCTGATCCAGTCGTTCCGGTGTCCCTGATTGCCCGCCATGATAAAGGCGGCGCCCGACCCGATTGAACAGAAACTGCCGATGACAAGCTTGTCTGCATCGTCGTCGGGGAGAAGAAAGCGGGCGCAATCGTCGAAGCTATGGCCGTGATAATAGCCCGAATAATAGCTGTATCGACCCACGCGGATATTGGGATGCGTGACTTGTTTGTCGAGCGTGATCCCCTTGAAGGGGCTATCGAAATAATTGGTCATGAAATCGTCCGATGAAACCGGCTCTGTGCGCCGGCGGCTGTTCAAGCCGTGCAACATCCGCAGGCGCGGCCGGATCGGCGCGCCTTCGTTACTCCACACATCTTCGTGCGGGAGGCGGTTAGATGGTACAGGGGGCCGATTTCATCGGACCTCCTTATCGAGCACGCCGAAGCCGGGCAAGCTATTGGCACACTCCCGATAGCTGGGTGCGGCCGATATGCGTTCGATGCGGCGGCGACGGCTGAGCGGTCAGCGATCTTCGCTTTCGCTGATCCTATGGGAAAGCGGACGGCCAGCTAAAGGCCAGTCCGGAATGTTCGTCTGACAGACATCGACCGAGTTTGACGTTTTGACGCTGCGCAGCCAAATGGTCCTATGAGCGATGTGACTTCTATTCCTGTTGCCGGTCGGTCGCGCCGAATGACGCGACGCGGCATCGACACGCGGGAAAAAATCCTCGACGCGACGATCAAATGCATCGTGCGCGCGGGTTTTACTGCGACCACGATCGAGCATGTTATGGCCGAGGCCGCGCTGAGCCGCGGCTCGGTACTTCACCAGTTCCCCAACCGCGTGGCGTTAATGGTGGCGACCGCCGAGCGAGCGATGCGCGGCGTCATGGAAGCGGCCCGCAGCATGGCCGAGGCAATCGAAGATCCGTTCGAGCGATTGTCCGACTATGCGCGCATCTCTTGGGAAACGCATTCGCAGCCTGAGGGGCTTGCGTTGACTGATATCCTGCTGGCGGCGCGTTGGGATCGCGAACTGCTCGACGGATTGCAGCCGGTCACAAGCAGGGTCGAACAGGAGATCCACGACGAGTTCATCAAGCTCGCACGGGAGGCGGGCTTCGCCGATGCCGAGGCGCTGGTTCCGCACGGCTGGCTGCTGATCGCGAGCGTGCGCGGGCTGATCATCGAGAATAGCGTGAACCAGTCGCGTCCGATGATCATCGCCGCGATCGAACGGATGAAGGAACGACACCGTCGGTTTTGCGCCAATCTTGCGGCAAGGGGCCGCGAAAAATAAAAATAGGCAAACTTGATTAGTCGTACTTGACTAGTTTTGGGCAATCTGATTTCCTGAAGGAAAGTCGGCAACCAGATAAGCCGACTCCAAAAAGGAGAGAGAGATGCCCAAGGGACTTGCGGCGCGCCTGTTGGCAGGCGTGGCTTTTGCCGGATCTGTAATTGCTACCCCGGTAGTGGCACAGACGGCGGAGGCGGACAGCGCCGAAACGACGGCCGAAAATGCAAGCGAAATCATCGTCACCGCGCAGCGCCGCGAACAGTCGCTGAACTCGGTCCCGATGTCGATCACCGCCATCGGCGGCGACCAACTCACCGCGCAGGGCATCAGCACCGTTGCCGACCTCGCCAAGATCGTTCCCGGTCTGACCTTTACCCAGAGTCAGATCGCAACCCCGGTCTATACGATACGCGGCGTCGGCTTCTACGAATCGACGCTCGCGGCGTCGCCCGCAGTCAGCGTCTATGTCGACGAAGTGCCGCTGCCTTTCGCGATCCTGACGCAGGGCGCCGCGCTCGACCTGTCGCGCGTCGAGGTGCTGAAAGGGCCGCAGGGCACGCTCTACGGCCAGAACGCGACCGGCGGCGCGATCAACTATATATCCGCCAAACCAGGCAGCGAATTCGAGGCCGGGGCTGATGCGAGTTTCGGCCGTTTCAACGCGTTCGAACTGTCGGGCTTTGTCAGTGCGCCGCTGACTGACACACTCGGTGTGCGCCTGAGCGCGCGGGTCGACCAAGGCGGAGCCTGGCAGCAGAATTACACGCGGAACGACAAGCTGGGCAGCGCCCGCCGCATCGCGGGGCGCGCGCTCGTTGTCTGGAACCCGACCGACACGCTCGAATTCACGCTTAACCTCAACGGGTGGCGCGACAAGTCGGACGTGCAGGCGCCGCAGCTGACCGCGCACACGCCCTATAACCCGGCCGGCGCCTATCCCTATGTGCTCGCGACGCCGCTGGCGCCGGAGAATGCGCGTGCCGCCAACTGGTCGGCGCAGACCCCGATGCGCCGCGACGATGATTTCTACCAGGCCTCGCTGCGCGCCGATCTCGACGTGTCGGACGATGTTCGCCTGACGTCGATCACCTCATGGATCGAATTCAACACGGACGCGACGCAGGATCTCGACGCGACGCAGTGGCGCCAGCTCGACAGCTATACGCCGGGCAATGTGAAGAGCTTCTTCCAGGAACTGCGGCTGACCGGCACCAGCGGCGACGCGCGCTGGATTCTCGGCGCCAATTATTCGCACGATAAGGCAGGCGAGCAGCAGATCCTCTTCACGAACGATCTCAGCAGCAACGTCATCATCCCCGGCCTGCCGATCCTGACCGTATCGGCGGTGTTTACCAATCAGAAGGTGACCACTTATGCGGGCTATGCGAATCTCGAATATGATCTGACGCCGAACCTCACCGCGCAGGGCGGCATCCGCTACACGCGCAACGAGCGCAGTTTCAACGGCTGCGGCTATGATGGCGACGGCACGACCTATTTGAGCTTCAACGTGCTGACCGAATTGTTCACCGGCGCGCCGCCGATCACGCCGATCCCGGCCGGCGGCTGCCTGACCTTCAGTCCCGCATTCCAGCCTTCGCTGGTCGTCGATGAACTAAAGCAGGATAATATCTCATGGCGTGGCGGGCTGACCTATACGTTCGACAACCGCGCGATCGTCTATGCGAACATCTCCCGCGGGTGGAAAGCGGGCGGGTTCCCGACGGTGCCGGCATCGTCCTTCACCGGATTCCTGCCTGCGACGCAGGAATCGTTGCTCGCCTATGAAGCCGGGTTCAAACTGCCGCTCGCTGATCGCACGCTGCAGTTCAATGCCGCGGGCTTCTACTACGATTATTCGGACAAGCAGGTCCGCGGCCGCATTCTCGACCCGATCTTCGGGCTGCTCGAACGGCTCGTCAACATCCCCACCTCGCACATCTATGGTGTCGAGGCGGCGATCGACTGGCGGCCGGTGCAGGGGCTGACGGCGAACCTGTCAGGCACCTATGTGAAGAGCCGCATCGACGAATTCACGGGCTATAACGGCACCGGAGTCTTCGCCGATTACGAAGGTTCGGCATTCCCGTTCACCCCGAAGTGGCAGGCGACCGCCGACGTCCAGTATAAATGGCCCGTCAGCGATCGCTGGAACGCTGTGATCGGCACCAACGTCAACTACAACAGCGCGACCAACTCGACCTTCGGCGATCCCGCGATCCTGCGGATAAACGCCCGGACGCTTGTCGACGTGCGCGCGGGTGTCGAGACCGAGGACGGCAAGTTGCGCGTCCAGCTTTGGGGGCGCAACATCTTCAACGAATATTACTGGAACTCTACCTTCCAGGCCGACACCGCATGGCGCATGGCGGGCCGCCCCGCGACCTATGGCATCTCGGTCGGTTGGCGTCTGTGATCCAACCCGCCTTCCACATGATAGCCACCAACGGCATCAACCTGCGCGCGGCGATAACCGGCGAAGGGCCGTTGGTGGTGCTTGTGCATGGCTTTCCCGAAAGCTGGGCGGCCTGGCGGCACCAGATCGGACCGATCGCGGCGGCGGGCTACCGTGTATGCGCCATCGATTGCCGCGGATACGGGGGCAGCGACAAGCCGGATGCCGTCGAATCCTATGATCTGGAAAGCATGACGGCCGATATCGCGGGCGTCGTGGATGCAATGGGCGAAGGCCGGCCCGGCATTTTGATCGGTCATGACTGGGGTGCGTATCTGGTCTGGCATACTGCGCTGCTGCACCCCGACCGGGTCAGCGCGGTCGCTGCGCTGTCGGTGCCGTTCATCGGCGTCGCCGAGGTCGCTTTGATAGATGCCCTAAAGCCCGTCTATTCGGATCGGGGACGCTTTTTCTATCAGGACTATTTCCAGACGCCCGGTATCGCGGAAGCGGAAGCGGAGGCTGACCTCGACGGCTTTATCCGCCGTTTCTATTTCTGGCTGGCGGGGGAAGCTCCCGACGGTTTGGGCGACGAGCGGTCCGCCGATTCCCGCCTGCTCGACGGATTACCCGATCCCGATCCCTTTCCCGCGTGGCTGCCCGATGCGGACATCGCGTATCTGACCACCGAGTTTCGCGCGAGCGGTCTGCGCGGGCCGCTCAACCGTTATCGCAACCAGCACCGCGATGTCGCCTATCTGGAGCCATGGCGCGGAAGGGTGATCGATCAGCCGGCGCTCTATATCGGCGGCACGCGCGACCTTGTGCTGTCAATGCTGCCCGGCCTCGACATGATCGCAGCGATGCGGGCCCAAGTACCTAACCTGTCCGATGCGATCCTTCTCGAGGGTTGCGGGCATTGGACACAGCAAGAGCGGCCCGAGGCGGTAACGGCAGCGCTTTTGGCCTGGCTGCATCAAGAGAAAGAAGGACAGACGCAATGAGATTTGCAGGCAAGGCCGCGATCGTCACTGGCGGCGCATCCGGTATCGGGGCGGCATTTGTGCGTCGCTTCGTCGCGGAAGGCGGATCTGTGATGATCGCCGAACTCGACGTCGAACGGGCAGCGGTGTTCGCGGCCGAACTCGGCCCGCAGGCGGCTTGCGAACTGGTCGACGTTGCCGATGCCGAGGCCTTCGATCCGCTCGCCGAGAAGACGGTCGAGCGCTTCGGCGGGATCGACATCCTCTTCAATAATGCCGGGGTCGGCAATTTCGGGCTGACTCCCGATATGGACATCGAGCAGTGGCGGCGCTGCATCGCCGTAAATCTCGACGCAGTCTTCTACGCCTGCCGTGCCATCATCCCGCATCTGAAGGCGCGCGGGGGCGGGGCGATCGTCAACACCGCCTCGGCATCGGGCATGGCAGCCGACTATGGCTTCACGGCTTACAACGCAGCGAAGGCCGGGGTGATCAACTACACCCGCTGCCTCGCGATCGACCATGCGCGCGACAATATCCGCGCCAACGCGATCTGCCCCGGCCCGGTCGATACCCCGCTGCTGACAAGCGGCGTCGACGCGATCGAAGGGCTGCGCGCCGAATGGGAAAGGATCGTGCCGTCGGGCCGCTTCGCGCGTCCGGAGGAGATTGCATCGGTCGCGCTGTTCCTCGCCTCAGACGATGCCAGCGGCGTCACCGGTGCGTCGATCCCCGTCGACGGCGGCCTTACCGCACATACGGGGCAGCCGGACCTGCGCGACGTCATGGCTGCTGCCGCCCAAGAAGCGTGAAAGGATAAGACGATGACTGCCAGGAAACCGAGTTTTGAGGTCTATCGCGCCGCCGATGCACCGCCGTACAGCGAAACCTCGTGCATGGAATATTCGGGGATAACGCCGGTGATCGAGGACGGTATCGTCCGCGCGACCGCCGAGGGGGCCGACGACGGCAACGAGGTGCGGCTGCTCTTTTCGATGCCGGGGATGAGCCTGACCTATGCGTGGTTCAAGAGCGGCTTCCCGCTGCCGCTGCATAGCCACAACGCCGACTGCCTCTATTATATCATCGCGGGCTCGCTAAAGCTTGGCACCGAAGTGCTTGGCCCTGGCGACGGTTTCTATGTCGGCACCGACGTCCCCTATACCTACAAGCCCGGGCCTGAGGGCGTCGAGGTTCTCGAATTTCGTACCGCCGACGCGTTCGATATCCGCTTCCGGGGCAATACGGCTGCCTTTTGGGACAAGATTGTCGACGGCCTGCGCAAGGAAAAACCGGGCTGGGAAGGCCAGCGCAAGCCGACCGAACTCGCAGGTACCAAATGAGCGGTGCCACGATGCGCGCGGCGGTCCGCCGCGGCGCTGCGCTGACCGTAACCGACGTTCCCGATGTCGTGCCGGAGGCGGGGCAGGTGGTTGCGAAAACGCTCGCCTGCGGCATATGCGGATCGGACCTGCACGCCGTCCATCATCTGGAACATGGCGTCGAGATCGGCCGCCGCTGCGGCGCGCCTGATACGATCGACCCGTCGCAGGATCTGGTGCTGGGTCATGAATTCTGCGCCGAGATCCTGGATCATGGGCCAGGGACCGAAAAGCGTTTTGCATCAGGAACGCGCGTCGTCTCGACGCCCTTTGCCTTCGGGCCGCTCGGCGCCGAACTGATCGGCTTTTCGACTCGCTACCGCGGCGCGCTCGCCGAGCGTGTCGTGCTCACCGAGGCGCTCCTGCTACCCGTGCCGAACGGCCTTCCGTCCGAAATTGCCGCGCTCACCGAGCCGCTGTCCGTGGGCACCCATGCCGTCGCGGTCGCCAATCCGGGGCAGGGCAGCGTTGCGATGGTGATCGGCTGCGGCCCGATCGGGCTTGCGGTGATCGTTGCCCTGAAACGCCGTGGCATCGGCCCCATCATCGCCGCCGATTTCTCGCCCGCGCGCCGTGCGCGCGCTGAAAAGCTGGGCGCTGACATCGTCGTCGATCCCGCCGCGACATCGCCGCACGACCAATGGGAGGCGCTCGACGTCCCCTCAACTCTGGCTTCCTTCGGGATGGCGCAGCTATCGGGCAGGTCGATGCGCGATGCGATCGTCTTCGAATGCGTTGGCGTGCCGGGGATGCTGCAAAATCTGCTCGAACAGGCACCGCCGCTCGCGCATATTGTCGTGGTCGGCGCGTGCATGGAGGATGATCGCATCCTGCCGGTGCTTGGAATCAACAAGCAGATGCGTTTCAGCTTCGTCTGGGCTTATTCACCCGATGAATTCGCCGACACGCTGCACGCGCTTGGTGAAGGAGCGATCGATGGATCGGCGTTCCTGACGGATCAGGTCGGGCTGGCCGATGCGCCTGCGGCTTTCGAACGCCTCGCCTCGCCGGGCGATCAGGTGAAGATCGTCGTGGAGCCGTGGCGATGAGCGATGAACCTGCCCCGGCGATGGCCGGCGGGATGGCAGCAGTCGTCACCGGCGGAGTGGTGGTGCTCATCGCGGGTTTCATCGCTCTCGGCTTCCTGCTCGGGCTTACGCCGCTCTACGGCGGTTTCCTGTTGCTCTGGTATTGGGGCAGCGTCGATTTGGTCGAGGGCAAGGCGCTGCTGCCCTTGCTCGTCGGAGCGTGCGGCGGGACGGCGACGGCGTGGCTGCTGCAATATGGCGCGGTCCATGGCGGCCTGGCCGGCGCCCTGCCGGTGCTCGGGCTGATCGTCGCGGCGATCTATTTCCAGCTTCGAGGCTGGCTGCCGTTGCTGATCAACCGGCCCTATATGCTTTATCTGACCGTAATGGCCGCGCCGCTGCTGCAGTCGGGCGAGAGCTTCGCGCATGTCATGGCGGCGATCGTCGCAGCGACGCTTTACTTCGGCGGCATCGTGACCGCCGGACGCATCGTGATGGCGCGGCGGTCGGCGGCGCTCGCATGACCGGCCTCGCGATCACCCAAGCGCTGCACCGCGCGGCCCGAGAGACGTCAGGCCGGATCGCGACGGTCGATGGCGGGCGGCAACGCACATGGTCCGAAGTCGCGTCACGCACCGGCCGCGTCGCCGGCGCGCTTGCCGCGCTGGGCGTCAAGCCGGGCGACCGCGTCGCGCTCCTCGCACCCAACGGCGACCTGTTCGTCGACTTCCTGTTCGGCAGCCTGTGGGCAGGGGCAGTCGCCTGTCCGCTCAACACGCGCTGGACGGCAAGCGAGATCGCCTATGCACTTTCGGATTGCGGGGCGACCGTGCTGATCGTCGATCCGGGTTTCCGTTCGATGCTGACCGACATCCGCCGCGAAGCACTCGGGCTACGCGAAGTCGTTTTGGCCGGCCCGGTATTCGAGCAATTGATCGCAGCGGCAGACGAAGCCGACGAGCATTTACGCCACGGCGACGACCTCGCGATGATCCTCTACACCGGCGGGACGACCGGACGGTCGAAGGGCGTGATGCTTTCGCACCGGGGGTTGATGGCCTATGCGCTGTGCCTTGCCGGCGCCGGCGACGCCGCGCCGGGCGCCTGCATGCTGCATACCGCGCCGCTATTTCATGTTGGCGCGATCTCTGGCTTTCTCGCGTGCCTGCTCGGTGGTGGGCGGCACGTCTTCCTGCCCGCCTTTGAGGCCGAGGCGGTGATGGCGGCGATTGCGGGGCAGGGCGTCACCGATATCTTCCTCGTTCCAACGATGCTCCAGGCGGTGCTCGATCACCCGCGCTTCGGCGAGCATGACCTGACGAGTGTCGAGCGCATCTATTATGGCGCCGCCCCAATGCCGCCCGCGCTGATGGATCGCGCCATCGCCGCGATGCCGCGCGTCGGTTTCGTGCAGGGCTATGGCATGACCGAAACCTCGGGCTCGATTTCGCTGCTGAAGCCTGCCGACCACCGCGATCCAGCGCGGCTTCGCTCCGCCGGACGCGCGGTGATGGCGATCGAGGCACGCATCGTCGATGCCAACGACAAGGAAGTGCCGGTCGGCGAAATCGGCGAGATCGTCGCGCGCGGCGAAGCGGTGATGACCGGCTATTGGAACCGGCCCGACGAAACCATCGAGGCGCTGCGCGGCGGCTGGATGCACACCGGCGATGTCGGTCGGATGGACAAGGATGGCTATATCCATATCGTCGATCGGCTGAAGGACATGATCATTACCGGCGGCGAGAATGTCTATTCGGTCGAGGTCGAAGCTGTGCTCGCCGATCATCCGGCCGTGTCGCAATGCGCCGTGGTCGGACTACCCGATGCGCGCTGGGGCGAGCGTGTTCATGCGGTGATTGTCCCGAAACCCGGGCTGGCATTGGACGCCGGTGATATCATCGCACATGCGCGCGCCACGCTTGCGGCTTATAAATGTCCGCGGACGGTCGAGTTCCGCAGCGCTTTGCCGCTGTCGGCGGCAGGCAAGATATTGAAGGCCGGGCTGCGCGCCTGAAAGGGCGATCAGCCGTCAATAATTGCCGCAAGAGCCTCCGCCACGCGATGCAGTGTCTGTGGATGCGACCACATCGGATGATCTCGGGACTTGTCGGCGAGTTCGGTTTCGCGTCCCGCCAATATTCCGCTGATCGCGCCGCCCATGAATACAAGCCGCTGGTTCAATATGTCCGGGGCGACATCGGGCTTCAGCGTTCGCACGGCATCGAGGCAGCGTTGATAACCCGAGTTCCAGCGTCCCGCGAGCGCGTTCATGAACAATGCACGGTTCGATACTTGCAGCCCCACGACAAAGCGGTTGTAGCATTCTCCCCACGCCGGCGGATCGGGATCGATCGACGTTTCGACGAGTATCTCCATGACCTCGAGGACGCTATGGGGCCCGCCCGCCGCATTCGCGCGGTCGAGCGCGGCGTTCCGACGGATGTCGATCTCCATCGCGCCATCGACGATCAATTCGCGAATCAGCGCTTCCTTGGAGCCGAAATGATAGGTCAGCGCGGAATGATTCCGGCTCCCCAGCGCTTCAGCAATTTGTCGCAAGGTAACGCCGTCGATTCCGCGTTCGGCAAAAAGCCGCAACGCGACTGATTTCATCAGCGTAACCGAAGCCAAAGGTAACGGATCATTTTTCGCCTTCATCATCGGGCAAATGCCATTGACATCCAGGCCCGTCAATACCATCCATCTGGATGGATGAATCATCGATAGGGCAATGATTGGTGGAAAATGTCGATCTTGCGGCGCTTGAACGCTGGATGGATGGAGAGGGGATCGGTGTCGGGTCGATCCTGGACGCGCGACTGCTGTCGGGCGGTACCCAGAATATCCTGATGCGCTTTCGCCGCGGCGATGCGGACTATGTGCTCCGCCGCCCGCCGCCGGTGCCGCGCCCCAATTCGAACGAGACGATGCGGCGCGAGGCGCGCGTGCTCGCGGCGCTCCGCGGCGCCGCGGTCCCGCACCCCCGCCTCGTTGCGGCGTGCGACGAAGAGGATGTGCTGGGCGTCGCCTTTTACCTGATGGAGCCTGTGGAAGGTTTCAACCCGACGCAGGGATTGCCTGCGCTGCATGCGACCGATGCGGCGGTCCGCCACCGCATCGGCCTGTCGATGGTCGAGGCGATCGCCGCGCTCGGCGCCATCGACTATCGCGCGGTCGGGCTCGACGGCTTTGGCAAGCCCGACAATTATCTCGAACGGCAGGTCGGGCGTTGGAAGGCGCAGCTTGCCAGCTATGCCGACCTTCCCGGCTGGCCCGGTCCCGCCGCCATCCCGGGCGTCGAGCGCGTCGCCGATTGGCTCGATGCGCATCGCCCGGCGGACTTCCGTCCCGGCATCATCCATGGCGATTTCCATCTCGCCAATGTCATGGTCCGCCCCGACAGCGGTGATCTGGCGGCGGTGGTCGATTGGGAACTAAGCACGATCGGCGACCCCTTGCTCGACCTCGGCTGGCTGCTTGCAACCTGGCCCGAAGGAGACACGCCTCGCGCGACCGACGTCGCGATCACGCCTTGGGAGGGATTTGCGACCCCCGATGCGCTCGTCGCGCACTATGCCGCAGTCAGCGGCCGCGACCTTGCCGCACTCGACTGGTACGTCGTGCTCGCCTGCTACAAGCTCGGGATCATCCTGGAGGGCACGCACGCACGGGCCTCTGCCGGCAAGGCTCCGAAAGAAACCGGCGACCGCCTCCACGCCCACACGCTCGACCTGTTCGACCGCGCGCTGCGCCGCATCAGCTGAAGGAATGATGATGAAAGACGATACCGATTTCACTGGCCGGCGGGTGCTGGTCGTCGGCGGATCGAGCGGCATCGGCAATGGTGTCGCGCACGGCTTTCGCGATCGGGGCGCCGAGGTGCATGTCTGGGGCACCCGTGCCGCGGCGACCGATTACGACCCGGCGGACGGATCGGACCTCGGTGGGCTCGGTTACACCTGCGTCGATGTCGGAGATCCCGATGCGATCCAGGTGGCAGCATTGCCCTTCGACGGGCTCGACGTGCTGATCCTTTGTCAGGGCACGGTCGTCTATCGCCGCGGCGAGTTCGAGCGCGAGGGTTGGGATCGCGTCATGGCGGTCAATCTCGACAGTCTGATGCATATCTCGCGCAAGTTCCGTGCGCAGCTCGCCGACGCGGGCGGCTCAATCGTCATCGTCAGCTCGATCTCCGGGCTGAAGGCGAATATTGGCAACCCCGCCTATGCCGCGTCGAAGGCTGGCGCGATCAGCCTGACCAAGACGCTGGGGCAGGCGTTCGCCGCCGACGGCATCCGCGTCAACGGGCTGGCGCCGGGGTTGGTCGATACGAAATTGACCAAGGTCACGACGCAGAACCCCGAGCGGCTGCAAGGCACGCTCGCCCACATCCCGCAGCGGCGAATGGGTACGCCCGAGGACATGGCGGGCGCCGCGATCTTCCTTGCCTCGCCGCTCGCTTCCTATGTCACCGGCCACACACTCATCGTCGATGGCGGGCTCTCCCTCTAACGAAAGGCAAACAGATGAATTTCGAATATGGCGACAAGGTCGCCGGGCTTATCGCGCAGATCGAAGCCTTCATGGACGAGCATATCTATCCGAACGAGCAGGCTTATTACGACTTCGTTCATGACCAGGATAATCGCTGGCAGGAATGGCCGGGGATGGAGGCGCTGAAGGCAAAGGCGCGCGAACAGGGGCTGTGGAACCTGTTCCTGCCGCACGAATATGGCGAGTTGTCGCCGGGGCTCACCAACCTCGAATATGCGCCGCTGGCCGAGATTTTCGGACGTGTGCCCTGGTCGAGCCAGGTGTTTAATTGCTCGGCGCCCGACACGGGCAATATGGAGGTGCTCGCGAAATTCGGATCACCCGAGCAGCAGGAGAAATGGTTGAAGCCGCTGCTGAATGGCGAAATCCGTTCGGCCTATGTGATGACCGAGCCGCAGGTCGCATCGTCCGACGCGACCAACCTCGAACTGTCGATCATCCCCGACGGCGACGATTATGTCATCAACGGCCGCAAATGGTGGATATCGAACGCGATGCACCCGCGCTGCGACATCTTCATCGTGATGGGCAAGACCGATTTCGATGCGCCGCGCCATGCGCAGCATTCGCAGATTCTCGTTCCGCGCGACACGCCGGGGGTGACGGTGGTCCGCCACCAGACGGTATTCGGATCGCATAACTCGCCCGGCGGCGAGTCCGAACTGCGCTTCGATAATGTCCGCGTACCGAAGGAAAATCTGATCCTTGGCGAGGGCCGCGGGTTCGAGATCGCGCAGGGGCGCCTCGGGCCGGGGCGCATCCACCACTGTATGCGCTCGATCGGGCAGGCACAGCGCGCGCTTGAATATATGGCGCGGCGCGTCGACAGCCGCGTCGCCTTCGGCAAGAAGCTGGCCGACCAGAGCAGCATCCGTCAGGACGTCGCGAAAAGCTTTTGCGAGGTCGAAATGGCGCGGTTGCTGACGCTCAAGGCCGCCGACGCGATGGACCGATTTGGAAACAAGCAGGCGAAGGATCTGATCGCCGCGATCAAGGTCGTCGCGCCGACGATGGCGCAGACCGTGTCCGACCGCGCGATTCAGGCGCATGGCGGCATGGGGGTCAGCGAGGATACGCCGGTCGCTTACTTCTTCACGCTCAATCGCTACGTCCGCCTCACCGACGGCCCCGAAGAAGTGCACATGTCGCAGCTCGGCAAACAAAAGATCGCCGAATATGTTGCCGCGAACCGGCGCTGAGCGGGAAGGGAAGCCAAGATCATGAAAGCCCTTCGCTATTACGGCTCACACGACATCCGGTACGAAAGCATGGATGACCCAACGCCGCAGTCGGATCGCGACGCGATCGTCAAGGTCACCGCCTGCGCGATATGCGGCAGCGACCTGCACATCTATCACGGCCACGGCTTTTCAGAGGACGTCGGCTTCTGTGTCGGGCACGAGGCGGTGGGCGAGGTTGTCGAGACCGGGCGCGGCGTGTCGCGGCTGAAGGTTGGCGACAAGGTCATGATCCCGGCGGCGGTCGGTTGCGGATCGTGCCGGTGGTGCCTCGCCGGGATCGTCAATCTCTGCGAATATGGCATGGGCTCCTGCTACGGTCTTTCGGCAAAGCTGCAGGGGTCGCAGGCGGAGGCGGTGCGCGTACCCGCTGCCGACGCCAATGCGGTGCTGATCCCCGACGGCGTGTCGGAGGAACAGGCGCTATTGATGACCGACGCGCTCGCCACCGCCTGGTTTGGCGCGCGAAATGCCGACATCGTCCCGGGCAGCAGCGTGGCGGTGATCGGTCTTGGTCCGATCGGCCTGATGGCGGTTGAAAGCGCGTTCGTCATGGGCGCGCATGTCGTCTATGCGATCGACCCCATAGCTGAACGTCGCGCGCTTGCCGAAGAAGCGGGCGCTATCGCGCTGCATCCGAGGGAAGCGGTCGAGACGATCCGCGAGGCCACCAAAGGCCGTAAGCTCGACTGTGCGATCGAGGTCGTCGGGCGCGACGAGACGGTCGATCTTGCGCTGCGCCTTGTCCGCGCGCGCGGAACGGTGTCGGTGATCGGGGTGCAGCAGTCGCGCCGCTATGCCTTCCCGCTCGAACGCTTCTTTGCCGCCGGCCTGACCTTCCGCGCGGGCACCTGCTCGGTTCCCGAAGAACTGCCGACCCTGTTCCCGCTGGTACAATCAGGACGATTGAAGCCCGAGAAATATGTCAGCCATCGCATGCCGTTGAGCCAAGGAGCCGAAGCCTATGCGCTGTTCGATGCGCGCGATGGCGGCGCTCTCAAGATGATCCTGACGCCAAACTAGCCATTCCCTTGATGAATATGAGTTGCTTGGCCAGGTTCAGGGGGGGATTGGTTGGTGACACTGACGCGGCTTTCACGCCGGCATTGAGGTGGGGGCTCGGATGACTTGATCGACCCGGAGGGCCGCTCCTTACCTTGCCAAGGCCCAAAAGCCGCCGCTCCGCAACCGGCCATTCCAGAGGCTAAGTCCAGCGCAACGTGAAGTTGGTCAGGGCGACGTGAGGGTATTGGACGTCGTCCCAAGGGATCGGTCGGTCGAGCGGATCGTCGTTCAGCGGTCCGTCGATATTCTGGAAATCGAGGGACAGGCCGGACAGAGTCCTGCCGATCGTCATCAGCTGGGCGAGCCGGTCGAAGGCCAACGTGGTCAGGTCGATGTGCACGACATAATCTGCCGCATCGGAGGCAAAGTTCGAAATCGCGCTGCGCCGGATGCTGCCATTCCACTCGACGTTTCCGTCTTCTGCGTCGACAACAAGCAGTCTGCCTTTCAGCGCACCGAGGTTGCCCGCCGAGCTTGTGATGGGCTGGCCGCTAATCGCGAGCAGGGGAGCTACGATGCATCGTTCCAGACGTGCATAGTCGCCGTGCGCACCGCCCATTTCCAGGCCGACTGCGCCGACATCGAAGCGGAGAAAAGCCGGAACGATGGCGAAGGTGGCTGCGCTCATCATGGAAATGTTCGGTCAGACGCAGAGCTGGTCATAGAGTTCATAGGCTTTCGAAAGCTGATCATGGAAATAGCCGGTGTCCGCAGGGATCATCAAATTGACGTCGCGGTTCGCAAAACCCGCGATCCTGAATTGCTTCCAGGCACTCTGAATGTCTCCATAGGGCCCGGTGTGCCGGGCAAGAATGATGCGCCCGTTTTCGAGCGGGCGAAGACATCGACCCAATTGACGCCATTGCCGGTATCGCGAGGGCTGTCCTTGTCATAGAAGACCTGCCACAGCCCTTCGTTTTAAGCATAATGCCATCGTTCGGCGCGCGCGGGCGCCGCGCCGAGGATCGACAGAGTGATCAAAGCATAGATGCGACGTCGCATAAACTTCCCCCCGGATGTGCGGCTCCCTCATCCTTAAAGGCTGGAATCTGAAGGACAAGCACGCTGGAGGACATGCGCGCCGAGGCCAGCCTGTGGGCCATCTCCAGGAGAGCGGCGCAGTCTCGGCCGCTAAACATTCCGGTAGCCGATGATATGAACCGACTGGAGCGCCGCGCCTAACATGCTAAGGGCATCCTATGCTTCACATGCACGGCCGCGGTGGCACCGTCGAACTCGATGGTGTCAAATATGACTGGGAACTCCTGAGTGAGCCCCAACTGTCCTCTTCCGAAGGCTGGAAGGGCATGACGGTCGCCTTGCGCCAGAGAGATATGCCACGCGAAGCCGTGCTGGAATTTCCGACGCCAAGGCGCCTGTTGAAAGGATTGCCGAAAGGGCGTTCGCACATCAACGATGCGATAGCCTCGCGAGGGGTGCGAGCGGCATTGTCGGCGGGATGGGACCCGGCTTCTCGCGGCAAGCCGACGGTCTTCATGGTTGATGCCAACGGCGACTAAGCCAATCGTCTGGAGCATTGGCATCCAGCGTGAAAGCCGTGTTCCAATTTCAGCGTGACCAAATTTCTTTGCAAGCTGAAGCCCGGCAATGTCTCCTCTGCGAGAAGAAGAAGTTGAGGGCCTATTTTAATCGCCCAACCAATCGGTGGTGATCGCTCCCCTATGCCCCTCCGGCGCCAGCGCCGCGCGCAGGGCTTCCAGCAGAGGCGGCAGCGCCTGGGTGAAGGCGTAGGGCGGGTTGATGATAAAGAGGCCCGCGCCGTTATAGATGTCTGGCTGATCACTGTCGTACAACCAATGCTCCACCACCAGAAATTTCGGGATGCCGAGCTTGCGTAACTGCTGCTTCCAACGCGTATGCGTGGAGCGGTCTTTCAACGGATACCAGACCACCGTCACGCCATGCGCCCATTTGCGGTGGGCCGCTGCGAGGGTGGCGGTGATACGTGCGCGTTCATCGGTCTGCTCATACGGCGGGTCGACGACCACCACGCCGCGCGCGGTGCGGGGCGGCAACATCGCCAGCCAAAGCTCGTAGGCGTCGCGCTGATGCACGGCGGCGGATGTGTCGCGCATCGCGCCGCGCAGGGCATAAGCGTCGTCGGGATGTTTCTCGTTCAGGATCAGAAAATCCTGCGGACGCAGAAGCTGCGCCAGAAATCGCGGCGATCCGGGGTAGAAGCGAGGCTCGGCCACCGCATTCACCGTCCGTACGGCGGCGCGGTAGTCGTCCAGCAAGGGGTTCGCGTCGGCAAAGGCCCGCACCACGCCCTGTGTGGCCTCGCCGGTGCGTCGGGCCTCGTCGCCGCCAAGGTCATACAGCCCGCAACCGGCATGGGTGTCGATCAGGGTCAGCGCGCCCGGTTTTTGCTGCAAGGCCCGCACTAGGGCAATCAGCAGGCTGTGCTTTACGACGTCGGCGCTGTTGCCAGCATGGAAGGAATGGCGATAATTCATTGTAATTCAAAATCCTGGCGATCTGCCTTTATACGAACGGCCGGGCGCGGAAGCCGAGCGCGATGCAATGGAAGCAACCAATCCGGTCCCCGTATAGCGTCGGGCGGAAACCTTCAAAGCATTCTGCGCAAGGCCTCAAGGGCGCGTCAGCGAACGTCACCAGAGAAGGGGGCACAGGCCTCCGGGCCACATGGGAAGGTGCGATCATCGAGGAGCCGGATGCGATTGGCATTGCCGCGAACCGCGCGGCCGCCTGATGTCGGTCGAACGTTCATATGGCACCGCATTATCAGACCTGCGGCGCTTCGACGTCCGCGTCTGTCGGTGGCGGATCTGCACCCGCCGAATGTAGAATGATTTGGATTGGTCGCATTCGGCCACAGCTCCAAATCGCAACGCGAATGTCCGCTTCTTCGGTTTCGCCCTCTGAAGCTGCCGACCGCTATGGCCAACTGCGGACGAAACGGCATTCAGAGCAATTGCCGCTGCCGGCGCCACCAGAGTTTTAGGCCGCTGAGACAGAGCCACAGCGTCACGACGCCGCCGGCGAGGATCAAAAGGCGGCCAGCAAGGCCAAAAGCCTTTCCCGAATGGAGCGGATATTGCCAGGCGAAGAATTGGTCGCCCGCGGTTACGCCATTGTCGTGGCGCGTGCCGACGATCCGCCCGTCATCCATCGCCACATAGGTCCAGAGCCGCCCCTGATCGTCGCGGTCGCGCGCGTCGAATGTGCGGACGGCATACACGCCATGATCGGGGAAGAGGCGGACGCTATGTACCGGCTCGCCGCTTTTGCCGACGACACGTCCGATCGCGATATCGACGTCGATCGCTGGCGGGATCTCTGGGACATCGGCCATGCTTTCATGCAGCCGTCCGGTGATCGGCGAGACAAGGGCGACGGCCTCGCGGCTGTCGTCGGGCCATGCCAGCGTGACGCCCGTAACGGCGAGCACCAGCGTCACTGGCAGGAACCAGAGCCCCCATGCGCGGTGCGAGTGGAACAGGCGCTTCAGGCTGCCGCGCCTCCCCCCGGTGCGAAAGGCGCGCAGCCAGTGCATGCCCTTCGGAAAGGAGAGGGCGACCGCGACGACGTGATCGATCACCCACAGCAGCGAGACGAGCCCGAAAAACCACATCATCCACGGTCCCGCGAGCAGGTCGATGTGAAGGCCATAAACGATGTCCATCGCATGCCGCCGGTCGAATTTGATCGCGCCGCTTTCGCGCCAGCCGAGGATTGATCCGTCGCGGGGGTCGGCGAAGACCTGTATCGGGCGCGGCGCCCCGTCGACGGGCGCGCGGCCCATCATCCACAGGCTGTCGCCGGCATGGCCCGGCAGTTCGATCATGTTCGGCGCAAAGCCGGGCAGCGCGCGCTCGGCCGCCTTTACGGCAAGGTCGATGGGCGCAGCCTTGTCCGACGCGGGCACCGTCCGCCAGTCGGCATTCAGCGCGCTGTCGAGCTCGTCATAGAAAGTGACCGCGATACCGGTCGCAGCCAGCAGCGCCAGCCAAAGCGCGGCGATCAGGCCGAACCAGCGGTGCCACAGCTTGAGGGCGTGGCGCGGCCGCCGACGGACAGCCGCGCGCGCCATCAGAAGCGGACGGATGCGGTGAGGCGGACGTTGCGGCCGGGTTCGGGCAGGCCCGACACGATCGCATAGTCGGGGAGGCCGAGCTGGCCGTAATCGGCGACGCTGGCGTGCGCGATATAGCGCTTGTCGAACAGGTTATAGACCGCCGCCTGCAATTCGAACCGGTCGGTCCCGAACGGGCGCCAGCTGCCGAACAGGTCGACCGTCGTATAACCGGGCTTGTCGATGAACTGCGTCTCCGAAATATCGCCTGGATAGAGCTGCACTTCGCGGAACAGCACCTCGATATTGTTGAGATCCTCATAGCGCGTCAGGCTGGCGCGGAAATTGAAATAATCGCTCGGCTGGAAACCGGCGGTCACCGCCCAATTGTCGCCCATCGAATTGCCCAGCGCGATATGTTCATACCCCTCGATCCGGTTGCCGTTCAGACGCGAATCATAATGGTTGTAATAGGCGTCGATGCTGAACGGCCCGGTGCGATAGCCGGCGCGAAGTTCGACGCCCTTCGATTTGAACTCGCCGACATTTTCGTAATAGACCGCGTCCTGGATCGGCTTCGATGCATCGCGGCCGAGCTGGTCGAGGATGACGTTCTTGATCGTCATCTCGTAATAGACTGCCGATGCAGTGAAGCCGCCGAGGTCATATTTCACGCCGCCCTCCAGGTTGTCGACGCGTTCGGGCCGCAGCGTCGGCGACAGCGACAGGCGGCCGGGACGCTTTTCGAGCGTGAAGGCGTCGCCGATTTCCTTGCCGCGGAACGCCTCGGCGAAACCGGCATTCAGGCTGAGGCCAGGGACGATTTCGAACTCGGCGCCGACATTGAAGCTGAGCCCGTCGCTCTTGGTGCCGGTGCGATAGGTCTTCTGGTCGAGGTCATACGCATCGTAACGCGCGCCAAAGCTGATCAGCAGTGGGTCGGCGACGCGCCAATGGTCCTGGACATAGACGCCCATCAGCGAGCCCTTTTCGGTGAAGCTGCCGATATTGGGATCCCACGCCCATGGCTGCCACATCGCGGGGTCGGCGAGATATTCGCTCGTCACGCGGTCGCGGCGATGCTCGGCACCAACGGTGATGTCGTGGTTCGCGACGGCAAGTTTCGCGCGTACGTCGAAACCATAGGTTTCGATCTCGGCACCATAGAGACCCCAGCGGTCGAAGCGGTCCTGCGAGAAATTTGTTCGTGTCCAATAGCCGGTCGCCTCGATGCCGACGCCGCTGTCGCCCTCGAAACCATAGTTCAGGATGGCGGTCTGACGCTTGCCTTTGGCTTCGAACAAGCGGTCGCCGGCGAGCACCGGCCAGTTAGGGCGCTGACCGAAACGGCCTTTCTCGCGACGCTGTTCATAGCTTGCGGTGACGCGGTGGCCGCCGCCCAGTTCACCACCCACTTTGACGAAGCCGAGATTCTGCTCGGCGCCCGTTGCGAGTTGGCGCACGCCGTCGCCATCTTTATACGGATCGCGGTTCACATGGACATAGGAGGCGAGGATTCCGATGTCGCCCGCGATGCGGCCATAGACGGTACCGCTGAGCTTGTATCCGTCGTTGCTGAACCAGCCTGCCTTGGCGATGCCGCCGATGTCGCGGCCGTCCTGCAGCATGTCGACGGCGTTGCGGGTGCGGAACCGGATCGCACCGCCGACCGCGCCGAAGCCCGCGGTCGCTTCGCCCGGGCCGGCCTGGACGTCCACGGTTTCCAGGATTTCGGGCTCGACCGTCACACGGCCGATATGATGGAACAACGTGCCGCGCTGCGGCGCGCCGTCGATGGTGACGTTGAGCAGCGAATCCTCAAGCCCGCGGACATAGATTTTCTGCGCGAGCCCGACGCCGCCGCCGACTGACACCGACGGAACGCCGCGGAACAGGTCGGCGAGGTCGTTCGCTTGGAGGACCTCGATTTCCTCGCGGTCGATCTCAACGTCGGTCAGTGCGCCGACGACGACGATATCGCCGGGGGCTTCGCTCTCCTGTGCTTGTGCGGTGTGGCTGGCCAGCGCGAGCATGGCCGTGCCGGCGGTCAGGATCGTAGTGCGAATTGTCATGGAGGCCCCCGAAATGTGGATAGTGGGGGCGCCCTAATCGCTATTGAGAACCAATGTCAATAAATCCCACGCGCTTCGCCGTTCGAGCCGCGGACTCTAAGGCGGGGAATCGGGCAAATGTCCAAAGCCGCTGCCGCGGGCGGTTTGCTTACAGCCTAGGTGGCGAGCCGCCATTCACCTATTGATGACCGGCGGCGCGTCGCTCAATGTCACGCGATGAGCATGACATCCCGCCGGAGCCCCAAAGGGCTGCGCCAGTTTCTGGATTCCGAGCAACAGCGCGACTGGCTGGACGGTCGGGGCGACCCGCCCGATGCCGCCGAGCGCACCGAGTCCTTCGAACAACGGCTCAGATATGCTGCGCGCTTTCAAAAGCTGCTTACGCGCCCGCAGGCTCAGGAGGTTCTGGAAATCCTCGCACTCTACGGCCAGAGCTGCATTCCGTTGCCGCGCCTGACCGAGCGCAATTACTGGTCGGTTTCGTGCTTGCCGTCGACCTCCGACAAGCCGCTGGTCCGCGTCAACGCAAGCTGGATGGAACTTTTCACCCTCTATGCCGACGGCGCGGATATTCGTTCAAGGTTCATCGTCCACCTCTCTGACTTCACGCGCGACGGATCGGTTTTGCAGGAGCATCTGGACGACGACTTTCTCGAGCAATGCGTCGAGGCGCCCGAAGATATCGGGCATTTTTTTCCGCGTGGGGCTGATATTTTCGGCGTCAGGGTCCGCGGCGGCCCCTCGATCCGCCGCTTCCTTTCGAACCCCCGCGCCTTGCGTGCCGTGCGGAAATTCAACCTCACGCACATGAACCGGGGCCGCAACGCCTATCAGGCCAGCCATTCCCACAGCGTCGCGGACTATATGCTGGGCGAAGGGGACTGAATTACGCGCGCGTAATCGGTGGGCCATGCTTCGGCAATCCGGTGTCCGATATGCAGCCAGTCGTGCGATGGGAAAAAAGATGTGTCGCTGCCGATCTCCAGATCCGAACTCGACGAGCGCACCTGCCGGCTGATCTGTCCGATCGCCGCCGCGATGGTCGGGGTCTGCCTTACGGGGATCGGCATCTTGCAGGTCACGATCAGCGTTGCGCGACAGACGACATTTGCCGACGACCTGTTGTCGATCGATGCGCTGCTTTTCCTGACCGCGATGTTGTCTTCCTATTTCGCTTTGCGGCTGAATTCGTCGCGGCGGCTCCACCGGCTTGAGCAACTCGCGGACGCCGCCTTTATCGCGGCGATGTTGCTGATGACGATCGCCTGTTTCGTCATCACCTATGCCGTCCATATCTAGGGCGTCCGGCCCCCCGCAGCGACCGGCAAGTTCAGGCGGACAAGCAGCCCGTGGGGGTCCCGGGCATCGAGTTGCATCGTGCCCCCGTGCAGATGTGCGATGGTTTCGACGAGCGACAGGCCCAGCCCTGCACCGGTCCCGCCGCGCGCGGGGTCGAGGCGGACGAAACGCTGCACCGCTTCGGCGATCTGGTTTTCGGTGAGGCCGGGGCCGTCGTCGGCGACCGCGAGGCTGATCGCGCCGTTTCCGGCATCACGTGCCTCGATCCGGATTGCCGACCCACCGGCGGCATATTTGAGCGCATTGTCGACGAGGTTCGAAAGCGCGCGCACGAGCAGGTCGCGATGCGCACGAACCCGCAACTCCGGCGGGGCATCGACGATGATCGTGAATCCGCCATCCTCGGCGAGCGGTCCGTATACTTCGGCCATATTGTCGAGGAGCGGGAGCAGGAGGAAATCGGTGAACTGGTCGCGGCCGATCCCGGCCTCGGCGCGGCTGATTTCAAGCGCTGTGTCGAGCAGGCTGTGCAGCGCATCGGCTTCGTCGATTGCCGCTCCGATTGCCAGGCGAGCTTCCGCATCGTCTGTTCGTCCAAGCCCCTGTTCGAGCCGCGCCTTCATACGCGCAACGGGTGAGCGCAGGTCGTGCGCCATCGAATCAGTGACCATGCGAAGTTCGCGCACCAGCCCCGCGATACGACCGAACATCGCGTTGATCGAAACCGCCAACCGGTCGAACGCATCGCCGGTTTCGTCATGCCTGACACGCGTGTCGAGCCGGCCGCCGACAAACTCCGCGGCGGCATTGGAAAAGACGTCGATCCGGCGCGCCAATATCCACGCGACGAAAGCCGCCATCAGTCCGGCAATCACGACGCCGACCGCCAGTGCATAGAGAAAGGCCGCCTCGCTGGCGTCGGCAAGCTGGTGCTGCGCTTCCAGGGTCTCGCCGGTCAGCAGGGCCTCGCCGCCCGAAAGCCTCGTCGCCACCACGCCCATCGGTTTCGCGGCGGCTGTGCCTTCGTCGTACAGGCTGATTTGCCGCCACGCGGCCGTATCGGCGATCGTGGCCGGCCATTCGCGGATATTGCCCGCAATCCGCCGTCCGTCGGGGCCCTTCAGCAATATGATGAAGTTGCGGTCGTCGCGGACTTTCAGGCGATAGTCGATTGCCTCGACAAGGCCTTTCAAACCCTGCTGACGATATTCGCCGACCAGGTCATCGCGCGCCACTTCGGCCGCAGTGCGCGCATCGGCAAGGATCGTCGCCGATGTGAAGCGGTGAATGACCGTCAGGCCGAGCGCGAGCGCCGCGACCTGCGCGAGGACGAGCATCAGGGTCAGGCGGACGATCGTGCTGTTGAATTTCCCTCGCGCCACGCGGCCTAATCCGAATTGCCGAGCATATAGCCTGCGCCGCGGATGGTGTGGACCAGCGGCTTGTCGAAACCGTCGTCGACCTTGCGGCGAAGACGGCTCACATGGACGTCGACGACGTTGGTGCCGGGATCGAAGTGATATTCCCAGACACCTTCCAGCATCATCGTCCGCGTCACGACCTGATCCTTGTGGCGCAGCAGATATTCGAGCAGCCGGAACTCGCGCGGCTGCAGGTCGATGCGCTTTCCGGCGCGCGTCACGCGGCGGTTGAGGAGATTCATCTCCAGGTCCTCGCACGCCAGAACCGTTTCAACTGCCGTCCCGCCCGACGGACGCGCCATCAGCAGTTGCAAGCGCGCGAGCAGTTCGGAAAAGGCGAATGGTTTGTTGAGATAATCATTTGCGCCCGAGGTCAATCCTTCGACCCGCGCGTCGACCGCGCCGAGCGATGAGAGTATGATCACCGGGGTCGCGATTTGCGCCGCGCGCATCGCGGCGAGCACCGCCATGCCATCCATGCCGGGGAGCATACGGTCGAGAACGATCGCGTCATAGCCGCCGCCCGTCGCGTGAAACAGGCCGTCGCGCCCGTCCGCGGCATGATCGACGACGAATCCTTCGCCTGTCAGGCTCTTGCAGATGAAGTCCGCCGTCGTGCGGTCGTCCTCGATCACCAATATCTTTCGGGACATTGCGGCGATTCCCACGCTAGCGGCGCATCGCCGGTGCGGCCTTATACCCATTCTCGGCCGCTTGGCGAAGATGAAGGCTGATGTCCTTGATGCCGACCGCTGGCTGCCGCTTTTTCGCGGCCGGGCGCGAGACGATATTATGCACCGCGGCGATGCCAAGGGCAAAGGCCATGCCGCGCGGCGCCGCGATATAGCGCGGTTCCCAGTGCGTCGCGAATTTGGCCTTGTAGCTTCGCAGCCCCTCGAACCCGTAGAGGCTCTTGCCATGACGGAACAGGAATGAGGCGCCGCGTGCCCAAATGGGCGCGAGCCTGCGGCCCTCGATTCCCGACAAGGGCGCGATCCCGAGGGTGAACCACCGATAGGCTTCGGTCTGCGCATATCCGATCAGGCGAAGGAACAGGAAATCCATCACGCCATAGGGAATGTCGCGGGCATGCCGCATCAAGTCGACCGAAATCTCTTCGCGGTTGGGCGTCGCCAGGATGTTGGCGAAGGCGATGATGCGTCCTTCGATGCGCACGATGGCACATGGGAAATTCCGCATGTAATCCGCATCGAAACTGCCGAGGCTGAACGCCTTTTCGCGCTGCTTTTTCGCGTCGAGCCAGTCGCTCGATACAGCCTCCAGCTCGGGAAGATGGTGCGGAATGTCGGCTGCGGCGATGATGTCGAAGGTGGCGCCCGCCTGAACCGCCCGGCGCTCTGCATGACGCAGGGCCTTTGCATGCGGACCGACGAGCGAGAAAGCGGCGAGGTCGACCCGGGCTTCCTCGCCATATTTGACGATCGATAGACCGAGGTCGATCGCCAGCGGCAGGCAGTCGGCGCTGATCTGATACAGCAGAACCCGGCCTTGGGCCGCGTCGGCGCGTTCGCGCAATCGCCAGAGCAGGTCGGGCCAGCGTTGCTCGGGGCCGACTGGATCGCCCATCACGATCCAGTTCGCGCCCTGTATCCGGTACATCAGGAAAGCGTCGCCTTCTTCGGCCAGCAGAAAATGCTTGTCGCCGGTATAGGCAAGAAAGGCGTCGGTGCGATCGGTCACCGCCAGCGCCGGGACGAGTGCATCATATGCAACATCTTGCTCTCGGTCCGGGCGAGGGGATGGCGCGAACAGGCGCCATAGGGCAAGTCCGGTGACGAGCACTGCAATGCCGAACAGCGTGCGCAGGAAGCGCGGTGCATCGCCGTTGAGTGTGAATTGCCACCACAGGCTGCTCGTATAGGCCACATGCTTATAGGCGAAAAATCCAGCGAAGGTCGACGCCATGACCGCGGTGAGCGCGGCAACGATCCACCCGGTCGACAGCGGCGCGTCGAGCAGTGAGGTCGTGCGATAAAAGGCCGGCCGACTCCACTGGAGCGCCGCGCATATCGCCGACAGGATCAGCGCTTCTTCATAATCGCCGCCCTTGGTGAGCGAGAAGAGGATCGCGGCGATGAGCAGGGCACGTGTCGCAACGAAGGCGCCGTCGAGGCGGCGCAGCAATCCGGGCGCTAGGAACAGGAGCAAAGTTCCCGACAGGCTGGCGGCGATATGCGACGCCTCGACAAAGGGCAGCGGCAGGAAATGCCGCAGTTCGTGCATGCGGGCGGCTTCGGCGGGGGTTGCTCCCGACAGCAGCAGGATAAGTCCGCTGGCGAATACCAGCGCGGCGAGGAGCGATGGTGCGAGCTCGCGGAGCAGGGACTGGCCGGCTTGGGCCATCTCGCGAGCAGGACGGTGCCAGCGCTTGCCCTCGTGCCAGGCCAGGAACAGGGCGGCGAGCAGCAGCGGGAGCAGGTAATAGATGATGCGATAGGCGAGCAGGGCGGCCAGCAGTTCCGCCTTGTCGCCGGGGACCGCCGCGATCACGACCGCTTCGAACACGCCGAGCCCGCCGGGGACATGGCTGATCAACGCCGCGATAATGGCGAGCGCATAGCCGAGGAAGAATAGCGGATAGGTGGCGGGATCCGGGGTCGGCAGGAGGACGAACAGCGCCGCGCTCGCCGCGGCAAGATCGATCGCGGCGACGGCGGTCATCGCGGCGCTGCGCCTCGCGCCGGGCAGCGGCGTCCGCCATCCGCCGATCTCGATCGCTTTCAGACCGAAATGCCGCAGCAGCAGTGGCATGAGGCACAGGGTCAGCACGGCCAGCCCGACGAGGTGGAGCCAGTGAAGAGAGAGGCCCCAGTCGAAGAAGGGCATGATCTGCGCGCTCGTCGCGGCGGCGAGACCGGCAAGAAGGATGACGCCGTTCCAGAAACTGAAGCTTGCCAGGGCAATGACGCTGCCGACTTCGCCCCCGCTGAGGCCCGCGGCGCGATAGATGCGGTAACGCGCGGACCCGCCGGTGAGCAGCGCGAGCCCAAGATTATGGCTGAGCGTATAGCTGGTAAAAGATGCGAGCGCCCAGGTGCGCCAGGGTAGGGGTCGGTTGATGGTCTGCAGGGCAAAGCGGTCATAGAGCGTCAGCATCGCATAGCTCGCGGCGGTCAGCAGCAGCGCGGCGACAATCTGGCCTGCGGACAGTGCATCGAAGGCGCGCCGGATTTCGTGCGGTCGAACCGAATGCAGCAGCCTGAACAAACCGGTGAAGCCGAGCGCCGCGACGATCAGCGCCGTGCCGATCGACAGGGAGCGCTTGTTGCGACGTGCCCATTCCATGGCGTTTTCGGGCAATGTCATTTGCGGATCCAATCCTGTCGCTTGCAGATCAGCCCGCCGAGGATGCAACCCGATATGCGCAGGCTGTCGGGCGTGCGGAGCTCGATCGTCGAATAGAAATGACGCCCCTGGTCGGGCACATAGACCCGGCCCGTCCAGCGACCCGCGCCGCTCGCGTGATAGTCGCTGAGCAATTCGGTGCCGACGAGGGCGTTCACCCCCGCTTCGCGTGCATCGGCGAGCGCCTTGGGGCCGGCCCACACGATGTTGCCGCACAAAAGCTGTCCGCAACGCCGCGTTTGCACGATCAGCGTGCCCTTGGGGTTTTGCCAGAGTCCGATCGGCGTCGCTGGCGTCGCCGCATCGGCGCCGCTGCTTGCGATCAATAGCAATGCCATGGCCAAGGCCCTCATCTCATTCGCTCCTTGCTGATTGCGCGCCGCCGATACCGGGCAGGATCGCGGCTTCGAGCGCGCGGTCGTCGGATTTCAACGTGTGTCCGCCGGGCAGGGTGACCCGGCGTACGTTCGGCATCTGTAATTCGGGGCACAGGCTTCCCGCTTCCTCGGCACCATGGACGCATGTCACGGGCACCCAGTCCAAACGCGATGCGGTCGGCAAGGCGCGCTGGTCGGGAATCTCGAGGCCGGCGAGCTCGATCGGCGAGGCGCGGAAGATGATATCCTCGCCCGGCACGATCAATATGACCGCCCGGATCGGCCGGCGGTCGACAGCAGGAAATTGTGCAAGGCCCGCGTGCAGCATGTCGGCGCCGAACGATTGGCCGATCAATATGACACGCCCCGTGTTCCCGATCTTCATCGCCCGCGCCATCGCGGTACGGATCAGCCGCGCGGCGTCCTGGGCCGTCCTGCGCGGGGAGAAATAGGTCAGCGAATTGACCGTGACGACCGCATAGCCGCGTGCGTGCAGTCGCGCCGCGATCTTCGGCGTCATGCCTGTGCGGTTACCCATGTCGCCCGACAGCATGACGATTGCGGGCCGTGCCGAGCCCGCGCTTACGGACGGCATGTCGCGGAACAGCGGGCCGTTATAATAGCCCGCGTACAGATAATATGCCGACGCTGCGACCAACGAGGCGAGCGTCAGGATCAGCAGCCGTCTTCCTGTGCGATTTGTCTTGCGCCCTGTCGTCATCGCGCTCGGTCCCTTCGTGTCAGGGAACAACAATAGGCTTCTGCGCGCGTCGGGAAGCTGACGCGTGGATTACGATATTGTCATGTCGCGGCCATGCGCCGGTTGGATCGCGGGAGTTAGAAGGAGGACGTCCAAGCGGGGACCTTCCCCCTGAAACCTCTCGCCGGGTCCCCGCCTGGACATCCCGGTTCGCCGCATCCGCTTTCCCGCGGATCTATGGAGTGAAGAATATGGCACGCTTTCGTACCCTGGTCGGCCTTGGCCTTGCATCGACGATGATGATCACCGCCCCGGTCTTCGCCTCGACTGCCACCGCCAAGCCCGCCAAACCGGCCGTGGCCGCAAAGACGACGACCGCCGCAACGTCGAAGCGTGCGGTTCGCGCGCATCCCGCCAAGGCCGCACATGGCAATGAAAAGAAGGGCGGCTACTGACGCCCCGTATCGCAAGACGAACAAGCGGGACTGGAAGGGCCGATCCCGGCACCCGCGCGCCCTGACCAGATCTGCCGTCCGGCCGGTTCCCACCTTGCGGGAACCGGCCGGTTCGGCATGTGCGGCGCAAGCGCCGGCGGCTATTCCGCCGCCTCATCCTTTTCGAATACGGGTTCCAGCGCGATCGGGTCGGCCAGCGTGATGCGATCGAGGATCGACGCCGTGTCGTCGCGAACCTTCAGCATCAGGCTGCGCAGCCGGCATTCGGCCTCGGGCAGGCAATTCTTGCAATGTTCGTGCGCGTTGCGTGCGGCGCAGGGAACAAGCGCAAGCGATCCGCGCGTCAGCCGGACCAGGTCGCCATAGCTGATGTCGATCGGGGGGAGGGCGAGTTGGTAGCCGCCGTCGCGCCCACGCTGTGAAATGAGCAGGCCCTCGCGTGCCATTTCCGACAGGATCACGGTCAGGAATTTGGGCGGAATATTCTGCGCATCCGCAATATCAGCAAGCTGCACCTGCCCCTTGCCCCAATGGTCGGCAAGGTGCTGGAACGCGCGGATCGTGTAGCGGGTCTTTTGCGAGAGCATGGCGGCGTTACTGTGACATATTCAGGCTTAATTCAACCTGTCTGGATGACATAAGTTGCAGAGTTGATGAAAATCACAGCGGGTGGCATGAACCGCCCCTATAAAAGGTCGCATGGTAGCCCGGCATCGGGCGCGACAAGGGTGGACTGGATGATGCGTAAAATATTGGCGACTCCCGCGGTTTTTGCGGCGTGTCTGCTCGCTGTCGCTCCCGCACAGGCGCAGTTCGGTAGCCTGCTGCGCAAGGTGACGACTCCGGCGCCGAAGCCCAGCGAAGACAAGAGTGGCGGCTGTCCCAAGGGCAAGAAGGGCAACAGCATCGGGCGCAATATCCTGGGCAATGTAATCAACGATGCGGTGGGCGACGCGGCGAGCAAGGCCGGCGTCTACAGCTATGTGCCGATTTCGGAGGTCAGCGGCACGCTCACCGACGCGATCGCCTGTCGCCTCGACCCCGCCGAACAGGTCCAGGCGGCGGCCGCGACCGAAGAGGTGACACGCGGCGAAGAAGTCGGCGCGACCGCGAACTGGACCAGCGAAACGCGCGAGAATGTCAGCGGATCGTCGACCGTTGCGGCGAAGAACGAACTGGCCGATGGTACTCAGTGCATGAACGTCACCGACATCATCATCGTCGAAGGCGAAGAAACACGCGTATCGAAACGGATGTGCAAGGGGCCTGGACAGGCGCGTTATGTCCTTGCCGCGTAAAACCTTACGTATCGCTGCGGCGGCCGGCCTGATCGCCTGTCTGACCGGTGCTGCCAAGCCCGCGATGGACCCCGCGAACCCGACTTGCCCGCTGACCCCTGACTGGTCGGCGAACGCGACGATGAAACTGACCCCCGTCGCCAATAAGAACGGCAAGGTCCTGCTCGCCGAGGGGCGGATCGATGCGGGGCTGCCCGATCGGCTCAAGGCGGCGCTCGCCGCCAATTCGGACGTCAGCGAAGTGTGGCTGCGCTCGCCGGGTGGAGACGCGCGTGCGGGTAACGCCGCGGGGCGGATCATCCGTTCGAACTTCGGGCTGACGACGCGTATCCCGGCGGGCTGGGCCTGTTTCAGCGCGTGCAATTTCATCTTCATGGGCGGTCAGCCGCGCGTGATCGATCCGGGCGGGCTTTTCATCGTCCATATGTTCACGCGCACCGGCGACCGTAGCGCGATCGACATGAGCGTGGCTATGGGCACCGACGCTACCAAAGAACTGATCGGCGATATCGAGCAGGACGCCGCGCTGCTCGCGAGCGAGGACAATGATTTTCTGATCCGCATGGGTGTATCGCGCAAGTTGCTGACCGAGGTGATGTATCAGCAAAAAGCGCTGGCGAATGCGGAGGACAAGTCGACGCGCCGTTGCCTGACGCAGGCTGAGGTCAAGACCTATAACGTTGCAAATAACAACGAATAGGATAGGCTGCCTCTCAAAATAGGAGAGGCTGCCATGAACGAGATGACGCACGATCACGCCACTTTCCGGTCGATGATCGACGGGACGCAGAAAGATTGGGACATTATCGCGCGCGAGCAGAAGGAGTTCGCGCCGAACAATGGCAAGCGCATCCTCGACCATCTGAAACTGCTCGGCGGCGATTATGGCGGCTTTCCGGTCGACCGGCTCGAACATTGCCTGCAGACCGCGACCAGGGCGCACCGCGACGGCCGCGACGAGGAATATGTCGTGATGGCGCTGCTCCATGACATCGGCGATACGCTCGGCGCGTTCAATCATCCCGACGTCGCCGCCGCGATCCTCAAGCCCTTCCTGTCAGAGGAAAATCTGTGGATCGTCCAGCACCACGGCGTGTTCCAGGGCCATTATTTCTTCCATTACCTCGGGCTCGACCGCGACATGCGCGACCAGTTCAAGGATAGCCCGCATTATGCTGCGTGCGCCGAATTCTGCGAGAAATATGACGCGCCGGCGTTCGACCCCGATTATGACAGCGAACCGCTGGAATTTTTCGAGCCGATGGTGATGCGCCTCTGCTCCTACCCGCGCACGAGCATCTACAAAAAGGTGATGGTCGAGGAAGCGGCGGAGTAGGTAAGGATAACCAAACCGTTCGCATCGAGCGAAGTCGAGATGCCCCTCGACCTTTTGTAAGCCTGCGGGGTGTCTCGACTTCGCTCGACACGAACGGGAAAGGGTGGGGCTACTTCCCCTTGAACTCGCTCTTGCGCTTCTGCTGGAACGCCATGATGCCTTCCATTGCATCGGCGGTGCCGCCTGCGATGAACTGGCCCTTGGCTTCGGCATCGAGCGTCGTCGCAAAATCCTGCGTCAGCCCGTCGCGCAACACCTTGCGCATCGTGCCGAGCGCGATCGTCGGACCGTTCGCGAGGCGCGTGGCCAGCGCCTTGGCCTCTGCCAAAAGATCGGCGTCCTCGACGCTCTTATAGATCATGCCCCAGTCGGCCGCCTGATCGGCTGAAATCTTCTCACCCAGCATCATCATCTGCAGCGCGCGCGGCACGCCGATCAGGCGCGGCAGCAACCAGGATGAGCCGCCGTCGGGGACAAGGCCGATGTTGACGAAGGCCTGAAGGAAATAGGCGCTCTTGCCCGCAATCGTGAAGTCGCCCGACAGTGCAAAGCTGCATCCGACGCCCGCGGCCGGGCCGTTGACCGCAACGATAACGGGAATGTCTAGGTTCGCGAGCGCGAGCAGCATCGGGTTATAATGACCACGCAGCGCGTTGCGGCTCCGTGCGCCGCCGCTGACGGCCCCGCCCGCCGACCGGTCGCCGGCGAGGTCGGCGCCCGAACAGAAACCGCGCCCTTCGCCAGTGATCAACAACGCGCGCGCGCCGAGGCTTGGCAGATGATCGAGCGCTTCGCGAATGTCGTCGGCCATCGCCGGCGGCATCGAATTGAGCCGCTCGGGGCGGTTCAGCGTGATCGTTGCGACATTGTCGGCGATTTCGAGCTTGATCGTGTCGAAGGTCGGAAGGGTCATGGGGAAGAATCCTCTCGCGGGTGCTTTACCTT
The DNA here is from genome assembly GCF_023822045.1 of Sphingopyxis sp. USTB-05. NCBI lineage: Bacteria > Pseudomonadati > Pseudomonadota > Alphaproteobacteria > Sphingomonadales > Sphingopyxidaceae > Sphingopyxis > Sphingopyxis sp. USTB-05. The sequence continues at coordinate 2,191,597 of NZ_CP084712.1, read as the reverse complement.
TACGTTCACGTAAAGATGTGACTCATTTGGGGGGCGAGTGCAAGAGGGAAGGGCGCGCGAGGTGAGGCGGCCGTTAATGACCGGTTGCGGACTTCTCTATCCTCGTCACCCCGGACTTGATCCGGGATCCCGCTTTTTTTGACGCACTCACTGACTTCGGCTTCAAGCGGGATCCCGGATCAAGTCCGGGATGACGAAGGATTAAAGAAGCAACGTCCGCTCCCCAACCCCAAAACAGACATCGCCTTCAAATAGGTCTTTCCTACATTATCCGGCTGTGTTAGCCTTCATCCGGCTCTTTCATTCGGTGAACAAACAGGCGATCGCTGCCTGATTGCGCGTGCGACCAGGATCGGACGTACCGCGCATATTCGGCACGCCGCGACTTGCAAATCGGGGCGCTCATAGGGCTGAACTTTCCTGAACTTTGGAATATTGCGCGGCCTTTGCGCCGATCCGATCCGGATCCAGCCGGCGATGTCCAAAGAGGGCAGCGACAGCTCCCCACCCCATGGCCGCCATTCCGTGGAAATCCGAAGGCGATGGCTAAAATCGACCGGAAGTCGCCATTCTGCGCCCGACGAAGATGCCGCCCGGCGGCGGTTAGTTCACTTTACGGGCGTCAGCGTCATCAGCCAGTTCAATATCTCGGTTTGCAGGCGGATGCGTGCGTCAGACCAGCTATGGTCGGTCCCGACATGCACTGACTTCACTCCGGCCCCGCCAGCTTTGGCAATCGCGGCCGAAAGCGCATTGCTCATCGGAGCGAGGCCATCGTCGGAGGTGAGGACGAACAGATTGCTCCCTGTAAGCTGGGGTGCGGCCTTCACGAAGTCGAAGCGGTCGGCATTGGCGATGAGTTCGTCCGCCATGAGTTCGGGCGTCGTCCCGGCGAGAGCCTCCATGCCGTTGGTGCGCAACGCCTTAATCGCCTGCTCGCGCGGCAATTTTCCGAGCCAGCCCATATTGCCTGCCGAAATCATCGCGGCGCCGAGTAGCTGTTTGTCGTGCGCGGCCGTGAGCGCGGTGACCCAGCCGCCCATGCTGTGACCCATGATGACGAGCCGTTTTGCGTCGATGCGCAACTTGGCAGCATTGGCTGGATCGCGCGCAAAGGCGAGCACCGCATCGGCATCTTCCAGATTCTGCGCAAAGCGATAGTCGCCTGGGCTGCCCCACGAGCCGCGATAATTGAAGGTGATGACGGTCCAGCCCGCGCGGCGCATCGCCTGTGCCAGGTCGAGGCTCTTTTCATTGCCGGGAAGGCCGTGGCAGAGGACGACGGTCGGGTGCGGGCCTGCGCCCGCGGCGACATAGACGACGGCGTTGATAGCGACCTTTCCGCTGGGGATATGGACGACCTCCATCGCCGCAGGATGCGCTTTGTCGGCGGGTGGGTCGGTATAGATGGCGGCCGGGATATCGGGGGCTCCTGCCACGGCGGGTAGGGGCAGCGCGAGCAGCGCGGCGGCAATCCAAGTCTTCATCGTCATTCCCCCTTGAAGGCGGCGAAACTTCCGCCGCGGCCCGTGCCTTCGGTAAAACGTTTGGCGCCCGCCGCCGCGCCTTCGCGTAGCGGGACGACGCCGGCGCGCGCTTCGTGTGCAAGCGCGCTTTCGATATCGAAGTCCCACTGTCGATAGGCGCTGAGCCGGTCGCTGTTCATGCAGATTTGCGGGAAGGCGGCGACCTGTTTCGCCAGTTCGATCGCGGCGATAAGCGCTTCGCCATCGGGAACGACCCGGTCGGCGAGGCCGATGCGTTGCGCCTCGTCCGCGGCAACCGGGCGTCCGGTCAGGATCATGTCGAGCGCGCGGCCCTGTCCGACAATGCGCGGCAAGCGCACGGTGCCGCCATCGATCAGTGGCACGCCCCAACGGCGGCAATAGACGCCGAACACCGCGCTGGCCCCAGCGACGCGGAGGTCGCACCAGAGCGCCAGCTCTAGCCCGCCGGCGACGGCATGGCCCTCGACGGCAGCGATCACGGGCTTTTCGAGCAGCATCCGTGTCGGCCCCATCGGGCCCGGACCATCGGGATCATAGCGAGACGCCCCGACGGCATTGAGGTCGAAACCGGCGCAGAAATGCCCCTCGCTCCCGGTCAGGATCGCGGCCCGCGCATCCTTGTCGGCGGCGAAGGCGGTAAAGGCTTTGCGCAGGGCGACCGCAGTATCGGGATCGACTGCGTTGCGACGCGCCGGGCGGTCGATGGTGATGATCGTGACCGGACCATCCTTTTCGACAAGCACGCTCATTCGAACCCTCCTCCTGCGTCGCTTGCAGCGTGGCGGTAGGCGGGGGGACTTGCAAGCGGTGTCGCGGCACCCTAAATAGACGTTATGCGGGCCGGGCCCCTCTGGCGTCGGCGGGATATTTCCCGCCACGTGATGTCGGACCGCATCGGGTGACTCCGATGCTCTGGCCCTATCTCCCCCCTGTTTCCCGGGGTCCCGGCATCGGCGTCACCTGCTTGATTTTATTGATCAGGAGGCCCTGTATGACTTTGAATCCCAATCTTTATCGCCTGACCGTGTTGCATCGCCAGCTCGACGATGCCGAACGTCGCGAGGTGCGTCGCCGCGGCGCCGACCCGTTCCGCTTGCTGCGCCTGAAAACGCTGAAGCTTGTGGTGAAGGAACGGCTTGCGGCGCTGACGATGCGGCCTGCGCTGCGCCCGGCGCTCGCCCGCTAGTCCCACAAAATGACGATCCAGGGCGCTGCCGAGAGGCGGCGCCCCCAGCATATCCAGGGAAAAGAACATGGAATTTCTGTTTGCCGACTGGCTGGGCACCCCGGCCTGGTTCTGGCTGTCGTTCCTCGCACTCGTCATTGCGCTCACCGCCTTCGACCTTGGCATCCTCAACAAGGAGAACAAGGAGATGGGGATCGGCGAGAGCCTGAAGCTGTCGGCGCTCTACATCGGTATCGCGACCGCGTTCGGCGCGTGGGTCTGGGCCGCAAAGGGCGGCGAGGCGGGCCTGCAATATTATACCGGCTTCTTCATCGAGAAGGCGTTGTCGATCGACAATATCTTCGTCATCTCGTTGATCTTCACCACCTTTGCGATCCCGCCGCGTTACCAATATCGCGCATTGCTGTGGGGCATTGTCGCGGTGATCGTGTTGCGCGGTATCATGATCGCGGGCGGCGCGGCGCTCGTCACCGAATATGGCTGGGTGCTCTATATCTTCGCAGCCTTCCTGGTGTTTACCGGCGTGAAGATGCTGTTCGCGAGTGAAAAGCCGATGGACGTTGCGGGTAATCCCGTCGTCAAATGGCTGTCGCGTCGGATGCCCATCACCGATGAGCTGCACGGCGAGAAATTCTTCGTGCGTGTGCCCGATACGAAGACTGGCAAGATCGTGCTTGCCGCGACCCCGCTGTTCCTTGCGCTCGTTGTGATCAATCTCGCCGACCTTGTTTTCGCGGTCGATAGTGTGCCGGCGATCTTCGCGATCACGACCGACACCTTCATCGTCTACACGTCGAATATCATGGCGATCCTTGGCCTGCGCGCGCTCTACTTTGCCCTTTCGGCGATGGTGCACCGTTTCCACTATCTGAAATATGCGCTGGCGCTGGTGCTTGTCTTCATCGGATCGAAGATCTTTGTCGCCGACTTCGTGCTTGGCGGCGCGAAGTTCCCGCCGTTGGTCAGCCTTGGCGTGACCGTCGCGCTGATCGCGGGCGGCGTGATCTGGTCGCTGATCAAAACGCGTCAGGATGAAGGGGCGCTCCCGGAATAAAAATGTCCGCCGGAAGCGCAAGGGCTTCCGACGGACAGGCTTTCCTCCCCAGGAAAGCTCGGGAGGCACGGGGGTCGGGTCGCTGACCCCCGTGCCAAGATGGGCGACGCGGGGGTTGCAACGGGCCCCCGCGTCTAACTTGTTTACGCGGCGAACTGGTTCATCGTATTGTCCTTGCCCGCGGCCTTCAGGGCCGCTTCGCCGGCGAAATATTCCTTATGATCGTCGCCGATGTCGCTGCCCGACATATTCTGGTGCTTCACGCAGGCAATGCCCTGACGGATCTCGGCGCGCTGGACGCCCTTGACGTAACCCAGCATCGCTTCGTCGCCGAAATATTCCTTGGCGAGATTGTCGGTCGACAGCGCCGCGGTGTGATAGGTCGGCAGCGTGATCAGGTGGTGGAAGATGCCCGCCCGCTTCGCCGAATCGCGCTGGAAAGTGCGGATGCGGTTGTCGGCTTCGTCGCCGAGTTCGGTGCCGTCATAATCGACGCTCATCAGCTTCGCGCGGTCATAGGCGCTGACGTCCTTGCCGTCCTTTTCCCAGGCGTCGAACACCTGCTGGCGGAAGTTTAGCGTCCAGTTGAAGCTCGGCGAGTTGTTATACGCCAGCTTGGCATTGGGGACGACTTCGCGGATGCGGTCGACCATGCCCGCAATCTGTTCGATGTGCGGCTTTTCGGTTTCGATCCACAGCAGGTCGGCGCCGTTCTGAAGGCTGGCGATGCAATCCATCACGCAGCGGTCTTCGCCGGTTCCCGAACGGAACTGATAGAGGTTCGAGGGCAGGCGCTTCGGACGCACCAGCTTGCCGTCGCGGTTGATGAGAACATCGCCGGGATTGCCCGCGCCTTCGACCTCTTCGCAATCGAGGAAGCTGTTATACTGGTCGCCAAGGTCGCCGGCTTCTTTCGAGAAGGCGATCTGCTTGGTGAGGCCAGCGCCGAGGCTGTCGGTGCGGGTGACGATGATGCCGTCCTCGACGCCGAGTTCCATGAAGGCGTAGCGGCAGGCGCGAATCTTCGCGATGAAGTCTTCGTGCGGCACGGTGACCTTGCCGTCCTGATGGCCGCACTGCTTTTCGTCAGAGACCTGATTTTCGATCTGGAGCGCGCAAGCGCCCGCTTCGATCATCTTCTTGGCGAGGAGATAGGTCGCCTCGGCATTGCCGAAGCCCGCATCGATATCGGCGATGATCGGCACGACGTGCGTTTCATGATTGTCGATCGTCGACTGGATCTGCTTCGCCTTGAGCTCGTCGCCTTCGGCGCGGGCCGCGTCGAGGTCACGGAACAACATGCCGAGTTCGCGGGCGTCAGCCTGGCGGAGGAAGGTGTAGATTTCCTCGATCAGCGCCGGAACGCTGGTCTTTTCGTGCATCGACTGGTCGGGCAGCGGACCGAATTCGCTGCGCAGCGCGGCGATCATCCAGCCCGAGAGATAGATGTAGCGGCCCTTGACGGTGCCGAAATGCTTCTTGATCGAGATCATCTTCTGCTGCGCGATGAAGCCGTGCCAGCAGCCCAATGACTGCGTGTAGTTCGCGGGGTCGGCGTCATAGGCGGCCATGTCGGCGCGCATGATGCGCGCGGTGTAGCGGGCGACGTCGAGGCCGGTGCGGAACTTGTTCTGGGCGCGCATGCGGGCGATGCTCTCGCCGCTGATGCCGTCCCAGGTGCCGTCGTAATCGCGGATGAGGCGGCCTGCCTGCGCCATGTCTTCCTGATAGCCCATCGTCTTGTCCTTGTTCGAAGCTGATGGGTGGAAGTTGGCGAAAGTGGCGCGGAAAGTGAAAAGCTTTGTCAATAATATTTGTGAAATATGGCCGATAGGTGTAAATCATACTGTAAATTAGTAAAGAAAGTTACAGAATGGCAGAGCGGCGGGTGTTTGCGGGGCCGGCGGTGCGCAAGGTGCGGCGTGAGGCGGGTATGACGCAGGCAGCGATGGCGGAGGCGCTCGCGATCTCGCCAAGCTATCTCAATCTGATCGAGCATGGGCAGCGGCCGCTGAGTGCGACGGTCATCGTCAAACTGGCTGAACGCTTTGGTTTCGACGCGGCGAAGCTGGGCGCCGAAGACCTGCCGGGCGGACTTGCAGGACTACGGCGCCGGCTCGCCGATCCGCGTTTCGCCGACCTGGGGATCGGGACGCAGGAGGTCGAGGAGTGGCTTCAGACCGCGCCGGCAACCGCCGCGGCCTTTGCGCGCCTGTTCGATGTGGCGCCCGAGGGACGCGCGGAAAGTGAAGGCGATGCGCCCGAAGTTGCCGCTGTACGCCGCGCCATTGAAAAATGGCGCAATCATTTCCCCGACCTCGACGCGCGCGCCGAGGAACTGGCCGACGAACTGCGGCTCGCGGGGGCCGACCTTTATGGGACGATTTCCGAGCGTTTGCGCACGCGGCACCAACTCGGCATTCGTATCCTGCCGTCGGACGTGATGCCCGACCGGCTGCGCTGGCTCGACTGGCATGCGCGGCAACTTATGCTGAACGAGTTGCTGCGCCCCGCTTCGCGCACCTTTCAGGCGGCGGCTACGCTCGCACAGATCGAGGCGAAGACCGAGATCGACGCGCTGGTGGCAGGCGCTGAGTTCGCCGAGGCAGCGGCGGCGCGGCTGTTCGAGCGCCACCTGATCCAATATTTCGCCGCGGCGCTGATGATGCCTTACAGTCGCTTCCTGCGCGCGTGTGACGCGACGGGATATGATCTGCTGCTGCTCCAGCGGCGTTTCGGCGCGGGTTATGAGCAGGTCGCGCACCGGCTCACGACGCTCCAGCGCGTGGGTGCGCGCGGGCTGCCCTTTTTTATGTTGCGCATCGACCGCGCGGGGCAGGGCAGCAAGCGCTATGCTGGCGCGAGCCAGTCGCCGCTGGTCGACGGCGATGCACGCTGTCCATTGTGGGGCGTGCATGAGGCCTTCGCGCGCCCGGGCGAAGTTGTCGCCGATCTGGTCGAACTGGAGGACGGATCGCGCTGGTTTACCCAGTCGCGCTCGGTCGCCGCGCCTGGCGCAACGGGAAGCGGGACCCCCGCGCGTTTTGCCGTGTGTGTCGGGGTCGATGCCAAGGTTGCCGCGCCGCTGATCGCCGCGCGCGGGATCGACCTGATGCGCAGCCCCGCAACACCGATCGGCCTCGGCTGCCGGCGCTGCACGCGTACCGGCTGCGTCCAGCGATCGATGCCGCCGCTCGGCCGTCCCTTGCGCTTCCGCGAGGGCGAACGCGGAGTGAGCGCGTTCGATTTTGCGGGAGACTAAGGTTAACCATTCCCTACCGGGCCCCTTAAAGTGACACATGCTGTGCCGTATTGGGAAAGGTGCGTGTCTATCAGGCGGCCGCAACGGGACCCGAAATGCTTGTACGAATTGAACCGCAGGACGTCGAAATCGGCATGTTCGTCCACGCCTTTGAAGGGTCGTGGTTCGATCACCCCTTTTGGCGGAGTAATTTCCGGGTCGAAACCACCGAGCAACTTCAACGAATTCGCAATTCGGGCATTGACGCGCTGATGATCGATGCGGAGCGGGGGATCGCTCCGCCCGGGCATCGGCCAACGGCCAAGAACGCAAACGCCCCGCGTCGCAAGCCATCACGATCGTGGGGGAAACCGCTGGTTCAGGCCCTAAAGCCAAGATCCGGACCGACTTTTGCGACCCGCGATCCTGAAGATCGCGCCGCCCCGCGTCCTCGCCGGGGCTATGCCGGCGAATGCCGCCGCGCGAAGCAGGTGATCGACCGGACGCGTGGGGCTGTGACCGACATGTTCGAGGGCGCACGGCTTGGCCGGGCGGTCGAGGTCAGGCGCATGGTGCGCCTCGCAAGTTCGATCGGCGCGTCGATCGAGCGCGATGCGAAGGCGCTGATCAATCTCGTTCGCCTCAAGGAAAAGGACCAATATACCTATCTCCATTCGGTCGCGGTTTGCGCGCTGATGATCAATTTCGCGCGCCACCTGGAACTGGATGCGCAGCAGGTGCAGGATTTGGGAGTGGCCGGGCTGCTCCACGATGTCGGCAAGGTCGCGGTGTCGGACGAGATATTGAACAAGCCCGGGGCGTTATCGAAAGGCGAAATGCAGGCGGTTCGGGGACATCCGGTTGCCGGGCACAGGCTGCTTGCGAGTTCGCAGGGCGCGCCGGAGCTGGCGCTGGAACTTTGCCTGCGGCACCATGAGAAGGTCGACGGCACGGGTTATCCAGGCGGATTGAAGGGCGAGCAATTGTCGCTCGCGGCGCGCATGGGTGCGATCTGCGACGTTTATGATGCGGTCACCTCGAACCGGCCGTACAAACAGGCATGGACGCCGTGCGAGGCGTTGACCGAAATGCAGAAGTGGCGGGGCCATTTCGATCCCGCTCTGCTCGACCGCTTTGCCGACAGCCTCGGCATCTATGCGGTCGGCACGCTCGTCCGGCTGTCGACGGGCGAACTGGGTATCGTCGTGGGTAGTGCGGGCGAAGCCGACGAGGATGTAATCGTTCGGGCGTTTTTCGACTGTGATGCGCTGGCGGAGATCGATCCCGTCGACCGGGCGATTGCGCCGTCGGCCGAACATCCCCGGATCATCGGCCGCGACAGCCCGACCTTCTGGCGCTTTCCCGACTGGGATGTGTTGCGACACCGGATATTGGCGGCAAAGATCGCGCCCGGGCCCGAAGAAGGTGATGGCTGAACCGACACCCGCTGTCCCGCATCCTTTCGCACGGAGGATCGTTGATCCTTCTCGAACCTGCGAGGACAAATATTTGAAACACATCTTCATTCTGCCGTGCCTGCTTCTGATCGCCGGCTGCAATGCCGCGCCCGAAAAGGCTGATCCCGAACAGGAAACGGCGACCCGCGACGCGGCCAACACCGGTTCGCTGCGCTTCGAGGACGCCAAGACGGACGCCGTCCCTTTCGCCGAAACGCCGATCCTCCGCGCGCAGGTTCTGCTCGACCATCTCGGCTTCTCCCCGGGCGTAATCGACGGGAAAGAGGGGCAATCCTATGTCGCGGCGCTTCGGGGTTTTCAGATATCCCGCGGCCTCGATGCTAGCGGCAAGCTCGACGCGGCAACCGAAAAGGCGTTGCAGGATGGGCGGACGATCCCGGCGACCCGCATGGTCGTCATACCCGCAGGCTTCGCGAAGGGGCCGTTCGTGCCGGCCTTTCCGAAAGACGCGGCCGAGCAGGCCAAATTGCCCGCGCTGGGATATCGAAACCTGACCGAGGCGCTCGCCGAACGTTTCCATACGACGCCAGAGATGCTGGTGACGCTCAACAGTCCGTCGACGCTGGTCGGCGCGGGGCGTCCGTTTCGTGTGCCCAATATTCCCGACGTCGACGTGCCAAATATCGGGAAGGACGAGCGCGGCTGGAACGGCACGCTCGAACGGCTTGGTGTGGCGCCGGACCAGACGGCGGCGGCAAAGGTCGTCGTCGACAAGTCGGAAGGCGTGCTGAAAGTTTATGACGAGGCCGACAAGCTGGTGGCGCAATTTCCCGCGACGATGGGCAGCAGCCGCGACCCGCTGCCGATCGGCAAATGGAAAATCCAGGGCGTCAGCCGCAACCCCGACTTCCATTACAATCCCAAGCTGTTCTGGGATGTCAGCAACAACAAGGAAGCGGTGCTGTTGCAGCCAGGGCCCAACAGCCCGGTCGGCGTCGTGTGGCTCGACCTGAACAAGCCGCATTATGGCATTCACGGAACGAGCGAGCCGCATACGATCGGGCGCGCGGAGAGCCACGGCTGTGTCAGGCTGACCAATTGGGACGCTGCGCGTCTGGCGCAGATGGTCAAACCCGGAACGCCCGCAATCTTTCAGAATTAGCGTCTTTCACGCACTCAGCTCAGGAAATTGACGATCTGTTCGATGACGACATCCATCGCGGGCTCGTTCGAACGCAGGATGTGATTGTCGGTGTCGAGCGTGACGAGCGAAGCGCCGCGGATGGCGGAGGCAAGTTCGATCGCCTGTTCGATACCGATCCGCTGGTCGGCACGCGCGTGGAGGATGAGGGTCGGCACCTCGATATGTTCCAGATGCGCGCGCACGTCGATATTGCCGAACAGGTCGAGGAAGGCGGCGGCATTGTCGGGCGACACCGTCTGTTTCTGGAAATCGTTGAACCATGTGAGCTCGTCGGGCGTCGCCGACGGCGTGAAGCTTTGTGAGAAGATCTGGCGATAGATGGGCGTATCCTTGCCCCAGCCGCGGCGGACGAGGGTGATCACCGCCTCCCGCTCGTCGGCCTCACCCTCGTCGACGCGGTGGCGCCAGCCGGTCGCATAGCCGCCGAGCAGGATCAGGTGCGACACGCGTTCAGGGTGGCGACGCGTATATTCGATCGCGACCGCGCAGCCCTGCGACAGTGCGAAGAGCGGGAAGCGGTCTAGTTCCAGCGCGTCGGCCACCGCCTCCAGATCGGTGACGAGCGATTCGAATTCGATAGGCCCGACGTCCCAGTCGGATAGCCCGTTGCCGCGTTCGTCGTAACGCACGAGCCGGAAATGTTCGGACAGGCCGCCGACCATGCGGCCCCACAAAGGGCTGCCCCAGTCGAGTTCGAGATGGTTGAGCCAGTTCGCGGTTTTGACGAGCAGGGGCCCGTTGCCGGTGACGGCATAGGCGATGCGGACGCCGTCGGGGGCGAAGCAATAGCGCACTTGCTGCACCGGAAAATCGGAGCGATCGACGGCCGAGGTCAGGCCGTCGTCGAGCGCGTCGGCGGCGGCGGCGAAGCGCGTCCGGTCGGCCGACGGCCAGACCGCGTTGCGCGAGGCTTCGTCAAGGCAGCGTCGACGGCGGCGGTCGATCGCCGCGCGTTCGGATGCGAGCCACAGGCTGTATTCGTCCAGTCCTGAAAGCTCGAGCCCCGGCAGCGGAACTTCGAGCGCGCGCAGCGGATCGGGACGGTCGATGTCGAACGAAAAGCCCGACGCGTCGATCGCGACGCGCTCGCGGTCAGCGGCGAGCAGGTCGGCCTCGTCGCCAAGCAAAGCGCGGATTTTCGACAGCGACCAGCGGAGCGCGGCGCGCGGATCGTCGGGAATGTCGAAAAAGATTTCGCAGAGCCGCTCGCGGCGGACGGGCTTTCCGGTGAGCAGCAGATAAGCGAGCAGCGCGCGCGTCTTGCGCGAGGCGGGGAGCGCGACGGGGGTGCCGCCGCGGTGCAACTCGAACTCGCCGAGCAGCCTGACCTCAAAGGGCTCCGATCCGCGCATGGAGACGTCCTGCCGCGCAATTTCCACGCTGTCACGGCAAATTACAACGCTCGCTCAAACGCTGCCGCACACGGCGCGCGGGCATTTCCGGCCTCGCCAACAAAGGAGGCTAAAAATGTACGGTAACTTCAAATCCCTGAATGGCGAACCCCTCGCCGCAATGGCGTCGCTCAGCTTCGCCTTTCTGATCTTTGCGGTGATGCCGCATCTGATCTTCATCTGACCCAAGGCGACGGAGAAACGCCATGTGCAGCAATGTGAACCTCATGACCGATGTGATTGAATCAGAGTCGCTCAGCGCGGAGGAAGAAGCGTTCGCAGGGAAACTGATCGCGATGGTCAACCACGGTATGGCCGGGTTGATGATCGCGATCGGCCACCGCACGGGGTTGTTCAGCGCGATGAAGGGCGGGGGGGCGCTGTCCAGCGACGAGTTGGCGACACGCGCCGGGCTCAACGAACGCTATGTGCGCGAATGGCTGGGCGCGATGGCGACCGCCGGGATTGTTTCGATAGATCGCGGCACCGGCAGATATATCCTGCCCGCAGCGCATGGCGCGTTCCTTGGAACCGACGCTGCCTATGGGTCGATGAGCAGCTATTTCCAATATCTTTCGGTGCTCGGCGCGGTCGAGACGCGGATCGTCGACTGTTTCAGAAACGGCGGCGGACTGTCTTACGGCGAATATGACCGCTTCCACGAATGCATGGCCGAGGACAGCTATCAGAATGTCGTTGCGGCGCTGGAGGATGCGATCTTGCCCCTCGCGCCGTGGACGATTGGCCAGCTCGAGGCGGGGATCGATGTCGCCGACGTCGGCTGCGGGCTGGGAAAGGCGATGATCCGCCTCGCCGAACGCTTCCCGAACAGCCGCTTTACCGGCTATGACTTGTGCGCCGATACAGTGCTGCTGGCCGAGATCGAAGCCGCCGAGCGCGGGCTGGACAATGTCCGTTTCGAGCGCGTCGATGCGACCTTGCTTGAGGGTGAGGCGCGGTTCGATCTGATCTTTACCTTCGACGCGATTCACGACCAGGCGCATCCGGCGGTGGTGCTGCGGCACATCCGGCGGCTGCTCAAGCCCGGCGGCACCTATGTGATGCAGGAAATTCACGCTGCGACCGATGTCGCCGGCAACCTCGACAACCCGCTCGCGCCCTTCATCTACACCGTGTCGTGCATGCATTGCATGTCGGTGTCGCTGGGGCAGGGCGGGGTCGGGCTCGGTGCCGCCTGGGGCGAGGAACTGGCGCTTGCGATGCTGGCCGACGCGGACTTCTTCCGCGTCGAGGTGCACCAATTGCCGCACGATCAGATGAACAGCTATTTTATCTGCCGGCCCGATTGAACTCCCTCCCGCAATCGGCCGCGAGAAGCCCTTCGCATGCGCTTGCAGGCGAAGGGCTTTTCGGTTCCGGCGTCAGGCCTTTTGGGTTGCAACCCAGCGGTCGATTACCGATTCGAGTACCGAAATCGGCATCGCGCCCGCCGACAGCGCGGTGTCGTGGAAACCGCGCAGGTCGAATTTGCTGCCGAGCGTCGCCTTGGCCTTCTCACGGATGCGGACCCAGCTTGTCTGGCCGACCATGTAGCTGGTCGCTTGACCCGGCCACACGCAATAGCGTTCGATCTCGGTGATATTCGACGGTTCGGGGGTACCGAGCGCCTCGTTATAATATTGGATCGCCTTCTCGCGGGTCCAGCGATAGTGATGAAGCCCGGTGTCGGCGACAAGGCGCGCGGCGCGGAACATGTAGCTTTGCAGATAGCCGAGCCGGCCCCACGGGTCGTTTTCATAGACACCCATTTCGTCGGCGAGCTGCTCGGCATAGAGGCCCCAGCCCTCTGTATAGACCGAATAGGCGGGCAGGCGGCGAAGGCGCGGAATGCCCTCCGCCTCCTGCGCCAGCGCGATCTGGTGATGATGGCCCGGCGATGCTTCGTGATAGGTGAGCGTCGGCAGCGTCCACGACGGATTTTCGGCGGTATCGCGCAGGTTGATGTAATAAGCGCCGGGGCGCGAGCCGTCGAGCGCGGGGATCTGGTAATAGCCGCCGGTCGCGCCATCCTCGATATCCGCGGGGACGCGGCGGATTTCGACCTTCGCCTTGGGCAGGCGGCCGAAGGCTTCGGGCAGGCGCGCCTGGATCGCCTGCATCTGGGCGTTGAGCTCGGCGATAAGCTTTTCCTTGCCCGCATCGGTGTTCGGATAAAGGAAGCGCGGGTCCTTGCCGAGCGCGCGCATGCGTTCGGCAACCGTGCCCTTGGTCATGCCCTGCGCCTTGAAGATCGCATCGGCGCGCGCGCTGAGTTCGGCGACGCGGTCGAGGCCGAGTTTATGGACCTCCTCCGCCGACATGCTCGTCGTCGTCGCAAAGCGCAGCGCATAGGCGTAATATTCGTCGCCCTTGGGCAGACGCCACACGCCGGCGTCGTGCGTCGCGCGGGGCCGGACGGCGCGAAGCTCGTCCGCCTGTCGGCGCATCGCAGGATAGATGCGGTCCTTGACGACCGCAGCGCAGCGCGCGGCCCAGTCGCCGGGAATATCCTTCGTCTTTGCCGCCAGGTTAGTGGTCAGGCCGTTGGCGCCGGGGGCGGGGGCCCAGATGCGGTCGAACTGGCCGAGCGTGCGGTCGATCACGAAATCGGGCGGGATGATGCCTGCGGCATGATCGGCCTTGATCCGCCCGGTCTCGTTATCGAGCTGGACCGCGAAGTCGATACAGCGCGCCAGATACGCCTCGGCATCGGCGGCATTCGCGATGCTGTGCTGGTTGATCAGGAAGTCGGGGACCGAGCGGTAAGAGCCGCTGAGCTGTGTCACCGGATGCGGTTCGGGCCAGCTATGAAGGCCATAGCTGAAGCTATCATAAGCTTTGACATAATCTTCCCACGGCCCGCGGAAAGTTTCGTAATTTACGAGATCCATGCCCGATAGCTTTGAAGTATCGATCTTTTTGAGTTCGGCGAGGCCGGTGCGGTAAAGATTGTGGCCGCGCTTGATCCCCGCCGGCGAGCGGTCGGCGAGTTTCGACTTGGCGGCGGCGTTGTCACCCTTGTCGAGGCCAAGAGCCGTCGCGAATTCGGGGTCCTGGTCGACGAGCATGTCGTAGATGCGTTCATAGATCGCAGTGAGTTTTGCGCCTTCGCCCGTCTGCGCATCGGCGAGCATGGCGCGGGCGGGCGAGCGGACGCCTGCAATGGCGGACGTCGCGGCCAGCGCGGCGATCAGGGTACGGCGGTCGAGCATGGGGAGGTCTCCATAGTGTGTATTGGTGGAGTATAACGGCGCCGGGTCAGCGTTGTCTTGTATCCATTTGACGTCGCCGCCACCAACCGGGGCTAGCCCCGGTCAGCCGCGCGACCGCATGGGTCATATGCGCCTGATCGGTGAAATGCAGGCGGTGCGCGATGTCGGCGAACGACTCGTTGCCAAGTCGAGCCGCGGCGAGCGCGGCGCGGGCGCGGACGTCGGCGCGATAGGATTTCGGTGTGCAACCATAGGCCGCGCGGAAGCCGCGGCTGAGTGTCTCGGGGCGGACGCCTTTCTGCTCGGCCCAGTCCGCGAGCGTGAAGGGTGCGAGGCGGCGAAGATCGTCGGCGAGCAGGTCGGGCCAGTCGAGCGCCGCAGACCCGGCGGCGACGAACATCTCGGCGAAATGGGCTGATGCGGCACAGGCGTCGCGCTCGGCGAGGCGGACGAGGCGATCGGGATCCGCGACGCGGCCGCGCACGGCCGGCGTCGCAGCGAGTTCGGCGGGCAGCGCGAGAACCAGCACGCGCGCACCCTTTGCTTCGAAGCGGTCGAGGTGCGATTCGAACGCATGATGGATCAGGGCGTCGCCCGGACGGACGTTCCAGCGCCCTTCGTCACCGGCTTCCTGATAGCCGCCCTCAAGCACGACCGCGACAAAGGCATCGTCGTGGCAATGACGATCGCGAAGTTCGCCCGGACCGTGATCGAGCAGGCCCAAAGGCGCTTCTGCGAAGCAGGAAAATCCTCCCATGACCGCCTATTCGCGCGCCTTGGCCGCCGCACGAACCTCTTGCGAGCGTTCGAGTGGGATGACCAATATGTCGTCACCGTCGACGATCACCGCGATATTGTCCATGCCGAGGATCGAGACGCGCTTGTCGCCCGCGCGGACCAGGTTGCCGCGGCTTTCGTGGAGAAATGCATCGCCGGTGACGGCATTGTCGGCATCGTCCTTGTCGGCGAGCGCGTGGATCGTGTGCCAGCAGCCGAGGTCGGACCAGCCCATTGCAACGGGGACGACCGCGACGCGATCATCCTTTTCCATCACCGCATAATCGATCGAATCGGAAGGCGCCTTTGCGAACTCGATCGCGTCGGCGTAGAGCGCGTCGCCGTCGTTCATCCCCGCGGCGATGGCCCGGTCGGCCGCTTCGAAGATCGGGCGGCAATGCGTCAGCATCGCGTCGCGCATCCGTGCCGCGCGGAAGAGAAATATCCCGGCATTCCAACTGTATCCGCCGGCTGCGAGCATCGCTTCCGCGTCGGCGAGCGGGGGTTTTTCGACAAATCTGTCGACCGCAAAACCATCTTCGCCAAGCGGGCGCCCGGCGGCGATATAGCCGAAGCCGGTTTCGGGGCTGTCGGGAGTGATGCCGAAGGTGACAAGCCAGTCCTGTTGCGCGAGCCGCACGCCCTTGCCGATCGCCGCGTGAAAAGCGTCAACATCGGCGATGACGTGATCGCTTGGCATAACGAGCAGCAAGGTGTCGGCGTCTGCCCGTGCGACGGCGAGTGCAATTGCCGCGGCCGTGTTGCGCGGCATTGGCTCGACGAGCAGCGATTCCTCGCGGTCGCTCATCTGTTCGCGGACCATCGCCACATGCCCGTCGCCGCACAATATTATGGGCGGCATGAAATTGGCGCCCGCCGGAGTGCGCTCCACGGTTTGTCGGAACAGGCTGCGCTGGCCGTGAAGCAGAAGAAATTGTTTCGCGCGGGTACCGCGCGATTCGGGCCAAAGGCGCGTGCCGGCGCCGCCGCACAGGATAACAGGCTGGATCATCAGCGTCATACCTCCGGTCTATCCTGTTGAATGCGGCTGGTCACCTTGTCATTCGCGATATAGCGAGTGTAAAATTAACCGACAGTTGACGCCTCGGCGATAGTATCGAGTGCGAAAGGTCCCCCATGTTTCGGCTGTTTAAACATTATGTTCCGCACGCTGTCGTATGGCTGGCGTTGATCGAATTCTTCGCGCTGCTCGGATCGGCCGAGGGGGCATGGCACCTTTACGCGCATCAGGCGGGTTTCGACGCCGGGCCGCTGGTCAGCCGCTGGCTGCCGCTGCTGACCTTTGGTCTTGCCAATTCGCTCGCGATGATGGCGACCGGGATGTACGGCAACGAAGGGCTGCGCTCGATGCGTTTCGCGACCGCGCGCCTGCTCGCCGCGATTTCGCTTGGGGTGATTTTCCTCTCGGTGCTCGGTTTCCTGCTGCCGACGGCGACGCTGTGGCGCGCCAACAGCCTGTACGCGATGATCTTTGCCATCGCCGTCCTGTTCGTCATCCGCCTCGCGCTCACGCAATCGTCGGGCACGGAAGCATTTCGCCGCCGCATATTGGTGCTCGGCGCCGGGCCGCGTGCGGCTCGGCTGGCGGCTCTGGCCGACACCCCCGGAAGCGGGCTAGAGATGGTCGGCTTCATCGCGATGAGCGCCGCGGAAAAGACGGTGGCTGGAGCAGTTCCGCGCGACGATATCGCCAATCTGTCCGATCATGTCGTTGCGCTTCGCGCCGGCGAAGTCGTTCTTGCGCTGGAAGAGCGTCGCAATGCGCTGCCGCTGAACGACTTGCTGCGCGTCAAGACGACGGGCGTCCACGTCAACGACATCGCGAGCTTCATCGAGCGCGAGACGGGACGCGTCGATCTGGCGACGACCAACCCGAGCGGGCTGATATTTTCCGACGGCTTTTCGGCAGGACAGCGGATTTCGAAAGTCGGCAAGCGATTGTTCGACATCGTTGCCAGCCTGCTGGTTCTGGTTGTCGGCCTGCCGCTGATCGTCGTTGCGGGGATCGCCGTGATACTCGACAGTCGTGGGCCGGTTTTTTACCGCCAGCCCCGGGTCGGGATGTTCGGCGAGCCCTATGACATCTTCAAGATCCGCTCGATGCGTACCGATGCCGAAGCGTCGGGCAAGGCGGTGTGGGCCAGCGAGAACGACCCGCGCGTCACGCGCGTGGGCCGCATCATCCGCAAGTTGCGTATCGATGAACTGCCGCAAACCTGGTGCGTGCTGAAGGGTGACATGAGCTTTGTCGGCCCGCGCCCCGAACGGCCGAGCTTCGTCGAGGAACTCGAAAAGAAGCTGCCCTATTATGCCGAACGCCACATGGTGAAGCCCGGACTGACCGGCTGGGCGCAGATCAACTATCCTTATGGCGCCTCTGTCGAGGATGCGCGCGTGAAGCTAGAGTATGATCTCTATTACGCGAAGAACTACTCGCCCTTCCTCGACCTTTTGATCCTGCTCCAGACGGTTCGCGTCGTGCTGTGGCCGGAGGGGGCGCGCTAGCGGTGAGCACGCTCGCGGGCCTGTCCCAGATCCTGTCGGCCCTTGCGCTGGCATGTTATTCCGGTGTCACGCTTTGGCTCCTGACGCGATCGCGCTCGCGGATGGCAGCACTGATGCCGGCGCCACGCCTGCTGACGCTGGCGGCTGCGGCGACGGCATCGTGGTGCGGTGCTCTGGCACTTTTCGGAGCGGGCTCGTCGCAGTCGCTGGTCGTTCAGGCGTTGCGCGACATCGCAATGCTCGGCTGGATCGGTGCGACCTTCTGGTCTCCGCGAGCACCGATCTCGCGGCCCCTGCGCCTTATTTTGCGGATGCTCACGACGATCTGCGTGCTGACCTTTCTGCTTGGCGCCGCGGCGCATTTGCGGGCAGGTGCGGCCGCTGAGCCCTGGATGGCGCCGACCCTGATCTTTGCGACCCTGATCGTCGCAATCGGCGGACTGCTCGTCATCGATGGCGGCGTGCGCCATGCAAGCGCGGGCCAACGGATGCCGGTCATGGCGGTCGCCGGCGGCTTTGCGATGCTGTGGGCCTATGAGCTTAACGTCCAACTGATCGGCGCACTGACCGGCGAAATAGCATCAATGCTGATTGCCCTGCTTCCGGCGATCGCGCTGCTGATCCTGCCCGTCTATATCGTCGCCGCACTGGATATCGGGCGCGAGCGGATGCGCCTGTCGCGTACCGCCGCCACCCGCACGCTGATCTTGCTGGGCGCGGCCGCCTATCTGATCGTGATCGCACTGACGGGCGCCATCGCGCGTGTTGTCGGCGGCGATTATGCCGAACTGGCGCAGGCGATCTCGTTGGTCGTCGCGATCGGTGCCGGTGGCCTGATGCTCGCTTCGTCGCGTTCGCGCGCGTGGCTGTCGGTGATGATTTCCAAACATTTCTTCGAGCATCGTTATGACTATCGCGCCGAATGGATGCGTTTCACGGCGACGCTGGCACAAGGCGGCGGCGAGGATGATCGCAATCTGTATCGCCGCGTCGCCAAGGCGCTGGCCGAACTGACCGGAAGCCCAGGCGCGCTGTTGATGCTGCCGGGTGCAGCCAGCGGTTTTCGTATCGCCGAGCAATGGCACTGGCCGGATCGTGGGAGTGAGGATGCAACACTCTCTCTGCGTTCGGCCTTCATGCTGCAGGAAACACAGCATATCGTCGACCTCGATGCCGAGCGGCGGGGGCAGGCAGGGGCTGACCTCGCCATTCCGGAATGGCTGATCGCGGACACGCGCGCATGGGTCATGGTACCGGTGCTGCATTTCCAGCGGATGATCGCGGTCGTCGTCTTGCATCGACCTGCTGTTTCGCGCGCGCTCGATTGGGAGGATCTCGACGTGCTGCGCATCGCCGGGCAACAGGCGGCGAGTTATCTTGCAGAATCGCAGAGTCAGCAAGCCTTGTCGGAGGCGCGGCGTTTCGACGAATTCAACCGCCGCTTTGCCTTCATCATGCACGACATCAAGAATCTGGCGAGCCAGATCGGCCTGCTCGCGCGCAACGCCGAGCGTCATGCCGACAAGCCGGATTTTCGCGCCGACATGATCGAGACGCTGAAGATTTCCGCCGGACGACTGTCGGACCTGCTCGTCCGTTTGTCTCCACGTGAGCGCGGGCCGGCGGCGGAAGCGGGACGGACCTTGGTCGAGCCGGTGCTGAACGAAATTGCCGCGGAGATGCGTCCGCGCCGTGGGTTGTTCGTCGGCTGTCAGGCGGGATTGTCCGCATGGGCCGATGCGGGGGCGATCCGGCAGATCGTCCAGCATCTCGTCAGCAATGCGATCGACGCGTCGGACCCGGACACGCCGGTGCAGGTCATCGCGGTGGCCGAGCAAGGGCGGGTGCGTGTTGATGTCATCGATCAGGGCTGTGGCATGACGCGCGAGTTCATCCGCGACGAACTTTTCAAGCCCTTTGTGTCGACGAAGGATTCGGGATTTGGGCTTGGCGCGTTCGAAGCGCTGCAGATCGCGCAGGCGATGGGCGGCGCGATTGAGGTCGAAAGCGAGCCGGGCAAGGGGAGCAGCTTCACATTGTGGCTGCCGCTCGCCGATGCGCGCGAGGATATGGGGGGCGATGCCCGCGTGATGAAAATGGGATCGAAATGAACGACAGCGGGGCCAATCTGCGCAAATTGCTGGTGATCGAAGACGATCCGGGGCTGCAGGCTCAGCTCAAATGGGCGTATGAGGATTGTCAGGTGCTCGTCGCGGGCGATCATGACGCGGCGATCGAGTTGCTGCGTGCTGAGGAGCCCGATGTGGTGACGCTCGACCTCGGCCTGCCGCCCGATCCCGACGGGACGCGCGAGGGCTTTCGCACGCTGCAAACCATTCTGGAGATCAAACCCGACACCAAGGTGATCGTCGTATCGGGACATGGCGAGCGCGCGAGCGCGTTGACCGCGATCGCGAGCGGCGCATGGGATTTCTACAAGAAGCCGATCGACATCGACGAACTGGGGCTGATCGTCCGCCGCGCCTTTCATGTGCGCGAGTTGGAGGTCGAGAATGCGCGGTTGGCCAGTCAGGGGACGAGCGACAATCGCGTCCTCGGCGGGATGATTACCGGCGCGCCCGAGATGCAGAAGGTTACGCGCACGATCGAACGTGTCGCGAACCTTGATGTCAGCGTCATGCTGCTCGGTGCGAGCGGCACCGGCAAAGAACTGCTTGCGCGCGGCCTGCATGAGGCGAGCGCGCGGCGCGACGGAGCGTTCGTCGCGATCAATTGCGCGGCGATCCCGGAGAATCTGCTCGAAAGTGAATTGTTCGGGCATGAGAAGGGCGCGTTCACCGGGGCGGTCAAAACGACCGAGGGCAAGATCGAACTGGCGCATGGCGGCACGCTCTTCCTCGACGAGGTCGGCGATATTCCGCTGCCGCTGCAGGTCAAGTTGCTCCGCTTCCTGCAGGAACGGACGATCGAGCGGATCGGCGGGCGGAAGGCGATCGCGGTCGACACCAGGATCGTGTGCGCAACGCATCGCGATCTTGACGCGATGATCGCCGAACAGAGCTTTCGCGACGATCTTTACTACCGCCTCGCCGAGATGGTGGTGAAAATCCCGTCGCTCGCCGAACGGCCGGGCGATGCGGTGCTGCTCGCGCGGCATTTCCTCCATCAATATGCGCCCGAGATGAACCCTGGGGTGCGCGGCTTTGCCCCCGACGCGCTGCAGGCGATCGACGAGGGCCGCTGGCCCGGCAACGTCCGCGAACTGGAAAACCGCATCAAGCGCGCGGTGATCATGGCCGACGGCAAGCTGGTGATGCGCGAGGATCTCGATCTCGCCGGCGGCGGTGATGAGGGTGAGGAGGCGTGGCTTAACCTGCGCAGCGCGCGCGAGGCGGCCGACCGCGTCGCGATCCGCCGCGCGATGACGCAGAGCGAGGGCAATATCTCGGCGGCGGCCAAGCTGCTCGGGATCAGTCGCCCGACGCTCTATGACCTGCTCAAACAGTATCGGATGCAGGCCTGAATGGATTTGCGCCGCGTCTGGACGGGCGCGCTGCTGCTGGCGGCGCTGCTGCTCGGAGCGTGCGGGGGCGGTTCGTCTGCCGCGCCGCGCAAGGCGCTCGAGGAACGCCGGGCCGCGCTTCAGAGCGCGATCGCGAGCGATCCGGCGGTCATCGCCGAGCGCGTCGAACTGGCGCGCGTCGCGATCCGGCTGGGCGACGGCGTGGGGGCCGAAGCGGCGGTCAAGGGCGCGTTGGAGGCTGGCGCCAAGGAGGCCGCGCTGCGTCCGTTGCTGGCCCGTTCCTATGCAATGCAGGGCGAGGGGAGCCGCGCGCTCCAGACGCTCGACGACGGGCCGGTCATTCCCGAGATGATCGGCGAAGCGGCGTGGGTCGCGGGCGACGTGCATTTGAGCAATGGCGATCTGACTGCGGCGCGCGAAGCTTATGACCGCGCGGTGCATGAATTGCCGCGCAATTCGGCGCTATGGGTCGACGTCGCGCGCTTTCGCGACGCCAACGCCGATGTGCTCGGCGCGCGCGACGCGGTCGACTATGCGATCGAGCTCGACAAGGCGAACAGCGCGGCGCTGGCATTCAAGGCCAATCTCGTGCGGACCGAGGAGGGGCTGAAGGCGTCGCTCGACTGGTATGAAAGGGCACTGACCGCCGACCCCGACAATGAAGATGCGTTGATCGAGCAGGCGGCGACGCTCGGCGACCTCGGTCGGTATCGCGATATGCTGACTGCGCTGCGCCACGCGGCGACGATTGTCCCGCGCGACCCGCGCCTGTTCTATCTGCAAGCCGTGCTGGCGGCGCGCGCCGACAATTATCCGCTCGCGCGCAGCCTGCTTCAGCGCACGCGCGGTGAACTCGACGAACAACCGTCGTTCATGCTGTTGAGTGCGGTCGTCGAGCTCGAACTCGGCGGAGAGGCGGTCGCGGCGACATGGGCCGACCGCCTGCTGGCTGAGCAGCCCGAGAATTTCACGGCGCGGCGCATTCTTGCGGCGGCCGAATGGGCCGACGGCGACGCCGATGCCGCGCTCGAGGCCCTGCTGCCGCTGGTCCGGCGCCCCGACGCCGATAGCTGGTCTTTGCTGCTCGCGGCGCGCTCTGCGGCCGAACTCGGCCGGCGGATCGAATCGGCGGACTATCAGGGACGCGCGGCGGCGCTGGCGCCGGGCGAAGCGGTGCCCTTTGCCGCCGACGATGATTATGGCCTGCTGACGATGGCGGCCAACGCCGAGCCGCTCAACCCCGCCAAGGCGATCCCCGCGATCGCGGCCGACCTCGCGAGCGGGAACAGCGCGCGTGCGATTGCGCGCGCGACGCAGCTTCGCGACGCGAACCGCGGCGTCGCCGATGCGCATATCTTGCTCGGCGACGCGGCCCTCGCCGGCGGGCGGTACGAGCTTGCCGTGCAGGCCTATCGCGCCGCGCGCGATCTCGACGCGGGCGAGCGGACGACGCTGCGGCTCGCCAATGCGCTGTTTCGCGCCGGCGATGCGGCCGGGTCGGGCGCCGCGATCCTCGCCCTGCGAAACAGCCAGCCGTCGAGCATCGCCGCCGACCGACTATCCGGCCATCTCGCGATGGACATCGAACATTGGGACGAGGCAATCGCGCATTTCGACCATGTCCGCAGCCGTATCGGCGATCGCGACGTCGTGGTCCTGCGCGAACTCGCGCGGGCGTGGGCGGCGAAGGGCGACGACGACCGCGCGCTGCCGCTGATCGATCGCGCTTATCGACTGCAACCGCTCAACGCGGGGATCATGGAATTTTACGCCGACCTGCTGGAGCGCCGCGGCAGCAAGCAGGCGGCGGCAGACCTGCGCGACAAGGCGGCGCAAATCGGGCAGTAGGCGGCGGATGTCGGCTGACGACCGATCGTTGCCCGTCGTCACCCCGAACTTGATCCGGGGTCCCGCTTGATCTCGACATCAGTGAGCGCGTCAAAAAGCGGGATCCCGGGTCAAGCCCGGGATGATAAAGGTGGGTATCGACCAAAAGCCCCCTATCTTTCTTCGTCATCCCGGACTTGATCCGGGATCCATAGCCGCACCATCGTCATGGATCCCGGATCAAGTCCGGGGTGACGAAGATGCGGGACGAACGACAACTCACCGTGCCAAAACCGACATCGCCTTAAAAAAGGTCTTTCCTACATTATCCGACCGTGCCAGCCTTCATCCGGCTCTTTCATTCGGTGAATAAAAAGGTGGTCGCTGCCCGAATTGCGGGTGCGGCCATGATCGGACGTGCCGCGCACATCAGGCACTCCGCGACTTGCAAATCGGGGTGCTCACAGGGCTGAACTTTCCTGAACTTTGGAATATCCAGCCGGGCGATGTCCAAAGAGGGCAACGACAGCTCACCGCCCCTAAACGGAAAAGCGGTGTTACGCCTCGGTCAGATCGAGCAAGGCTCTTGCGTCGAGGCCGATGCGGCGCATCTGTTGCGCGACGGGCGGCCAGACATTGGCGAGGAAATCGGCGCGCATCAGGTCGCGCAGGCGCTCGGTCGCGCCTTCGGCGACGAACATGCCGACCCCACGTTTGACCGTGACCAGCCCTTCGTCCTGAAACGTCTGATACGCCTTGGCCACTGTCAGCGGATTGGCGCCTTCCTCGGCCGCGAGCGACCGGACCGACGGTAGCATGTCGCCGTCGCGGAAAGTGCCGTCGAGGATGGCGTTCGCGATGACATCGCGCAGGCGCTGGTACACGGGTTTTGACTGATCGAGCATGCCGCCTTAATGCCATAAGACAGCAGCACAGTCAAATGCGACTAATTACAAATTCAGTCCGATAGACGAAACTAAATTTCCCATGGCCGAACAACATCGTCATATTCGGGGCGAGGGCGTTCATCGAGTTCGCGCGCCGGGGTTCCCAGAAAGAAGTAGCCGACGATCGTGTCGTCTTCACTCGCGCCGAACGCCGCAGCGACTTCGGCACTATAGGCGGCCCAGCCGGTCAGCCAACTGCCGACGAAACCGTGTGCGTGTGCGGCGTGGAGCAGGTTCATCCCGACTGCGCCCGCCGACATCTGCTGCTCCCAAACGGGAATCTTGCTGCCCGGAATCGGCGTGGAGAGCAGGACGAGCAAGGTCGGCGCCTGATGCGCGAACTGGTCGAGCGCCGAGAGGTCCATGCCCGCGGCGCCGGGATTTTCGGCCACCCACGCCTTTTTGAGCAGCTCGGCAAAGGCCTCGCGCTGATTGTCGGCGACTGTGACGATGCGCCAGGGTGCCAGTTTTCCATGGTCGGGGGTGCGCAGCGCGAGCGCGATGATATCGTGAAGCTGCGCGGCGCCGGGGCCGGGCGCGATCATGTCGCGCGCCTTGCCCGAACGGCGGGTGGCGAGATGGGCGAGGAGCGAGGAGGTGTCGTTGAACATGGTGCGGCATGTGGCCTTTCATGCAGGTTTGCGCAAGTGTTGCGAACCATTCGCAATAAATTTCGGCCCGATCGTGATGGTTTCACGCGCAATTAGATTCTTCCCATACGCAATTTTGACGCTAGTGTTACGGCCATCTGCCTCGTTTTCGGGGCCTATAACCATAACCAGGGAAGGGTCGCCATGACCAAAGCCTATGCCCAGCACGGGGATGCCGCCGGGACGTTCCTCGGCCACCCGAAGGGCCTGTTTGTCCTGTTTTTCGCTGAAATGTGGGAGCGTTTTTCCTATTATGGGATGCGCGCTCTCCTGATTTTCTACCTGACCAAGCACTGGCTGTTTTCGGACGGGGAATCGGGTGTCATCTATGGTGCCTATACCGCGCTTGTCTACATCACCCCGGTGCTCGGCGGCTATCTGGCCGACCGCTGGCTTGGGCAGCGAAAGGCGGTGCTATACGGCGCCATATTGCTGACATTCGGCCATTTCCTGATGGGTTTCGAAGGTTCTGGCGGTCAGGATGCGGCGAGCCTCAATATCTTTTGGCTCGCGCTTGCCTTTATCATCGTCGGTTCGGGCTTCCTGAAGGCCAATATCTCGGTGATCGTCGGCCAGCTTTATCCGCGCACCGACGTGCGCCGCGACGGTGCCTACACCATCTTCTACATGGGGATTAACCTTGGCGCGGCGCTCGGTTCGCTGCTCTGCGGCTATCTCGGCGAAGTCTATGGCTGGGCCTATGGCTTCGGCGCCGCGGGCTTCGGCATGCTTGCCGGCCTGATCGTTTTCGTCGTGTTCAAGCCGCTGCTGCTCGGCCGTGGCGAGCCTGAAAATCCGGCGCTGCTGAATGAGAAGAAGTTCGGGCTGAAGTTCGAATGGGTGCTTTATCTGGTCGGCCTCGTCGCCGTCGGCGTTTGCTGGTGGCTGGTGCAGAATCAGGCGCTGGTCGGCACGCTCCTTGGCGTGGCCGGCGCGATCCTGATCGCCTATGTCATCGGTACCGCGGTGATCAAGCTGCCCGCCGAAGACCGCGACCGCATCTTTGCCGCGATGTTCCTCATCATGGGCTCGATCCTCTTCTGGGCCCTGTTCGAACAGGCCGGTTCGTCGCTCAATCTTTTCACCGACCGTTATGTCGACCGTGGCGGCGTGCCGGCGTCGGTGTTCCAGTCGGTCAACGCGATCTATATCGTGCTCCTGGCCCCGCTCTTCGCGGGCCTGTGGACATGGCTTGGCCGCCGCAACATGGAGCCATCGGCGCCGGTTAAGTTCGGCTTTGCCATGCTTCAACTCGGGCTAGGCTTCTTCGTCCTGAAATGGGGTGCCGAAGCGGTGGGCATGGACAATGCGACGCCGGTCCTCTTCATCTTCCTGATCTACCTTCTCCACACGATGGGCGAACTCTGCCTTTCGCCCGTCGGCCTCAGCGCGATGAACCGGCTGGCGCCGGCGCATATGGCGAGCCTGATCATGGGAACCTGGTTCTTCGCATCGGCGACCGGCAATTTCGCCGCCGGCCTGATTGCGTCGGCGACGGGGTCTGAAAAGGCGAGCGGCGAAGGCGCGGGCAAGGCGCTGGTTCTCGATGTCTACCAGACGATCGGCCTGTGGGCGATCGGCTTTGGTGTGCTTGTCATCGTCGTGTCGCCGTTGATCAAGAAGCTGATGCATCTCGACACGCTGCGCGATGCCGATGGGCTGGCCGGCGAGAATGAAATCGGTGAGGCGCAGGCTGCGGGTATCCATCCCGAAACCAAAGGGGCGTAATAATGATCCGGGGTGTGAAGGGCAGCCTGCTGGCTGCAGTGTCGCTGGCGCTCGTCGGTTGCGCGGCGAGCGGTGGTGGAGACGTGGCTTCGGCGAGCGACAAGCCCGCCGATAAGCCGGTGAAGTTCAACAAGGATCCCTATCCGTCGACGTACAAGGGATATCCGACCCGCCTGACGGTGGTGAAGGGTGTCACCATCTTTGACGGCGAGGGCGGGCGGATCGACAATGGTTCGATCGTGATGACGAGCGGTAAGGTCGACCGGATCGGTGGGCCCGACATGGAACTGCCGACCGACGCCGACGTCATCGACGGCACGGGCAAGTTCCTCACCCCCGGCGTCATCGACATACACAGCCACCTTGGCGACTATCCTTCACCCGGCGTCGACGCGCATTCGGATGGAAATGAGGCGACGTCGCCGACGACGCCCGAAGTCTGGTCCGAACATAGCGTCTGGCCGCAGGACCCGGGTTTCAGCCGCGCGCTCGCCAATGGCGGCGTGACGGCGCTTCAGATACTTCCGGGCAGCGCGAACCTGATGGGCGGCCGCTCGATCACGCTCAAAAATGTGCCGTCGCGCACGGTGCAGGGGATGAAGTTCCCTGGCGCGCCCTATGGCCTGAAAATGGCGTGTGGTGAGAATCCGAAGCGCGTCTATGGCGGCAAGGGGCGGATGCCCTCGACCCGCATGGGCAATTTCGCGGTGAACCGCGCGACCTGGCAGAAGGCCGCAGCCTATAAGAAGAAGATGGATGAAGGGAAAGCCGTCGACCGCGACCTCGCGATGGAAACGCTCGCGGGCGTGCTGTCGGGCGAAATCCTCGTCCACAATCACTGCTATCGCGCCGACGAGATGGCGCTGGTGATCGATATGTCGAAGGAATTCGGCTACAAGGTGTCGACCTTTCACCATGCGGTCGAAAGCTACAAGATCGCAGATATTCTCGCGAAGGAAGGCATTTGTTCGGCGATGTGGGCCGACTGGTGGGGCTTCAAGATGGAAGCCTATGACAGCGTGAACGAGAATATCCCCCTCGTCTATAAGGCGGGTGCCTGCACGATCGTCCATTCGGACGATGCGAACCAGATCCAGCGTCTGAATCAGGAAGCCGCGAAAGCGCGCGCTTCCGGCCGCCGCATCGGGATCGACGTCAGCGACGAACAGGCGTGGACCTGGCTGTCGTATAACCCGGCGAAGGCGCTCGGTATCGCCGACAGGACCGGCAGCCTGAAGCCGGGCAAGATGGCCGACGTCGTGCTGTGGAACGGCAATCCGTTCAGCGCCTATACGCGGCCAGAAAAAGTTTGGATCGACGGCGCTTTGATGTTCGACGCGAAAGATCCGAAACGGCGTCCGGTGAGCGATTTCGAGCTGGGCCAGCCGGGCGAAGGAGACGTGAAATGATCCGCGCGCTTCTTCTTTCCGCCGCGGCACTGATCGCCGTTCCGGCCGCGGCGCAGGATGTCGCGATCGTCAATGCCAAGCTCGTCATCGGCGACGGCAGCGCGCCCATCGAGGGCGGCACCGTCGTCGTGCGCGGCGGCAAGGTCGTCGCCGCGGGCGCGGGTGTTGCCGTGCCCGCTGGCGTCGAGCGCGTCGACGCGCAGGGGCGTTATGTGACTCCGGGTATCGTCGCGGCGTTCAGCCGCGTCGGGCTGACCGAGGTCGATGCCGTCACCGGCACCAACGACCGGTCGGCGCCGCGCACGCGCTTTTCGGCGGGGCTCGACATCGCGCCAGCGCTGAATCCGATGGGATCTCCCGTCGCGGTGAACCGCGCGTCGGGCGTGACCCGCGCGATCGTCGCGCCGGGCGGCAGCAGCAATCTGTTCGCGGGCCAAGGCGCGGTCGTCGACCTGGCCGACGATATGGACATGGTGACGAAGCCGCGTGCGCTGCAATATGTCGCGTTCGGTGAGGATGGTTCGGCGAAGGCCGGCGGCAGTCGGGCGGCAACCTTCCTGCTGTTCCGCGAGCAATTGCTGGCGGCGCGCAGCTATGCCCGCAATCCCGCGTCGCTCGCCGAATGGGGAAATGACGCGATGATCCAGCGCGCCGATGCTGATGCGCTGGTGCGCGTGATCGACGGTACGACGCCGCTGTTCGTGCGCGTCGATCGCGCTGCCGATATCGTAAACGTCATCAAGCTCAGGCAGGAGTTTCCGGCATTGAAGCTGGTGCTCGTCGGGGTCACCGAGGGCTGGCTCGTCGCGCGCGAAATCGCGGCGGCAAAGGTGCCGGTGCTCGTCTCGCCGCTCACCGATTTGCCTGGCACTTTCGAACAGCTCGGCGCGACGCAGTCGAACGCGGGCCGGCTCAAGGCTGCGGGCGTCGATGTGTCGGTCGGCGTGTTCGACGACGATGACGCGCACAAGATGGGCTATGCGACGCAATATGCGGGCAATCTCGTCGGCCTTGCGCGCGTACCGGGGGCGAGCGGGATGACGTGGGATCAGGCCTTCGCATCGATCAGCAGCGTTCCCGCGCGGGCTGTCGGTATGGAAGGCAGCATCGGTTCGCTGCGTCCGGGCCGCGCCGGCGACGTCGTGATCTGGGACAACGACCCGCTCGAACTCGGCAGCCGCCCGACGGCGGTCTGGATCGACGGCAAGGCACAGTCGCTGACGACGCGGCAGGATCGTCTGCGCGATCGGTATCGGACGCCGCAGGAAGGGGCGTTGCCCAAGGCTTACGACAGATAAGGACGGGCAGGCGCGGCAGCGCCTGCCTTGCTCCTCGCCTCTATGTTGACACTGTTACCTTGGTGGCAGATGGTGCCGGCATGACGCCGCGAGTCGCCATGCCGTCCGCGTGGCCGTCGGCGGTAAGGAGGGATTGGCCATGCAGCCCATGTCGCTTTTGATCGTCACCGGCGTGTTGTTCGTCGGCTCGCATCTTGCCTTGTCGCATCCCTTGCGCGACGGGCTCGCGGGCCGACTGGGCGAGCGCGGGTTCCAGATCGTCTATTCGGTCGTCGCGATCGCGACTTTCATCCTGCTGGTGCAGGCGTGGCGCGGAATGCCCGCCGAGCCGCCCTTATGGGCGGTCGACGATCCGCTCTGGATGCTGGCCTCGCTGATCGTGCTGCTTGCGAGCATATTGTTCATGGGGTCGCTGATCGGCAACCCCGCGATGCCGGCGCCGGGCGCCGCGAAGGCAGCGCAAGCTGCGCCGCGCGGGGTGTTTGCGATCACGCGGCATCCGATGATGTGGGGCTTCACGCTGTGGGCCTTTGCCCATGCGCTGGTGATGCCGACGCCTGGCCAGATCATTCTGTCGGCGATCATCATCTTCCTCGCGCTCGTCGGTTCGGCGGGGCAGGATGCAAAGAAGGCAAGGCTGATGGGCGATGCCTGGCGCGGCTGGGCATCGCGGACAAGCTTTCTGCCCTATGCGCGGCAGATCGGCGGGGCGGCGCCATGGGGCGACACGATTCCGCGGCCGCACGCGCTGTTCGGTGGAATAGTGCTTTGGCTTGTCGCGACATGGGCACATGGCGCGCTTGGATATATGGTGGCCGGAATCTGGCGCTGGATGGGTTGATATAATGCACGATAAAACGACGACCGCAGACCTGTCGCTTCGCCTGCTTGGGCGGCCGCTCGACGAACTCGACGCCGACGAGCTTCGGGTACTCGATGCGATTGCCGAGCGGCGACTGATCAGCCGCGACGCTGCCGACCTGGATGATGCCGAGGCGAGCTTCGGCGCGCGCCTGTCCGATCGTGTCGCTGCGGTGGGCGGTTCATGGGGTTTCATCATCGCCTTCACCGCAGTGCTGCTCGGCTGGATGCTGCTCAATTCGGACGTGCTTGCCCGCTGGGGGATGGCGTTCGATCCCTATCCCTTCATTTTTCTAAACCTGATGCTCTCGACGCTCGCGGCGATCCAGGCGCCGATCATCATGATGAGCCAGAACCGCGCGTCGGCGAAGGATCGAATCGCGGCAGGGCTCGATTACGAGATCAACCTGCGCGCGGAGCTGGAGATCATGCGGCTGCACGAGAAGCTCGATCAGATGCGGATTCACGAGTTGGCCGGAAAGGTCGATGCGCTGTGCGAGCGGATGGAGGTTAAGGGTTAAGGCAAAGGGCAGAAGTTGATGTCTGTTTTTGGGGTGGTGAGCTGACGTTGCCCTCTTTGGACATCGCCCGGCTGGATATTCCAAAGTTCAGTAAAGTTCAGCCCTATGAGCGCCCCGATTTGCCAGTCGCGGCGTGCTGGATGTGCGCGGCACGTCCGATCATGGTCGAACCCGCAAGCCAGGCAGCCACCGCCTTTTTGTTCACCGATTGAAAGAGCCGGATGAAGGCTGGCATAGCCGGATAATGTAGGAAAGGCCTATTTTGAAGGTGATGTCTGTTTTGGGGTGGGAAGCGGACATCCCGCCCCCCACTTCCGTCATCCCGGGCTTGACCCGGGATCCCGCTTTTTGACGCGCTCACTGACTTCGGCCTCAAGCGGGACCCCGGATCAAGTCCGGGGTGACGAAAAAGGATTGGTCGGCAACCGGTCGTTTCCCATTTGCGCACCCCGGCGAAGGCCGGGGCCCAGGGCTTCAGAGAGCCGACCTCTGCTCGTTGCGCTCTGGACCCCGGCCTTCGCCGGGGCACACACCTGCAACGGCAGCAACCGGTCGAAAGCTGCCCCTCCGACTGGGTGCCTAAAGCCGCACCATCCGCATCCCCATTTCGCCATAGCGCGGGCCGCTCGTTCCGCCCTTGGGCGCGGCTGCATCGATTGCGGCGAGGTCGTCGGTGGTCAGCGTGACCTCGGCAGCGGCCACGCTGTCTTCCATCGTCGCGCGGCGCTTGGTGCCGGGAATGGGGACGATGTCGTCGCCCTGTGCGAGCAGCCAGGCGAGCGCTACCTGCGCCTTTGATACGCCATGCTTGTCCGCGACCGCGCCGATCGCATCGACGATGGCAAGATTGGCGGGGAGGTTTTCGTCCGAATAACGCGGGTCGTTTCGGCGCCAGTCATTCTCCGGAAGCTCGTCACGGCTGCGCACCGCGCCCGCGAGGAAGCCGCGGCCGAGCGGCGAATAGGGGACGAAGCCGATGCCATTGTCGCGGCACGCGCCGAGGATGTCGTCCTCGACATCGCGCTCCCAGATCGAATATTCGCTTTGCAGCGCGGTGATCGGCGCAGCCTTGGCGGCGCGGCGGATCGTGTCGGCGCCGGCTTCGGAAAGCGCGATGTGGCGCACCTTGCCTTCCTTCACCAGCTCCATCATGCCGCCGACGGTCTCCTCGATCGGAACCGACGGGTCGACGCGGTGCTGGTAGAAAAGGTCGATCGTGTCGATGCCGAGCCGCTGGAGCGAACCCTCGCACGCGGCGCGGGCGTTGGCGGGCGAGCCGTCGACGCCGACGATCTGGCTGCCGTCGAATTTGAAGCCGAATTTGGTCGCGATGACGAGCCCGTCGCGCTTGCCCTTGATCGCCTCGCCCAGCAATTCCTCGTTGCTGAACGGGCCATAGATTTGCGCGGTGTCGAAAAAGGTGACGCCCAGGTCGATCGCGCGGTGGATCGTGCGCGTCGATTCGTCGAGGTCGGCGGCCTCGCCATAAAGGATATTGCCGCCCTTGATCATCGGCATGCAGCCGATGCCGATCGCCGAAACTTCGAGGCCGTGGCCGAGCTTGCGGTATTTCATGCGGTTTCTCCTACGGTAGGGGCCTCGCCTTCAACGCCGTCGGCGGCATATTTGGTCGCAGCGACGTCGCCGATAACATTGCCGATTGTACGGAAAATGTCAGGGAAAGTCTCGACCGCGACGAGCAGCCCGAGCGGTGCGACGGGAACGCCCATCGACACCGCAATCGGGGCGATCGACGTCACGAAGCTAATCGAGCCTGGCAGGCTGACCGAGGAAAGCGCAGCCGCCATTGCGACGAGGAGACCGACGGCCATTTCCCAAGGCGTCAGTTCGATGCCGAACAGCCACGCGACATAGACGACAACGGCAAGGTTCATGGCGGGGCTGGTGAAACGGAACAGCGCGACCGCGAGCGGCAGGACGACGTCGGCCTTTTTCGGATCGACGCCGAGTTCCTCCGACGACTTCAGCATCGCCGGCAGGCTTGCGAGCGAGCTTTGCGTGCTGATCGCGACCGCGAGCGTCGGAACCATCGCGCGGACGAAGCGCGGGAGGGGTATGCCGACGACAAGCCATGCGAGGAGCAGACCGAGCAAAATGCAACTGGCACCGATCGCCGACAGGATCAGCACGTAGTGGACAAGCCCACCGAACGCCGCGACTCCCGCCTTGACCGCAAGCGCATAGCCGAGCGCGAAAACCCCGATAGGCGCGAGCGCGAGGATCCAGCCGATGACGATCAGCATCGCATCGCCGAGCGCCTTGAACAGCCCCGACAGCGTCGCGCGCTGCGGCGGCTCGAGCTTGGTGATCGCGAAGGCAAAGATGGTCGTGAAGACGATGAGTGGCAGAATCGCCGTGTCTGCCGCCGCCGCGATCGGGTTGGTCGGAATGAGCGACAACAGGAAATCGCCGAAGGTCGGCGATGGGCCTGCCTCGGTCGTGCCGCCAAGTCCGTGACGCAGCGCTTCGGCGGCGCCGGGAGACAGCGGGAAGAGGCGGAGCAGCAAGGGCGCGAGCAGCAGCGTCATCAACCCGGACAGGAAGATCGCACCCAGAAAGGTCATCACCGCGCGGAAGGCGAGCTTGCCTGCGCGCGCGGCATCGGCGGTCGCGGTGATACCCGTGACGAGCAGCGCGACGACAAGCGGGACGATCGTCATCTTGAGCGCGTTGAGCCAGAGCAGCCCGATCGGTTCGATATAGGGAAGCGACGCAGTGCCCGCAGCGGGCGAAACAAGTTCGACGGCGATCCCTAGCAACATGCCAGCGACAAGCGCCGAGAGAATGAACCAAGCGGATTTCAAAGCGGATTCTCCCGGCGTTTTTTCTGGCCTGCTTGCCAAGCAAATAAGGGTGACTTAGAGCACCTCCCGTAACAAACGGGAACCGGTTTTTGGGCCGGGAAATGCTCCGCGGGGGCCATCCCGTGGACGCCGGGGCAGGCTTTGTCGGCCTTGGCTTAAGTAGCAGAGGGAACATGCGCAAGTTTTTCGGAACCGACGGGATTCGCGGCCTGACCAACCGGGCGCCGATGACCGCGGAGGTCGCGATGCGCGTCGGGATGGCGGCGGGCGCACATTTTCTGCGCGGCGAACACAAGCATCGCGTCGTGATCGGCAAGGACACGCGTTTGTCGGGCTATATGCTCGAAAATGCGCTCGTTGCCGGCTTCACCAGTGTGGGCATGGACGTGGTGCAGGTCGGCCCAATGCCGACCCCGGCGATCGCGATGCTGACGCGCTCGATGCGCGCCGACCTCGGCGTGATGATTTCGGCGAGCCATAATCCCTATCAGGACAATGGGATCAAGCTGTTCGGCCCCGACGGCTACAAGCTCTCCGACGAGGATGAGGCACAGATCGAACATCTGCTGACCGTCGAGCCAAAGCTCGCCGATGTGGCGCATATCGGCCGCGCCAAGCGCATCGACGATGCGCGCGGCCGCTATATCCACGCGGTCAAGCAGAGCCTGCCCGAATCGGTCCGCCTCGACGGGCTGCGCATCGTGCTCGATTGCGCGAACGGAGCGGCTTACAACAGTGCGCCAACGGTGTTCTGGGAGCTTGGCGCCGACGTCGTCGCGATCGGGGTCGAGCCCAACGGCACCAACATCAATGACAAATGCGGATCGACCGCGCCCGCCTTGCTTCAGGAAACTGTGGTTGCGAGCGGCGCCGACATCGGCATTGCGCTCGACGGCGATGCCGACCGGCTGATCGTCGTCGACGAAAAGGGGACGATCGTCGACGGCGACCAGATCATGGGACTGATCGGAGCGAGCTGGGCACGGCAAGGGCGTTTAAAGGGCGGCGGGGTCGTCGCAACGGTGATGTCGAACCTCGGGCTCGAACGCTTTCTCGAAGGCGAAGGGTTGCGGCTCGAACGCACCAAGGTCGGTGACCGCTATGTGCTCGAACGCATGAAGGAAGGCGGCTTCAACGTCGGCGGCGAACAGTCGGGGCATATGATCCTGTCGGATCATGCGACCACCGGCGACGGGACGCTGGCGGCGCTGCAGGTGCTTGCCGAGCTGGTTGCCGGCGGCAAGCCGGCAAGCGATCTGCTCCACCAGTTCGATCCCGTGCCGCAGCTTTTGAAGAATGTCCGCTTTGCCAGCGGCAAGCCGCTCGAGGACAAGCATGTCATCGCGGCGATCGCCGAGGGCGAGGCGGCGCTCAACGGGCGCGGGCGTCTCGTCATCCGTCCGTCCGGCACCGAACCGCTCATCCGCGTGATGGCCGAGGGCGACGATGCCGGACAGGTCGAGCAGGTCGTCGACATGATCTGCGACGCGGTGCGCGCCGCGGCGGCATAGCCATTTGATTTTCTAGAACCGAAAGAGACTTATCATGCTTGAAATGCGACCCGATTGCGAAAAATGCGGACGCGATCTGCCCGCCAATCTTCACGGGGCCTTCATCTGCTCGTTCGAATGCACCTTCTGCGCGAACTGCGCAGACAAGCTCGACGAGATTTGCCCCAATTGCGGCGGCGACCTGCTCGACCGGCCGCTGCGCGAAGGCGCGGCGCTGGCCAAATTCCCCGCGTCGACGGAGCGAAAGCATAAGGGGTGACCAATTCCCTTTTTCGTCATGCTGGGCTTGATCCGGCATCCTCCGCTGCCCTGGCATCATGGACCCCGGATCAAGTCCGGGGTGACGATCCTTATGTTGATGAACCATGACCGCGCGCGTCCTGATTATTGCAGGTTCTGACAGCGGCGGCGGCGCCGGTATCCAGGCCGACATCAAGGCGGTCACGATGCTCGGCGGCCATGCGATGACCGCGATCACCGCGATCACCGCGCAGAACACGCTGGGGGTGCAGGGCGTCCATCCGGTCCCGACCGCGATGGCCTTGCAACAGATCGACAGCGTCGCGTCGGACATCGGCGTCGATGCGGTCAAGATCGGCATGATCGGCAGCGCCGAAACCGCTGCGGCGGTGGCGGAACGATTGTCGCAGCCAGACCTCGCGCAGGCTGCGCTTGTATTCGATCCGGTGATGGTCGCCACCAGCGGATCGGTCCTCGCCGATGCGCCGACAATCGACGCGTTTCGCGCGTTGCTGAACCGCGCGATGGTCGCGACGCCGAACCTGCCCGAACTCGATGCGCTTGGCGGTGAGGAAGCGGTGCTCGCACACGGCTGTTCGCTGCTGGTGAAGGGCGGCCATGCCGAGGGCGAGACGGTGATCGACCGTTTGCTCGAAACGGGCGAGGGCGAGGTTGCGCGCTGGGAAGCACCACGGATCGACACGCCGCACAGCCACGGCACCGGCTGCACGCTTGCGAGCGCGATCGCAACGGGGCTGGCGCAGGGAATGCCGCTTGAGCCCGCGATCGCGCGTGCGCGGGATTTCGTGCGCCTTTCGCTGCACGATGCACCGGGGCTGGGGCAGGGGCATGGCCCGATGGGGCAGCAATATGTGCGTAACGACGGGCTGTTCACCGGCCCGGCGCTCAACCAAGTCACGCTGCCCGCAAATGATTATGCGGTATCAGTCGCCTTCTACAAGCAGATGGGGTTGAAGCAGATCGTCGATAGTCCCGACAATGGATATGCCCGCTTCGAGGCTGCGAACGGCGTTACCTTGTCGATCCATGTCGGCGACGGCGCGGCTGGCGGTGCCACGACCTATCTGGAAAGCGGCGCGCTCGACGCGTGGGTCGCGTATCTGGCGCGGCGCGGCGTCCGGTTCGACCAGATGCCGAAGGATGAGGAATGGGGCTGGCGCGAGGCGCGACTGACCGATCCCGCGGGCAATCGCCTGTGCCTGTATCAGGCCGCCGAATATCGGCGCTATCCGCCGTGGCGCATATGATCGTCGGCGTTGACGAAGCCGGGCGCGGGCCGCTGGCGGGCCCGGTGGTCGCGGCGGCGGTGCTGCTCTGCGAAGGCGGCATCGATGGTCTCGATGACAGCAAGAAGCTAACCGCAAAACGCCGCGCCGAACTCGAAGCGCAGATCAAGACGCGCTGCCGTTGGGGCGTCGGCGAGGCGAGCGTTGCGGAAATCGACCGCATCAACATCCTGCAGGCGACCTTCCTCGCAATGACGCGCGCGGTCGAAGCGCTGGGGTTCGAACCCGCCGAGGTGCTGGTCGACGGCAACCGCCTGCCGCGCTGGCGCTATACCGCGCGCGCGATCATAGGCGGCGACGCGCTGCACCCCTGTATTTCGGCGGCGAGCATCATCGCGAAGGAACATCGCGACCGCTTCATGGTGGCAGCGGCGCGCGACTTCCCCGGCTTTGGCTGGGAAACCAACATGGGTTATGGTACCGCCCAGCATCTTGCGGCGCTGCGGCAGCATGGCCCCACGCCGCATCATCGGACCAGTTTTGCCCCGGTCGCCCAAATGCAGCTGGTCTGAAAACCCGAAACCAAGGGGGGAAAAGGATGAGCAGGGGATTTACGGCCGACGATGTGTCGGTCCAGACCGGCCGCACTTTCCTTGTCACCGGTGCCAATGCCGGGATCGGTTTCGAAGTCTCAAAAATCCTCGCAGCGCGCGGCGCACATGTGGTCCTCGCCTGCCGCGACGAGGACAGGGCCGAGGTCGCGATGAACCGCATCTGGATCGACGTGCCAAAGGCTGAGCTTTCGTTCCAGCCGCTCGATCTTGCCGATCTCGACCAGGTCCGCGATGCGGCGAAGGCCGTGCTCTCGGGTCCGCGGATCGATGTGCTGATCAACAATGCCGGGGTGATGATCCCACCGAGGACGCTGACGAAGCAGGGTTTCGAGCTGCAATTCGGGGTCAATCACCTGGGCACCTTCGCCTTCACCGGGCTGGTCCACGGCCATGTCGACGACCGGATCGTCATCACCGGCAGTATCGCGCACAAGAGCGGCGCGATGGATTACAGCGATCTGTCGGCGTCGCGCAGCTATCATAATTGGGCGCGCTATCAGATGAGCAAGCTCGCGAACCTGCTCCATATGTTCGAACTCGACCGTCGTTTGAGCGCCGCAGGACGAGCGACGCAGGCGATCGGATGCCACCCGGGGGTGGCGCTCACCGAACTGACCCGGCACCTGCCGCTCCCGCTACGCACGATGACGCCGCTTGCAGGCCCCTTTTTCAACAGCGCAGCGCAGGGTGCCTGGCCGACGCTGCAGGCGGCAACGGGCGCGCGCGTCCAGGGCGGCGACTATCTGGGGCCGCAGGGGCTTGGTGAGATATCGGGACGCTCGGGGCCCGCGCGCGCAACTCGCGACGCGCGCGATCCAAAGCTGGCACGCGAGCTTTGGATGCGTTCAATCGAATTGACCGGGGTCGATCCGGGGCTTTGACCCCGCACCGCAAAAAATTTTTCGGAAGTGAGTCCTCACCGCCACACTACCAGTGGTTGAGTCTGCGATTCGCTGATGACTCCATATGGTGTGGCAGACTCGTTTCGTTCTCCTCGCGTTAACCAGTTAGAGAGGCGGAATCCCTAGACTCCTGCGCTTGACGGCGGACTCCGCCTGACTCATCAGGGCCTTCTTACGAGCAAGGAACGGGGTGAAGCATGGGTGTTATGGAACGGGTCAAGGCGCCGGCGGCGAAGCTGCGGACGCCCAAGGTAGACCCCGCGGACCTGCCGCTCGACAGCATTTTGCAGGGCGATTGCGTCGAAATGATGCGCAGCCTGCCCGCCGCTTCGGTCGATATGATCTTCGCCGATCCGCCGTATAACCTCCAACTCGGCGGCGATCTGCTGCGTCCCGACGGAAGTCAGGTCGATGCGGTCGACGACGATTGGGACAAGTTCGACAGCCTCGCGACCTACGATCGCTTCACCCACGCCTGGCTCAAGGAAGCGAAGCGCATCCTGAAGCCGAACGGCAGCATCTGGGTGATCGGCAGCTATCACAATATTTTCCGCGTCGGCACCGCGCTGCAGGACAATGGATACTGGATCCTCAACGACATCGTGTGGCGCAAGGCGAACCCGATGCCGAATTTCAAGGGCACGCGCTTCACCAACGCGCATGAGACGCTGATCTGGGCGTCGATGGGCGAAAAGTCACGCTATACGTTCAATTATCGCGCGATGAAGACACTGAACGACGAGCTTCAGATGCGCTCGGACTGGCTGATCCCGATCTGCGGCGGTCAAGAGCGACTGAAGAAGGGCGGCACGAAAGTCCATCCGACGCAGAAGCCCGAAGCGTTGCTCTATCGCATCCTGCTCGCCTGTTCGAACCCCGGCGACGTGGTCCTCGACCCCTTCTTCGGCACCGGCACGACGGGCGCGGTGGCAAAGCGCCTCGGCCGCCATTTCATCGGCATCGAGCGCGAGGATGATTATATCGCGGCCGCGCTGGAGCGCATCGAACTGGCGCTGCCGCTCGATGAAAGCGCGGTGAAGACGATGATGGCGCCCAAGGCGGCGACGCGCGTCGCGTTCGGTACGCTCGTCGAATGCGGCATGATCGCACCAGGAACGGTACTGACCGACGCCAAGCGCCGCTGGAAGGCGAAAGTGCGGGTCGATGGCAGCCTCGATTGCGACGGCCAGCCGGCGGGGTCGATCCATAAGGTCGGTGCAAGCCTGCAAGGCGCGCCGAGTTGCAACGGCTGGACCTTCTGGCACGTCGACAATGGCAAGGAATTGCGCGTGATCGACGCGGTACGGCAGGATTGGTTGCTGGCGAACGAAGCCTGATGTTCCAGCCGCTGACCAAGCCCGACCTCGGCGCCGCGTCAGCGGACGCGCAAATCTATTGCCGCCCGACCTGCTTCGTCGATCGGCCGCACGAACTCGACGACAATTGCCTGCGGATCGCCGACACGATGGTCTGGTTCGCCGCCTGGCATGTCAGCCTGCGCGACGGACTGACGGTCGAATCGACGATCGTTCCGGTTTCCGAATGGAATGCCTGGGTCGCGGCGATGCCCGACCGGCTGGCGCAATCGGCGACGGCGCAGCGCGACGGCGTCGTGCGGCCGCGCGGCAATCTGCAACTGGGCGAGCGGACGATCCGGCTGAATGAGCCGCAGCTCATGGGAATATTGAACGTCACGCCCGACAGCTTCTCGGACGGCGGCAAGCATGTCGACGTCGCCGCCGCTGCCGAGGCCGGGTTTGCGATGGGCGCGGCGGGCGCCTCGATCATCGATGTCGGGGGTGAATCGACGCGCCCCGGCGCCCCGGTGGTGTGGGAAGGCGACGAAATTAAGCGTATCGAAGGCGTCGTCTCTGCGCTCGCGCGCGGCGGGGTCGCCGTGTCGATCGATACGCGCAAGGCTGCGGTGATGGAGGCGGCGCTCGCCGCCGGTGCGCGGATCGTCAACGATATTTCGGCGCTGCGTCACGATGATCGTGCCATGGAAGTGGTCGTGCACGCTGGGTGCCCGGTCGTGCTGATGCATGCGCCGTCAGCCAAGAGCGATCCGCATGAGGGCGGCGCCTATGCGCACGTGCTGTTCGATGTTTACGACATGCTGGCCGAGCGCGTGGCCGCGTGCATTGCCGCCGGGGTCGACCGGTCAAAGATCATCGTCGATCCGGGGCTGGGGTTCGGCAAGGGAGTCGGCGACAATCTGGCACTGATCAACGGGCTCGCGCTGTTCCATACCTTGGGCTGCCCGATCCTGTTCGGCGCCAGCCGCAAGCGGATGATCGGCGCGCTCGACAATGAGGCGGCCGCCGACCAGCGGCTCGGCGGCACCGTGGCGCTCCACTATCAGGCGGCGACGCAGGGCGCGCAGTTGCTGCGCGTCCATGACATCGCCGAAAACCGACAGGCGCTGCGCGTCTGGCGCGGCCTGCGCGATGCGGCGCTGACGGGCTGACATAAAGATGGCGGCGTTGTTTCAGCTCCTGTTTCTGGGGCTGCCGCTCTTCCTGCTTTTGGCGCCGCGAAAGATTTATGGGTGGGTGCTCGGCGTATTCGTTTTGGCGGTCGGTTGGCTTTCCTGGGAGCTCGGCCGCCCGATGAGTATGGACAACGACTGGGGACGGTGGGGCCAGATGATTGTAATGGGCGCGATGCTGCTCTGGCTGGCGGCCTATGGCCTTCGCGCCCTGATCGACCTGATCGTCTCACGGAAATTCCGTCTCGATCTGATCGACTATCGCCCCTTCAGGGCGGGGCTTGCCATCGTCCTTACCGGATGGTCGGGTTGGCAGTTCGCATCGCCCATCGCGCGCTGGGTCGGTGGTTGGACATTGTTGATCATCGGCGCGGCGGTCTCGCTGTTCCTGCTGACGCTTGCATGGCGATCGGTGCGCGGTCGCTGGGTCCTTATCCCTGTCGGCGCCACGATTATCGTCGGAATGGTCAATATTTTGAGCTGGCCGCCAGCCGTTGCGCGCGCAGCGGAGGCGCGCGCCGTAGGACAGCCCTATTGCATCATGATCGGTGACGGGGACGGGGACTATCGGCCCGCACGCACGGTGCTCGACCTGTCGCCGCTCCTTATGCGCGCGACGGAAAGTCCGCACCTGCGCAACCAGCATGCGCTGTTGATCTTTCGCGGCGGTGGCGGTCTGCATTTTTCATATCGGCGTGAACGGTTCGAGCAGGGGTATGAAGGTGACGAGTATGTCGACCATCCGCTGTGTACGCCGCGCCCCTTTTTCGCGGCGCAGCTTCCCCTGTGGTAGTTCAGGCCGCGGTATCGATTCCGAGATCGCTCAGCTTGCGATAGAGCGTCGAGCGGCCGATGCCGAGGCGCCGGGCGACTTCACTCATCCGGCCGCGATAATGGCCGATCGCGAGGCGGATTACGTCGGCTTCGATTTCCTCGAGCGGACGCAGATTGCCGTCGGGCAGGTATAAAGTAACGCCGATCGCCTCGCCGTTGATCGCGACGTCGCGGTCATTGCTGGCCCCGCCGCCAAGCGCGGCTTCGATCGCGCGGAAGTCGGCGCTGGTCAGGACGTCGGTCTTGCTCTCGACCGCAGCGCGGAACAGCACATCCTGCAACTGGCGGACATTCCCCGGCCAGGCATAGGCGGCGAGGAGGCGAAGCGCGTCGTCGGTGACACCGATCGTCGCCATACCCGGCAGCCCGCCGATGCGTGCGAGCAGGTGGCGTGCAAGCGGGCCGACGTCGCCGCGGCGCTCAGAGAGCGAGGGTAGGGTGAATTGCGCGCTCGACAGCGCGTAGAACAGATCCTCGCGGAAGTGGCCGGCCTCGATCAGCTTGTCGAGCGGGCTTGCGCTTGTCGCGATGATGCGCACGTCGACGCTCTGGCGGATCGATCCGCCGATCATCTGGACTTCGCCGCTGTTGAGGAATTCGACGAGCTTGGCCTGCGTTTCAAGCGGGATACACTCGACATGGTCGATGATGATGCTGCCGCCGTCGGCCTGAACGAGGCGCCCGACCTGCCGATCGAACGCGCCGGGAAAGGCGCCGCGTTCGTGACCGAAGAGCCCCGAACCGATGAGCCCTGGCGACACCGCTGAGCAATCGACCATGACGAGCTGGCCGCGCGCACGCGGGCTGGCGCTGTGGATCGCGCGGGCGAAGACTTCCTTGCCGGTGCCGGGCTTGCCGTTGATCATCACCGGCACGCGTGCGCGCGCGGCCTTGGCGGCGATCGCCAGCGCGCTGCGGAAATTGGGGCTCGAACCGATGATTTCCTCGAACGCCAGCGGCGCACGCAGCTTTTCGGTCAGCGGGCGGAGTTCGCCCTGCGGACCGCTGGTCGACACGACGCGGTCGAGCGCTTCGAGAAGGCGGTCGGGTGCGATGGGCTTCTGGACGAAGTCGCTGGCGCCGGCGCGCATCGCGCTGACCGCGACCTCGACGCCGTTGCGCATCGTGATCACGACGAGCGGCAGGGCGGGGCGCCAGCGGCGCAGCTCGGCGACAAATTC
Source organism: Sphingopyxis sp. USTB-05 (assembly GCF_023822045.1). Classification (NCBI taxonomy): domain Bacteria; kingdom Pseudomonadati; phylum Pseudomonadota; class Alphaproteobacteria; order Sphingomonadales; family Sphingopyxidaceae; genus Sphingopyxis; species Sphingopyxis sp. USTB-05. The sequence goes on along the minus strand of NZ_CP084712.1, from coordinate 2,149,513 downwards.
GGCGATATCCATCCCCGGCGCACCCTGGTCGACGAGCACGGCGTCGAGCGCCATACCTTCCTGGGTACCGAGCTTCGCAAGCGCGGTATCGGTATCGGGTGCGATGACGCTACGCCAGCCGCCCCGCGAAACGAGGGCGGCGAGGAAGCGCTGCTGGGCAGGCTCGCTGTCGACGATCATGACCGTTCGCGTGTCGCGCGTGTTCGTCATCGTTTCGAATCTGCCCCCTGAACCGACATTGCTATGGGTTTGTTCTGCTGAGGGCTGCATGTGTATCCGACAGGGGTAAAAGGGCGATTAAGGGCATTCGTCTTTTCCCGTAGCGATGTCCAGCGATCAAACCCGCACTTGAGCATGGCGGGGTGCGTGGCTAAGACCGGCGCGATAACCGATTCTGGGGTGCGGCGCTGTGCGCTCGCGCACAGGAACGGAAGGTAAAAGGGGAAAAGCGATGGCACAGCAGGAAATGAAGGCAGCCGAAGAAACCTACGCGGGTTTCATCAGCCTGTTCAAGATCGGCTCGATCATCACCGCGATCGTCGTTATCGGCGTCGTCCTTCTCATCGCGTCCTGACCGGACCGGCATGCGCATCGCCGTCTTGAAGGAGCTCGCCGCCGGCGAGACCCGCGTCGCCGCGACCCCCGAAACCGTGAAGAAATTCATTGGTCTGGGCGCCGAAGTTGCTGTTGAATCGGGCGCGGGCGACCATGCGTCGATTGCCGACGCCGATTATAGCGCCGCAGGCGCCAAGGTCGGCACCCGCGCCGATGCGCTGAAGGGCGCGAACATCATTCTTGCCGTGCAGGGGCCGGATCCCAAGGGGCTTTCGGGTTTTGCCGACGGTGCATGGCTCGCTGCGGGCCTTAATCCGTTCGGTGAACGCGCCCGTGTCGACGACTATGCGAAGCTCGGGCTCGAGGCGCTGGCGATGGAATTCATGCCGCGCATCACGCGCGCGCAGTCGATGGATATTCTCTCAAGCCAGGCGAATCTCGCGGGCTATAAGGCGGTGCTGATCGCGGCCAACGCCTATGGCCGCGCCTTTCCGATGATGATGACCGCCGCCGGCACGGTGAGCGCCGCAAAGGCGTTCGTGATGGGTGTCGGCGTTGCGGGGCTGCAGGCAATCGCGACCGCGCGGCGCCTCGGCGCGCAGGTCAGCGCGACCGATGTGCGCGCGGCGACCAAGGAACAGATTCTCAGCCTTGGCGCCAAGCCGATCTTCGTCGAAACCGTCGCGGGAATCGAGGGCGAAGGCGCCGGCGGCTATGCCACGGAAATGTCGGACGAATATAAGGCGGCGCAGGCCGAACTCGTGTCGTCGCATATCGCCAAGCAGGACATCGTCATCACCACCGCGCTGATCCCGGGTCGCCCGGCACCGCGGCTGATTTCGGACGCGCAGCTTGCTACGATGCGCAACGGCAGCGTGGTCGTCGACATGGCGGCCGAAAGCGGCGGCAATGTCGAAGGTTCGGTCGCGGGCGAGACCAAGAAGATCCACGGGGTCACCGTGATCGGGGCCCGGAATATTGCCGCGCTGATGCCCGCCGATACCAGCGCGCTGTTCAGCCGCAACCTGTTCAACTTCCTCTCGGCATTCTGGGACAAGGAAGCGGGCAAGCCCGTGCTCGACGAGGAAATCGGCAACGCCGTGCGGCTGACGCAGGGCGGCAAGGTCGTTAACGAGCGGCTGCTGGGCTGAAGCGATGGGACTGTTCAGCGCCGGGGATATCGACATCGCCGGCGCGCAGGCCGAATTTCAGGCATGGCTGATCGAGGGCGAGCGCGTGCTCGCCGCGTTCCGGACCATTCGCGACACCGTCTTGCTCACGAACCTGCGCTTCATTTTCGTCGATGTGCAGGGCCTGACGGGATCGAAAAAGGATTTCCAGAGCATTCCCTGGCGCTCGGTCACGCGTTTCTCTTTCGAGACCGCCGGCACCTTCGACCTCGACGCCGATATGAAAGTATGGGTTTCGGGCGCCGCGACGCCGCTCGAGGTCAAGATTTCGCGCAAGAGCGACCCGCAGAAGATTCAGCAGTTGATGGCGCAATTGATCGTCGGTCGCTGATAAAATCGTAAAAAATGGCCGTTTTCGGCCTTTTCATGAAACTTCCTTTGGTTACTATGCGTTCAGGGTTTTCCTAACTCTGACTCTCAACCAATTGGAGAATGATTGATGTCGTCTGCGAAGCTTTTCGCCACTTCCCTGTTCGTGCTTGCCACCCTGTCGCCCGCATATGCGCAGGAAACTCCGGCTCCGGCCGAAGCCGAAGTCGCGGCCGATGCTGCTGCCCCCGCCGAAGCAGCGGCCCCTGCCGCGCCCGCGCAGCCCACCGGTATCGCGCTCGAAATCGCTGCCAAGCCCGATCACAAGACGCTGGCAACCGCGCTGACCGCCGCGGGCGTATCGGAAAAGCTTGCGGGCCAGCCCTTCACCATCTTCGCGCCCACCGATCAGGCTTTCGCCGCGGTGCCGCAGCCGATGACCGACTGGCTAATGAACCCGGGCAACACGGAATCGCTCGCCAAGGTGCTGACCTATCATGTCGTCCCGGGACGCGTGACCGCCGAGGATCTGTTCGCAAAGATCAAAGCCGGCGGCGGCAAGGCGACGCTTGCGACTGTCGAGGGCGAGACGCTGACCTTCACAGAGGTGCAGGGCAACATCAAGGTTGACGGAACGCAGGGCAGCAGCGGCTTCATCACGCAGGCCGATGTCGAACAGTCGAACGGTAACATTCATGTCATCAATGGCGTGTTGATGCCCACCTTCGGCTGACGATTCGGGCCGCTGCGTCCGTTATGCGAAGGGTAAGAATATGAAAACTCATCTGATCTTGACGGCCGCAGCGGCCGCGCTCGTGCTGTCGGGCTGCGGTGGCAAGAACGAAACACCGACGGAAACGACGAAAGCTGCTAACAGCGAAACCACCCCCGTGCCCGCCGCGGGCGCATCGCAAATGGTGGCGAGCGGCACGATCGCGGCAAATCTTGCGGCCTCGCCCGATCACAAATCGCTGGCGGCGGCGGTGACGCAGGCCGGGCTTGCCGAGACGCTTTCGGGCGCGGGGCCGTTCACCCTGTTCGCGCCCACCGATGCGGCTTTTGCGCAGGTCCCGCCGGTCACGCGCGACGGCTGGATGCGACCGGCGCAGAAGGACGTGCTGGCGGGCGTGCTCAAATATCATGTCGTTCCCGGCAAGCTGACCGCCGCCGACCTTGCCGCGAAGATCGCCGAAGGTGGCGGTAAGGCGGTGCTCAAGACCGTCGACGGGCAGGACCTGATCGCGGCGAAGAGCGGTAACACGATCCTGCTGACCAGTGCGAACGGAGACAAGGCGACGGTAACGCAGGCCGATGTCGGTCAGTCGAACGGCGTCGTTCATGTCATCGACGCGGTGCTCGTTCCAAAGATGTAAAAAACGATGCCGGGCCGACCGGCGAAGCGATATTTTATGTCGTAAAGCGCCCGCATTTCTCACGCTGAGGAATGCGGGCGCTTCTTTTTGGGTGCTTTGGAGTCGACACACCCGGCGGGGCGCGGCAAGAGGTGCGCGAAACGGAATCAGCAGGGGAGCGAGCCCGTGGATTTTATCGCGATTTTTTCGATTTTCGTACTGGCCTGCTTTGTCGGCTATTTCGTCGTCTGGTCGGTGACCCCGGCGCTGCACACGCCGCTGATGAGCGTCACCAACGCCATTTCGTCGGTGATCATCGTCGGCGCATTGATCGCCAGCGCCGCCGCTGGCTCGGCGTCGTCGAAATGGCTCGGCCTCGCTGCCGTGGTAATGGCGAGCATCAACATCTTTGGCGGCTTCGCAGTTACCGCACGCATGCTCGCGATGTACAAGAAGAAGGAGCGCTGAGATGGAATTTCAGTCGATCCTTTCCGCCGCGACCGGCGGCCATGGCCTCGCGGTCAATCCCTGGGCGGCCGTCGCTTATCTGGTAGCGGGCGTCCTGTTCATTTTAGCGCTGCGCGGGCTGTCGAGCCCGGCAACGGCGCAGGCCGGTAACCGCTTCGGGATGGCGGGCATGCTGATCGCGGTCGTGACCACGCTGCTCACCCACGCGCCGGCGACCGCCGACGGGCTCCTCGATACGGTCGGGCTGGTCGAAATCCTCGTTGCGATCGGCATCGGTGCCGTCATCGGCATCGTGATGGCGCGGCGGATCGCGATGACCGCGATGCCGCAGCTTGTCGCGGCGTTCCACAGCCTTGTCGGCCTCGCCGCGGTCGCGGTGGCGGCGGCCGCCTATCTCAACCCCGTCGCATTCGGCATCGCCGATGCCGCGGGACAGATCCATGTCGTGAGCCGTGTCGAGATGGGGCTGGGTATCGCGATCGGTGCGATCACCTTCTCGGGATCGGTCATCGCCTTCCTCAAGCTCAACGGCAATATGTCGGGTTCGCCGATCATGCTGCCCGGGCGGCACATCATCAACCTCGGCACACTCGCCGCGATCGTCGCGCTGACGGCTTATTTCACGCAGGACCAGTCGCCGTGGGTGTTCTGGACGATCACCGGCCTCAGCTTCGCGATCGGCTTCCTGCTGATCATCCCGATCGGCGGTGCCGACATGCCGGTCGTCGTGTCGATGCTCAACAGCTATTCGGGCTGGGCCGCGGCGGCGATGGGCTTCACGCTCGGCAACACCGCGATGATCATCACCGGTGCGCTCGTCGGCTCATCGGGTGCGATCCTGTCGTACATCATGTGCCGCGCGATGAACCGCAGTTTCATCAGCGTGATCGCGGGCGGCTTTGGTGCCGACGATTCGGGCGGTGGCGCGGGCGGTTCGAAGGAACAGCGCCCGTGGAAGCCGGGCAGCGCCGAAGACGCCGCCTTCCTGATGAGCCAGGCCGAAAATGTCATCATCGTCCCCGGCTACGGCATGGCGGTCGCACAGGCGCAGCATGCGCTCCGCGAAATGGCCGACCAGCTGAAAAAGGAAGGCGTGAACGTCAAATATGCGATCCACCCGGTCGCGGGACGCATGCCCGGCCATATGAACGTGCTGCTCGCGGAAGCCAACGTTCCCTATGACGAGGTGTTCGAGCTTGAGGACATCAACGGCGAATTCGCGCAGTGCGACGTCGCCTTCGTCATTGGTGCAAACGACGTGACCAACCCGGCGGCAAAGACCGACAAGACCTCGCCGATTTACGGCATGCCCGTGCTCGACGTCGAAAAGGCGAAGACGGTGCTGTTCGTGAAGCGCTCGATGGGCGGGGTCGGCTACGCCGGCGTCGACAACGACGTCTTTTACATGGACCAGACGATGATGCTGCTCGGCGATGCGAAGAAGATGGCCGACGATATCGTTAAGGCGTTGAGCGGTAGCGGGCACTAAATCCGACGACCCGATCAAAACTCCGTTCGTGCTGAGCTTGTCGAGGCACTGTTTTTTCCTCTACCGGATGAAAGAACGGCCCTTCGACAAGCTCAGGGCGAACGGATTTCTGTTTTTCTGGAGATGAAATGCGCAAAATCGGCCTGATCGGGGGAATGAGCTGGGCATCGACCGAGCTTTATTACCGCCATCTCAACAAGGGCGTGCAAAAGCGCCTCGGCACCGCCTGTTCGGCACCGATCCTGATGGAAAGCCTCAACTATTGCGAGCTGTCGCGCATCACGACGCCGGAGCAATGGGCGCATGCCAAAGACGTGCTGATCGCCTCGGCACAGCGGCTCGAAGCGGCGGGTGCGACCGCGCTGATGATCGCGGCCAATTCGATGCACAAGGTGGCCGAGGATGTCGCTGCGGCGATCTCGATCCCGATCCTGCATATCGTCGACGAAACCGGCGAGAAGATGAAGGCCGACGGGATCAAGGCGGCGGCGGTGATCGGCACGCGCAACGTGATGACCGAACCCTGGTTCCGCCAGCGCCTCGTCCGCCACGGACTGACGCTCGCGCCCTATGACGCGAGCCGCGCCGACGAGATCGACCGGATCATCTATGAAGAGTTGATGCTCGGCAAGGTGAACGAAAGTTCGCGCCGCACGATGAAGACCTTTATCACCGACATCGCAAAGCAGGATATCCAGGCAATCGTGCTGGCGTGCACCGAATTGGTGATGCTGGTTGACACCGACGCCAATCTCCTGCCGATCTATGACACGACGCGGATACATGTCTCCGCCGGGGTCGACTGGATTTTGGGCGAAGATTGATCCTAATTTCCTCCCCGTCGCGAAGCGATGGGGAGGGTAAGAATTAGCTCATCTTCGTCCACGTCACCGTGCGACAGAACAGGCTGACGCAGCCTTTCATCGTCATCTTGCCGCCATTGGCGCGCAGATGCGCCTTGTAATAGCGACCGTCCTCGGGGCTGTAGCCTTCGCCCTTCCAGCCGTCGCCATGCGGCACAAGGTCCCAGTAAATCTGCAGGCCGGTGACCTTGCGGCCGCGCTTCGCCTTGTCGGGGTTACGTTCGTCGAGCTGGCCGCCGGCGGGCTGTTTGATCAGCAGGCGATCGACGCGCCCGCACATTTTGTTGCCGCACGCGGCCATGACGACGACGGCCTTGCCATCGTCGGTTTTCCAGCGCCCGGCAATCGGCGCAGGCGCGGCGGCCATCGACGGCACGGCGATGAGGGCGACAAGCGCCAAACCAAATCTGTGAATCAAAGCGACCTCTCCCCGGGTTAGCTACACATATGTCAGCAACACGCTTGGCATCCGTCAAGTCTTGCACCATGTTCCCCGAAAATAAGGGGAGAGACATATGCGATTCCATGGCCTGCGCCACGCGGCGACGCTTTGCATCGTGGCAGCATTTGCCGCCAATCCGGCGGCGGCGAAAGTTATCAGCGTCAGCGCAACAACGCCCGACGCCAATGAAAAGCTGCAAGAGGCTCTCATCCTCGCCGAGCCTGGGGACATCGTGCAACTGGGTGCGGGCGTATGGAAGCTTACCGACGGCCTGTCGCTCGACGTCGCCAATGTTACCGTACGCGGCGCCGGGGCGGGCGAGGGCGGGTCGATCCTTGATTTTATGGGCCAGCAGGGCGCGGGCGAGGGGCTGCTCGTCACCTCAGAAGATGTCTTGCTCACCGAATTTGCCGTGCTCAACACCAAGGGCGACGGGATCAAGTCGAAGGGCGCCGACCGCATCGTCTATTACAAGCTGCGCGTCGAATGGACCGCGGGGCCAAAGGAAACCAACGGCGCCTATGGTATCTACCCGGTCGAAAGCAGCGACGTGCTGATCGACAGCGTTTTCGTGCGCGGTGCGTCGGATGCGGGCATTTATGTCGGGCAGTCGAAAAATATCGTCGTCCGCGATTCGATCGCGACCGAAAATGTCGCGGGGATCGAGATCGAGAACAGCTATGGCGCCGACGTCCACGACAATATCGCGACGAAGAATACCGGCGGCATCCTCGTGTTCGACCTGCCCAGCCTGCCGATGCAGGGCGGGCACAATGTCCGTGTCTTCGAAAATATCGTCAACGACAATAGTACGCCGAACTTTGCACCGAAGGGCAATATTGTCGCGAGCGTCCCGACCGGCACGGGCGTGCTCATCATGGCGAACCGCAATGTCGAGGTTTTCGACAATGTGTTCGACCAGAACGGCACCGCAAACGTCATGATCGTCGGCTATCGCTACGAGCATAAGGATCCGAAGTACCAGCCGCTGCCGAAGGGCATCGTCGTGCGCGGCAATCAGCATGGCAAGGCCGGCTATGCGCCGAAATTTCCCGGCGGCGACATGATCGCGGCGGCGCTCGGCGGCAGCATCCCGCCGGTGCTGTGGGATGGCGCGGGCGATGCCATCGTGCTCGACAAGGTCGGGGTGCTTTCGCTGAACCTGCCCGATGTGAGAACGCCGCAGAGCGAAGCGAAGCCGGCACCCGCGGACCTGTCGAAGGGCACGCCGCCCCCGGCGCTGCCGGTGATCAAGCTGCCCGATGCGATGGAGGCGAAGGTCCGGTGAAGCGGATATTGGCCGCGCTCTCTGCGGCATTATTATGCTCGAGCGGTGGGGCGGCGCTTGCGCCGCCGGGCGTCGATCAGGCTGTCGTGGAGAGCGACGCGATGCCGCCCAAATTGTCGGAGTTCGGCTTGTTTCGCGGTAATGATCCCGGGCAGCCCGCGACCGGCATCGGCTATACGCTGCGCGCGCCGCTGTTCAGCGACTATACCGAAAAGCATCGCTTCGTCTCGATCCCGGCGGGAAAGAAGGCGAAGGTCGGAAACGACGGAGTCATCGAGTTTCCGGTGGGAACGGTGCTCGTCAAAAGCTTTGGCTGGAACGACGTCAACGGCGGGCGGCCGGTCGAGACGCGCCTGCTGATACGGCGGGCGTCGGGGTGGGTGGCGCTTCCCTATATCTGGGATGCCGACGGCAAGGACGCGACCTTGGCCTTGGGCGGGCGCCGCGTTCCCGTAACCTTCAAGAGCCCCGACGGCGAAACGCATAGCATTCGTTACGCGGTCCCGAACAAGAATCAGTGCAAGGAATGCCACAGCCTTGGCGGAGAGATCGTGCCGATCGGGCCCAAGGCGCGCAATTTCATCGTCGACCCGGCGGCGTCGGGCAAGCTGCGTAGCCTCTATTTCGAAAATCCGGCGGCGCTCAAGCCAGTGATGCCGCAATGGGACGATGCCAAGGCCGGCAGCGTCGCCGATCGCGCGCGCGCCTACCTCGACGTCAATTGCGCGCATTGCCACAATCCGGCGGGCAGCGCCTCGAACAGCGGGCTGTTCCTGCGCTGGACCGATGACCCGGCGGGCGTGAACTATGGTATCGGCAAGCGCCCGACGGCGGCGGGGCGGGGGAGCGGGGGGATGGACTTTGCTGTTGCGCCGGGCGACCCCGACCACAGCTTTCTGATCTATCGCCTCGAAAGCACCGACCCCGGCATCGCGATGCCCGAGGTCGGGCGGTCGACGGTGCACAAGGAAGGTGCGGCGCTGCTGCGGCAATGGATTGCGGAGATGCCGAAAGCATCGCATTAGGCGGGTCATGACCCAGCTCGTCCTCCACGATTATTTCCGCTCCTCGGCCAGCTTTCGCGTGCGTATCGCGCTGAACCTGAAAGGGCTCGATTATGAGCGCGTCGAGGTCAGCCTGATCGCGGGCGAGCAACGCAGCGATGCGTATCTGGAACAGAATGCGCAGGGCTTTGTCCCGATGCTTGTCGTCGACGGCGAACCGATCATCCAGAGCATGGCGATCATCGACTGGCTCGATCGTGCTTACCCCGAACCGCGGCTGATCCCCGAAGAGGCGATGCCGCGCGCGGTCGCATTGGCGCGCGCACAGGTGATCGCGAGCGATATCCATCCGCTCAACAATCTGCGCGTGCTCAAATATCTGAAACGCGACCTTGGCCTCAACGAGCAGACCAAGGACCGCTGGATCGCAACGTGGATCATGCAGGGGTTCGAGGCATTGGAGGCGATGGCGGGCGACGGCCGCTATCTCGGCGGCGATACGCCGGGGATCGCCGACTGCTGCCTCGTCCCGCAAATCTATAACGCGCGCCGCTTCGAAGTGCCGCTCGACGCCTTTCCGCGGCTGGCCGAGATCGACGCGGCCTGCATGGCGCTGGAGGCATTCCAGAAGGCGCATCCCGACGCGGTCAAGCCCGCGTGATCCGCCTTCTGATCGGAACGGCCGCGCTGGCATTGCCGGCGGCGGCGATGGCGCAGGACGCGCAGGCTGAAACGGAGGAATCCGAATTCGATGGCGGCTGTTGCAGCTTTTGGGTTCCGCGCATTCCGACCGAAATCATCATCGTAAGGGGGAGCGGGGCGCTCCAACCGGCGGACGGCGATACGGTGCAGGGCTCCAGCCTGATTGCCTATCCCGAACAGGGCTTGGGCGCTCGCATCGAAAACCGCCTGCGCGACGAGGCGGGCATCGTGCAGTTTCGGCGATCGGACGGGCGCTCCGCCCACCCGACCAGCCAGGGCATCACGTTGCGCGGCCTTGGCGGCAACGCGTCGGCGCGGGCGCTGGTAACGCTCGACGGTATACCGCAGGCCGACCCTTTCGGCGGGTGGGTCGCGTGGAGTGCCTATGACGCGATCAACCTTGGCGGCATCCTTGTTGCCCGGGGCGGCGGGAGCGGGGTCGATGGTCCCGGAGCGCTGGCGGGAACGGTCGGCCTATTCTCGACGATGACCGATGGCGTCGAAGCCAGCATCGCTTATGGCAGCCGCAACGGCTGGGACGCATCGGCGTCGGCCGGCGGCGAAATCGGCGAGGGAAAGGTGGCGGTCGATGGCCGCTATAGCCGCGGCGACGGCTTCATTCCCGTCGCCAACGGCCAGCGCGGCCGCGTCGATCGCGCCGCGCCCTATGAACAGGGCGGACTTGGCCTGCGTTTGCGTTTCGACGCCGGTGACGACAGCCGGATCGAAGCCAGCGTGCGTGGTTTTTCCGACCGGCGCGACCGCGGGACCGATTTCACGCAAAGCAAATTCGACGGTGTCGATGCGAGCTTGCGCTTCGTCCACGATCCAGCCGGCGCGACGCAATGGCTCGCGCTCGCCTATGTCCAACTCCGCGATTTCGAAAGCGGCTTTGCGAGCGTCGCGGCGGGGCGGAACAGCGTCGCGCCGGCGCTGTTCCAGCGCGTTCCCGCGACCGGGCTCGGCGCGCGGTTCGAACTGCGTCCGGCACTCGACGGGGCCAATCCGCTGCGCCTCGGGCTCGACTGGCGGCGCACCGTCGGCCGTACCGAAGAGGATTTCTTCTTTAGCGGCGTGATCCCCGGCCGCCACCGCATCGCCGGCGGCAGCAGCGATACCGTCGGCGCTTTCGCCGAATGGACATCGGGCGACGCGAATGACGGCTTCCTCTGGACGCTCAGCGGGCGCGTCGATCGCTGGTCGCTTGGCGAAGGCTATCGTCTCGAACGCAATATTTCCGGCCCCGTGATCGCCGACCTGCGCTTTGCGGCGCGGCAGGGGTGGGAAGGCAGCGGCCGCGCAGGCGTACGCTGGACCTCGGACGCGCTGTCGTTGCGCGCCGCGGGCTATCGCGGCTGGCGCCTGCCGACGCTCAACGAACTCTACCGCCCTTTCCGCGTCGGCGCCGAGGTGACTACGGCAAACGAAATGCTCAAGCCTGAACGGCTGTGGGGCGGCGAGGTCGGGGTCGACTGGAACAGCGACGGTACGAAGCTGTCCGCGACGCTGTTCGCCAATCATCTGACGAACGCGATCGCGAATGTGACGCTCGCGCCGAACCTCAACCAGCGGCAGAATCTCGACGCGATCGACAGCAAGGGCGTCGAGGTCAGCGCCGAGCAGCGGATCGGCCCCGCGACGCTGCGCGCCACTTATGCTTTCACCGATGCAAAGGTCGACGCGTCGGGCGGCGCCGCAACGCTCGACGGCCGTCGCCCGGCGCAGATCGCGAAGCATGGCGGCAGCGTGTCGCTGCGCAGCAATGCGAATGGGCCGTTCGGTGGCTTTGCGACCTTACGCTATGTCGGCAAGCAGAATGAGGACGACCTCGGGCTTCTGGAACTGGGCGATGCGCTCACGCTGGATGCAGGTGTATCGTGGAAGCTTGCCGAGGCGATCAGCATCGAGGCGCGTGGTGAAAATCTGTTCGACGAACTTGTCCCTGCAGCGATTTCCTCGTCGGGTATCGTCGAACGCGCGACGCCGCGTACGATCTGGGTCGGCGCGCGCGTTTCTTTCTGATTTTCCCGACATTGCGCCCTTCACAGGTCCGAAACAGGCGATAGGATGGTCCGCGCCGGGGTTCACGGTTTTTGGGATATACAAGGCATGGCCGCGAAGAAGCTGAATCTCGACAATTTCCTGCCGTACCGCCTGTCCATCGCGTCAAATGCCCTTTCGAGCCGGATCGCCGCCGAATATGAGAATCGCTTTGGGCTCAAGATTCCCGAATGGCGACTGATGGCGGTGCTCGGCGAGGGACAGCCCAAGACCCAGCGCGAGCTGGTGCAGGCGACGCGGATGGACAAGGTTACCGTGAACCGCGCTGCAAAGGCGCTGGCCGACCGAAATCTGATCGCGCGCCAGGCGCATGAAGCCGACGGGCGTTCACATCATCTGGAACTCACCGAAACGGGCCGTTCGCTCTATGATGCGATCGTTCCTGCGGCGCTGGCGAGCGAGGCGCAGCTTGAATCGAATATCACCGCCGGCGAACGCGCGACGCTGATGGCCATCCTTGCGAAGCTGACTGCCGCCGCCGAAACCTATGACTGATCGCACCTATCGCGCCGCGCCGCCGGGCGCGCTGCGTATCGAGCCCTTGGGTGAGCTGACCGCGATATTCGACCGGCGGTCCATGCAGACGCACCTCGTCGTCTCGCCGATGCCCGAAATCCTCGAAGCCATGGGCGTCGACCCGTGCGGTGCTGCGCTCCTCGCGTCACGGCTTGCGGCAAGCTTCGATTTCGACGGCGATGACGATGTGCAGCCGATCCTTGCCGAGCGGCTCGACGAACTCGCGGCGATGGGGTTGGTGGAGCGGGCGTGAGGCATAGTACGCGCATTGCCGTCGGCCCGGTGCAGTTCCGGATCGGAAGCGACTGGGCCGAACCGATCGCGGCGCTTGAGCGACTTTACGCCGGCTATCCGCGTGACGAAGCGCGCCCCGCCGACGCGACGGTGCGCCTGTTCGCGGCGCGGCCCTGGCGGCGCCGGCTGCGTCCCCCGGTCCATATCGGGGGCGATTTTGTCGTTCCCGACGCGCTGCCGCTCCCCTTGTCGATGGGGCTGCTTGCGGCCGAAATGGGTATGAATTTGCAGGTCGCACTCGGGTGGCGGCGGCACATGCTGCTCCACGCGAGCGCGGTCGCGAAGGACGGCCGCGCGCTGATCATGTCGGGCGAGTCGGGGTCGGGAAAATCGACCCTCGCGGCGCTGCTCGGCGAGAAGGGCGTTGAGGGCGACTGGCGGTTGATGGGCGACGAATTCACGCTGATCGACCCCGCCGCGGGCGACGCCTTTGCCTTTCCGCGCGCGGTCAGCCTGAAGAATGACGCAATTGCTGAGGTCGCGGCGCATGTCGATCCGGCTCGGCTCGGGCCATTGCTTGCGGCGACGCCCAAGGGCGACATTCGTCACCTGATCCCGCGTGCCAGCGCCATTGCCGCGATGCACGAACCCGCGCGTCCTGCCCTGTTGCTGTTTCCGCGCTTCGGCGGCGAAACTGCGATCGAGCCGATGGGCGAGGGCGAGGCGTTCGTGCGGCTGACCGAGGCGTCGACCAACTATGTCGCGCTTGGCGAAGCGGGCTTCGCCGCGCTGACGCGGCTTGTTCGCGAAACGCCGGCGTTCGGCATTTCCTATCCCGACAGCGCCGCCGGCATCGCGCTGGTTGAGCAGCTCTGGGCGGAAACCGCCCGGTGAGCGCGGTGCGGACCTTCGTCGACCTGCTCGCGGCTCGGCGTGCTCCCGCTACGCTCCTCGCGCGCGACTGGGACGGCGTGATCGGGGTCGCGCGTAGCGAGGCGATGCTTGCGACGCTCGCGTATCGTCTTGTCGATGCCGACGTTCCGCGGGCTGTCGCCGCGCTCTTCGCCGACCAGCGCGCGGCCGCCAAGGTCGCGCAGGCGCAGGCCTTGTGGGAGGCGGAGATGGCGCGGCGCGCGCTCGCGCCCGCGGGCATCGAGTTCGTGCTGCTGAAGGGGGCAGCCTATGCCGCTGCCGATATGGCGTGCGCCGCGGGGCGGCAGATCGGCGACCTTGATATCCTCGTTCTCGCCTCCGACATCCGCCGCGCCGAAAATCTGTTGCTCAAGGCGGGATGGGAATGGGTGAAGTCGGATCCCTATGACGACGCCTATTACCGCGAGCATATGCACGAGCTGCCGCCGATGATCCACAAAGTGCGCGACCGGATGATCGACGTCCACCACACGATCCTGCCGCGCACCCACCGGATTACGCCCGATGCGCTGGCGCTGATGAGCGACGCCGTGACAAGCGGAAGCGGCCATGCGGTGCTGAACCCTGCCGACATGGCGTGCCACTGCGCGGCGCATATGCTCGCCGACGGCGATTTGCAGGGCGGTCTGCGCAATCTGTGGGATTTCCACCTGATGACGCGCGAATTCGCGCTGGCCGACGCGGACTATTGGGGCAAGCTCGATGCGCGCGCCGATCTCCACGGGTTGCGGACGCCCGTACATCGGGCGGCGCGGTTGGCGCGCGATCTTTATGGAGCGGAGCTGCCCGGGAAATGGGATCGCCAGGACCCGGCCGATGCGTGGTTTCGCCGCCGCCTGTTGGCGCGCGACGATTGGGGCCGCGTCACCGATCCGCTGCTCGAACAGGCTTTCTATATTCGCTCGCACTGGCTGCGCATGCCGCCTGCGATGCTTGCGAGGCATCTCTGGACGAAGTGGCGCAAGCGCTAAGGGCGGATCGACATTCAGCCCATGACAGCCTGCAAATGGCGATTTCGCGTGCTTCCGGTGCTCACGTACCTGAACTGAATGTCGATCCGCCCTAAAGCGTCGCGAGAAGCGGAACCAGTTCGTCGAAATGGTCGATCACATAGGTTGCTCCAAGTTCCGGCGCAGGGCGATCGAGAAAGCCGAAGCTGACCGCGACGCTCGGCACGCCGGCATTCTTTGCCGCCATGACGTCATAAATGCTGTCACCAACAAAGGCCGCGCGGCCGCCGCCGCATCGCTCCACCATCGCGTGAATCGGTTCGGGGGAGGGCTTGCGGACATTCAGCGTATCGCCGCCGATGATCGTCGCCATGCGATCGGCCAAGCCGAATTCGGCAAGCAGCATGCGCGCAAGATGCTCGGCCTTGTTGGTGACGACGGCGGTCTTTACGCCCAGCGCGTCGAGCCGGTCCAGCGCGGCGACTACGCCAGGAAAAAGTCGGCTTTCGATTGCGATATGCGCCCCGTAAAAGTCGAGCAGTTCGGGATAGAGCCGCTCGACCGCCCCCTCTGGAACGCCGCCGCTCGCGCGCAGGCCTTCCTCCAGCATATGCTTCGCTCCGCGCCCGATCATCGGCCGCACGGCGTCCGGGCTCAGCGGGGCGCGATCCATCAGTGCCAGCGCGTGATTGACCGCGGCAGCGAGGTCGCCGAGCGTATCGAGGAGCGTGCCGTCGAGGTCGAAGCCGACGGTCGCGAAAGGAAATGCGTTCATCGGCCCCGCATGGCGCGATGCTCTGGAAACCGCAATGATTTGCTGGCATGGCAGCGCGCATGAGCAATCCCATCGCCGCCATCGTCCTTGCCGCGGGCAAGGGTACCCGCATGAAATCGGACCTGCACAAGGTTCTGCACCCGATCGCCGGCCGCCCGATGCTGCTGCACCTGATGGCGAGCGTCGATGAATTGAGCCCGGCAAAGAAAGTCGTGATCGTCGGCGACAAGGCCGATCAGCTTGAGGCGGCGCTGGCGGGAAGCGCGGACCTGGCGGTTCAGGAGCCGCAGCTCGGCACCGGCCATGCGGTGCAGCAGGGCGAGGGCGCGCTGACGGGCTTCGACGGCGATGTACTGATCCTCTATGGCGACGTGCCCTTCGTTCCCGCCGCGACCATGCAGGCGATGATCGACCGGCTCAATGCCCCCGATGCGCCCGCGGTCGTGGTGCTGGCGTTCGAGCCCGCCGATGCCCAGCAATATGGCCGCGTCATCACTGACGGCGACTATGTCACCAAGATGGTCGAGCATAAGGATGCGACCGACGCCGAGCGTGCGGTGCGCCTTTGCAATTCGGGGCTGATGGCCGCGAAATCGGCCGACCTCTTCGCGCTGCTCGCGCGTGTTACCGACGACAATGCGGCGAAGGAATTTTATCTCGTCGACATCGTCAATATCGCGAACGGCGACGGGCGGCATTGTGCGGTCGTCGTCACCGATCCCTATGATGTGGCCGGTATCAACAGCCGCGGCGAACTTGCTGCGATGGAAAGCGAATGGCAGGCGCGCCGCCGCGTGCAGGCGATGGCCGATGGCGCCAGTCTGATCGCCCCTGACACCATATGGTTCGCCTGGGATACCGAGCTTGGCCGCGACGTAACGATCGAGCCCAATGTCTTCTTCGGCCCCGGCGCGAAGATCGCCGACAATGTGAAGATCCGCGCGAATTGCCATATCGAAGGCGCAATCGTCGGCACGGGCTGCGAAGTCGGTCCGTTCGCGCGGCTCCGGCCCGGTACGGTCCTTGGCGAAAAGGCAAAGATCGGCAATTTTGTCGAGACCAAGAAGGCGGTGCTCGGCAAGGGCGCCAAAGCCAACCACCTGACCTATCTGGGCGACGTCACCGTCGGCGCGGGGGCCAACATCGGCGCGGGCACGATCACCTGCAATTATGATGGCTATTTCAAATATAAGACCGAGATTGGCGAGCGTGCCTTCATCGGATCGAACAGCGCGCTGGTCGCTCCGGTAAAGATCGGCGCCGATGCGATCGTCGCCGCCGGCAGCGCGGTGACGCGCGACGTCGCCGATGGCGAACTGCGGCTTGTGCGCGGCGAGCAGTTGGTCAAGCCCGGCTGGGCCGACCGTTTCCACGAGGCAATGCGCAAGAAAAAAGCGGCGGAAAAGAAATAACCCGATGCCTGCACCGACACTGACCACCGCGCGCCTCGTGCTGCGCCAATTGCGCGAGGACGATGCCGCGGCGCTCTTTCCCGTGCTGTCCGATCCCGAAGTGATGACCTGGTGGTCGAGCGGGCCGCACGCGTCGCTCGCCGAGACGGCAGACTATGTCAAAGGCAATGCCGCCGAGGGGCAGGGCTATGATTGCTGGGCGATCACCGCCGGTGACGATGTCGCGCTCGGCTGGGTGATCC
This sequence comes from Sphingopyxis sp. USTB-05, assembly GCF_023822045.1. Lineage (NCBI taxonomy): Bacteria > Pseudomonadati > Pseudomonadota > Alphaproteobacteria > Sphingomonadales > Sphingopyxidaceae > Sphingopyxis > Sphingopyxis sp. USTB-05. The sequence goes on along the minus strand of NZ_CP084712.1, from coordinate 2,132,728 downwards.
TGATCGACGGCAAGCCCGACGTGAAGGAGGTCGGCTATATCCTGAACCGCGATCATTGGGGCAACGGGATCGCGCGCGAAGCGGTGTCGCGGGTGATTGACCATGGTTTCGATGATCTGAAGCTGCGCCGCATCTTTGCCGATACCGATCCCGAAAATGCCGGGTCGATCTCTTTAATCCAGCGTCTTGGCTTCCAATATGAGGGGCGGCTGCGCGGCGAATGGGAAACGCACATTGGGGTGCGCGATTCGCTGATCTTCGGCTTGCTGCGCGACGAATGGATGGAGAACACAAAGTGACCGATCGCTACACCGACAAGCCTTTCCTGCGCTTCGTCGACGCCTGGGTGCTGAAAGCGATCGGCCATCTCGACCCCGCGACCGAGGGCTATTGCAAAGCGATGGTGCCGCAGCTCGAACAGAGCTTTGACGTGAAGGGAAGCTGGGAACAGATCGTCGAGCAGCAGATGAAATTCGGCCCCGACCTGCCCGCGCAAATTCTGAAAATCTGGACCGATGGCAAGGCGCGCTTCGCCGCAGGAAATGGCGAAGCGCCCGATCCGGTGCAGTTCGCGATGATCTTCGTCGACCGCAATTTCGGGCGGACATGAGCGGCCTGATCGTCCGGCCCGCGGCCCGCGCCGATTACGATCGGTGGCTCCCGCTATGGGACGGCTACAACGCCTTCTACGGCCGCAGCGGCGATACGGCGCTGGCGCCCGAGGTCACCGCCGCGACCTGGGATCGCTTCTACGATCCCTATGAGCCGATGTTCGCGCTGGTCGCCGAGCAGGACGGCGCCCTTCTCGGCCTGACCCATTATCTGCTCCATCGCAGCACCACCTCGCTCCTGCCGTCGCTCTATCTGCAGGACCTGTTCACCACCGCCGACGCGCGTGGCAAGGGTGTCGGCCGCGCCTTGATCGAGGCCGTCTATGACGCGGCGAAGGAGCGCGGGCTCCCGCGCGTTTATTGGCTGACGCACGAAACCAACGATACCGCGATGCTGCTATACGATCGCATTGCCGAAAAAACCGGCGTTCTCGTCTATCGAAAGCAACTGCCCGCTTGATTTGATATCATGATATGATATCAATCTGGCATGCGCTTTCTCGCGGACATCCCCGATGACGATATCCAGTGGCTCGACGCGCTTGCGGCCGAGCTAGGCGTGTCACGGGCCGAGCTCGTTCGCCGTGCGGTAGCGGCCTATCGCGCGGACGTGTCAGGCGACGCGATCGATAACGCCTTCGGAATCTTTCGCACCCGCGACGATATCGGCGACGGGCTGAAATATCAGCGGCGGCTTAGGGGCAAGCGCGAATGATCGACGCGCAGTTCGATAGCGACATCCTGATCGACGCGCTGAACGGCATCGAAGCGGCGCGGGCCGAGATCCGCCGCGCCGGGCGCAAGAGCGTGAGTCGTGTCAGCTGGACCGAGGTGATGTCAGCGGCCGACCCCACATCGGTGAAAGCGGTTGAGGCCTTTCTCGGCTGCTTCCAGGTCGAGGAGATCGGGGATGCGGTCGCGCGTCGTGCCGCGGCGCTGCGCGCCGAGCGCAAGGGCTTGACCTTGGCCGACGCTTTCGTACTGGCGACCGCACAGATCAGCGGGCGCATCCTGGTTACACGCAATATCAAGGTGTTTCCGGCGTCGATGCCGGGTATTCGCGTTCCCTACACGCTTTAGAAGAAAGCCAGACCACATGTGCGGAATTATCGGAATCATCGGCAAGGACCAGGTGGCGGACCGTCTGGTCGACGGGCTGAAGCGCATGGAGTATCGCGGCTATGACTCGGCGGGCGTGTGCACTGTCGAGGGCGGCCAACTGATCCGTCGCCGCGCCGAGGGTAAGCTCGGCAATCTCGTCAAGGAACTCGCCGGCAATCCCGCGCCCGGCACCGTCGGCATCGCGCACACGCGCTGGGCGACGCACGGCGCGCCGACGACGAGCAACGCGCACCCGCATGCGACAGGCGAGGTCGCGCTGGTCCACAACGGGATCATCGAGAATTTCAAGCCGCTGCGCGAGGCGCTGACCGCGCGCGGCCGTAAGTTCGAGAGCGAGACGGATACCGAGGTCGTCGCACATCTCGTCAGCGAACAGGTCGAAGCGGGCAAGTCACCTCAGGACGCGGTGAAGGCGGTCCTCCCGCAGCTCCGCGGCGCCTTCGCGCTCGCAATCGCCTTCCGCCAGCATTCCGACCTTTTGATCGGGGCGCGCCTCGGTTCGCCGTTGGTCGTGGGTTATGGCGAGGGCGAAACCTATCTGGGCAGCGATGCTTTGGCTCTTGCGCCGCTGACGCAGAAGATCGCCTATCTCGATGAGGGCGACTGGGTGGTCATCACCAAGGATGGTGCGCAGATCTACGACGCCGACAATAATCCCGTGACGCGCGAAATCACGACCTCGGGCGTCACGGCCGCCGCGGTCGAAAAGGGCAATTACCGCCACTTCATGCAGAAGGAGATTTTCGAGCAGCCGACCGTCGTCGCGCAGACGCTCTCCTCCTACATTCGTCCGCTCGAACAGACGGTCGCGTTGCCGCAGATGGATTTCGATCTGTCGACGGTCGAGCGCATTACGATCGTCGCGTGCGGCACCAGCTTCTACGCGGGCATGGTCGCCAAATATTGGTTCGAAACCTTCGCGCGCGTTCCCGTCGACATCGATGTCGCGTCGGAGTTCCGTTATCGCGACCCGGTGCTCCAGCCGGGCGGGCTTGCGCTCTTCATTTCGCAGTCGGGCGAGACTGCCGACACGCTCGCGGCGCTGCGCCACTGCAAGGCGAACGGGCAGACGATCGCGGTCGTCGTCAACGTTCCCACCAGCAGCATGGCGCGCGAGGCGGACCTGCTGCTGCCAACGCATGCCGGTCCCGAAATCGGGGTTGCGTCGACCAAGGCTTTCACCTGTCAGCTTGCGGTGCTCGCCGCGCTCGCCGCGCATCTCGCGCTCAAAAAGGGTAAGCTCAGCGCCGCGGAAGAGCATGAGATCGTCAAGCATCTGATCGAGGCGCCTGCGGCACTCAACGCCGCGCTCGCGCACGACGAGGAAATCTCGAAGATGGCGCATCTCGTCGCCCCCGCGCGCGACGTGCTCTACCTCGGTCGTGGCCCCGACTATCCGCTTGCCCTGGAAGGCGCGCTGAAGCTCAAGGAAATCTCGTACATCCACGCAGAGGGTTACGCCTCGGGTGAGATGAAGCATGGCCCGATCGCGCTGATCGACGAGGCGGTCCCGGTCATCGTCCTCGCTCCCTCGGGCCCGCTGTTCGAAAAGACCGTCAGCAACATGCAGGAAGTCATGGCGCGCGGCGGCAAGGTCGTCTTGATTTCAGACGCAGAAGGGCTCGCAGAAGCCGGTGACGGCTGCATGGCGACGATCGAAATGCCCAAGGTCCACCCGCTGATCGCACCGCTCGTTTACGCGGTGCCGGTGCAATTGCTGGCGTACCATGTGGCTGTCGCCAAGGGCACCGACGTCGATCAGCCGCGCAATCTCGCGAAATCGGTTACGGTCGAGTAGGAGACGCATCGCGGAGGGGGTATGACGCCCGGATTGGTCGATATCGGTATCGCGCTGGCCATGGTTGCGCTGATCGCCGCGCTGACGGTCGGTTTCCATCGCCGCACGCCGCAACAGGTGGAAGATGGCCCGGAAAACGAGCTTTATCGAGCATATACGCGCGAATTCGACCGTACCCTCTCTGCTGCCGCTGTACCGACAAGCTTGCCGGAGATCAGCCCCGACGGCGAAAAGGGATATCTCGAAAAGGATGATCGGAAGTGGCGTCTCCAGATCGATCGCGCAGAACACAATTATGACCGGCTCGGAGATTTGGGGGCGCTGGAAACTCATGAAGACGGCGAACTTTCCAGTACCGCTGTGCTACTCATGGTCGATCAATCGGGTTCGATGCGTGGCGAACCGATGGCGTGGGTTGCCGCGGGGGTTCGGCGCCTATCGGAGGAGCTGGGAAGGCGCGGCGCAAGTGTCGCGGTTGCCGGCTATTCGACCGCTGGCTGGCATGGTGGTTTTACGCGGCGCAAATGGCTGCGCGATGGAAAGCCGTCCAGACCCGGGCGCCTATGCGCCTTGCTTCATATCTTGTACCAGCCGTTCGACAATGCGGCGCTCGATCCGGACGACTGGCGGCAAATGCTGAACCCCGATGTCCTGCGCGAAAATGTCGACGGAGAGGCCCTGGAATGGGGCGTCAATCAGCTAAAGAGCCGCCTCGAACGGCGACGCATCCTTCTAGTCGTGAGCGACGGCGCGCCCGTTGACGATTCGACGCTCATGGCAAACGGCCCATCGTACATGCATCGGCATTTCCTGCAGGTGCGCGACGCAATTCTGGGGGCGAAGGAACTGGAATTGATGGCGATCGGCGCGGCCTTTCGCGTCTCCGAATTCTATCCAGTCTCGCGCGATGCCGTCGATGCCGGCACGCTGGTCGAGACGGGACTGGAGCTGGTCACAAGGAATGATAAATATGGATTATAGAGTGCAGGCGAAATGAGCTGGAACACCACCTGCCACTGCGGCGCCGTCTCGGTGCGGCTTGCCAAGGCGCCCGAGGAAATCGCCGAGTGCAATTGCTCGCTCTGCTTCTCGCACGGCATCCTCTGGAGCTATATGTCGCCGCGCGACGTCGTGATCGAGGGTGCGACGCGCACCTATAATCGCGCCGACCGCGAAAACCCCAATTCGGACCTGCATTTTTGCGCGACTTGTGGCTGTACGACGCACTGGTCGGCAACCGAGGGACTGATCGAACGGATGGGCGGAGAGGTCGACATGATGGGCGTGAACATGCGCCTTTTCGACCCGGCGCAGCTCAGCGGGTTAAAGCTTAGCTTCCCCGACGGTCGCGGCTGGTCCGGCGAGGGGCCATGGAGCTATGCGCGCGAGCATGAGGTGATGCGCTGAAATAGTCGCGGTCACTCCGTCGCGTTGGCCTGGGCAAGGATCGACGCTGCGATCTCCTCGATCTTGCCCGAAACCAGCAGCGGTGCGCCGCCGACCATCCCGACCTGCGTCTGGCCGTTCTCATAATCGCGGAGCCAGGCGACATTTTCGGCGACGACCAGATAATTGCCGCCGCGCGAGTTCAAGGAAATGAATTTCATGATGCTGTCTCCTGATCGTGAAACGCCTAGGCACCAAGTATGAAGATTGTGAGATTCGCATGACGCCTGCCGCGATCATTTTCGATTTCGATGGCGTCGTCGCCGACAGCGAAGTGCGCGCGAACCTGTCGCTTGCCGAAAGCCTGACCGCCGCGGGCATGCCCGCGACCTATGACGAGTGCCTGCGCGATTATTATGGCCATAATTGGCAGGAAACCGAACGGCGCATCGTCGCGCGCTATGGCCGCGCACTACCCGCCGATTTTCGCGAGACCCACCGCGAGCGGGCGCGGGCGCGCTATATGGAGGGCTTCGATGCCGTGCCCGGCGTCGCTGTATTTCTCGACGCGCTGGGGCCGCTACCGCGCGCGATCGCTTCGTCGAGCCGCGCCGAATATATCGGCTGGGCACTCGGCCTATTCGGGCTCGGCCATCATTTCGGGGAGCATGTCTACAGCGCCGACGGCTGGGATCGAGGCAAGCCGTTTCCTGACATCTATCTCGCCGCCGCGAAGGGTCTTGGCGTCGACCCCGCGGGATGCCTCGCCATCGAGGATTCGCCGACGGGGGCGCGGGCGGCAATTGCCGCGGGAATGGCCGTGGTCGGTTTCTGCGGCGCGGGCCATATCGTCGACCGCGCGGGGCATGGTGAGATGCTGCGCGAGGTCGGCGTGCATCATGTCGCGCTGACATTTGACGAGGTGGCGTCTCTCATCTTCTAAATACGCTATTGCCGCGACAGGGGGCTGCCCAAAAATCGCTGTCCTATAAAATGGTGCTGGATTAGCTTTGCCATTCGTTCGCATCCCGATGACGGCGCGACAATCGAATCCCGAGTGAAGTTGCGCAGTTTTCAGCGACTTTTCAAAACGCCCAGCGAGGAGAGACACATGTGCACCGAGAACACCGAAGCCGATCTTGATCGTGCCGGCATGTCCGTTGGACGGCGCAGCTTCACAGTGCTTGCAGGTGCGGGCGCGTTGGCCGCGGCGTTGCCCGCGCGGGCAATCGCGGGCAAGCCGGTCAAGGGCCGCGATGTCACGATCAAGACCGACGACGGTACCTGCGATGCCTATTTCGTCGCTCCGGCAGAGGGTAAGCATCCCGCCGTGCTGGTGTGGCCCGATATCCGCGGACTTCGCCCTGCATTCCGGCAGATGGCCGACCGGCTTGCAGCCGAAGGCTATGCCGTGCTGACCGTGAACCCCTTTTACCGCTGGCAGAAGTCGCCGGTGGTCGATGCCGCCAACGACTTTAGCGACCCTGCGATCCGCGAAAAGCTGTTCGGTTATCTCAAGCAACTGACGCGCCCGATCGTCGAGACCGACGCGAAGGCGCATCTCGCTTTTCTCGACACGCAGAAGGAAGTCGATACGAAGCGCAAGATCGGCACCACCGGCTATTGTATGGGCGGCGCGATGACGATCTATACGGCGGCGCTGAAACCTGACCGCGTCGGTGCGGCGGCAAGCTTTCACGGTGGCGGTGTCGGTACCGACAAGCCCGACAGCCCGCACCTGCTGATCCCGAAAACCAACGCTGGCTATCTGTTCGCGATCGCCGACAATGACGACAAGGAAACGCCGAACGAGAAGGTCTTGCTGAACGCCGTGCTCGCGCCGCGCAAACAGTGGCATGAAGTCGAAGTCTATGAAGGCGCGATGCACGGCTGGTGCCCGCCCGACGGCCGCGCCTATAACGAAGCGGCCGCTGAAAAGGCATGGAGCCGGATGCTCGAGCTGTTCAAGGCCGAGCTGGCCTGATTTGCGGCAACGCGCTCAGTGCGCGTGCGCGCCGCCGCTGGCGGCGTAGCTTGCAAAGACGCGCTGGCCTGCAGGGCCGAAGGTCATGACCTTATAGGCTTCGCGATGGTCGCCATGCTCCATGCCGGGCGATCCCATCGGCATGCCGGCGACCGCAAGGCCCTTTACGCCCTTGGGCTTTTCGCGGAGCAGGCGCGCGATGTCCTTCGCGGGCACATGCCCCTCGATGACATAGCCGCCGACCAGCACGGTATGGCAACTGCGCAGCGCCTGCGGCACGCCCTGCTTGTCCTTGACCGCATTCATGTCGGGCGAGTTCACCACGACCGCCTTTTGTCCGAACGAGGCCTTCACCTGCTCGAGCCATTTGAGGCAGCATCCGCAGCCCGCATCGCGGAACATCACCGGGTTCGCGGCGTGCGCGGTCCCGATGATGGCGGAAAAAGCAGCGAGGGCGAAAAACGCACGGCGGACAGAAGTCATCGCAAATCCTTTTGGTGGAACCGCTGCGAAGCCTATAGGCGGGGCCCATGAAAGTCCATTTCATCCGATCGGGCGATCGCCGCTACTCCATGCGGATCGAGCGTGCCGATGCGCCGGTGCTGGTGATGGACCCGGCGCCCGGCTTCGACCCCGACCTGCCGCACGACATGGTGCATTTTGTGGTCGAGGCGGCGCTGGGGCTCAAGACCGGCGTCTTCGGTCAGATCGCGGCGGGCGGCGATGCGGGCTCCTTCCATGTCGAGGCAGGCGGCGCGCTGTCGGCAAAGGAACGCCAGCGCGCGGCGCGCAAACAGGTCGCCAAGGGCGCAAAGCTGATCAAAAGCCAGGGCCGCGAGGGCGAATTGTCCGAACTCGCCGCCTTCCTCTTCGACATCGCATGGCGTAGCCGCTCGCGTCCCGACACCGCGGCGCAGCGCGCTGCGCTGGGCGAGGCCGAGCGTACGCGCGGCTCGCTCAGCGCCGACGAACGCGCGCGGATCGACGCTGCGCGGCCGCACGTGTTCGAGGCGTTCGACCGGCTTTCGAAGGCATGGCGCGCGCTGCCGGTTGGCGGTGCGTTAAGCCTCGAATGGCCGTCGGTTCAGCCCATCGGGTAGAGGATGTCCTTGCTGACCTTGTGCAGCGCCTTCATCACATCGTCCGCGAGCACCAGTTCCATTGCGTCGAGGATCGGATCGACCTGATCATAGGCGCTCACGCCGACGATCGTCGAAGCCACGAAATCATGCTGTTTCGACCAGGCGGTCGCCATCGTCACCGGATGCAGCCCCGCCTCTTCGGCGATCTGGAGGTAATGCGCTGTCGCCGCGAGGCTCTTTTCGTTGACGAAACGGCGGCCCATCGCGGCCTGCCGTCCCTCCATGCCCAGATAGCGCGAGAAGCGCGCACCCTCGGGGCGGGCCCCGTCCTGATATTTGCCCGAGAGGACGCCGCCTGCGAGCGGCGAATAGGGGATCAGGCTGACGCCTTCCTGCCGGCACACCTGCGCCAGCTCATCCTCGAAGCGGCGGTTGTTGAGGCTGAAATTATTCTGGATCGTGTGATAGCGCGCGGCGCCAAGGCGTTCCGACGCCGCCAGCGACTTCATCAATCCCCAGCTCGTCTCGTTCGAACAGCCGAGGATGCGGACCTTGCCGACGCGGACGAGTTCGTCGAGCGCGTCCATCATCTCGTCATAAGGCGCATCATGGTCGGGCCAGTGCGTCTGATAGAGGTCGATATAGTCGGTCTGGAGCCGCGTCAGGCTGTCGTCGACCGCCTGGAAGATGTTCTTGCGGTCGAGCGCGGTCATGCCGTTGCGGCACGGCGACTTGAACCACACATGGCTGGGTCCCGATACCTTGGTCGCAAGGATGATCGCGTCGCGCGGCTTGGTCTTCATCCAGCGGCCGACGATTTCCTCGGTGCGGCCCACCCATTTGATGTCGGGCGGCACCGGATAGCCCTCGGCGGTGTCGTAGAAATTGATCCCGGCGTCGAAGCAGCGGTCGAGGATACGGAATGCCTCGGCCTCTTCGGTCTGGCTGCCGAAGGTCATCGTCCCCATGCAGATGTCGGACACATGGATGGCGCTCTTGCCGAGACGACGACTCTGCATGCTCTTGTTCTCCGGTCAGAAGAGGGGAGCGCCGTCCATAGGTTGCGCGATGCAACCTTGCAATCGGGTCAGATCAATAGCGCGAGAGATCCGGCGAGCAGCGCCGCCATCGTCCAGTTGAACGCCCGCAGCCGCGCCGGGCTGGACAGCCAGCCTCGCAGTACCTGGCCCATCACCGCCCACAGGCTGGTCGAGGGCAGGTTGATGATCCCGAACACGATCGCAACGAGCAGCACCGCCCCAAGATTGCGGTCGGGAGCGTAGAGCGCGATCGCCGTCAGCGCCATCGACCAGGCCTTGGGATTGACCCACTGAAAGAGAATCGCCTGAAAGAAGGTCATCGGCTTGGCGCGTCCGCCGCTTTCGGTGTCGGGCGCCGCCGCATTGGCGATCTTCCACGCAAGCCACAGCAGATAGGCGACGCTCACCACCTTGAGCACCGTATTGAGGATCGGGAACAGATCGAACAACCCCATCAGCCCGACCCCGACAAGGACGATCATAAGCGTGAATCCGAAACCGACGCCGAGCGCGTGCGGGACAGTACGGCGGAGGCCGAAATTGGCGCCCGACGCCATCAGCATCATGTTGTTCGGCCCCGGCGTGATCGACGAGACGAGAGCGAAGGCGGAGAGCGCGACGAGAGCGGTTTGATCCATAGGGCGCAACATAATGCGTTTCGATGCGCGACGGATTGCAAAGATGGGGCGCATTGCGATAGATTATGCAATCTATGACCAAGATTGATGCCATTGGCCGCAATATATTGCGCGAATTGTCGAGCGACGGACGAATCTCGAATCTCGAACTTGCCGAACGCGTCGGGCTGTCGCCGTCTGCCTGTCTGCGGCGCGTCCAAGAATTGGAGCGCAGCGGGGTCATCAAGGGCTATCGCGCGGTGATCGACCCCGCGAAGCTCGGACTGACCTTCATCGCCTATGTGACCGTCGGTCTGTCATCGCACACCAAACAGTCGCAGTCCGATTTCGAGGCGGCGATGGCGCTCGCGCCCGAGGTGCGCGAATGTCACAATATCACCGGCACGATCGAATATCTGTTGCGCGTCGAGACCGACGACCTGGCGACATACAAGCATTTTCATACCGAGGTGCTCGGCGTGCTGCCGCAGGTGCATTCGATCACCACCTATGTGCTGATGGACTCGCCAAAGGACGAGCGCGCATAGTTTTTCTTCGTACCGCCCGCGAACCGCTGCGCTTGAACCGCGACGACCCGCACCGCATATCAGTTTCATGACGAAACTCTCTTTCCTCGACCTTGTGCCCGTCACCGACACCGGCACAATTTCCCAGTCGCTCGCGAACGCCGCCGATCTCGCTCGCCATGCCGAGGCGCTCGGTTACGAACGCTATTGGGTTGCAGAGCATCATGGCATGGCGGGGATTGCGAGCGCCGCGACCTCGGTCGTGCTCGCGCATATCGGTCAGGCGACTTCGACGATCCGCATCGGCGCGGGCGGTATCATGCTGCCGAACCACGCCCCGATGGTGATCGCCGAACAATTCGGCACGCTCGAAGCGTTGTTCCCCGGCCGCGTCGATCTCGGCCTTGGTCGTGCGCCCGGCTCGGACGGCATCGTCGCGCGTGCGCTCCGCCGCAACCTTGCGAGCGACGAAAGGCAGTTCCCGCAGGATGTCGTCGAGCTGCAAGCGTTCCTGGCAGGCGACGACCGCCTCGGCATCCGCGCGGTGCCGGGTGAGGGGACGAATGTGCCGCTCTGGATCCTCGGTTCCAGCCTGTTCGGCGCACAGCTTGCGGCGATGCTCGGGCTGCCTTATGCCTTCGCCAGCCATTTCGCGCCCGACGCTCTGGATGAAGCGCTCGATATCTATCGCCGCCAGTTCAAGCCGTCCGAACAATTGGCGCAGCCTTATGCGGCCGCCGCTTTCAACGTCTTCGCCGCCGACACGCGCGAACAAGCCGAACTGCTGGCCTCGTCGCAGCAACAAGCCTTCGTTGCGCTGCGTACCGGCAATCCGGGCAAGATGAAGCCGCCGCTTGCTGGCTACAAGGACAGCCTCCCGCCGAACGCGCGCGCGATCCTTGACCATGTCCTGCAATGTTCGGCGGTCGGAACGGTCGACGACGTAGCGGCCGGCCTTAAGGCGTTCCAGGCGCGCACCGGCGTCGATGAGATCATTGTCGCCTCGTCCATGTACGACCATGACGCGCGCAAACATTCGGTCGCGCTCGCTATGGAGGCGGGCAAGTCAATCTAACGATCCTCCCTTTGGCATGGCCATGGGAAGGATTGGGCCACCCCCTGTGTTGACGCGGCTCCGGCTGCGGCAGTATAGGGGCGGTCCGACCAAGGGCGGCCCGTTTTGGGGTCGCCTTTTTTACTTTTGAATGAAAGGTGCCTGCCATGACGATCACGCCGCTGATGCCCGTATACCCCCGGTGCGGTGTGCGTCCGGTTCGCGGCGAAGGCGCCTATCTGATCGGCGAACGAGGCGAGCGCTATCTCGACTTCGCCAGCGGCATCGCGGTCAACCTGCTCGGCCACGGCCACCCGCACCTGACCAAGGCGATCCAGGATCAGGCCGCGACCCTGATGCATGTGTCGAACCTCTACGGCAGCCCGCAGGGCGAGGCCTATGCCGCGCGTCTGGTCGAGAACACGTTTGCCGACACGGTGTTCCTGACCAACTCTGGTGCCGAAGCGGTCGAATGTTCGATCAAGACGGCGCGCGCTTATCATTCCAGCGCGGGGAACGCCGAAAAACACACGCTGATCACCTTCAACAACGCCTTTCACGGCCGCACGCTCGGCACGATCTCGGCGACCAATCAGGAAAAGCTGCGCAAGGGTTTCGACCCGCTGCTGCCGGGCTTTGCCTATGCTCCGTTCGACGACATCAACGCCGCCCTCGATCTGGTCGACGACAATACGGCAGGCTTCCTGGTCGAGCCGATCCAGGGCGAAGGTGGCATTCGCCCGGCTTCGCAGCCTTTCCTGCAGGCGCTGCGCGACATCTGCGACAAGCGCGACCTGATGCTCGTGTTCGACGAAGTGCAGTGCGGCGTTGCGCGTACCGGGCATCTCTACGCCTATGAACATTTCGGCGTGACCCCCGACATCATGGCGAGCGCCAAGGGTATCGGCGGTGGCTTCCCGATGGGCGCATGCCTGGCGACCGAGAAAGCGGCGCGCGGTATGGTCATCGGCACGCATGGATCGACCTATGGCGGTAACCCGCTCGCCTGTGCGGCGGGGCAGGCGGTGCTTGACGTCGTGCTCGAAGAGGGCTTCCTCGATCAGGTCAAGGCGACCGGCGAGCGCCTTCGCGGCGCGCTTGAACAGCTAATTCCGAACCACGATCAACTGTTCGACAGCGTGCGCGGTGTCGGGCTGATGCTCGGGCTCAAGCTCAATTCGGACAGCCGCGCGTTCGTCGCGCATCTGCGCGACAACCACGGGCTGCTGACCGTCGCGGCGGGCGAGAATGTCGTGCGCGTGCTGCCGCCGCTGAACATCGACGACAGCCATATCGCCGAGTTCATCGAAAAACTGTCAGCGGGCGCGGCGAGCTACACGCCGCCCGAAGTTTGATGCGGCACTTCCTGAACCTGTCCGATGCGGGCGGGGACGCGGTCGCCGCGATGCTCGCCGACGCGATCGATCGCAAGGCGGCGCGCGCGGGCTGGCCAAAGGGCAAGCCCGACGCGGACGCGCCGCTCGCGGGACATGTGCTGGCGATGGTGTTCGAGAAGAATTCGACGCGCACGCGTGCCTCTTTCGATATCGCGATGCGCCAACTCGGCGGCACGTCCATGATCATGGACGCGGGCGTCACCCAACTGGGTCGCGGCGAGACGATCGCCGACACCGCTCGCGTGCTGTCGCGCTACGCCGACGCGATCATGATCCGCACCGACGATCATGCGAAGGCCGAGGAGCTTGCAGAATATGCGAGCGTCCCGGTGATCAACGGGCTTACCGACCTGTCGCACCCGTGCCAGATCGTTGCCGATCTGCTCACGATCGTCGAAAGCGGCAAGGCATTGCCGGGGCTCGAGCTTGCTTGGCTCGGCGACGGAAACAATGTGCTTGGTTCGCTGATCGAGGCCGCGGGCCTCTTCGGCTTCAACGTCCGCGCCGGCGTGCCGCAGGGCTATGAGCCCGAGGCGGGCTTCGTCGAAGCAGCGCGCGCGAAGGGCGTCCGGATCGACATCACGCGCGACGCGCGTGAAGCCGTTGCGGGCGCCGATCTTGTCGTCACCGACACCTGGGTGTCGATGGGGCAGGACCATGCGCATAATAAGATCGCGGCGATGACGCCGTATCAGGTCGACGAACGGCTGATGACCGGCGCCAAGGAAGATGCGATCTTCCTCCATTGCCTTCCCGCGCACCGAGGCGACGAGGTGGTCGACGCGGTGATCGACGGCCCGCAGTCGCGTGTATGGGATGAAGCCGAGAATCGCGTCCATGCGCAGAAATCGATCCTGCTGTGGGCGTTCGGAAAATTGTGAGTTTGAAGACGTGAGTGAAATCATCGAAACCTGGTTCGACCAGCCCCTGCTGTTCACGATCGCCGAACGGCACGTCCGCGGGCGCTTGGTGCGTTTGGGGCCGACGCTTCAGACGATCATCGGCGCGCATAATTATCCGCCGGTCGCCGAAAAGCTGCTGGCGGAGGCGCTGGTGCTTACCGTGCTGCTCGGTTCGACGCTGAAGGACGAAAACGGCCAGATGACGCTGCAGGCGCAGACCGGCGGCGGCCCCGTCGAACTGCTCGTCTGCGACTATCGCGCGGGCGAACTGCGCGGTTACCTTAAATTCGATGCCGAACGGCTTGCCGAGGTCGGGTCGGATCCGACCCTGTTCGCCTTGTTCGGCGAAGGCTTCCTTGCGATCACCTTCGACCAGGCGACCACGGGCGAGCGCTATCAGGGTATCGTGCCGCTTGAAGGCAGCTCGATCGGCGAGGCCGCCGAGCATTATTTCGAGCAGTCGGAACAGATTTCGAGCCTGATCAAGCTGGCCGCGCGACATGACGCCGAGGCGGGGTGTCTCGCGGGCGGCCTGTTGCTGCAGCATCTGCCCGAAGGCGAAGTCGGCCGCGACCGTCTGCATGTACGGCACGACACTCCCGAATGGGAACATGCCAAGACCATCGCCACCACGCTGAAGGCCGAGGAGCTTACCGATCCTGCAACCTCGCTGGAAACGCTCGCTTGGCGGCTGTTTCACGAGGACGAGGTCCGCGTCGAGGCCGGCGTGACGGTGTCGCGCGGCTGCCGGTGCAGCACCGGATATTTCGCGGGCGTGCTCGCGCAATTTCCGGAGGCCGAGCGCGCCGATATGGCGGACGAGAATGGCCGGATCGTCGTCGACTGCGCCTTTTGCTCGCGTTTCTTTCCGATCCCGCTGGATGAAATCGCGACCCACAATCGGCCGGAATAGCGACGAAATCGCTGCCGTTCTTCACGGCGAGGCGAGTAAATTCAGCGCCAAGCGGTTGAAAACGCATCCCCGGCTTGCTAGCTAAGTGGGAACGGGGTCGCATATTCGCTCGTTCGCGGGCGGCCAATGGATAGGTGGAATGGCGATCTTCTCTCCCATGTTGCGAATGTCGTTGATGGCGCTCGGCCTTGCGGGCGCCGGCGCGGTCCCCGCGCAGGCGCCGTCGCTGGCGATGCTCGACCGGCTGGAAAAAGGAAGCTGGCAGCTACGCGAGCGCGGCAAGGATGCCGTGCTGCAGACGGTATGCCTTGGCGACGCCCGCAGGCTGATCCAGATTCAGCATCCGCGCGCAAATTGTTCGCGCTATGTCATTGAGGACACGCCGAATTCGGTGACGGTCCATTATACCTGCCCCGGTGCAGGGCATGGCCGTACAAGCATCCGTAGCGAGACGAACCGGCTCGTCCAGATCGATACGCAAGGGATCGCCGAGGGCAAACCCTTCTCGCAGGCGATCGAGGCACGCCGTACCGGCGGCTGCTGATCGAACGAAATATTAACCATCCCGTGTCAGGGTGAGTGGGTGGCATACCGATGTGTGCCCTTCTCCCTAACGGCTGTGATGCCGAACTGGGCCGTGTCGCAGCAGCTTCGCGGCCCATTTCTTTTGGTGCGGCACAGCCCTTGCACCCCCCGCGCCACGGGCCTATCTGGCGCCGATGCAGCAAGTTTCCGGAAAAACGGTGATCGTCCTCCTGTCGGGCGGGCTCGACTCGATGGTCTGTGCGGGCCTGGCACGCGAAGCCGGCGCGCGGATCGTCGCGCTCACGATCGATTATAACCAGCGCCACCGCGTCGAGCTGGAATCCGCCGCGCGGATCGCCGATTATGTCGGGGCGGCCGAACATATCGTCCTGCCGCTCGACCTCCGCCGCTTCGGCGGGTCGGCGCTGACCGCCGACATCGACGTGCCAAAGGATGGCGTCCCCGAAGTCGAGGGGGGCGGCGACGTGCCGGTCACCTATGTCCCCGCGCGCAACCTCATCTTCCTGTCGCTGACGCTCGGGCTTGCCGAGGCGCGGGCTGCGCAGGATATCGTCATCGGTGTCAATGCGCTCGACTATTCGGGCTATCCCGATTGCCGCCCCGAATTCATCCAGGGCTTCGAAAAACTCGCCGCGCTGGCAACCCGCGACGGCGACAAAGGCGTCGAGTTCCACATCCATGCGCCGCTCCAGCATATGACCAAGGCCGATATCGCCGCCGAAGCGGCTCGGCTCGGCATGGACGCAGGGATGAGCTGGTCCTGCTATGACCCAACGCCCGACGGGCTGCATTGCGGATCGTGCGACAGTTGCCGCCTGCGCAGCAAGGGCTTCGCCGACGCGGGGCTCGCCGATCCGACGCGCTACGCCTGAACCGATGACTTACGCGGTCAAAGAGATTTTCCTCACGCTGCAGGGGGAGGGCGCGCAGGCAGGGCGCCGCGCGGTTTTCTGCCGCTTCGCCGGCTGCAATTTGTGGACGGGACGCGAGAAGGACCGCGCGAAGGCGATCTGCCAATTCTGCGACACCGATTTCGTCGGCACCGACGGGAGCCTCGGCGGAAAGTACAAGAGCGCGGCGGCGCTGGCCGATGTCATCGCCGAAACTTGGGGAAAGGGCGGCGACGACCGCTATGTGGTGCTGACCGGCGGAGAGCCGATGCTCCAGGTCGATGCGGCGCTTATCGACGCGCTGCATGAGCGCGACTTTACCATCGCGATCGAAAGCAACGGCACTTTCGCGATCCCGCGCAGCATCGATTGGATCTGCGTCAGTCCAAAGGCCGGCAGCGAACTGGTGCAGACGAGTGGCGACGAGCTGAAGCTTGTCTGGCCGCAGCCGGGCAGCGACGTCGCGTGGCTTGCGGCGCTCGATTTCGAACATCTGCTCGTCCAGCCGCTCGACGACCCACACGCCGCCGCGAATGTTCAGGCGTGCATCGATCTGGTTATGGATGACCCGCGCTGGCGCCTGTCGCTGCAGACGCACAAGAATCTGGGGCTGCGCTAGAGCTTATTCGCCCTTTTTGGCGGCAGCGTCGGTGGTGGTGATCGCCTTCTTCGCAGCCGGCATATCGACCGCATCGGGATTATCGGCCCCGGCACCTTCCTCGGCTGGCTCTTCCGCCGCGTCCGCTTCGTCGGTCTTCGCCGCATCCTTCTTGGTGCCGTCATCGGGGATGCTGTTGTCGACCGCGGTCCCGTCGCTCACCGCATCGTCGAGGATGATCATCGAATCGCTCACCGATCCTGGCTGGACTTCGACCGCGTCGAGCTTGGTGGTTGACTTGCCGGCGGTGTCGCCGCCGCCGCAGGCAGCGAGAGCAAGCAGGGAGAGCGAGGCGAGAAGGGTGCGGGTCATCCGGCGTTCCTAATCGCTTGGCG
This sequence comes from Sphingopyxis sp. USTB-05, assembly GCF_023822045.1. Lineage (NCBI taxonomy): Bacteria > Pseudomonadati > Pseudomonadota > Alphaproteobacteria > Sphingomonadales > Sphingopyxidaceae > Sphingopyxis > Sphingopyxis sp. USTB-05. Next base: position 2,115,866 of record NZ_CP084712.1, on the reverse strand, counting down.
AAAGCTTGTCGAGAAAGGCGGGCAGCGTTTGCACCAGCGCGGCATCGACGTCGGCAAAGCTTGCCGTCTTGCCGAGCGCCGCAAGGCTGGTCACCGGAAATTCGGCGATGCCGCAAGGCACGATGCCACCGAAATGCGCAAGATCGGGTGCGACGTTGAGCGAGAAGCCGTGCATCGTCACCCAGCGCTTCACGCGCACCCCGATCGCGCCGATCTTCGCCTCTCGGCCATCCAGGTCGTCGGTCCAGATCCCGATACGACCTTCGGCGCGGCGCGCCTCGACCCCGAGCAGCGCGAGCGCGTCGATCACCCAGCCTTCGAGCGCGGAGACATAGGCGCGCACGTCGCGGCCGCGTTTCGTCAGGTCGAACTGGACATAGCCGACACGCTGGCCGGGGCCGTGATAGGTATAGCGTCCGCCGCGCCCGGCATCGTAAACCGGAAATTGCGGGCTCAGCAGCTCGGCCGGATCGGCGCTCGTCCCCGCAGTATAAAGCGGCGGATGCTCGATCAGCCAGATGCGTTCCCCGGCGTCTCCGGCATGGATCGCGGCGGCGCGGGCCTCCATGTCGGACAGCGCGACATCATAGTCGGTAAGGCCGGAACTGATCGTCCATTCTGGTGGAGGAAGCATGCTCATCGCGCCGGCTATCTGGCGCGCCAGAGCTCCATGCGCAAGACCTAGGGCATGCTTTACCGACAGGGCTGGACAGACGCGCTCAAGATCGTCACCTTCGATGCAACGACGAACGAAAAAATGACGGGGTATCAATGGTAAAATTCGACATGGGTGCGGCGTGGGACGATGCGGTGACGCTTGTGAAAGCCCATTTACCGTTTACCAGCATTCTTGCGGGCATATTCCTCTTTCTGCCGGGGATGGCGCTGGCGGTGTTGGGCCCCGTTCCCTTCGCCCCGCCTAGCGATGCAACGCCGGACCAACTCATGACGCTGATGCTCGCCGATATGCGGCAGCAACTGCCGTGGGTTCTGGGCATCGCCCTCGCTTCGACGTTCGGCTCGATCGCCATCCTGCGGCTGTGGCTTGCACGCGCGGGAACCAGTGTCGGCGAGGCGCTGGCCTTCGCATTTGCGATGATCCCGACGCTGATTGCGATATTCGCGATCCAGATGTTTCTCTTCGGGATCGCCGCATTGTTGCTGATCCTGCCGGCGATCTACCTCGTCGGACGATTCTCTGCCGTTTATCCGCTGCTCGCCGATCGCGATCTCAAGAATCCGCTTACGGCGCTGCAGGGCAGCTGGGATCTGACGCGGGGCAATGGGTGGCGCATCGCATTGTTCGTCATCCTGTTCATGATTGTCCTGTTCGTCGTGTCGGCGATCACTGCAGGTATCACGGGGCTTTTCGGAGTGCAGGGCACGTTCGGCCATCTGATCGGCAGTGCGATTAATTCGGCTGTATCGGCTGCCTTCGGCTTGCTCAATACGGCGGTGATTGCATCGATCTATCGTCAGTTGGCCGTCCGCGCTGACGGCGGCGTATTCGCATAATTTGGGTCGCAATTGGGGAGTCATTCAGGGGGAGAAAAGGAATGAATCGATTTAGCATCGGTCAAGCTTGGTCTTATGCGACGAGTTTCTTTGCCGGGCAGGGCGCCAATCATGCGATTGCCCTTATAGGGGTCGGCATCGCTGCCCCGCTGGTACTGCAATTCGCGCTTGGCGGCGGCGCAATGATGGCCGACCCGATGAGCCTTGCCGCGGGCGGCGGACTGGCGGCGATGGGCGGCCTGATGATGCTCATCAGCCTGGTCAATTATATCCTGCAGATGGGCAGCTATTTTACGTCTTGGCGTATCGGTTTCTCGAACGGCGCCGAGCCGCTGGGATCGGCGCTTGCTTTTGGGCTGGTCGCGGCGCTGCCGACGTTCCTGCTCCTGATTGCTGTCGTGCTCGTGCTGGTGCTGATCGGCTTCGTCGTCTTTGGGAGCGCGCTCGCGCCTTTGGCTATGGGCGGCGCGCCCAGTGCAGGGAGCAGCGCCATCATGCTCCTGCTCATGCTGCTGTTCTTCCTGTTCCTGATCTGGCTCGCGGCACGTTTTTGCTGCACCGGGCCGGTGATGGCGGACCGGCGGACCTTCAACGTCCTGACCGGACTTGGCGAATCGTGGCGGATGACCGCGGCCGCGCAGTGGAAGATTTTCGGTTATTTCATCCTGCTCGGCATTGCCTTCTTCGTCGTCTTCCTGATCTTGGGAATGGTTGTTGGGGTGTCGATGTTTGCCGGAGGGGGCGTGCCCAGCGGCGGTTCGATCCTCGCCATCATTGTTGGAGCGCTTTTGCTGAGTATCCCGATCGCCTATTTGCAGGTCGGCGTGCCGGCAGGCATCTATCGCGCCCTTGGCGAGCACGGTCAGTCTGACGTTTTTGCCTGATCGCCTCGGCGGTCTTCTGGGGGCGCCTTCGAATTCGAAGGCGCCCTTTTTACGTCAGTTCCACTTGGCGAGCGGCGGAAGGCTCATCAGGATCGCATCGATATTGCCGCCGGTCTTGAGCCCGAACAGCGTGCCGCGATCATAGACGAGATTGAATTCGGCATAGCGGCCGCGCCAGATCAACTGCGCCTCACGCTCGGCGTCGGTGAAGGGCAGGCCCATCCGGCGGCGCACGATCTGCGGGAAGATGTCGAGAAAGGCGTCGCCGACTGCCTGCGTCAGTTGGAAATTCCGATCAAACTCGGCGTCGTCGCCGCATTCGAGATGGTCGTAGAAGATGCCGCCGACGCCGCGATGGACGCCGCGATGCGGGATAAAGAAATAATCCTCGGCCCATTTGGCATAGCGTTCATAAACGTCGGGGCCGAAGGGAGCGCAGGCCGCGCGCAGGCGCGCATGGAAGGCGTCGGTGTCTTCCTGGTACGGTATCGGCGGGTTGAGATCCGCGCCGCCCCCGAACCAGCGCTTTGTCGTCGCGAGGAAGCGCGTGTTCATATGCACCGCGGGGACATGCGGATTCGCCATATGCGCGACCAGGCTGATTCCCGTGGCGAAGAAGCTCGGATCCTCGCCCGCGCCATGGATCGACGCGGCGAAATCGGGTGCGAACTGCCCGCCGACGGTCGAGACATTGACGCCGACTTTCTCGAAAACCCGCCCCGTCATCACGCCGCGCACACCGCCGCCGCCCTCGCCGGGGGCCAGTCCGTCGGCTTCGCGATCCCACGGCGTATATTCAAAGCGCGCATCGCTGCCGGCTTCGGATTCGATCTTCTCGAACTCGGCGCAGATCCGGTCGCGGAGTGATTCGAACCAGGTTCGTGCCGTCTGTTGCTGCGGATCGAGCGAGATCATGCGGGAAAGCCTTTCGTTTGCCTGAGCGCTTCGGCGAGCGCGATGCCAGCCGCGACCGCGACATTCAAGGATCGAAAGCCGGCCTGCATCGGAATCGCCACCCGTGCTGCGGCCGCGTCATGGACATGGGGCGGCACGCCCGAGGATTCGGCGCCAAGTAGCAGGACGTCGTCGGGCTCGAATGCGAAGGCGGGCAGGGGCGTCGCGCCCGCGGTGGTCAGCAACACGATCCGACGGCCCGCGTTCGCGCTCCATTGCCGAAAGGCATCCCAGTCCGCATGGCGGCGTACATTCGCCCTTACGGCATAGTCCATCCCGGCGCGCTTCAACGCGCCGTCGGAGAAGGGAAAGCCGCAAGGTTCGATGATATGCGCGGGTACGCCGAAACAGGCTGCGGTGCGCAATGTCGTACCGACATTGCCCGCGATATCCGGCTGAAACAGGGCGATTTCCATGCATGGCCCATAGCCGCGACGCCGCGAGGAATCGAGAGGGCTCGGTGCGGCGCCTTAGTACAGTGAAAGAAGCAGAAATTGCCTGTTGGCAAGCCCGGACAGTGCGGCTATCAGGCCCGCAATTCCCGGAGGGGCCGCCGGGTTGTGCGCTTTTGTGCGCGTGCAACAGGGGCGGCCATAACTTCGAGAACTTTTGTTAGTTCACCCATGCAAGGGCAGTCGAATGGCCAGTGAATCTGAACTCAACGCCGGTATCGAAGATGGCGTACGCCGCCGGGATTTCATCAATATTGCGGCGGTGAGTTTCGCTGGTGTCGGTGCGGTTGCCGTGGTGCTGCCGCTGCTCAACCAGATGAACCCGTCGGCCGACGTGCTCGCGCTGTCGACCACCGAAATCGACATTTCGGCGATTCAGCCCGGCCAGGCTATCAAGACGAGCTGGCGCAAGCAGCCCGTGTTCGTGCGCAACCTCGTTGCCAAGGAAATCGCTGAAGCCAAGGCTGTGCCTCTCGGCGATCTCCGCGATCCCGAAACGATCGACCAGCGCACCAAGCCCGGCAAGGAAAACTGGCTGATCACGCTGGGCGTCTGCACGCACCTTGGCTGTGTGCCGCTCGGTGCCGCGGAAGGTGAGAACAAAGGCGATTTCGGCGGTTATTTCTGCCCGTGCCATGGTTCGCACTATGACACCGCGGCGCGTATCCGTAAGGGGCCGGCGCCCAAGAATCTGGTTGTGCCGCCCTATGAATTCAACAGCGACACCGTCGTGACGATCGGCTGAGGAGCGAGATAAGATGAGCTTTCCCTGGGCCAAACCCTATGAGCCGACGCATCCGCTGATGAAGTGGATGGACGAGAAGCTGCCGATTCCGCGCCTCGTCTATAATGCCACGGGCCCCGGCTATCCGGTCCCGCGCAACCTTAACTATTTCTGGAACTTCGGCGTCCTCGCCGGCGCCGCGCTGATGATCCAGATCATCACCGGTATCGTTCTGGCGATGCATTATGCCGCGAACGCGAGCGTCGCATTCAATTCGGTCGAGCATATCATGCGCGACGTGAATGCCGGCTGGTTCATCCGCTATGCGCATATGAACGGCGCGAGCATGTTCTTCATCGTCGTTTATCTGCACATCTTCCGCGGCCTTTATTACGGTTCGTACAAGGCGCCGCGCGAAATGGTGTGGCTGCTCGGCGTCGTGATCTTCCTCCTGATGATGGCGACCGCCTTCATGGGCTATGTGCTTCCGTGGGGCCAGATGAGCTTCTGGGGCGCGCAGGTGATCACCGGCTTCTTCTCGGCGATACCGATCGTCGGCGAACCGGTGCGCGAATGGCTGCTCGGCGGCTTCGTCCCCGATAACGCCACGCTCAACCGCTTCTTCTCGCTGCACTATCTGCTGCCGTTCGTGATCCTGGGTGTCATCATCCTGCATATCTGGGCGTTGCACATCCCGGGTTCGTCGAACCCGACGGGCATCGAGGTGAAGGACGAACAGGACACCGTGCCGTTCCACCCCTATTACACCGCGAAGGACGGTTTCGGGGTCGGCGTCTTCCTGCTGATCTTCGTCGCGCTGACCTTCTTCAGCCCGAACACGCTCGGCCACGCCGATAACTATATCCCGGCGAACTCGCTTTCGACCCCGGCGCATATCGTCCCCGAATGGTACTTCCTGCCCTTCTACGCGATCCTGAAGGCCTTCACCTTCAACTTCCTGTGGATCGATGCGAAGCTGTGGGGCGTCATCGCGATGTTTGCCTCGATCGCGCTGCTGTTCTTCCTGCCTTGGCTCGACAGCTCGCCGATCAAGTCGTCAAACTATCGTCCGCTGTACCGCATCTTCTTCTGGATCCTCGTCGCCGACGTGCTTCTGCTTGGCTGGTGCGGCATGCAGCCGGCGGAGCAGCCGTGGGTGATTCTCAGCCAGCTGGGTGCGATCTATTATTTCGCTCACTTCCTGGTGATCCTGCCGATCGTGTCGCGGATCGAACGCCCGCTTCCGATGCCGAATTCGATCACCGAAGCGGTCCTCGCCAAACACGCCACCGACACCGCGTCGGCATCGGCAACGGCCTGAGCGCCGGACTTTAATAGGAGCTGATACAGCCATGGTTCGTCCGCTCGGTTTTCTCGTCGGTCTCGGTTTCATTACCGCGCTGGTGCTCGCGATCTTCACGACGCCGCTCAGCAATGAAGCCAATGTCGCGCATGAGTTTCACAAACACCCCCGGCATCTGAAGCTGGCCAGCGATGGCATTGTCCTGCCGCATTGGGACAAGGCCCAGCTCCAGCGCGGGATGCAGGTGTATAAGGAAGTCTGCTCGGCCTGCCACAGCCTGCACCTCGTCGCCTTCCGCGACATTGCGGACCTCGGCTACACCGAAGGCCAGATCAAGACCTTTGCCAAGGGCTTCCAGGTGCCGTCGATCAACCCCGATACGGGTGAACCGGCAACGCGCGACGGCCTGCCGTCGGATTATTTCCCGTCGCCCTATGCGAACGAAACGGCTGCCCGCGCCGCGAACAACAACGCGCTGCCGCCTGACCTTTCGCTGATCACCAAGGCGCGCGAAGGCGGCAAGGACTATGTCTATTCGCTGCTGACGGGCTTCCAGAATCCGCCGAAGAACCTGCCGGCCGAACTGAAGCCGGGCACGGGGCTGCACTACAACCCCTATTTCGCGAACCTCAACCTCGCGATGGCACCGCCGCTTGCACCCAATCAGGTGACCTATGCGGACGGCACGAAGGCGACCGTCGACCAGATGTCGAAGGACGTGACCGCGTTCCTCGTCTGGACAGCCGAGCCGAAGCTGATCAAGCGCATCCAGGTGGGTTATGCAGTCTTCTTCTTCCTGCTGATCTTCACCGTGCTGACTTACCTGTCGTACCGGAACATCTGGGCCGACAAGAAGCATTGATGAGCCGGGGAGGGCGGCCTGCATGATCGCCCTCCCGCCTCAGCCGGACCTCGACCTCGCGTCGCTCGTCCGGACCATCCCGGACTTTCCAAAGCCGGGCATCCAGTTCCGCGATATCACGACGCTAATCGGCGACGCCGCCGGTTTTGCCGAAAGTGTGCGCCGCTTGAGCGCGCTCGCCGCCGCGCATCGGCCCGACTTCATCGTCGCGGTCGAGGCGCGCGGCTTCCTGTTCGGCGCCGCAATGGCGACCGCGATGGGGCTGGGCGTCGTCCCGGTGCGCAAGGCGGGCAAGCTGCCCGGCGTCACCATCGGCGTCGATTATGAACTCGAATATGGCGTCGACCGGCTGGAACTGCACGAAGGTGCGGTCCTGCCAGGCCACCGCGTCGTTCTCGTCGACGATTTGCTCGCAACGGGCGGCACGATTCTCGCAACCGCGGCATTGATGCAGAGCGTTGGGGCGGAGGTCGCGGCGGCGCTGTTCGTGATCGATCTGCCGGATCTGGGCGGATCGAAACGGCTGGAGGCTGCGGGCCTTACCTGCGAAACCCTGATTGCCTTCGACGGCGACTAGGCGGCCTCTCCGGCCAGCGCGACCGCCTCGATCTCGATCCGAAATCCGAAGTGCAGCGGCCCGGTGGGCACGACGCTCCTCGACGGGCGCGTCGTCCCGAAGAACGCACCATAGATGATGTCCAGGTCGTCCCAGTCGGATATGTCGCTGAGATAGACGGTCGTCTTGATCACCCGCGAAAGGTCGGCGCCCGCGCTCTGCAGGACAGCTTCAAGGTTCCGGAGCGTCTGCTCGACCTGTTCCCTGAAAGGCGCGCTCGCCAATGAGGTATCGCGGCCGGGCAGCAGCGGCAATTGGCCCGACACGAAGATGAGGCCGCCGCCGATCGTGAACGGCGAATAATGCGGGCCGCCCGCAGGCTGCGAAGTCATGTCGTCGATCTCCCGGTCAGCTACCGCGGCATATTATCATCCGCGCAAAGAAAAAGCCCGCGCCGAAGCGCGGGCTATCGCCCCCGTGGCAAACGGGTCAGTTTTCAGAAGGGAACCCAGTTCTGCTTTTTGCGGAACTTCATATAGCCGGCGTTGACGCCCAACCGCGCGCCGACGCCGACACGGATCGGGATCAGCACCACGTCGCCGCGGCGCAGATAGCTCGCGTTGAAACCGCCGACCAGATAGGCGGCGCCTTCGCCTGCGGGGTAACGCTTGTAGAGATCCTCGCTGTCGAACAGATTATAGACGAGGACAAAGGTGTTGCCGGCGTTCGCGCCAGCGTCGAAGCCGATCGACGGTCCCGTCCAATATGCGGGCAGTTCGCCCTCGATCTTGTGATGCAGCGTCCCCGAGCCATAGCGCACGCCAAGCACGAGCGCGCCGCCGGCTTCGCGTCCGACGATATAGGCATTGGGTTCGCCCTGTTTCTTCAGGATGTCCTCGATCATGCCCGCAAGGCCTTGCGCGCCCTTGCCGAACACGCCTTCGGCTGCACCGATCAGGTCGTCCTTCTTGTAGGTCGAGCCCGGTGTCGCTGCGACCGTCGTCGCCGAGACGTCGGCCTCGGTGCCGTCGACGGGCGGGGTTTCGCTCGTCTGCTGGTCGCCCGTCGCGAGGTCGCTGTCGTACGAGGTGCCGACAGTCGAATCACTAGATACCGGCGGCGGCGACGGGTTGTTGAGATCGGAATCGATCACGGTGCTGTTGGGGTCGACTTCGCGCATCTGCGCCGACGCTGTAAGCGGCGACAGCGCGAGGCCGAACGATGCCATTGCTGCCAGGGCAAGGCTGGTGAACGTCTTCCGCATATTGGACCCCCAAAAATCGAACGGCACCCAGGCGCCGAAATCTGCGTTAATCATGACTCGCTTTGACGCCCGGGCAAATGAACCGGCGATGACCTGAGTCGATTTTACGCCAGACCGAATCATTCGGACGACGAAATGTCGATAAGGCACCTAAAAATGCGCAATCTTTGCCGTTGCGGGGCGCGAGGTGCATGGCTATAGCGACCCGCCTAGGCCAAACCTGCCGTTAGCACGGTAGACCATGCGGAGACGTGGGTGAGTGGCTGAAACCAACGGTTTGCTAAACCGTCGTACTGGTAAATCCGGTACCGAGGGTTCGAATCCCTCCGTCTCCGCCATTTCTGCAAACTTACGAGTTCGCAGACGTTCACAGAACGTTGATTTTCTTGGCTTATCTCTTCTTTCTGAAGGCGGGTGCGTTCGCACCCGTCCGCAGGCGTCCGCGCAAATCCATGGTACTGTCCATGGTATCGGTCCGGTCGTCCATGGTATCGGAGGCGAGGGTGCTTAACGACGCGAAGATCAAAGCCGCTAAGCCGCGCGAAGCCGCCTACCGCCTCGGCGACAGCGGGCAACTCTACCTTCAAGTGACTCCGTCTGGCGGGAAGCACTGGCGGATGAATTATACTTTCGGGCGGAATTCTGCCGGTAAGCCAGTTCAAAAGACGTTGAGCTTTGGATCTTATCCGGCTGTCAGCCTATTAGACGCGCGAGCGAAACGCGACGAGGCGAAGCGTTTGCTGAGCCAAGATCGCGATCCAGCTGAAGAACGCCGAGCCGTCGAACGAGCCGAATCGGTCCAAAAGCAGAATAGCTTCCGAGCGGCAATGGAAGGATGGTTTGAACTACATAGTGGCTGGTCGCTTGAAAAACTTCGCGAATCGGCGGCGCTGAATGAAGGCAAATGGTCGCACAAGCAGGCTGATCGCTGGACTACCGACCATCTGGCGCGCTGGTCGGCTGTCCATTCGGGAGATGTGCTCGTCAGCCTTGAGCGCGACGTCCTTCCCTTCATCGGTGATGAGCCGATCGCGGAATTGAAGGCGCCCGCCATATTGGCGCTGTTACGCGTAGTGGAAAATCGCGGCTCGATCGAGACAGCCCATCGCTTGCGCCAGAGAATTTCTGGAGTGTTTGTTTATGGGATAGCAGCCGGGCTCTGCAACAGTGACCCTGCTGCGACATTATCGAAGGCTCTGAAGCCCGTTCCTGAGTCCAAGCATCAGCCCTCAATCGTTGACGAAGAAAGTGATCAGGACGGCCGGATTAGGGCCGTGCGCCAGATGTTATTGGATTGTGAGGCTCAGCGCTGCCGTGGACAGACTAAGCTAGCGCTTCGCCTTCTGGCATTAACAGCGGTTCGGCCTGGAGACCTGACAGGGGCCTGTTGGGGTGAGTTTGTCGATCTTGATGGGAATTCGCCGACGTGGGTTATCCCAGCATCCCGAAGGAAAGGCATAAAGGCGAAAAAGGGCAGCCCTGATTTCAATCACCATGTTCCTCTGTCGTGGCAAGCGGTCGACGTGATGGCTCAGCTCAAGCGGCTCACGGGCAAGTTCCAGCTATGCTTTCCAGGCGAACGGCAGGTTAACCGGCCGATCTCGGAAAACACGTTAAGGGCTCACCTAATTCGAGCCGGTTATTATCAGCGGCACGTGCCGCACGGTTTTCGCGCCGCTTTCTCTACCTTCATGAACCAAAGAGCCAAAGAGCTAGGCCAAGATGGCGACCGAGCCGTGATTGATTTGATGTTGGCGCACGAGCCACAGGCCTCGGATTCCTCAAACTCACGCGGGACGCTCGTGTCAGCTTCGGAAGATGCGTATAATCGCGCGGACTATATGCCGCGTCGACGTCAGCTCGCGCAGGAATGGGCCGACATTCTATTTGAGGGGTTTTGGCCCGCAGAGACATTGCTCGAAGGCCCAATTCGATGGGCTGCAAATGGTCCTGGGAGACCGAGGTAAACAGATTTCCTGCAAATTCGCCAACGTCAGCCGGGCCGCTGCTCATCACGCCAACGTTTGACTTCAGCCAGGCTCCACCGGGAAGATGTGCCGCCTGGCTTATAGGCCTTCGGAAACTTGCCTTGCCCCATGAGCTCATAAATTTTGGTTTTGCCAATGCCAGCGATTGGCATAACCGCGTCGAGCGAAACCAGAGGGTCATATACCTCTGGGGCTGCTGAGGTGTCTTTCATAGTCTTCGGTTCACAGCCGCATCCTCGACACTTATTTTTTGGTTCGTTCTCTTTCGTTTGGCTTCTCTGCAGCGCATCAACTATCCACTGCAGCGCGGCGGGACTTGCTGATATTAGCTTCGCAAGCTCCTCCGCGAGCACCGTCGCTTCGGGAACGGCTGCTGAAGGACGGGATTGAAGCCGCGATATCTTGGAGTGCGAGGTCATCCCTCAAACGTAGTCACCTCGTAAAATTGCGCACGGGGGGGTGACATCCAGATAATGACGAAAATCCCGATTATGTTAGCTTATGAAATGACAGTTTTCCGCCTAACAGATGCTGCGGTTGTCATTCTCACCCGTCCTCCACTGAGATTCCAGTCTTCGCAATGATGGGGGTCAAGTTTTCGACTCATCTTGGGAAGGGGCAAGATCTCTTCCTAACTCCCACCCTCGCAGCACATAGATTGAAGCGCTTTGCGTTTCACCGCATGCCCCGCTAACTTGCCTTCCGTCGGGCAGTAGCCCAGTTTTTGGGTGGCCCCAATTGTCAGCAAATGTCGAACAATACGAAGCGATCGAGACGCTTGATGGTCCAGTTCTAATTGTTGCGGGTCCCGGCTCCGGAAAAACCTTCAGTCTTGTTGAGCGCACTGCGAACCTGCTTGCGACACGCGAAGTCGCACCCGGGCGCGTGTTGATTTCAACGTTCACCGAAAAAGCGGCCAAAGAGCTTCAAACCCGTATCACTGAACGCCTTCAGAAGGCCGGTTCGGCCATCAATCCGATGGACCTGACGGTCGGCACGCTTCATTCTATTTTTCTTGATATCATCGAGGAGTTCCGTGCTTTCTCACGTATCCGACGCAATTTCACGATTCTCGACCAGTTTGACCAGCAGTATTTCGTGTTCCAGCGATTGCCAGAGTTTCGTGAGATTGACGGGCTAGAGGGATTCATTCGGCCGACGCCCGGGCTTTCCTCATGGCGGGTCGCTGACCGGCTCTGTGGTTATCTCAACAAGATCTCTGAAGAAGCGGTCGATACGGACGCGATGGCAACCGCTACGGCGTCCGAACTGCAAATTTTGGGTGCGGCTTACACGCGCTATCAGGCATTGCTGGAGCAATATAACTACGTCGATTTTTCGACCATTCAGGTTGAGGTGTTGCGGCTGCTCGGGTTGCCGGAAGTTGAGGAAAAGCTCTGTTCTCGATTCGATTATCTGATGATCGACGAATATCAGGACACGAACACGATCCAGGAACGGATCGTGCTCAAACTTGCCTCTCGCCATCACAACATATGTGTTGTCGGCGATGACGATCAGGCGCTCTACCGGTTTCGCGGCGCATCGATCCGCAACATTCTCGAATTCCCGTCGCGGTTTCCCGCTGGAAGCTGCAAGCAGATCTACCTAACTAAGAACTACCGCTCCCACCCCGATATCGTCGACTTCTACAACCGCTGGATGGAGTTGGCGGATTGGCAGGGGCCGGACCGTTCCTACCGCTTCGGCAAGGTGATTGAGGCTGCCAGCGACGATCGTGCTGCGCGGCCTGTCGTGTTCAAAGTTTCCGGTGAAGATGGCGAAGACAACTGGGCGAGTGAGACTGTTGCCTTCCTGACCAAGCTGCGCGCCGACGGTATCGTCAAGGATTGGAATCAGGTTGCATTCTTGTTCCGCTCGGTTCGGAATCCCAAGGTTGTGCGCTTCGCTAATGATCTGGAAGCTGCGGGCATTCCGATCTTTGCGCCGCGATCCAACATGTATTTCGAACGCGACGAAATTCGTCTGATGATCGGCGCCTACATGTTCTTGTTCCCGCAGTATGGCTCGATCCGAGCTACCCGCGAGGGAATGCAGCTGGATGTCTGGGCCTATTTCGACCGTTGCCTGAGTGATTTCATCGCGCACCTTAAATCAGGCGATGATGCGCAGATTGCAGCTTGGATCAAGGACAAGGCCCGGCAGCACCTCTCGCTGTCCGAGAATACCAACTACTCGTTTGCAAACCTGTTCTACGATCTGGTTCAGTTCCCTACCTTCAGCCGCTATCTCGGCGAGGACATCGCTCATGGCGGCGTGCTTGATAGCCGCCCCGCGCGGAACCTGGCCAAATTCTCACGCCTGCTGAACAAGTTCGAATATCTCTATAACGTAATCATCCTTCAGCCCGACAGGCTGGAGCGCGATCTGCTGATGCTCTTCAATTATTTCCTGCGGTTCCTCTGGGATGGCGGGATCGAAGAGTATGAGGATGAGGCTGAATATGCTCCCTCCGGCTGTGTCTCGCTGATGACAATCCACCAGTCGAAGGGGCTTGAGTTCCCGATTGTCATTGCCGGCTCACTCGATGCGGTGCCGCGTCACCAACAATCGCCGCTCGATGCGCTGCTGGAAGCGGAGTTCGGCGAAGGCGAACCTTTCGAACCACTCGACCGGATCAAGACGTTCGACTTCTGGCGCTTGTTCTACACCGCCTTCTCACGCGCCCAGAACATGCTGGTGCTCAGCTGTCAGGAAAACACGCCCAAGGCCAAGGGGCAGCGCAATGTCCCCACGCAGTACTTCAAGCCGGCCTATGCCCCGCTCAAAAGTTGGCGCGAACTTACGTTCGATCCGGCCAGCGCCAAATTGGCCACAATCAAGGCGGGCAACTTCAAGCACAGTTATTCCTTCACCTCTGACGTGCTGATTTTCGAGGCGTGCCCGCAGCAATATCGGTTCTTCAAGGATCTGGAGTTCGCGCCGGTTCGGACCAACGCCATCCTGTTTGGCACACTTGTTCACCAGACGATCGAGGACATCCACAAGTCCGTGCTACGCGGTGACGAAAGGAAGGTCACCACGGACCAAATCGATTATTGGTTTCGCACCAACTACGCCAACATTTCGCAGAAAGAGCGTGTCTATCTTGGCGAGCCAGTGCTGCGCATCGCGCGCCGCCATGTTGCTAACTATGTCGACCGGGAACGGAAGAACTGGCACCGGCTCCGCGAGGCCGAGGTCGAGTTGAGCCTGCTGAAGGACAATTACGTTCTGACCGGTAATGTCGATCTGATCCAAGCCGAAGACGGCGCGTGGGAGATCATCGACTTCAAGACCGAGAAGAAGCCTGACCTAATCGAGGATGCTGAAAAGCTGGCACGATACCGGCGTCAGCTCCAGATTTACGCCCATTTGTTCGAAGAAAAACGCGGCGTGCGGGTAGATCGAATGGTGTTGTATTACACAGGCGAGGAGGCCGGAAACCCGCGCATCACATTCAATCGCGAAACTGCGGATATCAAGGGCACGATTGATCAGGTCGATTCTGTTATCGGCAGAATCGTTGCCAGTGACTATGGGTTGCGAGAGCGACCGGAGAAGCTGTGCAAAAACTGCGATTTCCGGTCATTTTGCGATATGACATTCTGCCGCGCATGAGGCCTGGCAAAAGCAAAAAGCGGGACTTGAAAGGGCGGCATGAGCAAGGATATCCCAGAGGCATTTGAGACGTTTGAATTCGATCTGCCACCTATCCGTGGGTTCCCCGAATTGCGTTGGGCGGGCAAGCGCCCGTTCAAATCCACCCAGTATTTCCCTGCCCAGAAGAGGGAATCGTACGGTGATCCTACGGATGGCTGGTGGAACCGCATCTACTGGGGCGATAATCTTCAGGTAATGTCCCACCTGCTGCGGGATTTTCGCGGCAAGGTTGATCTCGTTTACATAGATCCTCCATTTGACAGTAAGGTAGACTATAGAAAAGAAATAAGGATTAAGGGCGCATCCGCACATAGCGATGGATCTGCCTTTGAAGAAATGCAGTACGCCGACATCTGGTCGAATGATCAGTACTGTCAGTTTGTTTACGAACGAATTGCGCTGTGCAGGGAGCTTCTATCAGAAAATGGTTCAATATTTTTCCATTGCGATTCGCATCGTGGCCACCACATCCGATTAATACTTGATGAAATATTTGGACCTGATAAATTTCACAATTGCATAACGTGGCGTAGGTCTCACGCTCAGGGAAATAGCGGGCAAGGCGCAAAGTTTTTTGGTCGAGTATCTGACTATTTATATTTATACTCGAAATCAGGAAATCCAGTTTGGAATGATCAATTTGTCCCTTACACAGAAGAAATACTGAACAGAGACTACAAACACGTAGACCCAGAGTCTGGCGAGAAATACAGACTGGTCCCAGTTGATGGTCCAGGTGGGGCTGCAAAGGGTAACCCATATTACACGTTTCTCGGTGTTTCCGGATATTGGCGGTACTCGCAAGCCAAGATGCAGGACCTTTACGACGCAGGCGAGATCATCCTCTCATCAACCGGTAAAAGCCTCAGTCGAAAAAAATTTCTAAAGGATGCCAAAGGGACCGCCGTCCTGGATATCTGGGATGATGTCAGCCGGATTAGCCCCGGGTCGAGCGAACGGGTCGATTATCCAACCCAGAAGCCGGAACGGCTCTTGCAGCGTGTAATTTCGACCTGTTCCGAACAAGGGGGACTTGTCTTCGACTGTTTCATGGGGTCAGGAACCACTCAAGCAGTCGCAATGAAGCTTGGTCGTCGCTTTATTGGCGCTGACATCAATCTGGGAGCCATCGAAACTACGATCAAGCGGTTGAACGCAACTCGGAGAGACATCGGCGGCGGGAGCAATGACTTAGTGAGCGGAGGGGCCACCGCGCCGGAAAAATACTATCTCGGCTTCGAGCTGTATAACGTCAACAATTACGACCTTTTCCGCAACCCGGTCGAGGCCAAGGAACTTATCCGTGAGGCGATGGAGCTGCAGCCGCTTCCAGCTAGCAGCGCGTTCGACGGTCAGCGCGAAGGCTATCTGGTTAAGATCATGCCGGTGAACCGCATCGCGACTCGCCAAGATCTGAACGAAGTGATCAATGGCCTCGATTTTAAGGCGTTTGAACGCCGTCAGGCCGGTGCGCCCAACAAGCCGGTCGAGCGCATCCATCTCGTCTGCATGGGGCATGAGCCGGACCTTGGACCGGCGCTGCAAAAGGAAGCCAAGCCTTTTGACATCGAGGTGATGGTGACCGATCTGATCCGCGACAAGGCTCACCTCCATTTCAAAAGAGCTTCCGACGCGCGCCTTGCCATCGAGAATGGCGAACTGGTCATCAAGGGGTTCTATCCAATGAACCTGCTACAAAAGCTTTCGCTCGAGAGCGATGCGGTAGTCGACTGGCGCCAGCTCGTTGAAAGCGTAAAAGTTGATTTTCACTATGACGGGGCGGTGCTGACTCCCGCCATCGTCGATGCGCCGAGCAAGGATGAACTGGTGGCTGGCCGATATTCGATCCCTGCCGATGCCGGGACAATCCGAGTGAAGATCACCGACCTCCTTTCTGAGTCATGGGAAGGCGAAACCGAGAATGGCTAAGGGCAAGAAGACGATCCGGCAGGATTTCGCCTTCTTCCAGGCCCTGTTGAAATTCTACACCGACAACCGCGGCACGATCCGGAGGGACTATAAGCAGCTTTCGAAGCAAATCCTAGATTTCAACGATCCCGCACTGCGGACAGATGCCTTCCTTCGCAAGCCGCAGTTCGAGGCGTTGGAGATTTATGTCTTCCTAAAGGAGTTTGGCGACAACGCCCACGTTCACCAGCTGTTTCAGCAATGGGCGAAGAATGAAGGTCTCTTCACCGCGTTCCAGACGACCGGCGCTGATCGCAGAGGACAGGGCACACTGCTGCCGTTCATGGAGCTCGAAGGCGAGGCGCAATATGAGGCCATCTTCGCGAAACTGAGTGAACGCGCCCGATCCTATCCAAACTACATTTTTGCGCTGACCATGGGGCTGGGCAAAACTATTCTAATGGCGACGTGCATCTTCTATGAGTTTCTGCTAGCTAACAAATTCAGCAAAGACGCGCGCTTTTGCAAAAATGCGCTGGTGTTCGCGCCCGACAAGACGGTGCTGCAATCGCTGAAGGAAATCCAGACGTTCGATCTCAGCAACGTCGTCCCGCCGGAATATGCCAATTTCCTGCGTTCAAATCTGAAATTCCATTTCCTTGATGACACTGCATCGACCATCGGCGCGCAGGACGGCTCATCGTTCAACGTCATCATTTCGAACACGCAGAAGATCATCCTGAAACGCCGTTCTGCCACAACAACTGCGACCGACAAGCTGTTCTCCGAAAAGACAGGCACGCTGTCGGAGGTATATGGTGAACTATACGAAATGTTGGGCGAAGCTGCGCCAGAAACCGACGCTGATCTGGCAGTCAACGCGCGATTTCAACGCATCGCCCGCCTGCCACAGCTCGGTGTCTATGTCGATGAAGCGCACCATTCGATGGGAGCCGCGCTCGAAAAGGATCTGGGTCAGGCCAAGCAAGATTCTGCGTTGCGTACTACTATCGACGAGCTGGCACGCGCTCTGGAACACAAGAAGACCAGCGTAGTCGGTTGCTACAATTTCACTGGCACGCCGTATGTCAAAGATACGATCATGCCCGAAGTGGTTTATGCCTACGGCCTGAAGCCAGCGATCGATAACAAATACCTCAAACAGCCCGATTTTGTCGATTATTCCGGCAACGTGAAGTCGGGCGACTTCCTTAAGCTGGCGGTGCAGGACTTCTGGGAGCGCGAAGGCGAAAACCGCAGGGAGGGGATGCTCCCCAAGCTGGCAATCTTCGCATCCACAATTGATGAACTCGACAATGAACTTCGCCCCGCATTGGAAAAGATTCTCACCGATCTAGGCGTGGCGACGAGCCGGATTTTGGTGAACGTCGGCGATGAAAAGCTTACGACGGATGAAGATATCCGCGAGTTCAATCGGCTCGATACCGAATCGTCGGATAAGCAGTTTATCTTACTGGTCGGAAAAGGGCGCGAAGGCTGGAATTGCCGTTCATTGTTCGGCGTAGCGCTTTATCGCAAGCCCAAGTCCCGCATTTTTGTTTTGCAATCAACCATGCGCTGCCTGCGCTCGATCGGCGATGTTCAGGAAACTGGGCACATTTACCTATCGGCCGAGAACATGGAGATCCTGAAGGATGAGCTTCAGCAGAATTTCCGCGTAACGACCGATGAGATTGGCCCGAAAAAGACCGATGACAATGAGACATACATCGTCACAGCCGTCCCTCCTCCGGTGGTCCTAACGATCACGCGCCGCCGTCAGCTGTTTCAAACGCGGCGAAAAGATGAACCCGAAAGGCTGGCATTCGACCTTTCGGACGCCGCCCTGGAACCTTATCGCGCAATCCTGCGCCGCCGGAAGGCAGTGAACGCGGCGATCGACGAGCAAGAAGATGTCACGGCGCGCCTCGAAAATCGCAAGTTCAGCGAATACACTCTGGTTGCCGAAGCAGCCCGCTACTTCGCAGGCGATAGCGTCTCTCCCTTTGACATCTCGACCATGTTGGAGAGTACCGATGCAGGCCTGCCCCGACTAGTCGAAGCGGTGAACATGTCGAACGACGTTTTATATGATCTGGTAATTCCGTCCATTTTCCACGCGATCTTTGAAATCAAGACGTTCGATGATTCAGTCGAGGAAAAAATCGAGCTGGTTAAGGGCTATAACCCGGAAACAAACAGCGTCCCGTCATTCACCTTCCGGGCTAAGCCGCAACTCGTCGCTAGTCGAGATTTCCCGGAGTACGTAGGCACACGGCATCGGACCTTCCACCTTGACCACTACTGCTTCGACAGCCAGCCCGAGATCGACTTCTTTGAGAAGGTCCTTAAACTCAACGACGGCGACAAAATTTACTTCACCGGCATGCTGGTGCATGGGCAGTCTGGCTTTCGAGTAAACTACATCCACCCAGAATCTCGTACCGTCTGCAATTATTACCCCGATTTCCTAATCCTGCGCGAAGACGGCTCTACGCATTTGGTCGAGGTCAAATCGGCGTGGAAGGAGAACGATCCCATTGTGCTCGCAAAAAAGGAAGCATCTGAACGCTTGGCTGAAGACAGTAAGTTCCATTACTCCCTGTTGACACGCGACGATTTCGATAAGTTCCTCGATCCAACCGGCTGGGCAAACTTCGAGCGTTCAACACTGGTCGGGTTGCCTATGTCGTGAAATAACTCTCCCCTTGCGACCAGCGGGGATTAACCTGCGAGTCAAAGCGCTGACCCGTAATCAAACTCGATATCTCGGACCGGGCGAGCTTCACTGCTGCGCTCGACTGGTATCAATCGTTGGAATTGGAACCCGATATGCTGACGCGCGAAGCCGTCCTTGAAACGCTCGACGAATTTGACCGCACGACGCTCAGCGTATTTGTTGAGGCGCATGGGTTCGGTGAACCACAGAAGTATTGGATTGCCGAGCGGGGGAAGCTTTATCCCTGCAAAGCCATCACAAATGTTGCGATCCGTAAAGTCGGAGGAGAGCCGGAGCGGATCTTTGATGCTACGCGGTCAAGGAAGATGGTGACACGTCTCGGGTTCGAAGTTGTCGAGCGCACTGAAGACGGGCTTATTTCCCGAGAGGCGCAGGCTGACGATGCACGGCCCGACGTTAATCCCACTAACTTGATCCTCTATGGACCTCCCGGGACCGGGAAAACGTTTCATACCGCCGAAAAAGCCGTTCGGCTTTGCGACGGTACCGCGCCCTCAACACGTGCTGAGGTCCTTGCGAGATATGAGGCGCTTCGGAAGGCGGGGCAAATTGACTTTGTCACGTTTCACCAGTCTTATGCCTACGAAGAATTCGTCGAAGGCATGCGTCCCGTCACCGGAGGCGAAGAATCTGATGAAGATTCCCCCAGTGTCGGATTTCGGCTCGAACCAAAGACCGGCATCTTCCGGGACATTTGCGCACTTGCCGAACAATCACGCAAAGCCGCCGGGCAGGCCAAGGGTTACGATCTTGCCGGCCGCCAGATTTTTAAGATGTCGCTGGGTCGTGCGGGGAGCGAGGATCATATCTACGATGCCGCCATTGACGGCAATTATATCGTGCTGGGATGGGGCGGCGACATCGATTGGTCGGATTCCAAATATGATCAGTATCAGGCGATTCACGACAAGTGGAACGAGATCGAACCTGGCACCAACGGCAACGACGGTAATATCTCACAGATTTGGCGTTTCCGGACATCCATGGAAATCGGTGACCTGGTGGTCGTATCGGCCGGCAATTCCTATTTTCGCGCTATAGGCGAAATCGTCGGACCGTATGAGTATCAGCCAACGGATGTTCGAGAGTATAATCACCGGCGCGCCGTCCGATGGCTTCTTACATTAGATGAACCGCTCCCCGTGGAAACGATCCATGACGGGAAATTCACGATGCGCAGCTGCTATCGTTTGAAGCAGTCGCGCCTCAAACACGAGGCTCTGTCGCGACTGCTTCCTGGCAGCGAAGCCACGATCAAGGAGAGCCCAGACCAGTTTGTGCTCATAATCGACGAGATCAACCGCGCAAACATTTCTAAGGTGTTCGGCGAGCTCATAACGCTAATCGAAGACGATAAGCGCGTTGGACGGAAGAATGCGATGACCGTCAAACTGCCCTATTCGGGCGACAATTTTGGCGTTCCTGACAACCTCCATATAATTGGTACGATGAACACGGCAGATCGCTCGATTGCGCTCCTTGATACCGCGCTTCGTCGTCGTTTCACTTTTCAGGAGTTGATGCCAAGGCCTGAGCTCCTAAAGGACTCTTCGACACTGACAGGTATTAATCTTGTCGCCCTCCTGCGGACGCTCAACGAGCGGATCGAGTATCTTTTCGATCGTGAACATCAAATTGGGCATGCCTATTTCATGCATTGCGCGGACATCGACGATGTTCATGATGTGATGCGACACCGCATAATCCCGCTTCTCGCTGAGTATTTTTATGAGGACTGGAGCAAGGTTGCATTGGTGCTCGGAGATGCCGACGGAGCAGGACGTTTTGTAACCCAGGTCAAACTTATGCCGCCAGCCGGTATGCAGTCGGACGGTTTTGGCGAAGAACGCTATCGCTGGTCCGTTCGCGATGAGTTTGACGATGACGTGTATGATTATTTCGGATGATCCATCACCGCTCCATTCTTGAGTGGCGTAAGATCAACTACGGCCCCGGTGAGGATGAGATTCCTCAGTGGGCGGCGGATCGCCTTGCCGCCGTTGCCAAAGCCAGTCCCCTGGGTGGCGATGATGGTGCGCGAATTTTGCAACATGCGAGAAGCTTCCTAAAGGCTCAGCAGGTCGTAGGAATTATTGCTGCCGAAGGCTGCTCGCTCGAAATACTGCCAAAGATCGACGGGCTCGGCGATGGTGATAGCGACGAGTCGAAGTCGCAGATCCGTCAGAACCTCGTACATATGCTGGCGACCGCACTCGATCTCGACATTGCGAGCGGGCAGATGGCCGAACTTGGACGCCAAAAGGAGAATCTTCTCGAGATCCTTATTCGCCTCTTCTGCGAAAAACTGTTCGGCGCTCTGCATAGAGGTCTGCCGCGGCGTTATGCGGGCTTTGAAGATGATCTGCCCAAGCTTCGCGGCCGCCTGGACGTCAAACGGCAGTTTACATCTCTCGCTGCAGCGCCCGATCGTCTCGCCTGCCGATTCGATGAGCTTTCGAGTGACATTCCCCTCAATCAGATCATGAAAGCTGCGGTGCGGCGGCTGATGACAATCTCTCGTTCTGAGCGGAACCAGCGTCGGCTTCGCGAGCTCGGATTTGCGCTCGCTGATATCCGCGACGTGCCCATAAAACAGCTTCCTTGGGACCAAGTCATTCTCGACCGCACCAATTCTAGGTGGAAGGATCTGCTCGCGCTTGCGCGTCTCCTTCTTGGCGATCGCTTCCAAACCACTACTAGCGGGCAAGGCACTGGTTTTTCATTGCTCTTCGAGATGAACAAACTCTTTGAGGAATATGTTGGGAGATTGATCCGACGCGCCTGTGCTGGCACCGGCCTCACCGTTCACTTGCAAGGCGGGCGGCTTCACTGCCTCGCCGAACTTGACGATGATCTGGCGCCGACAGGAGCTCGCCGTTTCATGACGAAGCCCGATATAATCGTTCGTCGCGGCAGCAATCCAGTGATCATTATCGATACGAAATGGAAGCGCCTCGCGGCGTCTATTGATGACCCGAAGCAGGGCGTGAGCCAAGGCGATGTTTATCAAATGATGGCCTACGGGCAGATCTACGACTGTCGAAACCTCATGCTGCTGTACCCGCATCATGGTGGGTTGGGTCGGAGGGCGGGCGCGATCAGCAATCACAATATTGTCGGGTCGGATAAATTGCTGAATACAGCCACTCTGAATCTGACCGAAATATCAACGGGACGGGCACAAATTTCGCAACTTTTGTCCGCGGTTACGCAGTTCAACCGAAATACGCAGATTGATCACGCCGTAGATGTTTCCCGGCTGAACGGGTTGATCAATTGAAGCTCAGGGAGGATGATGGGGAAAGAGGAGCGTTAATGAGAATATCAGCTCAGCGATCGATGCTGCGGGCGCTTAGATACATTTTTCCTCCTTCCATTCCCTGCTCAATAGAGATGATGAGATTTCCGCGGAGCGGAGTAAAGCGGGGAAGGGATGTGGCTCCTCCCCAATCCCAAATGCATCGAGCTTTTGCTTGCAGCTGGGCCGATTGGCGCTGCGCTTCCTAAATAGAATTCTGGTTGGATATCCCATTGCTGGGCACCGCCAAGATCGGCAGTAGCCGATGCAACATGATCAGGCACGATCCAAGCGCTTGCCTTTTTCTTCGTAGCTTTGATCAGATCTTGACCCGGAACATTTCCTTTTTTGGTGTGCAACTCAAAGGAGCCCCGAAGATCATACGGGTGCCCCTCCGGGCTAAATGCCGGTGGATACTGTGACGTGATCCAGACCGCCGAGCGCGCCACGAGGATCAGCTTCGCGGCGTCTTTATTCTGAAATCCGGCAAGGGGGCCAAACCAACGTTCATGGCGCTTTGGCCATCGCGTTCGCCCTGATACTATATTTGGAAGTAGCCGCGAAAATGATAATAGCCGCAGACCTGCAAACGCAATTTGTTCGCCGCCCGTCACGCCTCCGGCTACCGCCGTGGTAACGAAAGCACGCATCTCGCTTCGCAGCCTGGCATTTTTTGGATCATGATCCTTGAACGCGGGTTTTGGCTTAGCTCGGTTCATACACGACCTGATCAAATCGATCCGTGGAGATAGGTAGCCATAGAAAGTGCGGAGTTCGTGGAGCAGGTCAGCCTCGCTCAGGCCGAGGCGTTTGACATACGCTTCTTTTTCGAATGTTTCTCCAAACTCCCTGAGCTGGCTTATGATTTCTAATGGCCTACCTTTGAGCTTTTTATCCGAGAAAACGCCGTCGAAGGCTTTTTCCAGCCCAGCGCCTATTAGAGCGAAATTGTCGACCACTGCGCCCATTGATCGGCCTTTTTCATCTTCCTCCTCTCCGAACTGAAATATCTCAATTCCCCGCTGGCGCGCTGAGACAATCTGCAGCTGAAGCGCACCGTAGTAGATCGCAGTTGAGACGAGCAGATGATTGAACTTCGGAATATCTAACTTTGGGGTCAGTAGCGAAATTGCTAGCGCGGCCTCATGATGGCCAGTCAGACAATTGATCGCTAGGTTCGGATATGATCGATGAAAATCGACGAAACGGTGTGCATCTTCGCTGGGATCAAGCTTGAGTGCCTCTGCGACTATCTCCGCACCCTGTTCGTGAGGGTTGCATAGCATCTGAGAAAGAACCTCTCTTAGGGCGGCCTCATCTCCTGCGAGCAGCGTCCTGGCTTGTTGCTCGGGCATTCTCACGCGGTGATCGAAAAGATGACCAATCGGCAATTGTGCCATGTCAGGAAACTGAAAGAGCTGCCTTTCAAACTCCTCCCGATCAATTCCGCCATTCAGTCGCTTATCAACTTCCTTGCGGATGTCGGCAGCGATTCGGAAAAAGTCGAAACTCGATGCAGGATCCATTAACGCCATCGCCTGCTTCAGTTGTTTAATCATCGCTCGCTCAATCGGTGGGACTGGTATTCCGAGCTAGTCGCCTAAAATTGCAGCTAAAACATTAATGCGATGTAGCCCCCCGTGGGACGCCTCACGCACAATGCATACGTGCGTCCTGTCGAGCAGAAGGCAATCCAGCCTTCACGACAGGAGAAATGGAAATGCACACGCACGAAGAATTTGGCGCATTAGTCGGGAAGTCGCTTGTCGAAGCGGCATCCAATGCCGACGTGCCTCGCGTCGCTGCGACACAGTTCGCAAGCGCAGTTATCGCGCACTGCCCCATGGTGAAGCTGCCGGCGCTGCTTCGCAAAGATGGCGTGCGCGAATGGATGAACGATGCTCGAGTAAGCGAGAGCATGTTGCGTACCGCACTTACCAATGCCCGCAAGACAAACCGTGAAAATGTGCGGCAAAAGGATGTCGTTCGCGTTCCGCCGCGCTCGCGGAAAAAGTCGACAGTCGACGTCGACGCAAAGCCCGCGCCGTTAGCAAGCGGCCGCAAGATTAACCTCGGGACCACCGAGGTTATCCCGAACCTCTCCCTCGATTTGCTCTGAGGACAGCGGCGATTGGTGCGCTTGCCCGTTCTCGGGGACGCGGCAATCTCGCTGCTCAATCTTCAATCGAAACTCACCAAGTTCGCTGCCCCTACGCTGCGAGCCTTAGCAACCTGTCTAGTAAAGGAACCCAAAATGGCAGTGCGCGCATCGAACGCAAACTTCACAAAACGACGTAATCAGCGGCCCACGGTTCTCATGGGTGGTGACAAGGGCGGGGTCGGAAAAAGCTTCGCAGCCCGATCAGTTATCGGTTGGTCCGCGATGCAAGGATATCACGAGGCCGGCTTCGCCGCTGACGCACGCAGCGGGGATCTGCCTCTTGCAAGTGGTCAAAAGATTGGCCTCGGGAACAGCGAGGTGATCCCGAACCTTTCCCCCGATTTGCTCTAACAGCAGGGGCATTGACGCACCCGATGGTTCTCGGGTCGGCGGCGCCTCAATTCTCGATCTTCACTGGAAACTCGCCAATCTCGCCGCGCGTGCGCGGCGAGCCCTGGCGTCTATCCTGTTCAAAGGAAATGCACATGGCGATGCTTGCATCCAACGCAGACTTTACAAATCCGCGCAAACGGCGGCGAATTATCTTGGTAGGAGGTGATAAAGGGGGGACGGGTAAGAGCTTCGGTGCGCGCACAATTACAGGCTGGCTAATTGCGCAGGGATATGAGGTAGCCGCCTTTGATGCCGACGCACGCAATGGACATCTCGAGCGCTATTACGATCGAAGTATCGGCGTTGAGCGAGTGCCTCTTCGCGACCCACTCGGGTGGACTTCTCTATATGAGGCTTGGGCGCGGGTGAATGACGACTGCGTAATTATCGTCGACCTTCCGGGCAACATCGGCGCCGAAATGGCTGAGGAAACCATTCGCCTAAAGCGGGTCTCGGAGGCACTGAACCGTGACTTCATAAACGTTTGGGTTGCCAGCGAAGAAGAAGATTCGATCTGGTTGCTCGACACGGCCCTGCAGGTCGCCGGAGAGCCGCAAACGATTTTTCTGATGAACGGTCGCTTCGGCTCCGATCCGTCCAAATTCGAACTTTGGAACGGCTCGAAAGCACGAGCTAGTTTTATCCGCAACGGCGGCATCGAAGCATACCTACCTGTTTTGCCGATTTTCGTTCGAACCAAAATCGCAAGGGCCCGCGCGCCGTTTCATAATCTCTCTGAAGTGGAACTTGGACTCACTGATCGAATTGACTTCGATCTTTGGTGGGAGGCTGTTGCAGATGCGCTTGAACCGCTCTCTGATCTCTTGGGAGGCCGGCCATGAGCAGCCTTGCAGAACAGATCATGCGCAATGTCTTAGGCCGTGCGGCTACGGCCGAAGACTATCGTCAGCTGAACGAAATGATGAGCGCTTTGCCTGCCGAAATTGCGACCAGCCCGGGCGCAATGTACGAACTAGTGGCCCGGATGAATTTCCTTCAGCAGCTTGAAGCGACGATCGCACAGGCCGGGCGTGAGGCTCAGCAGAAGATCCACTATGACCTGCCAGCTCGCATCGACGATGCTGCGTTGAAGGCCATGCTAAAGGTGCGCGACACGCTGCCAGTCGACGCAACGCATACGGCGCGAAAGCTCTACTTCACGACGGCACTCGGAACGCTCGTGATCGGCATGCTCGCGTGCGGCGCCGGTTGGGTGCTTGGCGAAAACCATATCAAAGCCGAACGAGCGGCAACGCATGCAGCGTCCGATCGCGAGCTCGGCCGTTGTGTCGATGCCGCGACAGGCGGGTTCGTAACCAGCGCAAGGAATGGCACCAGGCCGGTCCCAATCCGCAACGAGACCATCCGCAATGACCTCATGATCTGCGGTGCAGAGTACGCCGATCGCCGCGCAGGCAACGGCTGATACGCAGCGACCCCCTGACGCCTCAGCGTCGGGGGGAGGGGGGTGGCGACGACAAGCGTCGCCACGTTCAAGAAAATCACAGATTCAATCGAAATAAGGGAGGAAACAGCAAGGGCTGGCCAACGACTACCGCGCCGCTGCAGCGGCGCTTTGGTCCGCGCTCTGTCGCTTCGCTCTGTCGCTTGTTCCGCGTGGCCCGACCTTGTTGGAGAGGACGCTGTCCTCCCCAAACCCCTCCTCGAGACCGAAGAATTTCACCCTAGGGGAATGAAAATGCCCGGACAGACCGGATCCGAAAATCGCCAGAGACAAATCGTTCGCAGCACGCGCTGGGACGCGCATGAGTTCGCCCAGCTTCAGGCGGTCGCCGCATATTCAGGGTGCAGCGAGGCCGAAGTTCTACGCCGCCTCGTTCGACGTGCGAACAAGCGGATCGTGATCTCACGCGATCTCGTCCGCGCCGTCCGTCAGCTCGGCAATAATGTCAATCAGATCGCGCGACACATGAACTCTGGCGAGCAGGTTCGATCGGACGAACTCATCGATGCATACAGAGAACTGCTGCAGGCAGTGAATATCGCAAAGTCATGATCAGCAACATTACATGGGGTGCGGATTTTGCCGGCATCGTTCGATACCTCGTCGAGAATCGCGTCCATGAGGTCCTCGACTTAAAGGGCGTGACATCCGTCGAGCTCGCCGCAGACGAGATGGCTGCAGTTGCTGCGCTTAGCACGCGCGCGAAGAATGTATTGCTGCATATCTCACTCTCAGCTGCAATCGAGGACGGCGCGCTCGACGCCGACCAATGGCGGCACTGTGCCAGCGAAATTACCATTGCGCTTCGACTAGTGGGTCTCCAGCGCGTCGTCGTTCGCCATTCGGACAAAGCGCACGACCACGTACACATCTTCTACTGCACGATCGATCCTGAAACTGGTCAGACACCTCCAAAGCATTGGTTCCTCCGCAAAGGTAACGCCGTCGATGATATCGGTCCGCATGCACTGTCCGATGCGGAAGTCGATGCTGTCCCGGTGTCCGCCCGGGCCCTTCGGACATATGACTTTCGCGCACTCGCTCGCGTGATGGATACATGCCGGAAGTTGGAACGGCAGCTTGGGCTTCGCGCGCTTCGTACGCCGTCCGAGGCTGCGCAAGCACGCTTGGCGGGGGAAGCCAAAGACAAACCTGCGGCCCCGCAGAGACGGTCTGATCGGGTGGGTTCGATACCGCTCATGGAGCGGGCAGAGGAAATACGAAGCGCTCTTGATACGCCTGACTGGCCATCGAAACGAGACGCGCTTTGCGCAGCTGGTCTAGACTTTGAACCCATATATCGAACGACAAAGAAAACCGAAGAATTGCGAGGTCTGGTCATCTTTGATGCGGCGGATCCGGGTAACCGAATTCGGGCGTCGAACCTCGATCTTCCCGATCGCAAATATGGGCTGCGCCGTCTTGAGGCGCGACACGCGAGCGAAGCAGAAAGTTTCGAACGCTGGTGGCCGGAACGTACGGCAACGAGGCCAGGGGCACCTCTTGGCCCTGGCACTGATCGTCAGCGGCTAAAGGACGGCTTTGATCTACTCGCGCTGCAGCATGCTGCAGCCGAGCGCGACAAACGTGTGGCACGTCACCGGCTGCGTAAAGAACAAGCCTTGGAACGCGCACGCAAGCGAAGGCTGTTGATGATCCGCAGGCGACGAGAAGCTGCACAGCTTCCGGCCAGCGAACGTCGCGGGTTCTATCGTCAATTTTCGCTCGAAGTGTCGCGGCTCGAGCTTGCCGCATTGAGTGAGCTCCATTCACAACAGGCTCGCCCGCTCGCACGGGGCAGAAAGCCAACATGGAACGAATATCTAAAAATGCGCGCCGATGCAGGCGATATCGCTGCAGCGCGATTAATCACTCAGTCACCTGCAAAGGCTGTTGCGCGTGTTGCCGCGAAAGAACAGGTGATCGTCCGCGGCCAGCCAGTGCTTGCCAAGCCGCGAGCTCCAGTCCCGACGTTCCCGCAGACGATCGTTGCGGCCAATCCGACCGATATCGACCCAGCCGACTTAATGCTTGCGTACAAGGCAATGCAGCAGCGCGGACGCGATTGATTGTGCAAAGATATAACGGTATGGTGAGGCTATGAAATACAAGTGGAGGAAAGAGACATGATCTCCAAAGAAGACGTGCCGGGCGGCTGACGCGGTCCAATTTGTCAGCATGAGGCGGCCAGCTATCGGCCGCCTTTTTCGTTCGTGGATTGCGGGCGAAGTGCATCAACACTTCGAGCCTATATGCCAAATGCCTTCAAGCTTGCGTCGAACGCGCCTTCCAGTCCGCCCCGGACTCCGCCTTTCTGCCGAGTTGATAGCGGCGCTTCCTCGATGATCAGAATTCCAGAGCCTTGCTCGACCCTGTCTTTGAACAGCTGTTCGCGACCGAACAGATATGGCGCAAATGTCTCTGTGCGCGTCACAGAATATGCAAGATCCGCGCTAAATCCAACCAACTGGTCTTGTCCAAAGATACGGCCGCGCTCTGCCCGTTCCAACCGGATGCCGCGGCCACCTTTGATGACCAGCCGGCATGGACCATGGAAGACCAAGTAGCGAAGTTGCAGCGTCAGCCAGGCATTGAGAGAGAACAAACGCCAATGGCTCGTGATCCGAACTGGTTGCCCTTCAGGCTGCGCGACGGCGACGAGCGCACGGGGATGCAACACGCAAGCGGCACCCTGCGGCATATCGACCTCAGTGAGCTCGGCAAACGGATCACGAACCGCAGAGACGGTGGTGTTCTCTCCTTCTCCCCGAATTCGCGTTAAGAAGATCAGGCCGCTGGCAACGCTAGAAAAGACGTGCCGACAATCGAGCAGCCAACGCGTGTCTTTCTTGGCGCCGAGGGCGGTCGATTGCAGATAATCTTGCCGCACCAAGAGTTCCTCGCTTTTGCGCAAGGTGATGAGAACCGACACGCGAGAATTTTCCGCAGGCGGAATAGGCACGTTGCCGGCTCCGGGAACCTTGATACGGATTGATGCCCGGCGCTCTGCCAGAGGGGCGAGAACATAGTAGAAGATCGTGCGGATAATGAATGGCATCGCGATGATCGCCCCAAGCACGAGCAGGGCCTTCAATAATATGCTTCGAACCGTTTGCTTGGTAACATCGGGGGAGTAATCGTGGATCCTAGCCGCGACGTCGTTTCGGACTTGCGCGAGGGCAACTTGGGATGCCTCCAATTCCGCCCGCGCAACCTTGCCGGCGGCCAAGCCAGTCTCCCGCGCAGATCTCTTGGATTTATAGCTGAGGCAGGCGGCCCTTGCCGTCTGCGTGAGCTTCACGGCGCGATTGTCGAGGAGATTGGCCGCAGCCCGTTTCACATAGCTGCCGTTGTTGAATGTCCGCACAGCCTTGTTCGCTCGGTCGCACGCGATACGGGCAACCTCGACGGCGCTTTGACTCGGAAAGGAGATTCTGTTGAACGCGGCACGGCGCGCCTCGCGGTCTATGACTGCCTCAAGCAGCGCGATTTCGGCGGACAATTTGCCGCGCCGCAATTTCAGTTTCTCGCGCGCAATGATCGCTGTGGGTCTGACGCTCGCCAACCATCCCTGCTGCTGTTTCAGATCCAAGTCCGTTTTGGCCAGATCGCTGCGTTTCTCCTGAAGGGTCGCCTCTAACTCGGTCCCGGACATGGCGAGGAACTGGCGTTGAGATATCTCGAGATCAGCGATCGCCTGGCGCTTCAGGTTTATCAGATTGGTCCTGATCTCAGCCGGTGATTTCCATTCTTCGGTGGCCGCAGTTCGCGCCGTTCCGTCTGATATCAACGGCCAAACAAATTGATGGAACGCTATTGCTGCTACAATCAACGCGAACACGATTCCCTTGCGAACCAACCAGGCCACGATTGCTTTAACTGCGTTCATTTCGCCCCTTTAGGCCAGTGGGCTCAGCGTTGCTCTGAGCATTCCAATTCAGCCCCTCATCGCATATATTACAGATATGGCCC
Organism: Sphingopyxis sp. USTB-05; assembly: GCF_023822045.1. Taxonomy (NCBI): domain Bacteria; kingdom Pseudomonadati; phylum Pseudomonadota; class Alphaproteobacteria; order Sphingomonadales; family Sphingopyxidaceae; genus Sphingopyxis; species Sphingopyxis sp. USTB-05. Next base: position 2,085,764 of record NZ_CP084712.1, on the reverse strand, counting down.
ATGAGCTCGACGATATCCGTGCTTCGGGAAGTTGCCCAGGCTGCCGGCGAGAGTTCAGTGTGAGCTACCGAACTTTGCGCCTGGGACGGACGATCGAATGCCCCGGTTGCGGCGAGACAATCCGGCTTACGGACGCTACTCCAATATCCGCCGTACAGAGGCTGATGGACGAGATCGGCGACGGCAGCTGAGATGAGACGAGATGGTTTACAACGATCGTTTGATAGCGAGCCGTGTTGCTGATTTTGAAATCATCGGACTAACCACCTTGGCGACCGCAGCCAGCCGGTCGTCGGTAAAAATCGAAGCTCGCGAGGAACTTCGTTCGATAGCAGGTAATGTCGCAGTTTGAATCTAGCGAACGTACATAAAGAAAGCCCCGCCGGAGCGGGGCTCAATCAAATCGCGGCGATTCTTTCCGTCACCTTCTCGTGAAGTTGGGATCGAAAATTGCTGTCGTCGCATTCCAGTAAATCGTTTGCGACACTGAAAACCGTTGCTCCGATCGCCGTTTCTTTCGACACCCGGTCGTGATGATATAGCCAGATAGAAACATCGGACCAATCCCAAAGCGGGCTCGCTGTGGTAACGCGCGCCTTCGGAGCGGGGAACCCCTCGGACCTGTGACCCTTGAAGTAATTTGTCATAGCAGAGCGACTCATATCCGAGCGGGTCGCGATGTCAGACAGGCTGACCAAGGGGTCAGGCTCAACGCGCTCCACTATGGCGCCTGCCGCGCGGCAATTGTCCACTGCGGACCCAATGGCCTCCTCCAATGAGGATGCCTCTCGGCTAAAATCGACGAGTATGTGCCCCTTCTGAAACGATACCAGAGCATCGTCGCAGCCAGCGTCATAGAATAGCGCCTCAAAGCCTTCATCTTGTGGGTCAAGGCCGGTGGCAATGACCGTGAATTCATACGTTTCCATCATCTGCCTCCTCTACTCCATTCTGATGCGGGCACCGATCCACTGCCCGTGCAATTTGCTTTGCATGGTTGCCGCCATTTTTCGGCGATCCGGAAATTCCAAACTGGCAACCATCTCGATCAGACTGAGCGCAATACATACGGCCCCAATGACCTTGCATCCGCACAGACCAACCTAGGCTCTCCGCATATTGGACGGCCTCTTCGACATCCTTGTCGGGGTGTCGCGGCCTAGCCAGTGCTGCCTCCTAAATTTAGGGCACCGTGAACACTTGTCAACACCTTTCTTCCTCCCCTTTAATCCCGCGCTGTAAATCTAGTGTGAACAAGCCAGTCGCAGCGCGCGTTTTTATATGCCCCGGTGCCTTAGGAGTGGGCGCTATTCATCGACCTTAGCGACAACATCTTTCTCCGACCAGAGATGGTCGGTGATGTCAGCGGCCATTGCGGTCGACACGCCGACAGCCTGGACCCGTTGTTATCAGGACAAATGTTTGAAAATACTCGAAAGCCGAAGTGATACCGTCCTATGCCTCTTGCCGCGATCAAGGCGCAGGACCGATGGCACCGCGATGGTGCGCAGAGGGCCCGCATATCAGTCATTCTGGAATTGGAGCACGGGAGTTTAACGGAGCGTGTGGCGCTGGGCATCCTTTGACATGACCCCCTAATTTTCCTCCCGTCTTGATTAGAGTCCGGCCTTGAAGGAAGGGCACGTCAGAGACGATCCGGCTTACGGACGCTACTCCAATATCCGCTGTACAGAGACTGATGGACGAGATCGGCGACGGTAGCTGACGTCTCGGATCACGCGGCGAGGCGGTTTACAACGATCTTTCGATCGCTGGCCGCGACGGTGATTTTGAAATGATCGGACTGCACCACTTTAGTAACGGACGTCGGAATGAAGCAGACCATGCTGGTTCCGTTTCTTCGGCGCAGGCTGTCGAAGATCAACCCGGATTGTCCTGATGAGCGAACGGATTCCCCGAACGCCTGTGACGCGTGGTAGCTATCCGATCGATAGACATCTGCCAGATCGCGATGACGACCGCGGATATCGAGGTAATCGCGGCCGATTAGCTCCGCCGAGTAAGTTCGATAGGTCCGGCTCATGCTCACTTCTCGGCGAGCGATGGCTTCGCGGCGAAGATGGTGAGCGACCTCCGCAATGGCAGTCTCAATCTCTTTGGCAGCGTACCAGGCGCCAAGATCGGGACCGTTGAAGCGCATGCCATCAGGTGCGCCGTGAAGGAACGAAGCCATGATGATGCTGGAGTTGGCACTTCCAAATACCCATTGTGGTTTTGGCAAACGAGCAATTCGATCGGCAACGAGCCGGTCGTTGGTCCAGCCCACGAGATCCATCACCGCCTCAGCGTCTGCAGCAGTAGCAACGGAATCGAAGAGACCGACCGGCGGAAAGCGGGAAGGGATCAGGCGAAAGCTGGGGTTGGGTGCCTTTGTAAGCTGGTCTGTCACTGGAAGATGATCTCGCTATCCTCATATGGCGGGAAGCCAGCTTCATCCGCCGTAGGAGGCATGTAGAGCCCGCCCCGGGCAGCATCGATGAACCGGCGAACGACCATCAGGCCGTCCTGCGTCCCATTGCTGAGAATATCGATCGGCGGACTGCCTCCGAAGACGCGACCGTCATGAGGGTTCTTGAGCCAATCAATTCCGTCGCGCTCATTTTCGAAAAGAACGCCCAAGCCCTGATGAATCCCGAGGACCGCCGAAATACGCATCAGCACGTCGACATCCAGCGTGATGTCGCGATGCTCGCGAACCTGTTTCGCCCAGCTGTGATAAGTCGAGCGTGAGGGATAGCCCAGAATCAGGCGTCGCTTCTCCTCGCTCAAATTCCAAAGATCGGCGATCGCGAGGAAGGTGCGCAGCGCAGGCCCGCTCAGACGGCGCCGATTTGCCGGCTCGAAGCGAGCAAAGACTGTCTTTGCGGGGGATGCCTGCGTAGGTGCAGCATTAGCTTGTGCAGTCATATCTTTTTGCTCCGAATTAGATTTAGTCCATATCTGGACAAAATTCAAGAGCGGCATCCCGGGAAGGTTGCCCCGCTACGCGGTCGCGACGTATCGGGACCGGCCTTTCCATATTTGATCTCTATGAAGCTAAGGTCACAAATAACTCTTTTACCTCTCCGCTGTAGCTCAGCGGCCATGGGAAAACGCCCTCATTACCACGAGCCCCGCTATCACGGGCATCGGCGCACCAAATACCGAAGCTCGCGAGGCAGTTCGGTCGGTAGCGTCATCGCTGGAGCCAGCATATTTGGTGCGGTACTCGCTGGTGGGGCGATATTGTCGAGCCCCGAGCAACGCGCCGCCGCATTGGATGTCGCAAGAGATGTCGGTGTGAAATCCGGTATCGTCCGAGCGCGCGCCCCACAGGATGGCGACTATTGGCGCGGCTGCGACGATGCGCGGGCCGCCGGTACCGCGCCTGTCTACCGCGGCGAACCCGGGTATCGAGAAGGGATGGACGGCGATAACGACGGGATCGCCTGCGAACCCTACCGCTGAGGTCCACGTCCGCTTAGCGATCTCACATTGATAGCGGGCGTTCACCCGTCCAGAGCAAACACAGCTTTTCGGCAATCGCCTTCCAGCGAGCGACGCCATCTGCATTGCCTTCAAGTGCAAGCGCGCCGATCCTATCGGCTATCCAGACTGCGGCCTGCTCACCATGTTGGTTCTCGATGGCGAGGGCGCACGCCCATAATTCGCGCTCCGATGTCATCATTTAAACAGCTTCTTCGGCCAATTGGATTCATCGATCCATTCAACATGCACCAAGATGAAAGCGATCGCGAGACATTCCCAGCAGGATGCAAGGTGCTTATGAAAGTTGAAAGATTCGAGATGGATAGAGCCGGTTTGCGAGGAACCGGTGATGAGAGCGCTGTACGAGGATAGGAATGAGCTGGTTCAGAAACGATGACATTTACGTCTCCCCGCAGGCGTTGATTGATTTTGCCTGGAGCGGTCCAATGCGTGACTTGGCAAAAAGGGTAGGCATCTCGGACGTCGCGCTCAAAAAAATGCTGCACGCCAAAGGGATCGGCACACCGCCGCAGGGCCATTGGAACCGCGTCCATGCAGGAAAATCAGTAGCTGGCCCACCCGGAGCCCCCAGCCGACGACCGGGGCAAACCGGGCGCATAAGGATGGACCACAGATTCAAGGACATTATCGCCGCGGCGCCACCGATGCCAGCCAGCGGGCCATTTGCCTCGACCGCTGTGGCTGAGAATCTTGAAGAGCTGCGCGCAGTCGAATTGAAAGCGATCGGCCGCGTTTCAGTTCCGCGCAGCCTCGATCGGCGCCATCCAGGGCTTGTACATCTTTTGAAGCGCGAGGATATGCTTCGCGAAAAAGCCGCCAAAGATCGCTCGCATTGGCGCGTCCCCGAATTCGATACGCCACTCGATCAGCGTAAGCTGCGATTTCTAAACGGCCTGTTCTTTGTCCTGTCTGGGCGAAATCATTCCGGTGTAGCTTCAAACAATGATCGCGGCCTTGGGGCGGTAGCCCACATCGGCGACATGAACCTCAGCCTTGAGATGACGATAGTTGGCAAGCATCGGACCGAATTGATCAGTGGATATCGGCGCCCAGCGCGTGATCTACCTGCCTCGACGCCGCTTCAGCTTGCTATAAATTGGCCCACGCAACTGGGTGCGAAAGCTGCCTGGCAGGACGGGGAGAGCGGAAATCTCGAGAGTCGGCTTGCGGAAATAGCTGCCGATATCATCGTCGCAGGCGAGGCAGCGTTCCGCCGTTCGCTCGTCGAGGAAATTGAACGACAAGAGGCGGCGCGGCAGAGAGAGATTGAATCCCAAAGGCGTCGACTGGAGCAGCTTGAAGCGCAAAGGGTCGAGCATCTTGAAAAATGCGGTGAGATGCTCGCCCGCGCTGTGCGCATTCGATCTCTGATCGATCACGTAAAATTGGCTGCCGCGCAGGGGAGGGCGAACGTGCTGCCCGAAGAACTGGATGCTTGGCAGGCATGGGCGTCAGCGCACGCTGACACCCTGGACCCATTGTTATCAGGACATATGTTCGAAAATATTCAGGCGCCGAAGTGAGCTGGTCCTCCGCCTCTTGCCACAATGAACCCGCGCGACCTATGGCGCCCTGATTAAAGGGAGACGGGAATGCGAGCTTACGCGCTGGCGATCATAGCATGTTTAGCACCTGCATCGGCGGATGCGCGTGATCTGTACAAAACGCTGGCCGAACCTCCGTTGAAGGTTTGGCAAACGACCAATCACACCGATCTGAAGTTCTGCGTCATCACCTCAATCGCTGCGAAAACGGGTCAGGCATCTACGGTCGTGGAAAAGGGGCGGGACACCATGATCATCGTACACAATTGGAGCAGTCCTGTTCCAGGTGACGATGTGCGGGCTATTTTTACGATTAGCAGCGACGGAACCATGGAGTTTCGCGGCCAGAAGGTCGAATTGCAGAGTGAAGTCGAGCGCTGCATCAATCTCTGATTTGTCGTCATCGTCGGTTTGGTCGAGTTTGCCGCAAATGAGGAGCTGCCGAAGGAAATGGCACTGAGATGACGATTGCACTCCTGCTCGCTGTGGCTGTTGTTCCCGCGGGCCAGTCCTTTGAATGTACCCCTGTAGCGGTCTGGGATGGCGACGGGCCCATATGGTGCGCAGAGGGCCCGCATATCCGCCTTTCTGGAATTGCCGCGCGGGAGATCGATGGGTCGTGTCGCCCCGGGCATCCTTGTCCGAGCGCGGACGCCGTTGCTGCTCGCGACCATCTGGCCCGGCTTCTCGGCACTCCGAAGGGGTTTCTGCGTTCGGGCCATGTGAGCGTGACGGGCCCGGCGATGCGGTGTCGGTCGGCGGGCGGGGCAGGGGGCAATCGCACGGCAGCCTTTTGTACTTCCCCCTCCATTGGCGACATATCCTGCGCCATGGTCCGAGATGGCTATGCAGCGCGCTGGGACCGTTTTTGGCAGAAGCACCGGTGTGACTGACTGGCGGCCGGCTAATTTCTTCTAACGAACACCGGCTTCCGATTTTCTACTGGCTGTTCGCTAAAAGGGGTTTCGCCATCGGGCATTCACGCCGGGCTGTTTTGAGGCCGTATCGATAGCTGACACCATGTCCAAAAGCAGAGGGCGAAGTATCATCTTGGTACGTGCGCGAGTAACAAACGCTCGGGATTGAGCTGGAAGGCTAGAAAACTGGCCTTTAGTGTTCCAGAATGGGAGAGAAAAAGCCAACTCGGCACTAATTGTAATTGCCCCTCGACACGTCCCAGCTATATCCGGGGACATATTGGGGGAGTTTATCAATGAAATTCGTAACTATGGCCGCGACTGCGGCCACACTCTTTGTGTCGCCTGCAGTTTTGGCGCAACAGCCCGTCGTAGTGCCAGCTGCGCCGGCGTCCACTGCCATACCCGAAGTCGTAACTACGAACGCGGTACTCCGCGCCGGTACGCCGGTAGCCCTTCGATTGATGGAAGAGATCACAACGAAAAAGAAAGCCGCACGCGTCGGGCAGCGTTTCATGATGGAGGTGTCGGAGCCTGTCATCGTGAATGGCGTGACCGTGCTTCCGAGCGGCACGCCCGCTTGGGGCGAAATCACTACCGTGCGGAACAAGGGCATGTGGGGGAAATCCGGCAAGCTTGACGCGCGCATCCTGTATCTTCGCCATAACGGCCGTCAAATCCGTCTGACCGGTACTTTTGACGATAAAGGCGTTACCGGTACGGCGGGCGTTGTAGGCGCTATCGCCTTGGTTCCAATCGCAGGCTTCTTTGTAACTGGCACCAGCGCTGTTCTGCCCAAGGGCGGCAATGTCGGCGGCTTCATCGACGAAGATGTTGTATTGGCCTTCGCGAATGGTGGGCCGGCGCCTATGCAAGTTCCGGTTGGTGCTCCGCCGATGGCGGTCCCCGCCGCGACCGCCACAGTGCCTGCATCTGAACCAGTTTTGGATATCGCTCCGGCAACGACACCGACTGAGGGTTGATCTAGATTGCGCCCCGGCCTCTGATCGCGAGGCGGGGGCGTTCCTAGCCGTTACGCCGCATTTGGCAGTCGGACGCTGCCGGGAGAAGCGAACGAAGCGTTGTCCCATGCACGGGGCGTCGATTGTTCGGTCGAACATCGATCTGTCGCCCGATCTACTACAAGCGCCAGCAAAATACCGCAGCGCAACGCTTCAATGCGGATCGCCACTAGAGCGCTATCCGGCGCAGGCCCGAATAGGCTCCATGGCACTACTTCGCTTTAGCACCGCCGCGCGCGGCGGGCTTGCGGCCGCCACCGCGCCCTTTGGTTCCGAGGCCGATCGCTTTTGCGAGCGTGCGACGGGTCTCAGCGTAGTTGGGCGCGACCATCGGATAGTCCTTGGGAAGATTCCATTTCGCGCGATAGTCGTCGGGCGTCATGTCATACGCCGTCATAAGGTGGCGGCGCAGCATTTTCAGCTTTTTGCCATCTTCAAGGCAGACAATGTAATCGGGCTTCACCGATGCGCGGATTGAGACTGCGGGCTCTTGTTTAACTTCCAGCTTGTCGGTCGTCCCTAGACCCGCAAGCGCGTCGTGCACCGATCGGATGATCAACGAAATATCTGATATAGCCACGCTGTTGTTGCTGACATGGGCCGCAACGATATCGGCCGTCAATGAGACGAGCGTTTCGGGATCTTCCATGCAATTTTTTCCTTTGAATGCTAATCTTTTCTGGGCCGTAGCAGGGCACGGCTTTTGGAACAAGGACAGCAGCCATCTCTAACGGGAGGTCGCGAGCTGCCGAGTGCGTACGTCATCCCATCAATGCAAAGGAATGGGTGGGGATCGGAATATTGAGCGGGCTTTTTCTTTCCGTGAAATGTCTTTCGTCAACCCGCCGCCGCTCATGATCGTGGCCACTGGAAATCAAAGCGTCGATCATAGAAGTGACGCCGCAAATGCTTGAGGTCATCTTCCCAATGGCTGATCGCCGTGTCCATTGATGGATGATTTTTGCCTTTCGCGTTCTTTGCGAAACTCGCGATATTTTCTGCGATTTTGCGAAGACGAGGCCCGGTCCGCGGTGCTCCCCAATCTCTCATGTAGTCCAGGCCATTGAGTGGAGGCAGCCGCATCGTGAAGATCTGGCCCAGCAGTCGGGTACGCTGCGAGCCAGTCAATTGGCTGCCTAAGCCTACATGATATCCAAGATAGGATAGCATTCCAATTTCGCGCCGTTCAATCGCATTTCCATCGCTTGAACTCGGATTTATATCGGTGGAAGGCCAAGGGAAATAGTCCGGATCTCCTGGCTTCAATGCGTGACGTCGGTCCCATTCCGCTTCGATCAAATAAAGCCGACGCCTGGCATCGACCACATTTGCAGCATTCGGATCTTGATCCTCATAACGCTGCAGCATGTTAAATGCCGCAGACCAATCCCTCTTCAGCTTCTCAAATGGAGATTGCCCAGCAGCGCGTTCAGCGTCCTTCGCAGAGCTCAAACGAGCATTCAAATCCCGGCGAGAAATCTCGTTGAGTTCCGTTGTCCCTTCGCGATCAATTCTTTCAGACCTTAGCTTTTTGGTCAATTTCGCTAAGCGACTAGATGCTTTGGATAAGGGCCGGGCATGGCTTTCCCGAACACGCTTCGTAGCCTTTTTAGGTGCGTTCTTCGCAGCCTTCTTGGCGGCCCTTTTCGCCACGTTTGTTGGCAACGTTTCAGTTGCCTTACCCTCGGAACCCCTTGAAAATATCGTGCGCGGCGTCGCTACCATGGGCGCCGCTTTTGCAGCACTCGAAGGCGGCGGTGAGCCTTTTACTGCCAGAGGCTCACGCGGCGCAGGGCAGGGCCTTGGAGCGAGATTGAGTGCCTTGCGTAATGCTTCGTCCATTGCGGGATTCGCGGGCTGTACGCGGGCCCCAGCATTGTTCTTATTGCGAATTCGCGGACGGGGCGCTGGTCTGGTTGGAGCCTGCGAACTCGGTTCTCCAACAAGAGTGGAACGGAAAACCACCGGTGCACAGACCCCGGTTTCCCTAACGACCTTTTGTGCATGTCGAATCGCTGCATCTACCTTGCGTCGGCGCTCCGCGTCTTCTGATTTAATGAGTTTACGCACCCCCGCGCGCTTCTTCGCCTTCAAGCCCCTGTATCCTCATTCACGCCAGCTTATGTCCATCCGAACCTGTAGATAATGTCACCGTCCGAGCATACTCAAATTCTAACACCATCCTCTTATGCTCGATCAATTCAAACGTCGAAAAAAAGGGCCCGCTCGGCCAATTCTGCGCGGACTTGGTGAGTATTGAGTCTCTAAGTGACGATCAAGCGCGGTGCTTTTTATCGGACAGGCGTGAAACCGATCAATTTCGTCGAGGCTTCTTGCCCTGTGGAGAAGGTTCGCCCCGCTTTCGGTCGATCGAGATTAATCCATTGAACCTGGCTCTTTGAAGACCGTCCGCTCTCGAGCGAAAACCATCAGAAGCAGACCAAGATAGCAAGCCGGTCCTCTACGGCAGCAAATGACTGTTTGGGCCGTTCTCGACGCAAGTTCAAAGCCGCCATTCCTAGCCCCGCGATTGCCCTCCTTAGTTATGTCTGTAGTTGGCGATTCGTATGATTGAACCTTCGGCAGCCCGAAAATCGCCTATGTGTCACACGGCGAACAATGCTTCTTGCAACGTTTTAGGCTCTTTGATCACTCCGACGCCTCCCGTTCGCCTTAGTCGCCGCGACTATCGCGGGTCCATAAAAAGGGTTCGTCCCCCGCAATACCCTGACAAAGGAATTACCGCCAATTCGGATCATAAACTAACCTGGCCACGACCCTGCGCGTGAGCCGCAACTATCGACAACGAGTTGCGCACATAGTGATGGAGATCAGAAAAGGAGCCCCATTCACTATAAAAACCGAGCTCGTGATGAGACGCGAAGGCTTGGCTTTTCACGCTCCCTTGGAAGCGGGCACCTCATAGCGAAAAAAAGAATTGATCAGTTCCCGACGACAGGCAAATAGGATCAGAGGGGGAAGAATGACGCGTCCAAGGCTTTCAAGAACCGCGCGCAATAGCGTGCCGATTTGGTGGTGGGCAATGCAAGCCGCCCCCGCTCTGTTGACAATTCGATAGATTAGAGAATCCTGTGACTTCGCTCCACCTATTTGAGAATCCCTTCGCAGTGCTCGGTGTCAGTCCGCGAGCGCGGCGTGACGAAATCAATGACGCGCATCAGGACGCCTTGCTCGACGCCGAAACAACTGACGCCGAGCGCAAGCTGGATATGGCCCGCCAGGCGCTCTTCACTCCGAGAGAGCGGATTTCGGCCGAGTTGTCCTATCTTCTGGGAATGCGGCCGAGCGACGCCCGTGCGACGTTAAAGCTTCGAACCTCCGTGCAGTTGGAGGAAGCAGCCCAGAATGTAGGCGGTGTTGCGAAGGCCAACCTAATCGCGGAAGCATCCCGGATATCAACAAGTGTTACCGAATCCCGCCGGCTCATCGACCAGCTGCTGGCAGCTCACTTAGATATTGAAGAAGGCGATCTTCACCGAACGGTCGAGGAAGAGCGATCGGTTTCAGGTTTTGGTAAGGTGTCCAGTTCCGAAATCGCCAGTGAGCTTAAGTCGCTGACGGAACGGCACGCTGCGTTCGCACTTGACGCATTCGCGCGCTTTGACGCCGCAACCGACGAAGTGCTGCGCATTGTAGAAGTGCGCTGCGCCGCCGCCTCACTTCGCAAAGACCGCTTGGCGACCAGTCTGATCGCTCAATACGAGCAGCTGGTTTCTCCGACGCTCGAGAACGAAATCACCGCGATCTCCTTGCTGTTGGATGATTATGTCGGCCATCTCTCAGGTCGGGCAATATTCCCCAAGCTGGAACAGCGGTTGCTCGATTGGGACAGAATTGCACAACCGTTGCAGCGAGCCGACCAGCACCTGGGAGCTGATGAAGTTCATTCGGAACGCCTCTACAGAGAAGTTCGTCGAGCAGTGCTCACGCTGGCCAACGAACATGAGCGCCATGCCGATGCACTCCGACTGAGTGAATTGGCCCAGAAGATTTTCGCCGAGCTACCGAGCGCCGCCGCCCAGCTTGCCGGCGATGTGGACGCATTAGTATCTCTCGAACAGGACCAACGTGTTGCATCCATTCTGATGCCGTTGGCAGCCGCGGTAGATCGGGCGGTATCTAATTTAAGCAAAACGAGTTCCACAATTGCCCGCGCGGGTTTTACGATGACATCGCCTGATCCTGTAGGCGAAGTTCGACGCCTGTACGGCGAGATCATTGATCGCCAGAGTGATCAAAACATTGTCGCCGGCGCTGTGCGGCTCGTTCGCTCGCTTTCGATCGCCCTTCACAATAATCAGGAAGATGGCGAGGGCGCGGCCGTCATTCTCGATTATCTGTTTCTGGCCGTCAATAAGTTGCCGCCAGAACTTGTGACCATTCTCCAGAAAGATCGTGAGACGCTTGAACGAACGAAAGCCTCCATCCGCCTAGCTGAAGCGCTGCGAACAGGTAATTTTAAGGATGCCAAGGCTCATTGCGCAGTTTTGATGGAAAGCGAGGATCCCGACGAGAGAGCGCAATATTCTCGGATACAGCAGCAGATTGACGAGAAAATTATTTCCGGACGGACCAACTCGTTTGTCAGCTGGGGCGTCATCGGCATCATCGCTCTGATCGCAATCTTCAGCAATTCGGGCGGCGGAAACGACAGTGTCGCCGAAGACGCAGCCTATGCGAGCTCGGACGAGGCGATCCTTGATGACGCAACTGCAGCCGCAGAGGATCCGTTGGCAGATGCCAGCGAGACGGTTGCCACGCCGGACGATGGTACCGAGACGCCGCCGGAACCTTATTCCGGGACATCGCTCTCGTTATCTGAACTACGCTATTGCCTTAAACAGACAGAGCGGTTGGATGCTGCGCGGGCGGCAGTCAGTTCTTATACGCAGCAGAATCGCTTTAATGCCGAAGTTACCGATTTTAATAGTCGCTGTGGCCAATTTAATTACGATCAGCGAGATAAAGCGACGGTTGACGGCGAGATTATTCTTGAGACCGACCGCCTCCGGAGAGAGGGAGTGGAGCTGCTCGGACCGAGTGCGCCATCGCCGACAATTGTTCGGCCCCCGCAGCCCTTCGCACCATCGAATGATGCTGCGCCGACATTTGGTGACGCGGTTGACGAACTTGGCGAGAGTGTGCCCGAAGGAAATCCCTATGGCGAATGAGCTTGAAAACTGGGCGAACTTAGCCATCGATTATTGGAAATTGCTGCGCAGTTGCGAACGAATTAGCGACAATCTTTCCGGCGACCGGAGCGAACGATTTGCAGCGCAGGTCAGGTTTTCCTCCGGACGGCTCGCACAGCATCTCTCCAGCTTAGAGGTGGAGCTCGCGACCTTCGAGGGCCAGATTTTTGGCCCGGAAATTCCCGCCGTTGCGATCAATCACGACGAGTTTGACGATGCGGAACCATTGGTAGTCGACAAGGCGATCGAGCCAGCGATTATCTGCAAAGGACAGGTTATTCATTCGGCCCGAGTGGCCGTAAAGAAGGCAGAGAACAATGTATCTCGGAATTGATCTAGGAACTTCAAATTCGGCGATTGTCGGCATTGATAGCGGAGGCATTAGGCTTTTCAAAACCGAAGACGGCAAAGACGTACTCTCCAGCACGCTCTACTTTGACCGTCGCGGCCACATGTCGGTCGGTACCCGGGCACAGGCGCAGGCCGAGCTGTCTCCTGAAAACGTCGCTCAGGGCTTCAAGCGGCTTATGGGAACCTCGAGCACGATCGAACTTAAGGGAGCGGACAAGATCCTCACCCCGGAAGAAGCAAGTACCGAGATCATCCGCCAGCTTATCCGGCAGGCGACCGCTGAATCGGGTTCGGTAGACGTCGCGGGCGCAATTATCACTATCCCCGCCGCTTTCAACCAAATGCAGTCCGAGGCGACCATTCGTGCTGCCCGAGCGGCCGGATTGTCTCGAGTAGGCCTGCTGCAGGAGCCAGTCGCCGCGGCCATGGCTGCGTTGGAGGGAGCGTCGCGCCGAGACGGGCGATTTCTCGTTTACGACTTAGGCGGCGGAACTTTCGACGTTGCGCTTGTCGAAGCCAGCGGCGGTGCGGTAAATGTCATCGCACATGAGGGCATCAACATGCTCGGCGGCCGCGACTTCGACCGCGGCATTCTGGACACGATAGTCCGTCCCTGGCTCGCCGAAAAATTTGATCTTCCTGCCGACGCCGCCGTTCGTCCCGAGTATCGGAGAATGTTCGGCATTCTGCGGATGAAGGTCGAAATGGCGAAAATCGAGCTATCGAGCCGCGATAAAACGATCGTCTTCTTAAGCGAGGAAGATGCCCGCGCTACCGACAACGCAGGTACGGAAATCTACACCGAAGTCGAAGTGAGTCGCGCCCAGCTAGAGACGCTGATCGCTGATCAGATTGATGACTCCATCACCTTGTGCCGTAAGATTCTAACCGACAATGGCCTAAACCACGAGGACATTGACCGGATAGTCTTCATCGGTGGCCCTTCAAAAATGCCTGTCATACGTGAGACCGTTAGCCGAGAACTTGGCGTCCCCGCTGACCATAAGACTGACCCTATGACAGCAGTTGCGAGAGGTGCAGCAATTTTTGCCGAAAGCCGCGACTGGGGCAGCGCGACGGGGCAACGGAAAAGCGCTCGCGGCAGCTTGGCGGTCGAAGGCAAGTTAGAACTCAAGCTCGCCTTTACTGCCCGAACATCGGACGAAAATGCAAAGTTGCGGATCACGGCCGACACCCAGGATAAATCCTATTGCTATCAAATCACCGGGCCGCAGGGCTTTGACAGCGGGATTGTCAATTTCGATGGCAAAGCATCGCTCAGCCTTCCTCTTCCCAGTCTCGGCGCACATCAATTCAAACTGACCGTCACCGATGTCGACGGTCAACCCGCGTGCGAGCCGCAGACCATTGAGTTTATGCGTTCCGCAGCAACGGCGGCGGCCATACACGCAACCCAAACAGTCTCGGTCAAGATTGCTGACGGCCCGGCATCCGAGCGCCGCAACATCCTCGTTCCCTTGATTTCAAAGGGCACCCCGTTACCCGTAAAAAATACATCCTCTTACCGTCTTCGCGAGACGCTGACTGGGGGCATCCCTTCCCATTTCGATGTCGAGCTTTTCAATCACGCCGAAGGCGTCGACGACCCGCTTCTAAACCTTTCCATTGGCGTCTTCCGCATTCGCGCCGACGATATCCTCGACGATGGGGACAGTTTAGTCGCGGGATCGAGTATCGAAATCCACTGGAGCATGGACGACAACGGCTTGATCAACTGCGAGGTCGCAATCCCTGATCTGGGGATCCACTTGGATAACAAGAGCTATTATGTCCCGCAGGCCAACCATGAGCGCTTTGATGGCGACGAGGGCGAATTACTCGCGACCAAAAAGCTCGGTGAAGCGCAACAAGCTCTGTCTCACGCGAGATCGGCGTTGGGTGCATCGTCGGAACTTGATCGAATGGAGCGCCGTCTAGCGCGTCAACAAGAACTTCTCGATAATTCCATTGATGCCGAGGCCCGGCGATTGGCGACAGAAGAGGCTCTTCACGTTCAGCAGGAACTAGCCCGGCTTAGCGACGCGCCTGAACACCGCAAGGCAATGCTGCTCCAAGAAATTGATCGGATTGAGGAAGGAGCGGCCGACCTTATTGAAAAGATCGAGGCAGAAACGGCGCAGCGCCTCTCTACATTGCTTCATTCGGCTCGGGAAGAGCTCAGCAATGGCAATTGGAAAAAGGCCAGGGATCTGGTTGAACAGGCGCGCTCCATTTTTCAGCGAGCTCTTTTCCAACAACCGACCTTCATCGCTGCAGTTTTTGAGAATTTGCGCGACGAACGATTCTCCGCCCTTGACAAAAATCTGCATGACCAACTCACAAGAGAGGGAGATGCGGCAATTGCGGCGGGAGATGTCGATAGCTTGCGTGAGGTAGTTGCTCAGATGTTCGGGAATCGAATGCCCACCGAACATTCGTCGAAGGGCGTCTCGATGCTGGCCGGCCTCCTCCGATGATCATAGGCCACGCAAAAAATTGCCCGCGCCAGGCTATAGTTTGGCCGATCATCCGGCGGCGGCGTAGCGCCGGATGATGTCACTGACCGACAACCCGAACCTTCCCCGGATTACAGAATTCTTTGCCGCTGCCCGAGCACTGTTTCCCCACTGCTTAGTGCAGCAACCGCCGATCAATTCGACTGCGATTGCAAGATTTTTCGGTGAGATCGGCCAGCCGATTGCAGACGCCAGAAGTCGGGGGGTATTTCTGAATCCGTGGTCGATGGTGCGAGTGGACCGACTGGAGGTGATTAATAGCGCCGTCCTGACCCAGTTTTGGGATCCTCGACGTTCAGGATCGCGGGCCGCCGCGTTCCTCAATGCCTTCTTTCGCCGCATTGAACGCGGGCGAGACTGCCATTTGCCGTCGAAAAGCGAGCTAGACATGGGGTACGCCATCACAGCCGAAGCCAATCCTATGGCCGAATTGAGCGACCGCCTCGATATTCTGATTGAAACGAAAACCCAAATTGTGGGCATCGAGATCAAGATCGATGCCGGGGAAGGTGTCGAACAACTTGCCCGTTACCGCGCGGCTCTGGGAAGGCTCGCAGCTATCTCTCCCGGAAAACAAGGCTGGTCGCTCATTTATTTGACCCGGACTGGCGCCGATCCTGGTGAGGTTGTCCCCGCCAGCTGGCGCGACATATCGGTCTCCGCTCGTCACATAGCGCCGGTAAAGGCAGCAGAGCGCGAGTTCTCCGACTGGCTAATCCTCGCGTTCGCAGACCATGTCTCGACGTTCCAGACGACTTCTTAGGATATTTCTATGCAATCGGACCCCAAGCTGAACGCGCTCATCACGCGAAATATTGGAGAATTCGAGCAAACGAGAGCCTATCTCGACGACATTTTGTGGCTCGAACTTTTTAAGGCTTTCTCTTCGGTATTCGATTCTGCGACCGACAATGCTTCGCTGGTGTCTTATCGCAACGAAGAAGACGAGGAATTCTGGTTTCGGAAAAAGGATTGGGTACAAGATAATGAGGCCGTCGGCCGCGGACGATTTGCCTTCTATCTGGGTTATCAAATCAAAGGCGGAAACGACGAAAGCTGGCTATCCAACTTCACGGGAACATCTCCGAGCGGCACTGGTGCGGGGTTTTATTTTGAACAGCGGTGTGTCCGGCATGGCGGTAAATGGAACGGATTTATTTCAGACCACAACCCGGCGGTAAAAGCCATTCTCGACGCCGGATTCAGCCTTGAAAAGCCTTCCCGCATCTACCTCCCGCTCAAATTTGATCAGGAAGAACTCGCATTGGCCTTCGAAGCTGAAGCACCCGAAGATGCTCTCGGCCCGCTTCGGCACGCCATCGAGAAGATCATCGAGACTTTGCCGCTCTTCGACGGCCTGATCGCCCAAGCGAACAGCCAGCTTGAAATGCGTGAAGGCTGAGCAGGAGTTTTTAGCTCCGCCGAAATAGCTGCCTCCGTCTGTAAGGCAGTCTCGAGAAAAAAATTCGAGCGAAAACGTGCCACTAGATCGCAAAACGACGGCGCGGAAATGTCATTCGTCGCACGCACCGCCCGCTGGCTGGGCTCTCAGATTCTTAGCTCATCAGAAACTGGCTTCCACCAGATGACTCAACTTGCACGCGCTGAGTTGAGCATCAGTTCATCAGTCGTCTGCCTGGCCTGTCGATTGGCTGGGAATGCCTCCTGCCGGGACCCAATTTGGTTAAGTAAAAATATCAAGTTCGGGATGCCGTGAGCTCCCGAGTAGATGAAAAATGAGGGGGCTCCGATCACTATAAGACGGAGATTCTCTCAATGACCAAGATTATGGATGAACGCGTTTCGCGCGTGAGCGGGAGGATGATGAGCATCTTCCTTCAAGACGTGTTCGGTGACAGAGATGCGGTAGAAGTTCGGTTGGGGTTGCCAGCAGGAGCAGCGCGGCTCCGAGACCGCAAGCTCATCGTTGCTGCAACTGTGTGCGATCCGGTGATGTTTCGCGATGCTATGCAGCACGCCGCTATATCCACGGGTTGTGATGTCGTTGTAAGTCATCACGGATTTTACCCCGAAGTATTAAACCACGTCCGTTTCGGCGTGGTGAGCCACATAGACGGCGCCCTCTGCCACTTGGACCGCATGCTGCTCTACGTTCATCGGGCAGATGGCTATTGGCTCCTCCCAGAGGCGAGCGGTCCGTACGTTGCCCTTGAAGAAGGCGGTCTGCGGCTCGACTGCAATCCTCCTTTCCTCACATTCGATCAGCGCGCCTACGGCTTATGCGAGGCTGCCAAGATGATCGCCCGCCGCACCCGCAATGTGGGGATCACGTAATGGCAAAAAAAATGAAAGTGCCGCCGCCTGGTCTCGATTATCTGCCCGTCATCGGCGTGACCGAAAATCTGTCGTTTGGGATCATCCAGGCTGAGCCAGTAAACGGAGGAGCTCAAGTGACTGCCGAGAGCGCGGTGTTCAAGCGAATGTATCCGGTCCTCCGCCCTGAGGATTCAAAAGCAGCATGGATCAATCCAACATGCTTCATGCATTCGGTTCAGTTGCCGCCGGGGGCTAGCGATGAACTCTGGAGTGCCCAGCGCCTCGCTCGGGCATATGATGAGCAGGGGTACCAGCTTCGAGATGTGATTGTCATTGTGACATTACGGTTCCCGGAAGCCGAAGTCATACCGCCCGAACTGCGGCTCCACGAAGCTTGGCAAACGTCTCAGGAGTTTGTCAGGCAGCGTATTGTATCAGAGCATAGGGTTGCAGCAATCTCTGTAATGCATGTCCCCGCCAGGGCGGCGCGACCAGGCTCTCCGCATGTACATGTTATGGTTCCCGCACGAGAACTTCTTCCGAGTGGTTTCGGAAAGTTCGCACGGCCCCTCGGCACCGATGAGGGCAGGACGATTATGGACCTTGAGTGGGCATCTTGGCGCAGGGAGAACGGTCTTGGTTGAGGACGACAATGACCAGTACCGACGAAAGCTAGAGGAATGGGTGGCGGCCCACCCTGGGATTCCAACAGGCAGTGATATCCTTCAATCAGGTGATTTCGAAATCTTGGCAGGATTTGTCCTGCGCGTTGTCGGGGCGGCCGGTCTCGCCAGTCCAATTGCATGGGTGGATCAACGGGCGGTCATCGACATCAATGAGACGCCACCTGCAAATCCCATCATGAGAATATTCGCGGGTTTGGCTCGCGCTTGGTCTCTATCCCCGTCAGAGAAAGTGGGATTGCTCGGAGTGATCTCTTATGAGGATTTGGAGACGCTCAACGATTTGAGAATAGAGCAGGTGCCTACTGCCATCGCCCAGCGACTCATTGCAATTCTTGAAATTTTCAAGGCCATCAACATCCTCCTCCCGGTTCATTCGAGAGCGGACGGCTGGATCAGAAGAGAGAACGCAGGTGAGCTCTTTCGAGGCCGCACGCCGCTTGATGTCATGACCCGAGATATCGAAGGACTGCAATCCGTTCAGGGATACCTTCAAGCCGAAGTATCACTGTAAGCCAATCGAGGGTCCCAGTGCCAAACGCGTCCATGGTATCATCCATGGTATCGGAGAAATTTCATGAAAAAAACGGGTTGTATTTCAATAGACTCGAGTGGCAATGTGGCGGGCTCCGTCTCCGCCACCACCTTCCTTCGTCGAGCCCGCCCTGATGGGGGCTAGGCTGACTCCCCGAAATTTTGCCTTGGCTCGCGGGCGTCAATCGCGGTACCGCCGACGGCTTCGAAGCAGGGAAGGGTGTCCAGTGCGGCTATCACGACGGGAATTCTCATTGGCATTGGCGACCAGCCTGATCGCTGCGCCGGCAGCGCGGGCGGCGGCGAAGGGCGGCACAAGCGACGCGGCGTTTACCGCCTTTCTCGACGCGGCTTTCGAGGCCGAGATCGCGCTCGACCCCGAACAGCTCACCCAGCTTGGCCGCAAGGAACAGCAGGACCGTTTTACCGACCCGAGCGACGCGGCTGCGGCTGCCCGGCTTGCCTGGCGCCGGGCCAATGTCACGGAAATGAAGAAGAAGTTCGACCCGGCGACGCTCGGTGACGACGCGCGGGTGTCATATGACATGTGGCTGCTGGAGCTTGAGCGGGCCGAGGCGTCGACGAAGTGGCGCGGGCATAATTATGTCTTCGACCGCAATGGCCCACACACCGGCTTGCCGAATTTCATGATCAACCAGCATCGTGTCGACACGACCGCGGATATGGATGCCTATATCGCCCGAGTCACCGCGCTTGGCCCGACGCTCGATGTCTATCTCGACCGCGCCAAGGCTTCGGCGGCAAGTGGGGTGAGAATGCCCGGCTTCGCCTACGACCAGTCAATCGAGCTCGTCGGGCGGCTGACCACCGGCGCGCCATTCGACGACGGTGCCGACAATGCGTTGTTCGCCGATGCGAAGGCAAAGGCGTCGGGTCTCGTGACCGAAGGGAAGGCCGACGCTGCGGCGTCCGATCGCTACGTCGCACAGGTCGCCGCAGCAATGACGGGATCGATGAAGCCCGCTTACGGCCGGCTGCGCGCCTGGCTCATCGCCGACCGCGCCAAGGCCTCTGCCGACCCGCGCGGCGCGGGAGCGTTGCCCGATGGCGCCGCTTATTATAACGCGATGCTGCGGCTGCAGACGACGACCGACATGACCGCCGAGGAAATTCACGCGCTCGGCCTGTCGGAAGTCGCGCGTATCCGCGCGGAGATGGAAGCGCTCAAGGCGAAAATCGGCTTCGACGGCAAGCTCGAGGACTTTTTCGTCTTCCTGCGCAGCGACGATCGTTTCTATGTCGCGAACGACGACGCAGGCCGCGCGATCTATCTCAAAAAGGCGGAGGATTATCTTGCCGGCATGCGTGCGCGGCTGCCCGAGCAATTCGGGCGACTGCCCAAGGCCGATCTGATCGTCAAGCGCGTTGAGGCGTTTCGCGAAGAGCCGGGCGGCGCCGCGCATTATTCGCCGGCGGCGCTCGATGGGTCGCGACCGGGCATTTTCTATGTCCATCTCGCCGATACGCGCGCGACCCCGATCTACGAGATCGAGGGCACCGTCTATCACGAAGGCCACCCCGGTCATCATATGCAGATCGCGCTCGCGCAGGAAATGACCGGCACGCCCGAGTTCCGGAAGAATTATTTCTATGGTGCCTATGGCGAAGGATGGGCGCTCTATGTCGAGCGGCTTGCGAAGGAGATGGGCTTCTACACCGATCCCTACAGCGATTTCGGTCGGCTGGGACGCGAGATTTGGCGCGCGATCCGCCTGGTGGTTGACACCGGAATTCATGCAAAGGGATGGAGCGAGGCCGAGGCGCTGGCCTATTACACCGCCAATTCGCCGCAGCCGATCGGAAAAATCCGCTCTGAAATTCGCCGTTATTTCGTCACGCCCGGACAGGCGACATCATATAAGGTCGGCATGCAGCGCATCCTCGCGCTGCGCGACAAGGCGCGGACGGCAATTGGCCCGCGATACGACCAGCGCGTGTTTCACGAGATCATCCTCGGACGCGGATCGGTACCGTTGCCAGTGCTAGAAGCGCAAGTCGATCGCTGGATTGCCGCGCCGGCCTGATTGCGTAAGAACGATGGCGTATTGCATCAGCGTAAGGCTGGAATAATTATTGTAATTGCGAATCGTTCGCGATACTGGCCGTGCATCTTTTTGGCAGAACTTCCAGATGCACGCACCCACATCTTCGCGACCGGCGACTAAAAAGAGCCGGAAGGCCTTCTGGCTGAAGCAGCTGCATATGTGGCACTGGATGAGCTCGGCCGTCAGCCTGATCGGCCTGCTGCTATTCGCGATTACGGGCTTCACGCTCAACCATGCCGCCGATATCGAGGGCTCGCCTGTCGTAACGCAGCAATCGGCGCAGCTGCCGCAAGCACTGCTGGCGCGCCTCAATGCTGCGGCGCCCGATGCGGAGAAGGCACCCCTTCCGCCCGCCGTCGCCGAATGGGTCGAAGAAAGCTTCCCGGTAAAGGCGTCGGCGGAAGCGGAATGGTCCGAAGGCGAAGTCTATCTGCCCGCGCCCCGCCCGGGTGGCGATGCCTGGGTCGCGATCGACCTAGAGACCGGCGCCGCGTCGGGAGAGGTCACCAGCCGCGGATGGATTTCCTACCTCAACGATCTTCACAAGGGGCGCAATTCGGGCGGCGAATGGAGCCTGTTCATCGACATCTTCTCCTTCGCTTGCCTGGTATTCGCGATCACCGGCCTGTTCCTGCTTCAGCTACATTCGGCGAAGCGCAAGAGCACCTGGCCGCTCGTCGGACTGGGCCTCGCGATCCCTGCCGCTATCGCCATCATCTTCATTCACTAGGGAGACCCATCATGCAGCTTTCCACCCCGGTGCGCATCCTCGGCGGCACGA
Organism: Sphingopyxis sp. USTB-05; assembly: GCF_023822045.1. NCBI lineage: Bacteria > Pseudomonadati > Pseudomonadota > Alphaproteobacteria > Sphingomonadales > Sphingopyxidaceae > Sphingopyxis > Sphingopyxis sp. USTB-05. The sequence continues at coordinate 2,064,350 of NZ_CP084712.1, read as the reverse complement.
TCGGCCTCGGCGCCGTGCTCGGTGTGCCGACGGTCGCGCTTGCCAATCCGGCGACGATGGATGTCACGATCAATATTCCGCGGCTGAAGGTCGCCGAATATCACAAGCCCTATGTCGCGATCTGGGTCGAAAAGGCCGGCGGACCCGCGAAGACCGTCGCAGTCTGGTATGATTATGACATGAAGGCGAACGAGGGGACGAAGTGGCTTCGCGACGTGCGCCAGTGGTGGCGCGCCGCCGGCCGCTCGATGACCTTCCCCGCAAACGGCATCACGGGCGCGACGCGTGCGCCCGGCGCGCACAAGGTCTCCTTCACACGCGCGCAACTCGGCGCAGCGGCACCCGGCCAATACACGTTGGTGATCGAAGCCGCGCGTGAGGTTGGCGGCCGCGAACTGCTGCGCATTCCCTTCATCTGGCCCGCCAAGGCCGGGGCAGGCGGGCGCGCCGCAGGGACGACTGAACTGGGGGCCGTTTCGGTCGCCTTCCGCTAAAGACTGAAAGGACAGGGATATGAAGAAGCGAATTTGGGGTTTCGCCGCGACCGCCGCGCTGGCTGCGCTGGTCGCCGTTCCGGCTTCCGCACACCGTCAGTGGATGCTGCCGTCGTCGACCGTTCTGTCGGGCGATGACGTATGGGTCACCGTCGACGCTGCAGTATCGAACGACCTCTTCTATTTCGAGCATCAGCCGCTGCGTCTCGACGCATTGAAGGCCTGGGCGCCCGACGGCAGCGAGGCGACGATCGAGAATAAGTCAACGGGCCGCTATCGCAGCACCTTCGACGTCCATCTGACGCAAAAGGGCACTTGGCGCATCGCCTCGGTTTCCGACGGCGTGATGGGCAGCTATGATCTGAACGGCAAAACCGAGCGGCTGCCGCGCGGTACGACCACAACGAACCTCGCCGAGCGCATCCCCGCCGGTGCGACAAATGTGAAGACTGCCGAATCGAACAACCGCAACGAGATTTTCGTGACGGTGGGTGAGCCGACGACGACCCTGTTCAAGCCGACGGGGAAGGGCATCGAACTCGTCCCCGTGACGCATCCGAACGATCTGATCGCGGGCGAGGCGGCGACCTTCCAGTTCCTGCTCGACGGCAAACCTGCCGCAGGCCTGCCGGTCACGGTGATCCCGGGCGGCATCCGTTATCGCGACCAGCTTGGCCAGATGGACCTCAAAACCGGCGCCGACGGCAAGGTCGCGATCAACTGGACCGAACCTGGCCTCTATTGGCTGAACGTCACTACGCCGCAGGCAGAACGTGAAGAGGGCGCGCCCGAGCCCGCGACGCCCCCCGCGCCGCAGCGCCGCGCAAGCTATGTCACGACGCTGGAAGTGCTCGCGCCCTGACCGACCGCATTCTGATCCCCCGCGCGCTTACGCCCGCGGCCTTTGCCGGGCGCAACGCCGGGGCGATTATCGAAAGCTTCTCCGGCGAGACGATGGGAACAAGCTGGTCGCTGCTGGCGGTATCTCCGCCTGCGGGGACGACGAACGGCGTGCGGGCAGCGTTCGACCGGGTCGTCGCGCAGATGAGCCAGTGGGACACGCAATCAGACCTGTCTCGCTTCAACCGCGCCGCGCCCGGCCTGTGGTGTCATATCCCCGACGAGTTCGCTTATGTGGTTGAGAGCGCGCTGGGAATCGCGCGGGCGAGTGGCGGCGCATTCGATGCGGGGCTTGGGCGGCTGACCGAGGCCTGGGGCTTTGGTAGCGTCGGCCCCATTGAGGCCGTGCCTGAACAGCTTGGCGCGAGCGACCGCACGATAGACTTCGACCCGGCGACGCGTTGCATCCGGCGCGGCGAAGGGGCAGCACTCGACCTGTCGGGGATCGCCAAGGGCTATGGTGTCGATCTCGCCGCCGAATGGTTGCTCGGCGCCGGTGTACGGCATTTCCTGCTCGAAGTCGGCGGCGAACTGCGCGGTGAGGGAATGCGCCCCGACGGCCAACCCTGGTGGGTCGATGTCGAGATGCCGCCCACCTCGTCCATTCCGCCATGGCGTATGGCATTACACGACCTTTCGGTCGCGACATCGGGCAATTATCGCCGCGGTTTCATGGCCGATAGCCGGCATTATTCGCACAGCTTTGATCCCGTCACGGGACGCCCGATCGTCAACGGCGTTTTGTCCGTCACCGTGCTGCACCGCCGATGCATGATGGCCGACGGATGGGCGACGGCGCTGACCGTTTTGGGAGCGGAGGCGGGGATTGGGCTGGCCGACGATTTGGAACTGGCGGCGTGCATCGTTGCCGGGGACCGCGAATATCTGTCGCGCGGTTGGCGCGCGATGCTCGACTAGCTGTCGGCCCAGCGCCGCAGAAGATTGTGATATACGCCGGTCAGGCGAACCACAGTCGCGTCCCCTTGTCCCATCGTGGCTGCGGCCCCCTGAACGCCCATGTCGAGATCGAAGAGAAGATTGCGCTGACCCTGGTCGCGCACCATCGACTGGATCCACATGAAGCTGGCGACCCGCGTACCCGATGTGACGGGTTCGACACGATGAACGGTCGTCGACGGGTAGAGGATCATATGCCCGGCCGGCAACTTTATACCCGGCTCTTGCGTAAAGCCCTCGATAACGAGGCCGCCGCCGTCATAGGTGTCGGGATCGGCAAGGAAGAGCGTCGCCGACAGGTCGCTGCGCATCCGGAAATCGCTGCCGCGGCGCATGCGGATTGCATTGTCGATGTGATCGCCGAAATTCTCGCCGCCGGCGTAGCGATTGAAATAGGGCGGATAGATTTTGAGTGGCAGCGCCGCCGCTATGAACAGCGGTGCGCGGCCCAGTGCGTCGAGTACGATCCGGCCCGCCTCGGCTGCGGCTTCGCCAAATTCCGGGAGCTGTTGGTTGCGCTTCGCTAGCGCAGCCTGCGGACCCGAAGTCTCGTTGCCGTCGATCCAGTCGGCGGCGTCGAGAATAGAGCGGAGCTTGGCGACACCGTCGGCGTCGAGCACGTCGGGAATGATGCGGATCATGTGCCGCTTCTAGGCTGAAAGGGGCGGGAACGGCAATCGCCGCGCCCGCCCACCAGGATCAGAAGTTGTAAAAGAGGCTGAACACCGCCGAGCGCGAGTCGCCGGGGGTCGCCCAGCCGCCGGTCACCGCCCCGGTCGTCGCGTTCACATTGTTGCGGACGCCCGTGTAATATTCCTCGTCGGTGAAGTTGGAGACGTTGAGTTGCGCAACAAGCCCGTTCTTGAAGTCGTACGACACGAACGCGCGATGGATCAAATAGTCGTCGACCGACAGCGGTGTACGCTGCGCCAGGTTGCGCTGGTGCGTCGAGAACTTACCCTGATACGACAGCCCGTATCCGATCTGCAGCCCGAACGGGAACGCATAGGTGGTGAACAGGCTACCCGAATGCTTGGGCGTCTGGAACAACCGGTCGCCGCGCTGCGGATCGGGAATGGCGGCGCTATTGCCGCAGCCGGTGCTACCGGGATTCGCAAGGCAGAAGTCCGAAACGCTCTGCTTCACCTTGCCGTCGAGGTAGGTATAGTTCGCGAAGATCGCCCATTCAGGCGTGACGTTGCCGCTTACGCCGAGAGCAATGCCGTCGACGCGCGAGCGACCGTCGAGGATTTGCAGCGAGGCGGGCTCCGCCGGGTCATTCGAAGGCACGCGATAATTGGTGCGCTCGTTGCGGAACACGGCGGCAGTCAGCAGCAGTCTCTTGTCCATCAACTCGGCCTTGGCGCCGAATTCGATGTTGCGTGCCTTTTCGGGCGCCGTCGCGCAGGGATCGGCGGCCGTCGGGCTCGCCGGCAGGCCGCAGCCCGCGCGGACGCTGGCTGAAGTCGGCGTCTTGGCGTTGCCATAAGCGGCGTAGAGGCTGACATTCTCGATCGGATGGAAGACAGCGCCAACGCGATACGAGAAGAGATTTTCGTCACTGACCTGATCCGCACCGCGGGTGTAGACCGCGCCGGTCGCCGGGGTCGTCACGGTGTCGGCGCGGAAGATATTGCGCGCATTTTCATAACGGACGCCGCCGTTAATTTCGAACATCGGCGAGATTTCGAGCGTGTCGAAGGCATAGATCGCCCAGTTGCGCGTGTCGCCATAGCTGTTGCCGGTGCGGATATAGTTGACCGGGCCGGTCCAGACCGTGTTCGGGTTCGACAGGCTGATCGGCGGCAGCACAGGGTTGGGCGTTGCGCCGCCCGGATTGCGCAGCAACTGCGCATTCTCGATCGAATAATCTTCCTGGCTGTAGGACGCGCCGATGACGAGCGTGTTGAACAGGCCGCCCTTGGTGCCGCTCAGGATCGTCAGGTCGGTCTGGTTGTGCAGCAGGTCATTGACTTGATCGCGGACTAGGCCGCGTGGTCCTGAAGGATAATAGGTGCCCGGGGTATTCTGGCCCGCGGGACAGGCGATGCCGACAGTGGCGGCCGCGTTCGCGCCGATCGGCTGAAGTCCGTTGGCGAGACAGAATACACCCTGCGGCGCGCTCGTCTGGCTGTACTGATGGACGCGCTGCCAGCGCGTCAGATTGCGGATCGAGACATTGTCGCTGAACGCGTGACGGAAGGTCGCGGTCAGGCGATCGACCTTTGTCTTTTGTTCGTCGAGGTTGACGATCCCGAAATAATCGCTGTCGTCGACACCTGGCAACGGCCCGTTGTTGACGGCGCCGAGAATGTAGGGGACGCCATAGATCGGCGTGTTGTCGTCGTCCTGGTGAATATATGCGAGCGTCAGGCTCGTGTCACTGTCGACGCCGATCGTGATCGAGGGTGCAACGCCCCAGCGCTGGTAGGATTCGACGTCGCGGCCGGGCACGTCATTCTCATGATACATCGCGTTGATGCGCACTGCGATCAGGTCGCTGAGGCGCCAGTTGCTGTCCACCGCGGCGCGATAATAATTGTCGGTTCCGACGGCCGCCTGGACCGTGGTCGCGTTGCGCGCAAAGGGGATCTTGCTGACGAGGTTGATCGTTCCGCCGACGCTGCCCGATCCGTTGAAGACGGAGTTTGCGCCATTATAGACTTCGATCTGTTGCAGGTTGAAGGGGTCGGTACGGCTGTACTGCGCGCTGTCGCGCACGCCGTCGACGGTCAGGTCGTTGTTCGCCGAATAGCCGCGCAGATTGATCGAGTCGCCGTAGCCGCCGCCGCCTTCGCCTGCGCCAAAGGTAATGCCGGGGATTGTGGACAAAGCGTCGCGAAGCGTCAGCAAATTCTGCTGGCGGATCTGCTCCTGCGATACGACCGTGATCGTCTGGGGCGTGTCGACGATCGGCGCGGTCGATTTGGGCGATTCCACTTCGGTTGCCAGCGTGCCGCTTACAATGATGTCGCTGCGGCTGCCCGGCGCATCCTGCGCCGCGTCGGCTTTTGCGGCGAGCGCAGGAGCGCTGATCAGGCTGCCCACGCAGGAGAGCGCGAGGAACGAAGCGGATGACGATGGCTTCACGATAAACCCCCTATTTTGTGTTTGGTTGAGGGCGCCGCTATTGAGAGTCGATCGCAATGTCAACTCTAATGCGAATCATTCGCGATATTGTCGCAATTGATATGGGGGGCGGAACGATCTTAGCGCCGCCGCTCAAGCCACCAACTCTGCCGCCAGCCATATTGGCTCGCAACGGGCGCGCCGGCGGCGTCGGTTGCAGGCTTGAAGCGGAAGCGCTCTTCGATCAGTGCGCACGTCGTCCGGTCGAGTGAGGCGTCGCCGCTCGACCGTGTCACGCGGCACCCACTGACGCGGCCGCTGGCTTCGATCGTGAAACGCACCTCGACCTCGCCGCCGGTTCTCGCCCGGCTTGCTTCGTGGGGGTAGTCGCGATCGCGGATCGTGCCACTCCGCCAGACGGCCTTGCTGCCGCTTCCGCCGCCGCTGCCCGTTCCGCCTGCGCCCGTGCCGTCGCCCCGACCACCGGCGCCCGATCCCGGGCCAGCGGTCGGCGCGGCGCCGGCTGTTACGTCGCTTCCAGTCCCGGTTTTGGCCGCGGTTGCGACAGGTGGCGCGATCGGAGGCAGCTTCGGCGGTGGGGCGGTAACGGCCGCCGCCTTGGCGGTCTTGTTCGGGGCCGAAGCTTTGCCGCTAGTCTTTTCGCTTGGCGCCCTCGCGGGCTTGGCTTCTTCGCGGGGTGGCGACGGGGCAGGGATGGCGATAGCGGTGATCGCCTCACCTGCCTTGCGAACGACGTCGAGATCGAGACCGCTGGCAAGGCCAAGACCGACCGCGACCACAGCGAGCAGAGCACCGCCTCCCGACAGCATCTTCTGTCGTCCCGTAATCTGCCCCGTATAGGCCATCGCGCCGCCTTCCATCGCGCGCCGCGGCGCGCAACCGGCGACGCTTTTAGAGGAATTCGTCTAGCGTGGACATGAACCGGTCGAACTGATCGTGATGGAGCCAGTGGCCCGCATTTTCGAATTCAATGACCTTCGCGGTGTTGAAATGCTGAAGGCGACCGTCCTTCTCGGGGTTCGAGGCCCAGCTGTTCGCGCCATAGAGCAGGAGCGTGGGGCAGCTGATTGCTCCCCACAATGAGGCGATATCGTCCTGCGGCATGTCGAACGCCGGCCACACGTTCAGATAATTGTCGAACTTCCAGCTCCAGGTGCCGTCTTCGTTGCGGCTGATGCCGTGGATGGTCAGGTGGCGCGCCTGCGTTTCGGTCAGGTAACCATTCTCCCCCATCATGCGGGCGAGGGCGTCCTCGAGCGTCGCATAGCGGCGCGGCGTGCGCCCTGCGGCCTGGCGCTTGTCATCGATCCATTTGCGGAAGCGTTCGGCATAGCCCGTCTTTGCGCGCTCGGCGATAACCTTGGGCGAGGGGCCGAGTCCCTCAATCGCGACAAGCTTGCGGACATTGTCGGGGTAGAGGCCGGTATAGCGCAGCGCGATATTGCCTCCCATCGAATGGGCAACGATCGACAGCGGCCCAAGGTCGAGCTGATGGATCAACTGCGCCAGGTCATAGACAAAAGTGTCCATGGCGTAATTGCCGTCGGGCGACCATGCGCTGTCACCATGACCGCGCAGGTCGGGGGCGATGATATGATAGCGATCACGCAACTTTTCGGCGACCCAGTCCCAGTTACGGCAATGGTCGCGGCCGCCATGCACAAGCAGCAGCGGCGCGGCGCCGCGATTGCCCCAGTCGACGTAGTGAAGCTTCAGTCGCTGCGAGATGAAGCTGTTCGAGGTGGGGCCGGCACTTGCCATGGGATCATCCTTGCTGTCTGTTCCAGTTTCAAAAGGCGACTGGTTTCGATCCGTCAACCCCGCATCGGCAGCATCGGCCTTTAGAGACAGGACAAGGGAGAGAAGCATGACGACATTCCGCGATAATTTGCTTGCCGGCAAGACGGCCTTCGTTGCCGGTGGCACAAGCGGTATCAACCTCGGTATCGCGAAGCGCTTTGCCGAACTGGGCGCGAAGGTTGCGGTCGCGGGGCGAGATCCGGACAAGGCGCAGCGCGCGGCCACCGAAATCGGGCATGACGCGATTGGTCTGTCGGGTGACGTGCGCGACTATGCCGCGATTCGCGGGGTGATGGAGACGGTCGTTGAAAAACTTGGGCCGATGGACATCGTGATCTCGGGCGCCGCGGGCAATTTCCTCGCTCCGGTGCTCGGCATGTCGGCGAACGCGTTTCGCACCGTGGTCGACATCGACCTCAACGGCACCTTCAACGTGTTCCGCGGCTGCCATGACCTGCTCAACCGTCCGGGCGCGTCGCTGATCGCAATCACGGCGGGGCAGGCGATCAATGCCTCCGCGTTGCAGGCGCATGCCTGCGCGGCGAAGGCAGGGATCAACCAGCTTATTCGCGTACTCGCGCTCGAATGGGGTCCGGAGGTGCGCGTCAACGGCATCTCGCCAGGGCCGATCGCAGGAACCGAGGGCATGGCGCGCCTCGCGCCCGACGCCGCGACGCGTCAGTCGCATTTCGACCGCATCGCGATGAAGCGCTGGGGCGAGATTGAGGAGGTCGCCGAATCGGCCGTGTTCCTGTGCAGCCCGGCGGCCGGCTACATCACCGGCACGATCCTCGATTGCGACGGTGGCAGCCAGATCGGCGACGCGTCGCGCGGCGATCTTGCGCGCGGAATGGCCTGAACGCAAAAACGCCGCCAACCCATTGGGGTGGCGGCGTTTTTAATGGTGGGCGTGGCAAGGATTGAACTTGCGACCCCTGCGATGTCAACACAGTGCTCTACCACTGAGCTACACGCCCATCCCTTGGGGTGACGCGCCCCCTAAAGGCCTCTGCGCGGCTTGGCAAGCCCTTCGCGCAAGGCGGCGTCGTTATTGTTGGCTCGACCGGTCGGCGCGGCCGAACATATTATCGACTTCGCGCACCAGATCCTTGAGGTGAAAGGGCTTCGAGAGCAGCTTTGCCTGCGGAACATTTTCTTCGGCACGCAGCGAAACCGCGGCAAAGCCGGTGATGAACATCACCTGCGTCTGCGGCGCCGCCTTTGCGGTGTGCTGGGCGAGTTCGATCCCGTCCATCTCGGGCATCACGATATCGGACAGCAAAAGGTCGAAGGTCCCCGAATCGATATAGGGAACGGCAGCGGTGCCGCGATCGACCGCTGTAACGTGATAGCCGGCGCTCGTGAGCGCGCGTGCAAGATATTCGCGCATCACATCGTCATCTTCGGCCAGCAAAATGCGAATCATGTTGAAATCTGTTCCCTGGTCCTTCGGCGCAGCCGGTTCCGGTCGTCTGCCCCCTCTATTATGCAATGCATAGCGTCAGAGATTTAACAAATTGACGCGCGGCGCTGGATTCGTCCTGCTTTTTTTGCCACCCATGCTCTATGTCGTTCCGCAGCATCCCGCCTGCCGCCATCGCTGTCAACCGGCCCGCGGCAAACGGGCCGGTGATCGTGTCGGTGCCGCATGCCGGCCGCGTCTATCCGCCTGACATCATCGAGGCGGCGCGAGTCGAACGGTCACAACTCGAACGCCTCGAAGACGCGTGGAGCGATCTGATCGCGGCAGAGGCGACGGATGCGGGGGCCACGGTCGTGGCGGCGTTGTGGGCGCGCGCCGTAGCCGACTTGAATCGCGGCGAAGGACAGATGGCGCCCGGTGAGGTGGCAATTCCTTTGCGTGCGCAGTTTTCGGCACCAGGGCGCAAGGAACGGGCGGGACTCGGCGTAGTGCCGACAAGGCTCGCCGATTGCGGCCCCCTCTGGAAGCGACCGATTGACGGCGCGGGCCTTCATTGGCGGCTCGAATCGTTCCATCGGCCGTATCACACTGCACTGGGCGAGGCTTTGCGGAGCGCGCGAGATCGTTTCGGTCATGCGATTCTGATCGACCTGCATTCCATGCCTTCGATTCCCGTCGGGCAGGTGGGTCATGGCGCGCGAATCGTGATCGGCGATCGCTTCGGCGAAACCGCGGGCGAGTGGCTGGTCCGGCGCGTGATGACGTCAGCCGGACGGCTGGGCGAAGTCGTGACGCGCAACCAGCCTTATGCTGGTGGGCATATCATTCGCACACATGGTCGGCCCGGCGACGGGATTCACGCGGTGCAGGTCGAAATCGACCGTAGCCTCTATCTGACGCCGGAACGGTCGCCGGATTCGGCGCGTGTTGCGCGGTTGGCGCGGTGGTTTGCCGAACTTGTAAGCGATTTGGGGGAGATGCGCCCCGAAGCCGAACTATTCCCGCAAGCCGCTGAATAAAAAACCACCTCGTACCGAAGTACGAGGTGGCCAGGGTCCAGGGAGGACGCGTCCGCGCCAAAGCTGGCGGGACACTCGCCACGATGGAAAGGGGGAAAACCACAGCAGCGTAGTTTGAATTTAGGGGGTTGTTCGCCGACTTACAAGAAGAGACGGTGCAGAATCTGCAATATGCAGGAAATTGGTCGGGGAGAGAGGATTCGAACCTCCGGCCCCTGCCTCCCGAAGACAGTGCTCTACCAGGCTGAGCTACTCCCCGACCGATCTGCGCGCCGACCGGGGTCGCCGCGAAGGCAGGGCGGTCCTCTAGACGCGCAATCTGTGAACTTCAAGCGCCAATCGGCACATTGAAGATGATTGCCGTAACTAGAGCATTTCGGCAGTTCGAAAACTGAAATGACCGCCCGCGACGAAAATCAGATGATCGACCAGATCGATGCCCATGGCCCGCAGGAAAAGTGCGGCATCGTGCGTTGCACTGATGTCGGCATCGCTTGGCCATGGCGTGTCGGAGGGATGGTTGTGCGCCATGACGACCGTCGCAATACTGCTGTCCAACAGTGCGCGCCAAGCGCGCGGCGGAACGACGCAGCGTGTCGAGCTGCTCCCGTCGACGCGTTCGAGCTGCACAAGGCGCTCGAAGGCGTCGAAAGCTGCGAGCAGCAGGCTTTCCCGATCGTTATCGAACAGTGGGCGCAGCAACAGGCGCGCTACATCGCCTTCAAGCTGAGACGGCACGAAGCCTGCCATCGCCGATGGGTCCGGCGCTTTGCCGAGAGGTTCGAACAGGGTCATCACCGTAGACATGCGCCCGGCTTACGCGATCCCCAACACGTAACTGCCCCGGATCGGACGCTTTGCGGCGTCGTGCATGTTGTTCCCTTGTCCCGTCGCGACGCTAGGCCTAGCACCGAAAGACAAAGCCGGGAGCCGACTCTTGCCTGATTCCATCCATTATGAACTTCAATATCTCGACCTGATGCAGCGTATTTGGGTCGAGGGCGACGAGCGCGTCGACCGCACCGGGGTAGGGACGCGCTCGCTGTTTGGAGAGACGATGCGATTCTCTCTGAAAGACGACGCAATCCCGTTGCTCACCACTAAGCGGGTTTATTGGAAGACCGCGCTGCGCGAACTGTTGTGGTTCCTGACGGGCGACACCAATATCCGTTCGCTCGTTTCACAGGGTGTGAAGATCTGGACCGATTGGCCGCTCGACAAATATCGCCGCGAGACCGGCGAGACGATCGGCATCGAGGACTTCGAGGCGCGGATCGTCGCGGACGATGATTTTGCTGCTCGATGGGGCGATCTCGGCCCGGTCTATGGTCACCAGTGGGTCAACTGGCCACGTTACGAAGCGGCAGGCGACGGGCTGTTCCGCCGCGCGGAGCAGGGGCACAATCAGATTTCGGCGCTGATCGATTCGCTCCGTAACAATCCGGGGTCTCGCCGGCATATCTTTACCGGTTGGAACGTCGCGGACCTTGACCGCATGGCGCTGCCACCGTGTCACATGACTTATCAATTTCATGTCCGCAGCGATGGCGGACTGTCGTGCCTGCTGTTCCAGCGCTCGTGCGATCTTGGCCTGGGCTTTGCCTTCAACGTCTTTGAGGCGGCGCTCCTGACGCGGATGGTCGCCGAGCAAGCGGGGCTCCATGCGCATCAGCTCGTCTGGACCGGCGGCGATGTACATCTCTATCTGAACCACGCGGAACTGGTTGAACAACAATTATCACGCGTTCCGGGCGGCGCGCCAAAGCTGCGCATCCTTCGCCGGCCTTCGAGCATTTTTGACTATCGATTCGAGGATTTCGCGGTCGAGGACTATGCGCCGCAAGCGCATATTTCCGCGCCTGTCGCGGTCTGATTGCTGCCGTTGCATTCGTATGGCGTCTGTAATAATATGTCGCCACGTTGAAATATAACTAGGCGCTGATTCGCGCTTTAAAGGGAAGAAGATATGCCTGAGACGCCTCAGCGCCCGGCGAGCAATTTGCCGCCGCTGTCGCTTCATATCCCCGAACCGCGCTATCGCCCCGGTGATACTCCGGACTTTGGCGATATCGAAGTTCCTGCGGTCGAAGCGGCCCCACGCCCGAGTGAAGCGACGAAACCCGACGCGATGCGCGAACTGAGCTACGGTCTTGTCCGCGTGCTCGATTTCGACGGAAAGGCAAAGGGGCAGTGGGATCCGAAGCTGTCGCCTGAACGGCTGCGCACGATGCTCCGGAATATGATGCTAACCCGGGCGTTCGACGACCGCATGTTCCGTGCCCAGCGGCAAGGTAAGACCAGCTTCTATATGAAGTGTACCGGTGAAGAAGCGACCTCGGTCGCGTCGACGATGGCGATCGACCGGACCGACATGGTGTTTCCGAGTTATCGGCAGCAGGGCATTTTGATCACGCGCGATTATCCGCTGATCCAGATGATGAACCAAATCTATTCGAACCGCGGCGACCATCTGCTCGGCCGTCAGTTGCCGATCATGTATTCGGCGCCCGAGCATGGTTTCTTCAGCGTTTCGGGCAATCTCGCGACGCAATATCCGCAGGCGGTGGGCTGGGCGATGGCGTCAGCGTCGAAGGGCGACAGCCGGATCGCGACCGTATGGTGCGGCGAGGGTTCGTCGGCCGAAGGTGACTTCCATTCGGCGCTCACCTTTGCGACCGTTTACAATGCGCCGGTGATTTTCAACGTCGTCAACAATCAGTGGGCGATTTCGAGCTTCTCGGGCTTTGCCGGCGGCGAGCGCACGACCTTTGCCGCGCGCGCCGTCGGTTACGGCATTGCCGGGCTGCGTATCGATGGCAACGATCCGCTCGCGGTCTATGCTGCGACCCAATGGGCGGCGGATCGCGCACGCACGAACAACGGCCCGACGCTGATCGAGCATTTCACCTACCGCAGCGAAGGCCACAGCACGTCGGACGACCCAAGCGCCTACCGCGCCGCCGACGAGGCAACCGCGTGGCCGCTAGGCGATCCGATCGCGCGACTGCGCCAGCATCTCGAAACGCTGGGCGAATGGGACGGCGAGCGTGACGAAGCGCAGGCCAAAGAACTCGACGATCTGGTCAAGACGACGCAGAAACAGTCGGAGAAGCTCGGGATATTGGGCCACGGCATGCACCAGCCGTTCGAGACGATGTTCGACGATGTGTTCGAAGAACTGCCCTGGCACCTCAAGGAACAATGCGCGCAGATGCTCGCCGAGCAAGAGGCCAAGTTCGGCCCCAATTGGAAGCCCGAATGATGAGCGCTGAAACCCAAACCGCCACCAAGACCATGAACATGATCGAGGCGATCAACAGCGCCATGGACGTCATGCTCGAACGCGATCCGAATATGGTCGTGATGGGCGAAGACGTCGGCTTTTTCGGCGGCGTGTTCCGCGCAACCGCGGGGCTTCAGAAAAAGCATGGCAAAACGCGCGTGTTCGACACGCCGATCAACGAATGCGGTATTATCGGCGTTGCGGTCGGCATGGGGGCCTATGGCCTGCGCCCGGTCCCCGAAATCCAGTTCGCCGACTATATCTATCCGGGGCTTGATCAGCTCGTCAGCGAAGCGGCGCGTCTGCGCTATCGCTCGGCGGGGGATTTTATCTGCCCGATGACGGTGCGCACCCCGTTCGGCGGCGGCATCTTCGGCGGTCAGACGCACAGCCAGTCGCCCGAAAGCATCATGACGCATATCTGCGGAGTGAAAACGGTGATCCCTTCGAACCCCTATGATGCCAAGGGCCTGCTGATCGCAGCGATCGAGGATAATGACCCCGTCGTATTCCTCGAACCCAAGCGCATCTATAACGGTCCGTTCAGCGGCTATTATGATCGTCCGGTCGAGCCGTGGTCAAAGCATGACGCGAGCACGGTGCCCGAAGGTCATTACCGCATCGAACTCGGCAAGGCCGCGACGGTACGTTCGGGCGAAGCGCTGACGATCCTTGCTTATGGCACGATGGTGCATGTGACCAAGACGATCGTCGAGGAAATGGGCATCGATGCCGAGATCATCGACCTGCGCACGCTGCTGCCGCTCGATATCGAGGCGATCGAAACCTCGGTGAAAAAGACCGGCCGCTGCCTGATCATCCATGAAGCGACGCGGACTTCGGGCTTCGGCGCCGAACTGGCCGCGCTGGTTCAGGAGCGCTGCTTCTATCATCTCGAAGCCCCGGTCGAACGCGTCACCGGCTTCGACACGCCTTATCCGCATAGCCTCGAATGGGCCTATTTCCCCGGCCCGGTGCGCATCGCGACCGCGCTGACCAAGATTTTGAAGGACTGACGCCATGGCCCGTTATTCATTCCGTCTGCCCGACATCGGCGAAGGCATTGCCGAGGCCGAAATCGTCGCTTGGCACGTCAAAATCGGCGAGCGCGTTGAGGAAGACGCGCAGCTAGCCGACATGATGACCGACAAGGCGACCGTAGAAATGGAATCGCCCGTTTCGGGGGTCGTCGTCGAACTGGCGGGCGAGGTCGGCGACCTCATCCCGATCGGGTCGACGCTGGCCGTGATCGAGACCGACGAGGATGGCGCGGTCGACGCGCCGCCCGCCGATACGCCAGTCGAACAGGAAATTGCGGCCGAGACGCCGGGCGCCGAAGAGATTTCGGTGGCTGAGGTTGCTGCTCCCGCGCCGGTCGCGGCGCCCGCGCCCGTGCCGGCTCCAACGCCTGCGCCGGCGCCAGTGGTAGCTGCGGCACACAGCCGCGCCGTTCTCGCATCGCCCGCGGTCCGCGCGCGCGCCAAGGATCTGGGCGTCGATCTGGGACAGGTCCACGCCGAAGGCGACCGCATCCGTCACGCCGACCTCGACGCCTTCCTCCGCTACAGCGGCGGGCAGGGCTATAGCGCGCCTGGCGCCTCGCGTGCCCGCGCCGACGAGCCGATCAAGGTCATCGGGATGCGCCGCAAGATCGCCGAGAATATGGCGGCGTCGAAGCGCGCGATCCCGCACTTCACCTATGTCGAGGAAATGGACGTCACCGCGCTCGAAGAGATGCGCGCCGATTTGAACGCCAATCGCGGCGGCCGTCCCAAGCTGACGATGCTGCCCTTCCTGATCGTCGCAATCTGCCGCACGATTCCGCAATTCCCGATGATCAACGCGCGTTATGATGACGAAGGCGGCGTCGTGACGCGTTATGGCGCGGTGCATCTCGGCATGGCGACGCAGACCGATGCTGGACTGATGGTTCCGGTGATCCGCGATGCGCAGGACAAGAATGTGTGGCAACTCGCGAGCGAAATCACGCGCCTCGCCGAAGCGGCGCGCACCGGCAAGGCCAAGGTCGAGGAACTGACCGGCGGCACGCTGACTGTCACCTCGCTTGGCCCGCTCGGCGGCATCGCAACGACCCCGGTCATCAACCGGCCTGAAGTCGCAATCATTGGCCCGAACAAGATCGTCGAGCGCCCGGTTTTTGACGGCGATGAAATTCGCCGTGCGAAGCTGATGAACCTGTCGATCAGTTGCGACCATCGCGTCGTCGATGGCTGGGACGCGGCAAGCTATGTTCAGGCGCTCAAGAAGCTGGTCGAAACGCCGGTTCTGTTGTTCGCGGACTAAGCCCAACAACAATCCGTTCGCATCGAGCGAAGTCGAGATGCCCATCGGCCGTGCACGCACGCCGGGTGTCTCGACTTCGCTCGACACGAACGGAATTCCAGCTTCGGCTCTACAGCCCCAGCCCCGCAAAGCTCGTCTGGTCGAACTTCAGCTTGAAGGTCACATAGGCGCCCGAGCGCGAGAATCGTGCGTCTTCGAAATCGCGGTCATGGAAGCCCGCGAAATTATAGCCGAAGGTGATGTTGGCATTCGTCATCGGCGCCAGCGTGATCGTTGGACCGCCCGCCCAGCTGACCGTATCGGCATCGGTGCCGACGCGAACAGTACCCGAAGCGCCGACATCGACATGCTCGCTCAGGTTGAAGCGGATGTCCGCGCCGATCAGGTTCGACCAGCCCTTGACGTCATCCGCGCCGAAGCGGTCGAAATTATAACGCGTTCCCCAGAAGAATCCGATTTCGGCGCGTTCGTACCAGCCGTCGCCGGGGCCGATTCCGCGATCGCCAAGCGGGGTCCAGTTCACCGACAGGCTGTTGAGCAGGCGGCGGCTCGTCGCGTCGCCATCGATCGTCAGCTCAGGGCCGCCGATCGGGCCAGCTTCGCCAGCGACAGCGTCGCGCACCTTGTCCGAACGGAACTCGCTCTTGTTGAGCCATGACACGCGCGACGCCGCGGGGCGGTGCGCCCAGCTCATTTCGAACTGGATGACTTCGGTCATCGGCGCGGTGCCCGTTCCGCTTGCCTTGGCGTAAGTGAAGAGCGCACCGAGCGCGCGACCCTCGCCGAGTTGGCGGAGCCCGCCCAGCGTCAGGCTGTAACGATTGGCGATTTCGCCATCGCGATATTCGGCGCGGCCCGTCAGCGTCCAGCGGTCGGCGCGATAGGTGGCGCCGGTGCTGATCGCGAGGAAATCCTCGGTCAACGTGCCATTGTCGCCGAGGAAACCGCCCGAGGCGACGGGCTGCTCGACGTTGAGCACATCACCGGCACTGATGCCGCCAATCGTGCGGTTGCCGTCGACCGAGAAATCGACCGACCAGCGCTCGCCGAGCTTGATTGATTGCGACAGGCCATAGGCAGCGAAGCTTCGCGGACCATATTCGCCGATTTCCTGTTGATTGGCGGTGGCGAGCAGGCGCGCGCCGGACCAGGGCGTCAGGTCGAAGCCGAGCCGCGCGGTGCGCGCCTTGATCGTGTCACCGTCGGCGATTTCATAGCTGCCGACCAGATTGACGTCGCGATTGATGGCGAAGCGGGCGCCGAGGCGATGGCGGGTCGGGAAATCGATGCTCGCATCCTTGCCGCCGAGCGCGAATTCGGTCTGCGCATCGAGCTCGAGGCGCTTGTTCATCAACCGCTGCGTTGCGCCGAGCTGGACGATATTCGAACGGTTGTTCGTGCCGTCGGTCAGGCGATCATCGGCGTGGGTCAGCCCGGCGCGCATCACGCTGGTGCCATTATCATATTCGACCAATGCCCGGGCAGCGCGGCGGCGCGCATTGGTGTCGAGATAATCTTCCTGCCATGCGCTGCCGGTGACCGACAGATTGCGGCTGGCCTTCATCCGCGCATCGAAACCGAATTTGCGCGTGCCATTCTCGCTGCTGTTGAGTTGCCCGGTACCAAAGCCGGCCTCACGCTCGCGCACATAGGCGAGGAAGTCGGCGTTGCTGCTGTGATGCTCGGCCTCGATCAGCCACGCCTTTGCCGTGCCGTTGGCGGCCGTGCTGCCATTGGCCGCCTTGGCGTCGCTCAGCGCGAGTTCGGCGCGGACTTCGGTTTCGATCGTCGGGCGATAGCGCGCATCGACGCCGCCAAGGTTGGTCTTGGCGTTGCCGTCCTCGTCATGGATGAAGGTCGCGCCGACGCGCAGTTTCTCGTCGGTCGACTGATAGCTGACGCGGCCACCCGCGTTGAGGACACGTTGACCGACGCCATCGACTTCATATTCGGCGACGACGAACTGCGGGTCGAGGTTCGACGAGCGGCTGAGCACCGGTTCGCGGAAGCGGATCGTGCCCGACAGATAGTCGATGTCATAGTCGACATGGCGCGACAGGCTGACGCTATCGACGATGCGCTCGCTGTGCAGGCGGTCGCGCGTTTCGATGACGATGCGTTCGCTGTTCGGCAGGATGTCCCGCGCGCTGAGCTGATACGGACCGGTCAGGCCATTGCCCTGGATCTCGTCGCGGCGGAAGCGGTATGGCGTGTCGGCGACGAACGCGGTCGCGGCGACGTTGCGGCTGCGATATTCCGCTTTGCCGCCGTTGAGCGCGCGCTGGTAGCGGGCGAGTTCGGGTTCCGAAATGCCCGTCTCGATATCGCCGAACATCGCATAAAATTGCGGGTGTTCGAGGCGCAGATAGAGTTTGCGCACCGAGGCGGCGTCGTAACGAGTTTCGTTGCGATCGGCATAGATGGTGTAATAGGCGCGCGGATCGATCACGCCGCCGAAACGCGTGTCATCCTTGTCCTTGTCGGTGTCATAGGCCAGCGTCATCAGCCATTTGCCCAGCACGCGGCCTTTTGCGTAAAGCGTGAGGCGCGCGTCGGCGTTGAGGTCGTCGAGCGTTTCTGCCGACGGCTCCATCCGGTCGTCGAGCGTGTTGTACCCAACGGTGCCCGCAGCAAAGCCGACGACAGTCCACGGACGGTTGCCCGGATCGAGCCAGGTTTCGATCGTCTGCTTGCGCGTCACCTTGTCGTCGCGGAACGTGAAATCCATCGCGAGCGTTCCTGACGCGGTAGTGGGTTCGAGCTCGATATAGGCGATGCCGTCGTCGCCATCGATCTTCCACAACGGCTGCGCGCGTTCGAGGCCTGACAACTGCCGTGCCTGCTGGGCGTCGGCTTCGACGGCGGGGTAGTAAGGGGCGGGGACGCTGAAGTCGCCCGTGAGGCCGGCGCGGATCGGCTTGCCGTCGCGGTCGGTCAGGCGCACCGCGATGACGGGGCGCGTCACGCCGTCGGCAATCAGAACCGACTTTTCGCGGATCAGCGCCGCGCGCATCGGCGTGATTGAATAATGGACGTTGCGCTCCAGCGTCTCGATCGTGACGCCATTGGCGTCCTTCACGTCGGCGACAAGGCTGTTTTCGCCTTCTCGAATTTCGAGCCCGCGCCACAGGCTGACCGCGACGCTGCCGTCGGCCGACTTGCTGGTCCCTTCGAATGCCAGTGCGTCGGCGGGTTTCCCGTTCACGCGCAATGAAACCGTCTGTCCGGGCGCGTGCTTGATTGCAGCGCGGATCGCCTTCGAGCGGGGGTTGTGGTCGCTTTCAGGGAAGAGCCAGCCAATGCCCGGCGTTTGCCCAGCGAGCCAGTCGCGGCCCGACCCGGCGGCATCGGGGTCGCTTAATAGCTTCGGCGCTTCGATGGCGGTGACGTTCGGCGCGGCGCGCGGCGTGCTGGCGACGGCGCGGAAATCGGCGCGCTTCAACGCGCCGCCACGGCCCTCGATAAAGCGCGAGATCTGGCTGCCAGCGCTCTGCGTCGAGCGGGCGCAATCGATCGGCTCGCGGTCGAGCGGCAGCGTCGATGGGTCGATCTGAACGACATGCAAACCGGGACGGACGCCTTCGAAATGATAACGGCCATCCTCGTCGGTGACGGTATAGCTGCCGTCCTGAAGCATCACGCGCACACCGGCGATGCCGTCTGCCTTGCCCGGATCGACCGTGCAGCCGCCGTCGGTGATGCGGCCGATGATCGTCATGCGGTCGCCAAGCTGATCGCGTTTGATCGAGATCGCCGCCTCGGCGACATTGCTCGTCGAGCCGCGGTTGTCGGTGGCGGTCGCGCTGTTGAGCGCATTGCCCGGCTGCGCCGACACGATGACTTCGGCCAGATAGGTAAGCAGCGACGACCGCGAGGCTGCGATGCCGGGCAAGGTGACCGCGAACTCGCGGCCATTGGACTGAACCACTGCATCGACGCGAACACCATCGACACGCACGGTGTCGGCGCGAAGGCGCATTCCTGCGGGCAGAACGTCGCGAACGGTGACCGCGCCGGTGTTGCGGCGTGTATCGCGATTGGCGACTTCGATGCGATACTGGATGACATCGCCTGGAACGGCGACCTGCGTCGAGGTGGTCTTGCGCAGGATTAGCGGCAGGCCGGGCTGGTCAACCGGAATGTCGACGCGCACGGGCGCGGGGCTGCTCAGCGTGAAGCTGTTGCCATAGCTCGCGTCGGTAATCGTGAAGGGCTGACCGTCGTCGGGGCGGCGAAGGCCTGCCAGAGCCGCAGCGCTCGACGTCGACGGCGCGGTATATGGTGCGGGCGGCGACACGACGAGACGGTAGGTGCCGGGCGCGACGAAGGGGAAGCGATAGTCTCCGGGCGGGAAATTGTAGGTCGTGCCGCCTGCGTCGGTGACGCTCTGACCCGTGACGACGCTGGAGGGATAGGCCGAAACGCCATCGTCGCCGAACACCTGCGCAGGCTGGCCGGTCGCTGTGTCGATGATCGTCACGCGGCTTCCCGCGACGGGCGCGCCATCGCCGCTGTCGAACACGATGCCGAACGGATCGACGAGGAAGTTGATCGTTGCCAGCGCGACGAGGCTGGCGCTTGCCTGGTCGGTCACGCGCAGCGTCAGAGGCGCTCCCGGGCTGACCGACAGTCGGCAATCGCCCGCGACGACGGCAGGCGGGACGCCGACCGTGTTGATGATGCCGACGAATTCGCCGCTGTTGTTCGCGGTCTCGGTCAGCACGATCTGCTCGCTGTCGCCATTCTCGAGTTCGAGGATGACCGACAGGGTGTCACGCAGCTGCGGATCGGCATTCGCCGATGCGAGCGTGACCCCGACGACTAGCACTTCGCCGGCGCGGAAATTGTTCGTGCTTTGCAGCGATGCGGGGGCGGTCGAAATGCCCTCATAGACGCCGCTCAGCGGGATTGCGTCGCCCGCGCTGGTACCGACCGCGGCTGCGCGGGCTCCCGGTCGGCTGCATTGGGTGGGCGCCAACGGCACGGACCGGTCGCCGCCGCCGGCCGTAAGCCGATAGGTGGTAATCGTCGGCCGTTCGGGCGGGCGCGCGGTCACCGTCACATCGACGCGGTTCGACAGCGCCTGACCGGGTTGCCCGTCATGCGTCCACTGCGCCGAAGCCGTGTTCATGATCACCTGCGCGCGCGCCGGGGTTGCCGCAGGCAGCATTGCTGCCGCGACCAGGGCGGTCACAAGGCCGGAAAATTTGCTGCGGAATGCCATAACAGCCCCGAGGGGAGCAGCGGGAGGCGGCTTTTGGGCCGCACCCGCTGCTCCATCGGTTATCCGATCAGTTTACGGTCGCGCGGAAGACGAGCGTGCTTGCGGCGCCCGCTGCGATGGATGCGATCGTGCCCGACACATTCGGTGCGGCGTAACTGCCGCCTGCGGTGCCGTTGAAGTCGCAAACGCCGCCGGTGACCGTGCCGCCCAGCAGGATAGTGCCCGCACTGAACGTCAACTGCCCCGGAACCGGGTCAGTGATCAGGACCGAGGTTGCGGCGGCACCACCAGTGTTGGCGACCGCGATGCAATATTCGACCACCGCACCCGGGATCAGCTTCGGATTCGTCGTATTGTTGAACGGGTCCGAGATGACACGGCTGCTTTTGGTCACGGCAAGCGTCGCCGTCTGCACCGTATAATCGTCGTTGTCGCTATGCGAGCCGTCGCGCGCAACATCGCCTGCCACTCCGGCGATGTCGGCAAAAACCGTATCCTTGCCAGCGGTGTTGGCGCCGGTCGTCTCGGTGATCGCCGCGCCCTGTGTGCCGGCAAGCCCGCCTTCGCGCGCAGTGGCCCGCAAAGTCACGCCGGCGACGGCGCCGTTGACGACGGCAGGAACCGCAAGCGTCGTCGGGATATCGGCGACAACGAACAGGCGGATCGCCGTATCGACGACAAGCTCGTCGACATAGGCCGTGATCAGCGTGTCGCCGGCGTCCCAACTGCCGACCGTGCCGGTGACCGTATTATCGCGATAGATGCGAATGTTGTTCACATTGAACGCGTCGGTGCCGCCGTGCGCGGCGGTACCGCCCGTGATCTGCGAAGCCACGAGCGCGAAATCGAGCGTTTCGTTTGACGTATTGGTCAGCTGAAACGTCGTGACGGCGTTGGTCTGGCCCGGGACGACGTTCGTCGTGACCGTACCGACCTCTTCGACCAGCAGATTGATCTTGCGGTCGACAACGAAGTTGTTCGCCGCTTGCTGCTGGGCCTGTGCGACGCCACCGACCTGATAGTCGACGGTGGCGGTATTGGTGATCGTGGTGCCCGCGGTCGTGCCGGCTGCAAAAGCCGGCGTGGCGGCGACGCTCGAAAGCGCCGCCAGACCGATGACACCCATATACGTCAGCTTGCTGGTCATAGCTGAGCTCCTGGGTTTTATGTCGGCTGCCGTTTCCCCACCGCTGGCAACCATTAAGCGGCTTTATTAATTGGCTATTTTACAACTCCCCGAAACATGAGTTTGCCCGCCCCGCCGACCGGAATCGGTTTGGCAAAAGCCCAGCGGACGTGCGTGACATCGGCGGGCTGTGCCGCGCGGCGCGCGCCATCGTTCATCGGAATGCTGAGGTCGGAAAGCAGTCCCCACTGCTTGCCGCCGTCGACCGAAACGAGTGGCCGCGTATCGCCCGCATCGGCAAATTGAACCGCCGAGGGCATCGGATTCGTGATCACGAACTTGTCGGCGGGCTGTGCCCCCGCGTTGCGATAGCTGAGCACGAAGACAAGCCGGTCGCCGGGAACGACAACCTTTGGTTCTTCGAGCAGGATCTTCTGCTTTCCCTGAGCGTCGGTCGTCACGCGTTCGACGAATACATTGTTGTCGAGCGCGACCTGGTTCGCGGCGAGCGCCTGACCGGGCATCAGCGCGGCGAGCAAAAGAAAAAGAGCGGTGCGCATGCGCATCTCCATCAGTTGATTCGGGTACGGAAGGTGACGGTGCGGGTCTGGCCGCCGGCAACAGTGCCGAGCCCGACGTTGATCCGCGTGCCGTTATAATCGCCCGCGTCGGCATCGGCCGCGTCGGACAGACCAATACCGCCGAGCGTGATCGAGCCGGGGACGTAGCTGGTGTCCACGGGAATATTGTCGGTCACGGCCAGGCCGCTGACCGAGCCGCTGCCGGCGACGGTGGCGACGATGGTATAGGTGATAACGGCACCCGGAATCGGGTCGGTGGTGCCGAGCGAATTGCTCACGACCGCCGATTTGACGAGTGTTACCGTCGCAGCCGCGACAACAAAAGCGCCGGCGTCCTGTCCGTCGGCACCGGTCGAACCGACGACGGCATCGCCGCCGCCTTCGCCTTGGCCGGCAAAACTGTACCCGGGCGCGCCGGTACCCGTTTTGGCAGCGGCGACGAGACTTACGATGCCGCGATTGCCGTCCACCACCGTGCCGGGTGTCGTCGCAAGGACGAAGACCGTGATGCTCTGGTCAGGGTTGAGCGACGGGTCGTTGGCGCCTGCAGTATAGAGCGTATCGGTGCTGGCGTCGAAAATGCCGTCGCCATTGTCCAGATAGATTTGCGTGACGACGGGGTCGTAATTGTCACCCCCCGCATTGGCGATCGTCGTTAGGCCGAAAGCTTCGACGCCGTTGCCGTTGTTCGTGACCGAGAAAGTCAGAAGCTGACCCGTCGCACCGGGCGTTGTCGGAACATCGGCGGGATTGCTCGAATCGACCGTAACGTCGAGAAGTTCGTCGACAAGCAGGTCGACGCGGTTCGAATCGACAGTGGTCGTGCCGCCACCCGTATCGAAGCTCGCGCTTGCCGTGTTGCTGATGGTGGAGCCGGCGCGAGTGCCGGCCGCCTCGGCCTGCATCGGCAACGCAAATGCGGCCAGCAGCGCGAAAATTGAACACGAGGGTAGAAGCTGATGCTTCGCGCCCCCCACAGGCGCTTTCATCATCACTTTGACTCCGGAAAGGTTGGTCCTTGGAGCCTTCAGTCGCCGATAAAGGGTAATTTCTGGTTAAAAAGCAGGAAGAAAGACGCGTTTTGACCCAGATGGGGACAGCGGGGCACGCGTTTCGTCGCAAAACGGGGCGACTGGCGCGGAAAGTAAAGCTCGCGTAAGACGAGGCGGTTAACGAGGAGAGCAGGGGTGGCGGACGACCGGGGCAGCAAGGATGTGCGTTCGTCGCGCGTCAATCCGCTGCACCAGATCGAGATCGACGATTTCCGTCGCGACCGGTTGCTTGCCGCGCTTGCGCTGATCCTCGGCGCAAGCTTTTGCCTGGGGCTCCCCTTTGCCCTGCAGGCGGGCGCCGAATTCTTCCTGCCGCTGACTGCGGCGATCGTCATCGCGATCGCGCTTGTTCCGCTGCTCGAATGGCTCGAGCGGCGCGGCGTGCCGTCGGCGCTCGCATCGTTCCTCGCGCTCGCGACTTTTCTGGCTATCATCAACGCTGCGCTGGCGATCATCGTCGTGCCCGCGACCGGCTGGTTCGCGCGAATCCCCGAATCGATTCCGCGTATCCAGAGCAATCTGGCGCCGCTGATCGATTTTTATTCGACGTTGCAGCGTTTCGTCGATCGCACATTGCTGTCGGTGGCGAGCGGAACCGAAGCGACCGCGCAGGCGGTGGCGGCGACGGCACCGACTTCGGTGGTCGACTATTTCATCTCGTCGGCGCCCGCGGCGGCAATTCAGCTCTTCTTCGCCGTGCTCGTGATCTTCTTCTTTCTCGCGGGCTGGACGCGGCTGCGCAAAGGAACGATCCGGCGGCGCGGCAGCTTCGACGGCGCGATGCAGACCGCGCGCGTGATCCAGAATGTCGTCGATGCGACCGCCGACTATCTGGCGACGATCACGATGATCAACGCGATTCTCGGCCTGACCGTCTCGCTCCTGCTCTGGGCGCTCGGGATGCCATCGCCTTTCATGTGGGGCGGGATCGTCAGTATCTGCAATTTCGTGCCCTATCTGGGGCCGATCGTCGCGGCAGTGCTGCTCGGGCTTGGCGGACTCATGACCTTCGATGCCGTCGGGCTCGCCCTATTGCCGGCGCTGATCTTTATCGGCGTCCATTTGGTTGAGGCGAATCTGATCACGCCGCTCGTGCTCGGCAAGCGACTGACGATCAATCCGCTGCTGATTCTCGTATCGTTGAGTTTCTGGGGATGGGTATGGGGGACGCCGGGCGCTCTGCTCGCTGTGCCACTGCTGCTGATTTTGCAGACCGTGCTCGCGTCGACGGGAACGCCCGATCTGGCGGGTTTCCTTTTCGAACATGGCACGCTGACGACCACCGACGAGGTGCGCGATCGATTAAATCGCACACAGGATGAAAGCGACGGTTGACAGGTCGGGGCGAGGGCCATATTGGCGCGGCTCCCAAGCACACGCGGGTGTAGCTCAGTTGGTTAGAGTGCCGGCCTGTCACGCCGGAGGTCGCGGGTTCGAGCCCCGTCACTCGCGCCATTCCTTCCTTTTTCGGATGGGATGGCCACCGCAGCTTGGGACCTTCCATCACTGGAAATCGGGAAAAATGGCGCGGCGCTTCAGCCGCGCCATTTCCCCAATTCCATCCAGCGCAGCAGCGGTTTCAGCGGCGCGATCCAGACGATGCCTGCAATCAGGTAGAACACAGCCTGCACCAGCACCGGCCAGTTGCCGACCCAGGGCGAGAGGCTGACGACGATCGCGGTCCATCCCGCGATAAGGGCGAGGATCAGGAACATGCCTGCTGGTTTGCGCCAACTCGGCTGGGGATTGGCTGGATCCTGGCTCACAAACGGTCTCCGCAAAGGATGAATTCCTGCTCGGTCAATATCGCGTCGAGCGCGATGTCGGTCGATTCGCGCGGCGTAGCGTCGATTTCCTGCACCGACCAGCCGATACCGATCCGCAGTGCATCGGGATGCGCGGCGAAATAACGGTCATAATGGCCGCCGCCCTGGCCGATGCGGCCGCCCTGGCGATCGAACCCGACGAGCGGGCAGAATAAGATGTCCGGAATCGCCAAGAGGGCGTCGTCGGCGGGCTGCTGCGTGCTCCACGGCCCCTTGGCGAGCGATTCGCCGGGTCGCCAGCGACGAAAATCCATCGTGTCGACCCGACCGCTGTGGTGGGGCAGGGCAAGAGCCCCTCCTTCCGCAACGCCGGAGAGCATCGGGATGATATCGGGTTCGTCGCCCCACGCGATATAGGCGCCAACGATGGCGTGATCGGCAAGAAGATCGGAAAGCGGCGCAGGTAGCGCGCGAAAAGCCGCCAGTTGCGCCATGCCGTCGAGATTTGCGGCAAAATGCCGACGCCGAAAGCGCAGCCGGTCGCGCAATTTCTGTTTTTGCTGGACCAGATCGGCGGACAAGTCGGTCATCGCCTCCTCTGGGACATAAGTGAATCGGTTGGCGGGACCGCCGAGGTCGTTTGCTGGAAAGTCCTCTGACGCCAGTAACGTCAGGTGGGGACCATATACGTCGGACCAGGGTCCGGGCAGGGACAGCCCCCTAGGATGATGTATCGCCTCAGGGATTTTCGCAAAAGCTCGTGCCGGGCAGTGCCCGCCGTCCCCTATGTAGGCGCGCGGGCCGTTTTCCTCAAGGGAGCTGCTCGACTTTCGTTGCGAGCGCTTCGATTCGGTCGGCAATTTGCAACAAGGCGCGATTGTTCGATGGGTTGACCGCAGGCGAAGAGTGTTGGGGCGCCTGCCGTGCCGTTTCCAGTTCCTTGAGCGCTGCCTTTTCGCGCGCGACTACAGCCTGCAGCTCGTCGCGCGCCGTCGCTTCGCGGCTTTCAGCAAGCGCCACCGCCGCGCGGAGCGAATCCGATTGCGGTTCGGCCTTTTCGATCTTGCCTCGCGCTTCCTGCGCGTCGTCGGCAAGCATCAATGCCGCGAACAACAATTGCCGGACCTCGGTACCGCCGGGCATCGTGCGCACCTTTTCGTCGACTACCGACGCGAGTTGGATCAGTTGCCCCTCCTCACCGTCGGCGCAATGCACGTCATAGGGGCGTCCGGCGATGGTGAGCTTGACGTCAGCCACGGTCGGCCTCCGCGATCAGTCGGTCGAGTTCGCCGATAACGGCGGCAACCTCGGCCTTTAGTGCCGATTGGTCGGCGGCGGGCGCTGCCACGGCGGGTGCGGGGCGGTTTGCCCGGTCGGTCAGGGCTTTTTCGATACGGCTCAATGCGCGCTCGATACGGCCGATGGCCAGGCTGGATTCGTCGAGATCGAGTTCCATGCTTAAGGGTTAGCAGCGCCGGGGAAGGGGTGCAATCGCCTCTCCACACCGAAATGCGCCGGAATTTGTGCCGCATTCGTGCCGCGGGCGGTTGACTCCTGACCGTGCGACCGCAAAGGGCTGTCGCACCGAATCCGGTCACCTTCACATCCTTTCCCGGGGGACTCATGACACTGCCCGAACGTCAGCTCGCCAACGCGATCCGTGCGCTTGCGATGGACGCCGTACAGGCCGCAAACAGCGGCCATCCCGGGATGCCTATGGGCATGGCCGACGTCGCCACCGTCCTTTATTCGGATTATCTGAAGTTCGACCCCACCGATCCGAAATGGGCCGATCGCGACCGATTCGTCCTTTCGGCGGGTCATGGCTCGATGCTCGCCTATGCGACGCTCAATCTTGCGGGCTACGCGCGGCCGACCCTCGACGACATTCGCAATTTCCGCCAGCTGCACAGCCCGTGCGCGGGCCACCCCGAGAATTTCGAGCTTGAAGGCGTCGAGACGACGACCGGGCCGCTGGGCCAGGGGCTCGCGACCTCGGTCGGCATGGCAATCGCCGAACGGCATCTCAACGCCCTCTATGGCGACGACCTCGTCGATCATCGCACCTGGGTGATCGCTGGTGACGGCTGCCTGATGGAAGGCATTAATCACGAAGCAATCGGTCTGGCCGGACATCTTGGTCTTGGCCGCCTGACGGTGCTTTGGGACGATAACAAGATCACCATCGACGGATCGACCGACCTGTCGACGAGCGAGGATATCGCGGCGCGCTATGCGGCGACCGGCTGGCATGTCGAAAGCTGCGACGGGCACGACCCCGCCGATATCCGCCGTGCGATCGACGCCGCGCTTGCCGATCCGCGTCCGTCGCTGATCGCGTGCCGCACGATCATCGGTTTCGGCGCGCCGACCAAGCAGGGCACGTCGGCGACGCATGGCGCGCCGCTGGGCGCCGAAGAGATTGCCGCAGCGCGCAAGGAACTCGGCTGGACCGCCGAGCCGTTCGTCATTCCCGCCGATATCGCATCGGCCTGGGCGGCTTTTGGCGAGAAGGGCAAGGGGCTTCATAACGAATGGAGCGATCGCCTCGCAAATAACGAAAAGAAAAGCGAATTTGTAGATCGTCTAGCTGGCAAGATCGTTCCGGGCGACGCCTTCAAGGCCTATCTCGATGGCCTGGTCGCCGAACCGCCGAAGGTTGCGACGCGCAAGGCGTCTGAAAATACGCTCGGCGCGCTGACCGCCGATATCGCGGCGCTTGTGGGCGGCAGCGCCGATCTGACCGGTTCGAACAATACAAAAACTTCGTCGACCAAGCCACTGACGAAGAATGATTATTCGGGCCGCTATATCTATTACGGCATTCGCGAGTTCGGCATGGCGGCCGCGATGAACGGGATGGCGCTCCATGGCGGCATC
The DNA here is from genome assembly GCF_023822045.1 of Sphingopyxis sp. USTB-05. NCBI lineage: Bacteria > Pseudomonadati > Pseudomonadota > Alphaproteobacteria > Sphingomonadales > Sphingopyxidaceae > Sphingopyxis > Sphingopyxis sp. USTB-05. Next base: position 2,036,451 of record NZ_CP084712.1, on the reverse strand, counting down.
ATTCCCTATGGCGGCACGTTCCTGGTGTTTGCCGACTATTGCCGCGCCGCGATCCGCCTGTCGGCGCTCCAGCAGCAGCGCGTCGTCTATGTGATGACGCACGACAGCATCGGACTCGGCGAAGACGGCCCGACGCACCAGCCGATCGAGCATCTTCAGTCGCTGCGCGCGATGCCGAACCTGCTCGTCATGCGTCCCGCCGACGCGGTCGAGACCGCCGAATGCTGGGCGCTCGCGCTTGCGCAGGAAAGCCGCCCGTCGCTGCTCGCGCTGACGCGTCAGAACCTCCCGCCGCTCCGTCATGACGTCACCGAAAATCTTTGTGCAAAAGGCGGTTACCGCCTTCGCGCCGCCTCGGCCGCGCGCAAGGTTGTACTCGTCGCGACGGGCTCCGAAGTGTCGCTCGCGATCGAAGTCGCCGACAAGCTCGAAGCTGCCGGTCATGGCGCCGACGTCGTCTCGATGGTCTCGACCGAATTGTTCGACGAACAGAGCGCCGCCTATCAGGCCGATATCCTGCCCGACGATGCGCTGCTCGTGTCGATCGAGGCGGGCACGACCTTTGGGTGGGAACGCTACACCGGCCGCCGCGGCCTGCGTTTCGGCATCGACAGCTTTGGCGCTTCGGCTCCGATTGAAGACCTATTCAAGCATTTCGGCCTTACCGCCGACGCTATCACCCCCCAGATACTGGCAAAGCTCGGCAACTAAGGACCGGCTTATTCCACGCAGAAAGGACGTTTCGACATGGCAGTGAAGGTTGCAATCAACGGTTTCGGACGCATCGGCCGCAATGTGGCGCGCGCCATTCTGGAGCGCACCGACCACGATCTGGAGCTGGTGTCGATCAACGACCTGGGCGATGCCAAGGCGAATGCCCGGCTGCTCCGCCATGATTCGGTCCACGGCGCCTTCAACGGCACCGTCGAAGTCGATGGCAACGACCTGATCATCAACGGCAAGCGCATCCAGGTGACCGCCGAGCGCGACCCCGCCGCGCTCCCGCATGCCGCAAACGGCATCGACATCGTGATGGAATGCACCGGCTTCTTCACCAACAAGGCCGGCGGCCAGAAGCATCTCGACGCCGGTGCCAAGCGCGTGCTGATCTCTGCCCCCGCTAAGGAAGTCGACCTGACCGTCGTGTTCGGCGTCAATGACGACAAGATCACCGCCGACCATCTGATCATCTCGAACGCGTCGTGCACCACCAACTGCCTCGCGCCCTTTGCCAAGGTGCTGCACGAGGCGATCGGGATCGAGCGCGGTCTGATGACGACGATCCACGCCTATACCAACGACCAGAAGATCCTCGACCAGATCCACGACGATCCGCGCCGCGCCCGCGCCGCCGCGATGTCGATGATCCCGACCTCGACCGGTGCCGCGGTCGCCGTCGGTCTGGTTCTGCCCGAACTGAAGGGCAAGCTCGACGGTTCGTCGATCCGCGTTCCGACCCCGAATGTGTCGGTCGTCGACCTGACCTTCACGCCGCTGCGCGAAACCACCAAGGAAGAAGTCAACGCAGTGCTCAAGGCCGCGGCCGAAGGCGCGCTGAAGGGCGTGCTCGGCTATACCGAAGAGCCGCTGGTTTCGATCGACTTCAACCATAATGCGGCAAGCTCGACGATCGACAGCCTCGAAACCTCGGTGATCGACGGCAAGCTGGTGCGCGTGCTTAGCTGGTACGACAATGAATGGGGCTTCTCGAACCGCATGATCGACACCGCGGGCGTGATCGCCAAGTTCCTGTAATTTGCCTGAGCCCCTGCGAACGCAGGGGCCCATCTCCCGCCGATATGGTATCGGACGGAAGGGGATGGGGAAGGATGGCATAGGAGATGGGCCCCTGCCTTTGCGGGGGCACGCTCCGGGTACGGAGTGAAAAGAATGACCGCGTTCAAAACCCTCGACGATATCGGTGACGTCACCGGCAAGCGCGTGCTCGTACGCGTCGACCTCAACGTCCCGATGATCGATGGCGCGGTCAGCGATGCGACCCGGATCCAGGCCGCGATGCCGACGATCCGGGAACTGTCGGACAAGGGCGCGATCGTGCTGCTCCTCGCCCATTTCGGGCGACCCAAGGGCGCGAAGAACCCGACCCAATCGTTGAGCCTCGTCATGGGCGGCGTCGAGGATGTGCTTGGCCATTCGGTCATGTTCATCCCCGAAGCGGTCGGCGAAGGCGCCAAGGCCGGCATCGCGGTGCTCGCGGCGGGCGATGTCGCGGTACTCGAAAACACGCGCTTCTATCCCGGCGAAGAAAAGAATGATCCGGCCTTCGCCGACGCCTTGGCCGAGATTGGCGACCTGTACGTAAACGACGCTTTTTCGGCCGCCCACCGCGCGCATGGTTCGACCGAGGGCGTCGCGCGCCGTCTGCCCGCCTATGCGGGGCGCGCGATGGAGGCCGAGCTGAAGGCACTCGACGCCGCGCTCGGCAATCCGGCGCATCCGGTCGCCGCAGTCGTCGGCGGTGCGAAGGTGTCGAGCAAGATCGACGTGCTGCGCAACCTCGTCGGCAAGGTCGACCATCTGATCATCGGCGGCGGCATGGCGAACACCTTCCTCGCCGCACGCGGGGTCGATGTCGGCAAGTCGCTGTGCGAGCATGACCTGGTCGACACCGCCAATGCGATCTTCGACGCGGCCGATGCCGCGGGCTGCACGATCCATCTTCCCTATGACGTCGTGGTGTCGAAGGAATTCGCCCCGAACCCGCCGACGCGCACGGTCAATGTGCATGAAGTCGCGGCCGATGAAATGATCCTCGACGTCGGCCCCGCCGCGGTCGAGGCGCTGGCCGATGTGCTCAAGAACTGCCGCACGCTCGTCTGGAACGGTCCGCTCGGCGCGTTCGAGACGCCGCCGTTCGACACCGCGACCGTCGCGCTCGCCAAAACCGCAGCAGCGTTGACGCGCGAAGGTTCGCTGACCTCGGTCGCGGGCGGCGGCGATACCGTCGCGGCGCTCAACCATGCCGGCGTGGCCGGCGATTTCACCTTTGTTTCGACCGCTGGCGGCGCTTTCCTGGAATGGATGGAAGGCAAAGCGTTGCCGGGCGTCGACGCGCTGAAGGCCTAGACTTTCCCACCGCATTGCATCGCGCCCAAGGGCTCGCTATGCGCACCGCCACATACGTATGCAAACAACCGGAGATCTTATGACCACCGCCAATGCCGCCATGCTCGACCAGATCAAATCGGGGCAGGGCTTTATCGCCGCGCTCGACCAGAGCGGCGGTTCGACGCCCAAGGCATTGAAGGGCTATGGGATCGAAGCGGACGCTTTCTCGAACGATGAGGAAATGTTCGGCCTGATTCACGACATGCGCAGCCGCATCGTCACCGCACCCTGCTTCAATGGCGAGAAGGTGATCGGCGCGATCCTGTTCGAACGCACGATGGACGGCGAAGCGGGCGGCAAGCCAGTGCCCGCGCTATTGTGGGAGCGCGGCGTCGTTCCGTTCCTGAAGGTCGACAAGGGTCTGGAAGACGAGGCCGATGGCGTCCAGTTGATGAAGGCGAACCCCGGTCTCGACGATCTGTGCGAGCGTGCGGTTGCCAAGGGCGTGTTCGGCACCAAGATGCGCAGCGTCGTCAATCTTGCCAATCCCGCGGGTATCAAGGCGATCGTCGAACAACAGTTCGCCGAAGCGGCGCGCATCGCATCGCATGGGCTGGTTCCGATCATCGAACCCGAGGTGAACATCAAGAGCGCCGAGCGCGATGCCGCCGACCGCCTGCTGTTGAACGAACTGATCGCGGCGCTCGACGCCTGGACCGGCGCGCCGGTAATGCTGAAACTGTCGCTGCCGACCGAAGCCGGGCTGTTCCAGCCGCTGGTCGATCACCCCAAGGTGCTGCGCGTCGTCGCGTTGTCGGGTGGCTTTGCCCGCCCCGAAGCCTGCGTCGAACTGGCCAAGAACCCGGGCATCATCGCGAGCTTCAGCCGCGCCTTGCTCGAAGACCTGCGCCATCAGATGAGCGATGAGGAATTCAACGCATCGCTCGGCGGCGCGATCAAGGAAATTCACGCGGCCTCCGTGGCCTGAAGTGATGGGAGAGAGGTGGCAAGCCGTCGACGATTATATCGCCGACAAGTTGCTGGGCGCGGACGATGCGCTTGCCACCACCCTCGCGAACAATGAAAGACAAGGGCTGCCGCCGATCGACGTGTCGGCGGCGCAGGGCAAGATGCTGTTCCTGCTCGCGCAGATGGCCGGCGCAAAACGCATCCTCGAAGTCGGGACGCTTGGCGGCTATTCGACGATCTGGCTGGCGCGGGCGCTGCCCGAGGGCGGAACGCTGGTGACGCTGGAACTTGAGGCACATCACGCACGCGTAGCGCAGGAAAATCTTGAAAGCGCCGGATTGGCGGGCCGGGTGGACATCCGCGTCGGCCCGGCGGTGCAGAGCCTGGCGGCGATGACCGGTGAAGCGCCGTTCGACTTTGTTTTCATCGACGCCGACAAGCAGAGCAACGTCCGCTACGTCGACGAAGCGATCCGCCTGGGCCGCCCCGGCACGATGATCATTGTCGACAATGTCGTGCGCGAGGGCGGGGTGTTGGACGCGGACAGCGACGACGAGCGCATCGTCGGCACGCGCGCGCTGTTCGATATGCTGAGCGGCAATCCCCGCCTCGACGCGACCGCTATCCAGACGGTCGGCGCCAAGGGCTGGGACGGGTTCGTGCTGGCGCGGGTGCTTTAGAGCCCGCCCGCGAAGCGGAACGAGAAGCGATAGTCCGACGGTTTGATCGTCACATTGGTCATCTTTTCCGGCCGCACCGATTCGAGCGTGAATTGGCCGTCGGCAAGCTGCACCGGCTCGCCCAGCGTCGCTTCGAACGGCTGCTTTTCACCATTGCCGCGAATCCAGACCATCTTCACGCGCACGCGGCCTGCCCAGACGCAGCGCGCGTTCATCGGGCAACGGCTGTCCTCAACCACCTCGACCGGCTGGACAAGCGGCCCGTCGACATAGGCCTTTTGGCCAAGCGCGACGTCGCTGCCGTCGGGCAGCGGCGCGGCGCGCGTCGTGGCGCAGGCAGAGAGAGCGAGAGCGGCGGGGAGGGCGACGATCGCCATGCGGTATATGTTCTGCATTTGCCCGTCTGTGACGGCGCCGCTATGAACGCGCCATGAAAGCACCGACCTGCCAATTATACCTCATTTCGCCGCTCGACGTCGGTGGCGATTTTCCGGGCCAACTCACCGAAGCGCTGGGCGCCGGACCCGTTGCCGCCTTTCAGTTTCGCGTGAAGAATCTCGACCAGCATGACGCGGCGCGGCTTGCCGAACCGTTGCAGGAAATCTGCGCCGCCCATGACGTCGCGTTCATCGTGAATGACGATGTCGCGCTCGCGAAGCGGCTTGGCGCTGACGGGGTGCACCTGGGGCAGGGCGACGGCGATCCGAAGGAAGCGCGGCGGTTACTGGGACCGCAGGCGCAGATCGGCGTTACCTGTCATGCGAGCCGTCATCTGGCGATGGAAGCGGGCGAGGCGGGCGCCGATTATGTTGCCTTCGGTGCATTTTTTCCGACGACGACCAAGACGGTCGAGCATCACGCGGACCCCGAAATTCTCGAATGGTGGCAGGGAATGTTCGAATTGCCCTGCGTTGCGATCGGCGGGATTACGATAGAAAATGCGCCGACGCTGATCGAGGCCGGGGCTGACTTTCTTGCCGTTTCCGGCGGCATATGGGCCCATCCCGAAGGGCCGGGTGCGGCCGTGCGCGCTTTCGCGGCGCTTCTTCAGGATCAGCCCGCCGGGTAATTGCGCCCCGGCGTTTTAGGATCATCCCTGGGTGCAGGCGGCGCCGCCGCATCCTTGCGCCAGCCGAAAAGGCCGGCGCAAGGCGCCCCGCGCGATGAGGTTGCTGCGTTGCCGCGCGGGGGCGGCGGAGTAAGATCGGAAAGGTCGATACTCATCATGGACACCGATTTCGCATTGATGCCGCGCCGCATATTGGACCGATACGTCAAAAGGATGTCGGTTCGTCGCTTTTGGCGTTTCGGTCCAACGGACCTCGGTTCGTGGCTTTTTGCTTGCGCTGCGGGCGGTGCCCCGCAAGACAGCGCACGGGGAGAATTTTGATGACAGACACCACCACGCCGACCTCACGCGGGCGCGAACTGACGATCCGTGCGATTCTGCTCGGCGGTCTGCTGACGTTGGCTTTCACGGCGGCGAACGTCTATCTGGGCTTGAAGGTCGGGCTGACCTTTGCGACCTCGATCCCGGCAGCGGTGATTTCGATGGCGCTGCTGCGCTATATGGCCGGGTCGACGATCCTCGAGAATAATATCGTCCAGACGATCGCGAGCGCCGCAGGGACGCTGGCGGCGATCATCTTCGTGCTGCCGGGGCTGGTGATGGTCGGTTACTGGCAGGGTTTCCCGCTGCTCGAAACGACCGCAATCACGATGCTTGGCGGCATATTGGGCGTGCTTTTCTCCGTCCCGCTGCGTCGCGCTCTCGTTGTCGATTCGGATCTTCCCTATCCCGAGGGCCGCGCCGCCGCAGAGGTGCTGCAGGTCGGGGCCGCGAGCGCCGAGGGTGCCGAGGAAAATCGCGCCGGCCTTTCGGCATTGATGTGGAACAGCCTCGTCGCTGCGGGCTTTACGCTGCTCACCCAGATGAAGCTCGCCGGCGCCGAAGTCGCGCGCTGGTTCGCCGTCGGCAGCGGCGCGACGGGGATCGCGGGCGGACTTGCCTTTGCGTTGTTCGGCGTCGGTCACCTCGTCGGCCTGTCGGTCGGCATGGCGCAGCTTGTCGGCATGGTCACCGGCTGGTGGGTGCTGCTGCCGGCGCTCACGCAAGGCGGGACGGGCGATGCCGAGACGCTGGCGAATACGGTGTTTCGCGCCGATGTGCGTTTCTTTGGCGCCGGCGTGATCGCGGTCGCCGCGATCTGGACGCTGATCAAGATCGCGGGTCCGGTCATCGGCGGTATTCGCTCGGCAATGGCCGCAAGCCGCGCACGTCAGGGCGGCCAGGCGCTTGCGATCGAAGAACAGGATATGTCGATCAACTGGGTGTTCGGCGGCTCGCTGGCGCTGATGCTGCCGATCGGCTGGCTGTTGTGGACGGTGCTTGCCGGGGGGCCGCTCGCCGGGGCGTCGTTCGCGCTGATCGCCGGGGCGATCCTGTTCATCATCATCGTGGGACTGATGATCGCGTCGGTCACCGGTTATATGGCGGGCCTGATCGGCGCGTCGAACTCGCCGGTATCGGGGATCGGCATCCTCGCGATCATCGCCTCGTCGCTTCTGCTCCTCGGCCTGCCCGGCCGCGGCGGGGGCGAGGCGGAGATCGACGCGATGGTCGCCTATGCGCTGATCGTCACCGGCCTGGTCTTTGGCATCGCGACGATTTCGAACGACAATCTTCAGGACCTCAAGACCGGCCAGCTTGTCGGCGCGACGCCGTGGAAACAGCAGGTCGCGCTGATCATCGGTGTGATCTTCGGTTCGCTCGTCGTGCCGCCGGTGCTCAATGTGCTCAACGAAACGCTCGGCTTTGTCGGGGCGCCGGGCGCCGGGCCGAACGCGCTTGCGGCACCGCAGGCGGGGCTGATCTCGTCGCTGGCGCAGGGTGTGCTCGGCGGCGACCTCAACTGGACGATGCTGGGTTATGGCGTGCTCGCGGGCGTCGGTTTCATCATCGTGGACGCGCTGCTCGGCCGCGCGGGCAAGCTGCGGCTTCCTCCGTTGGCGATCGGCATCGGCATCTACCTGCCGATGGCGGTGATCCTGCCGGTGGTGATCGGTGCGGTGGGCGGCTGGTTCTATGACCGCTGGGCGGCGAAGCGCCCGAATGCCGGCTTCGCGCACCGCATGGGCGTGCTCACCGCGACGGGCATGATCGTCGGCGAAAGCCTGTTCGGCGTGCTCTATGCGGGCATCGTCGCGGGCAGCGGCAGCGATTCGCCTCTCGCAGTCGTCGGTGACGGTTATGCGCCTTACGCGCCGTGGGTCGGCCTGATCCTCTTCGTCGGCCTGGTGTGGCTCAGCTATCGGCGGACGCGCGCGATGGTCGTCGCGACGCCCTGACACACGGCTTGCCCTTCGGCGCTGTCGCGGCTAAAGGCGCGCACCTGATAGCTGTGCCCGGTGGGGCGCGGCTTTGCTCTTTCCATCCTTGTCTAGTGAGTGTGCGCGATGAAAATCACCGGCGTTGAAATCCGTCCCGGCAATATTATCGAATATGAAAAGGGGATCTGGAAGGTCACCAAGATCCAGCACACCCAGCCGGGCAAGGGCGGCGCCTATATGCAGGTCGAGGCCAAGAATCTGATCGACGGGCGCAAGCTCAACAACCGGTTCCGCAGCGCGGATACGGTGGAAAAGATCCGCCTCGACACCAAGGATTTCCAGTTCCTCTATGCCGAGGGCGACGATCTGGTGTTCATGGACAAGGATACGTTCGAACAGATCAACATCTCGAAGGATGTCGTCGGCGAAGCGCATGAATTCCTGCAGGACGGCATGGACGTCGTGCTCGAACTTTGGGAAGAGCGCCCGATCTCTGTCGAGCTGCCCGAAACGATCGAAGCGACGATCGTCGAGGCCGATGCGGTCGTGAAGGGCCAGACGGCTTCGTCGTCGTACAAGCCCGCGATCCTCGACAATGGCGTGCGCGTGATGGTGCCGCCGCATATCACGAGCGGAACGAAGATCGTCGTGCATGTGTACGACCGCGAATATGTCCGCCGCGCGGACTAAGTGAAGTCGCCCCCGCGAAGGCGGGGGCCGCTATCAGCTTGGCGCAACGCAGCCAGCGGCCTCCGCCTTCGCGGGGGCGACGCGTTGAAGGAAATAAATATGGCCGTATCCGGCATCATCACCGTCATGGAACGCGCCGCGCGCAAGGCCGGCACGAAACTGCGCCGCGACTTTGGCGAGATCGAGCATCTGCAGGTCTCGCAGAAGGGGCCCGCCGACTTCGTGTCGAAGGCCGATCAGGCAGCCGAGCGCACGCTTTATGACGAGCTGACCCACGCGCGTCCGGGCTGGGGCTTCAAGATGGAAGAGGCCGGCGAGATCGAGGGCGAATATGGCAAGCCGCGCTTCATCATCGATCCGCTCGACGGCACGTCGAACTTCCTCCACGCGATTCCGCATTTCGCGATTTCGATCGCGGTACAGGAACCGAAGCCCGGCGGCGGCTGGGGCGACGTCACGGCGGCGCTCGTCTATCAGCCCGTCACCGACGAAAGCTATTGGGCCGAACGCGGCCGCGGCGCCTGGCTGCACGACCGCCGCCTCCGCGTCGCATCGCGCCGCCACCTGAACGAATGCCTGATTTCGACCGGCATCCCTTATATGGGCCACGGCAATATGGCGCAGTGGAGCCGCATTTTCGGTGCAGTCGCCCCTGAAGTTGCCGGCATCCGCCGCTTCGGCGCGGCCAGCCTCGACCTCGCATGGGTCGCGGCGGGCCGTTACGACGGCTTCTGGGAAAGCGACCTGGAAGTCTGGGACGTCGCCGCGGGCATGTTGCTCGTGCGCGAAGCCGGCGGCTTCGTCAGCGATTTCCGCGGCGGCGACCGCGCGATCGAGCGCAGCGAATTCATTGCCGGCAGCGCCGCAGTGCATTCGAAGCTGCAGAAGCTTGTCGCGGGCGCGCTTCGCAACGCCTGATCGGCGTTTTCTCGTCCTCTCCTTCGTCATGCCGGACTTGATCCGGCATCCCGCTTTGTGACGTTAAGAAGCGGGACCCCGGATCAAGTCCGGGGTGACGAGTGATTGTTCAGATCACTTCTCGAAAACATACTCGCGGAAGCTGTCCATCAGCGACGCCCACGTGTTGAACGTCTCACCTACATTCTCGCGCGGTATGCCCGCGAAATCGAGGTCGACGTCCATTTCTAGCACCGGATCGCCCTCATCGTCCTTGTACGCGCGGGCGAAACGCTTGTCCTTGTTCCACTGGTTGAGCCGGTCGAGCGAGACGCCCTTCGCGTCGCTGAACCCCATATAATATTGCAGCGTCTTGCACTTTTTGCCTTCGTCGCAGTTCATGAACAGGACGAGGAATTTGAGGCCGTTGCGATTGCTCTCGAGATAGGGATCGTCGCCGGCCTTGCTGACCAGCGTCGCGGGCCAGCCTTGCGACTCGAGAATTGCCTTGATCGTCGCGGGATTCGTTGCGTTGATCAGTTCGGCGTGCGCCGGAGTCGCCGAAAAAAGCGCGGCGGCGCCCAAAGCCGTGATGGCGCGAACGGTGATTGGTCCCATGGATGCTCCCTTTGTCCAAGTTGCGCCTGAAAAGCGCGGCAGTGCGACCCTTTTCCGGTTGCGTATCACAGCGATAGGTCCGCTCGCCAGCGCACAATATGCTTTTGGTCACACAGGATACGAAAATCCTGCCCGCAGCGCTTGCGACACGCGGCATCGTGGCCTAAAGCGCCCCCGATAAACGGGTGCAAAGACACCCCAAAACAACTGAACTGCGAGCTCCCATGGTCGATCTGACGCAATATTTGCCGATTCTGATCTTTCTGGTCGTCGCCGTTGGCCTGTCCTCCGCCTTCGTGTTCTTACCGATGGGCGTCGCGCGGCTGACCGGGGCGCACAAGCCGGACCCGGCGAAACTGACCGAATATGAATGCGGCTTCCCGGCGTTCGAGGACGCGCGCAGCCAGTTCGACGTGCGCTTTTACCTCGTCGCTATTCTCTTCATCATCTTTGACCTCGAAGCGGCCTTCCTCTTTCCCTGGGCGGTCAGCCTGAAGGAAATCGGCTGGGCGGGTTGGGCCACGATGATGATTTTCCTCGCCGAACTCACGCTCGGCCTTGTGTACGCGTGGAAAAAAGGCGCGTTGGATTGGGAATGAGCACTTCCAGTATCATCATGCCCGGCCAGATGCCGGTCGCCCCGGGTGCGAACCCGGAAATGTTCCCGGTGGCGCCGGGGACCAGCCCCGACGCGGGCTTTTTCGACGACCTCAACAGCGAAGTCGGCGACAAGGGCTTTCTCGTCACCTCGACCGAGGATCTGTTCAACTGGGCGCGCACCGGCTCGCTATGGTGGATGACCTTTGGCCTCGCTTGCTGCGCGGTCGAGATGATTCATGTCAACATGCCGCGATATGACATGGAGCGTTTCGGCGCCGCGCCGCGCGCATCGCCGCGTCAGTCCGACGTGATGATCGTGGCGGGCACGCTCTGCAACAAGATGGCGCCTGCGCTGCGCCGGGTTTACGACCAGATGTCGAACCCGAAATATGTCATCTCGATGGGCAGCTGCGCCAATGGCGGCGGCTATTATCACTACAGCTATTCGGTGGTGCGCGGTTGCGACCGCATCGTGCCCGTGGACATCTATGTCCCCGGCTGCCCGCCGACCGCCGAAGCCCTGCTTTACGGCGTGATGCAGTTGCAGCGGAAGATCCGCCGCACCGGGACGATCGAACGCTGATGGCCCATCCTGCTCCCCTCGTGGCGCCGCAGCCGGCGCTGGCCGACGCGCTGAAAAAACTGCTCGGTGCCGATTTGCTCGCGCATGTCTTCACCGTTGACGAGGACAGCATCACTGTGACGCGCGAAGCCGTCGCCGGGGTGATGGTCGAACTGCGCGACAAGCTTGAATATCAGCAGCTGATGGAAATCGCCGGGGTCGATTATCCCGACCGCGCCGAGCGGTTCGAGGTCGTCTATCACCTGCTCAGCGTCACGAAGAACCACCGTTTGCGCGTCCGCGTGTCGACCGACGAGGCTACTCCGGTGCCGACGATCGTGCCCGTGTGGCCGAATGCAGGCTGGCTCGAGCGCGAAGTGTTCGACATGTACGGCGTGCTGTTCGCGGGCAATCCCGACCTGCGCCGTATCCTGACCGACTATGGTTTCCAGGGGCATCCGCAGCGCAAGGATTTTCCGCTGACCGGCTATATCGAGCTGCGGTACAGCGAAGAAGACAAGCGCGTCGTGTACGAGCCGGTGAAGCTGGCGCAGGATTTCCGCAATTTCGACTTCCTGTCCCCATGGGAAGGCGCCGACTATGTGCTGCCCGGCGATGAAAAGGCCGGCGGCACGGGCGAAGCGCCGGGCAAGGGCGCGCCGACTCCGCTGACCGCGGCTGAAGTCAAAAAGGCCGACGACGCGGCAAAGGCGCCGCCGCCGCCGACCCCGAAGACCACTGAAAAGCCCGAGCAGACCGGGGCAGGGGCGAAGACCAACATCAAGGCCGCGAAGACGAGCCGCGACGGCGCCAGCGCGAAGCCGGCGACCAAGGCCGCCAAAACGCCGGCGACCGCGAAGGCGGAAAAGGCTCCGGCCAAGCCGCGCGCGCCGCGCAAGCCCAAAACAGGAGGTGACGCATGACCGACTCTCCTCAGGTCAAGCACCACGGCAGCGACATGTTCGAAGGCTATCCGGTCGACACCGCCGATACCGCAGGCGATCAGGCCGTTACCAATTACACGATCAACTTCGGCCCGCAGCATCCCGCGGCGCACGGCGTTTTGCGCATGGTGATGGAACTCGACGGCGAAATCATCGAGCGCGTCGACCCGCATGTCGGTTTGCTTCATCGCGGCACCGAAAAGCTGATCGAATATAAGACCTATTTGCAGGCGCTGCCCTATTTCGACCGGCTCGACTATTGCTCGCCGCTCGGCATGGAGCACTCATATGTGCTCGCGATCGAAAAGCTGCTCGACCTCGAAGTTCCGGCGCGCGCGCAATATCTGCGCACGCTGTTCGCCGAGCTGACGCGCATCTGCAATCATATGCTCAACATCGGGTCGCACGTCATGGACGTCGGCGCGATGACCCCGAACCTGTGGGTGTTCGAGCTGCGCGAGGATTGCCTGAACTTCTTTGAACGTGCCTCGGGCGCGCGCATGCACTCGGCTTATTTCCGTCCGGGCGGCGTCCATCAGGACGTGCCCGAACGCCTGCTCTACGACATCGGCGAATGGGTCGAAAAGCGTCTGCCGAAGCTGTTTGGCGACGCGATGAGCCTAGTCATCGACAACCGCATCTTCAAACAGCGCAACGTCGACATTGCGACGGTGAGCAAGGAAGATGCGCTGGCGTGGGGCTTCTCCGGCCCGATGATCCGCGGCAGCGGCATCGCGTGGGATTTGCGCAAGTCGCAGCCTTATGACGCCTATGCGGCGATGGAATTCGACATTCCCGTCGGCACGCGCGGCGATTGCTACGATCGCTTCATGGTGCGCGTCGAGGAAGTCTATCAGTCGGCAAAGATCATCAAGCAGTGCCTGCGCGACATGCCCACGGGGCCGATCGCCAGCCTGAACCGCAAGGTCGTGCCGCCGAAGCGCGGCGAGATGAAGCAGTCGATGGAATCGCTGATCCATCACTTCAAGCTCTACACCGAGGGCTTCCACGTCCCGGCGGGCGAAGTCTATGTGGCGACCGAAAGCCCCAAGGGCGAATTCGGCGTCTATCTGGTCAGCGACGGCACCAACAAGCCGTATCGCTGCAAGATTCGTCCGACGGCGTTCAGCCACCTGCAGGCGATGGACATGATGTCGAAAGGCCACATGCTCGCCGATACCACCGCAATTATCGGCGCCATTGACGTCGTTTTCGGAGAGTGTGACCGCTAATGGCCGACGCACCGCAAATTCCAGATGAAGCTGAAACCCGCGCGCGCTGGGGCGCTTTTGCGTGGACGAAGGAAAATGCCGAGAAGGCGAAGCAGGTCATCGCGCGCTATCCCGCGGGGCGTCAGCGCTCGGCGGTGATGCCGCTGCTCGACCTCGCGCAGCGACAGGTCGGTGCAGAGACGCAGACGCAGGGCTGGCTGCCCGTGCCGGTGATCGAATATGTCGCCGCCGCGCTCGATATGCCCTTCATCCGCGCCTATGAGGTCGCGACCTTCTACACCATGTATAATCTCGTCCCCGTCGGCCGCTATCATGTGCAGGTTTGCGGCACGACGCCGTGCCTGCTGCGCGGGTCGGACGATGTGATGGCCGCGTGCAAGAATCGCGGCATGGTGAAGGGCAAGACGACGCCCGACGGCCTGTTCACGCTGACCGAGGTCGAGTGCATGGGCACCTGCACCAACGCGCCGATGGTCCAGATCAACGACGATAATTACGAAGATCTCGATTACGACAGCACGGTCCGCCTGCTCGACGATCTGGCCGCGGGCAAGTCGCCCAAGGCGGGAACGCAGAATCCGAAGCGTCACACGAGCGAGCCCGAAGGCGGCCCGACGACGCTGAAGGAAATGGTCAAGGCCAACCATGACTATCGGAAGGACTGGTAATGGCGGTCTGGATCGCACTGGGCGCCGTCTTCATGGGGATCGCCACCATGTTTATCTCCATTTATGCCGCGCGTAAGGCCGGCAAAGGGAAGGGTGAGTAGACGCCATGCTTGCCGACAAGGATCGCATCTTCACCAATCTCTACGGCTTCCAGCCGTGGAACCTCAAATCCGCGCAAGCGCGTGGCGATTGGGATAATACCAAGGATCTGATGAAGCGCGGCCAGGACGCGATCATCGAAGAGATCAAGGCGTCGGGCCTGCGCGGCCGCGGCGGCGCGGGCTTCCCAACGGGGCTCAAATGGTCCTTCATGCCGAAGGAACCGCGCGCCGACCGCCCGAGCTTCCTCGTCATCAACGCCGACGAATCCGAACCGGGTTCGTGCAAGGACCGCGAAATCATCCGCCACGATCCGCACAAGCTGATCGAAGGCGCGCTGATCGCGGGCTTCGCGATGCGCGCGCGCGCTGCGTATATCTATATTCGCGGCGAATTCATCCGCGAGGCCGAGACGTTGTTCGCGGCGGTGCAGGAGGCGTATGACGCCGGCCTGCTCGGCAAGAACGCCGCGAAATCGGGCTATGACTTCGACGTCTTCGTCCACCGCGGCGCCGGCGCGTATATCTGCGGCGAAGAAACCGCGATGATCGAAAGCCTCGAAGGCAAAAAGGGCCAGCCCCGCCTGAAACCGCCGTTCCCGGCGGGTGCGGGCCTCTATGGCTGCCCGACGACGGTGAACAATGTCGAGAGCATCGCGGTCGTCCCGACGATCCTCCGCCGCGGCGCGCCGTGGTTCGCGAGCTTCGGGCGCGAGAATAACAAGGGCACCAAGCTCTTCCAGATCTCGGGCCATGTCGAGCGCCCGTGCGTCGTCGAGGAAGAGATGGGCATCACCTTCCGCGAACTGATCGACAAGCATTGCGGCGGCATCCGTGGTGGCTGGGATAATCTGCTTGCGGTGATCCCCGGCGGTTCGTCGGTTCCGCTCGTCCCCGCGGCCGAGATCATGGACGCGCCGATGGACTTCGACGGGCTGAAAGCCGTCGGATCGGGCCTCGGCACCGCCGCCGCGATCGTGATGGACAAGTCGACTGACGTCGTTCAGGCGATCAGCCGCATCAGCTATTTCTACAAGCATGAAAGCTGCGGCCAGTGCACGCCCTGCCGCGAAGGCACCGGCTGGATGTGGCGCGTGATGGAGCGGCTGCGCACCGGCGACGCCGACATCAGCGAGATCGATACGCTGTACGACGTCACCAAGCAGGTCGAAGGCCACACCATCTGCGCGCTCGGCGATGCCGCGGCGTGGCCGATCCAGGGCCTGATCAAGCACTTCCGCCCCGAAATCGAACGCCGCATCCGCGAGAATGGCGGCGCGCTGGAGGCAGCCGAATAATGCGCCGATCGGCCATTCTGTTTGCTGTTCTGTCGGGCGCGCTCCTGCTTGCCCCGGCGACGCATGCGCAACGGGTCGGCAGCCGTCTCGGGCCTGCGCCTGCGCAGATTCCGGAAGGGCCGGGCGCCAGCAAGGAAGATGGCGCGCGCGTCGCGATGTACCGCTATGCTGAGTGCGCCGTGGACAATTCGCGGACGCGCGTCGAACTCTATCTCGACACCTTTCCGGGATCGAAGGCTGCCCACAAGGCGGCAAGCAGCCTCTCAACCGACGAGTGTCTTTCGTCCGGACAAATGACCTTCAATGAATCACTGTTCCGTAGCGGCGTCTATGACGTTTTGTACCTGAAGAAATTCCGGAAGGATGGTCCTGTCGATTTCGCAGCGGTTCCTGCCATCGATTATGCAGCGGGCAGCGATGCCGAAGCCTATGGCGATCCGCAGCCGCGCGTCGCGCTTCGGCAGATAGCCGATTGCACGGTTCGCAAGGCGCCGCAGGAGTCGCGGAAGCTCATTCTGAGCATGGTGGCGAGCAATGCTGAAGGCGCGGCCTTTGCCCAGATCGTTCCGACGGTCGGTGGCTGCGTATTGGAAGGATTCAAATTGACCTTTTCCAAATCCGTCCTTCGCGGCGTGATCGGAGAAGCGCTTTATCGGCTATCGGTCGGCGAGAGCCAGCCGACGGTGGCAGCTAAGGACTGAAGATGCCTAAAGTAACTGTAGATGGCGTAGAACTCGACGTCCCGCAGGGCGCAACCGTTCTGCAGGCGTGTGAGATGGCGGGGAAGGAAATTCCGCGCTTTTGCTACCATGAACGCCTGTCGATCGCTGGTAATTGCCGCATGTGCCTGGTCGAAGTCGCGCCCGGCCCGCCGAAGCCGCAGGCGTCGTGCGCGCTGCCCACTGCCGAGGGGCAGGTGATCAAGACCGACAGCCCGATGGTGAAGAAGGCGCGCGAGGGGGTGATGGAATTCCTCCTCATCAACCATCCGCTCGATTGCCCGATCTGCGATCAGGGCGGCGAATGCGATTTGCAGGACCAGTCGGTCGCTTATGGTCGCGGCGCGACGCGCTATGACGAGAATAAGCGCGCGGTGACCGAGAAATATATGGGTCCGATCGTCAAGACGGTGATGACCCGCTGCATCCAGTGCACGCGCTGCGTCCGCTTTGCGGAGGAAGTCGCGGGCGTGGAAGATGTCGGCGCGATCTATCGCGGCGAGAATATGCAGATCACGTCTTACCTTGAGCGCGCCGTCGGCAGCGAATTGTCGGGCAATATCGTCGATCTCTGCCCGGTCGGTGCGCTGACCAGCAAGCCCTATGCGTTCGAAGCGCGTCCGTGGGAACTGACCAAGACGCTCGGCATCGACATGATGGACGCCGTCGGCACCAATGTTCGCATCGATGCGCGTGGCCGTCAGGTCCTGCGCGTGCTGCCGCGCGTCAACGATGACGTGAACGAGGAATGGGCGAACGACAAGACGCGGCACCATGTCGATGGCTTGACGCGTCGCCGTCTCGACCGGCCTTATGTTCGCAAGGACGGCCAGCTTGTCGAGGCGAGCTGGGCCGAGGCTTTCGAAGCGATCAAGGCGGTGAATGCAGGGTCTTCGGTCGCGGCTGTGGCGGGCGATCTCGCCGATTGCGAAACGATGTTCGCGGCCAAGTCGCTGGTGAATGCGCTGGGCGGCACGCTGCTCGAAGGGCGTCAGACCGGGCTCGACTATGACGTCACCAGCCTGTCGGCGGTCAATTTCAACACCGGCATTGCCGAGGCCGAAAACGCCGACGTCATTCTGCTCGTCGGCACGAACCTGCGCTGGGAAGCGCCGCTGATCAACACGCGCATCCGCAAGGCGGTGTGGAAGAAGGGCGCGAAGGTTTTCGCCATCGGCCCCGAAACCGACCTGACCTACAAGACGCAGTGGCTCGGCGACGACGCTTCGATCGTGGCAAAGCTGCCCGCCGCGGTGCTCGATGCGCTCAAGGGCGCCGAGCGGCCGATGCTGATCTTTGGCGGCGGCGCGCTGTCGGTGCCCGGCGTTCATGGCGCGGGCCTCGCGCTCGCCAAGTCGGTGAATGCGGTCAAGGACGGCTGGAACGGCTATAATGTCGTCCATTTCTCGGCCGCGCGCATGGGCTCGCTGATGCTGGGCTATGGTTTGCCGGGCGGCATCAAGGATGTCATCGCGGCCAAGCCGAAGCTCGCTTTCTTCCTTGGCGCCGACGAAGTCGATTTTGCGGCGCTGCCGGACACGTTCAAAGTCTATGTCGGCCACCATGGCGACAAGGGCGCACATGCCGCCGATGTCATCCTGCCCGCCGCGGCTTGGACCGAAAAGGACTTCACCACGGTCAACACCGAGGGCCGGGTTCAGCGCAGCGAAAAGGCGGTGTTCGCACCAGGCGACGCGCGCGAAGACTGGAGCATCTTCCGGGCGCTCGCCGACGCGCTTGGCGTGTCGGTCGGTTTCGACAGCTTTGCGCAGTGCCGCGCGGCGATGATCGCGGCGGTGCCCGCGCTCGGCGTCGAGGGTCTTGCCGATTATGGCTGGTCGGTGCCGAAGCTGGCTGCAAAGCCCGAGGCGCGCGCGATCCCGTCGCCGATCAAGGATTTCTACCTCACCAACGCCATCTGCCGCGCGTCACCGACGATGCAGCGCTGTTCGGAAGAGCTGGTTCATGGCGTCGATTTTGCGGAGGCCGCGGAATGACCCCGGTACATGCGATAGCCAGCGTGTTGCTGGTCGGGATGGGCTATTCGGTCTGGCGCGGGTTCAATCCGCGCAAGTCGGAGAAGCCCGGGCCGCATAATGGTTGGAAAAACCAGGACGGGGCCAAGAAATGACCGAGACCTTCATCTCCTGGGGCATGGACGCCGATTGGGCATGGGGCGTCGCGACGATTTGCGGCATCCTGCTCATCGCGCTGCCGCTGATGCTCAGCGTCGCGATGATCATTTATGCCGACCGCAAGATCTGGGCGGCGATTGCGCTGCGCCGTGGTCCGAACGTCGTTGGCCCCTTCGGCCTGCTGCAAAGCTTCGCCGACGGTCTGAAAGTGTTCCTGCAGGAAACGATCATTCCGACCTCGGCGAACCGCGGTCTGTTCCTGATCGCGCCGATCATCACCTTCACCGTCGCCTTGATGGCGTGGGCGGTGATCCCGTTCAATTCGGGCGCGGTGCTCGCCGACATCAACGTCGGATTGCTCTACATCCTCGCGATCTCGTCGCTGGGCGTCTATGGCGTGATCCTGTCGGGTTGGGCGTCGAACTCGAAATATCCCTTCTTCTCGGCGATGCGCGCCTCGGCGCAGATGATCAGCTATGAAGTCTCGATCGGGTTCATCCTGATCGGCGTCGTGCTTTTCGCCGACAGCTTCAACATGAACGAGATCGTCAAGGCGCAGCAGGGCCACGGCCTGGGCATCGTCAACGCCTTCGGTTTCAACCTGCTGCTCTTCCCGCTTGCGGTCATGTTCCTGATTTCGTCGCTCGCCGAAACCGCGCGCGCGCCGTTCGATCTGACCGAAGCCGAAAGCGAGCTCGTCGCGGGTTACCAGACCGAATATTCGTCGATGAGCTTCGCGCTCTTCTGGCTCGGCGAATATGCCAACGTCCTGTTGATGTGCACGCTCAACGCGGTGCTGTTCTGGGGCGGCTGGCTGCCCCCGATCGACTGGGCACCGCTCTATGCCGTTCCCGGCATCATCTGGCTGTTCGCGAAGATCCTGTTCTTCTTCTTCGTCTTCAGCTGGGTCAAGGCGACCGTCCCGCGTTATCGCTATGACCAGCTGATGCGGCTGGGTTGGAAAGTGTTCCTGCCGATCTCGCTTCTCTGGATCTTCCTGATCTCCGGCTATCTGATGCTGACGAGGTACTCATGAGTTACGTTGCCCATCTCGTCAAAAGCTTCACTTTGTGGGAGTTCGTGAAGGCGCACGCCCTCACGCTGAAATATTTCTTCAAGCCGAAGGCGACGATCAACTATCCGTTCGAAAAGAACCCGCTGAGCCCGCGTTTCCGCGGCGAGCATGCGCTGCGCCGCTATCCGAACGGTGAGGAACGCTGCATCGCGTGCAAGCTGTGCGAAGCGGTGTGTCCGGCGCAGGCGATCACGATCGAGGCCGAGCCCCGCGACGACGGTTCGCGCCGCACGACGCGCTACGACATCGATATGACCAAATGCATCTATTGCGGCTTCTGTCAGGAAGCATGCCCTGTCGATGCGGTGGTCGAAGGGCCGAACTTCGAATTCGCGACCGAAACGCGCGAAGAACTGCTCTATGACAAGGCCAAACTGCTCGCCAATGGCGACAAATGGGAACGCGCGATCGCGGCGAATCTTGCCGCCGACGCGCCCTATCGGTAAGGGCGCGCGCACATGATCCAACTCTTCGCCTTCTATCTGTTCGCGACCATCGTCATCGCCTCTGCGGCCATGGTGATCTTCGCGCGTAACCCGGTCCACAGCGTCATGTGGCTGATCCTCGCTTTCTTCAACGCGGCGGGGCTGATGCTGCTCGCGGGCGCCGAATTCATCGCGATGCTGCTTGTCATCGTCTATGTCGGCGCGGTCGCGGTGCTGTTCCTGTTCGTCGTGATGATGCTCGACATCGATTTCGCCGAGTTGCGCGCGGGTTTCGTTCGTTATCTGCCGCTGGGCGCGCTCGTCGCGATCATCCTGGCCGCTGAACTGGTGTTCGCGGTCGGCGCCTGGAGCGCCGGCGGTGTCGATCTTGCGGCGCGCGCCGCGCCGGTCGTCAGCGACAAGAGCAATATCCAACAGATCGGTGAGCTTCTCTACACGCGCTACATCTTCCTGTTCGAGGCGGCGGGTATCGTCCTCCTCGTCGCGATGATCGGCGCGATCGTGCTGACGCATCGCCAGCGTGGCGGGGTGCGTACGCAGAATATCTCGAAGCAGAACCAGCGCCGTCCGCAGGATGCGACGCGGCTGGTCGATCCGGGCGTCGGGCAGGGGATGGAACTGTGATTTCGGTCGGCCACTATCTCGCCGTTTCGGCGGTGCTTTTCACGCTCGGCGTGCTCGGCATCTTCATCAACCGCAAGAATATCATCGTCATCCTGATGGCGATCGAGCTCATCCTGCTGGCAGTGAACATCAACCTCGTCGCGTTCAGCGCGGCGCTGGGCGATCTTGTCGGGCAGGTCTTCTCGATGTTCGTGCTGACCGTCGCTGCGGGTGAAGCCGCCATCGGTCTTGCCATTCTCGTTATTTACTTCCGCGGCCGCGGCACCATTGCCGTCGACGATGCCAACCGGATGAAGGGGTAAACCGGTGATTCAGGCGATCGTTTTCCTGCCGCTGCTGGCGGCAATCATCGCAGGCCTCGGCCAGCGCGTGATCGGCAATGTGCCGTCCAAAATCCTGACCACGGGCGCGCTGTTCACTAGCTGCGCGCTGAGCTGGCCGATCTTCCTGTCGTTCGTGACGGGCAGCGGCGAAGCGACGGTAACGCCGGTGCTGCACTGGGTTTCGTCGGGCGCGCTTCAGTTCAACTGGGAGCTGCGCGTCGACACGCTGACCGCAGTGATGCTGGTCGTGATCACGACGGTTTCTGCGCTCGTCCACCTCTATAGCTGGGGCTATATGGAGGAAGACCCGGACCAGCCGCGCTTCTTCGCCTATCTGTCGCTTTTCACCTTCGCGATGCTGATGCTCGTGACCGCGAACAATCTTGTCCAGATGTTCTTCGGCTGGGAAGGCGTCGGCCTCGCGTCCTATCTGCTCATCGGTTTCTGGTATAAAAAGCCGAGCGCCAATGCCGCGGCGATCAAGGCGTTCGTCGTCAACCGCGTCGGCGATCTGGGCTTCATGCTTGGCATCTTCGGCACCTTCCTCGTGTTCGGCACCGTCTCGATCCCCGAGATTCTTGCCGCTGCGCCGGGCATGGCGGGTTCGACGATCAGCTTCATGGGAATGCGTCTCGACACGATGACGATCCTCTGCCTGCTGCTGTTCATCGGCGCGATGGGCAAGTCGGCGCAGCTTGGCCTGCACACCTGGCTTCCCGATGCGATGGAAGGCCCGACCCCGGTGTCGGCGCTGATCCACGCGGCGACGATGGTCACAGCGGGCGTCTTCATGGTCTGCCGCCTGTCGCCGATGTTCGAAACGTCGGACGTCGCGCAGGGCGTCGTGATGTTCGTCGGCGCCGCAACCTGCTTCTTCGCCGCGACCGTCGCGACGACGCAGTGGGACATCAAGCGCGTCATTGCCTATTCGACCTGTTCGCAGCTTGGCTACATGTTCTTCGCAGCGGGCGCGGGCGCCTATGGCGCGGCGATGTTCCACCTGTTCACGCACGCTTTCTTCAAGGCTTTGCTGTTCCTTGGTGCCGGTTCGGTCATCCATGCGATGCATCATGAACAGGACATGCGTTATTATGGCGCGCTGCGGAAACAGATCCCGCTTACCTATTGGGCGATGATGCTCGGTACGCTGGCGATCACCGGCGTCGGCATCGCGGGCGTCGCGGGCTTTGCCGGCTTCTATTCGAAGGACGGCATTCTCGAGGCCGCTTATGCGAGTGGCGGCGGCGGGGTCATCGCTTTCTGGGTCGGCATTTTCGTGGCCTTCCTCACCAGCTTCTATTCGTGGCGCCTCGTCTTCCTGACCTTCTATGGCAAGGCGCGCTGGGAACAGAGCGAGCATATCCAGCACGCGGTTCATGACGATCACGGCCACGGCCACGACGATCATGCGCATGCGGCGCACGACGATCACCACCATCACGGCGCGCACAGCGACGGCACCGCGGGCTATCACCCGCATGAAAGCCCGATCACGATGCTGATCCCGCTGGTCGTGCTGTCGATCGGTGCGGTGTTCGCGGGCATCGCGTTCCACCACCAGTTCATCTATCCCGAAGAGGGCATGGCGTTCTGGAAGGGCAGCCTCGCGTTCGACGAACATCTCATGCACGCCGCGCACGAAGTGCCTTTGTGGGTGAAATGGACGCCGTTCACGGTGATGGCGATCGGCCTGTTCCTTGCGTGGAACAGCTATATCCGCAACACCACGCTGCCGGCGCGCTTCGTGGCGCAGTTCAAGCTGCTCCACCAGTTCCTGTACAACAAATGGTATTTCGACGAGCTCTACAACTTCCTCTTCGTGAAGCCCGCCTTCGCGATCGGCCGCTTCTTCTGGAAGCGCGGGGATGAAGGCACCATCGACCGCTTTGGTCCCGATGGCGCCGCGGCGCTCGTCGCTGGGGGGACCCGTCTCGCGGTCCGACTGCAATCGGGTTATGTTTATGGATATGCGTTTGTGATGCTGCTCGGTCTTGTCGGCCTCGCTAGCTGGGCCATGGTGAATTTCCTGTGAGCGGCTTTCCGATCCTTTCGCTGATGCTGGCGGTCCCCGCGATCGCCGCCATCGCTTGCCTGTTCGTCGGCGACAAGATGTCGCGCTTTGTCGCGCTGGGCGCGACGCTTGCGACTTTCGTCCTCGGCTGCATCATGTGGGCACAGTTCGACATTGGCGGTGCGCAGTGGCAGTTCACCGAGCGCGCCGACCTGTTCGGGCGTTTCCAATATGCCCTCGGTATCGACGGTATGGCGCTGATGCTGATCATGCTCAGCGTTTTCCTGATGCCGCTTTGCATTCTGGCGAGCTGGGACGCGATCAAACAGCGCGTCGGCCTCTACATGGCGATGTTCCT
This sequence comes from Sphingopyxis sp. USTB-05, assembly GCF_023822045.1. Taxonomy (NCBI): domain Bacteria; kingdom Pseudomonadati; phylum Pseudomonadota; class Alphaproteobacteria; order Sphingomonadales; family Sphingopyxidaceae; genus Sphingopyxis; species Sphingopyxis sp. USTB-05. Next base: position 2,013,105 of record NZ_CP084712.1, on the reverse strand, counting down.
CGTCATGGAAACAATCATGATCGGCGTGTTCTGCGCGCAAGATCTGCTGCTGTTCTACATCTTCTTCGAAGCCGGCCTGATCCCGATGTATTTCATCATCGGCATCTGGGGCGGCGCGAACCGCATCTATGCGGCGTTCAAATTCTTCCTCTACACGCTGCTCGGATCGGTGCTGATGCTGATCGCGATCATTGCGATGATCCACGAAGCGGGCACGACCGACATTCCGACGCTGCTGAACTATGACTTCCCGGTTCAGATGCAGACGTGGCTGTGGCTCGCCTTCTTCGCCAGCCTTGCGGTCAAGATGCCGATGTGGCCCGTCCACACCTGGCTTCCCGACGCGCACGTGCAGGCGCCGACCGCGGGTTCGATGATCCTGGCGGGCGTGCTGCTGAAGCTCGGTTCCTACGGCTTCCTTCGCTTCATGATGCCGATGTTCCCCGACGCGTCGGCGCAGCTGATGTGGATCGTGTTTGGCCTGTCGATGATCGCGGTGGTGTACACCAGCCTCGTCGCGCTGGTGCAGAGCGACATGAAGAAGCTGATCGCTTATTCGTCGGTCGCGCATATGGCGATCGTCACCGCGGGTCTCTTTGCCTTCAACCAGCAGGGGATCGAAGGCGCGCTGATCATCATGCTCAGCCATGGTGTCGTCTCGGCCGCGCTCTTCTTCTGCGTCGGCGTGATCTATGACCGACTCCACACGCGCGAAATCGACCGTTACGGCGGCCTTGCCGTGAACATGCCGGCTTATGCGCTGTTCTTCATGCTGTTCACCATGGCGTCGATCGGGCTTCCGGGGACCAGCGGCTTCGTCGGCGAATTCCTGAGCCTTGCGGGCATCTATGAAGCCTCGAGCTGGGTCGCCTTCGTGTGCACCACCGGCATCATCCTCGGTGCCGCGTACATGCTTTATCTCTACCGCCGCGTCGTGTTCGGCGAACTGACCAAGGACGATGTGAAGGCAATGCCTGACCTCAACGCACGCGAATGGACGATCATGGTGCCGCTGGCCGCCGTGGCGCTGTGGATGGGCGTCTATCCCGAAAGCTTCCTCGCGCCGATGCGCGGCGATGTGACCACCGTCGTTGCGCGCTTGGCTCCTGCCAAGCCCGCGGGCGATGCGCACCTTGCCGCCGGCAAGCCGAAAGCTGCCAAACCGCACGGTGAACCGGCCCACGGATCGAGCCATGCAGGAGGCGTCAAATGACCGCCGACCTGATGCTCATCTGGCCCGAACTGATCCTGACGATCGGCGGGCTCATCACCCTGATGCTCGGCACCTTCTTCGGTGACCGCAATGTCGGCCTCTATCAACTCAGCTCGCTGCTGACGCTCGCCGCCGCCGCGGCAGCGGTCGTCGCGTTGTTCGGTGTCGATGCGACGGTCTTCTCGGGTACGCTGTCGGTCGACAGCTTCGGCGGTTTTGCCAAGCTTTTGATCTATTCCGCGAGCTTCGTCTGTATCGTCATCGCGCCGCGCTTTTTCAACGGCGGGATGCGCGCCGAATATCCGACGCTTATCCTGTTCGCGGCGCTCGGCATGGGCATCATGGCCTCGTCGCGCGACCTGATGACGCTCTATGTCGGGCTCGAGCTCAACAGCCTTGCGGCCTATGTGCTCGCTAGCTTCATGCGCACCGATGAACGGTCGAGCGAAGCCGGCCTCAAATATTTCGTCCTCGGCGCGCTTGCGTCGGGCATGCTGCTCTATGGCATCTCGCTGCTGTACGGCTTCACCGGCACCACCGATTTCGCGGGCATCGCGAAGGTGCTCGGCGGTGAGCTCAACATCGGCCTGATCTTCGGCATCGTCTTCGTTCTTGCGGGCCTCGGCTTCAAGATCAGCGCCGTGCCGTTCCATATGTGGACCCCCGACGTCTATGAAGGCGCGCCGACCCCGGTGACGACCTTCTTCGCCACCGCGCCCAAGGTCGCGGCGATGGCGTTGATGACGCGCGTCGTGATCGACGCGATGGGCCCCGCGGTCGGTGCGTGGCAACAGATCATCATCTTCCTGTCGCTCGCCTCGATCATCCTTGGCGCGGTCGGTGCGATCGGGCAGAAGAATATCAAGCGCCTGCTGGCCTATTCGTCGATCAACAATGTCGGCTTCATGCTCGTCGGACTCGCCGCCGGAACGCAGCAGGGGGTCGAGGGCGTGCTGACCTATCTGCTCGTATATATGCTGACCACGCTTGGTGCGTTCCTGGTCGTGATCCAGCTTCGCGACGCCGATGGCAATCAGGTCGAGAGCATTCCCGCGCTCGCCGGTCTGTCGCAGCGTCGTCCGGGTCTGGCCGCGGCGATGGCGGTGTTCCTGTTCAGCCTTGCCGGCATTCCGCCGCTCTTTGGCTTTTGGCCGAAATATCTGGTGTTCGAGGCCGCGGTGAACGCGAACCTCGTACCGCTGGCGGTGGCGGGTATCGTCGCTTCGGTGATCGGCGCATTCTATTATATCGCGATCATCAAGACGATGTACTTCGATGACAAGTCGGACACCGAATTCCCCAAGGGCGGCGGTGCGATCGTCGAGGACGCGGTGATCACCGCGAGCGCGCTGTGGCTGTCGGTCATCGGCTATCTCTTCATTCCCGTGCTGGCGGTCCTTTCGGCCAGCGCCGCTGCGGTGCTGTTCTGATACCGCCTATCGAGCGGATCGCGCAGACAGGTTCGACCAACGCCGACCTGCTGGCGCGGCTGGCAGGCGGTGAGCATGTCGGGGAAGGCCATTGGCTTGTCGCCGACCGCCAGACCGCTGGGCGTGGCCGCCTCGGGCGCGGCTGGAACGACGGGCAGGGCAATTTCATGGGCTCGACCGTCGTTCATCTGACGATCGGCGATCCGTCGGCGGCGACGCTCGCCCTCGTTGCCGGGGTTGCGCTTGCGAAGACCGTCGCCGCGCTCGCCCCGCATGTCGGCGCGCAGCTCAAATGGCCCAACGACCTGTTGATCGATGGCGCGAAATGCGCCGGCATATTGATGGAACGCACCGGCAATTCGGTGGTCATCGGCATTGGCGTCAATCTGACTGCCGCGCCCGAACTGCCCGATCGCCCGACGGCGACGCTCGCGGGCAAGGGCGTCTCGCTCGACCGCGACCATTTCGCCGGGGCGCTTGGTATCGCGATGATCGACGCGCTGTGGACCTGGCGCCAGGAAGGCGTCGCGAGCATCGTTCGCGCATGGATCCCGCAGGCGCATCCGATCGGTACGCCGCTTCGCGTGTCCGAACAGGGCATCGACGGCTTCTTCGACGGACTTGCCGAGGATGGCGCGCTGCGCTTGCGCCTGGGCGGCGGCGAGACCATGCTGGTCCATGCGGGCGACGTCGAACTGCGCCGCCCGGTCGAGGAGAGGAAATAGATGCTGCTCGCGATCGATGTCGGCAACACCAACGCAAAATTCGCGCTGTTCCGCGGCACCGAACTGCTGGCGCGCTGGCGTATCGCAACCGATGATCGCCGGACTGCCGATGAATATATGGTCTGGCTCGACCAGCTTATGCGGATCGAGGGGCATGACCGCGCCGATGTCGAGGCGGTGATCATCTCGACCGTCGTGCCGCGTGCGCTCCACAATCTGCAGTTGCTCGCGGTCAAATATTTCGGCGTCGATGCGCTCGTCGCGGGCCGCGAACCCGTGACCTGGGGCATCGCGCTGAAAGTCGACGAACCCCAGTCGGTCGGCGCCGATCGTGCGGTCAACGCGATCTCGGCGCAGGCGGTAGAGCCGAACAAGGACAAGCTGGTCATCAGCTTTGGTACCGCAACGACGCTCGATCATATCGGCCCCGACGGCGCCTATCTGGGCGGCATCATCGCGCCCGGCGTCAATCTGTCGCTGGAGGCGCTGGTCGCCGCCGCGGCGAAACTGCCGCGCATCGCGATCGAAGCCCCGGCAACGACCAGTGTTATCGGGCGCACTACCGAAAGCCAGATGCTGATCGGCGTCTATTGGGGCTATGTCTCGATGATGGAAGGGCTGATCGCACGCATGAAGGCCGAAATCGGCAAGCCGCTTACCGTGATCGCGACGGGTGGTCTCGCGACATTATTTCAGGAACAGGGGCACCTGTTCGATCGTATCGAACCCGACCTGACGCTTAACGGGCTGATGCACCTCTATCATCAATGGAAGCCAATAATATGACGACTCCGGGCAAGGAGCTGCTTTTTCTCGCATTGGGAGGGTCGGGCGAGATCGGCATGAACGCCAATCTTTATGGCTGCGACGGCAAATGGATCATGGCCGACCTTGGCGTGACCTTTGGCAGCCACGATTATCCGGGCATCGACATCGTCATGCCCGACCTTGAATTCATCGAGGATCGCAAGAAGGACCTGCTCGGCATCGTACTGACGCATGGTCACGAGGATCATATCGGCGCGATTCCCTATCTCGCCGCCGACCTTGGCGTACCGCTCTACGCCAATCGTTTCACCGCGGGTCTGATCGCGCACAAGCTCGCCGAAGAAGGTCTTGAAAAAGAGGTCGATCTTCGGACCGTCGACATTGACGACAGTTTTCAGCTCGGGCCGTTCGGTATCCGCCTGATCCCGCTTGCGCACTCGATCCTCGAAATGAGCGCGGTGGTGATCGACACGCCCTATGGCCGCGTGTTCCACACCGGTGACTGGAAACTCGACGAGGAGCCGGTCCTTGGCGTTCCCGCCACCGCCGCGGCGCTGACCAAGGTCGGCGACGAAGGCGTCGACGTCCTCGTCTGCGATTCGACCAATGCCTTCAACGCCGACGCTTCGGGGAGCGAAGGGGGGCTTCGCAAGGGTCTGGAACAGGCGGTCGGCGCGGCCAAAGGCCGGGTGGTCGTTACCACTTTCGCTTCCAACGCGGCGCGGCTCGCGACGTTGGGCGCGGTTGCGAAGGCGACGGGGCGCACGCTTTGCGTTGCGGGTCGTTCGCTCGACCGCATTCTGGGCGTCGCCCGCTCGGTCGGTTACCTCAAGGATTTCCCGCCCACCGTCGATTTCGACGAGGCGATGCGGCTGCCGCGCGACAAGGTGATGGTGATCGCGACGGGCGGGCAGGGCGAACCGCGGGCCGCGCTGGCGCGTATGGCCGCCGACATTCATCAGATCAAGCTCGAGGCGGGCGACACCGTCGTCTTCTCGTCGAAGCAGATTCCCGGCAACGAGGTCGCGATCGGGCGGATCATGAACCAGCTCGCCGCCAAGGATGTGCTGACGGTCACCGAGAAGCAGGCACATATCCACGTCAGCGGCCATCCGGGTCAGCCCGAGCTTGCCGCGCTGTACGGCTGGCTGCGCCCGAAGCTGGTCGTGCCGGTGCATGGCGAGATCCGGCATATGCACGAACAGGCGCGTTTCGCGCTCGAAACTGGGGTTCCCGGAGCCTTGATACAGGAAAATGGCGATCTGGTGCATTTGGCACCTGGGCCGGCAAAGATCGTAGAGCGCGTGCGCGCGGGACGGTTGATCCTCGACGGCGACGTCATCCTGCCAGCCGATGGCGAGACGATCAACGAGCGGCGCAAGCTTTCGCTCAACGGCCATATCACCGTCGCCGCGATCTTCTCGGACAAGCGCTTTGTCGAAAGCGCGATCAGCTATCGCGGCGTGCCCGTGGAGGACGAGCGCGAAGCCTTTATCGACGAAATGCGCGAAGCTGCCGAACAGGCCGCGACCGGCCCAGCGCGCGACGAAGACAAGCTGCGTGAGGCGATCCGGCTCGGCGTGCGGCGTGTCGCGACCGACTGGACAGGCAAGAAGCCCGTCGTCGATGTCATGCTCGTCGACATTTGAACGGACCTGCAACGATGAAATGGACTTCCGCGCTCGCCATCTATTTGCTGTTCTGGGCGTTCAGCGCGTTTTTCGTGCTGCCCTTCCACGGACGGCGCGCAAGCGATGATGCTACGCCGCTGGTCAAGGGACAGGAACCCGGCGCGCCAGCGACCTTCCGCCCCGGTCGTATCCTGCTGCAGATGACGATCGCCGCGACGATCGCGTTCGGCCTTTATTATATGGCCTATGTGAACGGCTGGGCTGATCCCGACGTCTTGACCGGGCGGGCCTGAGCAAAGGGCCGATTGGCCATCCTGGCATCGTCGGTTTTGGGGTGGTGAGCGGGCGTTGGTGGTTCCTACGTGAACCCCGGCGAAAGCCGGGGCCCAGAGCTTTAGAGAGCCGACCTTTGCCAGGTTGCGCTCTGGACCCCGGCCTTCGCCGGGGAGCATATCTCTATCGGTGGTTTACGGTCGTTTCTTCGCTCTCGTCATCCCGGGCTTGACCCGGGATCCCGCTTTTTTGACGCACTCCTGACTTCGGCATCAAGCGGGCCCCCCGATCAAGTCCGGGGTGACGATATGGAGAGGCCGGCTTCCGGTCGAAGCCCACCACGCCGGAGCATGATCCCAATGCCGCTAGTTCCGCAGGCGATCGATCGCCTGCGCCAACGCAACATACAGCTTGCCGATATCGGATGAGAGCAAGGTGACGCTGATGGCCGATCCGTCGCGCGCGCCGATGAGGACGCGGAGCATCGCTTCGAAATCGTGGATGAACTGGTTCACCGACGCGTGGAAAGCATCGTCGGACTGATAGAGGCGCAGGACTTCCTTGGCCTCGCTGTTGTCGATCAGCTTGACCGCGCGCCGCGCGAAAACGCCGCGGTCGCCCTTCAGATACGCGTCCCATGCGGTATCGCTGACTTCGCTCGACAGGATCTTGGTCACGTCGATTGCGGTCGATTTCAGCGACTCGGTCAGCAGCCCGACCTGTTTCGCAAGCGAATCGCGGTCCGACGCGGCGATCGCCTGTTCGGCTTCGCTCACGCGTTGCTCGACGCTGGCGCTGGTATCCATGATCGTGTTCAACTGGCGCACCAGCCGGTCGGCGGCGCCATCGGCCGCCGCGACGGCGCGCGCTGAAGCGTCCTCGATCGCGCTCAATTGCGCCATGATTTCATTCTTGAAGGCGGCATCGATCGCATCGGTCGCGGTCGCCTGCATCGTCTCGCGCGCGCTCGTAACCAGCTTTTCGAGCGTCAGCCGTGCCTCGTCAGCGGCCGAATCAGCGGTTGCGCGAACCTCGCCGAGCGTCGCGATCATGCGCGCGCCGCCACGTTCGGCGAATTCATCGGCGCCATCGCGCAGCTTGGCCAGCGCCGCCTCCGCCTCTGCGAGCGAGCCGTTGATGCGGTCGACAAGTTCCTGCTGACTGACCGCATGGCCCGCCATCTGTTCTTCATTGGCCTTGAGCGTCGATTGCACGGCATTGACGTGCGACATCGTCGATTGGGCAACAAGTTCCGATGCGTCGAGCAGGGGGCGCAACTGCGACAAGGCGGTTTGCGTGGTCTTGCCGTGCAAGGTGATCCGGTCGAGCGCGTGCGGCAGGGTTTCGTCGAGTTCGCGGGTGACGGCATCGAGCGCGAGAAGCAGCGATTCCGCATGGGTGATCAGTTGGTGCGCCGACGCATTGCCGCTTTGCACTTCCTGCATGAAGGCGCCCAGTTGCGACTTGGTATCGTCGATAGAGCGGCCGATCACGCCTGTGCTGGCACTGACGCTGACATCGAGAATTTCGAGCTGCTGGCCGACTTCCGTGACATGGGCGGTAAGGCGCGCTGCGAGCGCGTCGCTGGCGTCGGCATGGGCGGAGAGCTGCGCAACCATCGCATCGCCGGCATCGCGTGCGACGGCAAGCTTGGCGTCCATCAGCGCACCGGCATCGTCGACACCTTCGCGGAACTGCCGCCAGCTTTGATCCATCCGCTCGGTTATTGTGGCGACGGTCGTTGCCATATCGTCGCGTGCCGAGGCCGCGGTCTGCGTCATTCGCGCGAGGGCCAAGTCCTGCACGTCGCTAACCTGCGTCGACGCGGCGAGCAGGTTCGTCTCGGTTTCCTTCGTCTGTTCCTGCAACGCGACGATCGCCTCAAGGACAGCGGCGGTCGATTCGGTGCCGGACTGCGCCGCCTTGGCCGCCTCTTCGCCCAGCGCCGCAAGCTTTGCTTCGAGATTTGCGCCCTGCTGATGCGCGACGAACCCGGCCTCGCGAAAATTGACCGCGAGCCGCTGCGCGACATCGTCGATCCGCGGCAAGCCAGCGAGAAGCCCGTCCATCCGCTGCAGCGCGACATCGCCCGAACGCGCGAGCTGGTCGTGCGCATTGGCGATGACCGAGGCGTTGCTGGCAAGCTTGTCGCTGCTTTCGTTGAGACGCATCACGGTGTCCAGGCCAAGCTGCTGGACGATCTTCGCCTGGTCGCCGAGCTGCTTCTGCGCATCGGCGAGGTGCAGGCCGAGCGAATGCATCGACTGGTTGAGCGCCATATTCTCTTCGCGAAGTGCGGTCGCGATGCGCGCGAAACGCGCCTGTTCGGACCGGCCCGACCTGAGCATGGTCATCCATAGCACCGCAAGCAACGTCAACGGCATCGCGATCGTCGCGACAAGAGGTGGCCAAGCGGAGAGGGCCGGGCCGCGCGAAAAACCGTCCGTTGCAACGAAAAGCGCGAATCCGGCCCAGCCGACCGCAAGCAGGATAAGCAGCGCAGGGGCGGCACGATCGCGCCATGTCGACGCATCGTCAGAATCACCGGCGTCGGCGAACCCGGCATCGGGGAGGGGGGACATTTCGAGCCAATCTCGTTCGGTGGGCGCCTCGGCTTCGGGCGCGGGCGCGGCTTCAGGGCCGGCCACTTCGGCCGGCTCGGCGCCGTCTGCTTCCTGGTTTGCCGCGGAATTCCGCCACAATCCGACGATTTTCTTATCCCCCGTCATCCGGACATCTTAGCATCAAATGGCCGCCATGAAACGGAAACTTAACTACGGGGCTGCCAATCCTGTGGAATGTCCTTCGACAGTGGCCCCCTCGACCGATATCTCAGCGCGGCGTTCGGCGATGATCCGGCGATGGCGATGGACCTGCGCAGCGCCTTTACGGGCAGCGCGCGCGACCTTTCGGACCTGATGCGCAGGTCCCGCTGTGACGCGAACTGGGAAATGGCGGCGGTCCGACTGAAAGGGCTCGCCGCGACTTTCGGCATCATTCCTCTGATCCAGCTCGCCGACGCGGCGATCGAGGGCGCTCCGGGCGATCCGGCGGTGCTGCGACAGATTAATCAGGCCATCGACGCGATCGCCTGACCGCACCCGGGCGGCACGGCCCGACCGGCAGAACGGGTTCAATTCCGGTTCAGCCGTCTTCGTCCATTGAAATATCGATGCCGGCTGTCTTGCCTTGGCAACGCGACGGGTTTAGCCGCGTTTACGACGCGCGGCCGAACCTGCATGCGTTGGGGAAGGCGGCCGAGTTCAAAGGAGAGATTTCGATGTTCAACCGTTTCCGCTCGATGCCCGCAACCGCGATGGCGGCCGTGCTGGGTTGCGCGCTGATGGCGACCGCGGCACCGGCTGCCGCCCAGAAGAAGGAAAAGCCCAAGAAGGAAGAAGAGGCGAAGGGCAAGGGGCTGACTGCCAGCAAGGGTTTCGCACCCGCGCTTAAGAAAATGACCGACGCGAGCACCGCAAAGGACGCGGCGACGCTGCAGGCGGCGCTGGGCGAAGGTCAGGCGAGCGCCACGACCCCCGACGACAAATATCTCGTCGGATTCTACCAGCTTCAGCTTGGCATTTTGAACAAGGATCAGGCGCTTCAGGGACAGGCGCTCGATGCGATGCTCGATTCCGGCCTGACCCCGCCCGAAAATCTCGCGGTCTACAGCTTCTTCTCGGGCAATTTTGCCTATTCGGCGAAGGATTATCCCAAAGCGATCAAGCGGCTCGAGGCCGCGCGTGCAGCCGGATCGACCGAAGCGAACATCCCCGTCCTGCTGATGGACAGCTATTTGAGCTCGGGACAGGTTGATCAGGGTATTGCTACGGCAAAGACCGCGATCGACGCCAGCCGCGCTGCGGGGCAACGTCCGTCGGACGAACTCTATGTTCGGCCGATCAGGGCGCTGCAGGCCGCCAAGCGGAACGACGAGATGCTGACGCTGATGACCGCGCGCCTGCGCGACTATGGCCAGCCGCAAGTTTGGCGCCAGACGCTGTTCTCGGTCCTGCAGGCCTCGCCGGCGGCAGGGACGCCCAAGGAACAGGAATCGCTCACGCTCGATATCATGCGTCTGATGCGCGCCGCGGGTGCCATGTCGGAACGCCTCGAATATGACGAGTATAGCGCGCTTGCAGCCAGCGACGGCCTGCCGGGCGAAGCTGTGGCCGTGATCCAGGAAGGCGAGCAGAAGAAGGTCTTTCCCAGCACCGACTCGAAGCTGGCAGCACGCCGCGACGACCAGAGGGCGCGTGCCGGCAACGAGGGATCGACCATCGTTGCCTATTCGAAGCAGCCTTCGACGCTGAGCAATCCCAAGACGGCAGGCGCGACCGCGGACGCGCTCGTCGGCTATGGTCATTATGCCGATGCGATCCCGCTCTATCAGGCTGCGGCCAAGGGCGCTGCCGACAAGGATATGTGGACGTACCGGCTCGGCGTTGCTCAGGCCCTGTCGGGCGACAAGGCGGCCGCGAAGGCCACTTTCGGCCAGGTGGCCGGTACTCGCAAGCGGTTGGCCGACCTTTGGTTGGTCAAGCTTGATGCCTCGGCTGCGGCTCCGGCTGCCGCTCCGGCCGCGCCTGCGACCAACTGATCGGTTTCCAGAAAAAAGAAAGGGGCGCCATCCTGTTCGGGATGGCGCCCCTTTTCTGTATCCGGCCCGTTAACGTTCAGAGTTCGACGGGAATGCCCGCGAGCTGCTTCGCAGTGCGAATCGTGAGCGAGGTTTTCACGCTCGTGACGTTGGGCGCCGAGGTCAGATGGGCGGTCAGGAAAGACTGGAAACTCTGCAGGTCGCGCGCGACGACTTTGAGCAGGAAGTCGATTTCGCCGTTCAGCATATAGCATTCGCGCACCTCGGGCAGGCCGCCGACATAATCTTCGAACGCCTTGAGGTCGGATTCGGCTTGGCTGCGCAAGCTGACCATCGCAAAGACAGTAATCCCGTAACCGAGCTTCGATGCGTCGAGGTCGGCGTGATAGGACCGGATAACCCCGGATTCCTCAAGCGCCCGGACTCGGCGAAGGCAGGGGGGAGCGGTCAATCCCACCATCTGTGCCAGTTCGACATTCGTCATCCGCCCGTTCTTTTGCAGCTCGCCCAATATCTGCAAATCAATCTGATCGAATTTCTGACTAGCCATCGTTGAAACATCCGTTTTCCAAAACTGCGGCGACCATAATATTATTTCAGGCGAATGCAATTGTCCCACAATGCGACGCGGAAGGTTAAGGCACTTTCATGACCGGATGATTCACGCTAGCCGGTAAGCATATGCTAACCAACAACCGAGGGTGTGGGGCTCAATTCGCGTGACTGCTGACTCGATGATTGCGACCATCTTGCGCCAAGCGCCTGCGGATCGCCGTGCGAGCATCACGGCGTGGCGACAACTCTCCGATATTCTGGCGCAGCGCGGCAATCAACTGGGCGATGAAGATATTCGTCGCAGCCTGCATGCGCTCGCCGTGCTTCGGCCGCGCGTCCCCGAATCCGTACGGCGTGACTGCGCACGCGCTATTGCGCGTCATGGGCGCTTTGCGCCGCTCGTCGCGCTTTATGCGAATGATGTGCCGGCGGTGTCGGCAATCATGCTGCGCGACGCGCGTCTTGCCGAGGCCGATTGGCTGGCGGTCCTGCCAGCCACAAGCGCGATGGCGCGATCGGTACTGGCGAGCCGCTCCGACCTTCCGGATGGCGTGTGTCGCGCCCTTGCCAGCCTTGGCAGTGCGTCGGTTGCTTTGCCGCAGCCCGAAATCGCAGCCGCCGAAGAGTCCGTCATTGCTGTGGAAGTGGTGCCGGAGCCCGCGCTGGAAAGTCATCCGAGCCAGATCAGCGAACTCGTCCGCCGGATCGACAAATATCAGTCGACGCGCGCACGCCCCACCCAGTCGCAGGCGCCGCGTGCCGCTTTCCTGTTCGAAACCGGCCCCGATGGCGTGATCCATTGGGTCGAGGGCGTCACCCGCGGCGCGGTCGTCGGCCTGTCGATCGCCGAAGCGGCTTTCGGCGGCGAACCCGGGACCGACGGCGTTGCGGCAGGTGCCTTTCGCCAGCGGGCCGAAATCATCAACGCACGCATGATGTTGGAAGGGACGCCGGCCGATGCCGGCGAATGGCGCTTTTCGGCGCTGCCCTGGTTCGATCCCGCGACAGGGCAGTTCCGTGGCTACCGGGCGAGCGCGCGCCGTCCGCACCGCAATGAGATGCCGTACGGCCGACCGGCACCAGAGGATTCTGGTGATTCGATCCGGCAGTTGATCCATGAGCTTCGCAGCCCGCTGAATGCCATTTCCGGCTTCGCGCAGATTATTTCGGGGCAGATGTTCGGCCCGGTAAGTCATAATTATCGCGCGATGGCGGAAAAGATCGTGGCCGATGCCGCGTCGGTACAGGCGATCATCGACGATCTGGAAACCGCGGCGCGAAGCGATACCGTCAGCGTCGAAGGGATACCCGAAGACGTCGTCGATATCGGCGCGATCGTGACCCAGGTCGAAAGCGAACTCGCAGGCCTTCTTGCTGACCAGCGCGTCGACCTCAGCATCTCGCGGGTCGGAGGGCCCTTCCTCGGGTTCGCCAGCGACGCCAATGTGCGACGAATGGTCGGCCGCCTGCTGACGGCGCTCGTCGATGTATCCGAACCTGGCGCGATCGTGGTTGGGCAACTGGTCACCGAATCACGGCACGATGACATGCTCCAACTCCGCATCGTACGTCCGGCGACGATACGCTTTGCGACTGCGGCGGAATTGCTCGATCCCGGTTTCAGCCCCGAAGGCGAGGCGCCCGGCGCGGCAGTGCTCAGCCTCGGTTTCTCGCTCCGTCTTGTCGACAGCCTCGCGCGCGGAAGCGGCGGACGCCTCGATATCGGGCATAACGCCTTGACCTTGCACCTGCCCTCCGCCAACTCGAAGGCCGAAGTCGAGCTGGAAGCCCAGCAAGGCGAGTAAGCCGAGGCCGGGCGGCCTCGCTGTGGCGGCAAAGGGGAGCATGGTGCAGCCTGCGGGCAATTTCTTTGCGTATCCGGCCGCATCGGATCTGATCGGGCTGGAAGCGGGCGAACGGCCGCGCTTCTGGGTCACGATCGACACCGAAGAGGATTTCGATTGGGCGGCGCCCTTCGCGCGCACCGGTTATCGTCTCGGATCCGTTCCCGCGCTCGCCGAATGTCAGAACTATTTCGAGCGCGCCGCCGTCCAGCCCATCTATCTTGTCGACTGGCCGATTGTAGCCGACGACCGAGCGGTCGACATCCTCGGCGCGGCGCAGGCGGGCGGCCGCTGCGAAATCGGGGCGCAGCTTCATCCTTGGGTGACCCCGCCGCACGACGAGGATGTAAACGCGCGCAACAGCTATACCGGAAACCTGCCCGCCGCGCTGCAACGCGAAAAAATGACGGCGCTGCGCGATGCGATCCGCGGCCGCTTCGGGATTGCGCCGACGGTTTATCGGGCGGGGCGGTACGGGCTGGGGCCGGATAGCGCGACGATGCTGGCCGAACTGGGGTTCCGCTGTGACACATCGGTGCGTAGCGGGTTCGATTATCGCGCCGGGTACGGGCCCGATTATCGCAACGCGCCATTATATCCATGGTGGGTTCGAACGGGGCAGGGCGCGATACTCGAAATGCCGGTCACGACGGTCTTCGACGGGTTGCTCGGCGGCGCGGGGCGTAGCATTTATCACCGGGTCGCGCGTAACGGCACGCATGCCGGCGCGGCACTCGCCCGTCTGGGGCTGGTCGAACGGATCGCGCTGACGCCCGAGGGCATTCCGGCCGAACGCGCCTGCAGGGCCATTGATATCGCCATCGAGGCGCGCCTTCCGGTGCTCAACTTCTCGTTTCACTCGCCGTCGTTGCAGCCGGGAAACACGCCCTATGTCCGCGACGATGCAGACCTTGCGCTATTCTATCGCTGGTGGGATGTCGTTCTGGATCACCTTGCGCGGCGCGGCGTGGAGCCGACCACGGCCGCCGAAATATTGACGATGGCCGAACGAAAAGCACGCCCGTCGCAAGGCGCCTGATCGTTGGCGCTTGCCAACGCGCAACCGCGTCCGCTATCGCCCGCACACCCCCACTGGGTTGCAAAGGGGGCCTGTAGCTCAATGGTTAGAGCTGGCCGCTCATAACGGCTAGGTTGCGGGTTCGAGTCCTGCCGGGCCCACCATTTCCCCATGTATTTCCCTTGCAAATCGAAACCGATGCCTCTTCATTGCGCTGGCAGAAGGAGAGGGACATGGGGAAGCGGCGGACGGTTTTGCTTGGCGGTCTGGCAATCGTGGCGGTGATCGCGGGAACGGTGGCGGTACGGACCGCGACCTTCGCGCCAAAGGACATCGCCGATGGCTCCGACATAAGGCTGGCTGCCGCGCCGACCTATGATCTCGATGCTGCCGTCGGGCACCTTAGCGCCGCGGCGCAGATCAAGACGATTTCGCACCAGGACCCGGCCGAGAATGACATTGCCGAATGGGACCGGCTGCATAGCTGGCTCGCGACGACCTATCCGGCGACCCACCGCGTCATGACGCGTACCATCCTGCCGAACCGGACGCTCGTCTATCATTGGCCGGGTAGCGACGCGTCGCTCGCTCCTATCATCGTCATGGCGCATCAGGATGTCGTGCCCGTCACGGAAGGCACCGAAAAGGACTGGAAATACCCACCTTTCGCTGGAACGGTTGCGGAAAAGGCGGTCTGGGGTCGCGGCACCGTCGACGACAAAGGCTCGCTCATCGGCCTGTTCGAGGCGATCGAGGCGCTGGCCGCAAACGGGTTCCAGCCCAAGCGCGGTATCTACCTCGTATCGGGGCATGACGAAGAGGCGGGTGGATCGGGCGCCGTCGCGGCCGCCGCCAAGCTGAAGGCAGAGGGCGTGCGCGCGCTTTACACCCTGGATGAGGGTAGCGTCGTTCTGCGCGACACACCGGTGATCGACGGGCCTGCGATCCTGATCGGCGTAGCCGAAAAGGGCTATGCGACGCTGAAGGTCACCGCGAACGCGCCCGGCGGGCACAGTTCGATGCCGCCCGCCGAAACTGGCGTGACGACGCTGGCGCGTGCGGTGCTGGCGATTGCCGAAAGCCCGTTCCCGATCGAGATGCGCGGTCCGGGCGCGGCGATGGTCGAGGCGCTCGCCGCGCACAAGGGCGGTGCGACGAAGCTGGCGGTTGCCAACCAGTGGCTGCTCGGGTCGCAGGTCAGAAAACAGCTCTCGGCGTCGCCCTCATCGGCCGCGGCATTCCATACGACGATCGCGCCGACGATGCTCGAGGGGAGCCCGAAGGAGAATGTGCTGCCGCAATCGGCAAGCGCGCTCATCAACTATCGCATTGCGCCGTGGAACAGTTCGGCCGACGTGATGGCGCGCGCCAAGGCGGCGGTCGGCGATGCGCCGGTCGAACTTAGCTGGGTCAAGCCCCCGAACGAACCGTCGCGCGTCTCGTCAACCAGCTCGCAGGGTTGGAAATATGTCGTTGCCGCAGCGCGGGCCGACGCACCCGATGCGGTCGTTGCGCCCTATCTGGTCGTCGCGGCGACCGACAGCCGCAGCATGGAGCCGATTTCCGAGGATGTGTATCGCTTCATGCCGATGCATTTCACGCTCAAGGAAACCGCGATGATCCACGGCACCAACGAACATATGACGATCGACAGCTTCAAGCGCATGATCGACTTCTATGCGCGGCTGATCGCGACCTCTGCCGGATGATCGCTTTGGGAAGATAGTGGTCGGGGAGACAGGATTCGAACCTGCGACATCCTGCTCCCAAAGCAGGCGCGCTACCGGGCTGCGCTACTCCCCGACTACTGCCCGCGCCTTAGACAGGGCATGGGCACAAGTCTATCCCACCGATGCGTCTTCGACGAAAAAGGCGGGCAAAGCAAAAGGCAGGCAAAGAAAAAGGCGGCCTTCCCGAAGGAAGACCGCCCGTTTCTCGTTTCAGTCAACGCCCCGAAGGGCTGCGACTTACTTCTTTTCTTCAGCCGGAGCAGCAGCCTTGGCGTCAGCGGCCGGAGCGGCAGCAGCGTCAGCAGCCGGAGCAGCAGCAGCGGCGTCGGCCGGAGCAGCAGCTTCAGCGCCGGCAGCGGCAGCGTCGGCACCAGCAGCAGCGGCTTCAGCGCCAGCAGCAGCGGCGTCGGCGCCTTCTTCAGCAACCGCTTCAGCGGCCGGAGCTTCGGTGGTGGCTTCTTCAGCAGCCTTTTCACCGCAAGCGGCGAGGGCGAACATGCTGGCAGCAACGGCGATAGCAGCAAACTTCTTCATGATGTGTGGGCTCCCTAAAATGCCTTAACGCGTCCGGGCAAACTTCCCGTACCGCGAGCCGCGGGATTTAGCCGTTCCGCATGAATCGTCAACAAAAATAATTGAGATGGCCGGGGCGCGCGGGATTCTGTCATTTCTCCGTCATACTAGGGAAGCTCGTCGTCCGTGCTGTTCGCCAGAATCGCCAGAGTCGCGGCCCAAACTGTCACATTTTGCCGCAATTGCGCAGGGTCTATCTTGTCGAGCGTGTCGTCGGGCGTGTGGTGGATATCGAAATAGCGTGTCCCATCCTGCGCCAGATCGACCGCCGGAACCCCCGCTTGCACAAGCGCGCCGATATCGGCGCCGCCATTGGCCGCCTGCTTCCCGCGCACGACGCCGAACGGCATCACCGCGGCGGCAATCCGGTCGGAAAGCGCCTTGGCGCTGTCGGGTAGTTTGAAGTCGACGCGCCACACGCGGTCGGCGCCGAAATCGGACTCCAGGGCGACGGCATGCTTTTCTTTGCCATGCGCATCGAAATAGGCCTTGCCGCCAAATACGCCGACTTCCTCGGCGCCCGCCCACAGGATGCGGATCGTGCGGCGCGGTTGGCCGGCCGACATGACATGCTTCGCGGCGGCAGTAATGATGCCGCATCCTGCCGCATCGTCGATCGCGCCCGTGCCCAAATCCCAACTATCGAGATGGCAGGCGATGATGACGGGGCTTGCATCGGGATTGCTGCCGGGCACTTCGGCGATGACGTTGCCCGAACGCTGCTGACCGAGGTTCCGCGGCGTCAGGAGCAATTTCATCCGCAGCGGCGCGGCCGCCTGGCCCGCATTGACGCGCTTCCATTGCCGCACCAACTGGTCTGCGTCGGGATTGGAGAGCGCGCCGGCGGGGATCGGCTTGACGCCGGCTTCGAAATTTGTGCCGCCGGTGTGAGGGTTGCGGTGGCTGTCGGTCCCGATCGAGCGGATCACGACTGCGACCGCACCCTTCTTGGCCGCGACATTCGCACCGGTGAAGCGCGCGCGGCTATATTGGCCATAGCCGCTGCCGTCCTGCGCGGCTTTCATCTGATGATCGATAAAGACGATCTTGCCTTTCACCAGATTGTCGGGCGCCGCGACTAGCGCGTCATAGCTCGCGAAATAGACGACATCGCCCTCCAGCCCCTTGGGCCCCGTCGAGGCGCTGGTGCCGAGTGCGGTGATGTGGAGCTTCTGCGGCTGATAGGGACTGATCAGTGATGCTTCCTCGGTGCCGCGCACCCAGGTCTGCATCATGAAGGGTTCTTCGCGCACATTCTGGAACCCCATTTCGGTGAGCCGCTTGACGCCCCATCGCCGCGCTGCCGCCTCCGCCTCGGTCGCCGCCTGTCGCGGGCCGATTTCGGTCGTTAGTCCTTCGGTGATCGCCCACGCCGGATCGTCGCCTTGCTGCGCCAGTTCGGCTGCGCTCGGCGCCGTTTGGGCCGATACGGCGGTGGAGAAGAGAAGGGCGGCGATTCCAGCAAGGCCGGTGGAAGTGCGAGGGATTTTCATGCCGCTTTCGTAACGGCGCGCCCCGCGCGCGCAAGCGCCGATTGCCAATCGCGCGCCCATTCGCTAACCGGCGCGCAACTGAAAACTCTCCCGGCCGCGCCCGCGGCCCAGCCCATACCGGAGCATATCCATGGCCGCCCAATATAGTTTCGTGATGAAGGGTCTGACCAAGACCTATCCCGGCGCGCAAAAGCCGACACTGAACAACCTCAGCCTGCAATTCTACCCCGATGCCAAGATCGGCATCGTCGGCCCGAACGGCACGGGTAAATCGACGCTGATGAAGATCATGGCGGGCATGGACACCGAATTCACCGGCGAAGCCTGGCCGGGCGAGGGGATCACCGTCGGCTATCTGGCGCAGGAGCCCGAGCTCGATCCGACCAAGACGGTGAAGGAAAACGTCATGGACGGCGTCCGCGGCGTCGCGGACATGATGGACCGCTTCAACGAGATCAGCACGCTGATGGCCGACCCGCCGGAAGACGCTGACTTTGACGCGCTCATGGAAGAAATGGGCACGCTGCAGGAAAAGATCGACGCGGTCGACGGCTGGACGCTCGACAACCAGCTCGAAATCGCGATGGAAGCGCTGCGCTGCCCTCCCGGCGACTGGAGCGTCGAGAATCTGTCGGGCGGCGAACGTCGCCGTATCGCGCTGACCCGCCTGCTGCTGGAAAAGCCCTCGATCTTGTTGCTCGACGAGCCGACCAACCATTTGGACGCCGAAAGCGTAGCCTGGCTCGAAAAGCATCTCGTCGACTATCCGGGCAACGTCATCCTCGTCACCCACGATCGCTACTTCCTCGACAATGTCGTGAACTGGATCCTCGAACTCGATCGCGGCCGCTATTTCGTCTACGAAGGCAATTATTCGACCTATCTCGAAAAGAAGGGCAAGCGCCTCGAGCAGGAATCGCGCGAGGACGCGGGTCGCCAGAAGGCGATCAAGGACGAGCTCGAGTGGATTCGGCAGTCGCCGAAGGCCCGCCAGGCCAAGTCGAAGGCGCGTATCAAAAGCTTCGACCAGCTCGTCGAGGCGCAGGAAAAGCGCATCCCGGGCAAGGCGCAAATCGTCATTCAGGTCCCCGAACGCCTCGGTGGCAAGGTTATCGAGGTCGATGGTATCTCGAAGGCCTATGGCGACAAGCTGCTCTTTGAAAATCTGTCGTTCACGCTTCCGCCTGGCGGCATCGTCGGCGTCATCGGTCCGAACGGCGCGGGTAAATCGACGCTGTTCAAACTGATCACGGGACAGGAAACGGCCGACAGCGGCAGCGTTGCCATCGGCGATACCGTGCGCCTCGGCTATGTCGACCAGAGCCGCGACGCGCTCGACCCGAACAAGAATGTTTGGGAAGAAATCTCGGGCGGCTCCGAAATGATGACCATCGGCAAGCACGAGATGCAGACGCGCGCCTATGTCGGTGCCTTCAACTTCAAGGGCGTCGACCAACAGAAAAAGGTCGGTCAGCTCTCGGGTGGTGAACGCAACCGCGTCCATATGGCGAAGATGCTGAAGCAGGGCGGTAACGTGCTGCTGCTCGACGAACCGACCAACGATCTCGACACCGAAACGCTCGCGGCGCTCGAAGAAGCGCTCGAAAATTTCGCGGGCTGCGCCGTGGTCATCAGCCACGACCGCTTCTTCCTCGATCGCCTCGCGACGCACATCCTCGCTTTCGAGGGCGACAGCCATGTCGAGTGGTTCGAAGGCAATTTCGAATCCTATGAAGAGGATAAGATCCGCCGCCTTGGCGACGATGCGACGCGCCCGCACGCCACGTCGTATAAAAAGCTGACGCGCTGATCTGATGGTGGGGGAGGCGGCGCCGATATCGTCGGGCGCGATCCGCATGGACGCGGACGCGCTCAACGAATTTCTGGAACGCGCCTTCCCGCATTCCGAACCCGGCTCACGCGGTCATGTCGTGTCCGCCGTGCCGGGTTTCATCCAGGCCAGGATGGATCCGACCGACAAGGCGCTTCGCCCGGGCGGACTGATTTCGGGACCGACGCAGATGGGGTTTGCCGATATGGCCGCCTATGCGCTGGTTCTGGCGCATATCGGGCCGGTCGCGATGGCGGTGACGAGCGCGCTTAACTACCAGTTCTTGCGGCCATGCCGTCCGGGCCCGCTCTTTGCCGATGCGCAAATGCTTCGCCTCGGAAAAAGGCTCGCGGTGATGGATATCCGTGTCTGGACCGACGATGCGGACAAGCCGGTCGGGCAGGCCAATGTGACTTACGCAATCCCCTGAAGGAAATTGTCGGGAACGCTGGTCGCTGGCGGAGCTGCGCTGGAATCACAACGCCCGGGCCTCGTTCCCAAGACCCGGGCGCCTGTGACGAACACTCGCCATCCCCCTTTGTTGCAGGCCTGGCGAAAGGCCTGCACTCCCTGGAGCCGGGCCTTTGGGCCGCGTTGAACCAGAAGCCATGTGGGTAGGTCCGCAGGGGGGCTTTGTCACCATCTGACGGGTGGTCGGCCCTGCTTTTGCCTGGCGCTGTGACCTATCGGCAACACAATTTCGCAAATCATTTGCAGTTTCCGGCCATTCCAGCGGCCATTGCCAGCGGGGTTGGCGACGCTTAAAGCGGCCCATATGCGTGTCATTTCCCATGCGCCGCAAAGGCCCATCGCTCCATGATCCTGCGTCCTTACGAACGCACCATCTTCAAACGCTATTTGCTTCCGCAGCGCGGCGAAGGGTTCATCTTCGTCGCCGCGGCGTTCAGCTTCACCGCGGTCATGCTCGGCGTTGCGGCGCTGGTGATCGTGATGAGCGTGATGAACGGGGTGCGCAGCGACCTGTTCGACAAGATCGTCGGTTTGAACGGCCATGCGGTAGTACAGGGCTTCGGCGGCCGGATCGACGACTGGCAGGACGTGCTGAAGCAGGCAAAGGCCACGCCCGGCGTCGTTTCGGCAACGCCGCTGATCGAACAGCCGCTGCTCGGTACCTTCAGCGGCCGCGTCGAGGGCATTTTGGTGCGCGGGATGACCGTGCCCGACATCCGCAAGAACGAGACGCTGAACGGCAAGGTGCTGCAAGGCAGCCTCAATACACTGACCCCGGGATCGGGCAATGTCGCGATCGGCAGCGAGTTGGCACGTAACCTGGGCGCCACGGTGGGGTCGAACCTGACGATCATCAACCCGGCGGGGCGTTCGACGCCCTTCGGTACCGTGCCGCGCGAAATCAGCTATCGCATCTCGGCGATCTTCGAGATCGGCGTCTATGATTTCGACAAGGCCTATGTCGTGATGCCGATGGAGGATGCGCAGTTGCTGCTGCTCACCGGCGATCAGGTCCAGATGATCGAGGTCAAGACCAGCGATCCCGACAAGGTCGGCGAGATATTGCGACCGCTAGCCGAAAAGGTGGCCGCCAAGGCGGTCGTGTCCGACTGGCGATCGATGAACGCCAGCCTGTTCGAGGCCTTGTCGATCGAGCGTGTCGCGATGTTCGTCATCCTGTCGCTGATCATCCTCGTCGCCTCGTTCAACATCATCTCGTCGCTGATCATGCTGGTACGCGCCAAGACGCGCGACATGGCAATCTTGCGCACGATGGGCGCGCCCCGCGATTCCGTGATGCGCATCTTCATGGCGATCGGCCTTTCGATCGGCATTGCGGGGACGATCGCCGGGATGATCGTCGGTTTCTCGCTGCTCTATTTCCGTCAGGGCGTGCTGCGCAGCGTCGAATTCCTGACCGGCCAACCCTTGTGGGATCCGTCGATCCGCTTCCTCACCGAATTGCCGTCGAAGCCCGATCCGGTCGAGATTACGGCGATCGTCATCATGGTGATCGTCTTCAGCTTCCTCGCTACGCTCTATCCGGCGTATAAAGCCGCCAATACCGATCCCGTGCAGGTGCTGCGTTATGAATGATGTCGCGCTGGAACTGGTCGAGCTGAAGCGCAGCTTTACGCAGGGCGAGGTAACGATCGAGGTGCTGCGCGGCGTCAATGCGTCGTTGAAACGCGGCGAGATTGTCGCGCTGCTCGGTCCGTCGGGGTCGGGCAAATCGACCATGCTGCAAGCCGTTGGGCTCCTCGAAGGCGGCTTCGGCGGAACGATCCGCATCGACGGCGAGGACGTCACGCGCTTTGAACAAGGTGAGCGGACGAAGACGCGGCGCGAGAAAATCGGGTTCGTCTATCAGTTCCACCATCTGCTGCCCGATTTCAATGCGATCGAGAATGTCGTGCTGCCGCAGTTGATCCGCGGCGCAAAGCAAGCCGAGGCCGAGGAGCGCGCAGCGGACCTGCTCGGGCGCCTCGGGCTGGGCGAGCGGCTGCATCACAAGCCGAGCAAGCTGTCGGGCGGCGAGCAACAGCGCGTCGCCGTTGCGCGCGCGCTGGCGAACCGGCCGCTTCTGGTTCTGGCCGACGAGCCGACGGGCAACCTCGACGAGGCGACCGCCGATCGGGTGTTCGATCAGTTCGTCAAGCTCGTGCGCGATCATGGCTCGGCGGCGCTGGTGGCGACGCACAACGAGCGGCTGGCGGCAAAGATGGACCGGGTACTGCGCTTGCACGAGGGGCATATCGAGGCGTAGGCTCGGGAAAATTGGAGGGGATGAACGATGGCGCTTTATGATCTTTCGGCGAAGCTGCCCGGGGGCGGGTCGCAATCGCTTGCCGACTATCGGGGCAAGGTGCTGCTGATCGTCAACACGGCGTCGAAATGCGGCTTCACGCCCCAATATGAAGGGCTGGAGGAGCTGTACCGCGATTATAAGGATCGCGGATTCGAGATATTGGCTTTCCCGTGCAACCAGTTCGGCGCGCAAGAACCGGGGGACGCGGCGGAAATCGCGAATTTCTGCTCGCTGACCTATGACGTCAGCTTCCCCCTGATGGCCAAGATCGACGTCAACGGCGACGATGCCGACCCCATCTTCAAACATTTGAAGAAGGAAAAGACCGGGTTGCTCGGCAGCGGGATCAAGTGGAATTTCACCAAATTCCTGGTCGACCGGAACGGAAAGACGGTGTCGCGCCACGCGCCGACGACGAAGCCCGAGCAGTTGCGCAAAGAGATTGAAGAACTGCTGGGTTAAGCCTTGGCAGAATCACCGCTGTCACTGTAGCGTCATCCGATGGCCTACAGCCCCTTTGTCCCCCTGCGCGTCTTTTCCAGTTTCACCATGCTGGAGGGGGCGATCGAGCCCAAGTTGATCGCGAAAGCAGCGCGCGAGCGCGGGTTTCCGGCGATTGCGGTCGCCGATCGCAACGGGCTCTATGGGGTCATGGCTTTTGGCGAAGCGTGCAAGGCGGCGGGGGTGCAGCCGATTGTCGGCACGCTGCTGAGCGTCGCCCGTCCGGGGCCGCGCCTTGCCAACGGCGCACCGCAAATCGACTGGCTCGCGCTCTATGCGCAGGACAATGCCGGCTATGACAATCTCTGCGCGCTCGTATCGGCGGCGCATCTCGCCCGGCCGGTCGAGCAGGATCCGCACGTCCTGCTGTCCGATATCGCGGGGCGGACCGATGGGCTGATCTGCCTGACCGGCGGCGGCGAGGGAGCGCTGACGCGGTTGCTCGCGGGGGAGCAGAAGAGCGCGGCCGAGGATTATGTCGAGCAGTTGGAAGCGCTGTTCGGCGGGCGCCTCTATATCGAACTCTCGCGGCGCGGCGACGCGGCCGAGATCGCGGCCGAAGCCGCGCTGATAGATCTGGCCTATGCCCGCGCGCTCCCGATCGTCGCAACCAACCCGGCGAATTTTGTCGAGCCGAATTTCCATCCCGCGCACGACGCGATGCTGTGTATCGCCCAATCGGCCTATGTCGAGAGCGAGGACCGGCGCGTTTCAAGCCCCGAAGCCTGGCTGAAACCTGCCGAGGCGATGGAAGACGCTTTCTCGGACCTGCCGGAGGCGATCCGCAATACGCTCGTCATCGCACAGCGCTGCGCGTTCATGGCGCCGAAGCGCGCGCCGATCCTGCCGAGCCTTGCCGGCGACCGCGAGGGTGAGGCGGCGCAGCTGAAGGCCGACGCGCATGCGGGGCTCGTGGCGCGGCTCGCGCATTATCCCGAACTGACCGACGAAGATCGTGAAGCCTATGTGAAGCGCCTCGATTTCGAGGTCGACGTCATCACCCAGATGGGCTTCCCCGGCTATTTCCTTATCGTTGCCGACTTCATCAAATGGGCGAAGGCGCACGATATCCCGGTGGGGCCGGGGCGCGGTTCGGGTGCGGGCAGCGTTGTTGCCTGGGCGCTGACGATCACCGATCTCGACCCGCTTAAACTGGGGTTGCTGTTCGAACGCTTCCTCAACCCCGAACGCGTGTCGATGCCCGACTTCGACATCGACTTCTGCGAAACGCGGCGCGGTGAGGTGATCCGCTATGTGCAGGAGAAATACGGCCGCGACACCGTCGCGCAGATCATCACCTTCGGAAAGCTGAAGGCGCGCGCCGTGCTCAAGGACACCGGCCGTGTGCTCCAGATGAGCTATGGTCAGGTCGACCGGCTCGCGAAGCTGGTGCCGAACCATCCGACCGACCCCTGGACACTCGAGCGCGCGCTCAACGGCGTTGCTGAGCTGATGACCGAATATAAGCAGGACGATGGCGTACGCCGTCTCTTTGACATGGCGCGCCAGCTTGAGGGGCTGCCGCGGCACAGCTCGACCCATGCCGCGGGCGTGGTGATCGGCGATCGTCCGCTCGACCAGCTGGTCCCGCTCTATCGCGACCCGCGTTCGGATATGCCGGTGACGCAGTTCGACATGAAATATGTCGAGACCGCGGGGCTGGTGAAATTCGACTTCCTTGGCCTCAAGACATTGTCGGTGCTGAAGGAAGCGAAGCGCCTGCTTGCCCTTCGCGGTGTCGACGTCGATCTCGACGGGCTCGCGTGGGATGACGAGGAAGTCTATGCGCTGCTTCAGCGCGGCGAGACCGTCGGGGTGTTCCAGTTGGAATCCGAAGGGATGCGGCGCACGCTGTCGGCGGTGAAGCCGACCAATTTCGGCGACATCATCGCACTCGTCGCGCTCTATCGCCCCGGGCCGATGGACAATATTCCGCTGTTCGGCGCGCGCAAGAACGGGCGCGAGCCGATCGCCTATCCGCATCCGCTGCTCGAAGGCATCCTCGCCGAAACCTACGGCATCTTCGTCTATCAGGAACAGGTGATGCAGGCGGCGCAGATCCTGGCTGGGTACAGCCTTGGCGGCGCCGACCTTTTGCGCCGTGCGATGGGCAAGAAGGTCCAGGCTGAAATGGACGCGCAGCGCGAGACGTTCGTCAAGGGCTGCGGCGAGCATAACCAGATCGCGCCCAAGGCCGCGAACGAGCTGTTCGACTTGATCGACAAATTCGCGGGCTATGGCTTCAACAAGAGCCATGCCGCCGCTTATGCGCTGCTGTCGTACCAGACCGCGTGGCTCAAGGCGCATTATCCGCACGAATTTTTCGCGGCGTCGATGTCCTTCGACAGCCACCAGACCGATAAATTGTCGATCTTCATCGACGATATGCGGCGGTTGGACGTCGGAATTTCGCCGCCGTCGGTCAATGACAGCGAGGCCGATTTCTCGGTCGGGCGCAGCGATGACGGGCTGACGGTGCGCTACGCGCTCGGCGCGCTGAAGGGCGTCGGCGAAAAGGCGATGGAGGCGCTGGTCGCCGAGCGCGCCAAGGGCGACTTCGCCTCGCTCGACGATTTCGCGAGCCGCATCGATCCAAAATTGCTCAACCGGCGCCAGATCGAGGCGCTGGCGGGGGGAGGGGCGTTCGATTGTATCGAACCCGACCGTCCGCGCGCCTTTGCCGGGGCAGAGAGCCTCCTCGCCTGCGCGAACAGTTCGGCGCACGAACGTTCGACGGGGCAGGGCGGCCTGTTCGGCGGCGACATCGCGATCGCGCCGGCTTTGCAACTGCCCGCCGCCGAACCATGGACCCTTGCCGAGCGGATGACGCGCGAAAAGGACGCGTTCGGTTTCTATTTTTCGTCGCATCCCGTCGAGCAATATGAAGCGATCATTTCGGCGCGCGGAGCGCGCTCTTATGGCGATATCTGCGACAATGTCGAAATGACGCCGGGCACGCGCATCCCGATGGTGATGGCGGCGATGGTCGAAAGCGCGCGGCCGCGCGTGTCGCAGCGCGGCAACCGCTTCCTCAATCTGACCTTGTCCGACCGCAGCGGACAGTTTCAGTCGAGCTGCTTCGACGAGATGGCTGGCAAGACGCTCGAAGCGCTCGCCGCCGACGGCGGCTGCGCGATTTTGTCGGTCGAACTCGACCTGCTCGAAGGCGAAGAAACGCCGCGGGTGACGGTACGCGGAGCCCAGTCGCTCGTGGATATCGCCGCGACGGCGGCCCTGCAACTCACATGCCGGGTTGAGCTGCCCGACGCGATAGCAGAGATCGCGCGCTGGCTCGAAACGCGTGAGGATGCGCGCGGCAAGGTCGTCATCGCGACGCGCGATCCGTTGACCGACCAGGATATCCGCGTCGAGCTGGGGCGCGGTTTCGCTTTGGGGCCGGACACCGTCTCGCGTCTTGAGATGATCGCCGGAGTGAGCGAGGCGGCGTTGTCGCTGGTCGCGCAGCGCGATTTCCGCGTTCGTTAGGCGGGGCAAGACATGACGGAGAAGAAAACGTCGGGGCGCTGCCTTTGCGGCACCGCGAAATTCGAAATATCGGGCGGGTTCGACGCCTTTTTCCTGTGCCATTGTTCGCGGTGCCGAAAGAACAGCGGGTCGGCGCACGGCGCGAACCTGTTCGCGACCAGTGCGACGATCGAGTGGTTGTCGGGTGACGAAGCGGTGACTTCTTTCCGGCTGCCCGATACGCGTCACGAACGCAGTTTCTGTCGCATATGCGGGTCGGCGCTACCCATTGTGCAGAACAATGGCGCGTTGCTCGTCGTTCCTGCCGGCAGCCTCGATGGACCCGTCGATATCCGCCCGACCGCGCATATATGCTGCGCCAGCCGTGCCGAATGGGACGCCGACCTGATCGATGTGCCCCATATGGATGGCTTGCCCGGCTGATTGCAGATGCCTGCCGTCGTTCGGGAAACCGACGGATGGCGCCCCCTCGCGATTGGAGGAGCGGTTGTTTCTGGCTTGGCCCTTGCGCGTGGAGCATTTCCGGCCCTATTCCTGACCGGCAACGATAATTTGAGGATGCCTGAATATGGGAATGCAGGGCCAGCCGCTGCTCGTCACAAGCCTGATCGATCATGCCGCGCGCGAACATGCGGGACGCGAAATCGTTTCGCGCTGGGCCGACGGCAGCATGACGCGAACGACGTGGGGCGATGTCGGCAAGGATGCACGTCGCTTTGCCGCGGCGATGACCAAGCTCGGGATGAAAAAGGGCGATCGGATCGCAACGCTGGCGATGAACCATGGCTATCATCTGGTCAGTTGGTACGGCAGCGCTGGGCTTGGCGGAGTGCTGCACACCGTCAATCCGCGGCTGTTCGACGAGCAGCTCGTCTATATCATCAATCACGCCGAGGACCGCGTCCTGTTCTTTGACGCGATGTTCCTGCCCATCGTCGAGCGGTTGCGTCCGCAATTGCCGACGGTCGAACACTTCATCCTGTTCGACGCGCCGGCGCGCGAGGGATATTCTTCCTATCGTGACCTGATCGATGCCGAAGACGGCAGTTTCGAATGGGTCGAGCTCGACGAGCGCGATCCGGTGGGGCTTTGCTACACAAGCGGGACGACGGGCAACCCGAAGGGCGTGATTTACGAACATCGCTCGAACGTCATCCACGCGATCACCGAGATCCAGCCCGACGTGTTCGACATGTCGAACCGCAGCGTCGTCCTGCCGATCGTGCCGATGTTCCATGCGAATAGCTGGGGCATTCCTTTCGCGGCGGCAACGGTGGGGGCAAAGCTGGTTTTTTCGGCGACCAATGACGCGCAAATATTGTGCGACCTGATGCATGACGAGGGTGTGACGCACAGCGCGGGCGTTCCGACGGTCTGGCTGGCGATGTTCGGCCATATGGATGCAACGGGCATCGATTATGGCAAGCTGACGCGCGTCATCATCGGTGGGTCCGCCGCGCCGCGCGCGATGATCGAACGTTTCATGAGGGCCGGCGTCGAAGTGGCGCACGCTTGGGGGATGACCGAAACATCGCCGATCGGCACCATGGGCAAGCGGCCGTGGAACTGGGGCGAGATGAGCTTTGACGAGCGCGTCGACGTCGTCTGTCGCCAGGGCTGCCCGCCGTTCGGCGTCGAACTGCGTATCGTCGATGACGAGGACAGGGAACTGCCGCGTGACGGACAGAGCAGCGGACGGCTCCAGATACGCGGGCCGTGGATCATCCGGCGTTATTTCAAGGCCGATGCCGACGCCGCCGATGCCGAGGACTGGTTCGATACCGGCGACGTATCGGTCATTCACCCCGATGGCGTGATGCAGATTACCGATCGCGCCAAGGACGTCATCAAATCGGGTGGCGAGTGGATCAGCTCGATCGAGCTTGAAAATGCGGCGGTCGGCGCGCCCGGAGTGCAGGAAGCGGCGGCAGTCGGCGTCTATCATCCCAAATGGGACGAGCGGCCGATCCTGCTGATCGTCAGGAAGCCCGGTGCAGAAACGAACGAGGCGGTGATTGTCGATTATCTGAAGGACAAGGTCGCCAAATGGTGGCTGCCTGACGAGATCGTCTTCGTCGACGAGCTGCCGCACACCGCGACGGGCAAGATTCTGAAGCGCCAGATCCGCGACGACTATAAGGATTACAAACTACGGTCGCTGGACGCGGCCTGATGGAATAACCGCCGCCCCCGCGAAGGCGGGGGCCGCTGGCGGCACCTTTCAGTTGTTGAGGGGTTCGAACAGATCGATCCACTCGGGGTTGGCTTCTGAAATCAGACGCAGTTTCCATACCCGGTTTCATCTCTTCAAAGCTTTCTCCCGACCAATCGCTTCATCGATCCGGTCGAATGGTTCGGCAGGGACCAGTCGTTTGAGATTCCATTTTCGGCAAAATTCCTAGCCCGTCCCTGACCTGTGCGCGTGGATTCGAGATGGAAGGTCGTTTGTGACTCCTATGTAGAGGATGCCCATCGGCTTGTTGGTCATGATGTAGACGTAGGCTTGCCTCATCGCGTTCGGCTCCATGACGCTAGCGGCCCCCGCCTTCGCGGGCGCGACGGTTTGTCTGTACCTGTCGCTAGAACAGCTCCATCTGCCCATCGCGCTCGGGTGGACGGAACAGGTCGCTACGGATCGGCGGGAAGCTCCTGTCCATGCCATGCTCGCGTGCCGCGCGCTTGACGCGCGTGCGGATGAGCTGCGCCCAGACGCCTTGGCCCTTCATTCGCGTGAAGAAATTCGGGTCGTTGTCGCGGCCGCCGCGAATGTCCTGCACCATATGCATGACCTTGTCGGCGCGGTCGGGATAGTGGGCGGCGAGCCAGGCGCGAAAGAGCGGCGCTACCTCATGGGGAAGGCGCATCAATATATAGGACGCACGGATCGCGCCGGCCTCTGCGGCGGCGGCCATGATCGCCTCGATCTCGTGATCGGTGATCGCGGGGATGATCGGCGAGATATTGACCTGCGTCGGCACGCCCGCGTCTATCAGCCTGCGGATCGCGGCCAGGCGGCGGCGCGGGTGCGGCGCGCGTGGTTCGAGCGTGCGGGCGATCTGCGGGTCCAGAGACGTTACCGAAACGGCGACGCCGACCAGATTGTCGCGCGCCATATCGGCGAGCAGGTCGATATCGCGCAGCACGCGGTCGGACTTGGTCGTGATGATGAGGGGGTGGCGCGTTTCGGCGAGTATCTCGACCACCGATCGGGTGATGCCCCATTCGCGCTCGATCGGCTGATAGCCGTCGGTGTTGGTCCCGATCGCAATCGGCGCCGCGACATAGCCGCGTTTCGCCAGTTCGGCGCGAAGCAGCTTCGCCGCATCGGGTTTGGCGACCAGCCTGCTTTCAAAGTCGAGCCCCGGTGACAGGTCGTGAAACGCATGCGTCGGACGCGCGAAACAATAAATGCAACCATGCTCGCAGCCGCGATAGGGATTGATTGAGCGATCGAAGCCGATGTCGGGGGACTTGTTGCGCGAAATGATCGTTTTGGGATGCTCGACGGTTACCGTGGTGCGAAGCCGTGGAATGTCGCCGTCGATGTCTTCCGCCGCATCAAGCCAGTCGCCATCGGCGACGCGCTCGGCCGAACCGGTGCGGGTCGGGCGCAGGTTCGTCGGGGCGCCACGGCCCGCGATCGGGGGAAGAGGCTTTGTTGATTCCACCCACGCAGAATATCGCGCCAGTGAGAACAAATAAAGAACAAATGCGCTATTCGGTGAGGCGCGGCATCAGTTCGACGAAGTTGCAGGGCTTGTGGCGACTGTCGAGCTGTGTCGAAAGAATGCCTTCCCACGCATCGGTCACAGCCCCGGTCGAGCCGGGAAGCGCGAAGATATACGTGCCGCGTGCGACGACGGCGCAGGCGCGCGACTGGATCGTCGAGGTTCCGATCGTCTGATAGCTGAGCCAGCGAAACAGCTCGCCGAAGCCCGGGATGTCCTTGCCGTCGAGCCGGTGCAGCGCCTCGGGGGTCACGTCGCGGCCCGTCAGTCCCGTGCCGCCGGTGGTGATGACGACATCGACCTCCGGATCGTCGATCCAGTTATGCAGGCGCGAGACGATCAGGTCGGTTTCATCCCTGATGATCGCACGCGCCGCCAAGATATGGCCCGCAGTGGTCAGCAGTTGTTCCAGCTTGTCGCCCGACCGGTCGTCGGCGGCGCTGCGGCTGTCCGATATGGTCAGCAGCGCAATGCGGACGGGTTTGAAGACGAGGCTCTCGTCAATCGGCATTCGCGCTCCGATCAATCGGCATTCGCGATGCCGCCCGCATAGGTCAGGCGCGTGCGATCCTTGCCGTCGGGAAAGCGCGGCCATTTGCCCTGCGCGAGCGCCGCGCGGCTGACCGACGGTTTGCCCTGCTGCGCTTCGTACATCCAGTAATTGCGCAGCACGATGCCGACATAACCGCGCGTTTCCCAATAAGGGATCGATTCGATGTAGAGCAGCGGATCGCCATTGTCGCGGATCTCGGTCTGCCAGCGCGCGATCGGCGCGGGGCCGGCGTTATAGGCGGCGATGACCTTCGGCAGCTGGCCACCAGTCGACGGGTCGCGGCTGAGATATTGCAGATAGCTCTGCCCCATATCCATGTTCACCGCGGGAATGCGCAGGTCGCCGGTGCCGGCGTCGCCGCGCCAGCGCGCAATATCGCGCGCGGTGCCCGGGCGGACTTGCATCAGACCAAAAGCGCCGGCGGGGCTGACGACGGTGCGCTGGAACCGCGATTCCTGCAACGTATGGGCAAAGACTAGCGCAGGGTCGACTTTCCAGCCGCCGTTCGGCTCCCATTTCGGCTGCGGATAGCGTGTCTGCGCCGCGAGCTTGCGCCCCTGCGGCGTGTTGTGCGCAAGATAGAGCTGCGTTTCGGGCAGGCTGAGCGCGCCCGCCATGGCAAGCAATTGCTCATGCTGGCGCGGATCGCCGATCAGCGCCTGATGGCGCAGCGCGGCGCCGGCATAATTATCCTCGCCGATTTCCGCGAAGGCCATCGCGATACGAACGTTCGGCATATCTTCGAGCGCGCGCCAGGCGCTGCGGTCGGCGCGGACATTCTCGCGTTGGGCGGTCGTTTCGACGCCGAGTATTTCGGCGGCAAGCAGGCCGTAAAGTGTTTCTTCGTTGGCGGCTGCGGCCCGCAGGCGCGACTGGACCGACGAAGGTTCGCCCGCCGCGACGGCGGCGCGGGCAGCCCAATAATAAGCGGCTGCGCGCAGCTCGCTATCGGGCGCTTCCTTCGAAACGCGGTCGAAGGCGGTGAGGGCGGTGCGATAGTCGCGGGTGCGCCAGGCGGCGAGGCCCTTGACCCAAGCGCCCTGCGTCGACCAGGCGCCCTGGCCATCGCTGCAATCGTTCGCGAGGCGCAACGCGTTCGCGTCGTCATTCTCGATATAATAGGACCAGGCGACCTTCTGCCGCCATTCGTTACGCGCTTCGGGCGTCAGCCGGTCCGCGACCGCGTTGAGCAGGGCTTCGGCGCCTGCGGGATCGTCATTCTTGATCCGCTCGGGGATCGTTCGCGCAAGGCTCGCGGCGACGGGGTCGCTGCTGATCGCGTCGGCACCGAGACGGCGCGGCGCGCTGCCCGACCAGGCGAGCCGCGACTGCAGCGGCAACGTCGGCATGTCGGTCGCGCCGCGCTTTGCGGCGAGGCGGCCGAGCTGCTCCGCCTGCGGCAGAAAGGGGGAGCGCGACAGGATCGGCATGATATCCGAAACTTCGGCGCGCGGGCTGTTCGCGGCGGTCAGCAGTTCGGCGCGCAGAAAATCGTTGAGCGGGCCATTGTCCGCCCCGTCGAGCAGCGATTTGGCGTCGGCCCAACGCTGGCCGCGGATCGCCGTCAGCACCTGCGTATAAAGCTGTTTCTGCTTCGACGACAGGATATCGGGCACCGTCTGCGGCGCGGACATCAGGTCGCGGTTGCTGGCATCGGCGGCGAACGCCGGTGCCGCGCTGATAGAAATCGCCAGAGCGGCGCATGAAATCAGGGTTCTGGTCATATTCTGCATCCGTCAACGTCCCCGGTTGAACAGTTTCAGGCTATCCCATGCCGCCGCTTTCTGGGCGGGTCGGGCCAGCAGCATCGTCGG
This sequence comes from Sphingopyxis sp. USTB-05, assembly GCF_023822045.1. NCBI lineage: Bacteria > Pseudomonadati > Pseudomonadota > Alphaproteobacteria > Sphingomonadales > Sphingopyxidaceae > Sphingopyxis > Sphingopyxis sp. USTB-05. The sequence continues at coordinate 1,980,560 of NZ_CP084712.1, read as the reverse complement.
ATGCGCCACAGCCACAGCCTCCAGATTGCCGCCATCTTGGTTAATATTCAGTAACCGTCCGCGCGCATCGGGCAGCGCGGTCGCGGCCGCCATGCGCACGATATCGCTTCCGATCAACAGCAGGCGGCCCGGTTTCGCCAGTCGCAGATGATGCCAGAGCAGGCGGTCGAGTTCGGCCGCCTCTTCGCCGTCGCAGCGGCCGCCGGCGGGCCGCGTCACCGCGAGGCTAGCGACATAGCAGTCGCTGCGTGCCATGCCGATCGCCTGCAACATCGCGTCGAGCAGCTTGCCCGCCGCGCCGGAAAACAGCGTTCCGCCCTGTTGATCGTCGATTTCGGGCCATGCTGTAAGCAGCATCAGCGGCGCCCCGGCGTCGCCGACGGGAAGGACGCGATGCGCGTCCCATTGGCTGCCGGGCACGTCGTCGCTCTCGGCAAGCCAGTTTCGAAATTCGGTCCAATCGTCCGGAAACACGACCGGACCCTTGGGTTCGGCGTCTTCGGCCGCGTCCTGGCGCTGGAGTGCTGGGGGGAGCGGGGGCAGTTCGGGCTCGGCCTGAACAACGCGTTTCGGCTTGGCTGCCGCAGCGTCATTTGCAGGCGGCGTGACGAGCCAGCCCGCCGGCTGCTCGCCGACAAGCGCGTCGACACCCGCCAGCGACCACCAGTCGCAAATGCTTTCCGCCAGCAAGGCTGAATTTTGCCCACCCATGATTTTGTTTCAAACAGGCAGTTGACGGACGCGTCAATTGGCGGGCATCGCAAATCGTGACAGAATGAGCGCAGGACACGATGAATGTCCGCGCAGGGACGGCAGAAAGGTATTTGCGGTGAGCGAACGGGAATCGATGCCCTATGACGTGGTCATCGTCGGCGCAGGGCCGGCGGGGCTTTCGGCGGCGATCCGCCTCAAACAATTGGCGAATGACGCGGGCAGCGAATTGTCGGTCTGTATCCTCGAAAAGGGATCGGAAGTCGGCGCGCATATCCTGTCGGGCGCGGTGATCGACCCCAAGGGGCTCGACGAACTGCTTCCCGAGTGGCGCGAGATGGGTTGCCCGCTCGCCGAGGTGCCGGTCAACGACAACCAGCATTGGGTGCTGACCAAGGGCAAGAAGTTCAGCCTGCCGCACATCATCACGCCGCCCTTCATGCACAATGTCGGGACCTACACCGGCAGCCTTGGCAACCTCTGCCGCTGGCTGGCCGAACAGGCCGAAGGGCTGGGCGTCGAAATCTTCCCGGGCTTTCCCGCGGCGGAAATCCTCTACAATGAAGATGGCTCGGTCAAAGGCGTCGCAACCGGCGATATGGGCATTGCGCGCGACGGCAGCCACAAGGGCGATTACGCCCCCGGCCTCGAACTCCATGCAAAATACACTTTTTTCGCCGAGGGGGTGCGCGGCCATCTGACCAAGATGCTGAAGCCGCAGTTCGCGCTCGACAGCGATTGCGAGCCGCAGGTCTATGGCCTTGGCGTCAAGGAGCTCTGGGACATCAAGCCGGAGAATCATGCCGCCGGCCGCGTGATCCACACGCAGGGCTGGCCGCTCGACCAGAATGCCAATGGCGGCGGTTTCCTGTATCATCAGGCGAACGGGCAGGTCGCCCTGGGCTTTGTGACTTGGCTCAACTATCGCAACCCGCACATCTCCCCGTTCCAGGAGATGCAGAAGTGGAAGACCCACCCGGAGATCGCCAAGATACTGAAGGGTGGTAAGCGCGTTTCCTATGGCGCGCGCGCGATCAGCGACGGCGGGCTGCAATCGGTACCCAAACTCGCTTTCCCGGGCGGCGCGCTGATCGGCGACACCGCCGGCTTCCTCAACGTCCCGCGCATCAAGGGCACGCATACCGCGATGAAGTCGGGGATGATGGCGGCCGAAGCGGCGTTCGCCGCGGTGACCGCAGGTCGTGGCAGCGACACGCTCGACGCCTATCAGGCGGCCTTTGACGAGAGCTGGGTCAAGAAGGAACTCAGCGTCGTCCGCAACGTGTTGCCGCTCGTCGAGAAATATGGCGATCTGGCCGGGACGATCCTGTCGGGCATGACGATGTGGCTCGAAACGCTGAAGATCAAAGTTCCCTTCACGATGAAGCATCATCCGGACAATGAGAGCCTGTACCGGGCCGACATCATGCCGAAACCCGATTATCCCAAGCCCGACGGCGTGCTGACCTTTGATCGCCTGTCCTCGGTGTTCATTTCGAACACCAATCATGAGGAAGATCAGCCGGTCCACCTGCAACTCAAGGACCCGTCGATCCCGGTGGCGTATAATTTGCCGCTCTATGACGAGCCCGCGCAGCGTTATTGCCCGGCGGGCGTCTACGAAATCGTCGGCGAGGCAGAAGGCGACCCGAAATTCGTGATCAACGCGCAGAATTGCGTCCATTGCAAGACGTGCGACATCAAGGACCCGACCCAGAATATCAACTGGGTCACCCCTGAAGGCGGCGGAGGCCCCAATTACCCCAATATGTAAGCCCGTTCGCCTGTTCCTGATCGCCGGCCTGTTCGCGGCGGCGGTGCCGGCGTGGGCAATCGACGATAATGGCGCCGCGCTCAACGCGCTGGTGCGGGCGCGGCTGGCGGAAGAGGGCGGCGAGCCCGCAGCGGCGCTGTCGGCCTTGACCGCGGTCTCCAGCGTCGCGCCCGATTTGCCGGGCCTCAGCGGACGGATGCTGGAGCAAGCGATCGAGGCAGGCGATCTTGAGGCCTCGCGCTCGGCGGCGCTTCGGCTGTGGACCGCCGGTGATCGGCGTTTCGATGCGCAGTTGGTGCTGATGGTCGACGCGATGCGCCGGTCGGACTGGAAAGCGGCGCGCGACTATATGGCGGGGCGCGCCGACAAGGCGGGCGCCGATACGATCGCGCGGCTGATCGTCCCGACGGTGAATGCATGGATCGACGTCGGCGCGCGCGAGAATTTCCCCGAGCGCCATTTGCTTAGCGCGAACAGCCGGATACGGCCCGAACCTGCGCTGACGCTTCAGGTCGCACTCGTCCAGATCGCGACGAAACGCACCGCCGCGGCGGTGATGCTGAGCGATGGCGTGACATTGACCGACCGGACGAGCCAACTGGTGGGTCTGCGCCTCGCGGCGACGCTCGACAAAGCGGGCGAGCGCGATGCGGCGCAGCGACTTCGCGGACGGATTGCGCTTGCGTCGGGCCAGCGCGAGGATCCGATGCTGCTTTTGCCCGATCAGCCGGTGTCGACCCCGCGCGCCGGCACGGCGCAATGGCTCGGTTTGCTCGCCGACGGACTGGCGCGGACCCCCAATGGCAGCGCGAAACTGCCGCTGCTGTTCGCACGCGCGGCTTATTGGCTGAACGATCAGGATATGGCGGTGCGGACGACGCTTGTGGAGGCGCTCGATCGCAATGGGCAACAGGGGGATGCGATCGCGCTGCTCGATACCGGGCGGACGCCGCTGCCGCCGGTGCTCATGATGCGCCGCGCCGAATTGATCGCCGATGCCGGCGACCTTCCCGGCGCAGCCAAGCTTGCCGAGGTCGCGGCGAACGAAAATCCCGCGCGCAGCATGCTGGTCCGCCTTGCCGACATTGCGCGGCGCTCGAACGATCCGGCGACGGCGTCGCGGGCCTATGAACGGCTCGAAGCCGCGCTGGGCGACGATGAAGGCGACCAGTCGCTGCGCGGTACTTTGCTGATCGCCCGCGCCGAGTTGCTGCTGCAGGCGGGACAGTGGGATGCGGCCGCGCCATTGATGGAAAAGGCGGTCGCGCTGCGCCCTGAAGACGGGTCGATCCTGAACTTCGCCGGCTATTCGGCGCTCGAACGGCGTAAGGACGTAAAACAATCAATCGCTCGGATCGAGGCGGCATGGGCGCAGGCGCCGCAGAATGCGAGCATCGCCGATTCGCTTGGCTGGGCCTATTTCCTCACCGGTCGCACCGACGACGCGATCAAGCTGCTCGAAAAGGCTCAGCTCGGCGAGCCCGAAAATGCGGTGATCGTCGAACATCTGGGCGATGCCTATTGGCAGGCGGGGCAGAAGTTTCGCGCACGCTATAACTGGCGTGCAGCGGCGCTGATCGCCGACGCCGAAATGGCGACCCGGCTGGAGGCGAAACTGCGCGACGGGCTGACCCACGCGACCACTGCACCGTGACGGCGTTCCACGAGACGGGTTGGGCCAAGATCAACCTTGCGCTGCATGTGCGCGGGCGGCGGGCCGACGGCTATCATGAGATCGAGACGCTGTTCGCCTTCGTCGACGGCGGCGACGCGATTACGGCCGAATTCGCGGACGAGGATGCGCTGGCGATTGACGGTGAATTCGGTGAAGGGCTGAGCGCGGGCGGCGACAATCTGGTGATGAAGGTGCTGGCGCTGCTGCGCGGGCGCTATGGCGCCGACCGGGTGCCGCCGCTTGCCGTGACGTTAACGAAGCGGCTGCCGGTCGCGGCAGGGATCGGCGGCGGTTCGGCGGATGCCGCGGCGATGGCGCGGCTCATACGGAAGCATTTTTTGCCCGAGCTGGGCGATGCGACCTTGGCACGGCTGGTGAGCCCGCTGGGTGCCGATATCGCCGCGTGCGTGGCGAGCATGACGTGCCTTGGCGTCGGCGTGGGCGAAGAACTGAGCCCGGTGCCAGGGCTAAGCCTCGGCGGGACGCCGGTCCTGCTCGTCAATCCGCGTCTGCCGGTTGCGACGGGTCCGGTGTTTGCCGCGTGGGATGGGGTCGATCGGGGCGCACTCTTCACCGGCGCCGACATGCGCGCCGGGCTGCTCGGCGCGCGTAACGATCTGCAGCGCGCGGCAATCGCGCAATGTCCGGCGATTACCGATATCCTGCTCGAACTGGGGGCATTGCGGCCCTGGCTGGCGCGCATGTCGGGATCGGGAGCAACCTGTTTCGCGCTGTTCGATTCCGCCGCCGAGCGCGACGCGGCCGCTGCAACGCTGGCGGAACGGCATCCGGACTGGTGGACCATGGCAGGAGTATTACGGTGAGCGAGGCTTGGCGGCAGATCGGAACGGCGCGGACCGGGGGTATCCTGCTGATCGCCGACCATGCGTCGGCTTTCGTGCCCGCCGATATCGATCTGGGTATCGATCCCATGCTGCTGACCAATCACATCGCGATCGATATCGGCGTGGCCGAGGTGGCCGCGCTACTCGTTGAAGGCGGCGCGGTCGACGCGGCAATCCTCGGCGGCGTGTCGCGCCTCGTCGTCGATTGCAATCGCGATGAGGATGCGCCGGGCGTATTGCCGATCGCCAGCGATGGGCATGCCGTTCCCGGCAATGCGCTGGGCGACGATGGGCGCGAGGCACGGCTGGCGCGTTTTTTCCGGCCCTATCACGACCATATCGCTGCGACGATCGCGGCGCATCGCCCGGCGATGGTCCTGTCGCTGCACAGCTTTACGCCGTCGCTCGCCGCACATCCCGATCAAGCGCGGCCCTGGCATGTCGGCGTTCTGTACAATGAGGACGATCGGCTCGCAGCGGCGGCAATCGCGGCCCTGGAAGCCGAAGAAATGATCGTTGGCGACCAGCAGCCCTATTCGGGTAAGTTGCTCAACGCGACGATGAACCGCCACGCCGAAGCGAACGGCATTCCCTATGTCGGGATCGAGATGCGGCAGGATCTGGTCGGCGATGCGGCGGGGCAGGCGCTGTTCGCCGGACGCCTTTCTCGCATGTGCAGCAAAGTTGCATTGAATCTGCCCGGATAGGCGTGTAGAGGCGCGTCTCTTCGCACATTTTTGAAATAAAATTATCAGGACTGTTGAAAATGCCTTCATATCGTTCGCGCACCACCACCCACGGCCGCAATATGGCCGGTGCACGCGGCCTCTGGCGCGCGACGGGGATGAAGGACAGCGACTTCGGCAAACCGATCATTGCCGTGGTTAACAGCTTCACGCAGTTCGTGCCGGGACACGTCCACCTGAAAGACCTCGGCCAGATGGTCGCGCGCGAGATCGAGGCGTCGGGCGGGGTTGCCAAGGAATTCAACACGATCGCGGTCGATGACGGCATCGCGATGGGGCATGACGGCATGCTCTATTCGCTGCCGAGCCGCGACCTGATCGCCGACAGCGTCGAATATATGGTCAACGCGCATTGCGCCGATGCGATGGTGTGCATTTCGAATTGCGACAAGATCACGCCGGGCATGCTGATGGCCGCGCTGCGCATCAACATCCCCGTCGTGTTCGTCTCGGGCGGGCCGATGGAGGCCGGCAAGGTCGTGCTGAAGGGCAAGGAGGTCGCGCTCGATCTGGTCGATGCGATGGTCGCCGCCGCGGATGAGAAATATACGGACGAGGAAGTCAGCGAGATCGAACGCGCGGCGTGTCCGACATGCGGCAGCTGCTCGGGCATGTTCACCGCCAACTCGATGAACTGCCTGACCGAGGCGCTGGGCCTGTCGCTGCCCGGCAATGGCTCGACCCTCGCGACGCATGCCGACCGCAAGGAGTTGTTCCTGCGCGCCGGACGGATCGTCGTCGAAATGTGCCGCCGCCATTATGAGGAGGGCGACGACAGCGTGCTGCCGCGCAACATCGCGACCTTCGAGGCGTTCGAAAATGCGATGAGCCTTGATATTGCGATGGGCGGGTCGACCAACACGGTGCTTCATCTGCTTGCCGCGGCGTTCGAGGCCGGCGTCGATTTCACGATGGACGACATTGACCGTCTTTCGCGCCGCGTGCCCTGCCTTTCGAAGGTCGCGCCCGCCAAGAGCGATGTCCATATGGAAGACGTGCATCGCGCTGGCGGGATCATGGCGATCCTCGGCCAGCTCGAACGCGCGGGCCTGCTTCACGCGCACCTGCCGACGGTGCACAGCGCGACGCTCGGCGATGCGCTCAACAAATGGGATATTTCGCGCACCAACGATCCCGATGTGCAGAAATTCTTCATGGCCGCGCCCGGCGGGGTGCCCACCCAGACCGCGTTCAGTCAGGACCGGCGCTGGGACAGCCTCGACCTCGACCGCGAGGCAGGCGTAATCCGTTCGGCCGATCATGCGTTCAGCAAGGACGGCGGGCTGGCCGTGCTATCGGGCAATATCGCGCTCGACGGCTGTATCGTGAAGACCGCAGGGGTCGACGAGAGCATCCTCAAATTCTCCGGCCCCGCCAAAGTATATGAGAGCCAGGACGCCGCGGTCGCGGGTATCCTTACGGGGCAAGTCGAGGCGGGCGACGTCGTCGTCATCCGCTACGAGGGGCCGAAAGGCGGCCCGGGAATGCAGGAAATGCTTTATCCGACGAGCTATCTCAAATCGAAGGGCCTCGGCGCCGCCTGCGCGCTGATCACCGACGGGCGTTTCTCCGGCGGCACCTCGGGCCTTTCGATCGGCCACGTCTCGCCCGAGGCGGCCGAGGGCGGCGCGATCGGGCTGGTCGAGAATGGCGACCTGATCAATATCGACATCCCGTCGCGAACGATCGTGTTGGCCGTGGCGGATAGCGTGCTGGCCGAGCGCCGGGCCGCGATGGAGGCGAAGGGCGATGCTGCATGGCAGCCCGTCAAGCCGCGCCCGCGCAAGGTTTCGGTAGCACTTCAGGCTTATGCCGCGATGACGACCAGCGCCGCACGCGGCGCAGTGCGCGACCTGTCGCAGTTGAAGGGCAAGGGATGAAAAAACTTGGGGGGGCATTGCTGATGATGGTCGCGCTCGCGGCCTGCAACCGCGCACCCGACAATAGCGAGCTTGCCGACGCCGAAGCGCGCGGATCGCGCGAGGCGGCCGAGGACGGACGTATCGAATGCGCGCTCGAAGGCTCGAAGCTGTTCGACCGGACCTGCACCGTCGAGGAAATGAGCGGCGAGGGCGGAACGATCCTCGTCGTCGGGCGCGGCAATGTCGGTTATCGCCGCCTGCAGATCACGACCGACGGGCGCGGTGTCGTCTCGGCCGACGGCGCCGAACCCGCCAAGGTGAGCATCGTCGGCAACAATATGATCGAAGTCGCGATCGCCAATGACCGCTATCGCCTGCCCGCCAATACGGGCGGCGCGAAGTAGGCGCTTTCGCGCGATCGTGATAGGGCAGGGGTCATGTCTGTTCCCGCCGGCGCCCCGATCCTGACAGCCAAGGCGATGCGCGAAGCCGAGGCGGCGTGCGCGATACAGGGCACCTCGCTCTCCGAATTGATGGATCTTGCGGGCGCAGCGGTTGCCGATACCGCTTGGCGCATGGCCGCAGGTGCGCCGATCCTGATACTCTGCGGTCCCGGCAACAATGGCGGCGACGGTTATGTCGCCGCGCGCTTGCTCGCGGAGCGTGGAGCCACGGTACGGGTCGCCGCTCTGGCGGAACCTGCGACCGATCTGGCAAAAGCTGCGCGCGCCGGCTGGACTGGGCCTGTTGAAGTGCTGAATGGCCGCCTTGCCCCGGCGCCCTTGATTGTCGATGCGCTGTTCGGCGTTGGGCTGACGCGCCCGATTGCTAACGAACTGGCGACAATCATTGGGCATTTTGCCGATAGCCGCATATTGGCGGTCGACATCCCGAGCGGGGTGGACGGCGACGGTGCGGCCGCCTGGATGCCGCCGCTTCGTGCCGATGTGACGCTGGCGCTCGGCGCTCTCAAACCCGCTCATGTGCTGTTGCCGACAGCGCCAGCGTGCGGGCGCGTGCTTCTCGCGTCGATCGGGATATCGGCAAACAAGATGATGAGTAGCTTGCCCAAGCTACAAACGCCTGAGCCCGATGCAGCTTCGCACAAATTCACCCGTGGCACGGTGCTTGTGTTTGCGGGGCCGATGCGCGGTGCTGCGGGGCTCAGCGCCGCGGCGGCGCTTCGCGCGGGCGCCGGCTATGTCGTGCTGGAAGGAGGTGCGCCTCCGCCTTTCGCCGCGATCATAGCCGAGAGCGACGCCCGGTTCGGCGAACGGTTGAACGATCCTCGCGTCGGCGCGGTGGTGATCGGTCCGGGGTTTCCCGCAGGCGACGAACTGCTGTTCGACGTCGAGGCCGCGCTCGATTCCGGCAAGCCGCTCGTTCTGGACGCTGCCGCGATTGACGCGGCATTACCGCGCCTGTCCGAAACGCCGCGCAAAGCGATCCTGACCCCGCACGAAGGTGAGTTCGCGCGCGCCTTTCCGCAGCTTTACGGCAGCAAGATCGACCGCGCAAAAGCCGCGGCGGTGCGGACGCAGGCCGTCATCGTCTACAAGGGCGCCGACACGATCATCGCCGCACCCGATGGGCGCGTTGCCGCGGCATGGCCGGGCAGCCCCTGGCTTGCGACGGCGGGAACGGGCGATGTGCTCGCCGGCGCGTGCGGCGCAATGCTGGCGCGCGGTGGTGATGCCTTCGATGCCGCCGTCGCGGCGGTGGGGTGGCATATCGCGCAAGCGGCGCGTATAGGCCCCGGCCTTGTAGCCGACGATCTGGTTAGGGACTGAAATGAGTGAAGCTGCGCTGATCGAGCGCATTGCCGCGCGCGGCGATGGCGTGACGGGCGACGGCCGTCATGTGGCGGGCGGCGTGCCGGGCGACCGCGTCCGCGACGACGGGATTATTATTCCGGGCCCGAACCGCACCGACCCGCCTTGCCGCCATTTCGGCAAGTGCGGCGGCTGCCAGTTGCAGCATGTCGCCGAACCTGCGCTCGCCGACTTCGTGCGCGACCGTGTCGTGGGTGGGCTCGAGGGGCAAGAGGTTACGGGCGTCCAGGTCCTGCCCGCAGTGTTGTCGCCTCCGCAAAGCCGCCGTCGCGCCGTCCTGACCGCGCTTCGCACCGGCAAGCAGGTGTCAATCGGTTTCAACGCCGCGCAGAGCAACCAGATCGTCGATATGCGGATGTGTCCGCTGTTGCTTCCCGAGCTATTTGCACTGATTGCCCCCGTGCGCGAACTGCTGGTAATGATCGCTCAGCCGCGCCGTCCGGTGAAGGTCAAGCTGCAGATGCTCGATCAGGGCGTCGAACTGATATTGGAAGGCGTCAAGGCCGAAGGGCTCGACGCTGCGATGGCGCTGCAAGACTTTGCTGGTGCGCACAATCTGGCGCGGTTCGCGATCGATCAGGGCGACGGGCTAGAAATCCTCTGGCAGCCCGAGCCGCCGACGATGCGCTTTGGCGATATCGTTGTCGAAGTTCCGCCCTTTGCCTTCCTCCAGCCCACGAGTGCCGGGCAAGCGGCGCTGATCGGGGCGGTGACCAAGGCGATTGGTGATGCAGGCGCGGTCGCCGACTTGTTCGCTGGCGTCGGTACTTTCGCCTTGTCGGTGCAGGCGGGACGCAAAATCTATGCGGCCGAGGGCGCGCGCGATGCGATCGCGGCGCTGACGGGCGCGGCGAACCGCGCGCGGGCGCTCGTCGCAACTGAACATCGTGATCTGTTCCGTCGGCCCCTCGTGCCCGCCGAGTTGAACCGCTTCGGCGCGGTCATCCTCGACCCACCGCGCGCTGGTGCCGAGGAGCAGGTGAAGCAACTGGCGATGTCGACCGCGCCAGTCATCGCCTATGTTAGCTGCAATCCCGCGAGTTTCGCGCGTGATGCCAAGACGCTGATCGAAGGCGGCTACACGCTTGACTGGGTGCAGCCCGTGGGCCAGTTCCGCTGGTCGACCCATGTGGAACTGGCCGCGCGCTTTTCACGCTAAAGGCTTAGTGTAGCACGAAGCCCATGAAGGCGTGGATGCACAATGCGATCAGCGCGAGGCTGGCCAGCGCGAAAATGCCGAAGCGCCACATCACGCGGTTCACCGTCGCCTGGATCAGGCTGTGCAGGATGCGAAGGGCGACATAGGCCCAGGCAAGCTGCGCATTGAGCCCGCCGCCCATGCCGCCGATCGCCAGCGCCAGCGCGACGGCGTAAAACACCGTCGGCTGTTCCATCAGATGGTTATAGTTATGCGCCTTCCACTGCACGTCGGGGGGTAGCACCTCATCAAGGCTCTTGCCCGTCCCGCCGACCATCTTCGCCGCGTCGATCTTGGCGCGCTGCATCGCGGGGATGCGCGTCGCGTACATCCACACCCACATAATCATCGACCAGAGCGCGAGTGTCGCGACCGGTCCTAATATTGCGTTCGTATCCATATTCTTTCCCCCTCAACCCAAAGTAGCGATCACGGCCAGCAGCGACAGCGCGAACAGGCACAGCGTTGCGACCGAGAAAATCACGAAACGGACAGGCACGCGGTTCACCGTCGACTGCCAGAAGCTGTGAACGATACGCAGCACGACATAGGCCCACGCCAACCCGCGCGTCAGGTCGGTGCTGCCGCCCGACAGGTGCAGGAAGATGATCACTGCGTAGAAGATCGTCGGCTGTTCGCACAGATGCGTGTAGTTGTGCGATTTCCAGTTGGTGAGCGGCGGAAGGACGCCCTCCAGATCAACACCGCGCCCGCCCGGCGGCGCGGCCTTCAGGTCGATACCGACCTTTGAAAAGGCCCGGAAACGCGTTACGCCCGCCCAGACCAGCACGACGAGAGTCCAGAGAACGAGCACCGCGCCGGGTGCGAGAAGGCTTTCGGACATTTGGCTCCCCCTGTCTGTTTTGCGGCGATGCTAAGGCACGGCGCCGACAATGCAACCGGCGAAGTTCAGCGCGCCAGTTCGTCCCGGATCGCCGCGCCGTCGCCATCGACGCGCGGCGCGAAGCCCAGATCGCGGCGTGGCATCGCGTCATATTTCACCGGCGGCTGCATCTCATGAAAGGCGCCGACATCGGGGTGTGTGCGGTGACGGAAGAATTCGGTCGCGACAAAATGCGGGTCCTCCTTAATGTCCTGGAGGTCGCGCGCCGCCATCGCAGGGATGTCATTGGCGGCGAAGAGTTCGAGCCATTCGGCGTTCGACTTCGCGGGGGTTTTGCGCGCGATCTCGCTGTAGATAATCGGCATATGTCGCCCCTTGGCTTTGGCGGCCTCATATTCCGGGGTTTCCAGCAAGCCGGCGCTCCCGAGCAGGTCCATCAGCCGCGCGGTCGATTCGGGTGTATAGGGTACGATCGCAAGGTAACCGTCGCTCGTCGGAAACGGCTGGCGGGTTGGGTCGAGTTGGCGCGGGTAACCCGCCGGACCGATCGGCGGATCGAGCGCCGCGTCGCGCAGATGTTCGGTGAGCATGAAGGCGGCGAAGCATTCGAACATCGGCACTTCGACTTCTTGCCCCTCGCCGGTTCGCAGCTTGTGGACCAGCGCGGCGAGGATCGCCTGCGCGCCGAATTGGCCGGCGATCTTGTCGGCGATCAGCGACGGGAAATATCGCGGGCTTGGGTTCCCGTCGACGCGCGGGAGAAGGCTGGTCGTGCCAGTCGCGGCCTGGATGACGTCGTCATAGGCCTGAAGGTCAGCATAGGGGCCATCCTGCCCGAAGCCCGTGCCATGAACATAAATGATATCGGGCTTCAGCGCCTTGCAACCGTTATAGTCGAAACCGAGCCGCTCTATCGCCTTGCCCCGGACATTGTGGAAAAACACGTCGGCGGTCACGATCAGCTCGCGCAGCACGGCGGCATCCTCAGGATTTTTGAGGTCGAGCGCAATCGATCGCTTGCCGCGGTTTACCGTCAGATGGATCGACCCCATCGTCGGATCGGGTATACCGCTGCCTAGATAACGCGATATGTCGCCGAGCCCCGGTGTTTCGACCTTGATCACCTCGGCGCCGAGGTCGGCGAGCATCTGCGTCGCATAGGGTCCGAAAATGACGGTGGTGAGATCGACGATCCGGATCCCTGACAACATAAGCACGCATCCTCTCTCTGCTTCGCGGACACGATAGAATGATTGCAAAGTAAAACGGAAGGGGCTTCGTCGTCAGACTGGCTGTTCTGTCAGGGCGCCGGTGTTGTCGTCGGTTTCGCTGTTATAGGCGGCCGATATCCGCCGATAGGATTTCGACCGGAACGCGGCAATCGTCGCGAGCACGCCAAACAGCCCGGCGATCGAAAAGACGATCGCGATGCCGCGTTCGGGCCCTCGACCGTACCAGTCACCGATCGCGTCGGCTCCCGCGCCGTCAGTCATCAAGGGCACAAAGACGAACTGCGTGAGCGGGGCGATCAGAAAGGCGGTGAGCGGCGAGGCCGATTGCTCGACCGACTGTGCGAAACCAAAGACGCGGCCCTGACGTTCGTAGGGGACGACCTTTTGCAGCGTGGTCTGTTCTGCCGCCTCTGCATAGGGGCCGAGGAACATCCAGATGAAGCAGCCGGCGGCGAGCAATATGACCAACGACTGGATCGTAAAGAAGACCGCGACGATCCACGCCGCGAGATTGACGAGGAGAAGCGTGCGGACCGGATTCGCACCGAGGCCCGTCCGTGCAATCACCATCCCGCTGACAATGAAGGCGCAGGAAATGACAGCCCATAGCAGGCCCCATTCCTCGACCTTCATCAGCGACAGGCCATAGGCGTCCATCAGCGCCATAAAAACGCCGCCCAGAAGATTGTTGAACGTCGTGAAGAGGATGAGTGCGATCAGCCCGGGAATGCCGAGCACGACGCGCAGCGTCCCCGCGAGATCGATGCTGCGGGGGGCGTCATGCGTTTCAGGATCGCGCGGCTCGTCGATGCGGACGAACAGCAGGTGAAGGATCGCGATCGAGGTGAAGCTGATGGCGAAGTAAAGCGCCCCGGCCATCCCGCCCCACGCGACAAGGAAGCCGCTGATCGCCGACGTCATCAGGAATCCGATGCCACTTACCATTCCGACCAGCCCGTTCGCCTTGTCGCGGCGATCCTCGGGCACGAGCAGGGTTACGAGCGTAGGCAGCGCGATCATGCGGATATTGCCGGCGATCACGGCGAGCATCGTGATGAGGATGAAGAGCCAGAGAGTGATGCCGTGGGTGTCGGCGCCGCGAATAGCGGGGTCAAGCGCATGGCCGGCAAGCGCCGCGGTGTAGAGGAGAAGCGATGCGATGCTCGACACCAGCATCATGTGCCGCTTGCCATGATGGTCGACAAGGCTGCCGAACCAGATGCCGAGCATCGCGGTCAGGACGAGATAGATGCCCGCGATCACGCCGGTAGCGAATACCGACTGCGTTTCGAGGAAGGTCCAGAAGGTTAGCGCGAACCACACCGTAAAATTGGTGATGTTCGCGATCAGATTGTTGGCGAGAAGGTGATGAAAGGGCTGCATGGGCCGCGCAATCTAGCGGCCCTGCCCAAAAGAGAAAGGGCCGGTCGCATCGCTGCGCCGGCCCTTTCATTTTCCATATTGCGGTTCGTCAGAACAGCTTGGTCACCGTCGCGCTGCGGCGCTCCTGTTCGATTTCGCCGGTGTAGAGGCTGACCATCGGCTCGTCGCTGACGACATGCGTCTCGTCTGCGCCGAAGCCGTTGAACTTGGTTCGCATCGCGCAGCCATAGGCGCCGAGCATACCAATCTCGATGAAATCGCCAGCCTTGATGTCGGCGGGCAGGAAGAAGGGGCCTGCCATATGGTCGAGATCGTCGCAGGTCGGACCATAGAAGCTGAACGGCATCATCTCGGCGTCGCTCGCCACGTCGCGCTGCAGCGTGACAGGAAAGCGCCATCCGACATGCGCGGCATCGAACAGCGCGCCATAGGCGCCGTCGTTGATGTACAGCTCTTCGCCGCGGCGCTTTTCGACGCGTACGATCAGCGAGCTATACTCGGCCGACAGGGCGCGGCCCGGCTCGCACCACAGTTCAGCGGAATAGCTGATCGGCAGGCTTTCGAAGCTGCGGTGGATCGTCTCGAAATAAGCGTCGAGCGGCGGAGGCTCCATGCCCGGATAGGACGAAGGGAAGCCGCCACCGACATCGATGATGTCGACGGTAACCGATGCTGCGACGATCGCGGCGCGAACCCGCTCCATCGCCTGCGCATAGGCATGCGGCGTCATCGCCTGGCTGCCGACATGGAAGCAGATGCCGAGCGCATCGGCCGCCTGGCGTGTCGCCATAAGCAGTTCGACGACCTCGTCGGCTTCGGCGCCGAACTTGGCGGCGAGGCTGAGCTTCGAATGATCGGACGAGACGCGCAGGCGCACGAGCAGGTTCAGATCCTGCGCGCCTTCGGTCGCACGGACGATCTTTTCGAGTTCGTCGAGCGTGTCGAGCGAGAAGGTGCGGACGCCATGCTTCCAATAGGCTTCGGAAATCGCTTCCTCAGCCTTCACCGGATGCATGAAGCAGAGCGTTGCTTCGGGAAGCGTGCGGGCAACCAGACGCACTTCGGCAATCGAGGCGACGTCATAATGGGTGACACCCGAATCCCACAGCACGCGCAAGAGGTCAGGCGACGGATTCGCCTTGACCGCATACATGGTCGTGCCGGGAAAACGCTCGATGAAGAAACGCGCTGCGCGCCGCGCGGCGTGCGGGCGGACAAGCGTAACAGGTTCGATCGGCGAAAGTGCCTGAATCAGCCCGTGGGCGCTATGATGCTGGTGCAACTCAAGGGACCCCCAAAATTAAACGGTAAACGACAAGGCTGCCTTGCGGTTATTGGAAGTCCCCCTGGGGCAGCGGAGGGCGATATATGCAGGGGGGTCCCCCCTGTAAAGACCCTATCGCGCAATTTTGTAATAGTCCGGTAACACCGGGGCCGAACCGGGGCCGATCTGCGCCAAACCGCGCAAACGCGAGACAAAGCCATACCGCCGCGCTAGGGATGGCGCATCGCCAAACCCGAAAAGGACCTCCCCGCCATGGTGTCTCGCGCCGACGTTAATCACAGCTTTTCCGACGCGGAACTCCAAGAACTGGCGGCGTTCGGCACAATCGAGTCGCATCGCGCCGGTGATCTGATCGTCGAGGAGGGCATGATGGCGCCCGATTGCATCATCACCCTTTCGGGACATACCGATATTTTCGCCTCCACCGATGAAGGGAGAAGGCGCGTCGGCTGGATGGAGCACGGCCAGTTCGCGGGCGACCTGTCGGTACTGACCGGACAGCGCCACCTGTCGCGCGTCGAGATGGGCGCCGACGGCGAGGTCATCCGTATCGCCCACGCCGATTTCCAGCGTCTTATTGCCGGCAACTCCTATTATTCGGACATTTTCGTCCGCGTTCTTTCCGCCCGCCGCGAATTCAGCAATAATCGCGGTTTCGCGGTGACGATCGTCATCGGCGCGGCGATGGATCGCAGCGTCTATGCCTTGCGCGACCTGCTGATGAAGCATGGTGTCGCACATCGCTGGTTTGATCCCGCCGACGGACCGGTCGCGGGGCATCTGATGGCCGAACGGGGGCTGACCGGCGACCAGTTGCCGGCGGTCATCCTGGGCGCAGCCGACGTGCTCGTTCAGCCGACCCCCGAACAGCTCGCGGCGGGGCTCGGGCTCGATCTGTTACCCGATGGTGCGACCGCTGATGTCATCGTCGTCGGCAGCGGCCCCGGCGGGCTAGCGGCAGCGGTCTATGCCGCGTCCGAAGGGCTGACGGTGATCGCGCTCGACTCGCTCGCGCCCGGCGGGCAGGCGGGCACGTCGTCGAAGATCGAGAATTATCTGGGTTTTCCAACCGGCATTTCGGGGAATGAGCTGGCGCGCCGGGCGACGGTGCAGGCGCAGAAGTTCGGCGCGCGACTGGTCGCGCCCGTCCGCGCGACGTCGATCAACCGCGACGGCGATGCCTATTGCTTGCATCTTGCCGACGGGCGCAAGCTGCGCAGCCGTGCCGTGGTCGTGGCGAGCGGCGCGGAATATCAGCGCCTGCCGATCGAGGGCATCGAATCCTATGAGGGCCGCGGCATTTATTATGGCGCGACGCCGATGGAGGCGCAGCTCTGCGGCAATGCAGAGGTGACCGTCGTCGGATCGGGCAACTCGGCGGGGCAGGGCGCCATCTATCTCGCGAGCGTGGCAAAGAAGGTCTATGTTATCTTCCGCCGTGCGAGCCTGCGCGAGACGATGTCCGAATATTTGGTCAAGCGGCTCGAAGAGCATCCGAACATCGAGATCATTCCCGCGACCGACGTCGTCGGTCTGCACGGCGAGGAGCATCTGGCCGGCCTGACCTATCGCTGCCGCGAGACGGGAGCCGAGGATCATTGCGATTGCCGCTTCCTGTTCCTGTTCCTTGGTGCCACTCCGAACACCCGGTGGCTGCCCAAAGAGATGGTGTGCGACGATCGCGGATTCGTGAAGACCGGCGCCGATATCGCGCCGCTCGAACTGGTCAAGGCGGGCTGGTCGCTCGACCGCATGCCAAGCCGCCTCGAAACGAGCTGGCCGCGCATCTATGCCGTCGGCGACGTGCGGAAGGGATCGGTAAAGCGCGTCGCATCTTCGGTCGGAGAGGGATCGGTGGTGGTCAGCCATATTCACCAAGCTCTGGCGGAAACAGGCACGACCATCGATTGACCCCGCCTCCGCTCGCACGTTAAGCTCCTGCCTTCGAACAAAAAAAGGAACCGCCGATGAGCTTGTCCGCGTGGGTGATGATGATTGCAGTGCAGGGGGGCGGAGAGCCGCTACCCGCTAAAATCGATATCCCGAACGATTTTTCGACGGTCATTTGCCCAACTGAGTCGGCAGCGCGTCAGATGTTGGGTACTTATTATGGCGTGCAGCCCGCGCCGCGGAATCATACGATCGACACCAGCCTGTTCTTTCAGGGCCTGGCGGCGACCGGCTGCTCGCAGGACAGCTCCGATGCGACGTCGGTGATCACGATCCAGCAGGCGGTGGCGCGGCGGACGCTGAAGCTCGCCTCAGCTAGCGAAACCTATCTTATCTATCGCGGCGCGAACGCCAAGGGCGTTCGGGTCGTCGGGATCGTCGATGAAATGGGAAACAACAAGCATCCCCGCACCGATTTCGAGCGCTGGTTGTCCGAATTCGCGCCCAATGGTCTGATCAACTACGATCCGGCAACGATGAGCACGCTCTATCTATGCGCGACTGTCGATGGTGCGCGTGCCGCCGTTCGGGCGATCCCCACGAAGGGGAATAAGGCGGTCCAGAATCAGGCGTTCGGCAAGGCGCGGGCCGCGAATGCGTGCCGACAGGCGCCGGCAGGGCGCTACAAGATTACCGCACGCCACGAAAATCGCGACATCCAATGCGGGTTCGAATGCGAAGACATCTGGAATTCGCTCGCCGCCACCGATGCGCGGGGCCGGGCGGTCGCGTTGATTTTCAACGCTTCGCACTTCTGACGCGACCTTATCCGAGCCGCGTCTTGAAGTCCTCATAACCGAACTCGCGGATCAGCTTGAGTGCGTCACTCTCGCTGTCCCACAGCCAGATCGACGGTAGCGGCACGCCGTTGAAGGTGTTGGTTTTGACCATCGAATAATGCGCCTGGTCGAGGAATGCGAAACGTTGCCCGATGCGCGCGCCGCCGGGAAGGCGGTAATCGCCAATGACGTCGCCCGCCAGGCATGATGGGCCCCCGAGCCGGACCGGCATGCCCTCGTCGCCCTCATCGAGCATCGCGGGGCGGTAGGGCGCCTCGATGACGTCGGGCATGTGGCAGGTTGCCGAAATGTCGGTGATACCGATCTGCATACCATTGTCGAACAGGTCGAGTATCTCGCCGACGAGGATGCCGGCGTCCAGCGCGATGGCCTCGCCGGGCTCGATCATCACATCGCAGTTGGTCGATGCACGCACCTGCTTCAGGAAGGCGATCAGATCATCGACCTGATAATCGGCCCGCGTGACATGGTGGCCGCCGCCGAAATTGATCCATTTGAGCTGGCTGAAGAAGGGGCGCAGCATCGGTTGCACCGCGTTCCACGTGCGCTGCAGCGGCGGGAAATCCTGTTCGCACAGACTGTGCATATGGATGCCGTCGACGCCCTCCATATGTTCGGGAAGAAGCTGGCTGATCGGGAAGCCGAGGCGGCTGCACGGCGCCGCAGGATCATATTTCGCGACCTCGCCTTCGCTGTGCATCGGATTGATGCGTAGGCCGATGTCGAATGTTTCGCCGTTCGCCCGCAATTCATCGAGCAATGGGCGGAAGCGTGAGATCTGCCCCGGCGAGTTGAAGATCAGATGGTCGGACAGCGCCGCGATCTCGGGCAGGTCAGCTTCCTTGTAGCCCGCGCAATAGGTTGCGACTTCGCCGCCATATTCGCCGCGCCCGAGCTTCGCTTCATAGATGCCGGAAGCACATACGCCGTCGAGATATTCGATGACGGTCGGCCCCAGGGACCACATCGAGAACGCCTTGAGCGCCGCCAGTACGCGCGCACCCGACGCGTCGCCGATATGGCGCAGCAACGCGAGGTTGGCGCGCACCTTTGCGGCATCGACGATGAATGCGGGAGAGGGGACTCGGGTCAGGTCGAAGCGGGCAAAGGCTCCGGGATCGCCGGCACGGGTTTCCATGTCGCTTGTGTTTCCTGTCAGACCGCAATCGGTCCCTTGAAGATGAAGAACGCACCCGCCGCGATCAGACCGAAGCCGACGAGATGGTTCAGGGTCAGCTTCTCACCGAGCCAGAAGACCGCGAACCCAGCGAATATGACCAGTGTAATCACTTCCTGCAAGGTCTTGAGTTCGGCGGCGCTGTAAACGCCATAGCCTATGCGGTTCGCGGGGATGACAAGACAATATTCGAAAAAGGCGATTCCCCATGCGATCAGCACCGCCAGCCAGACGGGCCGCGACACGGCGCCAAGCTGGCCGTACCAAGCAAATGTCATGAAGATGTTCGATACGAACAGCAGGCCGATCGGCGCGAGATAGGCAGTCATTTCCGGTCCTTCGTCAGCGGCAGCACGTCGCGGAGCAGCGCGGCGAAGAAATGACCCGGCTCCTCGACCATCGGCATATGCGCCGAATGTTCGAGCCAGACGAGCCTCTTTGAGGGTGCTTCAACCTGTCCGAACCACTGGGCCGCCACCGGCGAAGGGACAGTATAATCATGCCGTCCGAGCAGGAAGACCAGCGGTACATCCATCTTCTTGACCTTCGTGAAGCTGACATCGGCCAAACGCGGCCAGAGCGTCGTCACAGAAAACTCGCTGCCCTTGCCCCACGCCTGTCGGTCGGCCTCGCTATATTCAGGCGAAAGGCGCGGCGTCTGGAAATAATATTTGAGGTCGGGCTTGTTATAGATGAGCGAGCCGTAGGGGATCGCATATTTGCGCCAGCCGTCGGCTTTCGCAATCGTGAACTCGCCGCTCGGATAGGGTGCGAGAGCATCGACCGCACGGACGGCCTCCATATTCCCTGCCGCGAGCGCTTTGGCCCGCGTCCACGCCATACCGGCCTTTTCGCCTTCGCGAAAATCGATGCCCTGGCCGACACCGACATAGGCGTAGAGCAGGTCGGGCCGCTTTACCGCGACCGACAGGCCGACGATCGAGCCCCAGCTATGGCCCATCAGCACGACCTTGCGTTTGGCATAGCGCTTTTTGAGCAACTCGATCAGTTCGATGGCGTCGTCGCGGTAGCGTTCGGGTGTCATCGTCGGCGCAAGGGTCGCGGGATCGTTGAGCGGATAGCTACGGCCGGCCCCGCGCTGATCATATTGGACGACGGTAAAGACATCCTCCCACGGCCGCTGAAAAGCCCAGGCAAAGGGCATTTCGACCGCGCCGGGTCCGCCATGCACGAAAACCAGGATGGGATTGTCGCGGTCCGAACCGCGCACGTTCACGACCTGCCGCGCCCCGCCGAGGGTGGCCTCGAAGGTCTCCTGCACACCGTTTGGCGTAACAATTTTACCGATGTCGGCGACGATTGCGCGTGCCGGGGCATAGGTGTCGTCGGTTTGAGCCGCGGCGGGCGTGGCGAAAGCAGCAAACAAGGCGATCGCTGCCAATTGCAATTTCATTCGGGCTACCTTTCGTCATTCCCGCGAAAGCGGGACCCAGTTTCGCCGTGGCTAACGGGTTCCCGCTTTCGCGGAAATGACGAAAAACGTAAAATCGCTCAGAAATCGAGCGGACCGTCCAATTCCTTCACCTGCCAGGGCAGGCCATGCTTGTTGAGCATGTCCATGAAGGGATCGGGATCCATCTGTTCCATGTTGAACACGCCGTCGCCGTTCCACGTGCCGGTGACCATCATGGCGGCGCCGATCATCGCCGGTACGCCGGTGGTGTAGCTCACCGCCTGATTGCCCGTTTCGGCATAGGCATCCTCATGGTCGCAGATATTATAGAGATAGAGCGTCTTTTCCTTGCCATCCTTGCCCAGACCGGTCGCAATGACGCCGATGTTCGTCTTGCCCTTGGTGGTCTCGCCGAGGCTCGACGGTTCGGGAAGGACGGCCTTCAGGAACTGCAGCGGTACGATCTCGCGGCCTTCGTAGATCACCGGATCGATGCGCGTCATGCCGACATTCTGGAGGACGGTAAGGTGCGTGATATAGGCCTCGCCGAATGTCATCCAGAAACGGATGCGTTTGATTTCGGGCAAGTGGGTTTTGAGGCTTTCGATCTCCTCATGATACATGAGGTACATCGTCTTCGGGCCGACAGCCTCGAAATCGAACTGCTGCTTCACCGACATCGGCGGGGTTTCGACCCAGTCGCCATTTTCCCAGTGACGAGCGACAGCGGTCACTTCGCGAATGTTGATCTCAGGGTTGAAGTTGGTCGCGAAATGCTGGCCATGATCGCCGCCGTTGCAATCGAGAATATCGAGCGTGTCGATGCGGTCGAAATGATGCTTCTTGAGCCAGGTCGTGAACACGCTCGTCACGCCCGGATCGAAACCCGAACCGAGCAGCGCCATCAGACCAGCCTCCTTGAAGCGGTCCTGATAGGCCCACTGCCAATGATATTCGAACTTCGCCTCGTCGCGGGGTTCGTAGTTGGCGGTATCAAGATAATGCGCGCCGGTCGACAGACAGGCCTCCATAATCGTGAGGTCCTGATAGGGAAGTGCGAGATTGACGACATGTGTCGCGCCGATCGAGCGGATCAGCGCTGCGGTCGCGTCGATATGGTCGGCGTCAACTTCGGCGGTCTTGATCGTGACGCCGGTGCGTTCCTTCACCGATTCGGCAATCGCGTCGCATTTGAACTTGCGGCGGCTCGCCAGCGTGATGTCGGGAAAAATGTCGGGGTTCATCGCCATCTTGTGCACCGCGACCGAACCGACGCCGCCTGCGCCGATCACCAGAACCTTGCTCATCGAAAAATCTCCTGCGCCTACCTATGTGGCTTGTCTTGTATGGCCGGCCCTATAGGACGAAGCCATGACACAGCAAAGCCCCGATCCCTTGCTCGATCCGAACCGCGCACCCACGCTTGCGGGTGTCGAACGCGCCGCGGCGAAAGTCGCTGCATTGCTCCCGCAAACCCCGCTGTTGCCGCTCGAAGTCGATGGCAAGACGATCTGGTGCAAGGCGGAATGCCTGCAACCCGTCGGAGCGTTCAAGATCCGCGGCGCCTGGCACCGGTTGACCGATCTGACGCCCGAACAGGCGGCGGCGGGCGTCGTCGGTGTATCGAGCGGCAATCATGCGCAAGGCGTCGCATGGGCGGCAAAGCAGCTGGGGATCAAAGCGACGATCGTGATGCCGAGCAATGCGCCGGCGATGAAGCTTGCCGCAACGCGCCAACTGGGCGCCGAGGTCGTGCTCTATGATCGCGTGACCGAATCGCGCGACGCGGTCGCGGCAAAGCTGCTCGCCGAACGCGGCGGGACGCTCGTCCATGCCTATGGTGATCCGTGGGTCATAGAGGGACAGGGCAGCGCCGGAACCGAAGCGAAAGCGCAGATGGTTACGCGCGGGATCGGCAGCCCCGACAAGGTTGTCGCCTGCTGTGGCGGGGGCGGTCTGTCGGCAGGACTCGCTCTTGCGCTGGCCGAGGCCGAAATTGTTGCCGTGGAGCCCGAAGGCTGGGACGATGTAACGCGCAGCCTTGCTGCCGGCGAAATCCTTTCGGTCGAGGATATGACCTATCCGACCGAATGCGACGCCTTGCAGACGCCACAAACCTGGCCGATCAACTTCGCGGTGCTGCAGGCGCGCGGCGTAAAGGGCGTTGCCGTGACGCGCAGCGAAGTGCGCGATGCAATGCGGCTGGCGTTCGAGAAGCTGCACCTTGTCGTCGAGCCCGGCGGAGCGGCCGCGTTGGCGGCGGTGCTCGCGGGCAAAGTGTCGGTAACGGACGCGACTCTCGTCACGCTGTCGGGCGGCAATGTCGATCCGCTGAAATTCGCGGAGATCATCACCGAATAGGCTGGCGGAAACTTATCCGCCGACATGCGTTTGGACGGGGAAGGAGAAGCATGATGCAGAAGAGTGCAATTTTGGCGGGCGCTGCGGCGCTGGTTCTATTGGCCGGCTGCGAAAAGGCAGAGGCGCCCGCGCCTGCGCCGACCGATGCCACGACCACCGAGGTTCCGGTCGAGACCGTTCCGGCCGAGGGCGCAGAGGCAACCGATCCCGCGACCGCGCCGCATCGCTTCGCGAGCTGGGCAGGTAAGTGGACCGGGGTCGAGGGCATGTACGCCACGATCACGACCGCCGCGCCAGGGAAATACAAGCTCGAAATGCAGTCGGACCTCGACACCAAGGGGACCTATGATGGCGAAGACAGCGAGCATGGCATCAAGTTCAAGCGCGGGACCGAGGAACTCAGCCTGCGTCGCGGCAACGGCGACGAAACCGGTCTCAAATATCTGGCCGGCAAGAAGGAATGCCTGATCGTGAAGGAAGGTGAGGGCTACTGCCGCGACTGACAAATATCTTCGTCATTCCCGCAGAGTCGCTGACTACGCGGGAATGACGATTGTCGAGGTACGCATATTTTCTCGTATGTCGCCGGATTGTCATCGAACCGGCACGGAAATCGCATGAAAGCATGCAATGGGCAGCCCCGGATCAACCTTGTCCGGGATACCCATTCGCATGGCCAGCCGACCCAATCGCAAGATCGCCGCCGCCGTCGTTCGCGAGGATGGCGAGCAGAAACAACGCCTGCTCGACCGCGCTTTCGCGCTAGCGTTCAAAGGCCTCGTCTATGCCCAGATATGGGAAGACCCGGTCGTCGATATGGAGGCGCTGGCGATCGAACCGGGCAACCGGATCGCCACGATCGCCAGCGGCGGCTGCAATGTCTTTTCCTATCTGACCGCCGACCCGGCGGAGATTGTCGCGGTCGACCTCAACACCGCGCATGTCGCACTTAACAATCTTAAACGCGTGGCGATCCAGCGGTTGTCCGATCATGCGAGCCTTCGCCGCTTTTTCGCCGACGCCGACAACAGCAGCAACATCGCAGACTATCGTGCCTTCGTCCGACCCCACCTGGACGAGGTAACCCGCCGCTATTGGGAAGGCCGCGACCTGGTCGGGCGCCGCCGGATCAACGGCTTCGCGCACGGGCTCTACAAGCGCGGACTGCTCGGTAATTTTATCGGGGTCGCGCACCTCGTCGCTCGCATGCACCGCGTCGATCCGCGCCAGTTCCTCGAAGCGAAGACGATCGAAGAACAGCGCACGATTTTCGAGACGAAGTTCGCGCCCTTCTTCGATCGCAAGTTCATCCGTTGGGTCACGGACCAGCGATCGTCGCTGTTCGGTTTGGGCATTCCGCCGGCGCAATATGACGCGCTCGCGGACGGAAGGCCGATGGCCGATGTGTTGCGCGCGCGCCTTGAAAAATTGACCTGCGATTTTGCG
Organism: Sphingopyxis sp. USTB-05; assembly: GCF_023822045.1. Classification (NCBI taxonomy): domain Bacteria; kingdom Pseudomonadati; phylum Pseudomonadota; class Alphaproteobacteria; order Sphingomonadales; family Sphingopyxidaceae; genus Sphingopyxis; species Sphingopyxis sp. USTB-05. Next base: position 1,956,025 of record NZ_CP084712.1, on the reverse strand, counting down.
CTCGAGGATAATTATTTCGCCTGGCAAGCCTTTGGTCGCGGCTATGGAAAGCACGCCGCTGCGTCGTTGCCGCCCTATCTGCACGCGGATCATTATGCCGCCGTCCGCGCCCGCGCGGGGCGGGTTACGGTGCTTCACGCGAACATGACCGACATGCTCGCGGCGGCCGATGCGAACAGCTTTGACCGTTACATATTCCTCGATGCGCAGGACTGGATGAGCGACGCGCAATTGACCGCCCTGTGGAGCGAAGTCACGCGGACCGCCCGCCCCGGTGCCCGCGTCCTTTTTCGCACCGCCGCCGAACCAAGCTTGCTGCCGGGTCGGCTTCCCGACGACCTGCTGCGGCGATGGGATTATCGCGCCGCCGAATCGCTCGATTACACACGGCGCGATCGCTCGGCGATCTACGGCGGGGTCCACCTCTATATCCTGAAAGGCTGACGATGATCCGGGGGGATGGGCATGCCGCACGCATGGACGGCGTCTATCGCGGACAGCGTCACATCTATGACCTGACGCGCAAATATTACCTGCTTGGGCGCGACCGCTTGATCGATGAACTGTCGCCTCCGGCCGGCGGACATGTACTCGAAATCGGTTGCGGCACGGGGCGTAATCTTATCGCAGCGGCGCGCTGCTGGCCGAGCGCCAAATTTCACGGGATAGATATTTCCGAAGAGATGCTGAAAACGGCTCGCGCCGCGATCGCCCACGCGGGGCTGGCGCGACGCGTGAGCGTTGCACAGGCTGACGCAACAGGTTTCGATCCGAACGCGTTGTTCCGTACCGCCAGTTTCGACCGTATTTTTCAAAGCTATACATTGTCGATGATCCCCGACTGGCAGGGCGCGATCGGTGAAGCGATGCGCCATCTGTCGACTTATGGTTCGCTGCATATCGTCGATTTCGGACAGCAGGAGGACATGCCTGACTGGTTCCGCAGCACGCTGTTCGCGTGGCTCGCGCGCTTTCATGTCGAACCACGCGCACTGCTGATCGAAGCCGCGCGCGAAGCCGCGAACGATGCCGGTGCGCGGCTCGCGGTGACTCGGCTCTATCGGGGTTATGCCTGGGCGTTGCGGCTCGACAAACGCCCGCGCTAGTCTTGCCAAGCCGCGCGACACCTGCTCCTTTGGTGGGGGGAGGCGCAATGACCGATATGATCTCGCCGGCGGGGACCGCCGAATTGGCTTCCGTCGCCGAAACACTGGCACAGGCGTTTCAGACAGACCCCGCGCTGTCGTGGATATTGCCCGACCCCGATCACCGCGCCCGCGCGCTCCGCAGCCTGTTTCGGGTCCTCGTCCCCGCTGATGTCCGCGTCGGCGTCGCGCTGCGCTCGCCGGACGACGAGGCTGCGGCTCTCTGGCGCGCGCCGGGGCAGGCGCACAGCGGCACGCTCGAGTTCCTGCGAACCGTCGTCCCGCTTGTCGCGACCTTCGGCACCGCCCTGCCGCGCGGACTGAAGGTGCAAGCGAGCATCGACGCGCACCGACCCAAGGGGCGTTTCTGGTACCTTCACTATGTCGGCGTCCGCCCAAGCCATCAGGGCAAGGGACACGGCGGACGAATCATTCGCGAGCAAATCACCGTCGCTGACGATCAAGCGCTGCCTTGCTGGCTCGAAACGGCGACACCCGAAAATGTACCGCTTTACGAGCGGCTCGGGTTCGTTACCCAAGTCCAATGGGACGTACCCGGCGGCCCGCATTTCTGGGGCATGATGCGCCCTTCGTCCTGATCGATCAGGACGCCGGACGTGTGGCGTTGAAGGAAAAGATGATATCCACGGCAGCGGCGATCGCGTCGGTCGCCGCCCATTCGCCCTGACCGACGCCGAAGGCTGTACGGTCGATGCGCGCGGTTCCGGCAACGTGCGCACGGTCGCCCTCGATGCGCAAGGTAAAGCGCAGCGTTGCGGGCTTGCTGGTGCCGCGTAGGTCGAGCGTGCCGCGTGCCTCATATTTGTCGCCGCCAAGATGGCGGATATCGCGCGCGGCGAAGACTGCGCTCGGATGCGCGCCGACGTCGAAGAAATCGCTGCTCTTCAGCGAATCGTCGCGCTGTCCGTCGCCCGTGTCGGCCGACCCGAGATCGACCGTCACGCGAATTGTCGAATTCGCCAGCTCGTCAGGGCTGAAACGGATCGCGGCGCGCCAGCGACCGAAGCGGCCGTCGATCGCTTCGCCATTCCAGCGTGCCGTGAAGCCCAGCCGTCCGCCCGATGCGACCGTCCAGTCGGCGAGCGGCTGCTTCGTATCTTCAGCCACCGCTTCTTCGGCCGCCTGAGCTTCGGGTGCTTCGGCCGAAAGGGCGGGCGTGGTAGTCGCTGCCGAGATCGGCGTGACCGGTGCCGCCGGCCGCTGTTTCGTGGTTGCCTGCTTCTTGTCCGGATAGATTGAATTGCCTGCAGTGAAAGCACCGGCAACCAGCGCGATCGCACCGATCGCCGCACCGACGGCCTTGCCGCGCGCGAAGGGGATCATCCGCTGTAGTTCGGGTTTGCCGAGCAGCCATTGGTGGCGAAGCGCGCCGGTAATATGCAGTGCGAACAGGCCGATCGCGAGCCACGCCATCGCGCCGTGGATCGACTCCGCCGGCTCATGCCAGCTTCGGCCAACAGGCAAGTGCGGCCATGGAATGAGGCCGTATAGCAGCGTGGGGACCTGAACCCGCGCGGTCGAAACGAGAAGCCAGCCCGTGAGCGGCCCGAGGATCATCGCGAGATAAAAAAGCCAGTGCACCGTACTGGCGAGCGCGCGCGTCCATGCCGGGCCGTCGGACGCGGGCGGGCGCGGTGTGAACAGGCGAGCCGCGAGACGTGCAAGGCTGAGCAACAGGATCGTGATGCCGACCGATTTGTGGAGTTGGTACCGTGCGAACAATTCGGGGCTGTTGTTCCCCTCAAGCGCCCAGCCGAGCGCGATCTGGAATGCCAGCAACAGAGCGATGAGCCAGTGGAGCGTGATGGCGGTATAGCTATAACGCTGTGTTGGCATGACAATCTTTCGAGACCGGGGAGGGGATTCGTCGTTCACCTTATCGATGCACATCGAGCTTGTCGAAGGCGGTTGAAATGCACCTTCTGCGAAAAGCTATGCAACGATACGTAGCAACGAGCCCGCAGCGAGACCAATCGCGATTGCGAGGACTGCAAGAAAGATCGCGCGGAGCCAGAAATGCTTGCGCAGTCCGTAATCGAGTTTTCCTGCGGCGAAGAAATCTACCACCGCACCGATCGCGTGGAAAATGACCTCACCAATCAATCCTCGAAACCCACGAACCTTACCGCCTCGTCGACGCTCTTACGGTTCGATACCACCGCATTGGCCGGGAAATCGGCATCGGGCCAGCCCATCGCGACGCAGATCATGATGACCTGGTCGTCGGGGATGCGCGCATGTTCGCGCACGACGGGGCTTTGCATGATCCCCTGACTGTTGATCACACAGCCGAGCCCGCGCGACCAGGCGGCGTTAACCAGCGCATTGGTAACGGCGCCGCAGTCGAAGGGCGCAATGTCGCTGCCGAGCAGCACGCGATCATAGGTGACGACGATGCTGACCGGCGCATCGAACTGGCGAAAGCCGCGCAGCACCCAGTCCTGCCGCGCATCCCTGTCGTCACGCGCGATGCCCATCGCGCCGAATAGCTGTTTCGCGATCTCGATCTGACGCGCGCGATGGTCGTCGGCGATGCCGTCGAAGCGGCGAAATTCGCGGCTGTCGGGCTTGCCCGCAAGGATGCCGTCAGTGTTGCCCTGCCGGATCGCCGCGAGCGGTTCCCCGGTAACGACCGAGAAATTCCAGCACTGGTTGTTGAACGACGAGGGCGCGCGCATTGCGACTTCGAGGATCTCGGCGATCAGCGCCTTCGGTACAGGCTTGTCGAGAAAGCCGCGGATCGAGCGGCGCCCGACCACGACGTCGTCGTAACGGGGTGCAGTCGTCACGCGGCCTTCTGGAGTTGCAGTTCGAGCCGGTCCCAGATTTCGACCAGCGCTTCGGTGAGTTCGCGCATCATCGCCTCGTCATGCGCCGGGCCGGGCGTGAAGCGCAAGCGTTCGGTGCCGCGCGGCACGGTCGGGAAATTGATCGGCTGCACATAGACGCCATATTCGGCGAGCAGGATATCGCTGATCTTCTTCGCTCGCACCGGATCGCCGACCATCAGCGGGACGATATGCGTCGTCGAATCCATGACCGGGAGGCCCGCGTCGCGGAAGCTCTGCTTGAGGTAAGCCGCGGCTTCCTGTTGCGCGTCGCGTTCGACGCTCGACGCCTTAAGGTGGCGCACGCTTGCGAGCACGCCCGCGACGAGCACCGGCGACAGGCTGGTCGTGAAGATAAAGCCCGGCGCATAGCTGCGGATCACGTCGATAATATTCTTGTCGGCGGCGATATAGCCACCCATCACGCCGAACGCCTTGCCCAGCGTACCTTCGATGATCGTGACCCGGTCGGCCGCTTCGTCGCGGTCGGTAATGCCGCCGCCGCGCGGGCCGTACATGCCGACGGCATGGACTTCGTCGCAATAGGTGAGCGCGTTATATTTGTCGGCAAGGTCGCAGATCGCATGGATCGGGGCAACGTCGCCATCCATGGAATAGACGCTTTCGAACGCGATCAGCTTCGCCGCGTCGGGATCGTCGGCGGCGAGCAGTTCCTCGAGATGCGCGAGGTCGTTATGCCGCCACACGCGCTTTTCGCAGCCCGAGTTGCGGATGCCCGCGATCATCGACGCGTGGTTGAGTTCGTCCGAATAGATGATGCAGTTCGGCAGCAGTTTGCCGAGCGTGCCGAGCGTCGCTTCGTTCGAGATATACCCCGAGGTGAAGAGCAGTGCTCCATCCTTGCCGTGGAGGTCGGCGAGTTCATGTTCGAGATCGATATGATAATGGGTGTTGCCGCCAATATTGCGCGTCCCGCCCGAACCGGCACCCACGTCGTGCAGCGCGCCTTCCATCGCTTCGATGACTTTCGGATGCTGGCCCATCGCGAGATAGTCGTTCGAGCACCACACCGTGATCGGCTTCGGCCCGTTGTGGCCCGCGAAGCATCGTGCGTTCGGAAAAGCACCGCGATTGCGCAGGATATCGATGAAGACGCGATAGCGTCCTTCTTCGTGCAGCCGGTCGATCGCGCGTGCGAAAATATCGTTGTAGTTCACGTCTCAGCCCCGCAGTCAGGTGCTAGTGCAGCTCTTGAGCCGCTCCCTCCGGCGGCTATTAACACGCGGGCCAATAACGCCGAATCTGGCTGAAATCCAGTGCGAACGATTCGCAACTTATGGGACAAATTGTCCTATCAGATCGTCTCGAGCGACCCGATGCCATAGGGCGAGAGCGCGGCGAGCGGCGGCGGCGGGCGGTCGTTGCTGCGCGTGAAGACTGCGATGCCGGGCGTTGCCGCGTCGGGCCAATCCTGCCCTTCGGTCAGATGGGCGATGCGACGCGCGATGCCTTCGGCGCCGTCGATCAGCGCGACGTCTGGGCCCGCGATCGCCTGCAATTCCGTCTTGAGCAATGGAAAATGGGTGCAGGCAAGCACGATGACGTCCATCGCGTCGCCCCCCGGTTGCTCGCGCAGGCCCGCAATCGCGCGCGCGATGACTGCGGGATCGACTGCATCGCCGCGCAACTTCGCTTCCGCGCCGGTGACAAGACCCGGGCTCCCGTGCCGAAGGACGGTCTTGCCGCCCGCAAACCTGGCGCTCAAATCATCGACATAGGGCTGGCGCACCGTCGCCTCGGTGCCCAGAACGCCGATCACACCGCTATTGGTCATTTCCGCTGCGGGCTTGATCGCCGGAACCGTGCCGACGATCGGCAGGTCGAGCGCGGCCCGAACATGTCCCAAGGCGATCGTCGAGGCTGTGTTGCATGCGATGACCGCAAGGCGCGGCTGATAGCGCTCGACGAGCCGGCCGAGCAGCGCGGGGACGCGCGCCGCGAGTTCTTCGTCGCTCTTCTTGCCATAGGGCAGGCCGGCATAATCGGCAGCGTAGACGATCCGTGCCGTCGGCAGCAATGCGCGCGTCGGCCCGAGAACCGTCAGCCCGCCAAGGCCGCTGTCGAAGAAGAGGATCGGCGCATCGGGAGCAGGCATGGTCATGCGCCCCGCCTAGCAGCGACCCGGGGGGCACTCAATGGGGCGGCGAGTTCGTCCGCTTTGGTTGCCAATCTTGCCGAATCCATTGATTGATTCGGGTAACGGCGCCACATTGCTTCAAAGCGAGCGGGGAACGTCATGAGTTTATATTTGCTGATTGCTGCGGGTTACCTTTTGGGGTCGATCCCGTTCGGCGTGATCCTCACGCGACTGTTCGGTGCGGGCGACCTGCGCCAGATCGGATCAGGCAATATCGGCGCGACCAATGTGCTACGCACGGGGCGCAAAGGGCTCGCGGCGGCGACGCTGATCCTCGACGGTGCAAAGGGCGCGGTGGCGGTGTTGCTCGCGCGCCATTTCGTTCCCGAACTCGGCGAACATGCCGCGATGATAGCGGGTGCTGCCGCGATGATCGGTCATTGCTATCCCGTGTGGCTGAAGTTCCGGGGCGGGAAAGGGGTCGCGACGCTGCTGGGCCTTGCACTTGCGCTCGCCTGGCCGATCGGACTTATTTTCGCCATCGTGTGGCTCGCGGCAGTCTTGTTGCTCCGCATATCCTCGCTCGGCGGGATGCTCGGCGCGGTGTCGGCACCGATCGCCGCGCTCGCCTTAGGTTATCCCATCTACGCCATCGGGCTCGCGGGTCTCGCGGTCATCGTGCTGTGGCGGCACCGAGAGAATATCGCGCGGCTGCGCGCCGGGACCGAGCCGCGTATCGGCAGAAGCAAGGACGCCGACAAAGGAGCCGGGCGCGCGTGACCCACTCCGAGCGGCTGGCGCGGCTCCGGCTGATTCGCACGCCGCACGTCGGGCCGGTCAGCTGGCACCAGTTGATGTTGCGCTTTGGTTCGGGCGAGGCGGCGCTCGACGCACTTCCCAATCTCGTACTGCGCGGTGGGGCAGGGAAGGCGCGCATCGCCTCCCTTGATGTTGCCGAGCGCGAGGTCGAGCGTGTGGCGGCGCTTGGCGCGCGGCATATTTTCAGCGACGAGGATGATTATTCGCCGATGCTGCGTGAGGTAGAGGGGGCGCCGCCGGTTGTTGTCGTGCGCGGCGATGCGTCCATGCTGCGGCGTCCATGCGTCGCGATCGTCGGCGCGCGCAACGCGTCGGCGGTCGCCTGCCGCTACGCGCGCCAACTCGCGGCGGACCTCGCCGCCCGCGATGTCACGGTTGTCAGCGGCCTTGCGCGTGGTGTCGACACCGCCGCGCATATCGGCGCGCTCGGGGGCTCGACGGCGGGCGTGATCGCGAGCGGAATCGACATCGCCTTTCCGCCCGAAAACGCCGCGCTGCAGGAAAAGATCGCGAGCGACCAGTTGTTGATCGCCGAACAGCCGCCGGGGACCGAACCACTCGCGCGCCACTTCCCGACGCGCAATCGCATCATCGCCGGGATCGCGCACGGCACGGTCGTGATCGAGGCGGCGCCGCGGTCAGGATCGCTGATCACCGCACGGCGTGCCGGCGACTATGGGCGCGAGGTGATGGCGGTTCCAGGCTCGCCGCTGGACCCGCGCGCGCAGGGCTGCAATCTGCTGATCCGCGAGGGCGCGACGCTCATTCAGACAGTCGACGATGTCCTCGAAGCGGTCGGGCCGATCGACGTGCGGATGGTGCGCGAGCCCGTGCAACGCTACGCCGCCGCTCCTGCGCCAGCGGAGGCGTGCGAAGGCGGGCGCCGGTCGCTGATTGACTTGCTGGGGCCGACGCCGGTCGCGGTCGATGAACTGGTGCGTCAATCGGGACAGGACGCGTCTACGGTGCAACTGATTTTGCTCGAACTCGAGTTGGCAGGCCGTGTCGAGCGCCATGCCGGCGGGAAGATTTCGCTGATGTGATTGGCTGCACTGCTGGCTAACCCTTGACAATCTAACGCCTCATCGCGGTTCAGCCACAGTTCAGCGGCCGAGCCACAGGCTAATGATATTGTATCACATGGTGGGGAGTTTGTTGATGCGAAGCCGGTTTCTGACAAGCGTGACTATGGTTGCCGTACTGGCCGCAGCGCCCGCACCAATACCGCTCGCGATGGCGCATTCGCGGCCTTCTCCTGACCAGGGCTTCTGCCGCAACGCCGCGCCCTTGCCCCAGCTCGATCCAGAGATGCAGCCCCAGCCGCAGCCGTTGAATGGCAGCATCAACACGCGGGGGAGCGAGAAACGTGATCGCGAAGAGGCAATGGCCGTCGAGCCCGCCCCTCCGCCGCCACCACCACCTCCGCCGCCGCCGCCCCCTCCGCCAATGGCTCCGCCGCCCCCATCCTATTCCGACGATGCTGCCGAGGTGGTGGTATCTCGATCGCGAGCGGGCGCTGGTTCCAGCTATTCCGCCGCTGAGGCGCTCCCGCCGCCGCCCGCTTCGGCCGCGCCGACCCCGGGCTCGTCTTCGGATTTCGCACGCGTCAGCCCTGGCATCGTCCCTCCGCGTTCCTATCCACGGCCGCAGCCGCAACCCCAATCGGGCATATTGACCGCGGGCGAGCATGACGACCTGCTCAACCCCGAGCTCTACGTCGCCTACGTCAATCGCAGCGGCGATCTGGGGCAGGAAGTCCGCAACCTGCCGCGGGTCGATACCACGCGCGTCGTGACGGTGAAGGTCAATGACCGCAGCGGCCAGCCGATCCCCTTCGCCGACGTCGTGGTGACGTGCAGCGACGGCAACAGCATCACCATGGCGACGCAGGCCGACGGCAGCGCGGTCTTTTTCCCCGGGCTCGACCGGCTGAGCGAACGAATCACCGTTTCGGCGCGAAAGGCCGGGCGCAACATCGCCGACGCACGACCGGTTCTGGTCGCCAATGCCGCAGGCGGGCAGGTCGTCGGCCTGACCGCGAACCAGGCGGCGACGAAAGCGACCAAGCTCGACCTGATGCTGGTCGTCGACACGACGGGCAGCATGGGCGACGAGATCAACTATTTACAGGCCGAACTCCGCTCTATCATCGGCGCGATTACGGCGAAGCACCGCGATCTCGATATCCGGATCGGCTTTGTCTTCTACCGCGACCTTGGCGATGATTATGTCACGCGCACGGTTGCCTTCGATCGCGACATTGGGCGCGTGCAGGGCGCGCTGGCGCGGCAGGATGCGAACGGTGGTGGCGACTATCCCGAGGCGATGGATCAGGCGATGATCCGCGCGGTCGGGCAGGACTGGCGTCCCGACGCGGTGAAGTCCTTGCTGCTCGTCGCCGACGCGCCGCCGCACGACGACAAGTTCGGCAGGACTTGGGCTGCTGCGGAGGCTGCGCGCGCCAAGCGCATTCATATCACGCCGGTCGCCGCCTCGGGCGTCGCTGACAAGGCCGAATATGCGATGCGCGCGATGGCGGCAGCGACGCAGTCGCGCTATCTGTTCCTGACCGACGACAGCGGCGTCGGCGATCCGCACGCGCCGCCGGCGATCGACTGCTATCTTGTGACCAAGCTCGATGCGCTCGTCCGCCGTGTGATCGACAGCCAGATCAGCGGCCGCCGCGTCGAGCCTGACGACCAGGAAATCATCCGCAGTGTCGGCAAATATGACGCCGGCAAATGCATCCTGCCCGCCGATTTCAAATGGCAGGATGGATAAGAAAAAATCCAGCTTGACGGAATCAAGCTATCCCCGCCACCCTCGCGCGTACATGTGAGAGCCGGTGACGGGGATAGTTTTTTAATGCAATTGGTAATTGTGGAATCGCCCGCAAAGGCGAAAACGATCGAGAAATATCTCGGTCGCGATTTCAAGGTTCTGGCCAGCTATGGCCATGTTCGCGACTTGCCGCCCAAGGACGGCTCGGTCGATCCTGACGACGGCTTTGCGATGCAGTGGCAGTTGTATCCCGACAAAACGAAGCGGATGAAGGAAATTCAGGACGCCGCGAAGGGCGCCGATCGACTGATTCTCGCGACTGACCCTGATCGCGAGGGCGAGGCGATTAGCTGGCATGTGCAGGAGTTGTTGCGCAGCAAGAAGGCGCTGCCGGCGTTGGTCGATCGCGTCACCTTCAACGCAATCACCAAGCAGGCCGTGACCGATGCGATGGCGCATCCGCGCGAGCTCGACACCGATTTGATCGACGCCTACCGGGCGCGCCGCGCGCTCGACTATCTCGTCGGCTTCACCCTGTCGCCGGTGCTGTGGCGCAAACTGCCCGGAGCAAAATCGGCCGGCCGCGTCCAGTCGGTCGCGCTGCGGCTGGTGGTCGAGCGCGAGCGCGAGATCGAGGCTTTTGTTGCGCAGCAATATTGGTCGGTGACCGGCCTGTTCGAGATGGGCGGTACGCCGTTCAAGGCGCGGCTTTCGCGCTGGCGCGGCGACAAGATCGAGCGCCTCTCGATCACGAACGAGGCCGACGCGCGCGCCGCCGAAGCTGATGTGAAGGCGGGCCATTTCACTGTCGATGCGGTCGAGACCAAGCCGCTGACGCGCAATCCGCCGCCGCCGTTCACGACCTCGACGCTGCAACAGGAAGCCGCGCGCAAGCTCGGCTTCTCCGCAAGCCACACGATGCGCGTGGCGCAGGCGCTCTACGAGGATGGCGCGATCACCTATATGCGTACCGACGGCGTTCAGATGGATGGAAGCGCGATCAGCGCGGCCCGCAAAGCCATCGCGACGCGCTACGACGGTGGCTATGTCCCCGACCAGCCGCGCCAGTATCAGACCAAGGCAAAGAATGCGCAGGAAGCGCATGAGGCGATCCGCCCGACCGACTTTTCGAAGGACAAGGCAGGCAGCGGCGATCATGGCCGCCTCTACGAGCTGATCTGGAAGCGTGCGCTCGCGAGCCAGATGGCGTCGGCGCGGCTCGAACGCACCAGCGTCGATCTGTCCGACGGCACCGGCAAGACGGTGATGCGCGCGACGGGACAGGTGGTGAAATTCCCTGGATTCCTTGCACTCTACGACGAAAGCCGCGACGATGCTGGCGACGACGAGGATGCGCGCCTGTTGCCGGCGATGGCAAAGGGCGATGCGCCGGCGAAAACCGGCGTCGAGGTCGAAAGCCACGAGACACAGCCGCCGCCGCGCTATTCCGAAGCGAGCCTCGTCAAGAAGATGGAGGAACTCGGCATTGGGCGTCCGTCGACCTATGCCTCGATCCTGCAGGTGCTCAAGGACCGCGCTTATGTGACGGTCGAGAAGAACCGCTTCATCCCAGAGGAGAGCGGGCGGCTGCTGACGGCGTTCCTCGAACGCTTCTTCGAACGTTATGTCGGCTATGATTTCACCGCCGGGCTCGAGGAAGAACTCGACGACGTGTCGGGCGGTCGTGCACAATGGCAGGCGGTGCTTGAGCGCTTCTGGCGCGATTTCAAACCGCGCACCGGCGAAGTGATGGAGCAGAAGCCGTCGGAGATCACCGCGGCGCTCGACGAATTCCTCGGCCCCTATCTCTTCCCGGACAAGGGCGACGGCAGCGACCCGCGCCTCTGCCCCAATTGCGGCACCGGGCGCCTCGCGCTGCGCGGCGGCAAGTTCGGGCCGTTTATCGCGTGCAGCAACTATCCCGACTGCAAATTCACCCGGAAGTTTGCGCAGCCAGGCGGTAGCGACGGTGCGGATACCGGTCCCGAGACGATGGGAAATGATCCCGACAGCGGGCTGGAGGTGACGAAGCGCAGCGGGCGCTTTGGCCCGTATATCCAGCTCGGTGACGGCAAGGAGGCGAAGCGGTCGTCGATCCCGAAGGATATTCCGGGCGAGGATTTCGACCTTGATTATGCACTGCGACTGCTGAGCCTGCCGCGCGAGGTCGGGGTGCATCCCGAAAGCGGCAAGACGATCATGGCAGGGCTGGGGCGTTATGGCCCCTATCTGCTCCACGACGGCAAATATGCGAAACTGACGGGCACCGCCGAAATCTTCGATATCGGCATGAACGCCGCGGTCGTGCGCATCGCCGAAGCTGCTGCGGGCGGCGGGCGCGGACGGACCAAGGCCGAGCCGCTCAATACCTTCGGCCCACATCCGACAAGCGGCGGCGAGATGAAGCTGATGGAAGGGCGATTCGGTCCTTACGTCACCGATGGCACGACCAATGCAACCCTGCCCAAGACAGCAGATCCGGCGACGCTGACGCTGGAAGAAGCGATCGCGTTGATCGACGCGCGCGCGGCGAAGGGGCCGGCGAAGGGCAAGAAAAAGGCGGCACCGAAGAAAGCTGCGGCTAAGAAGCCCGCGGCCAAGAAAACGGCTGCAAAGAAAGCTCCGGCCAAAAAGGCGGCGGCGGAATAACTGTCTCGACCGGCGGCGTTTGCGCCGCTGCCAAGGCATGATAGGGTGGCGCATCCGGGAGACTGTCCATGCGCCACCTGCTCGCCGCCTTCCTGCTTTCCATTCTGTCCATATTTTCCTTACCCGCCGCCGCTCAACAGGCGGGGCGCCTGATATCGGCCGACCCGATGCAGGATACGCCAGCGGGCGTGCAGGCCTGGCGCGTGCAATATTGGACGACGAACGGCAATGGTCAGCGCCTCGCGGTAACGGGCATCGTTGCGGCCCCGATGGAAGCGATGCCGTCGCGTCCGCGCCGCGTTATCGCCTGGACCCACGGCGCATGGGGCGTCGCCGAAAAATGCGCGCCCTCGCTCAGTCCGAACTTCTTCGCGGCGACCGCCGGAATGGATGCCGTCCGCAGCGGTTATGTTGTGGTCGCGCCCGACTATATCGGCCTCGCAAGCTCTACGATGCACCCTTTTCTCGTTGGTCAGGATACTGCCAATGCGGTTCTCGACGCGGTGCGCGCGGCGCGCGAAATCCCGGGCGCCGCTGCGGGCGCCGACTTCGCGGTATGGGGTGAATCGCAAGGCGCCCATGCGGCGCTTTGGACCGCGATAGCCGCGCGCTCACATGCGCCCGACTTGCGGCTCGTGGCCACTGCTGCAGCGGCGCCCCCGACCGATCTGGCGGCCAATCTGCGCGAGGGCAGCGACAAGAATGCGCGCGCACTTCTCCTATCCTTTACGCTGCATAGCTGGTCGACGCTCTATGGCTTCTCGATGGACGGCATAGCCAACCGCACGAACCAGGGCATCATCCACCGACTGGCGGAGAATAACTGCATCAGCCTGGAAAAGAAGCCGAAGTTCGGCATGATCCTCGGCGTCCTGACCATTGTTCGCGCCACGAAGAACAAGGACATCGCCAAAATCGAACCATGGGGAAGCTTCGCCCGCGCCAACAGCGTCGATCCGGCACGCGTGCCGGGACCTCTGCTGATCGCGCAAAGCAGCAAGGACACGATCATCGCCCCCGCCGTCACCCGCAAATTTGCGAAATCCGTCTGCCGCCGCGGTACGGCGCTGCGCTGGATCGAGATGACGGGCGGTCATGTCGATGCCGCGCGCGACAGCGCGCAGGAAACGATCGGCTGGATCACGGCGCGCTTCGACGGGAACGCGCCGCCGAATGACTGTCGGAGGATTTAGCGACTAGCGGAAGGTATCTGGATCGACATACCGCTTTTTGGTCAGCCAATCCGACGCATCGGGCCGAAATAGGAAAAAGATAGCAAGCGCGGTCAGCGCGCTCGACGCGAGGCTGAAAATCCATGAGACGCCGCCGGGCATGGCGGGATCATTAATCGTCGCGAGTGCCGAAATAATGCCAAGGCCCATTAGCACGACGTAGACCCATCGCGTTACATTGCTAGCCTTGCGCGCAATAAGATACCAGAAGAGGAACTGGCACGCCAAGCTGATGCACCAGATTGAGATCAGAAACCCGCTGCCAAAGCCCATCGCAGCAATCGACGGCTCGCGCTCATAGGCCGCAAGCACCTGATTCCAGCTCAAAATCCCACCTAGCAGGCCAACCGCGAAAGAAGCCCAGAAAGCCCTTTCGAAGGCGATGATCGATTTCGGACGTTCCATATATTCTCCCGCAAGTACCCGCAGGCTCAATCGACCCAGTCGAGCCCCATGTCGCGATAGACGCCGCGGTCCTCGTCCCAATTCGCCTTGACCTTCACATGCAGGAACAGGTGAACCTTGCGTCCCAGCAGTTCGGTCAGTTCGGCGCGCGACTTGCTGCCGATTTCCTTGATGCGCTCGCCCTTGTGGCCCAGGATGATTGCGCGCTGGTTGTCGCGTGCGACAAGGATCTGCTGGTGGATTTCGGCACTTCCGTCGGGGCGCGTCGTGAACTTCTCGGTCTCGACCGTCGACTGATAAGGCAGTTCCTCGTGGAGCTGGCGGTAAAGCTGTTCGCGCGTGATCTCGGCGGCTAGCATGCGTTCGGGCGCGTCGCTGACCTCATCTTCGGGAAAGTGCCAAGGCCCTTCGGGCATCAGCTTCGACAGTGTCGTCTTGAGTTCGGGAACCCCGTCGCCGGTGCTGGCTGAGATGAAGAAGGTTTCGTCGAATTTGACGCGCTCATTGAGCTGGGTCGCGATCGTTAGCAGCTTGTCCTTCTTGGTCAGGTCAACCTTGTTGAGCACAAGAAACTTCTTCTCGGGCCGCCCCTCGATTCCCTGCAGCACGCGCTCCGCACGTTCGCCGAGCTTGGCGGCGGCGTCGATCATGACCAGGATCGCCTCGGCCTGATCGAGGCTGTTCCACGCCGCCGCGACCATCGCGCGGTCGAGCCGGCGGGTGGGGGCAAAGATGCCCGGCGTATCGATCAGAACGATCTGTGTCTCGCCGTCCATAGCGACGCCCATCAACCGTGTGCGCGTCGTTTGCGCCTTTGGGCTGACGATCGCGACCTTCTGGCCGACGAGTGCGTTGACGATGGTCGATTTTCCCGCGTTGGGCGCGCCGACGACGGCGACAAAACCGCAATGCTGGGTCATAATTTCATTCCTTCGAGTTCGGCGAGCAACGCCGCCGCCGCCGCCTTTTCGGCAGCTTGTTTCGATGCACCTTCGGCTTCAGCACGGGCGAGCTTGCCGATGCTCACCGCGATACGAAAGCGCGGCGCGTGGTCGGGGCCTTCGCGTGAGACGATTTCATACTCGGGCGGGCGGCGTTTGCGTGCGAGCGCCCATTCCTGAAGCGCCGCCTTCGGATGTTTCGGCGCCGCCTGCTGCCCGTCGATCATTTCGTTCCAATGGGTCAGGATGAACTGCCGCGCCGCATCAGCACCTTTGTCGAGATAGAGTGCGCCGATCAGGGCTTCCATCGCGTCGGCAGCAATATTGTCGCTGTATCGCCCGCCGTCGTTACGTGCCTGCGCGCCGAAGCGGATCAGTGCGGTCAGATCGAGCTTGCGCGCCACCGCAGCGCACGTCGCGCCCGCCGCGAGCACGTGCAGCCGCGACGACATCTCGCCTTCGCTTGCGGTGGGGAAGCGCGTGTAGAGTTCAGACGCAATCACGAGCCCCAGGACACGGTCGCCCAGAAACTCGAGCCGTTGATAGTCGGCGCGCCCGGTGCTGCCGTGCGTCAGCGCCAGATCATAGAGCGCCGGATCGCCCGGAGCGTCGCCGATGATGCTGGCGAGCGCCCCGGTGTCGAGGGGATCGTTCAAAAACCGTCCCCGATCCGTTCCCAGCGCGCGGCGGTGAACCAACTGATCGGGTTTAGCCAACTCGCCGATCCATCGGTCGAGAACATGCCGACGAGGGCGTGGCCGACGAGATTTTCCTCGGGCACGAGGCCGATGCCCTGATTCTCCATCGCGGGGAACCGACTGTCGGCGCTGCGGTCGCGGTTGTCGCCCATCAGGAACAAATGGCCCTCGGGAACGACGACGAGCGGAGTATTGTCTTCCGGGATCGTCGTGATGTCGAGGATGTTATAGCTTTTTCCGCCGGGCAGCGTTTCTCTGAACTGCTTGTAGCGGCACTGGCGTTGGCCGTCGGCGGCGATTTCCTCAAACTCGGGCGAATAGCAGGGCAGGGTGCCCGTCGCGCGCGATGCCTCGATCATGTTCGGGGTCACGGGGATCACGAAATCGGGCATTGCTTCGCGCTGGACGGGCTTACCGTTCAGCCAGACGATGCCGTCCTTCACCTGCACGCTGTCGCCGGGCAGGCCGATGACGCGCTTGATATAATCATTGTCGGCGACCGGCGGCGCCTTGAAAACGACCACGTCGCCTCGTTCGGGGGTGCGCGCGAAAATGCGGCCCGGGATCAGCGGGACACTGAACGGCAGGCTATATTTCGAATAACCATAGGCCATCTTGTTGACGAGCAGATAGTCGCCGATGAGCAGTCGTGGCTGCATCGATTCCGAAGGAATATTGAAGGGCGACAGGAAAAAGCTGCGGAAAATCAGCACTGCGATCGCGAGCAGCGCGAGGAAGCGGACAGTGTCGACCGCCTCTTCCTTGGCCGACACCGGTGCCGGGGTCGGCGTGGGCGGCACGGGCCCGGTTGGGGGCGTCACATCGGCGGTAAAGCTGGCATTGGTCATCTCGCGGCATTGGCGATGAATAGGTTGCCACGTCAAGCAAATATCGGCGGACGACACTGGCGCGCGGCTGGCGGCAGGCTTAGAGAAAGTCGGCGATTCACTCCCCCGTTGAGGACAATGACGATGACAACCGCCCCCGATGCCTGGCAGGCCCTCTCCGACTGGCAGCCGCAGAAGCTGATCGATCTGGTCGCCGCCGACCCTGAAGCGCGGCTGCAGGCGCTGGTGCGCAGCGTCGCCGACATTCGTTTCGACTTCGCCAAGACCCATCTCGACACCTCGGCGATCGCGATCCTGTCCGGCCTTGCGGAAGCGCAGGATTTCGCCGGTCGTCGCAAAACGCTCTTCTCGGGCGGGATCGCGAACCCGACGGAGGATCGTGCTGCCGAACATAGCGCCGAGCGCGGGGATGGGGCTCCCGAGTCGGTTCATGCCGCCCAGGCGCTCCATCAGCGGATGCGGATGATGATCGACGCGATCGAGGCCGGCGCGTTCGGCGAGATCCGCCACCTGCTCCACATCGGCATCGGCGGGTCGGCGCTCGGCCCGGATCTGCTTATCGACGCGCTCGGCCGTCACAGCGATCGTTATGATGTCGCGGTGGTGTCGAACGTCGATGGCGCTGCGCTCGACGAAGCCTTCGCCAAGTTCAGTCCCGAGCATACGCTCGTTGCCGTGGCTTCGAAGACTTTCACCACGACCGAAACCCTGCTCAACGCCAATTCGGCGCTGCAGTGGCTCGACGAAGCGGGCGTTGTCGATCCGGTCGGGCGATTTATCGCGCTGACCGCGAAGCCCGAGCGCGCGATGGAATGGGGCATCGATGAAACGCGCATACTGCCGTTCAACGAAAGTGTTGGCGGCCGCTATTCGCTATGGTCGTCGATCGGTTTTCCCGCCGCGCTCGCGCTCGGCTGGGACGCCTTTGCCGATCTGTTGGAAGGCGCGGCCGAGATGGACCGCCATTTCCGCCTCGCCGACGGCGCGGACAATATCTGCCTGCTCGCCGCCTTCGCCGACCAGATTTACGCCAACCGCCTCGCGTGCCAGACGCGCGCAGTCTTTGCTTATGACGAGCGGCTTCGTCTGCTGCCGTCCTATCTGCAGCAGCTCGAAATGGAATCGAACGGCAAATCGGTGACGTTTGACGGCCAGCCGCTGGCGCAGCAGACCGCGCCGATCACCTGGGGCGGCGTCGGCACCGACGCACAGCATGCAGTGTTCCAGTTGCTCCATCAGGGGACGCACCTGACCCCGGTCGAGTTCGTCGTCGCACGCGAGCCCGACCATCTGCTCGATGATGCGCATCATGAAACGCTCGTCGCCAATTGCATCGCACAGGGCGCCGCGCTGATGACGGGCCGCGCGAGCGAGGATGGCGCGCGCAATTATCCCGGGAACCGCCCGTCGACGACAATCCTGCTCGACCAGGTGACGCCGCGCAGCCTCGGCGCGCTGATCGCCTTTTACGAGCATCGTGTCTTCGCCAACGCCGTGCTGCTCGGGATCAACCCGTTCGACCAGTTCGGGGTCGAGCTGGGCAAGGAAATGGCGAAGGGCCTCGCCGAAGGGACCGTCGAATTCGACGCGGCGACGCGTGCGCTGATGCAGGCGGCGCTCGGCGACTGAGTGCGCGTCGCTGTCACTGACCGTAAATTTCGATTGGCAAGCTGCGCCCGTGTAACCACATAGGCGCCCGGCACGAATGCCTGCCTGTCCAATTCAGGGGTAATCCATGAGCGATTTCGACTATGACCTGTTTGTCATCGGCGCCGGTTCGGGCGGTGTGCGGGCTTCACGCATCGCGGCCTCGCACGGCGCTCGCGTTGCGGTGGCGGAGGAATATCGGGTCGGCGGCACCTGCGTGATCCGGGGCTGTGTGCCTAAGAAACTGCTCGTTTACGGCGCCCATTTTGCCGAGGACATCCACGACGCGCGCAAGTTCGGTTGGGACGTGCCTGAGTGCAAGTTCAACTGGCCCGTGCTGCGCGACAATGTGCTCGCGGAGGTCGACCGGCTCGAGGGGCTATACGGCCAGACGCTCGACAACCATAAAGTCACCGTCCTCAAGACGCGTGCGACCGTCATCGGCCCCCAGAAGATACGCCTCGCCGACGGGACCGAGCTTACCGCCGAACGCATCCTGATCGCGACCGGCGGCTGGCCGCACGTCCCTGAATTCCCGGGCAGTGAACATGCGATCACCTCGAACGAAGTCTTCCATCTCGAAACGCTGCCAAAGCGCGTCGTGATCGCGGGTGGCGGCTATATCGCCAACGAATTCGCTGGCATCTTCAACGAATTCGGCAGCAAGGTGACGATCGTCAATCGCGGCGACACGATCCTGCGCGGTTACGACGAGCAGATCCGCGACCGGCTGCTCCAGATTTCGATGACCAAGGGCATCGATTTCAAGTTTAATGCGCCGTTCCAGTCGATCGAAAAGAATGAAGACGGTTCGTTGACTGTCCATCTCGAAGGTTGTGATCCGATCCATGCCGATGCGGTGCTCGTTGCCGCGGGCCGCGTGCCGAACAGCAAGGGCATCGGGCTTGAAGAGGTCGGGGTCGAACTCGACAAGGACGGCGCGATCAAGGTTGACGAAACAAGCCAGTCGTCAGTGCCGAGCATCTATGCGGTTGGCGACGTCACCAACCGCATACAATTGACTCCCGTCGCGATCCGTGAGGGGCAGGCGTTTGCGGACTCGGTGTTCGGGGGCAAGCCGACCGTCGTCGACTACGCCAATGTCCCAAGTGCCGTGTTCAGCCATCCGCCGATCGGCGCGGTCGGGATGACTGAGGCTGAGGCGCGCAACAAGCTTGGTTCGATCCGCGTTTACACTAGCGATTTCCGGGCGATGAAGAATGTCCTCGCGGGCCGCAACGAGCGCGCGCTGTATAAAATGATCGTGAATGCCGCGACGGATCAGGTCGTCGGGCTGCACATGATTGGCCCCGACGCGCCAGAAATCCTGCAGGCGGCCGCCATCGCGGTGAAGGCGGGGCTGACGAAGGCCGATTTCGACGCGACGGTCGCGTTGCACCCGAGCATGGCCGAGGAACTGGTACTCCTCAAATAAGGTTTCGGCCTGCAACCCGCATGCGCTATCTTCCTTGCATTAGGCGTGAGAGGAGGGGTGCATGGCGGGAACGGCATTGGTCACCGGGGGCAGCGGCTATATCGCGGGCTTCCTGATCCGGCAGCTGATCGACAATGGCTGGATGGTGCATACCACCGTCCGCAACCTGAAACGCGAACCTGAAGTCCGCGCCTGGCTGGGCGTCGATAACGACCGGCTCGCTTTCTTCGCCGCCGACCTGGAACACGACGCGGGTTGGGCCGAAGCGATCGTCGGCTGCAGCCACGTCGCGCATGTTGCGTCACCCTTTCCGCTCGGCGTTCCCAAACACGCAGACGAGTTGGTGGTCCCCGCGCGCGAAGGCGCGCTTCGCGCGCTGCGGTTCGCGCGTGCGGCGGGAGTCAGGCGCTTCGTCCTCACCTCGTCGATGGCGGCGATAGCCTACGGCCATGGCAAGTCGCGCGACATTTACAACGAAGCCGACTGGACGAACCTCGATAATCCGGAGGTCATGCCCTATCCGCGCTCGAAAACCATAGCTGAGCGAGCGGCGCGCGACTGGGTTGCGGCCGAGGGCGGCGATATGGAGTTCGCTTCGGTCAACCCCGCCGCGGTGTTTGGACCGTTGCTGTCCGACGACCTCTCGACCTCGATCGAGCTGGTGAAGCAATTGCTCGAGGGCAAGGTACCAATGTGCCCCGACATCGGTTTCGGGATCATCGACGTCCGCGATGTCGCGGATCTCCATTATCGCGCACTGACCGCGCCGAGCATAAGCGATGAACGTTATGTCTGCTCGGGGCCGTTCCTGAAGATGATCGATGTCGCCAATATCCTGACCGCAAAACTTGGCGACAAGGCGAGGAAGGTGCCAACACGCAAGATGCCCGACTGGCTGCTCAAGCTGTTCGCGCTGGTGCGGCCCGAACTTAAACAGCTCGTCGCCGAACTCGGTAACGTCCGCGGCGGCGACAGCAGCCATGCAATGCAGACGCTCGGCTGGACGATGCGCCCACCCGAAGAGGCGATCCTCGCGACGGCGCATAGCCTGATCGAGCGCGGGATCGTGAAGGTATAGCCTGATTCCCCTCCCGCAAGCGGGAGGGGAGGCGAAGCTTTATGCAATCGTCGGGACGATCCCACCCTCGGCGCGGATGGCCGCGCCGTTGGTGACCGCCGCGAGCGGGCTTGCCAGGTAGGTGACCATTGCGCCGATCTCGTCGGCCTCGATCAGGCGGCGGATCAGCGACAGCGGGCGCAGTTCCTCGAAGAACGCCTTTTCGCGCTCGGCTTCGGGCGCGTCGGGGTTCGACACGACCGAGCGGATGAAATCGGTGATGCCTTCCGAGCGCGTCGGTCCCGGCAGCACGCTGTTGACGGTAACTCCCGTTCCCTTGGTCTGCTCGGCAAGCCCGCGTGCGATGGTGAGCTGTGCCGTCTTGGTCATGCCGTAATGGATCATCTCGGCGGGCGGCAGCAGGCCGCTTTCGCTCGCGATGAAGATCACCCGGCCCCAGTTTTTATCGAGCATCTTGGGGAAGTAATGCCGCGACAGGCGTGCGCCGCTTACGACATTGACCTCGAAGATATTGTGCCAGTCCGCATCGCTGATCTCCGCAAAAGGCTTGGCTTCATAAATGCCCAGATTGTTGACGAGGATATCGACCGCGGGAACAGCAGCGATCAGTGCCTCGGCACCTTCAGCGGTAGCGGGATCGGCAAGGACGGCGCGGATGGTGCCCGACTGGGCCAGTTCGGCGGCCGCCTCGTCCAGCTTTTGCTGGTTGCGGCCGGTGATAACGACATCGACGCCTTCTTCGGCGAGGCGCTTGGCGATCGCAAAACCGATGCCAGCGGTCGATCCGGTGACGAGGGCAGTCTTGCCTTTGAGTTTAAGGTCCATGAACGGTCTCCTTCCTTGGTTCTAGTAGATGAGCCGAAGATAGCGCGCCGACCGATTGTTGATTAGAATGCGCTTCGTCACTTTAGTGATGATATAAAATCAGGAATGACAATGGATAACCGGTTTGGCGATATCGAAACCTTTCTGGCGGTGGCGAATGGCGGCAGCCTCGCGTCCGCGGCAAAGGTGCTGCGTCTTACGCCCTCCGCCGTCAGTCGCAGCATAGCACGACTTGAGCAACGCCTCGGTGTCACATTGATGCGCCGGACGACCCGCTCGCTCGCGCTGACGTCGGAAGGCTCCGCCTATCGCGACCGGATGAGCGTGCTGCTGGCTGATATCGCGACGGTTGAGGCGGGGCTGGGGCAAGAAGGGCAGGGTCCGCGCGGGCTGCTCCGCATCAACGCTTCACCGTCGATCGGCACCATGGGCTTGTTGCCGATCCTGCCTCGCTTCACAGCGCGGTATCCGGAAGTCACCGTCGATCTCACACTATCCGATGCGATCGTAGATCTTGTCGAGGATCGCGCCGACATCGCGATCCGTATCGGCCCGCTGCGTGACACCCGGTTGCACGCGAAGAAGCTCGGTCATAGCCGTATGGTCCTGGTCGCGAGCCCCGATTATCTCGCGCGGCGCGGAACGCCGCAAGCACCTGACGATCTCGAAGCGCATGACTGCCTGCGCTTCAGTTTCCGCCGCTCGGTTGACAGTTGGCCCTTTCTCATTGGCGGCAAAATCGTCCAACGCCCCGTCCATGGCAGCTTCTTTGGCAATTCGGGCGAGGTCGTGCGCCAGATGGCAGTCGCGGGCGGCGGCATCGCCCGGCATGGGCGCTTTCACGTGGCACAGGATCTTGCGGCGGGCCGCCTCGTCGAAGTGCTGCCCGATTTCAATCCCAAGGACGGCGAGGATATTCATGCGCTTTACGCCGCCGAGGATCGGGCGGCAGCGCGTATCCGCGCCTTTCTCGACTTTCTCGACGAGGAACTGGTGATCGAACGCTAGCCGATCCGGTACGGCACGACGTCGCGCCGGTCGGGATCGACCAGGATCGGGCGGTCGCTTGGTGGGAAGGCGCGCTGGTCGCAATCGTCGCGCGGGCAGATGCGGCAGGAGAGGCCAATCCGTGTCGCCGCCTGCGGCGCCGCGACATCGACCCCGTCGGCATAGACGAAATCGCCTGCATATTGCGCCTCGCAGCCCAGCGCGACGGCGTATCGACGCGGGCTGCGCGCATAGCTGCCCGACGGTTTTACGAGCCCCTTCGCCATCGACACATAGCGCAGGCCATCGGGCGTCTCGGCTAGCTGGAACAGGATGCGGTCCGGGATCGCAGCCGCTTCATGTACGATCCACAGCGGACATGCACCGCCGAAACGCGCGAATTGGAGCCGCGTCGCCGAGTGCCGCTTGGTAATGTTGCCTGCCATATCGACGCGGCAGAAGAACATCGGGATACCCCGCGCGCCGGGGCGCTGAAGCGTCGAAAGACGATGGCAGGCCTGCTCGAAGCTGACCCCATATTGCATCCGTAGCCTGTCGATGTCGTGCCGTACGGCGCGCGCGCTGGCGCGGAACGGCGCATAGGGCATCAGCACTGCGCCGGCGGCATAGTTGGCAAGCCCGACGTGGAGCAATTGGCGCGCCGCCGCAGTGCGCAGGGGCGATGCTTCGACCACCGCCGCAATTTCTCTCGCAAGCGCGAGCGCGGCAAGTTGGTGCGCGAGTTGGAAGCGCCGGCTTTCGGCGGGCTGCGATGGATCGATCACCAGATGCCGCATCGTCGCATCGAAATCGCGCAGCGCCTGCGTCTGGTTATAGACGATCGAGATGCCGAGCGCGTCGCGTAGCCTCCGTTCGATTGTTTCGATTGCAGGCGAGGGCTCCTTACCCCTCAGCTGCCCGGCCAATGTCTCAGCCGCGCGGTCGATACTGTCGACGTAGTTCCCCGCGTCGTGAAACCAGTCGCGCACCTCTTCCCACGGTAGGCGGCTGCCCTCGGCGGTGCCGCCAGTCAGTGCCTCGTCGATGATCTGGAGCCGCTGCCCCGCGCGGCGGTAAGCCGCATGAAGCGCGACGAACTGGTCGGCGAGTTGCGGTTGCTGGAGCGCGGCACGTTCGAGCTGTTCGGGCGCAAGGGGTGACGCCGCGAAAAGCGGGTCAGCCGCAGCTTCGCGAAGGGCGCCTGCACGGCGGTCGCCCGCGTCCGCTGCGACTTCTTCCCATTCGAGCGGAAACAGTTTTTGCAACCGATCGAGCAAAGCGGGCGTCAGCGGGCGATCGTCATGCTCGATCTGGCTGAGATAAGAGGCCGAGATGCCGAGCCGCGTCGCGAAATCGGCCTGACGGATGGCGCGGGTTTCCCGAAGTTGACGAAGTTGTCGCCCAGCGTAGAGACGGGTTGGCTGCATGGCGCTCATGCTACTTTGCAAATATGCACTTTGCAACTTTGCAAATTCGCATTTGCATCGGGACGCCAGCGGGGGCAGACGGCGCGTTCGACACTATCGGAGAGCCGCATGTCCGCCAATATCGCCGAAATGGAACGCCGCCGGGCCGCTGCCGCCTTGGGCGGCGGACAAAAACGCATCGATGCCCAGCATGCCAAGGGCAAGCTGACCGCGAGAGAGCGGCTCGACGTACTTCTCGACGAAGGGTCGTTCGAAGAGCTCGACACCTATGTCGAACATAATTGCACCGATTTCGGGATGTAGGACCAGATCGTCCCCGGCGATGGTGTCGTTACCGGATCGGGCACGATCAACGGCCGCCTCGTCTATGTCTTCAGCCAGGATTTCACGGTCTTCGGCGGCTCGCTGTCGGAACGGCATGCCGAGAAGATCATGAAGGTGATGGATAATGCGATGAAGGTCGGCGCGCCCGTCATCGGCCTCAACGACAGTGGCGGCGCACGCATTCAGGAGGGCGTCGCTTCGCTCGGCGGCTATGCTGAGGTGTTCCAGCGCAACGTGCTTGCCTCAGGCGTCGTGCCGCAGATTTCGCTGATCATGGGCCCGTGCGCGGGCGGGGCAGTTTACAGCCCCGCGATGACCGACTTCATCTTCATGGTGAAGGACAGCAGCTATATGTTCGTCACTGGTCCGGATGTTGTCAAAACGGTGACTAATGAGGTTGTGACGCAGGAGGAACTCGGCGGCGCGATCACGCATACGACCAAAAGCTCGGTCGCCGATCTGGCGTTCGAGAACGACATCGAGGCGCTGCTCGCTGCGCGCGATTTCTTCGATTACCTGCCCGAAAACAACCGCAGCGGCGTTCCCGTCCGCCCGACGAGCGACCCCTACGACCGCGCCGAGGCCAGCCTCGACACGCTGATCCCGCCGAATGCGAACCAGCCGTACGACATGCACGAGCTGATCCGCAAAACCGTCGACGAAGGCGATTTCTTCGAAGTGCAGCCGGCGCACGCCGCGAACATCATCTGCGGCTTCGGCCGTATCGAGGGCCGCACGATCGGCATCGTCGCGAACCAGCCGCTGGTGCTTGCGGGCGTGCTCGACATTAATTCGTCGAAGAAGGCGGCGCGCTTCGTCCGTTTCTGCGATGCGTTCGAGATTCCGATCATAACCTTTGTCGATGTCCCCGGCTTCCTGCCCGGCACCGCACAGGAATATAACGGCATCATCAAACATGGCGCCAAGCTGCTCTTCGCCTATGCCGAGGCGACGGTTCCCAAGATCACGGTGATCACGCGCAAGGCCTATGGCGGCGCCTATGACGTGATGGCGTCCAAGCATCTGCGCGGCGACCTCAACTATGCCTGGCCGACCGCAGAGATTGCGGTGATGGGTGCAAAGGGCGCGGTCGAGATCATCTTTCGCAGCGACATCGGCGACCCCGAAAAGATCGCGCAGCGTACGAAGGAATATGAAGCCCGCTTCGCCAACCCCTTCGTTGCGGCGTCGCGCGGCTATATCGACGAGGTGATCCACCCGCATAATACCCGCAAGCGGATCGCGCTGGGGTTGCGTAAGCTTCGGAACAAGCAACTCGAAAACCCGTGGAAGAAGCACGACAATATTCCGCTCTGATCGCGAGCATTTTTGTCGTCATATGTGATGTCCGGCACATATGAAGCACCGGACTGGAGCCATGGACAGCGAGCGGCTAAAACCGCGATGTCCTTGATTCCAAATGAGGTTTGAAGATGCGTAAACTCCTTCTTGCTACCCTGATTGCTCCCGTTCTTCTCGCCGCGCCGGCAGCGTCGGCGTTCGATCCCGATACGCCGGTGGGTAAGCCGAAGCCCGCCTTTCCAGTGACGCTCGGCAGCGAGGAAGACACGACGATCGGCCTTGCGTTCCGGACCGCGTTCGGCCTTGCCAAGGGCGCCGAGCCGACCGCAACGCGTGAGATCGACGGTCGCACTTACACATTCCGTCCCGCCGCGATCCATCTGCTCCCGAACAATGTCGGCGTGCTGCTGAGCCTCGGCAGCCTCGACGAAGCGGGGCACAGCGAGGGCGGGGTCAACGCGATCCATTATCTGCAGGGCGGCCCGTCTGGCTGGCAGCGCAAGGGCGAGTGGCTCGACCTCGGTTCGGTCGGCAGCGTCGGCAACGCCGCGACCGCCTGGGCCTTCAGCGATGCAATCGGCAAAAATCCCTATCTCATTACCTCGGGCGGCGGCGTTTGGCAGGGCTGCGCGATCAGCAGCGCGACGCTGACCGAACTGGCGCCCGACGCGCCGGCGGATCGCGCGAGCTTCACCGACAGCATGAGCTCGGGTGGCGGCCTGAACCAGAAGGAACAGGGCTTCGACGGGCAGATCACCGCGGCCGTTCCCGACAAGAGCTTTACCGTCACCTATTCCGGGACACGCACGATCAAGCAGCAATATCTGTTCAAAAATGGCAAATATGAACTGGTCGGCAAGGACCAGATTCCGGGCTGCTGAGGAGAATGAGATGAAACTGGGTCGCCTCAACCATATCGGCGTCGCCACGCCGTCGATCGCCGACAGCATCGTCTTTTACCGCGATGTGATGGGGGCGACGCAGATTCATGAACCTTTCGATCTGCCCGAACAGGGCGTGAAAGTGTGCTTCGTCGATACGCCGACCGACTCTTCAGGGCTTGGGGGGCTGAACGGCACACAAATCGAGCTGATCGAGCCATTGCCGGGTAATGCGTCGATCGCGGCCTTCCTGCAAAAGAACCCGGCAGGAGGGCAGCATCATCTGTGCTACGAGGTTCCCGATATCCATGCCGCCAAGGCCGAGTTCGAGGCGATGGGCAAGCGCGTGCTCGGCGAGCCGCGGATCGGGGCGCATGGGACGCTGATCTTCTTCCTGCACCCCAAGGATATGGGCGGGGTGCTGACCGAGATTATGGAGACGCCGAAGGGCGACCACTGACGTTCATTTCATCGTCACCCCGGACTTGATCCGGGGTCCCGCTGGCGGGCGTCGCAAAGCGGGGTGCCGGATCAAGTCCGGCATGACGAAAAGAGAGTAGAGACTGCATATGACCGACAAGCCAACGCTCGACCAATGGGCCGCCGCCGCGGAAAAGGAAGTGAAGGGCAAGGACCTCACTTGGGCGACGCCCGAGGGTATCGACGTCAAGCCGCTCTACACGGCCGAAGACGTGCAGACCGATCCCGGCCTGCCTGGCTTCGCGCCGTTCACACGCGGCGTTCGCGCGTCGATGTATGCCGGACGCCCTTGGACGATCCGTCAATATGCAGGCTTTTCGACCGCCGAGGAATCGAACGCCTTTTATCGCCGCAACCTGGCGGCGGGCCAAAAGGGCCTGTCGGTCGCCTTCGACCTCGCGACGCACCGCGGTTATGACAGCGACCATCCGCGCGTCGTCGGCGACGTCGGTAAAGCGGGGGTCGCGATCGACAGCGTCGAGGATATGAAGATCCTGTTCGACGGCATCCCGCTCGATCAGATGTCGGTGTCGATGACGATGAATGGCGCGGTGATCCCCATCCTCGCCTTCTTCATCGTCGCGGGCGAGGAGCAGGGGGTCGAGCGCAAGCT
This sequence comes from Sphingopyxis sp. USTB-05, assembly GCF_023822045.1. Lineage (NCBI taxonomy): Bacteria > Pseudomonadati > Pseudomonadota > Alphaproteobacteria > Sphingomonadales > Sphingopyxidaceae > Sphingopyxis > Sphingopyxis sp. USTB-05. The sequence continues at coordinate 1,928,561 of NZ_CP084712.1, read as the reverse complement.
GCTCGACGGGACGATCCAGAACGACATCCTCAAGGAGTTCATGGTCCGCAACACCTATATCTACCCGCCCGAACCGAGCATGCGGATCATCTCGGACATCTTCGGCTATACGTCGCGCGAGATGCCCAAGTTCAACAGCATCTCCATCTCCGGCTATCATATGCAGGAAGCCGGGGCGACGCAGGTGCAGGAACTGGCATTCACCATCGCCGACGGCGCCGAATATGTGCGCTATGGCGTCGCATCGGGGCTCGACATCGACAAGTTCGCCGGGCGCCTGTCCTTCTTCTTCGCGATCGGCATGAATTTCTTCATGGAGATCGCTAAACTTCGCGCCGCGCGGGTGTTGTGGCACCGCGTGATGACCAATCTTGGTGCCAAGGACGAGCGGTCGAAGATGCTGCGCACCCACTGCCAGACGTCGGGCGTCTCGCTCACCGAGCAGGACCCATACAACAACGTCATGCGCACGACGATCGAGGCGATGGCGGCGATGCTCGGCGGCACGCAGAGCCTCCACACCAACGCGCTCGACGAGGCCATCGCGCTGCCGACCGACTTTTCGGCCCGCATCGCGCGCAACACCCAGATCGTCATCCAGGAAGAGACCGGGATGACCAAGGTCGTCGATCCGCTCGGCGGCTCCTATTATGTCGAGGCTTTGACGCAGGAACTGGTCGACAAGGCGTGGGAGATTATCGAACGCGTCGAGAAGGAAGGCGGCATGGCCAAGGCCGTCGCGGCGGGCTGGCCCAAGGCGATGATCGAGACCGCAGCAGCAGCGCGTCAGGCGCGTGTCGACCGCGGCGACGACGTGATTGTCGGGGTGAACAAATATCGCCTGGCGAACGAGGATTTGCTCGAAACGCTGGAGGTCGACAACACGAAGGTGCGCGAGGCGCAGATCGCGCGGATCAACAAGACCAAGGCGGCTCGTGACGAAGCGGCCTGTCAGGCGGCGCTGAAGGCGCTGCGCGATGCTGCCGCGGGCGAGCAGTCGATCGAGAATAACCTGCTTGCCCACGCCGTCGATGCTGCGCGCGCGCGCGCGACGCTCGGCGAAATTTCTTCGGCGATGGAAGAAAGCTTTGACCGTTACGGCACCCAGCCGACCCCGGTGAAGGGCGTCTATGCCGCGCCCTATGAAGGCGATGCGCGCTGGCAGCAGGTGCTTGACGGTGTCGCGGCGGTCGAACGCCGTATGGGCCGAAAACCCAAGCTGCTCGTGGCCAAGATGGGTCAGGATGGGCATGATCGCGGCGCGAACGTCATCGCCTCGGCCTTTGGCGACATGGGCTTTGATGTCGTGTCCGGCCCCTTGTTCCAGACGCCTGAGGAAACGGTGGTGCTGGCGCTCGACAGCGGCGTCGATGTCGTCGGCGCATCGAGCCTTGCCGCGGGGCACAAAACGCTGATCCCCGAACTCATCAACAAGCTTCGCGAAGCCGGCCGTAACGACATCAAGGTCATTGCAGGCGGCGTCATCCCGCCGCAGGATTACGACTATCTCCGCGACGCGGGCGTCCAGGGCATCTACGGCCCCGGCAGCAATGTGGTCGAATGTGCCGCCGACGTGCTGCGCCTGCTCGGCCACAATATGCCACCGCTGGAGGATGCTGCTTGAACCATCTGCTTCGCCTGATGCTTGCAGGGGTGGCCGCCATGAGCGGAACGGCGGCGCACGCCGAACCCGCCAGCCGTCCGAGCGAATATCGCAAGAATGTCCCTGTCGAGTTGATCTATCGGCAGCAGATCGACGACGTCTATTTCACCGACTGGTATGGCCGCGTCGAAAAGAGCGACGGCCCCTGGCGCGACATCTATTTCGAGACGAGCGACAAATATGTGAACAAGGGGCTGATCCGTCTGAATTGCGACGATCCCGAAGCCGATATCGACTTCACGCTTTACGGCGTCGGCGAATATGGCAACGCCGAAACCGGACGGCAGGTGACGATCAGCTATGGCGACCGTCGGCCGTGGGCGGAAGGCAATTATCAGGACATGTTCGGCGAAACGCCGACGATCGAATTTTACGGCGCCGCTCTAGAGCGCTTCTGCAAATAACATCAAAGGGCCGAAATCCATGAACCTCTCCCAAACTGCCCCGCAAGACGATCAGGTGCGTACCGACTGGACGCGCGAGGAAATCGCCGAGCTGTTCGACCTGCCGTTCGACGAACTGATGTGGGAGGCGCAGGGCGTCCACCGCCGCCATCACGCGCGCGGCGAAGTCCAGCTTTGCACCTTGCTGTCGATCAAGACCGGCGGCTGCGTCGAGGATTGCGGTTATTGCTCGCAGTCGAAAAGCGCCGAAAGCGGATTGAAGGCGACGAAGCTGATGGATGTGCGCGCGGTCCTGCAATCGGCAGCGCAGGCGAAGGATTCGGGATCGAAGCGATTCTGCATGGGTGCCGCCTGGCGCAACCCAAAGGACCGCGACATGCCTGCGATCGTCGAGATGATAGAGGGCGTGCGCCAGATGGGCATGGAAACCTGCATGACTCTGGGGATGCTGACCAAGGAACAGGCGCAGACGCTCGCGGTCGCGGGGCTCGATTATTATAACCACAATATCGACACTTCTCCCGAGAATTACGGGAATATCATTTCGACACGGACGTTTCAGGACCGCCTCGATACGCTCGAGGAAGTCCGCAACGCCGGGATCAACGTCTGCTCGGGCGGGATTGTCGGGCTGGGCGAGAACCGGCAGGATCGTGTCGGCTTCATCCACGCGCTGGCGACGCTCGAACGCCATCCCGAAAGCGTGCCAGTGAACGCGCTGGTGCCCGTAAAGGGCACCGTGCTCGGCGACATGCTCGCCGACACCCCGCTCGCGAAGATCGACGACATCGAGTTCGTCCGCACGATCGCCGTCGCGCGCATCACCATGCCGAAATCGATGGTCCGCCTGTCAGCGGGGCGCGAGAGCATGTCGGAGGCGACGCAGGCGCTGTGCTTCATGGCGGGCGCGAACAGCATCTTCACCGGCGACAAGCTGCTCACCACCGGCAACCGCGGCGACAATGCCGACGCGGCGCTGTTCGCGAAGCTGGGGATCGTGCCGATGGTGAGCGAAGAGCCGATGCGCGCGCAAATGGAAGCGGCGGAATGATCCTTTCGGCCCTCTTGGCATTGGCGGCGGCCGCCCAGGATCCCGAGATCGATTGCGACAATGCGATGGCGCAGTTCGAACTCAACGCATGCGCGTACAAGGAATTCGAGCGCGCGGATGCTGCGATGAACGCGCAGTGGAAGGTGACGGCGGCGCGCATGAAAGCGATCGACGCCGAGTTCGACCGCACGCAGGACAATCGCCCCGGTTATTTCGACACATTGCTCGCGGCGCAGCGCGCCTGGCTGACCTACCGCGACAAGCAATGCGCGAGCGAAGGCTACACGATGCGTGGCGGCTCGGCCGAACCGATGGTGATCAGCGGTTGCCAGACGCAACTCACCGATGCGCGTACCAAACAACTCAAAGATCTGATTGAGGAATATTGAGGGCCATGTTCAAGAAAATCCTGATCGCCAATCGCGGCGAAATCGCCTGCCGCGTCATCAAGACCGCGCGCCGCATGGGCGTCGCGACCGTCGCCGTCTATTCGGACGCCGACGCGCGCGCGCCCTTTGTGCAGATGGCCGACGAGGCGGTGCATATCGGGCCGTCGCCCGCATCCGAATCCTATCTGATCGCCGACAAGATCATCGCGGCGTGCAAGGCGACGGGCGCCGAGGCGGTGCATCCGGGCTATGGCTTCCTGTCCGAACGCACCAGCTTTGCGGAGGCACTGGCCAAAGAAAATATCGCCTTCATCGGCCCGCCGGTAAACGCGATCGCGGCGATGGGCGACAAGATCGAGTCGAAGAAGCTCGCGAAGGAAGCGGGCGTCAACGTCGTCCCGGGCTTCGTCGGTGAGATCGACGATACCGAACATGCCGTGCGCATCTCGAACGAGATCGGCTATCCGGTGATGATGAAGGCATCGGCGGGCGGCGGCGGCAAGGGCATGCGCCTCGCCTATGACGAAAAGGATGTTCGCGAGGGATTTGAAGCGACGAAGCGCGAGGGGCTCAACAGCTTCGGCGACGACCGCGTCTTCATCGAGAAGTTCATCCTGAACCCGCGCCACATCGAAATCCAGATCCTGGGCGACCAGCACGGCAATGTGCTCTACCTCAACGAGCGCGAGTGCAGCATCCAGCGCCGCCACCAGAAGGTGGTCGAGGAAGCGCCGTCACCGTTCGTCACCGAAAAGATGCGCAAGGCGATGGGCGAGCAGTGCGTCGCGCTGTCGAAAGCCGTCGGCTATTACAGCGCGGGCACCGTCGAACTGATCGTCTCGGGCGCCGATCCGACGGGCGAGAGTTTCTACTTCCTTGAAATGAACACGCGGCTTCAGGTCGAACATCCGGTGACCGAGGCGATCACCGGCATCGATCTGGTCGAGCAGATGATCCGCGTCGCGGCGGGCGAGAAGCTCGAGATCACGCAGGACGATGTGAAGATCGACGGCTGGGCGATCGAGAACCGGGTCTATGCAGAGGATCCTTATCGCGGCTTCCTGCCCTCGACCGGGCGGCTTGTCCGTTACCGAACGCCCGTTCCCGCCTGGGAAGGCGAAGAGCGCGGCGTCGATGGCGTGCGCGTCGATGCGGGGGTAGAGGAAGGCGGCGAAGTGTCGATCTTTTACGATCCGATGATCGCCAAGCTGGTGACCTGGGGCAAGACGCGGGACGAAGCCGCCGACCTGCAGATCGCGGCGCTCGACCGCTTCGAGCTCGAAGGGCTCGGGCACAATATCGATTTCGTCTCCGCCATCATGCAGCACCCGCGTTTCCGCTCGGGCGAACTGACGACGGGTTTCATCGCCGAGGAATATCCCGAGGGATTCCACGGCGCACCGACGAATGGCGATGTGACACGTGCGCTCGCGGCTATCGCGGGCTTTATGGCTAGCGCCGAGGCCGACCGCGCGCGCCGAACCGACGGCCAGCTCGGCGACCGGCTCGAACCGCCTTCAAAATGGCAAGTGTCGATCGACGGCGCGCCGCACAAGGTCAAGATCGGCGACAAGCATATCAAGGTCGAAGGCGACCGGATCGACATCGCGCTGGAGTATACGCCGGGCGACCGGCTCGTCGTTGCCGATATCGACGATAGCGAACTGGCGGTAAAGGTCGCGAAGACGCGTACCGGCTGGAAGATGACAACGCGCGGACACATCCACGATGTCCGCGTGCTGCCCTGGCACGTCGCACCGCTGGCGACGCATATGATCGAGAAGATTCCGCCCGATCTTTCGAAATTCCTCATCTGCCCGATGCCGGGACTGCTCGTCACGCTGCACGTGGGCGAAGGCGACAAGGTGGAAGCCGGCCAGCCGCTCGCGACTGTCGAGGCGATGAAGATGGAGAATATCCTCCGCGCCGAAAAATCGGGTGTCGTGAAAACCGTGAACGCCGCGCAAGGCGACAGCTTGGCGGTCGATGCGGTTATCCTCGAAATGGAGTGATATTCGAAATCCGTTCGTGCTGAGCTTGTCGAAGCACCCGCCTTCCTTTTACGGCGTTGGCGAGAAGGGCAGCCCTTCGACAAGCCCAAGGCGAACGGAGTTTGGAATATGCACGTCAACCACGATCAAGATGCAGCAGCGGCAGAGACGATCAGCTTCGACGATTTTCTCCGCGTAGACATTCGCATCGGCACGATCGTTGAGGCCGAACCCTTTCCCGAGGCGCGCAAACCCGCATTCAAGCTGAAGATCGACTTCGGTCCCGCGATCGGGGAGAAGAAAAGTAGCGCGCAGATCGTCGACCGCTATGCGCTGGAAGAACTGCCTGGGCGGCAGGTGGCTGCCGTCGTCAACTTCCCGCCGCGTCAGATCGGCAAGTTCATGTCCGAAGTATTGACGCTTGGTTTCGCCGACGAAGAAGGCGCGGTCATCCTATTTGCACCCGATCGCAAGGTTCCCAACGGCTCGCGCCTCTTCTGAGCCCCACATCATTGCGAGCGTAGCGAAGCAATCCAGAGTAGCGTAAACCGCTCTGGATTGCTTCGCTACGCTCGCAATGACGGCGGACGGGGAAGCTGGGGGAGAGAGGGCATGACATTACCCGTAACCGCGTTCGTTGCAGCCATTTGCGCCTTGCTGCTGCTCATCACAGCGATTGACACCGTACGCCAGCGGTTGCGCGTAAAGGCCGCGTTCGGCGACCATGGCGATGCCAAGCTGATCAGCGCCAGCCGCGCACACGGCAATCTCGCCGAATATGCGCCGATCACGATCATCCTGCTCGGGCTGCTCGAAACCGCGCGCGCCAATCATATGGGGCTGATGATCGTCGGTGCGATCTTCCTCATCGGCCGCGTCGCGCACGTCATCGGGCTCTACACGCCGTCGGAACCGGGGAAAGCGCCGCTGGGGCGCCAGGTCGGTGTGCTCGCGACCTTCGGGGCGTTGCTGGTGCTCGCCGGTTGGACGCTGTGGATCCTACTCACCAGAAATCTTTGAACCTTCGTTACGCCGGACTTGATCCGGCATCCATTTCTGCCGCGGGGCTATGGACCACGGATCAAGTCCGGGGTGACGAAGAAGGTTAGTCGACGAGTGCCACCGCGCGGATCCAACCCGCGCTCGCCCGCTCGATCTTCACCGGGAAGCAACTAAAGGTAAACCCGGTCGCCGGAATGGCTGTCAGATTGGTCAGCTTCTCGATCTGATAATAGGGCCGGATTCGCCCCGCCTTATGACCTTCCCAGATAATCGACGGATCGCGTGTTTCGGCCCAGCGCTTCGCGGTGTGGCTGAACGGCGCGTCCCAGCTCCACGCGTCGGTCCCGACGACCTGCACGCCGCGCGCCGTCAGATAAAGCGTCGCCTCTGCGCCCATGCCGCAACCCTGATCGGTGAAATTGTCAGTGCCGTAGATCGCACCCGACTGGACGAGCACGATGTCGAGCGGCTGGAGATCGTGCCCAATGCGTGCGAGTTCGGCCTCGACCTCGGCGCCGCTCACGACATGGCCGTGCGGGCGGTCCGAAAAGTCGAGCTTCACCCCCGGACGGAAGAACAGGTCCAGCGGTGCCTCGTCGATCGATGGGGCAGGGGAAACGCCGCTGTCGGTCGTCGAGTGATAATGCCAGGGCGCATCCATATGCGTACCATTGTGCGTGCTGAGCGACAGCATCTCGACCGCCCAGCCTTCGCCGTCGGGCAGATCCTCCCGCGTCAGGCCGGGGAAGAACATCGCGATCTGCTCCCACGTATTCTCGTGGGTCATATAGGTGATGTTCGGACGCATCACCGGCGGGTCGGATACGACGTCGTTGGTGATCGGGATCGAAAGGTCGATGAACTGCATTCAGGCATCCTGCCACCGGATTGACGCTACGCCAAGAAGGCTTGCGCGGCGGCGCTTGCCCGGTAGAGATGCAGCAAAGCTTTGCGATTTTCAACGACACGCCGATACGAAAGAAATATTGGGGCGCCTTGAATGAAGTCGGATTGCGTGCGTCTTCTTTACTGACGCCCGCGACCTTGGGCGATCTTTCATGCCCGACCGGGATTGAATAAGCCCCAAGCAAAAGGGGCAAGGGAGAGTGTATGACAGAAAGTGCCGTCGCCGGACCCGGCGCCGTTTATGAACCGACCGCGAAAGATATTCGAATGGTCATCGCCGCGTCGTCGGCGGGTACCGTGTTCGAATGGTATGATTTCTTCATCTACGGCACGCTCGCGGCGATCATTGGCAAGGCCTTTTTCCCCAGCGACAATGCGACGCTCGAAATCCTGCTCGTCTGGGCGGGCTTTGCGGTCGGTTTCGGCTTCCGCCCGCTCGGCGCCGTTCTCTTTGGCTTTCTCGGCGACCGGCTCGGCCGCAAATATACCTTTCTCGTTACCGTCACCCTGATGGGCATTGCGACCGCGGGGGTCGGCATGATCCCCTCGGCTGCAACCATCGGCATCGCGGCGCCGATCATCATCATCCTGCTCCGTGTGCTGCAGGGGCTCGCGCTCGGCGGCGAGTATGGCGGCGCCGCCGTCTATGTCGCCGAACATTCGCCGCCGGGTAAACGTGGTTTCTATACCAGCTTCATCCAGGCAAGCGTGGTTGGCGGCTTTGTGCTGAGCCTGATCGTCGTACTCGGCTGCAAGGCGTTGATGCCCGATGCGGTCTGGGAAAGCTGGGGGTGGCGCGTGCCGTTCCTGCTGTCGCTGATCCTGCTCGCCATCTCTTTGTGGATGCGCCTCAAACTGTCGGAAAGTCCGGTATTTCAGGCGATGAAGGCCGAGGGCGAGATTGCGAAGAACCCGGTGAAGGAGAGCTTCACCTACCCAGGCAATCTGAGGCGCATCTTCATCGCGCTGTTCGGCATCGCCGCGGGTCTGACCGTGATCTGGTATACTGCGATGTTTTCAGGCCTCGCCTTCCTCAAAGGGCCGATGAAGGTTGAGGATACGGCGGCCGAAATCATCGTCGGCGTGGCAGCCGCGCTTGGCATGGGCTTCTTCATCTGGGCGGGCCGCATCTCCGATCGGGTCGGGCGGAAAAAGCCGATCGTTTGGGGATATGCCGCAACGCTCGTGCTTCTCTTCCCGCTCTTCTGGCTGATGGGTAGCGTCGGCAATCCCGCGCTGACGGGGGCAGCCGAAAAGGCGCCGGTGGTTGTCACCGGGTCGCAGTGCAGCTTCGATCCCTTTGCGCAGAAACAGGAAACCGCCTGCGGAAAGACGCTCGGCGAACTTACCAAGCTGGGCGTGCCGTACAAGGTCGTCGATCGCGGCAGCCGTTTCGACAGCGTGCGCGTGACGATAGGTGGCCGCGAAGTCGCCGGCGAAGATCCCGCGGTCCTGAAACCTGCGCTCGAGGCGATGGGCTATAATTTCGAAAAGCAGATTCCGGACATACTCGGCATCGCGGTAATCATCATCGCACTGCTCGGCCTCAGCGCGCTCTCGGGCTTCACCTATGGCCCGGTCGCGGCGCTGTTGTCTGAGATGTTCCCGCCGCACGTGCGCTACTCGTCGCTGTCGATTCCCTATCATCTTGGAACCGGATATTTCGGTGGCTTCCTGCCCCTGATCGCGAGTTTCATCATCGCAAAGACGGGGAATGCCTATGCCGGGCTGTGGTATACGTGGGGCGTGGTGCTCGTCGCCTTCCTCGTGACGGCCTTCATGCTCAAGGATCCGGTCGAGGGGCAGTGGGACAAGCCGGCCCGGGGCACTGCGCCGACGGCCTGAACCCCCATTGGCGCGGCGATTGAACCGGTATAGGGGCAGCGGGATGATAGAAGTCCCGTCGCCGCTCCGTCTTCGTCTCGACAGCGATGCGCTTGTCGCCAATTGGCGCTGGCTGGCCGCGCAAAGTGGCTCGGCGGCGTGCGGCGCCGCGATCAAGGCCGACGGTTACAGCCTCGGCGCGCGTGAGGTGATGCGGCATCTTGTCGCTGCCGGTTGCCGCGATTTCTTTGTCGCGACATGGCGCGAGGCGGCGGCACTGATGCCTTTGCCCGAGGGCGTGTCGTTATCGGTCCTGCACGGCGTCGGCGTGAGCGACATGATCGCCGCGCGAACGCTGCCGGCCCGCCCGGTGCTCAACAGCGTCGAGCAGGTTCAGCGCTGGCGTGCGGCCGGCGAAGGGCGGCCATGCGACGTGATGGTCGATACCGGGATGAACCGCCTCGGTCTGCGTGTCGATGAAGCCATGGGCGGCGCGCTCGATGGGCTTTCGATCGAAACCCTGCTCAGCCATCTTGCTTCGGCCGACGAGGACAGCGAGCAGAATGCGAACCAACTGACGGCCTTCCGGACCATTCGCCAGTCGATTCCGGCGCGGCGATACAGCCTTGCAAACAGCGCCGGCATCTGCCTCGGCACCAACTATGCGTTCGACCTGACGCGCCCGGGCATCGCACTTTACGGCGGTACGCCGCGTGGGGAGGCGCGGGGATATATCCGGCAAGTCGTCTATCCCGAAACGCGCGTGCTGCAGGTCCGCAACCTGCACCAGGGTGAAACGGTCGGATACAATGCGACCTGGACTGCGAAGCGAGAAAGCCGGATCGCGGTGGCCAATATGGGCTATGCCGACGGTTATCTGCGCTGCCACGCCGGAGCGGGGCACGCGATGTGGCAAGCGCACGACCTACCGTTGATCGGCCGGGTGTCGATGGACCTCATCGCCTTCGACGCCAGCGACGCGGAACCGGTGGCTGAAGGCGACTGGCTTGCGCTCGAATATGATCTTCCCGAAGTGTCGGTGGCTAGCGGTCTGTCGCAATATGAATTGCTGACGGGCCTCGGCGCGCGCTTTGAGCGCCGCTGGGCTTAGGAGGCGCTCGGGAAAAGGCGCCCCGCTCCGCCCGGCATATCTCTCCGAATAGCAAAAGAAAGGGCCCCGAACTTGCGTTCGGGGCCCAAATTCTTGTCCAATCCGAAGGATTAGAACTTGGCCGAGGCGTTCACGAAGAACGTACGGCCACGATAGTCGTAGCCCGAATAGAGCGGCGCGTTACCGATGGTCGTGTAACCGATCGCCGAAATACGCGGCGGCTTCTTGTCGAACAGGTTCTGAACACCAGCCGTGATTTCATACTTCTCGGCAATGTTGAACTGGACCGAAGCCGAGTGCAGGAAGTAGTTCGGGGCTTCGAGATAGTAGCTATCGCGATAGGCCTGAACCAGGTCAGGATCCGAAACGCCCGTCAGTTCGTCATAAGCGAAGAACTTGTACGTCCGATCACGATCGCCATCGATCCAGTCGAGACCGTAGCGCAGCGTCACGTTGTTGAAACGGTACGTTGCGTCAAAGGTGCCAACCCAGTCGGGGTTCACGACCGTACCATTCATGTCGGTCAGGAACTCTTCGGGGAAGAGGCGGCTCGACTGTTCGGTATATTTCGTGATGTTGGCATTCAGCGTGAAGCGGCCGCCGAACAGGTCACGCGAGTAACGACCGTTGAACTCGAAGCCCTTGCGGATGTCTTCCGAAAGGTTGACGAAGCTGCTCGTAACGGTCAGCGCGTTGTTCGCATCGCGTTCGACAAAGCGGCAGAAACCCTCGCTCGCATTGAAGTTGGGGTCGCCATAGCAGCGATTCAGGATCGTCGTGGCATCGAGGTCCGCGACGCCGTTGCTGACCTTGATGTTGAAATAATCCAGCGACAAGGAAAGCTGACCAACCGATTCAGGCAGGACCGGACGGATAACAACGCCGACCGACCAGTTCTTCGAGGTTTCTGCCTCGAGACCGGCATCGGCACCGCCGACACGGAAGGTGGTGATACCGCTGGTCTGCTGGAACCCGGCGGGCAGGCCGATGGCAAGGCAGTTCGCCGAGATGATCTGCTCGTTCGGCGACTGGCTGGCCGGGGGCGGCAGATCATCGCAGGGATCGAGCGTGCTGCCAAGGAAGCCGCTCGTCGCGCCGAGGAACTGTTCGGCGAGAGCCGGGGCGCGATACGACGTGCCATAGCTGGCGCGGAGACCGAACCCGCGGATCGGTTCCCACTCGGCCGCGACCTTGAAGGTCGTGTCCGAACCATAGGACTTATAGTCGGTATACCGCCCCGAAGCGGTCAGGTTGAGGCGATAGAAACCGGGCGTGTCGGCAAGGATCGGCACGAAGACTTCGCCGTAGATTTCCTTGACGCTGTCCTTGCCGACCGTCGGCGTGCCGGCGGTCAGGCCAAGCAGGTTGCCGTTGATCGAGTTCGGATCGGGCTGGTCGTTGATGCTCTGCTTGCGATATTCGGCGCCCAGCGCGAGCTGGACATCGCCGCCGGGCATCGCGAACAGCGGACCGTCGACGTTGAACGCGAAGGTCGTTTCGCGGAACTTGGTGTTGCCGATCGTGTTGACAAGGATCCAGTCCTTGAAGTTCTGCGGCAGGCGGCCGCCGATGACATCCGCCGAGAGAGCCGGAGCAGCGATACAGTTCGGGTTCGTTGCCGAGCTGGCGCAGCGGAAGGTGCCGTTGCCGTTGCTGACGGCGTCGAGCGACTGGGCCAGACGATCGATCAGGAAGGATTCGATTTCGTAACGGCCATCGTTCCACGACTTGCCGACATAGGCGTCATAGCGCCAACTGGGCAGGAAGAAGTCGCCGCGAATGCCGCCCGACACGCGAGCATAGTCGACTTGCTGACGCGAGTCGGTCAGGCCAAAGCCGATGAAGGCACGGGCCATGACGTCGCGGCCGCCCGAGGTTTCGTTCGGTGCCAGGAGACGCGTTCCCTGACGGAACTCGACGGGCAGCAGTTCGCTTCCGCGGACATAGTCCAGCGACAACTGGCGATACAGCGGCGACGACGACTTGCGGCGGGTAACGAGCACTTCGCCATAGACTTCGGCATTGCCAAGGATGTCGGTGTTATAGGTACCCGAAAGATAGCCGGTGTAGATTTCGGCGCTCGTGATCAGCGGCTCTTCCTGCGATGCAGGGTCGAACGTGTCGCGATCATAGGTGCCGACACCGAGATAGCCCGGGAGCGGGCCGCCCGTGCCCGGCGAGGGGACGAAGCGGTTGAAGGTGCCGACGGTACCGCTCGTACGGCCAATTGCCTGGCGTGCGGAAACGCCGAGCGTGTTGATCGTCACGCCGCCATTGTCGAGCGTGAAGCAGTTCCGCGGATCGCCGACCGGGAAAGCGTCGCCCGATCCGAACTCCGACCCTTCGCCGTCCAGGAAGCCGCCGATCGGGCACTTGAGCCACGGCACGTCATTCAGCGAGAGCTGGTCGCGCTTGCGATATTCGACCGAGCCGATGATGTTGAGGCGGTCGGTTTCGAAACCGAACGAGGCGGCGACGCGCTTGTCAACGCCCGCGCCGACTTCGGGCACGTTCACCTGCGCGTCGAGGACCAGGCCGCGCAGCTTGTTGTCGGTAATGATGTTCACAACGCCGGCGACGGCGTCCGAACCGTAAATCGACGAAGCACCCGCCTTCAGCACTTCGATGCTGCTGACGATTGCGGTCGGAAGGACGTTAAGGTCGGCTGCGAGAACCGAACCGCGCGTGCCGCCCGGTGCCAGGCGGCGGCCGTTAAGCAGGACCAGCGTACGGCTCGGGCCGAGGTTGCGCAGGCCCAGCGTGTTGGCGCCGGTACCACCGTCGGTCACGAAACCGCCGTAGAAGTTGTTGATCTGGCCCGAACCCTGCGTGACCGCATTGCTCTGCAGCGCATCGGCCGCACTGTTGAAACCCGCCTGCGTGATTTCCTCGGCAGTGACGACCGTGATCGGCTCAGCGACCGAGAATTCGTCACGACGGATGCGCGAGCCGGTGACAACGATCGCGCCGTCATTGGCATTTTCGGCAGTCTTTTCGGTTTGGGCCGTTTCGCTTTGCGCCATGGCAGGCGCGGCAATAAACAAGGCAAGAGTCAGGGCAGAGCCCCGCACTAGCAGGCTAGTCTTCTTCATGATTTAATTCCCCGGTTGTCCGTTCAAAAAATGAGACTTGAACGGATTGACACCAATCAAGACCGAAATTTTCGGGGGCACAAGCTTTTGATGAAGTTTTTCTGACACTCGGCAGACTCAGATGTGTCGCTGTGGCTTTTTCGCAACAGATTGGCCCCGAAGAGGCGATGTCGACTTGAAATCAAAGTGCTGACCCGTGAAACGAACGACCTTAGGCGGCCCTCTAAGCCGTAAAATATGCTATAGTTTTGATTTCCTCTGCAACTATATTGCGTTCACGCCTCTTGGGAGGTCGCAAAGCCCGTGGCCTGTCGAACCAGCTTATGTGAACGTTCTTCCTTGCCCTGCCTGCCGCGCAGGGCTTGCGAATCGCGTCGGTCCCGCCCTGTGGAGCCGCGAATCCGCGCATGTTGCGACGCATCATTATTTGATGCTAATGCAGGGTTTGATACCCGGCGGCGCGATCGCACCGCCTGGGAACACAAGGAGCGCAGGTCAAGATGGCGAAGTCCAAGGCGGGGGCGACGGAAGATGGCGTCGTCACGATCAAGAAATACGCCAACCGGCGCCTCTACGATACCGAGCGTAGCTGCTACATCACGCTCGAGGATCTTGGGACCATGGTTCGGGATGGTCGCGAATTCCGCGTCGTCGATGCCAAGAGCGGCGACGACATTACCCATAATGTCCTGACGCAGATCATCATGGACGAGGAAACGCGCGGCGAAACCCTGTTGCCGGTCAATTTCCTCCGCCATCTGATCGGCATGTACGGCGACAAGATGCAGTCGATGGTGCCGCAATATCTCGAAGCTTCGATGACCGCATTCCGCAAGAACCAGCAAGATGTCCGCTCCGCATTCGAAGGGGCGCTGGGGTCGAACCCGCTTGCCGAACTCACGCGTCGCAATATGGAAATGTTCCAGCAGGCGGCGGGGGCCTTCATCCCAGGCGCAAGCGGTGGAAAGGCCAAGGATGCGGAGATCGCCGCCCTCCGGGCCGAAGTGGCCGAACTCAAGGCCGAGCTCGCAAAGAAGAACTAGGCCGGGCGCTCGCCCAGCCTCAACGACAGAAATCGGATTATCATGATCAAGCATGCGCTCAGCGTAACCCGGCAGGCCGACTTCGCGGCCTGGTATCAGGATGTCATTGCCGAAGCCGACCTCGCCGAGGAATCGGGCGTTCGCGGTTGCATGGTGATCAAGCCGTGGGGTTATGGCATCTGGGAACGCATCCAGACCATCATGGACGCTGGCATCAAGGACATGGGCGTCCAGAACTGCTATTTCCCGCTCTTCATTCCCTTGAGCTTCTTTGAGAAGGAAGCCGACCATGTCGATGGTTTCGCAAAGGAAATGGCGGTCGTAACGCACCACCGGCTGATCCAGGACGGCAAGGGCAAGCTGATCCCCGATCCCGAGGCGAAGCTGGAAGAGCCGTTGATCGTCCGTCCCACGTCGGAAACCGTGATCGGCGCCGCGATGAGCCGCTGGGTCCAGTCGTGGCGTGACCTGCCGCTGCGCGTCAACCAGTGGGCCAATGTCGTGCGCTGGGAAATGCGTACGCGCATGTTCCTGCGCACCGCCGAATTCCTGTGGCAGGAAGGCCATAGCGCACACGACAGCAAGGAAGACGCGGTCGCCGAAACGATGCGCGCCCTCGAACTCTATCGCCGCGTCGCCGAAGAGGCGCTCGCGCTGCCCGTGATCGCGGGTGAGAAGCCCGAGAATGAGCGTTTCCCGGGCGCCGCCGCGACCTATTCGATCGAGGCGATGATGCAGGATGGCAAGGCGCTGCAGGCCGGCACGTCGCACTATCTCGGCACCGGTTTCGCCGAGGCTGCGAATATCCGCTTTCAGGACAAGGAAGGCGGCCACAGCCTCTGTCATACGGTCAGTTGGGGGTTCTCGACCCGCACGATCGGCGCCGTCATTATGACGCATGGTGACGACGATGGTCTCCGCTGCCCGCCGCGCATCGCGCCGCACCAGATCGTCATCGTCCCGATGCTGCGCGACAATGACGAGGATCAGGCGATCCTGGACTATTGCGCGTCGCTCGAAAAGGAATTGAAGGCGCTCGACGCCTTCCGCGAACCCGTGCGCGTGCTGCTCGACACCAATGCCAACAAGGCGCAGACCAAGCGCTGGGGCTGGGTCAAGAAGGGCGCGCCGATCATCCTCGAAATCGGTCCGCGCGACGTTGCCGGCGGCAATGTCGCGGTGATCCGCCGGGATCGGCTGTACAAGCACGACGGCAAGCTCAACAGCGCCTTCGTGCCGCGCGGCGATTTCGTCGCTGCCGCCGTCGCGACGCTCGGCGAGATTCAGGACAATCTCTATGCCGAGGCGAGGGAGCGTCTTCACGCTAATATCCGCCGCGACGTCACCGACCTTGCTGCGCATTATGCAGGTGAGGACAAGTTCACCGGTTGGGTCGAGGTGCAATGGTCGCGCCCGACCGGCGCCGTCCTCGATGGGATTGTCGAGAAGCTGAAATCGCTCAAGCTCACTATGCGCAACACGCCGCTCGATGCCGCCCCCGCCGATGGCGCCTGTTTCTTCACCGGCGAGCCCGCGGTCGAACGCGTGCTCATCGGGCGGACCTATTGAGACAACGCTTCCGGTCCGGTTAGCGCTGCATCAACCCTGAAAGTCATTCGCCGCCAGTCGTATTTCTGATACGCTGGCGGCGCAGAAGCTCGTTCATCGGGCTCGCTCGCCGGCTGTCTCGCCGCGGCAGGTCGCATATCGCCTTCGATTCAGCAGGGGAGTGATCGTGATGAAACGGAAAATTATTGGCTCGGCCGCAATTTGTGCGTTGCTGCTCGGCCCCGCCGCGCCCGCATTTGCCAAGCCGCCCTCGGACGTCTCCGACCTCGTCGGCGCCCGCGCAGCCGGCGCAGAAACACAGATGCAGAGCCGCGGCTATTCGATGCAAAGCACCAAGGGCGGCGGGCAATATTGGTGGAACAGCGGAACAAGGACCTGCGCGCGCATCGTCGTTTCAAATGGCCGCTATGCCAGCGTCGACAAGACCGACGCGAGCGATTGCGGACATAGCGATGGCGGCGGTTCGGGTGCCGGCGCCGCGATCGCGGGCGTCGCAGCCATCGGTCTGATCGCCGCGCTCGCCAGCCACAAGAAGAAGCACGGCAACGACCCCGGCGGCGATCACGACAGCGAATATGGCCGCGGATACAACGACGGCCTCTATGGCGGTCAATATGACCGCAACGACAGCGAGGCCTATCACGACGGATTCATGGCGGGCGAGACCGAGGCATCGAACCGTCGCGCGGCCAATCGCCCCTATGCGCGCGGCGGGCCCGATGCGGCAAAGGCGGCGTGCGAGGCACGCGGCGACCAGTATCAAAATGCCCCCGGAGGCAGCAGCGTCGCGGTCAGCCAGCGTGGCGATGGATCGGGCAATTATGTCTTCACCATCGCGACAGGACATTATCGGTCGACCTGCACCGCGACGGCATCTGGGCAGGTGATCAACATTTCGCCCTATTGATCGACGTATCGTGAGGGGGTGACGGGTCGCTCGCCACCCCCTATCAGCGGGCGATGGTCCGAAAAAAACAACATGGTCTGCCGACGCCCGAGCAAATCCTCCGCTTTATCGAAGAGAGCAAGGACGCGGTGGGGAAGCGCGAGATCGCGAAACATTTCGCGCTCCAGGGCAATGACAAGATCGCGCTGAAGGCGCTGCTCAAGGACATGACCGATGAGGGGCTGGTCGACCTGGCTCCCGGACGCGCCTTTCACAAGCATGGCGGCCTGCCGCGCGTGACCGTCCTTCGTATCGTTGCGATTGAGGGCAGCAATCTATGGGCGGTGCCCGATCGCTGGGAAGGCACCGGCCCCGCGCCGCGCCTGCGCGTAATGGAGCAAGGCCGCAAGGGCGCGCTTGGCGTCGGCGACCGTATCCTCGCGCGCACCGAGGAACGCGGCAGCGGGCATGTCGCGCACCCGATGAAGCGTCTTCAGGCCAGCGCCGAAATGGTGATCGGCGTGCTCGTCGAGGACGTCGGCCCCGGCGGTAAGCCGATGGTCTGGCTGCGACCCGCCGACAAGCGCGCGCGCTATGACTTTGCGGTCGCCGACAAGGGCGATGCCGATATAGGCGACCTTGTCCGAGCCGAACTCACTGGGCGCGGCGCCGCGATCAAGGCGAAGGTCATCGACCGCATCGGCGATCCCTTTGCGCCCAGATCTTTGAGCATGATCGCAATCGCGCGGCATGAAATTCCGCATGTTTTCGGATCCGAAACCATCGCGGAGGCTGAAAAGGCGGCAAAGCTGCCGCTCACGCCCGACGGACGCGAGGATTTGCGCGACTTGCCGATCGTCGCGATCGACCCGATCGACGCGCGCGATCATGACGATGCGGTCTGGGCGATCCCCGACGACCAACCGGGCAACAAGGACGGTTTCCGCGCGATCGTCGCGATCGCCGACGTCAGCTATTATGTTCGCCCCGACGGCGATCTCGACCGCGAGGCGCGGCGCCGCGGCAACAGCGTCTATTTCCCCGACAGGGTCGTCCCGATGCTTCCGGAGACTTTGTCGGCGGGCGTATGCTCGCTCAAGGCCGGCGAGGATCGTGCGGCGATGGCGTGCCATCTCATCATCGACAAGCATGGGAAAGTGACGTCATGGCGCTTCGCCCGCGCTCTGGTGCGGTTGCGCGGGAACATCGCCTATGAACATGCGCAGGCGGCTTATGACGCCGATACGCCGCGCGAAGACTGGGATGCGGACGTGCTCCCGACGCTAAAGAATCTGTGGGCCTGCTGGGCGCTCCTCGCCAAGGCGCGCGCCGCGCGCGATCCACTCGATCTCGACCTGCCCGAACGTCAGGTGATCCTCGACGAACAGGGAAGCATTGCCGAAATCCGCGTCCGCGACCGGCTCGATTCGATGCGGCTGATCGAGGATTATATGATCGCGGCGAACGTCGCCGCCGCAAAGGCGCTCGAGGCCAAGAAATCGCCCGTGATGTATCGCATTCACGAACCACCAAGCCGCGAGAAGCTTGTTGGGCTCAAGGACTATCTCGAAACCTTTGAGCGAAGCTTCTCGCTTGGGCAGGTGATCACCCCGGCAGTGTTCAACCGCCTCATCGACGGCTTTTCCGAAGACGACCGGTTGCCAGAGATCATGCAGGCGATACTGCGCAGCCAGACGCAGGCCTATTACGGCCCCGCCAACGCGGGCCATTTCGGTCTCGCGCTTGGCTCATACGCGCATTTCACCTCGCCGATCCGCCGCTACGCCGACCTCATCGTCCACCGCGCGCTGGTCGACAGCTATAAACTCGAAGTGCCGGGCAAGCCCAAGGACCTGCCCGCACGCACCGGGCTTGGCGAAGCCGACGCCAAGGGGCTGTCACGTATCGGCGAAGCGATCAGCGCGCTCGAGCGCCGTGCGATGGAGGCCGAGCGCGAGACTGTTGACCGCTATGTCGCCGCCTATCTTGCGACCAAGACGGGCGAGATCGTCGTCGCGCGGATCACCGGCGTACAACCCTTCGGCTTCTTCGCGACCGTCGACGGGCTCGGTGGTGACGGTCTGGTTCCGGTTTCCACGCTCGGCAGCGAACGTTTTTTCTATGACGAAGCGGCGCGGAGCCTCGACAGCGAACATGGCCGCGTCAGTTACACGACGGGGCAGCGTATCGAACTGCGCCTGATGGACGCCAATCCGGTCAGCGGCGCACTGCGCTTCGAACTGCCCGATGCGCCCGAAGGCGGTTTCCGGAACCGTCCGCCACGGCGCGACGGGATAAAGGCGAAGGGCCCAGGGAAGGGGCCTGGGAAAGACAAGGCGGGCAAGCATATGGTCGGCAAGCGCGGCCGCCCCGCGAACATCAAGCATAAGGGCAAGCGGCGCTAACCCATTTGGCGTTATCGCTCGGACAGCGTCTGCAACAGCGCCGCACTCTCCGCATCCGCCGGGAAAAACGCCTCGATCGCGAGCTCCGATAGCGTGATATCGACCGGCGTACCGAAAATCGTCATCGTCGAGACGAAGCGGATCTGCCCCATTGGCGTGTTCAGGATTAGCGGTACCGCAATGCCGTTCGCTGCGCTGCGATGGTGCGAGTCTTCCGCGATGGGGTAGGCCGCCAGTTCCATACGCAGCGCGATCAGCCCGGCATCGCCGCTCGCATCGACCTGATGATCGAGCCGTTCGAGCAGATGCGCGCGCCACTCGCCGCGATTGACGATATGCGGCGCCAGCCCCTCGGGATGCAGCGCGATGCGGAGCACGTTGACGGGCGGTTCGAACAGATGCGGCGCCGCTAGGCCAGCGAGGATCTCGACGGCGCTGTTCGCCGCGATCATATTCCAGTGCCGGTCGACCGCGAGCGCGGGATAGGGTTCGTGCCCTTTCAGTACATGCTCGACGATCGCGCGCATCCCCGCCATTTCGTCGCTGTCGAGCGCGCGTTCCTGGTAATCCGGCGCATAGCCCGCCGCAAGCAGCAGCGCATTGCGCGCCCGATGCGGCACTTCGAGACAGTCGGCGATCCGTTGCAACATTTGCGCGCTCGGTTTCGACCGACCTGTCTCGATGAAGCTCAGGTGCCTCGTCGAAATCTCGGTATCGAGCGCGAGGTCCATCTGGCTCATCCGGCGGCGCGTGCGCCATTCGCGCAATTGTTCGCCGAGCGTTGCGACTTGCATGCTCGTCTCCTTCGTCCAGAGAGCTATACCTTCGCCTTCCTCTTTTCCATTACCTCCGGAGTAATCGACGTCATTCAATCAGGCGTCCAATTGGACGGGGTCGAAAGGAGAACCCGAATGTCGATCCTCAACCTCAAGAATATCCTCATCGCCGACGCCATCACCTGCGGAGGCGTTTTTGCCATTGTCCTCTTCGCCGCTGGGCCGGTGGGCGCGCTGCTCGGCTTGCCCTCGAATGTCGTCGCGATCGGCGGCTGGATCTGCCTTGCCGCAGCGCTGCTGATGATCGTCGCGGCGCGGCAGTCGGTGCCGAACGCGGCGCTGGTCAAGCTCATCGCGCTCGGCAATCTTGGCTGGGTAGCGGCAAGCTTCGCAGTTCTCGCGACCTTCGCGGCGCAGATGTCCGGCCTCGGCATTGCTGTTGTCGCCGCGCAGGCCCTGGGCGTGCTCGGCTTTGCGATCCTCGAATGGAAAGACGCGGGCGTGCCGCGTTCGCTCGTCGTCTAACTCAGCGCATCGAGCCGGGCGATATCGATCCCGCCCGGCACCAGCATCACCGGACAGGGCAGCGATCCTGCATCCTGTCCGGTGAAGAAGGTCACGAGCGGCCCCGGTGCTCCGCTCGCCGCGGTTGCGAGCACCAGCGCGGCAATCTCGTCATTGGCACGGATCACCTCGCACACGACCTCGGCGGGTTTGCCCAATTTGACCATGGCCTGCGGCGTCACGCCTTCCTGAACCACCGCGTCGGAAGCCGCCGCGACAAGCTCCTCGGCATGCTCCCGCGCCTCGGCCTCGATCGTCGCCTGGACCCCGCCGAATGCGACGAAATCCTGCGGCGGAATGATCGCCAGCACGATGACGCCGCCGCCCGTCCGCGCCGCGCGCCGCGCAGCAAAGCGCAGCGCCAGCGACGCTTCCGGACTGTCGTCGATCACCACCAAATAAGTCCGCATCACCCCGACCCCTCGTGTTTTTGCTTGGGGTAAAGAGTGCGTCACATTCGTATGAAACGCAAGCTGGCCCGCTGGACCTTGATCGAAGCAAGGCTTATGGCGAAGAAGAATCCGTAGCGGCAGGCCTGTGCCTGCAAGACTGACAGGGACAAGCCTGAATATGCCAATCGAACTCAAAATGCCCGCTCTCTCGCCGACGATGGAGGAGGGCACCCTTGCCAAATGGCTGGTCAAGGAAGGCGACACGGTCAAATCGGGCGACCTGCTCGCCGAGATCGAGACCGACAAGGCAACAATGGAGTTCGAGGCGGTCGACGAAGGCACGATTGCGCAAATCCTGGTCGCCGAAGGCACCGACAATGTGAAGGTCGGCACCGTCATCGCCGTGATCGCGGGCGAAGACGAAGATGCGGGCAGCGTCAAGGCTGCTCCGGCGGCGGCTCCGGCCCCTGCCGCAGAACCCAAAGCTGAAGCGCCCGCCGCAGCACCCGCCGCTCCTGCACCTGCACCTGCACCCACCCCGGCGCCCGCAGTGGCCGCCGCCGCTCCCGCCGCATCGGGTGATCGCATCAAGGCCAGCCCGCTAGCCAAGCGTCTGGCCGCCGAGCGCGGAATCGACCTTTCGACCGTCACGGGCACGGGCCCCGGTGGCCGCATCGTCAAGGATGACCTTGACGGCGCATCAACCGGCGCGCCCGCGGCGCCCGCAGCGGCGCCGAGTGCGGCTACTCCGGCCGCCGCCGCTCCTGCAGCAGCCCCGGCACCGGCTACCGCCGGCACGATCCCTGATTTCGGCATCCCGCACGAGGACGAAAAGCTGTCGGGCATGCGCAAGACGATCGCGCGTCGCCTGACGGAATCGATGCAGCAATCGCCGCACATCTACCTGACCGTCGACATCCGCCTCGACGCGCTGCTCAAGCTGCGCGGCGAACTCAACGCCAGCCTCGAAAGCCGCGGCGTCAAGCTCAGCGTCAACGACATGCTGATCAAGGCGCTCGCGGTCGCGCTCGAACGCGTGCCGGCGTGCAATGTCTCGTTCGGCGGCGACGTGATGCGCAAGTACAGCCGTGCCGACATCTCGGTCGCGGTGAGCATCCCGGGCGGCCTGATCACCCCGATCATCGTCGACGCGGGTGGCAAGTCGATGTCGAAAATCTCGACCGAAATGTCCGAGCTCGCGGCAAAGGCGAAGGAAGGCAAGCTTCAGCCCAATGAATATCAGGGCGGAACTGCCTCGATTTCGAACATGGGCATGATGGGGATCAAGCAGTTCACCGCAGTGATCAACCCGCCGCAAGCGATGATCATGGCGATCGGCGCGGGCGAGAAACGCCCCTACATCGTCGATGACGCGCTTGCGATGGCCACCGTCATGTCGGCCACCGGCAGCTTCGACCACCGCGCGATCGACGGCGCCGACGGCGCGCTGCTGATGAAGACCTTCAAGGAACTGGTGGAGAACCCGCTGGGGCTGGTCGCCTGATCGGACCAGGGTGATGCGCTTCGTTCGGCAAATTGTTCATTTGTTGATCGGGCTGCTCGCCACGGCGTTCGTCGCGGCTGCGGCCAGCTTAGTCTGGCCCACCGCTTCGCATTGGATTTGGATCGCCGCCTATGTGGTCATGGTCGTTCTCGCGTTACGCGAGCTGATCATGAGGCAACGTACAAAGCCCGGCGGATAAGGAGAATATTGTGGCCGATACCAACTACGACCTCATCGTCCTCGGCTCAGGCCCCGGCGGCTATGTCGCGGCGATCCGCGCGGCGCAGCTTGGGCTGAAAACCGCAATCGTAGAGCGCGAAAATCTTGGCGGCATTTGCCTCAACTGGGGCTGCATCCCGACCAAGGCTTTGCTCCGCTCGGCCGAAATCTATCATTATATGCAGCATGCGGGCGACTATGGCCTCGTCGCGGCGCAGATCAGCGCCGATATCGATGCCGTCGTGAAGCGCAGCCGCGGCGTTGCGAAGCAGCTCAGCCAAGGCGTCGCCTTCCTGATGAAGAAGCACAAGATCACCGTCCATATGGGCGAAGGCAAGTTGACCGCGCCGGGCAAGCTGGAGGTGAAGGGCGAGAAGGGGACAGAGACCCTCTCCGCCAAGAATATCATCGTCGCGACGGGCGCCCGCGCGCGCGACCTGCCGTTCGCTCCCGCAGACGGCAAGCGCATCTGGACCTACCGTCACGCGCTCGTCCCGCCCGAAATGCCGAAGAAACTGCTCGTCATCGGATCGGGTGCGATCGGCATCGAATTTGCGAGCTTCTACAGCGACATGGGCGTCGATGTGACCGTCGTCGAAATGCTCGACCGCCTCGTCCCCGTCGAGGATGCCGATGTGTCGGCCTTCCTCGAAAAGGCGCTCAAGAAACAGGGCATGACGATCTTCACCGGCGCGGGCGTCGAGGAACTGAAGGCCACCGCAACCGGCGTCACCGCGAAGATCAAGACGAAGGACGGCAAGACCGAAAGCGCCGAATTCAGCCACGCAATCGTCGCGATCGGCATCGTCCCGAACACCGAGAATATCGGCCTTGAAACGCTCGGCGTGAAGACGACCAAGGGCCATATCGACACCGACGCGATGTGCCGCACCAACATCCCCGGCATCTGGGCGATCGGCGACGTCACCGCGCCGCCATGGCTCGCGCATAAGGCGATGCATGAATCGGTGATTTCGGTCGAAGCGATCGCGGGCAACCACCCGCACGCGATGGACCCGCGCAACATCCCCGGCTGCACCTATTGCCGCCCGCAGATCGCCAGCGTCGGACTGACCGAAGCAAAGGCCAAGGAACTCGGTTACGAGGTCAAGTCCGGCACCTTCCCCTTCATCGGCAACGGCAAGGCAATTGCTCTGGGCGAGGCCGAAGGTTTCACCAAGACCGTGTTCGATGCGAAGACCGGTGAACTGCTGGGAGCGCACATGATCGGCGCCGAAGTCACCGAACTCATTCAGGGCTATACGATCGGCAAGACCGCCGAACTGGTCGAGGATGATTTCATCGGCACCGTTTTCCCCCATCCGACGCTCAGCGAAACCATGCATGAGGGCGTGCTGGCGGCGTTCGGACGGCCGCTGCATATTTGACGATCTGATCCTCCCCGTCGCGAAGCGATGGGGAGGGGGACCGCTCGCCGCTGGCGAGTGGTGGAGGGGCCCCTCCGTCGGCCCCTGCGGGACCGCCACCTCCCCATGATTGTGCCACAGGGAGGATTTTCTTGCTTCGACGTTCAAGCTTTCCAGCCATAGCGGCGGCGCTCCTCCTCGCCCTCGTCCTTCTCGGCTTCGCGGTCGGAGCGGGCTGGACCGAGGCCGCCGATTGGCAAATCTCGCATAGCCTCGCGATCCGCGTTGACGAAAGCAGCCCTGCCTTCATCGCCTTCATGCAAGGCGCGAGTTGGATCGGCGGCGGCACACCGCGCTGGGTCATCGTGATCCTGCTCTGCGGGCTTGTCTGGCACTGGTGCGGCCCACGCTGCGCTGTCGCACTCGGTGGAGCCTCGCTGCTGTCGAACCTTGCGTCGAGCCTGCTCAAACTCGGCTTCGGCCGCGCTCGCCCGGATCTGATCGATCACCTCGACCATCAGACGAGCTACTCCTACCCCAGCGGCCATGCGACAAGCGCCGCTGTCGTCTACCTCCTCCTCGCCTGGCTCGCACCGCCGCGCTGGCGCCCCTATGCGTGGACGCTCGCCGCGGCGATGATCATCCTCAACGGCTTCTCGCGGATCATGCTCGGCGTCCATTGGGCGAGCGACATCGTTGGCGGCACGATGCTCGGCACCGCCTTCGCGCTGCTCGGTGCGTGGTGGGTGGCAAGGCAGCAGAATTCAGCCTGACGCATTTTCTGCTGTCCTATTAAGTCCTGTTTTGCCATCCAGTTCGTGGGCACCAACAACAGGCAGGTACAACATGCAATCGCGAATGAAGTTCGGCAGTTTTCTGCGGGGAATCGCTTTGGGGTCGACGGCGCTTTTCATCGCCTCGATCACCCCCGCAAAGGCACAGGACGGCGCCGGACAAACCGTCATCACCGCCGCTCGCTACATCGATGTGCTGAGCGGCAAGACGGTTGAATATCCCGCGATCTTCGTCGGCGCCGATGGCCGCATCACGAACATCGCCGATGCGCGCACGGTTCGTTGGGGTGCGAATGTCAAACATGTCGACCTAGGCGACAAGACATTGCTGCCTGGCCTGATCGACATGCACGTTCACCTCGACGGTCCCGCCGACATCGGCGGTTATCGCGGGCTCGAATTTACCGACAGCTTCTGGGGCATGACCGCGGTCAAGAACGCCAATGACATGCTCGGCGCAGGGTTCACAACGGTGCGTAACGTCGGTTCGAGCGACCGCAACGACATCGGCCTAAAGCAGGCGATCGATGCCGGCTATGCGACGGGTCCGCGTATCGTGCCTGCGGGCTATGCGCTCGGCGCCACCGGAGGCCATTGCGACAGCACTTTCCTTCCGCCCAGCCTCGAAAAGAAGGACGGCAAGGAAGAGGGGATCGGCGATACGCCCGAGGAACTGCGCTATCAGGTGCGCCGCCAGCGCAAATATGGTGCGGAAGTGATCAAGGTCTGCGCGACCGGCGGCGTCTTTTCGCGGAACACCGAACCGGGGCAG
This sequence comes from Sphingopyxis sp. USTB-05, assembly GCF_023822045.1. Taxonomy (NCBI): domain Bacteria; kingdom Pseudomonadati; phylum Pseudomonadota; class Alphaproteobacteria; order Sphingomonadales; family Sphingopyxidaceae; genus Sphingopyxis; species Sphingopyxis sp. USTB-05. The sequence goes on along the minus strand of NZ_CP084712.1, from coordinate 1,902,837 downwards.
CTCCAGGTATCCGAAAGGGAACTCGCCGCGATCGCCGACGAAGCGCATCAATGGGGTCTCCGCGTTGCCGCGCATGCGCACGGCGCATCGGGCATCCGGGCTGCTATTGCTGCCGGGATCGATACGATCGAGCATGTCAGCCTCGTCGATGACGAGGGCATTCGCATGGCTGTTGCACGCAAGCAGCCGGTGTGGTTCTCGATGGACATCTACAACACCGAATATACGCAGGCCGAAGGCGCAAAGAACGGCGTGCTGGAGGATAATCTTCGCAAGGACCGCGAAGTTGCCCAGATCCAGCGCGACAATTTCCGCAAGGCCGTAAAGGCTGGCGTGCGCATGGTCTTCGGTTCGGACGCGGGCGTGATGCCGCACGGCGACGTCGGCAAACAGTTCCGCGTCATGGTGGAATATGGAATGACTCCGCTGCAGGCGATCCAGGCCGCGACCAAGAATGCCGCCGAGGCACTCGGCCGCGAAAAGGATGTCGGCGCAATCGCAGTCGGTCGTTATGCCGATATCGTCGCGGTCGACGGCGATCCGCTCACCGATGTGCGTCAGCTCGAAAGCGTCGACGCGGTAGTGAAAGGCGGGGTACTCGTCAGGGGGGAATAAGTATCGGCCCCGCCCCCCGCGAAGGCGGGAACCGCTGGCAACCTAGCGCGATGCCGACAACGGACCCCGCCTTCGCAGGGACGACGGATTGTTCAGACCACCAACCGGTCGACCAATGCGTCGCGCATGTTAGGGGTGAAATTCAGAACGGCCTCGGCATAGGTCGGGATATCGCCATGATCGCGCCGGACTGTCGCGAGTGCGGCTTCAAGATAGGCGGGGTTGACCGACATCAACGCGCGGATCGCGTCGTCATGGATTTCGGCGCCGTAGCGCGAACGGATATGCGCCGCGCCCTGTGCAATGCGTTCCTCGATCTTGCCTGCCGTGTTGGTGAGAAGATAATCCTGCATCAGATCGTCGTCATGGACCCCGAGCAGTCGGTGAACGATCGCGACGGCAAATCCGGTGCGGTCCTTGCCCGCGACGCAGTGAACAAGGCTGGGCGCATCATATTCGGCGAGTGCGGACAGATAGAGCCGCAGCGTCGCGACAAGCGCGGGACGATAGGGCATGCCGGCATATGTATCGATCATACGTTCGCGCGCCGTCTCGACATCGATCGTCCCGCCCGCCGCCTGCAGATGCGGCGCGAGGCCCGCCGTGATCCCGCCCGCGAATAGCACACGCGCCGAAAAAGTCTCCGACCGCCGGCACGGATGCAATTCGCGCTCATCGTCGCCGCGCAGGTCGATCACCGTCTCCAGCCCCAACGCGTCGAGCGCATCAAGATCGTCGTCGGTCGCCGCCTCATGGTGCGCCGAACGCCACAGCGTCCCGTCGCGCAGCCGTCCGCCACCTTCGACGGAATAGCCGCCATAGTCGCGGAAATTATGGACGCCGGACAGCGGCAGGACGCGTTCGGCAATCATCATCATTCTCCTGTAAACACCGGGGGACGCTTTTCGACGAAGGCATTGATCGCCTCGCGGTTATCCGCGGTTTCGTGGACGATCGCCTGATAGGCTGCGCTCAGTTCCAAAATATCGCTCATCCGGCTGTGCTGCGCCTCGCGGAGCAGACGTTTCGTCAGGCGCAGCGCGCGGGGCGGGTTGCAGACGATCCGCTCGGCAATGGCGATTGCACGGTCGAGCAGTTCCGCATCGGGCACGACGTCCGTGACCAGACCATATTCCTTTGCCTGCTGCGCGTCAAAGCGGTCGCCGGTCAGGAACAGTTCGGCGGCACGCGGATATCCGAGTATCTTTTGCAGGAGCCATGCCCCGCCGTCGCCGGGGACGATCCCGACCTTGATAAAACTGCACGCGAATTTCGCGCTTTCGGCGGCGATGCGAATGTCGCAGGTGCAGGCGAGATCGGCGCCGAGCCCGATCGCATGGCCGTTGACCGCGGCGATCATCGGCACCTCGCAATCCATCAGCGCGCGGATAACCGCCTGCACACCCTTGCGGTAATTGGCGCGGGTGGAATCGGGCTGGTCCAGTACGCCGATGCCGGTCCGGTCCTGCATGCCTTTCAGGTTCCCGCCGGCGCTGAATGCCTTACCGCTGCCGGTCAGGATGATCGCACTGACGCCCCGGTCATCGCCAAGGGTGCGGAGCGTGTCGATGATGTCCTGGCAATCCTCATGCGTGCCGATCGCGTTCATGCTTTCGGGTTTGATCATCGTCAGGATCGCGATCTTGCCCCGCCGCTCGACACTCAAAAATTCGCCCATCTTCAATTATCCTTTGCTGCCTAACCAAAGCTATTGCATGGCTGGTGCGACATGCAAGGCTTTGCGCTCTATCCTTTTGATCCGCCCGGCGACATTGTCGCACTGCGCGCCGATTTACGGAGATGGCTTGCGGCAAATCAGCCGCAGGACGACGTGGTCGCGCGGGCGAATTGCTGGGCGAGTTTCGACCCTGACTTCAGCCGCCTGCTCGGCGCCGCTGGCTATATCGGGATGACATTGCCGGGGCGCTATGGCGGCGGCGACCGTCATCCGCTCGAACGCTATGTGGTGATCGAGGAATTGCTCGCGGCGGGGGCGCCCGTCGGCGCGCACTGGATCGCGGACCGGCAGACCGGACCGCTTATCCTGCGTTACGGCAGCGAGGAGCAGCGCCAGCGTCACCTGCCAGGCATCGCCAAGGGTGAGCTTTACGCCTGTATCGGACTGTCCGAGCCGGGGGCCGGGTCCGACCTTGCGGCCGTGCGCACATCGGCACGCGAAACGGCGGAAGGCTGGCGCATCAACGGTCAGAAGATATGGACCACCGGCGCGCATTTCTCGCACATCATGCTTGCGCTCGTTCGCACAGAAGAAGGCAGCGAGCGTAACGCGGGGTTGAGCCAACTGCTGATCGACCTCGACACGCCGGGAATCACGATCCGCCCGATCATCGACATGGCCGGCCATCACGACTTCAATGAAGTCTTCTTCGACGATGTGCTCGTCCCGCACGGCGCCCTTGTCGGTGAGCCCGGACAGGGATGGAAACAAGTCACCGCCGAACTCGGGCTCGAACGTTCGGGCCCCGAACGCTATCTGTCGAGCCACGCGCTGTTTGTTGCATTGATCGATTCAGCTGGCCCCGCCCCAGCGCCAGCGATTGCCGGGTTGATCGGCGAATTGACCGCCGAGATGTGGACGCTGCGTCAACTCTCCATGTCGACCGCGGCCAAGCTTGCGGCGGGCGAGGATCCGATGGTCGAGGCGTCGGTGGTCAAGGAACTGGGCAATGCCTTCGAACAGGATATGCCGCGCCGTGTCCAGGCGATCGTCGACTGCGGATGGGATGATGAAGATGATCTCGCCAAACTGCTTCGTGCGTTGCTCATTGCCTCGCCCAGCTTCTCGCTGCGCGGCGGAACGCGTGAGGTGATCCGCGGAATCATCGCACGCGGATTGGGCCTCAGATGAGCGCAGGGCGCGACATGCTCTGCGATACCGCGCGTGCGGTATTTGGCGAAGCGGTGACCGCAGGCATCGCGCCGATCGAGGAAGCGGGTTTCGGGCTGTTGCTGATACCGGAAGAGCAGGGCGGTTTTGGCGGCGATTGGGGCGATGCAAATGCAGTGCTGCAGATCGCCGGCGTGCTGGCGCCCGATCTTCCGGTCGCCGAGCTGGTTGCGGGTGAAGCGCTCCAACCCGCGGCGACGGTTAGCTTGATGGCCGGCGCGATGGGGCAGGCTCTCGCGCTCTCGATCGAGCATGTGAACACCCGTCAGCAATTCGGCCGCGCGCTCGGCAAATTCCAGGCGGTGCAACAGTCGCTCGCCGTGATGGCGTGCGAGGTGCGCGCGGTCGAGGCCGCGGTGGCGGCGCTCGCTGCGCGGCTGGACGCGGTACAACTCGACGTCGCCGCCGCCGACCTTGAGATTGCGGCAGCCAAACTACGCGCCAATCGCGCAGTCGGCGTCGTCACGGCCGTCGCACATCAAGTTCATGGCGCGATCGGCTTTACAGAGGAATATGACCTCCACCGCGTGACGATCCCGCTCATGCGCTGGCGTAGCGCCCACGGCAACGACGCCTATTGGGCGCAGCGCCTCGGCCGCCAGGTTAGCGGCCTCGGCGGGCGCGGCCTCTGGGAAGCGATGACTGCGCGCGGCGCCTGAGCGTCAGCGAACCGCGCCGCCCTCGCGCAGCGCCGCTATCGTTGCGGCTTCATAGCCAAGACCTGCCAACACCGCTTCGCCATCGGCACCTACCGTCGGTGCAGGACGCGGGGTATCGTTGACCGTGGCCGAATAGCGCGGCGCGGGCGCAGGCTGGACTGCACCCCCGACCGTTAGGAACGTCTCGCGCTCGACATTGTGCGGATGCTGAGGTGCTTCGCCAAGCGACAGGATCGGGGCAAAGCAGACGTCGGTCATTTCCATGATCGCACACCATTCATCGCGCGTCTTCGTGGCGAACAGCGCGGTCAACTTGTGCTTCAGCGGACCCCATTGCGCGGGATCCATCTGTGCATCGAAATCGGGGTCATCGGTGAGGCCGGTCTTCTCACGCAGAAGCGCATAAAATTGCGGTTCGATCGATCCGATCGAGATGAACTTGCCGTCGGCGCAGGCATAGCTGTCATAGAAATGCGCGCCGCCGTCGAGCATGTTGACGCCCGCCTGGTCTTGCAGCCGCCCGGCGGCATGGAACCACCAGCTCATGCCAGCGAGCAGCGCCGAGCCATCGGTCATCGCGCAATCGATTACCTGTCCTTCGCCGGTGCGCGCTGCGTGGACGAGCGCGCTCGACATGCCGAACGCCAACATCATCCCCCCGCCGCCGAAATCACCGACATAATTGGCGGGCGGAACGGGCTTTTCACCCGCACGCCCGATGCCGTGGAGCACGCCCGACAGAGAGATATAATTGATGTCGTGGCCCGCCGCCTGCGCATAGGGACCGAACTGCCCCCAACCGGTCATGCGGCCGTAAACGAGCTTCGGATTGTCCGCGAGCAATACCTCGGGGCCAAGGCCCAGCCGCTCCATCACGCCCGGCCGATAGCCTTCGATGATCCCGTCGGCGCTTTTGCAAAGATCGCGCGCAACCTCAACCGCTTCTGGGTTCTTCATGTCGAGCACGATCGAGGTGCGGTTGCGGCTCAGCGGATCGCGCGGGTCCATGAAGCCGCCGGGGCGATCGATACGGATCACCTCGGCGCCATGGTCGGCGAGCATCATGCCGCAGAAGGGGCCGGGACCGATGCCGGCAAATTCGATAATCCTGATGCCCTTCAGCGGACCGGTCATGATGCTCTCCTGTTCCTCAGATACGTTCGATGATGATCGCGGGCGCCATGCCGCCGGCGGCGCACATGGTGACGAGGCCATAGCGGCCGCCCGACCTTTCGAGTTCGTCGAGTGCGGTGCCGATCAGGATCGAGCCGGTCGCACCGATCGGATGCCCCAGCGCCATCGCGCCGCCGTTGATATTCACCTTTTCGCGGTCAAGGTCGAGGTCGCGGATGAACTTCTCGGCGACAACCGAAAACGCTTCGTTGATCTCCCAGACGTCGATGTCTTCCTTCTTCAGCCCGGCTTTTTCGAGCACCTTCTTCGCCGCCGGAACCGGTGCGTTGAGCATCAGCGTCGGGTCGTCGCCGATATTGGCATAGGCGACGACGCGGGCGCGCGGTTTCAGGCCATGCTTGTCGGCATAATCCTTCGACGTCAGCAGCAGCGCTGCGGCGCCGTCGACAACGCCCGACGAATTGCCGGCGTGATGGAAATGCTGGATTTCGACATCGGGATAACGGCGATTGATCTGCTTGCGGAAAGTAAAGCCGCCGCCAAGGTCGAAATCGGCAAGGCCGGTGAACGCGGGCTTCAGCGAGGCAAGCCCCTCCGCCGTCGTTTCGGGCCGCGGGAATTCTTCATGGTCGAGTGCCACGCTGCCGTCCGGATTGAGTACCGGCACAACCGACTTAGCAAAGCGGCCTTCCTTGATTGCGCGGTCGGCGCGCTGCTGGCTGACGAGGGCGAGCGCATCGAGGTCTTCCCGGCTGATGCCTTCGATCGTCGCGATCGCATCGCCGCATACGCCCTGATGCGACTGCGGGTGAAGTTCGTCGAGCGCCTCGTGGCCCGATCCCATCAGGCGCGGCGGCAGGCCCGCGTTCGCCTGTTCGGCCGCGTGGGCAGTCGTATAACTCATCATCTCGGTTCCACCGGCGATCACGCAATCTTCCATGCCGCTCATCACGCTTGCGGCGGCAAAGTTCACCGAACTGATCCCGCCACCACAGAAACGGTCGAGCGTCGTGCCGCTGGCCTTGGTGTCATAGCCTGCCGACAGCGCTGCCATGCGGCCAAGGTCGCCGCCCTGCTTGCCGTTCTGGCTCGACGTCGACCAGACGATGTCGTCGACGGTAGCGGTGTCGAGATTGTTCCGGTCGCGGATCGCGGCGAGAACCGTTGCGGCGAGATGCTGCGGGTGAAGGTGCGACAACGCACCCTTGCCGGGCTTGCCCACCCCACGAGGGGTGCGAACGGCGTCGATGATATAGGCCTCGGCCATGGTGGATATCCTTTCGTGGAGAGCTTTGAGGGTCGTCGGTCGATTGAAAAGAGATTTGGCGGGGGGTTAGCGGGGGGCCATCCTTATCGCGCCATCGAGGCGCACTGCCTGCCCGTTGAAATAGGTGTTGCGAACCATCTCCATCGCCAGGCTCGCATATTCCTCGGCCTTGCCGAGACGCTTGGGGAAGGGGACCGAGGCCTCAAGGCTCTCCTTCACCTTCGGGTTCATATTATTGAGAAGCGGCGTACCGAACACGCCCGGCATGATCGAATTGACGCGGATGCCAAGGTCCATCAGGTCGCGCGCCATCGGCAGGACAAGGCCGTTCACGCCGGCTTTCGCCGAGCCATAGATGACCTGACCGATCTGGCCATCCTGCGCCGCGACCGAGGCGGTCAGTACAATTGCGCCGCGTTCGCCATCTTCCATTTCGGGAAGCGCCGCCATGCCCTCAGCTGCGATCGACGCGACACGATAACTCGCGGTCAATATGCCTTCGACGCCAAAGGCGTAGTCGGCGGTCGGTGTACGGCGATAGCCGCCCGTTTCCTTGTCATAGGCAAGCGTCTTGCCGCGGCGCGAGGTCATCGCGCAATGGACACAGACGCGCTCCTGTCCATGCGCCGCGCGTGCCTTGGCATAACCATCGAGCACCGATTGCTCGTCGGTGATATCGACATGGACGAACAGTCCGCCGATCGATGCCGCGACCTCTTCGCCAAGCGCATCGTTGATGTCAAAGATCGCGACCTTCACGCCCGACGCGGCCAGCGCTTCGGCGGTGGCCCGGCCAAGTCCCGAGGCGCCGCCGGTGACAACCGCTGCGATGGTGGAATCAATCTTCATGGCGAGGCTCCTCAGGCGGGAATCTGGTTGAAGGGGATGCCCTTGTCCGGGCGATGATCCTGCGGCAGGCCGAGCACCTTCTCGGCGATCGTATTGAGCAATGTTTCGTCCGACCCACCCGCGATGCGGCCCGTCGGGGCGTTGATCCAGCTCGCCGCCCAATCTTCCTTTTGCGAGGCATGTTCGTCGAAAAAGAAGGCGTTGCTGCCTTGCAGATCGAGCGCGAGTTCGGACAGTTTCTGGCGCGAGCGGACCGCGACCAGCTTGTTGAGCGAGCCCTCGGGACCCGGCATCATCCCCGCCTGCATCATCAGCCGCGCGCGCACATTGATCGAATCGAGCCCCGAGCGCATCGCATAGTTGCGCGCGATCTGTTGCCGGATCCGGCCATCCTCGATCGCCGGGCGGCCATTGAACTGAACATCCTTAGCCAGTTCGACGAACAGGTCGAGATGCGGACCGAATCCCGCGCTGTCGGTCGCGACATAGCGTTCGATCATCAGCGTCGCGATGGCGACCGCGAAGCCGCCACCGACCGGCGACATACGATGGTCGTCGGTGATCTTCACATCGTCGAAGAAGACTTCGTTGACATGGCTATCGCCGCCCGCAAGCTTGATCGGGCGAACCGTCACGCCCGGCGCCTTCATGTCGACCCAGAAATAGGTGAGGCCCTTGTGCTTCGCGACGGTCGGGTCGGTACGCACAACAATGACGCCGTAGTCGCTATAATGCGCCCAGCTCGTCCACACCTTCTGGCCGTTAATCTTCCACCCGTTGCCGTCAGGCTCGGCTTTGGTGCGCAGGCCCGCGAGGTCCGATCCGCCGGACGGCTCGGAAAAAAGCTGGCACCAGATTTCTTCGCCCTGCAACGCCTTGAGGACGCGCTCCTTCACGAACTCCTTGTCGCTGCCGAACTGCATCAGCACGGGTACGGGCATGCCGAGCGAGATGCCGAAATAGAAACTCGGGAAGCCGTGCTTCATTTCCTCGGCGTCGAAAGTCACCTTTTCAAGATGGCTGAGCCCTTGGCCGCCATATTCGGTTGGCCAGTTGATCCCGGCATAACCCGCGTCGAACTTCGCTTTCTGATACTGGCGGCCGAGGGCCAGATCGTCGGCCTCGGACAGGCCCTTGCGCGCCTCGCGGCCAAATGTCGGCGCCATCGACTGGAGCCAGGCCGCGGCCTTGGCGCGATAGGCTTCAAGATCGCTCATGCACCTTCTCCCGCTAGCTGGTCGACGAGGACGTCCTCCCAGAACAGGCTGCTACCCTGTTCGATGGCGAGGCTGCGCGCCCGGCGCATATGGAGATGCAGCCCGATTTCCCACGTAACGCCGATGCCGCCATGGATCTGGATGCAATCGCGCGCTGCGGTGTCATAGGCCTCGGTCGCCGACAGGCGCGCGGCCGCGGCAGCGGTGATGAAATCGGCGGCTCCTTCGCGGGCTGCGGCATGAATGCAGTTCGCGCGGGCCAGTTCGACAAGGCCGTAGAGTTCGGCGATGCGATGCTTCACCGACTGGAAAGCGCCGATCGGCTGGCCGAATGCCTTGCGTGTCAGCGCATAATCGCGTGCAATCTCCATGAGCGCCTCGGCGCCGCCGGTCTGCTCGTGCGCGGTGACGACGGCTTGTAAAGCCAGGATATGAAGCGCTGCGTCGCGCGCGGCGCTGCCGACGGCGAGCGTTTCTGCTGGCACGCCCGAAAAGCCGATATCGGCAATCAGGCGGCTATTGTCGAAGCTGGGGACGGCGGAGCGCTTTGCTCCGGCGAGTTCGACCAGCGCGAGCACCGGCATACCCGGCCCGTTCGCAAAAACGATGGCGATATCCGCGACGAGTCCCGCAGAAACACTGCGTACGGTGCCGTCGAGCCGGTCGCCGGTAAAGGTCACATCGGGACGGGCGGGAAGGGCGTCGGGACCCGCCGCAAAGGCGATAGCGCCGATGGTTTCGCCGCTCGCCAATCCGGGTAGCCAGCGCGCCTTTTGCGCATCGGACCCGAAAAGCTCGATCGCCTTGGCTACGCCGAAACCTGCAGTCAGAAACGGCGCGCCGCTGATGCTGCGCCCGGCCTGGTGCGCGATCAGGCCCAATTCGATCAGCCCGAGGCCCAGGCCGCCCTCGGCTTCAGGAAGTGCAAGCGCGGTCCAGCCCTGTTCCTTTGCAGTGTCCCAGAAGGGGCGATGATATTCGCCGACGGTTTCGAGGAGTGGCAACAGTGCGTCTTTGTTGATCCGCGCCTCCAATACGCGCCGCGACTCGGTCGCGATCGCCTGCTGGCCTTCGTCGTAGAGGATGGTCATGCCTGCACCCGTCCTTCCCATTATCTCGTTGCGGCCAATGAACCGGACGTTGACGTAAACGTCAAGCACTTTGACGCTACGCTTTTCACGCCGCAACTGACGAGCGTGTCAGGCGAGCCCAGACTTCCAGTCGCGGCGGATCTTCTTCGCGAGGCTCCATTTGTGGACTTCGGTGGGGCCGTCGTAGATGCGAAAGGCGCGGACCTCGCGAAACACTTGCTCGACGATCGTCTTGTCGGTCACGCCGGTCCCGCCCATTACCTGGACGCAGCGGTCGGCGATGCGCATCAAAGCTTCCGACACCGCGACCTTCGCCATCGAGCTTTCAACCGTGCCAAGCGATCCGGTGTCGAGCACCCCCGCGCACCAGTCGATCATCAACTCGGCCTGTTTAAGGTCGATCATATTTTCGGCGAGCATGAAGCCGACGCCCTCATGGTCGATCAACGGCTTGCCGAACGCCTCGCGGCGGTTGGCGTAGTCGGTCGCGATCTCGTGCGCACGGATGCAAGCGCCCAGCCAGCGCATGCAGTGCGACAGGCGGGCAGGGGACAGGCGCACCTGCGCATAACGAAAGCCTTCGCCTGCCTCGCCAAGCATCTGGTCGGCGGGGATGCGGAGATTGTCGATGGTCAGCGTCGCATGGCCGCCGGGCATCGAACTGTCGATCGTATTCGGCACGTCGTCTATGCGAATTGCGGGATCGGGCAGGTCGACGAGGAACATGCATGCGCCCTGCTCGGACTTTGCCATCACGATACCGACGCGCGCACCCATTGCACCGGTGATGAAGGTCTTTCGACCGTTCACCACCCAATGATTGCCATCAAGATGACAGGTCGTCTTCATCATCGACGGGTCGGACCCCGCGCCACCTTCGTCAGCAGGCTCGGTCATGAAGAAGGCCGAGCGCACTTCACCGGCCACCATCGGCTTCAGGAACCGTTCCTTGAGCTCGGGGCTGCCTTCCTTGCCAAGGAGGTACATATTGCCCTCATCGGGTGCCATGGTGTTGCAAGCGAGCGGGCCGAGCGGGGAGAGGCCACTCTTGATGAGAACGACCGCCGTCTCGCGCTGGTTCAGATGATCGCCGTTGCCCAGGATGTGCGGGGTTAGCACCCCTGCTGCACGCGCATGCTCACGCATTTCCATCACAAGTTCGTCAGTCGGCGCGCCGTGGTGGTCGCGGCGCGGGTCTTTTTCATAAGGAACGACAATTTCGCGAACGAAGGTTTCGACCTTGGCGGCAATGGCCAGTGCCCGATCCGATATACCTTCGCTTGTCATAATCCCGATTCCCTTCGCTATCTATATAATCGCTCAACCCGACGTTGACGTAAGCGTCAAGTTATTTCATGGGTCGAAGCGAAGATGCCGTAGGGGCAGGACAACCGAGAAGGGACAGAGGATGGCTTTCAAGACACGCATCACCGAAATGCTGGGTATCGAGCATCCGATCGTCCAGGGCGGCATGCAGAGCGTCGGCTATGCCGAACTTGCCAGCGCCGTGTCGAATGCTGGCGGACTGGGCATTATCACCGCGCTGACCCAGCCGACCCCCGCCGCACTCAGCGCCGAAATCGAGCGCTGCCGCGCGATGACTGACAAGCCTTTCGGCGTGAATATGACCGTTTTTCCGACGATCAATGCCCCCGATTACAAGGCCTATGCTCAGGCTATCATTGACGGCGGAGTCAAGATTGTCGAGACCGCGGGTACACAGGCCGTGCGCGAGATTTGGGAAATGCTGAAGCCCCATGGCGTCACGATCCTCCACAAATGCACGGCGGTCCGCCATGCGCTGTCGGCCGAACGCGCGGGCTGCGACATCATTTCGATCGATGGTTTCGAATGCGCGGGCCACCCGGGCGAGGATGATATCCCCGGCCTGATCCTGATCCCCGCCGCTGCCGACAAGGTGAAGATTCCTATGCTTGCCTCGGGCGGCTTCGGCGACGGGCGTGGTCTCGTTGCTGCGCTTACCTTGGGTGCGGAAGGGATCAACATGGGCACGCGCTTCTGCGCGACGGTCGAGGCGCCGATCCACGCGAATGTGAAACAGGCCTATATCGACAACGACGAGCGCGGCAGCTTCCTGATCTTCCGCAGCCTTAAGAACACTGCGCGCGTCGGAAAGAGCGAAGTGAGCGAGGAGGTTGTGCGCCGCCTTGCTGTCCCCGATGCGACCTTTGCCGACGTCGCCGAACTGGTGAACGGCAAGGCGGGCCGCGAGTTGCTGGAGACCGGCGACCTTTCGAAAGGCGTTTTCTGGGCCGGAATGGTGCAGGGGCTTATCCACGACATCCCCACCTGTAAGGAACTGATCGACCGGATCATCGCCGATGCCGACGCGATCGTCGACGGGCGGCTCGCGTCGATGCGCGCCTGACACGTCCGCCGTGCTGGCGCAGCGCACGCGCTTTCGATATGGTCCGATTCATCACGATCTGATCATATCGAATGCCGCCGGCGCAACCGCCCGCCGGCGCGGCAAGGGGGATTTTTGAGCCTTATCGAATACAAGGGTTTCGGCGGCGTTGTTCTGGCGGCCGACATGCTGGGCGACGAAAATGACCCAGCGGTGCTCCTCGTCCCCGAAATCGGGCAGGACCGCGCAAGCTGGCGGGATGTCGCCGAGGCTCTTGTGCTTTCCGGGCGCCGCGTCGTCAATCTCGACCTTCGGGATGGCGCCGATCTCGCGCCGCATATTGAGGATTTGCGCGCTGTTCTTGCGCAGATGGGATCGCGGCCGGTCGTGGTCGCGGCGGGACGCGGCAGTTGGATCGCAACGCGCGCGCTCGGCCTTGATGATGGGGCGCATCTCGCCGCCGGCCTTGTGCTCGTCGACATGCCCCCTGATGACGGCGACGGAGCAAGCGGCGTCGCAGCGCGCCTCGCGCTGCCGACCCTCGTCGTTCGCGGCGGCTTTTCTCCCGCGCAGGCCAGCGCTCACAGCGATGCCTTCATCGCGGCGTTGCCGCTCGGACAGAGCGCCGACATCAATGATTGCGACCTTGAACTGGCGTCAGATCGCCGGGAAGCGCTGCTTGGACAGCTTCTCGAGTTCCTCGAACGTCGGCAGCCGCGCGAGGCGATGGAATTCAAGGCGGGATCCGATCCGCGCACGCTGCGCGATGCAATGGGCTGCTTTGCCACGGGCATCACGATCGTGACCGCCCTCGATGCCGAAGGAGCCCCCGTCGGACTCACCGCGAACAGTTTCACGTCGGTCTCGCTCGATCCTCCGCTGCTGCTCGTGTGCATCGCCAACACCGCCGGAACCGCGCCCGCGCTACGCCAAGCCGCGCATTTTGGGGTGAATGTGCTGCAGATCGGCCAACAGCCGACATCGAACCGTTTTGCGGCAAAGGGCGAAGACCGGTTCGCAGGCCAGCCGTGGGCCCCGGGTCAGACGGGCGTGCCGCTGCTAGGCAGCTCGCTCGTCTCGTTCGAGTGCCAGCACGAATCGCTGCACGAAGCGGGCGACCATTTCATCCTCGTCGGTCGGGTAGTGCGCGCGCAGTTCGAGCCGCATCGCGACCCCTTGCTCTATTTTCGCGGAAAATACCGTCGCCTGCATTTCGGCTGATGGCGGACAGGGTGGGATTCGAACCCACGGTGAGCTTGCACCCACGGCGGTTTTCAAGACCGCTGCCTTAAACCACTCGGCCACCTGTCCTTGCGCCGCCCCCATAGCGCGCGGGCGCCCAGCGGCAAGCGAAACCTTGCGGGCTCGATCCATCGCGCGAATGAATCGGCTCATCCCGCCGCGACCTAGCCAAGCCGCTCGCATCTGTGCGACACCCGTCCTATGGGTGGGGACATGATGCACGCTATACGTTTCAGAATCGGACGCCTTTTCAAATTTGCTACGGCGTTCCTGTCGGCATGGATGCTCACCGCCTCGGCCCCGCTTCACGCGCAGGGCGTCGACGGCAGCTTCGACGCCTATGTTCAGTCGCTGTGGCCAAAGGCGCAGGCGCGCGGCGTCTCGCGCACCACCTTCGACCGCGTGACGGCAGGGCTCGCGTACAACGCGCGCGTCGTTGCGCTCGACCGCGACAATCTCGGCAGCCCACCGAGCCCGAACACCCCGATCCCGTCATTCGCCCCCTATAAGGCGAAGCATGTCGATGCCGCGCGCATTGGCGGCGGGCGCCGCGTCCACGACCGGCTGCTGCCGCTGCTGTCGCGCATCGAGGCGCGCACGGGCGTCCCGACGAGCATTATGATCGCAATCTATGGCCATGAAACCGCCTATGGACAGGTGACGGGCAATTTCGACTTGCCCGAAGCGCTTGCGACGCTCGCCTATGAAGGCCGCCGTCGCAGCCTCTTCGAACCCGAGCTTATCGCGACGATGGTAATGGTCGAGCGCGGCGTGCCGCGCAGCGCGCTGAAGGGCAGTTGGGCCGGCGCGTTCGGCTATCCGCAGTTCCTGCCCTCGGTCTATCTACAGGTCGCAGAGGACGGCGACGGCGACGGCGTCGCGCGTATCTGGTCAAGTGAGGCCGACGCCATCGAATCGATCGGTTCCTACCTTCGCCGCGCTGGCTGGCGCGCAGGCCAGCCATGGGGCGTCGCAGTGACCGTACCTGCGGGTTTCAACCGCAGCGCGGTCGCCAATCGCCTGACCCCCACGCGCTGTCCGCGCGTTTTCGACCGGCACAGCCGCTGGCGTTCGATGGCGGAATGGCGCGCCGACGGTATCCAACCGGTCGGCGGCCGCTGGCCCGACGGCAATGTACAGGCGACGCTGCTCGAACCCGACGGCCCCGGTCGCACCGCTTATTTGCTGACCGGTAACTATCGCGCGATATTGGACTATAATTGTTCCAATTTTTACGCACTGTCTGTGGGGTTGCTGGCGGATGAAATCGATCGTTAAGGGCGGGGGCCTGATGGCCGGGGCGATGCTGATGCTCGCCGGCTGTGGCATTACGGATGGCAAGCGCGAAGGCGGCCCGACGGCAAGTCCGACGCCGGCGACGGCCGCAAACGGTGTTGTCGATGTTCCGGTAAAGCTCGGCGATCCATACACGATCGGCGGCGTGACCTATACGCCCGCCGACATCCCTGACTATGATGATGTCGGCTATGCAAGCTGGTATGGCGAGGAATTGGCCGGAAAGCCGACCGCCAATGGCGAGGCGTTCGATCCTGCGGCAATCAGCGCGGCGCATAAGACGCTGCCGTTGCCGAGCTATGTCGAGGTCACCGCGCTCGATACCGGACGGACGATTCTGGTGCGCGTCAACGATCGCGGGCCGATGGTCGGCGACCGGCTGATCGACCTCTCACGCGGCGCCGCCGAACAACTCGGGCTCACCGACGGCCTCTCCGCCGTGCGGGTGCGTCGGACTAACCCGCCCGTCGCCGAACGCGCGCAGCTTCGCTCGGGCAAACCCGTTCCCGAACGCATCGCGACGCCCGAATCGCTGCTGGCAATTCTGCGTAACAAGGCAAAGGCGCTACCCGTTCCGAAAGCGGCGGTTGTTGCCGCACCCGTTACCGCGCAGCCCGCTGCGCCGATCGCATCGGGCAAGGCCAAACCCGGCGACGACCGCTTTGTTGTCGAAGGTCCGGGAACGACCAAGGCGGCGCCCAAGCCTACCACTAAACCAGCCCCCGCTGTCGCCGGGAAGTTTGTGGTGCAGGTCGGCGCCTTCAGCGTGGAAAGCCGCGCCGACGCAGCGGCGAAATCGGTCGGCGGCCACGTGACGAAAGCAGGCAATCTGTGGCGTGTGCGCGTCGGTCCTTTCGCGAGCGACGCCGAAGCGCGCGGCGCGCTCGGCAAAGTGAAGGCGAAGGGCTTCCGCGATGCGGTCGTCCAGCGCGATCGCTGACGGGCAGGTATGGGCAGGCCGACCACCGTTTTGAGAGGCATCGCAGCCTCGCTGGGCCTGCTTGCGCTAATCTTGAACCTTCCGGCGGCAGCAGCCGAAGACGTTCGCCCAAAGAGCGCGCCGGCGGCACCTGCGGCCTATGTTACGCAGGCCCCGATCGTGATGCTCAAGGATCTCGATACGGGAAAAGTGCTGTTTTCCCGCGGCGCCGACAAGCGCTTTGCTCCGGCGTCTATGGCGAAGGTGATGACGGCCTATGTCGTCCTCGACCTCGTCAAACGAGGCCAATTGTCGCGCGACAAGCTTCTGACTGTCGAAGAGGCGACATGGAAGACATGGAGCGCGCGGAGCCGCAGTTCGAGCATGTTTCTGAGCGCGGGCGAAAAGGTCTCGGTTGACGATTTGCTCAAAGGATTGATCACCGTTTCGGGGAACGACGCCGCAGCGGTTCTCGCGGTCGGCATCGACGGCAGCGAGGCCGCTTTCGTCAAAAGAATGAATGGGATAGCGACGCGAATTGGTATGTCGTCGAGTAATTTCGGAACGCCGAGCGGTTGGCCTGACGGCGGAGTGACCAAAGTCAGCGCAGGCGATATGGTCCTGCTCGCCGAGCGGCTGATCCGCGACCATCCGGGCGACTATGCGCGCTATTTTTCGATTCCGAAGTTCCGGCATGGCACCTCGCCGGAAGGAAAACCGATCATCCAGGCGAACCGCAATCCGATCCTCGGCCGCTTCGCGGGGGCCGATGGCCTGAAGACAGGACATACGTCGGAGGCGGGCTATTGTTTCCTCGGCTCGGCAAAGCGCGATGGGCGTCGGCTGATCATGATTGTTGCCGGCATGCCAACCGAAAAAGCGCGCCGCGACGAGGCCGAGCGGCTGATGAGCTGGGGTTTTGCCGATGGCGGCGCCGGGACAACTGTACAGGACCGGCGCTCCGCTGCGTCGAAAGACCGGGCAGCCGCTACGCGCAGATGACAAAGGTCCCAAGGCGGGCTACCGCCGACCGATGCACGGGCAGCATCCCATCCACCAGCTCTTTGGGTTAGCGACATGACGCGCGGTCGTTTTATAACGCTTGAGGGCGGCGAAGGGGTCGGTAAATCGACGCAAATTCGCGCACTTGCTGCCGCGCTCGAGGCGCTTGGTATCGAGACAGTCGCGACGCGCGAACCTGGCGGTAGCATGGGCGCCGAAGCGATCCGCACGCTGCTCATGGAGGGAAGCGACGATCGCTGGGACGCTCGGAGCGAGGCATTGCTTTTTGCCGCGGCGCGCGCCGACCATGTCGCACGCACGATCCGCCCGGCGCTTGATCGCGGCGCGTGGGTGCTCTGCGACCGCTTCGTCGATTCGAGCCGCGCCTATCAGGGCGGCGGCGGCGGCATCACCGACGCCGACCTCCTGACGCTTCACGGCTTCGGTTCGATGGGCTTGTTGCCCGACCGGACCTTTCTGCTCACCGTCAGTGCCGACGAGGCGGCGCGGCGGCTGACCGAACGTGGCGGCAGCGACCGCATGGGCAATAAGCCTGCGGACTATCAGGCGCGGCTCGCGGCACGTTTTGTCGAAATGGCGGAGGCGGAGCCTGCTCGCTGGCGGATCGTCGGTGCCGACGCTCCCGCTGAACGGGTGACTGCGGCGATCCTCGCTGAGCTTGCGGAATGGCTGCCATGATCGGCCATCAGGACGCCGAAAAGGCCTTTGTCGAGGCCTGGCAAGGCGGACGTCTTCACCACGCCTGGCTTCTGGCCGGGCCGCAGGGGATGGGGAAGGGCGCCTTTGCCGAACGTGTAGCACGCTTTCTCGTCACCCACGGACGCGGCGGCGACGGACAATCGGTGACCCTCGACGACCACGGCGACGATGCCGCGGCCCGGCTTGTCGACGCCGGAAACCACCCCGAAATCCTCCGTCTCGCACGCCAGCCCAAGGACAAGGCGAAGGAGCTCGCTCGCAACATCACGATCGAGCAGGTGCGGCAGATGATCCGCCGCCTTCATCTGTCTCTGTCGCTCGGCGAGTGGCGCGTGATCATCGTCGATGCGGTCGACGATCTGGAAACCGACGGCGCCAACGCATTGCTAAAGACGCTCGAGGAACCGCCGGCAAAGACGCTGTTCCTGCTCGTCAGCCATTCACCTGGACGCTTGTTGCCGACCATAAGGTCGCGCTGCAGAATGCTACGTTTTCAGCCGGTTGATCGTGACGTCATGACAGCGTGGCTGGGCGAGTTGCGCCCGATGCTCGAAATCGCCGAAGTACGCGCGATCGTTGCCGCTTCGGGCGGTGTGCCGGGCAAGGCGCTCGCGCTGATCGACAGCGATGTCGCGGCGATGGAAAAAAAGCTGCTTGCGATTGCGGCGAGCGGCGATCCCGAGAACCGGTTGCGTGAGGCGCTCGCTCGCGAAGTTGGCGGGACAAGCAATCGCGCCCGGCTCGAACTGGTGATCGACATTGTTCCGGGGCTGCTGGCGCGCCTCGCACGCGACCGTCCGGTTGCGGAGATCGCGCCCGTTCTCGCCCAATGGGACCGCGTCCAGCGCACGGTCCGTGATGCGATCCGAGGTTCCTACGACGGTGCGATGGTGGGGTTCGAAATAGGTAACTGCCTCGCCGAATTGGCGCCAAGGACAGGGCAGACGACACGCTGACGCTTTCCCTCGCGCGCCCCAGCGGCTAAGGCGCGCGCATGTCCGAAAACAAAGACCCCTTCTATATCACCACTGCGATCAGCTACCCCAATGGCCGCCCGCATATCGGTCACGCTTATGAAGCAATCGCGACCGACGTCATGGCCCGCTTCCAGCGCGCGCGCGGCCGCGACGTGCGGCTAATCACCGGGACCGACGAACATGGGCTTAAGATGTTCCAGACCGCGCGTGACCAAGGCCGCGCTACGATCGATCTCGCCGACGAAATGTCGGGATATTTCCGTGAGATGTATGCCAGGCTGAATATCAGCTATGACAATTTCATGCGTACGTCGGATGCCGCTCACCATGAAGCGTCGCAGGCGATCTGGCGCGCGATGGAGGCGAACGGCGACCTCTATCTCGACCGTTATGAGGGCTGGTACTCGGTCCGCGATGAGGCTTTTTACGACGAAAGCGAACTGGTCGACGGGGAAGGGGGCGTTCGCCTATCGCCGCAAGGTACGCCGGTCGAATGGACCGTCGAGGAAAGCTGGTTCTTCCGTCTGTCCAAATATCAGGACAAACTACTCGCGCTCTACAACGAGCAACCCGATTTCATCCGCCCCGAAAGCCGTCGCAACGAGGTCATGCGCTTCGTCGAAGGCGGTCTCAAGGACCTCAGCGTCTCGCGCACCAGCTTCGACTGGGGCGTGCCGGTGCCGGGTTCACCGGGGCACGTGATGTATGTGTGGGTCGACGCGCTGACCACCTATTTGTCAGGATTGGGCTACCCGAACCCCGCCAGTGATTTCAGCAAGTTCTGGCCGGCGAATATCCATATGATCGGCAAAGATATCGTTCGTTTTCATACGGTTTACTGGCCGGCCTTCCTGATGAGCGCGAACCTGCCGCTGCCGAAACAGGTGTTCGGCCACGGCTTTCTGCTCAACCGCGGCGAGAAAATGTCGAAATCGCTCGGCAATGTGGTCGATCCTATGGTGCTTGCCGATCAGTTCGGCGTCGACGCGCTGCGCTATTACCTGCTCCGCGAAGTCAGCTTCGGACAGGATGGTACTTATTCGGCCGAGGCGATCGTGCGCACCGCGAACGCCGACCTCGCGAACAGCTTCGGAAATCTTGCACAGCGCAGCTTGTCGATGATTTTCAAGAATTTGGACGGCAAGATTTCGGCCGACTATTCACCGGCGCAGGATGACGTCGACCTGCTCACAGATCTCGCCGAAATGGCGGCGATCCGCTTGCCGCGCGAATTCGAGCAACTCGCTTTCTCGGTAGGTATCGAGGACTGGATCCGCGCGGTGTTCGCCTGCAACCAATATGTCGATACGCAGGCCCCCTGGGCGCTGCGTAAAACCGACCCCGAACGCATGCGCGCCGTGCTGATGACCTTGTTTCAAGCGGTGCGGACGCTCGCGATCGCCATCCGGCCCGTCGTACCGGCGGCCGCCGACGCATTACTCGACCAGATGGGCATTGCCGACGACGCGCGCGATTTTGACGCGCTGGCAGACAACGACTGGTTCGCGAAGCTCGTTGCCAGCGGCTTTGTGGTCGGTCAGCCCGTACCGATCTTCCCACGCCTGGAACTGCCAGCCGAGGACAATGGGGGGGAAGGGGAGGCCTGAATGCTCGTCGATTCGCACTGCCACCTCAACTATAAGGGCCTCGCCGAACAGCAGGATGAAGTGCTCGAACGCGCCCGTGCGCGCGGCGTCACCGCCATGCTCAACATCGCGACGCGCGAAAGCGAATGGGACGATGTTCTTGCCGTCGCCGAAGCGAACGCCGACGTCTGGGCCAGTGTCGGCATCCATCCGCATGATGCGGACCACCACCCCGACGTCGATACCGCCAAGCTTGTCGAACGCGCGAGGCATCAGCGAGTGATCGGGATCGGCGAAACCGGGCTCGATTACTATTACGACAAGAGCGACCGCATGCGGCAGCAGGATAGCTTCCGCCGTCATATTCACGCGTCGCAACAAACCGGCCTGCCGATCATCGTTCACACGCGCGATGCCGAAGCTGATACTCTGGCCTTGCTCGGCGAAGAGATGGACAGGGCTACCTTCCCAGGCGTGATCCACTGCTTCACCGCCAGTGATGATTTCGCGCGGCAGGCGCTCGACCTTGGGTTCTTTATCTCGATCTCGGGCATAGTGACGTTCAAGAACGCCGCCGATCTCCAGTCGACAGCCAAATGGCTGCCGCAGGACCGGCTGCTGATCGAAACCGATTCCCCCTTCCTTGCCCCCGTCCCGCATCGCGGCAAGGCCGGTGAGCCGGCTTTTGTCGCCGATACTCTCGCGTTTCTGTCAACGCTTCGCGACGAAGATCCCGACGCGCTTGCATCGGCGACGAGCGCCAATTTCTATTCGCTTTTCAATAAGGCGGTAGCATGACGTCGCGCGCTTCATGAAGCTAAGGATCCTTGGCAGCGGTACCTCCTCGGGCGTTCCGCGGATCGGTAACGACTGGGGTGCGTGTGACCCCGACAATCCCCGAAACCTGCGTAGCCGCGCCTCAATCATGGTCTCGCTGGGCGGTTTTCGTATCCTCGTCGACACCAGTCCTGATATGCGGTTGCAACTGCTAGACGCGGGCGTCGGCGAGATCGATGCCGTGATCTGGACGCATGAGCACGCCGACCATACGCACGGTCTCGACGATCTTCGACAAGTCATGCATCTCCGGCGCTCCGCAGTACCGGTCTATGCGCGCGATCATGTACTCGACATCCTGAAATGGCGTTTTACCTATGCCTTTGCGGGCAACGCCGGCTATCCGGCATCGGTCGATCCAATCGATCTTCACGATCATCAGTCGATCGGCCCCATCGAAGTATCCGCGATCGAAATGCCGCACGGCCCGATCAAGGCTACGGGCCTGATCTTTAGCGATGGCGCCCACAAGATCGCCTATGCCACTGATTTTTCTAAGTTTACTGATGAGATGGTCGAATTTTTCCAAGGCGTCGACCTCTTCGTCATCGACGCGCTGCGCCGTTATCCGCATCCAACGCACCCACATTTGGCAATGACGCTTGAGGGTCTGGGCAAAGTCGGCAATCCGCGCGCGATCATTACGCATATGGACAATACGATGGATTATGACGACCTTGCGGCGGAATTGCCGCCAGGCGTCGAGCCTGGATATGACGGGTTGGAGGTGCAGCTATGAACGGCGACACGACTGTTCAAATCCTGTGGTTTGCCGGCGCATTCACGCTGGTGCTCAGTTCGCTGCTGGCGCGGCGGCTGCCGATGGCCGACTGGATCAAGATGGCGCTGGCGTGGGTGGCGATTTTCGGACTGGTGTTTCTGGTTATCCGGACATGGCAGGCTGTAACATAGCGAGAGGGGCACTTTCTCCCCGTACATTCTTATATTTAACATAATATATATTATCGGATAATTTCATGGCCGAAACCGTAGCCCAGTCCCCCATCAATCGCCTGCTTGCGATCATGCGCCAGCTCCGCAATCCCGACGGCGGCTGTGAATGGGATCTGGCGCAGAATTTTTCGACCATCGCACCGTACACGATCGAAGAAGCTTATGAGGTCGCCGACGCCATTGCCGGCGGCGATCCCGTAGCCATCTGCGATGAGCTTGGCGACCTGTTGCTCCAGGTGGTTTTTCACAGCCAGATTGCCACCGACAACGGCTTGTTCGGTTTCGACGATGTCGCCAACGCGATCAGCGACAAGATGGAGCGCCGCCATCCTCATATCTTCGGTGACAGAAAGACTGACGACGTCCGCCAGCAGTGGGAGCAGATCAAGGCGGCCGAACGCGCCACCGACGGTCCGGCAAGCGCGCTTGCCGGCGTTGCGCAGTCGTTGCCCGCATTACTTCGCGCACAAAAGCTGCAAGACCGTGCGGCGCGTGTCGGGTTCGATTGGCCCGACATCGAAGGCCCGCGCGCCAAGATTGTCGAGGAACTCGCCGAGGTCGCGGCTGCGACCAGCGAGGCCGAGCAGCATGAGGAGATCGGCGACCTGTTGTTAGCGGTGGTCAACTATGCCCGACACCTTGGCGTCGACGCAGAAGGAGCTCTGCGCGACGCCAATGGCAAGTTCGCGCGGCGCTTTGCCGCCATGGAAGATCGCGCCGGCGGCAGCCTGTCGGGCCTGTCGCTCGACGTACAGGAAAGCCATTGGTTGGCCGTTAAGGCGTCGGAGCGTCCGTAGTCGGCCAAAGCCGTTCGAAGCGTGCGCTGTCGGCGGGATCGAGGCGTACGGTGAGAATATGGCCTTCAGCCTCAGGCTCATCGGCCAGCACTTCGCCTCGCGCATGAAGCCACGCCGCCGCTTCACCCTGGCTATAGCTCAGGTAAATGCGCTGAACCTTGTGCAGTGCAGTCAATTGTGACGCCATCAGTGTCCGCGCAGCTTCGACGCCCTCGCCCGTTGCCGCGGAGATCACGGCGACATCGGGGCGACGCGCTGCCATATCCTCGATAGCCGCGCGGCTTTCGTCATCGGCCGTGTCGATCTTGTTCCAGATTTCGATTTGTTGGATCGCCGGTGGCGCATCGCCCTCCCCGTCGTCCTGTGGTCCATTGACACCCAGCGATTCCAATATGGCGCGCACATCGTCATATTGGGCGTCGCTGTCGGGATGGACAATGTCGCGGACGTGTACGATCAGATCGGCGGTTGTGACTTCCTCCAGCGTCGCGCGGAACGCCGCGACCAGTTCGGTAGGCAGGTCGGAGACAAAACCCACGGTGTCCGACAGGATCGCCTTGTCGATTCCGGGGAGCCGGATTTCGCGCATCGTTGGGTCGAGCGTGGCGAAAAGCATATCTTCCGCCATGACGTCACTTCCCGTCAACCGATTGAAAAAGGTGGACTTCCCGGCATTGGTGTAGCCTACGAGCGCAACCACGGGCCATGGCGCGCGCTGGCGTTTCGACCGCTGCAACTGCCGCGTGCGCCGCGCGTCTTCGAGGCTGCGGCGGATGCGGGCCATCCGGTTGCGGATCATCCGCCGGTCAGCCTCAATCTGTGTTTCGCCGGGGCCGCCGAGGAAGCCAAAGCCACCGCGCTGGCGCTCAAGGTGGGTCCAACTGCGCACCAGCCGCCCCGCCTGATAGTCGAGATGTGCGAGTTCGACCTGTAACCGCCCTTCGGCTGTCGCGGCTCGTTCGCCGAAAATTTCGAGGATCAGGCCCGTCCGGTCGATTACCTTGGTGCCGAATGCGGTTTCAAGGTTGCGCTGCTGGATCGGGCTGAGCGCCGCATCGACGACGACCAGTTGAACACCCTTTGCCGCGATGTCGGGCGCGATCGCTTCGATTTGCCCGACACCCAACAACGTCGCAGCGCGCGTCTGCCGTAACCGGAGCGTGTGGACCGCAACGACGTCTAGCCCGATCGCAAGCGCAAGCCCCCTCGCCTCCTCGGCGCGCGCGTCTAAGTCCCGCGCGAGGCGCTGGCTATGCCATTCGGGCACGACGATAAGCGCGGCGGCGCCGCGCGTTACCTCGTCTTCATTGTCGATTATCGGGTCGATCAGGCGTTATCCGCTTCTGCGTCCGGCTCGCTGTCGGTCAGGTTGATCGGCCCGTTCGGCTGGACAGTCGAAATCGCGTGCTTGTAGACAAGCTGGACCTGCCGCTCGCGCTCGAGCAACATACAGAACAGGTCGAAAGCGACGATATCGCCCTGCAACATGACGCCGTTGACAAGGAACATCGTCACCGACTCGTCGGAACGACGGACCGCGTTCAGGAACACGTCCTGCAGCGCCTTGCCCTTGCTTGCTGGTGCGTCGCGCAGACTGTCACCAAGCAGCGAGAGGTCGAAGTCGTGCGACGGCATCACCGTCGAGATCGCATGCTTGTAAACTAGCTGTGATTGCCCATCACGGCGAAGAAGCAACGAGAAGTTGTCGAACCAGGTGATGATGCCCTGCAGCTTGACACCCTTGACCAGGAACATCGTCACCGGCGTCTTGCTCTTGCGAAGGGCGTTTAGGAAAATATCCTGGAGATTCTGATTTTTATCGGACACATTTGCCTCCTGTTTTTGGCGGTGTAACCGCGGGTATGGTGCCGGTTTTCCGGTTTTAAGACCTTCTTCGCGCCCGCAATATGCGGCAAAGGACACGCGAGGTCTAGCGCAAAGCCGCTATCCCTCGCCGTCCGAACTCTCGGTAAGGCCTAAAAGTTTCAGTTTGCGGTGCAGTGCGGAACGTTCCATTCCGATGAAGGTCGCGGTGCGTGAGATATTGCCCGAAAAGCGGTTGATCTGGATGCGCAGATATTCGCGTTCGAAATTCTCGCGCGCTTCCTTCAGCGGGATTGCCGTGATCGATTCCGAGTTGGGCAGGATATCGGCGCCGCCGCGGACCAGTTCGGCTGGCAGCATATCGGCGTCGATACGATTCAGCCGGTCGCTGGGTGCAAGGATCATGACACGCTCGATCACGTTGCGCAGTTCGCGGACATTGCCCGGCCATTCGTGCGCCTGGAGCGCCGCCATCGCTTCCGAACTGATTTCGGGCGGTGGGACGCGACGATCGGCGGCATAGCGGCGGATATAGTGATCGCAAAGGCTGGCGATATCGTCGCGGCGTTCGCGCAGCGGCGGGATATGCACGGGTACGACATTGAGCCTGTAATAGAGATCTTCGCGAAACCGGTTTTCGGCGATTTCGGTCATCAGGTCGCGCGCCGAACCTGAAATGATGCGGACATCGACGCGGATCATTGTCCGGCCGCCCACCCGGGCGAAGCTCTGATCGGTCAGGACGCGCAGGATCTTGCCCTGCGTGGTCAGCGGCATATCGGCGACTTCGTCGAGGAACAAGGTCCCGCCATGCGCCTGTTCGAGCAGTCCGACGCGGATCGAGCCGTCCTCGGCCTCGGAACCGAATAATTCGGTCTCGACCGTTTCGGGATCCATCCGCGCGGAGGAAATGACGCGGAAGGGCGCATTCTGCCGGCCGCTCCATCCGTGCAGCACGCGCGCCGCAACTTCCTTGCCGACGCCCGGCGCGCCTGTGATCAGCACGCGGCTCCCGGTTCCTGCGACGCGCTTCAGCGTCGCACGGACATTGTTGATTGCCGCACTGGTCCCGGTCAGTTCGTCAGAGGGGCCTGCCTTTTCACGCAATTGCTCATATTCGAACTTCAGCCGCTCATTCTCGGTCGCGCGCGCGACGAGGTGGAGCAGACGCGATGCCTCGAACGGCTTTTCGATGAAATCGAACGCGCCGCGGCGGATTGCTGCAACCGCGGTATCCAGCCCGCCATGCCCCGAAATGACAATGATCGGCAGCGTCGGGTCAAAGGCCTTGATCGCCTCGACCAGCCCGAGACCGTCGAGCCGCGAGCCCTGAAGCCAGACGTCGATCAGCGCGAGCGACGGGCGTCGCTGCCGGATCGCTTCGAGCGCGGAATCGCTGTCGGAGGCGGTGCGCGCCTCATAACCTTCGTCCTCCATGACGCCGGCGACGAGTTCGCAGATGTCACGTTCGTCGTCGACGATCAAAATATCAAGCGCCATGATCTTCTCTGTCCTGTCGGTTCCGGATGCGTCCGGGAACCGATTCAATTTGCCCCATTCCCTGTTCGCCGCCCTTTCCGGCCAATGGCCTGAGCCGTTCGGGATGGAGCGTCAGGGTCACGCATGTCCCCTGCCCCGTCGGATTGTCGGAAAATTCTAGCTCGCCATAATGTTGCTCGACGATCTTCTTGACGATCGCGAGCCCGAGCCCGGTCCCGCCCTGGCGCGTCGTCATATAGGGTTCGGCGATCGCGTCGCGCGCTTCCGGCAGTCCGATACCGTCGTCGGATACGCGAATGATGAACTCGCCCCCTGCGCCGACAACGAGTTCCGCCGCGATATGTCCCGTGGCGACGGAATCGGAATTTCTATATTTCTCTTCAATCGCCTCGACCGCGTTTTTCACGATATTGGTGATCGCCTGTGACAGCAGGCGGCGGTCGCAAACGAGCGGCTCGATCTCGGCGGGCGTTTTGACGGCAAAGGCGATGTCGGGCTTTGCCACTTCGAAGAGGAAGACCGCCTGACGCACGATGTCACGGACATCCTCGACCCCGAAAGTCGGTTTCGGCATCCGTGCAAAGCTCGAAAATTCATCGACCATGCGCCGCATATCGTGAACCTGCCGGATCACCGTATCGGTCAGCTTGCGGAACGTGGCTTCGTCGCCCTCCACCTTGTCACCGAACCGCCGCTGGAGCCTTTCGGCCGCCAGCTGGATCGGGGTCAACGGGTTCTTGATTTCGTGCGCGATGCGCCGTGCGACGTCGGACCAGGCCGCCCGGCGCTGATCGAGCAATTGCTGCGTGATATCCTCGAAGCTCAGGACGAAGCCATCGCCCTGCGCCACGGCTTTCGCCGCAAGCGTCGCGGGTTCAGCATCCTTGCGCGACAGTTGAACGATCGCCTCGCGCTCGTCGCTGATCAACAGGCGTGCCAGTTCTGGAGCGACGTCGTCGAGCGGCTGGCCAGTCAGGCATTCGGCCGATTGGCAGATCAGCCGTTCCGCTGCTGCGTTGGCGAGCAGGATGCGGCGGTCGGCGTCTACCGACACCACCGCCGACGACACACCGCTGAGCACTGCCTCGATGAAGCTGCGCCGCGCTTCGAGCTGTTCGTTCACGCTGACCAGCGCGCCGGTTTGCCCCTGCAATTGCTCGGTCATCCGGTTGAATGCTCGGGTCAGCACCGAGATTTCGTCGTCGCGCGCCGGCGGCGTGACCCGCACCGAAAGGTCGCCCTCCGCAGCGGTTCGCGTCGCGCCGATCAGCGTGCCGAGCGGGCGGACGATTCGGTCGGCCACGACGATTGCCGCAATAACGGCGAGCGCAAGAAGCAAAAGCGACCCGAGGTAGAGGGCGCCGTTGAATTGCAGCTGGAGCTGCTGTGAGCGTTCGAACAAGCCATTATAGTCAGCGAGCACCGCACTCGCGCGAGCCGATTGCTGAAAGCCCGGAACGTTGGTGTCGCGTGAGGCATAGACGTAGGCGCGGCCCGTGCCGGGAAGCCGCGCCGCAGCTTCGATCCGGTTCGGCTGGCGGACGACAACGACGTCCTCGCCTGCGTCGAGGCGACCGACCATCGCCGAGCTAAGGCGGTTCTCGGCCGCCCTGTTATCGGGATTGATCGCCGTTGCCGTCCGCGAAACGCCATCTCTGCCGATCTCGATAATGGCCGATTCATTCAGGCTACGCACGACAACTTGTTGCAGATAATAGTTGCTAAAGACCGGGCTATCTATCGGGGCGAGGCTCAATTGCTTGCCAAGGTCGTTGGCCATGGCAAAGGTGTTCGCGCCGACCTGACGCTGGTTTTCCTGATAATAACCCTCGGCCAGATTGGCGGCGTTTTCGAACATGCCGCGCGAGCGATCCGAGAACCAGAAATCGACGCCGAACTGGAACAGCAGCGACGCAAAGATCACGACGAGCAAGGTAGGTGCCGCGGCAATCAGCGAAAAGAGGGCAACAAGCCTGACGTGCAGACGGCCGTTACCGCCCGCCATCGACCGCACCGCGCGGGCGCGTGCGACGCGGCTGCCGATAAGCACGATCAGCGCCATCGCCGGCACCAAATTGACGACCATGATCGCAGCGACGAGCGCAGGGGTCAGCAGCCGTTCGCTCTGCGCATCGCCCGTCACGAAGATGTAGGTAGCGATCGCAAAACTGATGATGAGTGCGAGCGTGTAATATTCTGGGGCGGCAAAACGCCAGAAGCCCGAGCGCGCCACCTGGTCGTCCGAATCCGTATCGACAGCCAGAGGGGGGGATAGCGTCATTGTTGCTACGTTACGACAATCCTGTTGCATAGAAAACACACAAACTGCGCGGCCATCGCCCGATCGCGCCGATTTTTCGATTGCCGTTCCAGATCAAGGATGCGCCGGGTCGATATCGAGCTGTCCAAGGCGCTTGCGCAACGTGTTGCGGTTGATGCCCAGCCGCCGCGCCGCCTCAAGCTGATTGCCGCGAACATCGCGTAATATCCGACGGAAAAGCGCCGCTTCGACAATTGCCTCGAGCTGTTCGTGGATATGTCCGTCGCCCGCCGCGTCCGCCATCTTCTCGCGCGTCCAATCGTCGACCGCGCGGGCGATAAGCGCCGCGGGTTCGACCATTCCGCCGCCCTCGCCATTATCCTGCAGGACGGTTTCGACATCGCGGACGGTCACGACGATGTCGCGCGACAGGACCGCGAGTCGCTGAACAACGTTACCGAGTTCGCGAACATTGCCCGGCCAGTCATAGCGTTCGAGCCATTGCATCGCAGCGGGCGCAAACTGCCGATCGGGTAGCCCAGAGCCGCGTCCGACCTCGACAAAATGGCGCACCAGTGCGGCGATGTCGCTGCGTCGGTCGCGCAGCGGCGGCAGCGTCACCGGAATGACGTTGAGCCGGTAGAAAAGGTCCTCGCGGAACCGGCCATCGGCGACGAGCGTGCGCATGTCGCGGTGGGTCGCCGCGATGACGCGCACGTCGGCGCGCAGCGCCTGATTGCCGCCGACGGTCGAATATTCGTTGCTCTGGAGCACCCGCAGCAGCCGCGTCTGCGCCTCCAGCGGCATGTCGCCGATTTCGTCGAGAAACAGTGTGCCGCCCGCGGCCTGCTCGAAACGCCCGGCATTGCGACTATGCGCGCCGGTAAAGGCCCCCTTCTCATGCCCGAACAATTCGGCCTCGATCAGCTCGCGCGGAATCGCGGCCATGTTGATCGCAACGAAGGGGCCGCTGCGGCGGAGGCCCGTCGCGTGAATCGCACGTGCGACGACCTCCTTGCCCGTACCCGATTCCCCAAGGATCAGCACCGCGAGATCGTTCGACGCGAGTCGCGCGATCGTGCGGTATACGGCCTGCATCGCGGGCGCTCGGCCGACCAGTCCGTGGCTGTCGGCGGGGACCGCGGCCTCCCTGGCGGCAGGCTCTGCTCGCCGCTGCAATGCGGCACGAACGCTGGCGGTCAGTTCATCGAGATCGAAGGGCTTGGGAAGATAATCGTAACTGCCGATCCCCGTGGCGCGCACCGCCGTGTCGAGCGTATTCTGCGCCGACAGCACGATCACCGGCGTCGTGGGATCGATCGCGGAGCGCGACAATGAATCGATGCCGTCGCCATCGGGAAGCACAACGTCGGTAATGACGAGATCGGGGCGGTTATCCGCAAGCCAGGCATTGCGTTCGGCCAGACTCGCGACCGACGCGAAATGGGCGCACTCGCCGACGAGCGTTTCGCGGATGATCATCGCGATCGCGGGATCGTCCTCGACCAACAGGATCGTCTTGCCCTTGCTCACCTGGTTCATCCCTTTTGCGCGACGGGCAGGTGAACGCGAAAGCGCGTCCATTCGCCATCGCGGATATGCTGGACCGTGCCGCCCATGTCGCGTGCGAGCTTGGCGACGAGAGCGAGGCCAAGTCCCCGCCCCTCGCGCTTGGTCGTCACGAACGGATCGAACAGGTCGCCGCGAATGTCGGCGGGAACGCCGGGGCCATTGTCGCTGACGCTAACCTCGATGGGCAGCGCGATGCGGCCGCGCCCATCGCCATTGTCGATCGACAGGCCGTGGCGATAGGCGGTGGTCAGGCGCACCACGCCATCGTCGCGCCCGCCGAGCGCCTCGCAACCATTGGTCAGCAGGTTGAGCAATATCTGCACCATGGCGTCATGATTCCCGTGGACGAGCGGCAGCGACGGATCGAAATCCTCGGCAAAGCGCACGCCGGGGAACTGGCGCGCACGCGCCGTCTCCATTGCCTGGTGTATCGGCTGATAGAGGTTGATCGGGCCGCAGGCGATCGGCTGCCCGCGCGAGAAATGCTCCATCTGATCGATCAACGTCGCGATGCGATCGACCTCGGCGCAAATCAGCGTCGTGAACCGTTCGCCTCCAGCATCGGTCTTGCGCGCGAGCAATTGCGCCGCGCCCTTGATCCCCGCGAGCGGGTTCTTGATCTCATGCGCGAGCATAGAGGCGGCCGCGCCTGCCGCGCGCCCTGAGCGCCCGATCGCCCCGCCCATCAGTTCGGCATCGCTCTGCGACGGCACGAGCGCAAGGATACGGTGGCCGCTCTGGCCATAGGGGACCATCTGCATGTCAACGAAGAAGGACCGCCTGCCCCCCGCCGAAATCTCGGTACGGTGCGCGAAGAGCGCCGACGTCGCGGCGTCGCTCATCCGTTGACGATAGTTGCGGTCCATCTCGATGACGTCATAGATGACGCGCCCGACCATCGCCGAGCGGCTGACATTGCAGAGCTGCTCGGCGGCAGCGTTGACGAATAGCACGACCCCGCCGTCGTCGATCAGCAGTGTCGGGACGGGGTGCGACTGGATCAGCTCGTCATGGTCGAAAACGGGGATGCTCGACGTGAGCGCGGTCACGCAGCCGCCCTGGTCAGGTGCGGGCCATAAAAGGCTTCCAGCGCGTCGAGCACGCCCTTGCTGTCGGGAATCTGATTGACCTTGTTACGGAACTCGGCCGAGCCGTGCAGCCCCTTGACGTACCAACCGAGATGCTTGCGCGCCATATTGACCCCGGTCATCTCGCCATAATGATCGATCATCGCGCGGTAGTGCGATGTGATGACGTCATATTGTTCGTCGAGGCCGGGGTCGGGGCGTTCGGCTTCGCCGCGCAGCGCCGCCATCACCTGTCCCAACAGCCAGGGACGGCCATAAGCGCCGCGGCCGATCATCACGCCGTCGGCGCCGCTTTGCGTGAGCGCGGTTTTCGCGTCTTCCGCCGAACAGATATCGCCATTGACGATAACGGGGATCGACACCGCGTCCTTGACGCTGCGCACGAAACCCCAGTCGGCCTCTCCGCGATACATCTGGTTGCGCGTCCGGCCGTGGACGGTGACCAGCTTTGCGCCAAGATCTTCGGCGATATGCGCAAGTTCGGGCGCGTTGAGGCTGTCGTGGCACCAGCCCATGCGCATCTTGACCGTCACCGGGACCGATACGGCCTCCACGCAGCTGTCGATCAGCGCCGCCGCCAGTTTCAGGTCGCGCATCAGCGCCGAGCCCGCGTCGCCGTTGGTGACCTTGCGCACCGGGCAGCCCATGTTGATGTCGATGATCGACGCGCCGCGGTCTTCGTTGAGCTTCGCCGCCTCGCCCATTTCATAGGGAGTGCAACCGACAAGCTGCATCGATACCGGTTCCTCGACGGGGTCCCATGCGGCTTTCTGGATCGACTGGCGCGTTTCGCGGATCGCAGCTTGGCTTGCGATCATCTCGGTGACGTTGAGCCCCGAGCCGTAATAGCGGACAAGCTTGCGGAACGGCAGGTCGGTGACGCCCGTCATCGGCGCGAGGATCACGGGATCCGCGATGGTGATGTTGCCGATCTGGATGGGCCGCAGCGGCGCCATGGCGGGGAGCTTTCGTCAAAATTGCCTAAATTTTGAGCAGCCCCTACACGCTAAGCCGCTTTCCCGCAAGGCGCGGCTGCGCTAACCGGCGCGGCTATGACCGAGTCCGCCCCATCCTCTTCTCCGCGCGTTGCGGTCGTGCTGCTTGCCGGCGGGGTTGGCGCGCGCGCGGGTTTCGAACGACCGAAGCAGCTCGAGCCGCTTGGCGGCAAGCCGATACTGTGCTGGAGCATCGATGCCTTCACGGCGCATCCGTCGATTGCGGGCGGCGTGTTGGTGGCGAACGCCGACGTGATGGCCGCAGTGGAGCCATTGCCCGCAGGCTGGATTTTCGCGGAACCCGGCGCCGAGCGGCAGCAGTCGGTGGCCAATGCCCTCACGGCGCTGGCGGATTGGGCTGACGATGCGCATGTGCTGGTCCACGACGCTGCGCGTCCGGGTGTCGGCGCGGATGTTATCGACCGGTTGCTTGCGGCGCTGCAGGGTTCCGATGCTGCGATCCCTGCACTGCCTGTGCCCGATACGCTCGTCGAACAGGCGCATGGCGAGGCTGGCGATGTCGTCGATCGCAGCGTTCTGGCGCGTGTTCAGACGCCGCAGGCCTTTCGCCTGGGGGTTTTGCGCCGTGCGCATGGGGAAGCGGTCGAGGCGGCGGCGAGCGACGATGCACAACTGGTGCGCCGGCTCGGTATCGCCGTGACAGCCGTTCCTGGCGACGCGCGGCTGCACAAACTGACATATGCGGAGGATATGGCGATCCTTGCGGGGCTTTTGGGGATCGGCACGATGACACGAACAGCGGTCGGCATGGGCTATGACGTCCACCGTCTAGTTACCGGCAAGCCGATGTGGATCGGTGGGATAGAAATCGCGCATAGTCATGGGCTTGAGGGGCATAGCGATGCCGACGTCGCACTTCATGCGCTGACCGACGCGATCCTTGGCGCGCTCGCCGATGGCGATATCGGCGACCATTTTCCGCCGAGCGACCCGCAATGGCGCGGCGCGGCGTCGCACCGCTTCCTCGCCTTCGCTGGCGAGCGGGTGTCGGCCCGTGGCGGGCGAATCGATCATGTCGACCTCACGATCATCGCCGAAGCACCGAAAATCGGCCCGCATCGCGATGCGATCCGCACGCGCATTGCCGAAATCCTTGCGATTCCACGCGAACGGATTAGTGTGAAGGCCACAACGACAGAGCGGCTGGGCTTTACCGGCCGCCGCGAGGGGATAGCGGCGCAGGCCGTTGCCACTTTACAACTTCCGGAGAATTGAACCTTGCAGTCTGTCGAAAAAGCGCGCCTCGCCGCGCGCGACGAGCGCGCCACTCGCGTCCTCGCCAACAACCGCGCCGCGGGTCGCAGGGTCGCGGTCGCCGAAAGCTGCACCGGGGGCATGGTGTCGGTCGCGCTGACCGATATTGCCGGAAGCTCGGACGTATTCAGCGCCGGCTTCGTTACCTATTCGGCGCACGCCAAGCAGAGCCAACTCGACGTCAGCAGCGAGATCATCGAAACCTTCGGCGAAGTGTCGCTCGCGACCGCCTGGGCGATGGCAGCGGGGGCGCTGGCCAACAGCGACGCCGATGTCGCGGTGGCGATCACCGGGATCGCTGGCCCCGGTGGCGGGTCGGAGAAGAAGCCGGTGGGACAGGTCGTGTTCGCACGCGCGCTCCGCGGGCAGGATCCCGACGATTATTTCACCCAGCGAGTACAATTCGAATCAACCGATCGCGCGGCGATCCGGCAGGCGGCGACGCTGTTCGCGCTCGATCTGCTTCAGCCTGAAAAGGATGGGCTGCGGCCGTCGGAGGATATCGCCCTCCCCGCCCCGTAAAGATCGTCGGCGCGCGTTTCGAACGCGGCGATCATCTTTCTGAGCGCCTTGTCGAACATCTGACCCGCAAGAGCCTCGAACACGCGGCTGCGGAACGAGAAATCGACCATGAAATCGACGCGGCAGCCCCCACCCTCGGCGGGCTGGAAGTGCCATTCGTTGCTGAGATGCTTCATCGGACCGTCGATATAGCTGACGATGACTTCGCGCGGCCGCTGTTTGTGGACGCGGCACGAAAAGCTTTCGCGCAGCCCCTTGAAGCCGACGATCATGTCGGCAACCGCCTCATGCTCGCTGTCGCTGCGCAGGCGCAGCGCGACGACCCACGGCAGGAATTCGGGATAACGCGCGATATCGGTAACAAGCGCGAACATCTGTTCGTCGCTGTATGGAAGTTCGCGCGTTTCGTGATGCCTCGGCAAGGGGCGCTCAGCCCGCCTTGACGCGCGCCAGTTGCGCCTCGCGCGCCGCGCGCATCCGCTCGAAATCGTCGCCGGCGTGATAGCTGGAACGAGTCAGCGGCGAAGAGGCGACCTGCAGGAAGCCCTTGGCGCGCGCGATCTGCGCATAGGCGTCGAACGCCTGCGGGGTCACGAACTCGGCGACCTTCGCATGCTTCGGTGTCGGCTGTAGATATTGGCCCATCGTCATGAAATCGATGTCGGCACTGCGCATGTCGTCCATCACCTGATGGACCTCCATCCGCTCCTCGCCGAGCCCGAGCATGATGCCCGACTTGGTAAAGATCGACGGATCGCGGCGCTTGACGCTTTCGAGCAGGCGCAGCGAGGCATAGTAGCGCGCGCCGGGGCGGATTGTCGGATAGAGCCGCGGCACGGTTTCGAGATTATGGTTATAGACGTCGGGACGCGCATCGACGATCGCCGCAACCGCGCTTTCGGGCTTGTTGCGAAAATCGGGGGTCAGGATCTCGATCGTCGTCTGCGGCGTCTCGCGGCGCAGCGCGTTGATGACCTTGACGAACTGGCTCGCGCCGCCGTCGGGCAGATCGTCGCGGTCGACCGAGGTGATGACGATGTGGCTGAGCCCCATCTTCGCCGCCGCGATTGCCGTATGTTCGGGCTCCAGCGGATCGACGGGGCGCGGCATCCCTGTCTTGACGTTGCAAAAGGCGCAGGCGCGCGTGCAGGTGTCGCCAAGGATCATCACCGTGGCATGCTTCTTGGTCCAGCATTCGCCGATGTTTGGGCACGCCGCTTCTTCGCACACCGTATGCAGGTTGAGTTCGCGCATCAGCTTGCGCGTTTCGGCGTAACCGGGGCTGGTCGGCGCCTTGACGCGGATCCAGTCGGGCTTGCGGCTGCGCTGGCTGGGAGTGGTGGCGGAGGCCGATTGAGGCTGGGCGGGAGCGTTCATGCCGCCCACATAGTCGTGCACGCGCCTCTTCTCAACCTCTCTACCTATGCTAAGGCGCCTCCATGACTCACTTTGCAGACATGATCGAGGGATACCGCCGTTTCCGTAACGGCGGTTGGGCGCAGCAACGCGAACGCTGGGGACAGCTTGCGGAAGGGCAATCGCCGAAGGTGATGGTGATCGCCTGTTCGGACAGCCGGTCCGAACCGTCGCAGATTTTCGATACCAATCCGGGCGAAATCTTCGTCGTTCGCAACGTGGCCGCGCTGGTCCCGCCGTTCGAGACGACGCCGGGCCGTCACGGCGTCTCGGCCGCGCTTGAGTTCGCGGTGCAATTCCTGAAGGTCGAGGAAATCGTCGTCATGGGGCACGGTCTGTGCGGCGGCTGCCATGCCGCGCTGCACCGCTCGATGGCGGGCGCCGAGCCCGGCCGCGGCGGGTTCATCGCCGACTGGATCGCGATGCTCGACGATGCGAGCGAACGGGTGCGCAGCGAGCATCCCAATATCGACAATCGCGACGCCGGCCGCGCGATGGAACTTGCGGCAGTTCGCGTAAGCCTTGACAATCTGATGACTTTTCCGTGCATTCAGGAAAAGGTGCGGCGCGGTACGCTGACCCTGCGCGGCGCCTTTTTCGCGATCAGCGACGGGGTCTTGCATCTGATGGATGAGGCGACGGGGGACTTCTCTCCCGCCTGAACAGGAGGGCGACATGAGCAAGAATACATTCTGGGTGACCATGATTTTCGTCGCGGCAATCGTCGGGGCGTTTCTGGGACCCGCTCTTGCCCAATCGCTCTCTACCGGGGCGATGCTGACTTTTTCGGTCGTCACCCTCGTCGCGATCGTCGGGCTGATCGTCTGGTCGCTGTCGAACAACAAGTCGGGCAAGAAAGCCGATACCGCGACCCTCGCCGACGCCCGGGCTATGCGCGCGCCCGAGGGCAAGGCCCGCATCTATGTGACGCGCCGCGGCTTCGTCGCCGCGCTGCAGGGCATGAACGTCACGCTCGACGAGACGGCAAAGGGTCAGATCAAGTCGGGGCAGATGCTGATGGCCGATGTGGCACCTGGCACGCACCGGCTGCACGCCGCGATGGCCAAGGGCATCATGGCGCATGCCGGCACGTTGGAGATCGAGGTTGGCGCGGGCGAGGTGGTCGTTGTCGATGCAATGTTCGAAATGAGCGCGCTGAAGGGCGATGCCAAGCTCACGCGGCTGGAAGGCGCAAAGGCACGTGAGAATGTCCAGGCGACCAAGCTGATCCTGTGGGAAGTCGAACCCGCCTGACCGGCGACGAAGCGAGGCTCGGCTGCGGGCAATTGTGACCCGCCCCTGCAACAATCGCCCGAATCACACGTTCTCCCAGAAAAGGAGAATTGGATGGCCCTTCGCCAAACCCTGTCGGCTGCGCCGGCACTTGCTTCCCGTAGACGTGCATTTCCCGGCGAAGATGAATCCTATACCAAGGCAAGAAAGTCGCTGCTGGCCGAAGAGATCGACCTGCGCCGCAAGATGACGCGGATCGCCGAACAGCGCCGTGCCCTGCCGCCGGGGCCGGTGATGAAGGATTATCGGTTCAAGGATGCCAATGGCGCCGAACTCGGACTCGCAGATCTGTTCGCCGGGCACGACACGCTCGTCAGCTATTTCTGGATGTACGGCCCCGACCGCGAGCGCCCCTGCCCGATGTGCACCAACTGGCTAGGCTCGGTCGACGGCAATGCGAACGATCTGAAACAGCGCGTCGCGTTCAAGGTTTTCGGCCGCAGTCCGGTCGAGCGGCAAAAGGCCTTCGCGCTCGAACGCGGATGGCAGGCACTCGATTTCCTGCAAACCGTCGGCGATGATTATGCCCGCGACTTCCGTTTGCTCAACGCGGACGGAAGCGAGAATCCGGCGCTCGCGGTGTTCAAGAAGATCGGTAACGAGGTGCGCCTGTTCTGGAAGAGCGAGATGACCCCAGAAATGGCCGATCCGGGGCAGGACCCGCGCGACGCGCCCGATATCGCCAGCCTGTGGAATATCCTGGATCTGACGCCGTCGGGCCGCGGGACCGACTGGTATCCGTCGCTGGAATATTGAAGGTGGACGGCCTTTTTGGGGTGGGAGCTGCCGCAACTTAACCCCACTTTCGTCACCCCGGACTTGATCCGGGGTCCCGTTATTTTGTGAAGCGAGCCGGTACATTCGAAAAGCGGGATCCCGGGTCGAGCCCGGGATGACGAGGATAAAGAGGTCCGCTTCGGGTCGAAACCCGCCCCCTACCCTTCGCTTTCGCTGATATCCTCAAGCATATCGGTGTCGAGCACGCGCACGCGGCCCTGTTCGAGCGAGATCACGCCCGATTCTTCCCAGCTCTTGAGCTGGCGGTTGATATGCTCGCGGCTCATGCCCGCGAA
The DNA here is from genome assembly GCF_023822045.1 of Sphingopyxis sp. USTB-05. NCBI lineage: Bacteria > Pseudomonadati > Pseudomonadota > Alphaproteobacteria > Sphingomonadales > Sphingopyxidaceae > Sphingopyxis > Sphingopyxis sp. USTB-05. Next base: position 1,865,581 of record NZ_CP084712.1, on the reverse strand, counting down.
ATTGCCAAGTTCGGTCTGGCTGAGCTCGACGCGCTGCGACGCCTCGACATCCTTGCGGATCAGCCGCTTCAGATAACGCGCAAGCCGCGGCCCTGACGCATAGGCGCGGTCGCTTTCGATCGTCTGGTCGGCGGTGCGCAGCCGCCGCGCGAGCTGTTGCATCAACGACCAGGCAAATTCGGAATGGCTCGCCGCGAAATCCTTGAGCGCGTTGCGGCCAAGCTGGAGCGCGCTCCCCGCGCTCGTTGCGGTCACCGAGGCCGTGCGTTCGCCGCCGTCGAGTAATGCGATCTCGCCCAATATCGCACCGGGCTCGGCGTAAGCGAGCACGATTTCGCGCCCGCCAGAGGTCAGCATCGATACGCGCGCGGTGCCCTCGGTCAGGATCAACATCATGTCGCCCGGGTCGCCCTGGACAAGCAATTCCTTGCCCTTGACGAAATTGACCTGCACCGCGCGGCTGGCAATTTCGGCCCAATCCTCGACCGTCAGTCCGGAAAAAATGCTGTCGGGGCCCTGCAATTCGGCGAGTCTCGCGTGATCCATTGCCCCTACACCCCTTTTGCCCGGCCTAGACCAGCCGGCTCTGCTTCACCGCCGCTTCAATGAAACCCGCGAACAAGGGATGCGGGTCGAACGGCTTCGACTTGAGTTCCGGATGGAACTGCACCCCGATAAACCACGGATGGTCCGGGCGCTCAACGATTTCCGGCAACATGCCGTCGGGTGACATGCCCGAAAAGACGAGACCGCCCTTTTCGAGCTGCTCGCGATAGGCGTTGTTCACCTCATAGCGGTGACGGTGGCGTTCGCTGATGTCGTTCGCGCCATATACGCTCGCGACATGGCTGTTCGGCGACAGCTTCGCCTCATAGGCGCCAAGCCGCATCGTCCCGCCAAGGTCGGTGTCGGCGCCGCGCTTTTGCAGGCCTTCGTCGCTCATCCACTCGGTGATCATGCCGACGACGGGCTCATCGGTCGGGCCGAATTCGGTGCTCGATGCGTCCGCGATACCGCTTGTGTTCCGCGCGCCTTCGATGCACGCCATCTGCATGCCAAGGCAGATGCCGAAGAAAGGCACATTGCGCTCGCGCGCAAAGCGCACGCTCGAAATCTTGCCTTCGGACCCTCGCTCGCCGAAACCACCGGGTACAAGAATCCCGTGCATCGGCTCAAGATTGGCGGCCAGATCCTCGTCGCGTTCGAACATTTCGGCATCGAGCCAGCGAATATTCACCTTGACCCGGTGCGCCATGCCGCCGTGAACCAGCGCTTCGTTCAGCGACTTATAGGCGTCGGGCAGCGAAACATATTTGCCGACGACGCCGATCGTGACCTCGCCCTCGGGATGCTGCTTGCGGTCCATGATGTCGTACCAGCGCGACAGGTCGGGCGCGGGCGCGTCATGGATGCCGAACGCGCGCAGGACCTCGCTGTCCAGCCCTTCGCCATGATATTGGACTGGGACCGAATAGATGCTGTCGGCATCGAGCGCGGGGATTACCGCTTCCTTGCGGACGTTGCAGAAAAGCGCGATCTTGGCGCGCTCGCTCTCGGGCAGCGGCTTTTCGCAGCGGCAGAGCAGGATATCGGGCTGGACGCCAAGCGACGCCAGTTCGCGCACGCTGTGCTGTGTCGGCTTGGTCTTCAACTCGCCGGCGGCCGCGATATAAGGCACCAGCGTGACGTGGACCGAGATCGCGTTTTCGCGTCCCTCTTCATTCTTGAGCTGGCGGATCGCCTCGATAAACGGCAGCGATTCGATATCGCCGACGGTGCCACCGATTTCGCACAGCACGAAATCGAGATCGTCGATCTCGGCGCGCGCGAATTCCTTGATCGCGTCGGTGACGTGCGGAACGACCTGTACCGTCGCGCCCAGATAGTCGCCGCGGCGTTCCTTGGCGATGATGCCCTGATAGATGCGGCCCGAGGTGACATTGTCGCTCTGCCGCGCGGCAACGCCGGTAAAGCGTTCATAATGGCCGAGGTCGAGGTCGGTTTCGGCGCCGTCGTCGGTCACATAGACCTCGCCGTGCTGATAGGGCGACATCGTGCCCGGATCGACATTCAGATAGGGATCGAACTTCCGGATACGGACACGATAGCCACGCGCCTGCAACAAGGCTGCGAGGCTAGCCGCCATCAAACCTTTGCCAAGCGAGGAGACCACGCCGCCGGTGATAAAAATGAACCGCGCCATGGGAGGAAAGACTTACTCAACGGGAGGGGGACGGCGCAAGCCGTCGAATCGCATCCGGCGGAAATATTTTCCGCCGGGCGGGTTACGGTGGAGGCCGAAGCCGCCGGTTATTTCTTGGCGGGAGGTGCCTGCGCGGGAGCCGGAGCGGTTTCCTGGCTTGCCGCCGCTGCGGCAGCGGCCGCCAGCGGATCGTCGCTCGCGGGGGCGGGCGCTGCATTGGCCGGGGCCTGCTGTGCCGGACCCGTCAGCGACGAGGCGGGAGCACTCGCCGGCTGAGCCGTTTTCGAAAGCGAGGTATCGATCGTCGAACCGCTGCGGCCGACCGAGGCCATCGCTGCAAGGACAATCGACAGCGCGACGAATGCCGTCGCGAGGATCGTCGTTGCGCGCGTCATGAAATCCGCCGCGCCGCGCGCCGAAAGCAGGCCCGCAGGGCTGCCGCCGACGCCCAAACCGCCACCTTCCGACTTCTGCATCAGGATGACGCCGATCATCGTCGCGGCAACGAGCGCCTGAACGACAAGCAGAAAGGTGAAAAGGCTGGACATCATATTTTCCCGAACTTGCGCGGCCTCACACGGACCGCGCTCGCGGCGCACATAGAGACGAAGCGGCTTCGCTTCAACCCATACGTCACCTCAGAAACAATCCGTCGCCCCCACGAAGGCGACGGGTAATGCTCAACCCGCAAGTGTCGCCGCCGCTGCGACAATCGGCACGAACTTCGCGGCGGTTAGGCTTGCGCCGCCGACGAGCGCACCATCGACATCGGCTGCATCCAACAGCTCGGTGGCATTATCGCCATTGACCGAACCGCCGTAAAGAATGCGCATATCCTCCGCCGGGCTGCCAAAGCGCGCACCAAGAGCGCCGCGGATCGCACCGTGCATCGCGGCGACATCGGCGACGGTCGGGACAAGCCCCGTGCCGATCGCCCAGATCGGCTCATAAGCGATGGCAAGCCGGTGCGGATCGAAGTCGTCGGGCACCGATCCCGCAATCTGCGCAAGCACATGATCGATCGCGCCGCCCGATTCGCGCACCTCACGCGGTTCGCCCACGCATAGGATCACCGACAGCCCGGCGGCGAGGCCCGCTTCGGCCTTGGCGCGCACATCGGCATCGCTTTCCCCGAACCCCTCGCGCCGTTCGCTATGCCCGACGATCGCAACGCTCGCCCCAATGTCGGCGAGCATCCCGGCGGCGACCGATCCGGTGAACGCGCCCGATACGGCGCTGTGGCAATCCTGCCCGCCGACGGCCTTGCCCGGCGCCGCAGCAACCATCGCGCCGATCAGCGTGAAGGGCGGGCAGATCGCGACATCGACCGCGGGATGATCATCCGCCGCGGCGAATATCGCCTGCGCTTCGCCGATCGCGGCAGAAAGCCCGTTCATCTTCCAGTTGCCGACCACATATTTGCGCCGCGTCATGTACCGCCTCTCCCTTCGTTCGAACCTTGCCCTCGCCCTAGCGGCGCATGGGCGCCATAGGCAAGCAGCGTCGCGCACGCATGAAAAGCCCCTTTCCGGCCTTGATGCCGCCCCGGCTCCCGCCTAAAGCAGCGCGCTATCGCGCTTCATCAGCGCCTTGCCGAAAGAATGCCCGTTCATGATTACCGCCATCCGCGCCATGTTTTCCTCGACGATCGGCAAAGTCCTCGCCCTTGCCTTCGTCGTCCTCGTCGGCCTCGCCTTCGCGATGGGCGATATAACTGGCAACTCGAACTTCGGCGGGCTTAGCGGCGCCAATGTCGCGAAGGTCGGCAGCGAACAGATCGGTGTCGGTGAATTGCGCGACCGCGCGCGGCAGGCCTATGATCAGGCGCGCCAGCGGCAGCCGGGGCTGACGATGGAGGCTTTCGTTGAAGGAGGCGGGCTCGATCAGGTGCTCAATCAGCTCGTCGAGGGCAGTGCGTTCGACCAGTTCGCGACGAGCCTGGGCTTCAGCGTCAGCAAGCGACTGATCGATGGCCGCATCGCCGACCTGCCCGCCTTTGCCGGCGTGTCGGGCAAGTTCGACCAAAAGGTCTTCGAGAATTTCCTGCGCCAGAACGGCATCACCGAAACCCAGCTCCGCCGCGACCTGCGCCAACAGCTTCTGCTCGAACAGCTCGCCGCGCCGATCGCGATGATGCCCCGGATCGCGCCGGGCATGGCCCAGCCCTATGCCGCTCTCCTGATGGAGCAGCGCCGCGGCCAGGCAACCTTCATTCCGTCCAGTCCCTTCGCGCCGACCGCCGACCCCGGCGATGCCGCGCTGAAGACCTTCCTGTCGCAGAACAAGGCGAAGTTCACGGTGCCCGAACGCCGCGTGATCCAATACGCGCTGTTCGACCGCAGCGCAGTGCCGGTTCCGGCAGTCACCGACGCCGAAATCGCCAAGGTGTATAAAGATAACGCCGCGCAGTTCGCTGCGAGCGAGACGCGCCGCTTTGCGCAGGTGATCGTCCCCGATCAGGCGGCCGCGAACGCGCTCGCCGCGAAAGTTCGCAGCGGCACTTCGCTCGCCGCCGCGGCGCAGGCAGCGGGCCTCTCTGCCTCGACGACGGGCGACCTCACCCAGTCGGCCTATGCCGCAACGACCAGCGCCGCGGCCGCTAAAGCCGCCTTCGCCGCCAAGCGCGGTGACCTGATCGGCCCGACGCAGACCGGCCTTGGCTGGACCATCGCACGCGTTGAGGACGTGACGGCGAAACCCGCGCGCAGCCTTGCCGACGCAAGCGCCGAGATCCGCACCGAACTCGCAAAGAACAAGGCGAACGAAGCGATCGTCGATTATTACAATGCGATCCAGGACGCCGTGAACGGCGGCGCATCGGCCGAGGAAATCGCCGCCGATCGCAAGCTCCAGCTCGTCGAAACCCCTGCGATCCTGCCGAGCGGTCGCGCGCCCGAACAACCCGCATTCGTCCCTGCCCCCGAACTCGCGCCGCTCGTCGCGCAGGCATTCCAGGCCGCCGGTGAAGGCGAAGGCCATATCGCTACGCTCGTCGAGAACGAAAAATTCGCCGTCTATGCGGTGAAGTCGATCGTCGCAGCCGCGCCGCCGCCGTTCGCGCAGGTGCGCGCCGATCTGCTCAGCGAATGGCGCTTTGCCGAGGGCCAGAAAGTCGCCCGCGACAAGGCACGCGCGATCGTCAAGGCGGTCGAAGGCGGCAAGGGCCTGAGCGAAGCCGTCGCCGCAGCCGGCCCGAACATCGGCAATGTCCAGACGATCGGCGGCCGCCGTGCCGAACTCGGTGCGGGCGGAAAGCCCGTGCCGCCCGAACTCTCGCTGCTTTTCTCGATGGCCAAGGGCAGCGTGAAGACGCTCGAAATCCCCGGCAACCGCGGCTGGATGGTAATCGCGCTCAACGATGTTCAGCGCCCCGACCCGAAGACGATCGAACCGGCGCGCGTCGCCGCGATCGCGCAACCGCTCGCGCCCGCCTTCGGCAACGAGCTGATCGAACAACTCGCCGCCGAAGCAAAGCGCCGTGTCGGCGTCACGATCAACAAAAAGCTCGTCGACCAGTTGCGCGCCGAGCTGACCGGCAACGCGCCGGTCGCCGAATAAACCGGCAATGGCGCTGGAGGGCAGAGCCGCCGCGCTCGAGGCGTTGGCGCAGGGGCGCGGCGCGGTCGTCTGGCAGCGGCTTATCGCCGACATCGAAACCCCGGTGTCGGCGGCGTTCAAGCTGATCGAGCCGGGGCGTGGCGACTGGGTGCTCGAATCGGTCGAGAGCGGAGAGACGCGCGGGCGCTACAGCCTGCTCGGGCTCGATCCCGATCTGATGTTCGAAGTCTCCGGCGACGCCGCGCGCATCAACCGTGACTGGCGCACCGACCGCGAGGCGTTCCAGCCGCTCGCTACTCCCGCGCTTCAGGCATTGCGCGACCTCGTCGCCGAATGCCGCTTCGACGTGCCCGACGGGCTGCCCAAGGCGCTCGCGACGCTCGTCGGTTTCTTCGCTTATGAAACCATCGGCCTTGTCGAGCGCATCCCGCGCGCGCCGGGCGCGGGGCTCGGCCTGCCCGACATGGTGTTCGTGCGCCCGACGACGATCCTCGTCTTCGACCGCCTCGCCGACGAACTGTTCCTGATCGCACCGATCTGGCCCGATGCCGATGGCGCTATCGACCGGATGATCGAGACGGCACAGGACCGGCTCGACACGATCGCCGCGCGCTTGTCGAGCGTCAGCGCCCATGCCGAGCGCGCGTCGACCGACGCACTGCCGACCGACATCGCGGCGAACCCGGCGACCACGCCCGCACATTTTGCCGAAATGGTCAGAACCGCGAAGGATTATATCGCCGCGGGCGATATTTTTCAGGTCGTTCTGTCGCAGCGTTTCTCTACCCCGTTCGACCTGCCGCCCTTCGACCTGTACCGGGCACTCCGCCGCATCAACCCCTCGCCCTTCCTCTATTTCCTCGACCTGCCCGGCTTTGCGCTGATCGGATCGTCTCCCGAGATCCTCGTGCGGGTGCGCGATGACGAGATCACGATCCGCCCGATCGCCGGCACCCGCCCGCGCGGACGCACGAGCGCGGAGGATGTCGAGAATCGCGAAAGCCTGCTCGCCGACCCCAAGGAACGCGCCGAGCATCTGATGCTGCTCGATCTCGGCCGCAACGATGTCGGCCGCGCTGCCATTGGCGGATCGGTCGCCGTGACCGACAGCTACACCGTCGAATTCTATAGCCATGTCATGCACATCGTCTCGAACGTGATCGGCCGCATCGCGCCAGACAAGGACGCGATCGACGCGCTGTTCGCGGGCTTCCCCGCAGGAACCGTCAGCGGCGCGCCGAAAGTGCGCGCGTGCCAGATCATCGCCGAACTCGAAGCCGATGCGCGCGGGCCCTATGCGGGCGGCGTCGGCTATTTCGCACCCGACGGCAATATGGATAGCTGCATCGTGCTGCGCACCGCGATCGTCAAGGACGGCGAAATGCACGTTCAGGCGGGTGCAGGCATCGTCGCGGACAGCGATCCCGCCTATGAACAGCGCGAATGCGAGGCAAAGGCCGGCGCGCTCTTCGCCGCGGCGCGAGAGGCGGTACGGCTCGCCGGAACGCCGGGGTACGGGCAGTAACAGCAGAGCTTGACGGACGAATAGTTCCTAATGCTTCCCCCGCCGCCGCAAAAACGTTAGGGCCGCCGCCATGATCCTCGTCATCGACAATTATGACAGCTTCACCTTCAACCTCGTTCATTATCTGATCGAGTTGGGCGTCGACGTGCGCGTCGAGCGCAACGACGCGCTGACCGCGGCCGACGCGCTCGCGACCGGCGCCGATGCGATCCTGATTTCACCCGGCCCCTGCACGCCGAACGAGGCGGGCATCAGCCTCGACCTCGTCGCCGCCTGCGCCGAAGCGCGCCGCCCCTTGCTCGGTGTGTGCCTTGGCCACCAGGCGATCGGCCAGCATTTCGGCGGCACAGTCCAGCGCGGCCATCTGATGCACGGCAAGACCTCGCCCGTATGTCATGACAACAGCGGGCTTTACGCGGGCCTGCCCTCACCTTTTCAGGCGACCCGCTATCACAGCCTAGAGGTTGTCGACATTCCCGCGACTCTGGTGATCAATGCGACGAGCGACGATGGCGCGGTGATGGGTTTCCGCCATGTCGACCTGCCGATCCACGGCGTCCAGTTCCACCCCGAAAGCATCGCGACCGAACATGGCCATGCGATGCTCGCCAACTTCCTGAAAATCGCGGGGTTGCCGGTCGGCGAACGGAAGGCCGCATGAGCCGCTTCGGTCCGTTTCCCGACCCCGCCGGCCTGCTCGATCACGACGAGGCGGCCGATGCGTTCGCGACGATGCTCGACGGCGGGGCGAGCGACGACAATATCATCGAATTCCTGAACGCGCTTTCTGACCGGGGCGAAACGATGGTCGAAATCGCCGCAGCGGCGCAGGCGATGCGCGACCGGCTGATTCCGATCGATGCGCCTGCGGGCGCGATCGACGTCTGCGGCACCGGCGGCGACGGCCATCATACGCTCAACGTCTCGACCGCCGTGTCGATCGTCGTCGCGGCGTGCGAGGTTCCGGTCGCAAAGCATGGAAATCGTGCCGCTTCTTCGAAATCGGGCGCGGCCGATACGTTGGAAGCGCTCGGTCTCGACATGGAGCGCGCCGACCGGCAGGCGGAGGAGCAGCTCGCCGACCTCGGTATCTGTTTCCTCTTCGCCGGAACGCGGCACCCCGCGATGAAGCGCATCATGCCCATCCGAAGGGCGATCGGACGGCGGACGATCTTCAACCTGATGGGCCCGCTCGCCAACCCTGCGCGTGTTACGCGCCAGCTCGTGGGTATCGCGCGCCCGGCCTATGTCCCCGTTTATGCCGAGGCGTTGCACCGGCTCGGCACCGAACATTCGCGCGTGATATCGGGCGATGAGGGGCTCGACGAATTATCCCTCGCAGGCGGCAACGAGGTCGCGGTGGTCCTGCCCGAGGGTGTGCGCATGCAGCGCAGCGTCGCCGCCGACGCCGGCCTGCCGACGCGCTCGCTCGGCGAAATCCGCGGCGGCGATGCCGAATATAATGCGAAAGCGCTGCGCCGCCTGCTCGAAGGAGAGCCGGGCGCCTACCGTGACGCAGTGCTCTATAATGCCGCCGAAGCGCTCGTCGTCGCGGGCGCGGTCGAAACCCTGCGCGACGGCGTCGAGGAAGCCGCCGAGGCAATCGACAAGGGCCTTGCCAACGCGCTGCTCAATTGCTGGATCGCCTACAAATGAACAAGCTGACGCAAATTCTTGCCACCAAGGCTGATGAGGTCGCCGAACGCCGCGCCATACGCTCGCTCGCCGATCTCGACGCGATCGACGCAGGCCCGGTGCGCGGTTTCGCCGCGGCGCTTCGCGCGAAGATCGACGCTGGCGGCTTTGGCCTGATCGCCGAGGTAAAAAAGGCTTCGCCGTCCAAGGGACTGATAAGGCCTGATTTTGACCCTGCCGATCATGCGCGCGCCTATGCCGCCGGTGGTGCTGCGTGCCTGTCGGTCCTAACCGACGCGCCATATTTTCAGGGGCATGAGGATTATCTGGTCGCGGCGCGCGCCGCTTGCGGCCTGCCCGCGCTTCGCAAGGATTTCATGGTCGACCCCTGGCAGGTCGCCGAGGCACGCGCCATCGGCGCCGACGCGATTCTGATCATCGTCGCCGCGCTCGAAGACGGCGCGATGCGCGAAATCGAGGCCGCAGCTTTCGAACGCGGCATGGACGTGCTTGTCGAGGTGCATGACGAGATCGAACTAGACCGCGCGCTCACGCAGCTCCAGTCGCGCCTGATCGGCGTCAACAACCGCGATCTGCGCACCTTCGAAACCGACCTCGCGGTTACGGAGCGCCTGGCAAAGCTCGTCCCGCCCGGAACGCTGCTCGTCGGCGAAAGCGGCATAGCAAGCCATAAGGACTGCGAAAGGCTGGCGGTCAGCGGCGTCCACGCCTTCCTCGTCGGCGAAAGCCTGATGCGGCAGCCCGACGTCACGGCGGCAACAAAGGCCCTGCTCGAAGGCTGAAGACGGCTTTGGGATAGGCTGGCACGTTCGCGATAACCGCCCCCTCCGCAAAGGGGGGAGCCGCTGGAGAGCTAGCGCTAAGCCGACAGGCCCCGCCGCGAGCGACGACCGACTTAGGTCTTTACCGGAACAACGTAGCGCCCGCCAATCGGCCGCCCGTTTAAATATCCGTGTCTTACCGCTGACGCGCCTTCCAAGCCCGAACCGCGGCCATCGTCTTTTCGATATGCGCCTGCGGTTTGCTGTCAGTGTAGCTCAGCAGGATCGTGCCGTTCGGCGCAATCACATAGGATGTCCGGTTCGACAGCGGTTGTCCATTTGCGCCCTGCATCGTCGAATCATATTTCGCTGCGATCTTCGCGCCCGGATCGGCAGCGACGGCGAACTTGTCGCGGCATTCGGACTTTGAAAACTCCTCGACGCGATGGATATTACCCGCAGTCACGCCCACCACGCGGGCGCCCAGCTTGTTGAAATCGTCGCTCGCCTCGGCGAACAGATGCGCTTCGATCGTGCAGCCCGGGGTGAAGGCCGCGGGGAAGAAATAGAGGACGACAGGCCCCTTTTTCAACGTCTGCTTCAGCGACAGGACAAAGGGTTTGCCGCCCTGCGCCGCGTTCAGCGTGAATTCGGGCGCCTTCGCGCCTTTCTGAAGGGCGGCGATACCCTGTACCGGAATGGCCACGAGCGACAGGCCAAGGCCGACCGACATCGCAATCTTCATCAGGGTTTTCATCTGCGGTTCTCCACCTTCGGCAAGCGCTGCCGGGAATGAGGATGATGGATAAAAGTTGCTGCGTCTACATCGATCCTCCGCCTGGGCGGCGCTCGCCCGATTGACCTTGTGTTCCGGACGGCGCAGCATGGCGCGATGACGCTAAACATCACTCCCAGCGGACAGGCGTGCGGCGCGCGCGTTACCGGAGTCGACCTGACGCGGCCGCTTGCCCCCGAAACCATCGCCGATATTCGCGCAGCCTGGCTCGACCATCATGTCCTTGCCTTTCCGGACCAGAAGATGAATGAGGACGATCTCGAGCGCTTCACCGGCTATTTCGGCGGCTTCGGCGACGATCCCTTCATCCGCCCCATCCCCGGCCACGATCATATCATCGCTGTGAAACGCAAGGCCGACGAAACCGCCCCGCTGTTCGCAGAAAACTGGCACAGCGACTGGAGCTTTCAGGCCCGTCCGCCCGCGGGTACCTGCCTCTTCGGGATCACCATTCCGCCGGTGGGCGGGAATACCGAATTTTCGAACCAGCACGCGGCACTTGACGCGATGCCCGCCGACCTTCGTGCGCGGGTCGAGGGACTTCAGGCGATCCACAGCGCGCGCAACGGCTATGCGCCGACCGGCATGTATGGCGCCAATGATCCCAAAGGACCAAGCGGCCGCAGCATGGATATTCGCTCGGACGACGAAGCGCTCCAAACGCAGTTCCATCCGTTCGTACGAGCACATCCGGAGACCGGTCGCCTCGGCCTGTTCGGCTGCGCGGGCTATATCATCGGCTTCGATGGGGTCGACGACGATGAAGGGCTGCCGTTGCTCTACGAATTGATCCAGTGGCAGGGTCGCGACGAGTTTCGCTACTCGCACCAATGGGAACCCGACATGCTTATCATGTGGGACAATCGCTCGGTCCTCCACCGCGCCACCGGCGGCTACGACGGTCACGACCGGCTGCTTCACCGCACGACGATCGCGGCGTGGGATGGGAAGGCGACAACATCCTAAAAAGATAAGGAATATTTGCGCGACCTGTGATCACCGGCATTGTAAAGCGCGCCGGTCTGAGGATAGATCCCCGCGTTCCCTCACGAAAGCAATCTCCCATGCGTCTCGCCTCTCTCGCCCTCCTTCCCTTCGCCGCATTAATGACGGGCGGAGCTGCGCCTGAACCCGTGCGCCGGCCCTTCGATGGTGCATGGATGAGCTGCGAAACCTATCAGGGCGCACGCATCTGTTCTTACACGCTGATGATGCAGACCGGCACGCGCGTTTGTGGCGTCCAGCGCGATTTTGCGACCAACGCGGATTATACGCAGCGTTTTGTCGCGACAGCGGAAGGAAAGAGCGCAAGCATCGACCGCATCTGCGGCGATCCGGGCTCCGAAACTGATACCTGGTGCGCCGGGCAAGCGCCGGCGGGTGCCGAGAAAGTCGGCTGGGGAAGCTCGAACCGGACTCTTCATGCCTGCGGCGCCCGCCTCTATGGCGCCGACAGCAACCAGCCTTTTTCGTGCGCCGATGCACGCCCCGCCGCCGGAATGCCCAAAGTCCGCAGCCTCGGTGGCGAAGGCCCGGAGGCCGACGACAAGGCGTGGATAGCGGCGTGCGCGCGCGGTGAGGACTAGGCCTTCGCTTCCCGCGCCAGCGTGCCGACCACGCCCCACGCGATCAGCGCCTGCCCCCCGAAATAGAGCGGCCACACGAGCCAAAGCGTGACATCCTTCGACAGGATCGCGCCCTCGCCCGCAAAGATGAACAGGTCGCTCGCAAGGAACAGCATCGCGCCGATGCCGGTGCGATAGCGGGGGAAGCGGCTGGTCCATGCCGCGGCCGCCATCGCCGCGACGAACAGCGAATAGACTGCCGCGTGCCACCAGCCGGGAGCAGGGCTCAGCATGCCCCAGACGATCGCCAGCGTCGCCGGCATCGTCAGCCAGCCGAGCAGGCGTTGCGAGGGTGTCATCTGAGGCCGCCTGTTCATCAGATACAGCGTAATCGCGATCAGATGCCCCACCGCGAAGGCCGCGGCTCCGGTAACAAGCCCTTTCGCGTCGAGCAGCCAGTCACCGAGCGCGCCGAAAGCGAGTACCGCCGCGATCATCCAGCCGTCACGTCCGCGCGCATTCGCTGCGGCCCACAGCGCCAGCAATCCGACACCGCTCGTCTTCCATGCCCAGATCGCCGGACCGTCGAGCCGCAGATAGACAGCACCGAAAAAGCTGATCCCGCCGGCGAGTGCCAGCAGCCACAACCAGCGCGCCCGATCCCACCCTTGTTCGCCACTCATCGCCCGCCCCTTTGCATCTTGCTTTCAATGGGCCTAGTGCGCGGCTCCACAAGTGCAAGTCAACGGATAGCGTAAATGAGCCACGACATTCACATCATCGGCGGCGGCCTCGCGGGGTCCGAAGCCGCATGGCAACTCGCCGAGGCGGGCTATCGCGTGCGCCTCTCCGAAATGCGCGGCGGCGGCGACATGACCCCGGCGCATCAGGGCGACACGCTTGCGGAGATGGTCTGCTCGAACAGCTTTCGCAGCGATGATGGTGACAGCAATGCTGTCGGCTTACTCCACCGCGAGATGCGCACCCTGGGCTCGATCATCATGCGTGAGGCCGACGTGCACAAGGTCCCCGCCGGTTCCGCGCTCGCGGTCGACCGCGACCTTTTTTCGGGCGGCGTGACGAAAGCGCTGGCCGACCATCCAAACATCACCATCGTCCGCGAACGCGTCGACTCGCTTCCGTCCGAAGGCCTGACGATCGTCGCGACCGGTCCGCTCACCGCGGCGAGCCTTGCCTCCAGCATCGGCGACGCGACGGGCAAGGACGCCCTCGCCTTTTTCGACGCCATCGCCCCCATCGTCTATCGCGACAGCATCGACATGGACATCGCGTGGATGGCAAGCCGCTGGGACAAGGTCGGGCCGATCGGCGACGGCAAGGATTATATCAACTGTCCGATGGACAAGGACCAGTATCACGCTTTCGTCCAGGGGCTGGTCGACGGCGACAAGACCGAGTTCAAGGATTGGGAGAAGGACACGCCCTATTTCGAGGGCTGCATGCCGATCGAGGTTATGGCCGAGCGCGGCCCCGAAACGCTGCGCTTTGGTCCGATGAAGGGCGTCGGCCTCGACAATCCGCGCACCGGGCGCTGGCCCTATGCGGTCGTCCAACTGCGGCAGGACAATGCGCTCGGCACGCTGTGGAACATGGTCGGGTTCCAGACCAAGCTGAAACATGCGGCCCAGGTCGAACTATTCCGTACGATCCCGGGGCTCGAAAAGGCGGAATTCGCACGTCTTGGCGGGCTTCATCGCAACAGCTTCATCCGCTCGCCCGAACTGCTCGACCAGCAGCTTCGTCTGAAATCGGCGCCGCATATCCGCTTTGCCGGGCAGATCACCGGCTGTGAAGGCTATGTCGAGAGCGCCGCGATCGGCCTCGTCGCCGCGCGCTTCGCCGCCGCCGAGCTTGGCGGCCGCACACTGCCCCCGCCGCCGCCCGAGACTGCGCTCGGCGCGCTGCTTGGCCATATCACCGGCGGCGCAGATGCGGCCTCCTATCAGCCGATGAACGTCAATTTCGGTCTTTTCCCGCCGCTCGCCGAGGATGTCCGAAAGAAGGACCGCAAGCTTGGCTATACGCAGCGGGCGGGAACCGCGCTGGCAGAATGGATCAGGCAAGCCGAAGGCGTCGCCGCCTGACCTGATGCGATCGCCTAACAGCTACACTTGGGCTTTGCCGCCTGTTTTGGTGCTGTCGTCGCAAACTCGGCGCGCGTGAGGTCGCCCGACTTGTCGCCATCGGCCCCAGCGAAACGCTGCCCCGTTGCCGCGGCCCATTCCTCGAACGTCAGCAGATTATTTCCGTCCTTGTCGAGCTTGCGGAAAGCCGCGGTGCGCGACGACATCAGTTCGACGCGGCTGATCCTCTCGTTGCGGTCCCGGTCGAAGCGGTTGAAGCGCCGTTCCTCGCGCGACGCCTCCTTGGCCGCGGGCAGTGCCGGCGGTGCGGGCCCGCGTTTGGGCGCCCCGGCCGCGGCAACGGGGACCGCCGGCAAGGCTGGCGGTGGATCGGGCAGCACCTCTTCGTCGGCGATCTGCGTATAGCCCTTCCACATGAAAAGCCCGCCGGTCAGCAACAGCGCACTCGCCACGCCGCCAATCAGAAAACGGGAAACTGCCATCCGCCCCTCCGCGTGGTTGATGCGACCTGCTACCACGGCGATCTGAACGGCGACAGCGAACGGCGCCACAATGGCGACGATTTTTAATCGACCAGACTGTTCAAAGTTCAGTCAATCATTGCTATATCCGATCAATGCACAATTACCTGCCCTCGCTGAAACAGATGCAATATCTCGTGGCGCTGCACGAACACGGCCATTTCGGCCGCGCCGCCGATGCGTGCAACGTCACCCAATCGACGCTGTCGGCGGGAATTCGCGAACTCGAAACCCTGCTCGGCCAGACGCTGGTCGAGCGCACGCGCCGCGTCGTGCGCTTTACGATGCTCGGCAATGCAATCGTCGAAAAAGCACATCGCGTGCTGCGCGAGGCGGAGGAGCTTGCCGATATGGCCGCCGCCGCCGCCGCACCGCTTGTCGGCGAACTGCGCATGAGCGTGATCCCGACGATCGCCCCCTTCCTCCTCCCCGGCCTCCT
The DNA here is from genome assembly GCF_023822045.1 of Sphingopyxis sp. USTB-05. Lineage (NCBI taxonomy): Bacteria > Pseudomonadati > Pseudomonadota > Alphaproteobacteria > Sphingomonadales > Sphingopyxidaceae > Sphingopyxis > Sphingopyxis sp. USTB-05. The sequence goes on along the minus strand of NZ_CP084712.1, from coordinate 1,850,452 downwards.
CCCGCGGCTGCGCAAGGAACGCCCCTCGCTCAAGCTGTTCCTTCGCGAGGAACCGAGCGCGCAGGCTTGCGAATCGCTCCATCACGGTACCGTCGACTGCGTCCTCCTCGCGCTCCCCTATGCATGCGGTGATGTCGAGAGCGAGCCGTTGTTCGACGACGCGCTATTCGTCGCCTTTCCCGGCGACCAGTCGGAGGATCTCCCCGCGATGGTCAGCGCGGACCAGATCGACCCGTCGCAGATGCTGATGCTCGAGGACGGGCATTGCCTGAAGGATCATGTCCTCGCGGCGTGCAACCGCCCCGAACTGCGCGCCGGCGCGCGGATGATGGGAACGTCGCTCCACACGCTGGTGCAGATGGTCGACAACGGCCTTGGCATCACAATGCTTCCTCAAATGGCCATTGAGGCGGGCATACTCGATCACACCGACATCGACACGCGCCCGCTCGATTCGGACCATGATTGGCGCACGATCGCGCTGGTGTGGCGAAAGGGCAGTCCGCGGGCCGAAGAATTCCGGATGCTCGCGGATATCTTCCGCAAGCATAGGGGGGATTGATCACCGAAGATTAGTCACCCCGGACTTGATCCGGGGTCCCACTTGAAGCCGAAGTCGGTGGGTGCGTCAAAAAAGCGGGATCCCCGGTCAAGCCCGGGCTCGACGGCCTAACCCCAGCGCCCCGCGCGATCATGATCCCCTTCGCGCGGTTCGACCCACTGAACCCGCCCGTCGGCAAAGGTTTCGCGTTTCCACAGCATGACATCGGTCTTCAGCCGGTCGATCAGAAATTCGCACGCAGCGAGCGCTTCGGTCCGGTGCGGGCTACTTGTCAGGACAAGGACGATCGTCTCGCCGGGCGTCATCGCGCCGACGCGGTGGATCAGGGTCAGCGCTGAAAGACGCCAACGATCCGAAGCCGCATGTGCAAGGTCCGCAAGCCCCGACGCGGTCATGACGGGATGATGCTCCAGGAAAAGCTCGGTCAGGTCGCCGTCACCGCGCACTCGCCCGATGAAGCTGGCGCTCGCCCCATGCCCGCCCGCATCGTGAAGATCGAATTCGGCGACGATGTCGATCGCTGCCGGCTGGATCGCGACGCGGATCATCCGCCCGTTACCGGTGGGAAAAGCGCGACTTCGCGCGCGCCAGCAAGCGGCGCTTCAGGGCCCATCATCACACCGTCGATCGCCGCGCGAATGCGTCCCGGCTCTTCGAAAGTCGTTTTCCCGCGTGCGTCGCGCGCGGCGAGCCATGCCATGAGCGTACCGATATCGGTAACGCTCGCCGGGAGCTCGACCGCCTCGTCGGGTACTCCCATCCGTTCGCGGACCCAGGAAAAATAGGCGATTTTCAGCATCACCCCACGCTCAATCCATATGCTTCAGACCGACACGCAGATAATCCCATCCGGTAATCAGCGTCAGCAGCGCCGCCCCCCAAAGCGAGATGAGCCCGACGGTCTTTATCCAGACCATCGCGGGCAATGCCCCCGCAAGGATCAGCGCGCCGAAAGCGACAAGCTGAAAGGTCGTTTTCCACTTGGCGAGCTGCGTCACGGGCATCGACACCTGCAGCGTCGCCAGAAATTCGCGAAGACCCGACACGATGATCTCGCGCAGCAAGATCATCAGCGCTGCGATGACATGATAGCCGGTGATGTCGCGCGTAAAGACGAGCAGCAATATGACCGCGGCGATCATGATCTTGTCGGCGATCGGATCGAGAAACGCACCGAGCCGCGACACTATCCCGCGTGAGCGTGCAACATAGCCGTCAAAATAATCTGTAATGCCCATCAGGCAATAGAGGCCGAAAGCGAGCGCATAGTCGATCGGTTTGGGCTGAGCCGACCCTTCGACCACTCCCGGCCACAACAGGAAAAGCAGAATGGGCACCGCAAGGATGCGCGACAATGTCAGGATGTTCGGTAGGCTCAGCATGATCCCTGTCGGCGTGTCCGTTCGAAAATGGGGCCCAAAATCGGCTTTGACCCGGCAAGCCCTAACCGATAAGTCGCCCGTGCGACAACAATATTGCCTCCGGAAAAATCGGACGGCATCGGCGTGGTCGGGATGTCGGGTGATAAAAGTGGATTTTCAATGACCGGTTCTTTTGCGCTGATGAAGCAACGCCGGTTCCTGCCCCTTTTCGCGACGCAGTTTCTCAACGCCTTCAACGACAATTTCTACAAGATGGCGATGGTGATCCTCGTCACCTTTACCATCTACAAGGATCCGGCGACCGAGGCATGGTTCAACGCCCTCGCGGGCGGTCTTTTCATTTTGCCTTTCTTCCTTTTTTCGGCGCTTGCGGGGCAACTTGCCGACAGCACCGACAAGACGCGGATGATCCGCCTGATCAAGACCGCCGAGATTTTCATCATGATTATTGGCGCGATCGGAATCTGGTTCCACCTCGTGCCGGTCATGCTCCTCGCGCTGTTCGCGATGGGAATGCATTCGACCTTCTTCGGCCCGATCAAATATGCGATTCTGCCGCAGCATCTGGAGGAGGACGAGGTTCTTGCCGGGACTGGCTGGGTCGAGGCGGGAACCTATATCGCGATCCTCGGCGGTACGATCGTCGGCGGGCTGACTCCTCCGCATTTCGCCATACCCGGGATCATCGTCGTCGCCGTGATCGGCCGCCTGACCGCGAACTATGTCCCCGCCGCACCTCCCGAAAAGGACGCCGAGGGGCTGGTCATCGATCATAATGTGTTTCGATCGTCCTGGCAGTTGGTCAACGGCACGATGCATATCCCGCGGCTTTTCCTCGCGATCATTTCGATCAGCTTCTTTTGGGCGATCGGCGCAATTCTCGCCGCACAATTTCCACCGCTGGTCAAAAATGCGCTGGGCGCCGACAAGACCGTCGCAACGCTGTTCACCGCCATCTTCTCGGTCGGCGTCGCGATCGGATCGATCGTCGTCAACCGCTTGCTGAAAGGCCATGTTTCGGCGCGTTATTCGCCGGGATCGGTGATCGTCATGGGGCTGTTCGTGCTCGACCTGTGGTGGAATGTGCGGGGATGGGAGCATATCGGTACCGGCCTGATGGGCTGGCGCGAATTCTTGTCGCTGACCGCTGGCGACCGCATCATCCTCGACCTGCTCGGCATCGCAATCGCGGGCGGCATGTTCGTCGTGCCGCTTTACGCTTTCCTGACGACGACCGTCCCCAAATCGCAGACGGCGCGTACCGTCGCCGCGAACAATATCGTCAATTCGGGTTTCATGGTCGCCGCGACGCTGCTCCTTAGCGTGCTGATCGGCCTCGGCCTGACCATCGACGACACTTTGCTGATGGTCGCCGCCATGTGCGTCGGCTCGGCAGCGCTGGCCTGGCGCCTGCACAAGGCGTGCGACTAAGGCTCCCTCGGCCGGTTTGGGATGGGGAGCGGGCGTTAGCTTCAGTCGATGATCGGCGGTTGGTCGATTACCGCGTGGTGAGCCCAACAGTGGAGTGGTATCCGTTCCAGCACACATGCTTCCGCAAGCTCTGAGATCTGATTCTTACCAAACCAGTAAGAGACATTTCCGTCCGTTCTCACTTCCTTGTAGATTGGGACGATCATCACTTCATCGAATAACGCCTCAATCTCGGCTTGGTGAGCAGGCTTGATGCGAACCCGCGCTCCAATCGCCCGCTCCGAGGGCTTCCTATCCGTCGATCCGCGCATTTCTGAACGCTACCGCCTTGATTGCATGTCCGCAATCGGTCGTTACCCGAACTTCGTCATCCCGGGCTTGACCCGGGATCTCGCTTTTCTTGCGCATCGACCGGCCCCCACATCCTCGTCACCCCGGATCAAGTCCGGGGTGACGAGGATGTGGAGGGCAGCAACCGGTCGCAATCGGCCGTCCAAACTCCGCGCTATCTCCTTGCCTTTCCCGCCCCGCATTGCTTCGATCCCAGGCGATGACACTCAAACCGACTCACTTGGACGAAACGGGCGCCGCGCACATGGTCGATGTCGGCGCAAAATCCGCAACGCAGCGCCGCGCAGTCGCCGGCGGGCGCATCGCAATGTCTGCCGCGGCGCTCGAAGCGATCCGCAGCGGCAATGCTCCGAAAGGCGATGTGCTCTCGACCGCGCGGATCGCCGGGATCATGGCCGCGAAACGCACCGCCGACCTGATCCCGCTTTGCCACCCACTCGCGCTGACCAAGGTCGGCGTCGATTTTACGTGGGAAGACAGTGGTATCGCAGTCATAGCTGTCGCTCAAACGAACGGCCCGACGGGGGTCGAGATGGAGGCGCTAACCGCCGCCTCGGTCGCGCTACTCACGCTCTACGACATGGCAAAGGCGCTCGACCGCGCGATGGTCCTCGGCGATATCCGCCTGCTCGAAAAGAGCGGGGGCCGCTCGGGCGACTGGCGCGCCGAATGAGCGCGCTGCTTCCCGTCGAGGAAGCGCAGGCCCGGCTGCTCGCGTTGCGCGCACCGCTTGGCGATGAAAATATCGCCTTTTCCGAGTCGCTTGGTCGCTATCTTTCGCGTGATGTGACGGCCCAGCGCGATCAGCCCGCCGCAGCGCTATCGGCGATGGACGGCTATGCGATCAGGTTCGGCGACCTTCCGGGTCCGTGGGCCGTCATCGGGGAAACCGCCGCGGGCGCTGCGCCCGACCAGGCGGTCGGGCCCGGCGAAGCGATGCGGATATTCACCGGCGCGATGGTTCCTGCCGGCGCCGACACGGTGATCGTTCAGGAAGATGTCGCGCGTGAAGGCGATACTCTGCGGCTGACCGGTGACGGCCCCGGCACGCGCGGGCGCCATATCCGGTCGCAAGCCGCCGATTTCGCAGCCGGCGACTGCCTGCTCCCCGCAGGTACCCGCCTGACCCCCGGCGCGATCGCTGCTGCGGCAATGAGCGGCGCGAGCGAACTCGCGGTGGGCCGGCGCGCGCGGGTCGCGATCCTCACCACCGGCGACGAACTCGTCCAGCCCGGACGCCCGTTGACACCAGGGCAGATCCCCGACAGCAACGGCGTGATGCTCGCGGCGATGCTGGCGGGCGAGGTCGAGGATATGGTTCTTCCGCATCACGTCCGCGACGACCGCGAAACCCTTGCGAAGATTCTCAAGGAGTTGGCGCGACGTCACGACGTCATCGTGACCGTCGGCGGTGCGTCGGTTGGCGATCACGACCATGTACGCGGCGCGCTGGACGATGCCGGCGGGCAGCTCGATTTCTGGAAGATCGCGATGCGTCCCGGCAAGCCGCTGATCGCCGGAACGCTCGGCGACGCAATCCTGCTCGGCCTGCCGGGCAACCCCTCGTCGGCCTTCGTCACGGCTACGCTGTTCCTCTTGCCTCTCGTCCGCCACCTTGCGGGCGCGGGCGCGCCTCTGCCGCCTGTCCATCGGGCGCCGTTAGCCGCTCCCCTCGCCGAAGGCGGTACGCGCCGCGACTATCTTCGCGCGCGACTCGAAAGCGGTCGCCTGACGCCAATGATCGGGCAGGAGAGCGGCCGCACCCTGCCCCTTGCCTCGGCGAACGCGCTGCTGATCCGCGATATCGGCGCGCCCCCACGCAATGTGGGCGACATCGCGGATTATCTTGTCATCGCTTGACAAGTTCCGCTTTGTTCCACTATCGTTCTCAATATGTCCGGAATTGGCATCATGGAGAACGACCGATGTTGACCGCGAAGCAGCATGAACTGCTCCACTTCATCCAGGAACGCCTCGATTCGAGCGGCATCTCGCCCTCGTTCGAGGAGATGAAGGAGGCGCTGGGCCTCAAATCGAAATCGGGTATACATCGACTGATAAGCGCCTTGGAAGAAAGGGGATTTCTCCGCCGTCTTCCAAATCGCGCCCGCGCTCTCGAAGTGCTCAAGGTGCCCGAAGCCGCGAAACCTGTCGTGCGTAACGATCGCGACAATATCGTCCCGCTCCGCAAGCCAGCCCCGGCGCTCAAGCCGATCGCTGCGAACGACGTTATCGAGATCCCGCTCCACGGCAAGATTGCTGCAGGCGTCCCGATCGAGGCGTTCGAGGATCACAACAACCTTGCCGTTCCCGCCGCGCTGCTCGGCTCGGGCGAACATTATGCACTCGAAGTATCGGGCGACTCGATGGTCGAAGCGGGGATTTTCGACGGCGACTATGCGCTGATCCAGAAAGCGAGCACCGCGCGCGAAGGTGACATCGTCGTTGCGCTCGTCGACGGGCAGGATGCGACGCTCAAATATTTCCGCCGTGAGGGGCAGATGATCCGTCTCGACCCGGCGAACGCGGCCTATGAACCGCAGCGCTATCCCGCCGAACGCGTCATCGTTCAGGGCCGCCTGTCGGGACTGCTTCGTCGTTACCACTAAGCTGCTGCGGCAGCCGCCAGGGATGGCCGTCGCCCGCCTTAAGCGTGGCGACGGCTTCGGGTACCTTGCCGAGGTAGATTGCAAGGCCGCCGCTGGTAGCGAGACTGTCGCGATCGATTGTCATCCAGCGCCCGGCGCACTCGCGCGGTAACCAGCGGTCACTGATAACGATATCGGCCGCGGCGCAGGCATCGGCCATATCTGCACCCTCGATCCGGTCGCGCCCGCGCGAGGCGAGAATGACATGACGCGCGGCCCCCTGCCCCTGGCTCCAGCGGCAGAAATCGCGATTGCATTCGACATGATCGAGGTCGGCCAGGCTCGCGAGCGGCATATCGGTCCCTGCGGCTTCCGCCATCGTGTCGCGAATATAGTCGCCCGACCGGTCGCGCAGCAGCGCATAGCTGCCATCGGGCAGCGCCGCGGCAATATGGCGGCCGTCGCCGGTGACGAGCAGATCGGGGCGCGGCTGAAAGAGCAATGTCGCCGCGCCGATCGCGAGCGGAACGAAGCCTGCCCGGCGCCAGCCCGTTTGCCAGAGCAAAACCCACAGCCCGCCAAAGACCGCGAGCGCGAAACCCCAGGGCGGAAAGCTTGGCAAGGTAGCGACGGCCCCGGGTGCATCGCTGACAACATACGCGAGCCCGAGCAGAAGGCGCAGCGCCTGCTCAGTCACCCACCACAAGGGCGCGCCAAGCCCGATGCAATCGAACAGCAGCGCAAGCGCCTCGAACGGCATGATGACAAAGGTCGTGAGCGGAATAGCCACCACATTGGCCATGGCCCCATAAACCCCCGCCTTATGGAAATGAAACAACGCAATCGGCGCCAGCGCGACTTCGACGACCAGTCCGGTGACCAAGAGCCCCGCGACAGCGCGCAAGGTTCGAAAAGGCCACGGTTCATCGCGGCGTGCCAGAAATGCGCGCATCGGGCGGCTTTCATGCAGCGCAATGATCGCGGTGATAGCCGCGAAGCTCAGTTGAAAGCTTGGACCCGCAAGCGATTCGGGGCGCCAGACCAGCACGATCAGCGCGCCCGCCGCAACCAGTCGCAGCGTCAGCGCTTCGCGTCCCATCAGGAACGCCACGAGCACGAGCAAGGCGGCGATGAACGACCGCAGCGTCGGCACCTCCGCCCCTGCGAGCAATGTATAGCCGCCGCCGGCCAGCGCCCCGGCAGCAGCGGCGAGGGGCAGGACATAGCCGGCGAGCGCCAGCCGCCGGCTCAACGCAAACAGGCGCAGGGTCAGGAACATCGCAAATCCGACGACCGCGGTCACATGCAGCCCGCTGATCGACAGGAGATGCGCCAACCCGCTGCGCCGCATCGCCTCCTCATCCGCCTCGCTGATCGCGCCGCGGTCGCCCGTTACCAGCGCGGCGGCAATGCCGCCGGACGAACCCTCGATCTGATCGTGTATATGCGCACTGAGCCGCGTACGCAGCGGCGGCATAGTCGGCCCGGACGCCGACGTCCGAGAGATGTCGCCGAGCACAGTCCCAACGGCCCCGATCCTGTCGAACCACGCGCGCTGCGCGAAATCATAGCCCCCGGGAAGGCTGGCCGTAGGCGGCGGCATCAATCGCGCTCGGACGCCGATCATTTCACCGTCGGTGAGGCTCACCGCCTGCTCGCTACCTAGCGTCAATCGCACCCGCGGCGGCAGGTCGCTGCGCTTCTGCGGCAATGCGAGAATACGGATCTGCCCTTTGGCCGGCAGCGGCTCGGCCCGCTCGACGATCGCGGAAAATTCAGTCATCACGGGCGCCGCGAGCACCGGCGCCGCGACCCAGACGGCGCGCGTCCAGATCAACAACATGCCCACCGCCATCACGCCGCATCCAACCACGACCATCCGCCCGAACCGGCTATCCCAGCCGATCAGGAGGCCCGCGCACAAACCACCCGCAAGCGACAAGAGGAACCCGATCCATTGTGCTTCGCCGGGTAAGGCGAACCAGGCTGCAATGCCGGCGCCCATCGCGACCGGCAGCCAGAGCCCGATCCGTTCGCGTTCGACTTCGAGCCGTGCCTCCAGCGCGTTGCCGGTCCGGTGCCAGATTGTTGCCCAACGAGCAGCAATGGGCGTTTGAAGCAGCCTTGTCGCCATGCTAGGGGCTCCCCCGATCCCCGCCCGGAAGGCGGCAAATTGAGTGAAAGAGGCCGGAGTGGCAACCGAAAACCAGACCAAAGTGGAAGCAACGCCCCCCGAAGCGACGGGAGCGGATGTCGTTACGCGCTTTGCACCATCGCCGACCGGCTATCTGCACATCGGCGGCGCCCGTACTGCCTTGTTCAACTGGCTGTTTGCCCGCCATCACGGCGGTAAATTCCTGCTCCGCATCGAGGACACCGACCGCGCACGCTCGACCGATGCCGCGATCGACGCGATTCTCGACGGGATGCAATGGCTCGATCTGGACTGGGATGGCGAGACCGTGTTCCAGTTCGCGCGTGCGCCGCGCCACGCCGAAGTCGCGAACGAACTGCTCGCAAAGGGCGAAGCCTATCGCTGCTACCTGACTCAGGACGAACTCGCGTCGATGCGCGCCGAGGCGCAGGAAAAGCGGCTTCCCTTCCGCGTCCGCAGCCCCTGGCGCGACCGTGATGATGGCGACCCATCGGTTCCGCATGTGATCCGGCTGCGTGCTCCGCAGGAGGGCGCGGTGACCATCGCCGACAAGGTTCAGGGCGAAGTCACCGTCCAGAATGCCGAACTCGACGATTTCGTCCTGCTGCGCAGCGACGGCACACCGACCTATATGCTGAGCGTCGTCGTCGACGACAACGACATGGGCGTGACGCACGTCATCCGCGGCGACGACCATCTCAACAACGCGTTCCGCCAACTTGCGCTCATCCGCTCGATGGGCTGGCGTGAGCCCGTTTATGCGCATGTCCCGCTGATCCACGGCGCCGACGGAGCGAAACTGTCGAAACGCCACGGTGCGCTTGGTGTCGATGCCTATCGCGACGAGATGGGCTATCTGCCCGAAGCGGTGAACAATTATCTGCTTCGCCTCGGCTGGGGACATGGCGACGACGAGATCATAAGCCGCGAACAGGCGACCGAGTGGTTCGACCTCGACCATGTCGGCCGTTCACCGTCGCGTTTCGATTTCAAAAAGCTCGAAAATCTCAACGGTCACTATCTGCGCGAAGCCGATGATGCCCGGCTCGCCGAACTGATTGCACCGCGGGTGGAGAAGCTTGTCGGGCGCGCTCTCGACGGCGCCGATCGCGACTTGTTGACGCGTGCGATGGAGTCGCTGAAACCGCGCGCCAAGACGCTCGACGAAATCGCCGATGGCGCAATTTTCCTGTTCCAGCCCGATCCGTTGCCGGTGGACGAAAAGGCCGCCGAGGTGCTAAAGGCCGCGCCCGAAGGCCTGCTCGCTGCCGTCACGGAGCGACTTCGTGGGCTAAACGATTGGACGACAGAAGAGCTGGATGCCGCCGTGCGCGCCGAAGCCGAAGCCGCCGAACTGGGGCTCGGAAAATTGGCGCAACCCCTACGTGCTGCACTAACCGGCCGAACCGTTTCCCCGGGAATTTTCGACGTGCTGCTGTTGCTCGGACGCGATGTGAGTCTGGCGCGACTTGACGCAGCGCAACATTATCCGGCAGGGGCGTAGCCACTCTCTCTCCCCGCCGTCAGTACAGGGAACAAAATATGACCGACACCGCAAAAATCACGCTGGGCGACAAGACTGTCGACAGCCCTGTCCTGTCGGGCACCGTTGGCCCGGACGTCGTCGACATCCGCAAATTCTATGCGCAGACCGGTGCTTTCACCTATGATCCGGGCTTCACCTCGACCGCGAGCTGCGAATCGCAGATCACCTACATCGACGGCGACGAAGGCGTCCTGCTGCACCGCGGCTATGCGATCGGCGACCTCGCCGAACATTCGAGCTTCATGGAAACCTGCTACCTGCTGCTGAACGGTGAACTGCCGAACGCGCAGGAACTGGCCGATTTCGACAATACGATCACACGCCACACGATGCTGCACGAACAGCTCGCGACCTTCTATCGCGGTTTCCGCCGCGACGCGCACCCGATGGCGGTCATGTGCGGCGTGGTCGGGGCACTCAGCGCCTTCTATCACGACTCGACTGAGATTCACGATCCGCACCAGCGGATGATCGCGAGCCACCGCCTGATCGCGAAAATGCCGACGATCGCCGCGATGGCGTATAAATATTCGGTCGGCCAGCCGTTCGTCTATCCCGACAACAAGCTGAGCTACACTGGCAACTTCCTGCGCATGACCTTCGGCGTTCCCGCCGAGGAATATGAGGTCGTTCCTGCCGTCGAGCGCGCGCTCGACCGCATTTTCATCCTCCATGCCGATCACGAGCAGAATGCGTCGACCTCGACGGTCCGCCTCGCCGGTTCGTCGGGCGCCAATCCCTTCGCGTGCATCGCAGCGGGCATCGCCTGCCTGTGGGGGCCCGCGCACGGCGGCGCGAACGAAGCGGCGCTCAACATGCTGCGCGAAATTGGACGTCCGGAGCGCATTCCCGAATATATCGCGCGCGCAAAGGACAAGGACGATCCGTTCCGCCTGATGGGCTTCGGTCACCGCGTTTACAAAAATTACGACCCGCGCGCGACGGTGATGCAAAAAACCGTGCGCGAAGTGTTCGACGCGCTGAAGGTCAACGATCCGGTCTTCGAAGTCGCTCTTCAGCTCGAGGAAATGGCGCTCAACGATCCCTATTTCGTCGAGAAGAAGCTTTTCCCGAACGTCGATTTCTATTCGGGCGTGATCCTGTCGGCGATCGGCTTCCCGACGACGATGTTCACCGCGCTCTTCGCCCTGGCCCGCACCGTCGGTTGGGTCGCGCAGTGGAACGAAATGATCTCGGACCCCGCGCAGAAGATCGGCCGCCCGCGCCAGCTCTACACCGGCCCGACGCATCGTCCGTTCGTTCCGGTCGACAAGCGCTAAACGCTTCTACCGAAAATAGGAAAAGGGGCCGTTCCGCGGCCCCTTTTTTTTGCGCAGAGGCCGTTAACGACCGATAGCTGACTTCTCAATATCGTCACCCCGGACTTGATCCGGGGTGCCGCTTGAAGTCGAAACCGGTCGAGGCGCAAAAAAGCGGGATCCCGGATCAAGTCCGGGATGACTAAAGATAGGGAAGCAGCGGAAACTCCCCACCCCAAACAGACATAGCCTTCAAATAGGCCTTTCCTACATTATCCGGCTGTGCCAGCCCTCATCCGGCTCTTTCATTCGGTGAACAGAATGCGGTCGCTGCCTCGCTTGCGGGTTCAACCATGATCGGACGTGCCGCGCACATCCAGCGCTCCCCGACTTGCAAATGGGGGCGCTCATAGGGCTGAACTTTCCTGAACTTTGGAATATCCAGCCGGGCGATGTCCAAAGAGGGTAACGACAGCTCCCCACCCCGAAACCGACAAAGCAGACTAAGCGACATCCCGCGCCGGCAGGCTCAGCGTAAAACGCGCACCCTGCCCCGGGGCGCTGTCGACGGTCAGGTCACCGTCCATCGCACGCGCGAGTCGGCGTGCGATGTAGAGGCCAAGGCCCGAACCGCCGCTGTCGGTACGCCCCAGCCGTTCGAACTTTTCGAACACCACCGCCTGCTGGTCCGCGTCGATCCCCTGCCCCTGATCGGCGACAGTGACCATCGCGCGGTCGTCTTCGCGGTCGACGCGGATCCAGATTTGCGAACTTTCAGGCGAATAGCGGATCGCATTGCCGAGCAGGTTGAGCAGCACCTGCAGCACCCGGCGGAATTCACCCGTGGCGGGCGCGCGATCGTCGGTACGCGGTGCGTCGATGCGAATGCCCTTTTCCTCGGCTTTCATGCCAAGCAAGCCGACGGCACGGCGCGCCAGATCGCCAAGATCGATTTCGTCGCGTGCCGCCTTGAAGCCAGGGCGTTCGATATTCTGCAGATCGGCGAGGTCGTCGACGAGGCCGAGCAGATGTCGTCCGGCATGCGCGATATCGCCCGCGTAACGTGCATAATCGGCACGAATGGGGCCGTCGAACTGTCCCGAAATCGTCTCAGCCGTCGCGATAATGCGGCTGAGCGGCCCGCGCAGCGCGCCGTCGATGCGGCGACCGAATTGGGGATCGGACAGCGGAAGCGATCCGAACGCGGGGTCGACGAGTGTTCCGGCAGCTTTGGGCTCTACGATAGCTTCGCCTTCGGCCACCGCGGCAAGCCCACGGAATCCGGTGAAACGTCCAGTGGCATCGAACTGGGCTTCGCCCGACAGGTTCATCGCCATTCCCGCCGCGTGCACGCGCTGGCTTTCGAAGCGAGATTGCCGCGCCAACCCTCGCAGCACGGGAAAGCGCCCGTCCTCGTCAGGCTGTAGTTCGAACAACTCGGAGAGCGAGCGGCCCTCCCAGCCGTCGGGGATGGCGGGTGCATCCGAGCCGGCACGCAATGCGACCAAGCGCAGTTGCGGATCGCATTCCCATGTCCAACTTTGCGGCACGGCGGCGCCGTCGGCGATCGCCGGCACCTGTGGCAGCGTCACGGGACGCGTGCGCCAGTCGCTGATCTCCAGGCTCGCGCCGTCGGCATCGGGCACGATGCGAACGAGCGCGTGGATGTCACTGTGATCGTCGGCGGCGTAAAGAGGCCGGCTGATGTCGCGGTGAAGCCGTTGCGCCAGCGCGACGAGCCGCGCGAGATGTGGCAGCGCCAGCGGCTTTTCGAGGCCCGAGCCCGCGCGCTGTTGCAGGCGGAGCAGCGGCGTATCGGCGCTGATCAAAGCCCCTGCCCGATCGACTCGCCCGCGGATGATGCGTTCGCTCATCGCGGCGTCGCTCCAGACGCCGAAAACTCCATATGCCCCGCGTCGGCGACCGCGCGCGCGGGCAGCATGGCCAGTGAGGCTTCGAGCGGTGCGATCGCTGCATGGTCGAGGCGCAGGGGCGAGAGCAGCGAAGGCAGCGTCGCGCTCTCCGCCGTCAGCAGCGCCATCGCCATATCGTCATACGTGCGGCGATGCGCCGATGCGGCGAGCGCGATCAGCGTCGGCCAGTTGTGGCGCGCAATTGCCGTCGCCGCCGCGTCAGGCAATGCGGTGCCCAGAATTTCGCAATAGGCCTGCCCGGCCTCCGTCATTCCCGTTTCGGCGGCCTGTCGTTCGGTCGCGATCCGCACCGCTTCGCCCAAGCCTGCGGCGCGCCGCTTGTCGCCGCTCAACTCAGACAGCCGCCAGGCGGCGATATCGAGCAGCAGCGCGCGGAAAATTTCGCGATCGACATCGGCCAGCGCGAGCGCGGGATTGCCCAGCGCGTCGAAGCGGCGGCGGTCGGCGATCTGCAGCGCAAGATAGGCGCGGTCGACATCGGAGAGCGGAGCGCCGACCGCGGGCGCCTCGCCATTCGAAAGATCGGGCTCGGACAGGATCGGAGGTGGGCTCGTCCGCAGCGCCGATTGCTCGCGCCAGCGATGCTCCTCGGCGCGCGCGAAACAGATGCCGGCAAGCCGTGTTGCGCACGGCAATCCGCCACGCAGCCAATCTTCCCACAGACTGCCCGGATCGATTCCGGGATCGAGCCGAGCCGCGACGTCGATCACCAGTCGGCGCGCAATGCCCAGCGAAAGCGCGCGCTGCTCTTCGGTCAACCGTCCGGCAGCGGGCGCCGCCAGATAACCCGCCAACTCGCGCAGACGCGCCGACAGCGTCGGCGACGGCGTGTCGATGCCGGGAGGGGAGACGGATTCATTCATGCGCATCCGCCAATAACAGCATAGCGTTAATAGGCGTTAAACCTTCAAGCGTATAAGTTTTAACGGGTTTCCGGACGCCGCGCGAGCCGTAGCCAGAGCAGAATCTGGAACAGCGCGAGCAGCGGGAGAACTGCGAACATCGGTGGCGCAAAGCCAAAGAGCAAGGCCGGCGCGAGCATTATCCACGCCTGATCGGCATCGGGCAGCAGCCAGTGAAACCGCCGGCGTTCCCCGGAATCCTCGTAAAGCGCGCGAGCGAGCAGGATCGTTGCCGCAAGGCACGGTGCAAGTGCGGCTTCCGAAAACGGCGGCATGCTGTGCCCCTGCCCGCCGAGCGATAGAAGCCAGGGGAACAGCGCGAGCAGTACCCATGCAAAGATGCGGATGATATCGCGCGCACGGTCCTGCGCCGCGCTTTCCGCGCGAAAGGCAGAGAGGAAGCGCATCGCGGCAAGCCCCAGTCCGCCGAAAATGGCGACCAGCGCTCCGGCGGCGGCAAGCCCGCTCGCCGCGAGTAGCGCGACCATCACCCACAGCAGGCCGGTGACCCAAGGCAGATATTTCGCTGTCATCGGCGATTTCACGAGCAACGGCCCTGCCAGCCGGATCAGCGGCATCATAATCGCCGATCGGCCGAGCCCCATGCCGCCATATTCGACCTGCTGCAGGCTCGACTGCTCGATCAGCGCCGCAGTCGGGCGATCGGTGACAATCGCGATCTCCCCCTGTTCGAACAGCGCGGGCTCGCAATAGAGCCGCCGCGCACCCGATTGCACGGCGAGCCGCAGCAGCGTGAGCATCATGTCCCACTCGCCCGGCATCGCTGCAAGCTCGGCGGCCATCGGCTGCGAGATTGATGCGAGCCCGCCCCATCGCCGCGTCGCGTCGATCCGCTCGAATCCCTGCGTCAGCATCGTGTCGCCGGTGACGAGGATCGCGGGCGAGCCGGGTTTGGCGATCGCCGCATAATGGGTGCCCCCGGCGCGGAGGCCGTCGGCGACGAGGATAATCCGATCATCGGCTTCGACCAGCGGCACCAGGTCGCCCGCCGACCGCACCGGTGTCACCTTCACGCCGCGGCGGCGGATACGGTCGCAAGTTGCCACAAGCTCGGCGGGGACCGCGGCGACCGCGACGGCAATATGTGTCACCCCGACGTCCGAAAGGCGCGCCGCCTGCCGCTCGATCAGCGTTTCGCCCGCCACGGTGACGAGCGCGCGAAGCGACCCGTCGGGCAGCGTCTCGCTGGCGCCGACCAGCGCAATCAGCGCCATTGGCGCCGCGGGTTTTCAGCAGCGGTCATCGATGCGCAGCTTTAGGGCCGGTGAAGCGATTGGCAAGCCCCCGAAAATGCGCGCGGCGACGTCACGCCTTCACCCTGTTTTCCGGTACTTTCCAGGTCATTTTCGCGCGCAAAAAATTGCCCGGAAAACTACCGAATCGCTGGCCTTTACCGCCCCCATGGGCTAGGCCCGATCCATCTCCCGATAAGCAGAAAAAAGGCCGGGTCTTGACCGAAGAAAATACGCCTGTTCCGCCGTCCGACGATGGCGTTTCGCCGATCAATATCGTCGACGAAATGAAGACCAGTTACCTCGATTACGCGATGAGCGTGATCGTCAGCCGTGCGCTGCCTGACGTGCGCGACGGCCTGAAACCGGTGCACCGCCGCATCCTCTATGCCGCGCAGGAAGGCGGCTTCGTTCCGGGCCGTCCGTACAAGAAGTCGGCGAAGATCGTCGGCGACGTGATGGGTAACTATCACCCGCACGGCGACAGCGCGATCTACGACGCGCTTGCACGCATGACGCAGGACTGGTCGCTGCGCGTGCCGCTGATCGACGGTCAGGGCAATTTCGGGTCGATGGACCCCGATCCGCCGGCGTCGATGCGTTACACCGAAGCGCGGCTCGCGAAGACCGCGATGGTGCTGCTGAACGACCTCGACAAGGATACGGTCGACTTCCAGCCAAACTACGACGCGAGCCGCGATGAGCCGACGGTGCTCCCGGCGCGCTTCCCGAATCTGCTCGTCAACGGCGCGGGCGGTATCGCGGTCGGCATGGCGACCAACATTCCGCCGCACAACCTTGGCGAAGTGGTCGACGCGACGCTTGCGATGATCGATCGCCAGCTCGAAGGCGGCCCGGCCATCACGCTCGAGGAGTTGATGGCGATCGTCCCCGGCCCCGACTTCCCGACCGGTGCGATGATGCTCGGCCAGGGCGGCGCGCGCAACGCCTATGCCACCGGACGCGGTTCGATCATGATGCGCTCAACGCATATCATCGAAGAAGGCAGGAATGACCGTCAATCGATTGTTTTAACGTCGATTCCGTTTCAGGTTGGCAAATCGGGCCTCGTCGAGAAAATCGCCGAGGCGGCGCGCGACAAGCGCATCGAGGGCGTCGCCGACATCCGCGACGAGTCAAACCGTGAAGGCGTGCGCGTCGTCGTCGAACTGAAGCGCGACGCAACCGCCGAAGTCGTGCTCAACCAACTGTGGCGTCACACGCCCGCGCAATCGAGCTTCCCCGCGAACATGCTCGCAATCCGCAGCGGCCGCCCGGAAATGCTGGGCCTGAAGGACATATTGTCGGCCTTCATCACGTTCCGCGAGGAAGTGATCACGCGGCGCTGCAAATTCGAACTCGCGAAAGCACGCGACCGCGCGCATATCTTGCTCGGCCTCGTCGTCGCGGTCAGCAATCTCGACGAAGTCGTCCGCATCATTCGCGGATCGAACTCGCCCGCGGCGGCGCGCGAAGCTCTGCTCGCACGCGAATGGCCGATCGGTGAAATCGCCCCCTACATCCGCCTCGTCGAGGCGATCGAGGGCGAGATGGAAGAATCCGCGACCTATCGCCTGTCCGAAGTGCAGGTAAAGGCGATCCTCGACCTTCGCCTCCACCGCTTGACTGCGCTCGGCCGTGACGAAATCGGCAAGGAACTCGGTGAGTTGGCGACCGAGATTGAGGAGCTGCTTTCGATCCTCGCCGACCGCGTCAAGCTTTATGGCGTGATGCGTGAGGAACTCGTCGCAGTACGCGAAGAATTTGCCACCCCGCGCAGGACGCTCGTTGCCCCCGCTGCCGACGGCATCGACGACGAGGATCTGATCGAGCGCGAAGAGATGGTCGTCACCGTTACCCTCGACGGCTATATCAAGCGCACTCCGCTCGACACCTTCCGCGCCCAGCGCCGCGGCGGCAAGGGGCGCGCAGGCATGGCCACGAAGGACGAGGATGTCGTCACCGAGTTGTTCGTCACCTCGACGCATACGCCGGTGCTCTTCTTCTCGACCGCAGGCAAGGTATACCGCATGAAAGTGTGGCGCCTGCCCGAGGGCGGGCCCGCGACGCGCGGCCGCCCGATGATCAACCTGCTGCCGCTGGCGCAGGGCGAAACCATCTCGACCGTGCTCCCGCTGCCCGAGGACGAAGGCGAATGGGGCAAGCTGCACGTCATGTTTGCAACTGCAAAGGGCAATGTGCGTCGTAACAGCATGGACGCCTTCACCAACGTACCCTCGAACGGCAAGATCGCCATGAAGTTCGAAGGCGAGGACGAAGACGACCGCCTGATCGGCGTCGCGCTGCTCGACGAAAGCGACGATGTTCTGCTCGCCACGCGCCAGGGCAAGGCGATCCGCTTTGCCGGCGACGACGTGCGCGAATTCCAGAGCCGCAATTCGACCGGCGTGCGCGGGATGAGGCTCGCCGACGGCGACGAGGTCATCTCGCTGTCGATCCTCCATAAGGTCGGCACCACCAGCGACGAACGCGAAGCCTATCTCCGCGCCGCGCCGTGGAAGGACAATGAGAACGAACCGACGCTCGATGGTGAGCGCATGGCCGAACTGGCGTCGCGTGAGGAGTTTATCCTGACCATTTGCGCCAATGGCTACGGCAAGATTTCGTCCGCCTATGAATATCGCCGTACGGGCCGCGGCGGTCAGGGCATCACCAATATCGACAATATTGCGCGCAACGGCCTTGTCGTGGCCAGCTTCCCGGCCACCAAGGAACATCAGTTGATGCTGGTGACCGATCAGGCAAAGCTGATCCGCATGGGGCTCGATTCGATGCGTGTCATCGGCCGCGGTTCGGCGGGCGTGCGCCTGTTCGACGTCGCGAAGGACGAGCATGTCGTTTCAGCCGCGCTGATCGAAGAGAGCGACGAGGAAGAGGTCGAAGGCGTGGATGTCGGCGAAGGCGATGCGCCCGCAGCCGAAACCCCGAGCGAGGCGCCCTCCGAATGACCGCGTCGACGGCCTTCAAGGTGCTGACCCAGCAGCAATGGGTCGATTTCGAGCGCGAACGCGTGTTCCGCGGCGCACCGGTGGATATTGCCGACGGCTATATCCACCTGTCGACCGCGGAGCAGCTCGAAACCACGATTGCCAAATATTTCGCCGGACAGACCGGCCTGATGATCGCCGAGGTGGACCTCGTCTGCCTTGGCGACAAGGTGCGCTGGGAACCGGCGCGCGGCGGCGACCTGTTTCCGCATATCTATGCCGAATTGCCGATGCATGCGGTGGTGGGGCTGCAAAGGCGCGACCAATAACCGCCGCCCCTGCCCAGGCGGGGGCCGTTAGACGGATAGGCTGACACCTACAGCGACCGGCTTTCATCGACGCTCGATCGGTGTTGGTCGCATCTTGCTTCGCGCTCAGAAATTCCCCACCCATTGTCGAACATTACCAACGTCCGCGCACAGGGGAGACGATGATGCGCCTGCTTTTGACTGCCGCCCTACTGGCCTCGACCGCCACCGTTCCCGCTTTCGCGCATGACGCAGCTCCCGCTTCCGCGGCGGCATCGAAACCCGTCCCCAAGGAAGACTTGCTGAAGCCGCCTGCCGACGCGGCGCACTATGTCGTCGTGTCCGAAGCCGGCAAACATGGCGACCAGTGGCGCTGGCAGCTTCCCGACGGCCGCACCGCCTATCGCTGGTCGCAGGAACTGCGCGGCTGGATCACCGAGATGGATCAGGTCACGACCTTCGCGCCCGGTGGGACAATCGCCGCGACCACCGTGCGCGGTGTCACCATGTCTGGCGACGCTGCGGAGGAATATCGCGTGGCGGACGGCCGCGCGAGCTGGAAGACCGCAACCGATAGCGGCGAAGCACCCGCCGGCGGCTGGTACATTCCCGCAGGCGGCGTTGGCATCGCCAGCGCTCCTCTGATTGATGCGCTCGCGGCCGCGGGCGACGCGGGGATCGATTTCCTGCCCAGCGGCAAAGGACGCATGACCTTTGGCCCGACGCAGGTGATCCAGGGCCCGACCGGTCCCAAGACCGTCCAGCTTGCTTTCGTCAGCGGCATTTTACCGTCGCCCTATCTGGTCTGGCTCGACGAGAATAGGCGCTATTTTGCCGACATCAGTTTCATCTCGGTCATTCCCGCGGGATATGAAGGCGCGCTCAAACAACTGCGCGACACGCAGGAAAAGGCAACGGCCGAAGCTGTTGCGGGGGTCGCGAAACGATTCCTGACCCCCGCCGCCAAGGCCCCCGTTTTGTTCGACAATGTCCGGCTGTTCGACGCCGACAAGGGGGAATTTCTGACAGGCCGCGCCGTGCTGGCGCAGGATGGCAAGATTGCCGCGATCGGCCCCGCAGGATCGCTGAAGGCGCCGGCGGGTGCGCAGCGGATCGACGGCAGCGGCAAGACGCTGGTGCCGGGCATCTGGGACAGCCACCTGCATATCGGCGACGACTGGGATGTGCTGTCGAACATGGCGAACGGCATCACCAGCTTCCGCAGCCCGGGAACGACCTTCGACCGCGCGGTCGATGCGACAAAGCGCCGCGCTGACGGCACCCTGTTGATGGGCGAGCCCTTCATCTCGGTCATCGTCGACAAAAAGGATCCGCTGGCAGCGCAAGGGTCTGAAGTCGTCAGCAGCGCCGAAGAAGCGATCGCCGCCGTGCGACGCGTCAAGGATGCTGGTCTGTGGGGCGTCAAATTCTACACCTCGATGAACCCGGCTTGGATCGCGCCCGCCGCCGCCGAGGCGCACAAGCTCGGCCTTCACGTCCACGGCCATGTCCCGGCGGGCATGAAGCCGAGCGAGGCGGTCGCGGCGGGTTATGACGAACTCACCCATCTTAATTTCGTCGTGATGGAATCCATGCCGCGTGAGGTGATCGACAAGGCGAACACGCGGATGCGGATGGAGGGGCCGGCACGCTTCTTCAAGGATGTCGATCTCGACGCCCCGCTGATGAAGGGCTTCGTCGCCGACCTGGCGAAGAAACACACCATCGTCGATCCGACGATCGTCATCTTCGAAGGCATGCTGACGCAGGACGGCGGCAAAGCCCAGCCCGCTTACGCCCCCTATATGGGCATCATCTCGCCCGTCATCGAACGCTCGGTCTTTACCTCCGCCGGTTATCCACTGGTCGAGGGGCTGACGCGCGACGATTATCGCAAAAGCTATGCGAAGATGGTCGATCTGGTTGGCCGGCTGCACAAGGCGGGCGTGCCGATCGTCGCGGGCACCGACGGCTGGGGCATCGAATTGGTCCGCGAACTGGAAATCTACCGCCAGGCCGGCTTCACCCCTGCCGAGGCGATTCAGAGCGCGACGATCATCCCTGCCCGCATCGTCGGCGCCGACAAGCGCACGGGATCGATCGCGGTGGGCAAAGAGGCCGATATGGTGCTGGTCGACGGCGACCCCTCGACCGACCTTGGCGCACTCCGCCGCGTCGTGACGGTGGTCAGCGACGGCTATGTCATGGACGCCGACGCGCTACGCAAGGCGGCGGGGTATAGCGGTCGGCCAAAGTAAAGAGCAGGCCGTCCGTACGCCCCCCGGCGAGATCGGGGGGCGTCCCGCCTACCGGCAATATTGGTGTAGCGTTGGGGTGATGTTCGGACGCTAGCGTTGCCTAAGTGCACCTTGGCGAAAGCTCGGGCGCACCTCTCTATCGACAACTTGCGGTCGGTTCCCCGTTCGTCATCCCGGGCTTGACCCGGGATCCCGCTTTTTCGACACACTCACCGACTTCGACTTCGAACGGGCCGCCTCCGGTCGAAGCCGTGGCTAAATCAAAAACATCATCGCCGCGGTAAAGAAGATTGCGAAGCTTTGAAGAAACAGGCGGAAATCATTGTTCGAAAAGATCGTCGCCGGTTCGCGGTGCGCGGCAAGCGCCGTCCGCAATTCACTCTGCCAGTCCGCGGGTGCATTCAACCGCGCAATGACCAACCGGCGCGCACCATATTCGCGAACGCGCGTTCGAATATTGATATGATTGTCCGAGTCCATGAACCCAAAGCTAGGGCGATGTTAACGAGTCGATAAGGTTAAAAGAGTGTTAACGCGGCGGCGTCCCGCACTGGCACGCTTTTTCGCGCGTGCTTTAACGTGTCGACATGGGACGCACGCGAAGCTGCCGTGCATCCTTCGCGCCAGCTTGAAAGGGCTTGCAGCGCGCGGGTTTCATGCGCGGGCCAAGGCATAAGCGCACTTCGTCGAGCCATCCTTGTCGGTCGATAGAGACCGCGATCATTGGGGCGCTCACGCCCGGATTAACCGCGGCAAAGGCGCGGCGGATGCTTGCCGCTGTCTGCGGCCTTGCAGCGAGCGCTTTCATGTCGGGAAATCGCACCGCGCGGAACAATAGTTCGGCCGAACGAAAATAGGCGGCAGGATTCGGGCTCATGCATGTCCCATGCTTTGCCCACTCGTGCTGGAGGAGCTGCGCCGAAGGCGTCATGCACATATGCTGTCTCAACACCGGCTGGGGCACGATCTTCGCCGGGCGGCACCACTGCGGATACCCCGGATTGTCGGTTTCAGGCCATAAGCCGTGCAATACCCAGCCGAAACGCCCGTTCGCGCCCGAACATTGGAAACGGTCGCGCGCGTCCTTTGGATTGCGTACGTCGGCGCAATGCTGCGGCGACCAGCTCATGGCGAGCAGATAGCCGGTGATCGCCGGCTTGCGGACGGGCTCGCCGCGTTTCGGCTGTTCGAGGCGCGGCACCGCTATCCGGTCGGGGGCCGAGCACGCCAGCGATTGCGCCTGCCCCGCGACCGGCACTAACGCCAGCGCAGCGGCGCTAAGCCAGCGCAAAGTCGAGCCCGATATCCGCTGCCGGCGCAGACTGGGTCAGCCGCCCGACCGACACATAAGTCACCCCCGTCTCACCGATCGCGCCGATCGTGTCGAGCCGGACACCGCCCGACGCCTCGGTGGGCACCTTGCCCCCGACCAGATTGACGCATTCGCGCAATTCCGCGACGTCCATATTGTCGAGCAGCAGGTGCGTCGCACCGGCGGCGAGCGCAGGTTCGACCTGCGCGACGCGGTCCACTTCGACAATGATATCCGCGATCCCCGCCGCGACCGCGCGCCGCACCGCTTCCTCGACCGACCCGGCGACCGCGACATGATTGTCCTTGATCATCGCCGCGTCCCACAGGCCCATGCGGTGATTCTTCGCCCCGCCCATGCGCGTCGCATATTTCTCGAGCACCCGCAGGCCCGGGATCGTCTTGCGCGTGTCGAGCAGGGTCGCGCCGGTTCCGGCAAGCGCGTCGACATATTGCCGCGTCATGGTCGCGATCCCCGACAGATGCTGCACCGTATTGAGCGCGGACCGTTCGGCGGTCAGCATCGCGCGTGCATTGCCCGACAGGCGCATCAGATCGCTGCCGACGGCAACTTCGGACCCTTCTGCGACCAATATTTCGATCTCCATGGCCGGTTCGAGCGCACGAAAGAATCGCTCGGCGATCGGCAATCCCGCGACGGTGATCGCGTCGCGGCTGTCCATCACTCCGCCGAAACGCGCGTCGGCAGGAATCGTGGCCATCGAGGTGATGTCGCCCCCCGCCCCCAAATCCTCGGCCAGAGTGGAGCGGACAAAGGCATCGAGGTCGAAATCGGGGAGCGTGAACTGGGTCATGAACCCGCGATAATCTGCCTGCCCAGCAAATCAACTTGACGTTTACGTCAACTGGCGCTGACATGCACGCTACGCGGCACTTTAGCCAACATCGGAGAGGTCCTCATGCAATCCCCCATCTGCGCGATGCTCGACATCCAATTCCCCCTGCTCGCCTTCTCGCACTGCCGCGACGTCGTCGTTGCCGTCTCGAAAGCGGGCGGCATGGGCGTATTTGGCGCCGCTTCGCTGCCGCCCGAGCGGTTGGAGGAGGAACTCGCGTGGATCGATGCGCATATCGGCGGCCGTCCCTATGGCGTCGACCTGATCGTACCCAACAGCTTTGCGGGCAAGGGAGAAGTCCAGCGCGAGGCACCGGCGATCCCCGACGAACATAAGGCGTTCGTCGCGGGCCTGCTGGAAAAGCACGGCGTCGACAACGACGATCTCGCGTCGCCGGGCGCGGCGCGCACCAGCCTCGGCGATAATATGAGCGACGATGGCGCCGCGGCGCTGCTCGAAGTCGCCTTTCGACACCCGATCAAGATGATCGCCAACGCGCTCGGCGTCCCTCCACAGTTGATGCTCGATCTTGGCAAGCGACATGATGTCCCGGTTGCGGCGCTCGTCGGCACCCGCGATCATGCGCTGGCGCAAGTCCGCGCGGGGGTCGACATCCTTGTCGTCGCTGGCGGCGAAGCTGGCGGCCATTGCGGCGAAGTCGCGACGATGGTGCTCGTCCCCGAAGTCGCTGCGGCGGTCGAAGCGGTCGGGGCGAACACCCCGATCCTGGCCGCCGGTGGCATCGTCACGGGGCGCCAGATGGCGGCCGCGATGGCGATGGGCGCGCACGGCGCGTGGACCGGTTCGGTCTGGCTGACGACGGCCGAGGCGGAAACCAACCCGATTGTGAAGGAAAAGATGCTCGCCGCGTCTTCGCGCGACACGGTGCGGTCGAAAAGCCGCACGGGAAAGCCGTCGCGCCAGCTCCGCTCGCCCTGGACCGATGCATGGGAGGCCGAAGGCGCGCCCAAACCATTGCCGATGCCGCTGCAATCGCTGGTCAGCGAACCCGCGCTACGCAAGGTCGATAAATTGTCCGAGGGCGGCCACGAAGGCGCCAAGGCGCTCGCAACCTACTGGGTCGGCCAGGGCGTCGGACTGATGAATGAAGCGATGGGCGCCGGACAGGTCGTACAGGAATTCAAGGAGGACTGGATCGCCGCGTGCGAGCGGCTGAACTGTTTCATCGGCGACTAGCATCACTGAACCCCCGCGAAGGCGGGGGCCCAGAGCCATCGGCGCTAACGTCGTTCGAGAACGCTCTGTATCCCCGCCTTCGCGGGGACGCAGGTCAGGAAACGGTCGCCTTGACGATCTTGCCGGGTTCGCGCGGCGGCTCGCCCTTGGGCAGCGCGTCGACATTTTCCATGCCTTCGATCACTTCGCCCCAAACAGTATATTGCTTGTCGAGGAAGCGCGCGTCGTCGAAGCAGATGAAGAACTGGCTGTTCGCGCTGTTCGGGTTCTGCGCACGGGCCATCGAGCAGACGCCGCGGACGTGCGGTTCGCCGCTGAATTCCTGCGGCAGATCGGGCAGATCGCTGCCGCCCATGCCGGTGCCCGTCGGGTCGCCGCCCTGCGCCATGAAGCCCGGGATGACGCGGTGGAACACGACGCCGTCGTAGAAACCGTCCTTTGCGAGGCCGGTGATGCGCTCGACATGCTGCGGAGCAAGGTCGGGGCGGAGGCGGATGACGACATCGCCGGTCGACAGCGAAAGGGTGAGAGTGTCGGACATGGTAGAACTCCTGCAGTCTATGTTGGCGGTCCCATAGCCGCGCGAGCCGGCAAAGCCACGCATTAAATCTCGAAAAGGCGTTCGCGGCGTTGCCTTCGGCGGGCGGCGGCACTAGGGCAAGGCTCGGGCGCCGCAAGAGACCAGGGAGGACCGCGCGATGGACAAACGCGAAGATTCCCTGCCGCCGGAAGATGTTGTCATCACCGACGACCGCGATCGCGAACAGACGCCGCGCGAAGCCGAGACCGAACTCGACGAAGACGACCGGCTGAAGCCAGAGTTCGTTCGCGACGTGATCGAATTGGCCGAAGCCGGCGAAGGCGAAGCCGCACGCGAGCGCGTCGGCCGCCTGCACCCCGCCGACATCGCCGACCTTTTCGAGCTTGCGCGAACTGACGAGCGGCCGATGCTGGCCGCGGTCCTCGGCGACATGCTCTCCGCTGACGTGCTGGCGGAGATGAACGATTATGTCCGCGAGGAGCTGATCGACCTCCTCGCGCCCGAGCAGGTCGCCGAACTCGCATCCGAACTCGACACCGACGACGCCGTCGCGATCATCGAGGACATGGAGGAGGACGAACAGCAAGCCGTCCTCCAGGCGATGGAACCCGAAGATCGCGCCGCGATCGAGGACGCCCTTTCCTTCCCCGAAGAATCCGCCGGGCGTTTGATGCAGCGCGACCTCGTCGCGGTGCCCGAACATGTCACCGTCGGGGACGTAATCGACCGGCTGCGCGAAGACGCCGACCTCGCCAGCGATTTCTGGGAAATTTTCGTCGTCGATCCGATGCACAGGCCGGTCGGCACGTGCCAGTTGAGCTGGATCCTCCGCACGCCGCGGGACATCGCGATCAGCGATGTGATGAAGCGCGAACAAACGTTGATCCCGGTCGATATGGACCAGGAAGAAGTTGCGTTGCGTTTCCAGAAATATGCGCTGATTTCCGCGGCGGTCGTCGACAAGAGCGGACGGCTCGTCGGCATGATCACGGTCGACGACATCGTCCACATCATTCAGGAAGAGGCTGGCGAGGACATATTGCGCCTGTCGGGCGCCGGCGACGGCGACATCAACGAGCCGATCCGCGAAACATATAGCGCGCGCGTCCGCTGGCTGATCGCCAACCTCGGCACTGCGCTGCTGGCTTCATCGATCGTCGGATTTTTCGGCGGTGCTATCGAGCATATGGTCGCGCTCGCCGCGCTGATGCCGATCGTCGCGGGTGTCGGGGGCAACGCCGGGACGCAAACGCTTGCGGTCACGGTGCGCGCGCTCGCCATGAACCAGCTCACCGATTCAAATAGCTGGCGCGCGATCTGGCGCGAAATGAAGATCGCGCTGCTCAACGGCGGGACGATCGCGTTGATCGCGGGAACCGCGACCGCGCTGTGGTTCGGCAATCCAGAGCTCGGCATGGTGATCGCTGCGGCGATGATCGTGAATATCTTTGTGGCCGGCGTGGCGGGCGTCGCTATCCCGCTGCTGCTCGACCGGCTCGATCAGGATCCTGCCGTCGCGAGCTCGATTTTCGTTACGATGACAACCGATTCCATGGGCTTTCTGGCCTTCCTCGGCCTCGCAGTGCTCAGCGGATTGACGACACTCTGAGGGCAAGCCTCTGAAATCCAAGCGATTCAAAAATTTTCGAAAAAAAGTTCATCGGCGCGATTTTTTTCGGGAACTTATTCGATGCATCGGTCGTTTCCCCTTCGAGCAGCGGTCATCGCCCCCCCGCAGCGCTGCTCAGCAACATTGGCCCGGCCCGCATTCCCTCCCCCCCCTCGAAGCGTGCCGGGCCATTTTGCACAAAAATCCTGAGAGGTAGAAAAATGACGAGCTTCCGTGCAATCCTTCTCGCCCTGATGGCAAGCTTTCTGGTCACTGGTTGCAACACGGTGAAGGGTGCTGGCCGCGACATCGAGTCGGTCGGTCAGGCTGGCAGCGACGCCATCAACTGATCTTAGTAATTTACCCTAAGCCTCTTCGAGAGGCTCGACAGGCGCCTCTTCGGCGCCTGTTTTGCGTCGGCGCTGGGTGAACCAGATCGCCAACAGCGACATTTCGTACAGAAACACCAAGGGCACGGCGAGCAATAGCTGGCTCAGGATATCGGGCGGCGTAAAGACCGCGGCGATCGCGAAGGCGGCGACAATCATATAACGGCGCGCCGAAACGAGCTGTTCGCGCGTTACCAGCCCCGACCGCTCGAGCAGCATGAGAAGGATCGGCAGCAGGAAGGCGATGCCGAACGCCATGATGAACTGCATCGTGAAGCTTAGATAATTGCCGACCGACGGCAGGGCTTCCTGTGTGATGCCGCCGACGTTGCCCTGATATCCAAGCAGGAATTTGAGCGCGATCGGGATGGTGATGAAATAAGCAAAGCTGGCACCGATCGCGAACAGGATCGGGGTCGCGAGCAGGAAGGGGAGCAGCGCGCGCTTTTCCTGTTTGAACAGCCCCGGCGCGACGAATTTCCATAGCTGGTTCGCGATCACCGGGAAGGCGATCATCATCGCCGCAAATAGCGCGACCTTGATCTCGACGAAAAATGCCTCGAATAGCTGCGTATAGATCAGCTTGCCCTGCCCCGCGCGGACGAGCGGCTGGACGAGGATGCCGAAAATCGGCTTGGCGTAATAGAGGCACACGCCAAAGGCCAGGCCGATCGCGAGCAGCGACTTCAGCAAGCGCGAACGCAGTTCGATCAGATGATCGAGCAGCGGCATCTTGCCGCCGGCGCCATCCTCGTCGGACCCAGTCTCCCCAGTCACGGTAGCGGGCCGTCCTTTGGCGGTACTATATGGGTTTCTGGCGGATTGGCGGCTGCGGCCTCATCGATCGCGGATTCGGTCGGCGCTTCGCTGTTCGCCGGTTCGGTTGGCGTCGTCGAAGGAGTTGCCGGTGACGCGTTTATGTCGTCGATCCGCGGAAATTCGCGCATGATCGCCTCATTCTGTTCGCGCCACTGCTTTTCAAGCTCTTCAAGTTCGGCTTCGCGCATCATCGTATCGAGGCCCGAACGGAAATGCCGCGCCATGCCGCGCGCCTTCCCCATCCATTTGCCGACAAAGCGCATCGCCTTGGGCAAATCCTTCGGGCCGATAACCACCAGGGCCACCACCACGACGAGCAGCAGCTCGGTGGGCGCAACATCGAACATCGCTTAAATTCCCCGCCGGCGACTGGCGATCAGAGCTTGTCGTGCTCGGCCGTCGGCGTCGGCATCGGCGTGGCGTCGGGTGCGCGTTGACCCTCGATATGCTTGGGTGCAGGGGTCGGCGCGTCGTCTTCCGACATGCCCTTCTTGAAGCTTTTGATGCCCTTGGCGACATCGCCCATCATGTCCGAAAAACGGCCCTTGCCGAACAGCAGCAGGACGAGAATCCCGACCACGAGCCAGTGCCAGATGCTGAAGCTACCCATCTCAAATTCTCCTTGAAGGGCCCATCTAGGCCTCTTCGCCGTCTTTTACTAGGTCCAGTTCGCCCATCGCTTCCTCGAAAGCGAGATCGACTGGGTCGAGCAGTCCCGCCGCGCGCAAATCCTCGATTCCCGGCAGGTCCTTGCGGCTCGTGAGGCCGAAATGTTGCAGGAACGCGTCGGTCGTCTTGTATATCAGCGGCCGCCCGGGAACCTCTCGGCGCCCTGCCGGCGCGATCCATTCGGCTTCCATCAGCACGTCGAGCGTACCCTTCGACGTTTGCACGCCGCGGATCGCTTCGATTTCGGCCCGGCTGACGGGCTCGTGATAGGCGACGATGGCCAACACTTCGGCGGCGGCGCGCGACAGTTTGCGCGGGTCGTCGCGTTCGCGGCGAAGCAGATGCGCCAGATCGGCCGGCGTCTGGAAATGCCAGTGGCCGCCCCGCTCGACGAGTTCGATCCCGCTTCCGGCATGACGCGCAGCGATCGTCTGAATGATCGCGCGAACCTCGCCCGGGGTCATTTCGTCGCCGAGCCGCCCCGCGACCTGGCGTGCGTGGAGCGGTTCGTCGCTAGCGAACAGCATCGCCTCTATGGCACGTTCCAGATCGTCGATTGGAGTCATGAAGATGCGGCCTTCAGATAGAGGGGTTCGAATGCACCGTCCTGCCTGAGGTCGACGCGGCCCTGACGTGCCAGTTCGAGTGCGGCGACGAAGCTGGACGCGATCGCCGAGCGGCGGAGCGGCCCGTCATAATCCGCTGGCAGAAAATCGGAGAGCTCGGCCCAGTCGAGCTTTACGCCGAGCAGGCGCTGAAGATGATGGAGCGCGGCGTCGAGCGTGACGACCGGGCGCCGCGAGACCATATGCACGACGGGTTCGGAGCGCAGCTTGACCTGTCCATAGGCCGAAAGAAGATCATAAAGGCTGGCGTCCCAGCGTCGCACCCTGATGTCGCGCAGTCCCTCTGGCTTCGAGCGCAGGAAAACGTCGCGGCCTATCCGGTCGCGCGCAAGCAGCCGCGCCGCCGCATCGCGCATCGCCGCGAGCCGTTGCAGGCGCAGTTGAAGACGCAGTGCGAGTTCATCGGGCGATGGGTCCTCTAGCGGGTCCTTGGGGAGCAACAGCGCCGATTTAAGATAGGCGAGCCAGGCAGCCATCACGAGATAATCGGCCGCAACCTCAAGCTTCAGCTCACGCGCCTCTGCGATGAAGGTCAGATATTGCTCGACGAGTGCGAGGATCGAAATCTGCTTGAGATCGACCTTCTGACCGCGCGCGAG
Source organism: Sphingopyxis sp. USTB-05 (assembly GCF_023822045.1). Classification (NCBI taxonomy): domain Bacteria; kingdom Pseudomonadati; phylum Pseudomonadota; class Alphaproteobacteria; order Sphingomonadales; family Sphingopyxidaceae; genus Sphingopyxis; species Sphingopyxis sp. USTB-05. Next base: position 1,820,958 of record NZ_CP084712.1, on the reverse strand, counting down.
CGTCAGCAGCAGATCGAGCGGTCCTTCCCAGCTTTCGAACGAAAGCTGGAGCGCGTCTTCACGCTCGGGCGCTGCCGGTACGATCTCGAAATCGAGCGGCAGTTCGTCCATCGGCGATCAGGCCGTCGCCAGCAGCGCGTCGCGCTGATCGACGAGCGTCGCGAACTCGCGGCCGTCGCTGTCACCCGAAATCCGGTCCATCGCGCCTTCGAGGCGCGCGCGCGACACGGTGCTGATCGGGTCGAGCGCATTCGCGATCCCCACCATATCGTCCATTTTCGCCCAGCAGTTGAGCGCGATGTCGCAACCCGCGGCGATCGCATTTGCGGCGCGAGAGGGAACGTCGCCCGATAGCGCCTTCATGTCGAGATCGTCGGTCATCAACAGCCCGTGAAATCCGATCCGCTGGCGAATGACGCTATCGATAACCACCGGCGACAGCGTCGCGGGTCGATCGGGATCCCAGGCCTCGAAGATGACATGACAGGTCATCGCCATTGCCGCATCGCGCAGCGCCGCAAAAGGTGCCAGATCGGTCTGCAGATCGCGGTCGGCCGCGGTGACCGTCGGCAAAGCTTCGTGCGTATCGAGCAGCGCGCGGCCATGGCCGGGGATATGCTTCACGATGCCTACTACACCGCCCGCCTGCAATCCGCCAAGGATCGCTCGGCCAAGCGCGGCAACACGCATCGGCTCGCTGCCAAGTGCTCGGTCGCCGATCACATCGCTCGCGCCGGGCTGGCGTACGTCGAGCAGGGGCAGGCAGTCGACGGTGATGCCGACCTCCGACAACATGGCAGCAAGCGCCATTGCGTTCAGCCGCGCAGCCTCGATCGCGCTCGCGGGTGCCCGGTCATAGAGGGCGTCGAACGCTGCGCCGCTTGGGAAAAGTGGCCATTCCGGCGTTCGCATGCGCGCCACGCGCCCACCCTCTTGGTCGATAAGGATCGGCAGATTGGCCCGTCCGTCAATATCGCGAAGCTCGTCGGTCAGGCGCCGTAACTGCTCACGATTTTCGATATTGCGCCCGAACAATATGTAGCCCGTGGGTTCGCTGTCGCGAAAGAAGGCGCGTTCATCATCGGTGAGGGTCAGGCCCGAAAGGCCGAAAATTGCCGGTATCATCGTGCATCAAACTCCATCGATCGCCGCCCCCTCAGACGATGACCAAGCTGCGATCATGCCATGGCGACGGATTTGCACCAACAGAGTCTGCGGCCAAACGGGCCGAATCAGCGAACGACGACGCAATTTTCACCGGCAACGCGCAATTTTCCGCACAAATTCGAAGCGTTGGCTGCGGTTCCTGCCGAAACGCGCAGGCGATAGACCGTGCCATCGCCGATTTTAGCAGGCGAAACCGATTTGTTGAGTTCCGCTAGATAGGCAAAGCGCTTCGAAAGGTTCGTCCACGCCTTCGCTGCCGCAGCGTCGCTGCTAAACGCCCCAAGCTGGATCACCGCTCCACCGGTCGCCACAGGTTTGGCTTCGCCATCGGGCGTTTTTGGCGCCGCTGCCGCCACTTTCGCCTTGTCCGCCGGGCCAGCCTTTGCAGCGCTCGCCTTGGCAGCGGCAGCCTTATCTGCGGCGACCTTCTTGGCCGCAGCCTCGCGTTCCTCGGGCGTCACCGCGGGTTCTTCAGGCATGCGCGTCGGGTCGACCTTGCCGGCAGGCTCGGCGCCTTCGCTGGCCGAGAAGCTCGCATCGCCCTCGCCTTCGAACGTCTTGGCGCCATCGGTCTTGGGCGCGACCTTATAGTCTCCCTGCTGCGCCGCGATCAGTTCACCCTTGCCGCGCGCGCCGCCATTTTGAACCCACCACAGGCCGCCGAGAACCACGCCGATTAGCAGCAAGCCTCCGAGCACCATCACGAGCAAGCGCGCGGGCGAAACTTCGCCATCTTCTTCGAACCCGTCAGCGGCTTCAAGCCAGGGCAGCCGATCCTCGTCCTCAAGGCCGAGCCCAGCGTCGCCCTGCTCCGCATTCTTGTCCCCGGCCATCAGTTCATCTCCTCGATCGCCTCTACCCCCATCAGGGACAGCCCGTTGCGGATAACCTGCCCGATTCCATCGGCCAAATAAAGGCGCGTCGCGGTCAATTCCGGGTCATTGTCCAGAACGATCCGAAGGCCCGCGTCGTCGTTGCCGAGGTTGTACCAAGCATGGAAGGCCGCGGCGACGTCGGCAAGGTAGAAAGCAATCCGGTGCGGTTCACGCGCCGATGCCGCGGCTTCGACGGTCCGCGGAAATTGCGCGAGCAGTTTGATCAGCCCCAGTTCATGCTCGTTAAGCCGCCCAGGTGCCGGGGTAGGCAGCTCGATCCCGGCGTCGGCGGCTTTCTTGCGCAGTCGCGCGATACGGGCGTTGGCATATTGCAGATACCACACGGGATTGTCGCGCGATGCCTCGACTACCTTGGCAAAGTCGAAATCCATTTGGGCATCGGCTTTCCGCGTCAACATCGTGAAGCGGACCGCGTCTTTGCCAACCTCGTCGACGACATCGGCCAGCGTCACGAAATTGCCCGCGCGCTTCGACATCTTGAACGGTTCGCCATTTTTTAGCAGCCGCACCATCTGCACAAGTTTGACGTCGAAACGCGTTTTGCCGCCCGTGAGCGCTGCCACCGCGGCCTTGATCCGCTTGACGGTCCCCGCATGGTCTGCGCCCCAGATATCGATCAGTTCGTCGGCGTTCTGGCTTTTCTGGAAATGATAAGCGAGGTCGGCGCCGAAATAGGTCCAGCTACCGTCCGACTTCTTGATCGGGCGGTCCTGATCGTCGCCGAATTGTGTCGAACGGAACAGCGGCAGTTCGACCGGCTCCCAATCTTCGGGCGTCTCGCCCTTCGGCGCTTCAAGCTGGCCGTCATAGACGAGGTCATGGTCGCGCAGCCATTTCTCTGCGGCGGCCGGCTTGCCCTCGGCCTGCAGCTCGGCTTCGGACGAGAAAAGATCGTGATGAATGCCAAGCTTCGCGAGGTCCGCGCGGATCATGTCCATCATCGCACTGACCGCTTCGGAGCGGAATAGTCCGAGCCAGGCGCTTTCGGGCGCATCGACGAACCGGTCGCCATATTCGGCGGCAAGTTTGTCGCCGACGGGCATCAGATAGTCGCCGGGATAGAGCCCCTCGGGGATGGCGCCGATGTCTTCGCCAAGCGCCTCGCGGTAACGCATGTGGACCGACCGGGCGAGGACATCGACCTGCGCGCCTGCATCGTTGACATAATATTCGCGGATCACTTCGTGCCCGGCATATTCTAGCAGCGCGGCGAGCGCGTCGCCGACGACGGCGCCGCGGCAGTGGCCGACGTGCATCGGGCCAGTTGGGTTCGCCGAGACATATTCGACATTGACGCGACGCCCCTGCCCCATCGCCGAGCGGCCATAATCGCCGCCCTCGCTGAAAATCAGCGCGAGTTCGTCGCGCCAGCTGTCGCTGGCAACGCGCAAGTTGATGAAGCCGGGGCCGGCGACACTCGCCTCTGTCACTTCGTCCAGCGTGCCAAGTTCGGCGACGAGGAGATCCGCGAGCGCGCGCGGGTTCATACCTGCGGGCTTCGCGAGTACCATCGCGGCGTTCGTGGCGACGTCGCCATGTGCGGGATCACGCGGAGGCTCGACGCTTATGGCCGAACGGTCGAGCCCCGAAGGGAGTGCGTCGCGGGCGACCAGCGCATCGAGCGCGGTGCCGATATGGTCGGAAAAGCGGCTGAACAGAGTCACGGGGCTTGGCCTATCTTCGATCGGAAGGACTTGCGCGCGCCCTATAACAGGTGGGCGGGCGCGAAAAGCCCCGCGTCGCACGGCGGCGCGCGGGGCGTGAAAATGCGAACGGCGCCGGAACGCCGCCGCGAGCTTATCGTCGGACGTTATATTCGAGCTGATCCTGCGTCAGTTGGAAGCCGACGAGCAATTCGAAGCTCGAACGCTGCACGGCCGCGCGGACCTCGGGAAGGCTGAGCGGATCGACTGCTGCGTCCTGATCGCCCGCCTTGCGCTTGCGAGTGATGCGTTCCTGTATGTCGGCGGGCAATGTCGACGCCGCACGGTCGACATAGGCCGACGCCTGCCCCCGCCCGGTGCCGCGCACCTGTCCTTCGGCGAAATTCACGGTGACGTTACCGAGCCGCTTCGCAACGACAGCGGTGCCGCCCTGCAGGACGGTCGCATAATAGGGCAAGGTAACCGCGCGCGCCGGTCCGGCATCGCGGCGCGTAGCGACGACGTCGAAGCTGGCAAGCTGATAGACTTTTTCGCCCGTGTCGTTGCACTGCGGGGTGATGTTGGTAATCGCGGCAACCACATCGACGGCGCTGGCATCGCGGCTCGTCGCAGGGTCGAACAGCGTGATATCGCCTGTGTGGAGCGGGATCGCCACTGCCGGGCAAGCACTCCGCGTTGCAGTGATGCCGACGCCGCCCGCGAGATCGATTTCATTATCCTTCGCGCATCCCGCCACCGTCGCCATGGCTGCCGTGCCGCACAGCACGGTCAGAAACTTACGGGACGGAAACGAAATGGACATCATGATAAACGGGCTTTCCAAACAGGCGCTTTGACAGGCGTCGGGACAATTGATCCCGCTTCATGCGCGCCGCTTCTTATCGGTGCGATGAACGCGGCGCAACAAAGAGAACAAGAATGCGGGCGGGGACGAAGCGGCTTTACCCCGGATGGCTTGCTGCGCTAGAGCCCGCGCATCATGAACGCTCCCCATCCGATGACGCACGCAGAAGGCAGTGAAGCGGCAGAACTCAAGGTTTTGATCGCCGCGCCGCGAGGTTTTTGCGCCGGCGTTGACCGCGCGATCCGTATCGTCGAACTCGCGCTCCTGAAATATGGCGCGCCGGTCTATGTCCGGCACGAGATCGTCCACAATCGTTATGTCGTGGACTCGTTGAAGGCCATGGGTGCGATTTTCGTCGAATCGCTCGATCAGGTTCCCGATGGCGTGCCCGTCGTGTTCAGCGCGCACGGCGTGCCCAAAGCGGTCCCCGCAAAGGCCGAGATGCGGGGGCTCGACTATATCGACGCCACCTGCCCGCTTGTATCGAAAGTCCACCGTCAGGCCGAGCGCGTTTACGAGGCCGGACGGCATATCATTTTTGTGGGCCACGCCGGCCATCCGGAAGTCATTGGGACGCTCGGCCAGCTTCCCAAAGGCGCGATGACATTGGTCGAATCGGTCGATGACGTCGCCGCCCTGTCACCCGGCGATCCCGAGATGTTGTCCTTTCTGACGCAAACGACTCTGTCAGTCGACGATACGCGCGATATCATCGCTGCACTCCAGCACCGTTTTCCTGCAATCGCCGGGCCGCGCGGCGAGGACATCTGCTACGCGACGTCGAACCGACAGGACGCAGTGAAGGCCATCGCGGGACAGTGCGATCGCATGATCGTGATCGGCGCTCCCAACAGCTCGAACAGCCTGCGCCTCGTCGAGGTTGCCGAACGGCTCGGAACCCCGGCGCATCTCGTCCAGCGCGGTACTGACGTCGATCCGGCATGGCTTGAGGGCATCGGCACGCTTGGCATTACCGCGGGCGCGAGCGCGCCCGAAACGCTGGTTCGCGAAGTCATCGACGCCGTCGCCGCTGTCCGCTCGGTCGTCGAGGATGTCGTGGTCACCGCCGAAGAAAATATGGTCTTCAAACTGCCGCGCGGGCTCGAAGCTGCCTGATGGCTGTCTACACGCACGTCGAGCCCGACGATCTTGCAACGCTGGTGGCCCGGTATGACATCGGCACGGTCGTTTCGTGCAAAGGCATTGCCGAGGGTGTGGAGAACAGCAACTTCCTGCTCGAAACGACAGGTGGCCGCTTCATTCTGACGCTTTATGAAAAGCGGGTCAGCGAGGGCGACCTCCCCTTCTTTGTCGATCTGCTGAGCCATCTTGCCACCCAGAACTGCCCGGTCCCGGCGATGATCCGCGATCGGAGCGGTGCCGCAATCCAGCAGATATCGGGCCGCGCCGCGTGCGTGATCCAGTTCCTACCCGGTATTTCGCTGACCCAGCCGACCCCTTCTCAGTGCGAAGCGGCGGGTAAAGCGCTCGGCGCGATGCACCGCGCCCTCGAGGATTATTCGGGTGCGCGCGAGAACAGCATGGGCCATAGCCATTGGCGAAGCGTTGCCGAGGCGACCGGCGACCTCGACGTGGTGTTGCTCGGCCTCCAGTCGATCGTCGATGAAGAGCTCGCCTATCTCGATGCGCATTGGCCGCATGACCTGCCCATGCATGTCATTCACGCCGACCTGTTTCCCGACAATGTGTTGATGCTCGGCGACCGGGTCACCGGGCTGATCGACTTCTATTTCGCGGCGAGCGACTTTCGCGCCTATGACTTGGTCATTACGCACGCGTCCTGGGCCTTTTCCACCGACGGGAAATATTGTGACCCTGCCCGCGCCGAAGCGCTGATGCGCGGCTATACCCGCGAGATCACTTTATCTAATGCCGAGGTCGCCGCGCTGCCGCTGCTCGCGCGCGGCGCGTCGCTACGCTTCCTGCTGACGCGCGCGCATGATTGGGTTCATACCCCCGCCGACGCCCTTGTCACGCGCAAGGATCCCTCTCCGTTCCTCGCCCGGCTGCAACGTTATAGCGCCGCCGACGCCGCCGGCTTGTTCGCAGTCGGATGAGCGAGAGCATCGGCAAGACCGTGATCGTCGCCACCGACGGTGCGTGCAAGGGCAACCCGGGGCCCGGCGGATGGGGCGCAGTGCTACGGTGGGGGGATGTAGTGAAGACCCTCTCCGGCGGTGAGCCCGACACAACGAACAATCGCATGGAATTGCTGGCGGCGATCGAGGCACTTGCCGCTCTCAAGCGCAGTTGCAACGTCGAATTGTCGACCGACAGCGTCTATGTTCGCGACGGCATCACCAAATGGGTTTTCGGCTGGCAGAGGAATGGCTGGAAGACGGCGGCGAAAAAGCCGGTCGCCAACGCCGATCTGTGGCAGCGCCTCGTCAAGGAAAATGCCCGGCACAAGGTAGAATGGATTTGGGTGAAGGGCCATGCAGGCCACGGCGACAATGAACTCGCCGACCAACTCGCGAGCGATGCAGCCTTGAAAGTGGCGCGGGCACGCTAAGCGCCCGCGCGCTTCGGTCTTATTCGGTTTCGCGCACTTCTGCGGTCGGCCCATTCTTCAGGATCGACTCGATTGCGTTCTTCGCGGAAGCCTTGCTGCTATAGCCCTCGGTCCAGAAGATGGGTTCGCTATTATATTTGAAATAGGCGACAAATTCGCCGGCCTTGTTCTTCTTGATCTCGAAATAATGGGCCATACCATCCTCCACATGTCGGCGGCGCCCGGGGTGGCGCAGCCAAGCCTATGGTAATCCAGTCGTTTCGTCGCGCAAGCGGTCAGATCGCTCAGCGAAAGCGCGATGCTGCAAAAGGCGCAGGATCGACGCTGCCGATCGCACCGCCGGGCAGCGGCGCGCCCAACTCCGCCGCGAGGAGCGCGGCAATCGCTGGAGAGGTCTGGATGCCGACACCGCCCTGCCCTGCGCACCAGATAAAAGTGCTTTCATGTCGATCGGCGCCGAACACGGGGACGCGGTCGGGTGCGAAGCTGCGCAAGCCTGCCCATTTACGTTCGACGGCCGCGACCGGCCAATCGACCACCGACTGCATCCGGTCGATCGCCAGCGCTACATCGAGTTCTTCAGGCGCAGCATCGTGCGGAGCCGTCGGCGTCTCGTCATGGGGAGTCAGCCAGACGCGCCCCTCGCTCTGACCCTTGAAATAGAATTCGCCGCCAACGTGGACCACCAACGGGAAGTCGGCGGGAACCGGAACTCCCAGCCGGATTTGCATCACCGTCCGGCGATAGGGCTGGATGCCGACTGGCGCGATCCCACATGCCACAGCAACCTCGTCTGCCCATGCCCCGGCGGCGTTGACGATCAGCGCCGCATGGACCCGAGCGCCGCCCAGTTCGACCTCCCAGCCGGCGCTAACGCGGCGCGCGCGCCTCAAGGGCGCGCGCGTGACCAGCCTCGCGCCGGCCCGCTTCGCCGCGCGCAGATAGGCGGCATGGAGGCGGGCGACATCGATATCGCGGCAGGCGGATTCATAGGCGGCTTCGCTCCATTCGGGGCGAAGGCCCGGAATTCTGCCGGAGACCTCGGCACCCGACATCCGTACCACATCCACGCCTTGTGCTGCGAACTCGGCGACGAACGCGTCGACGGCCGCCGCGTCGGACTGCCGGCCCAGGGTCAAGGCTCCGCGCGGCGACAGGAAGCCCATATCCGAAAATTCGGGGTCGGGATTGTTCAGTGCTTCGAAGGACGCGTGGGTCAGCGGCTGCACCGCCACTCCGCCATAACTTTCGTGCCAGAAAGCGGCCGACCTGCCCGTCGCGTGGTAACCGGGGGCCTCCTCGGCCTCTACCAGCATGACTCGGCGAGAGGGCGCGAGCGCTGCCGCTAGGCTCGCGCCGGCGATCCCTGCGCCGACGATCAGCACATCGGTAGTGGAAGGCGGCGCGGCGGTCATGCCCGCCGCATATCGGTTGAACCGCGGAATGCAAGCAGCGCGTGCCAGCAGCATGGTTACTCTTTGGTAAGCCATGTTGCCTATGAGAAAGCCGATGGAAAGCGGCATGATCTCCCTGGGGCTGATGGTCCTGCTCGGCGCGCTGATGATCGCAGCAGCGATCAGCGACCTGCGGTCGCGCAGCATTTCGAACCAACTCAACGCAGCGATAGCGCTGCTTGCAATCCCTTTCTGGATCGCGACCGGCCTGGCCTTTTGGCCCGACGTTCCGATCCAGTTCGGCGCGGCATTCGCCATCTTCCTGATCTTTGCCGGACTGTTCGCTGTCGGCGCGATGGGTGGCGGCGATGTCAAAATGATCGGCGCGGTGATGCTTTGGATCCCGCTACCCCTATTCGTCCCAATGCTGACGATCATGGCGGTCGCCGGCGGCATCCTGTCGGCAGTGATGCTTATCCATATGAAATTGCGTCCTTCGGACAAGCCGGTCGAGGTCCCCTATGGGGTCGCCATCGCCGCAGCAGGCCTTTGGGCGCTTCACCAACAATATCTTAACCAGTTTCAGGTTATCGGATGACCTGAGGGAAAAGCACGACCGTCTCTGGTGGGTGCAGGAGGGCGACAAATCGTCATGGATACGCGAAAGATTATGCTGATCGTCGGCGCGCTGGTGATTGCCATCGGCGCGGCGTTCGGGGTCAACCAGATTATGCGCGGAGCGGCGGCGCCACAGGCCCGCGCGGCCGCGGCACCGGAGATTACCGGTCCGATGATCCTCGTTGCGACACGGCAGTTGCCCGTCGGTACGATCGTTGGCCCGGACAGCTTCCGCTTTCAGCCCTGGCCGAAGGAACTGGTCGAAAAGGCCTATTTCATGAAGGACAAGACCGACGTGAATACGCTGGTCGGGACCGTCGTGCGCTATCCAATCACGGCGGGCCAGCCCCTGACACAGGGCGCTCTGGTCCATCCCGACGACCGCGGCTTCCTCGCTGCGGCGCTTGGCCCGGGCATGCGTGCCGTCACGGTCAAGGTCAGCCAGGAACAAGGCGTCGCCGGGTTCGTTTTTCCGGGTGACCGCGTCGACGTGGTTCTCGCGCAGCGCATCTCGGTCGATTCGGAGAACTCGAGCTATCCAGACAAGGAATTGTTCACCGCCGAAACGATCGTCCGTAACGTCCGTATTCTGGCGACTGACCAGCGCTTTGATGCCGAAGACGAAACGGGGAAGACCCCGGTCCGCACCTTCGGTTCGGTGACTCTCGAAGCAACACCCGAAATCGCCGAAAAGATCGCCGTCGCGCAGGACATGGGCAAACTTTCGCTCGCGCTGCGTCCACTGGCCGAAAGCGCCGGCGAACTCGACGCGGCAATCGCGTCGGGCGAAGTCAATGTTCCGGCCACTGGCGGCGCTAATGCTGAACGGAAGATGCTGGCCGAAGCCGCTGCACGTCCGACCTCGAGCCGCTCGTCGGCGACGACCGGTGGCGACGTCTCGCGCTTCTGGATCCCGGTACGCGGCCGTGTGACGGCACCGCGGGCACCGCAGGCGTCAACGAACAACAGCGGTTCCACGCAATCCTATGGGGGGCGCCCCGTGTCCGTTCCGACCGGTCCGGTCGTGCGCGTGACCCGCGGCGACAAGATGACCGAAGTTCCGGTCGGGGGTAAGTAAGATGAACAGCACAGCCAAACTCAAGGCGGCGGCCATGGCCCGCACCCTGGCGATAGGCCTCGTCGCAGCCACTCTGGCAGCAGCTCCTTCGGCGCCCGTTATCGCACAGGCCGTCCAGAACGCGAGCAGCAGCATCGAACTATCGGTGGGCCGCGGCCGGCTGGTCAGCCTTCCCGCCTCGATGTCCGACGTCTTTGTCGCCAATGACGAAGTCGCCGACGTCCAGGTGCGTTCGGGTCGCCAGCTCTACATCTTTGGCAAAAAGCCCGGAGAAACCAGCATCTATGCCACCGATGCCAGCGGCCGCGTCGTTTTCTCGACCGTCGCCCGCGTCGGCAACAACATCGAGACGATCGATCAGATGCTTTCGCTCGCGATGCCGGACGCCAGTATTTCGGCGAACCCGATGAACGGCTTCGTGCTGCTCACGGGAACGGTGAAATCGCCTGACGATGCCGCCGAAGCCGAACGGCTGGTACAGGCTTTTGTCGGCGAAGAGACCAAGGTTCTATCGCGTCTTCGCACGGCGACACCGCTGCAAGTCAATCTGCAGGTCCGGATCGCCGAAGTAAACCGCTCGCTGGTCAAGGAAATCAGCGGCAACGTCCTGACCCGCGATTCGACGGGCGGCTTCTTGGCCGGAGTCTTCGGTGGCCGGAACCCCGGCACGATTACGCCGGTCCCTGCGCCGACGGCGGTGTTCCCCGGTAGCCCCGTGCCCCGCCCGTACGATCCCGTCACAGGCCAGCCGATCAATTCGCCGTACCTTGGCACTCAATATCAGGTCACGACGCCGACGGGTACGCGCAGCCTCGCGGGCGCTGGCCGCCTGTTCGGTCTCGATCTGATCGCTTCGCTCGATATCGGCGAACGCTCGGGTCTGGTCGCTACGCTGGCGCAGCCAAATTTGACCGCCATTTCGGGCGAAACCGCTGACTTCCTGGCAGGCGGCGAGTTTCCCGTGCCGATCCCGGGCAATTTCGCCGGGACGACAATCGAATATCGCAAATATGGTGTCAGCCTGGCTTATACGCCGACGGTGTTGTCCAACGGCCGGATCAGCCTGCGTGTCCGCCCCGAAGTGTCGGAACTGTCGACCGAGGGCGCGATCGAAATGCAGGGCTTTCAGGTTCCGGCTCTCACGATCCGCCGCGCCGAAACTACGGTCGAGCTGGGCTCGGGCGAGAGTTTCATGATCGCGGGGCTGCTAAACAACCGGTCTATCGGTGCCATCGACAAGCTTCCCGGCCTCGGCGATGTCCCGGTGCTCGGCATGCTGTTCAAATCGGACAGCTTCCGCCGTGGCGAAACCGAACTCGTCATCGTCGTGACGCCGTATCTGGTCCAGCCGGTGTCCGCAAATGACATCAAGCTTCCCACCGATGCCTATCAGGACCCGAACGATCTTCAGCGCCTCCTGCTCAACCAGACCAGCAATGGCGTAACTGGCGGCGACCGCCCCAAACCGCGGCTCGATACCAGCGTCGGCGATGCCGATCGTCCGCGGGGCAGCGGCGACGCGTCGCCCGGTTTCAGCATCAAGTGACGCGCCGGATTTCAGGAGCAAAGTGATGAAAAAAATCGCAACTTGGACGGTTCTGGCTGTGGCCACGTCGCTCGCCGGCTGTACCGGTGCCGCCAATAGCAACCACAGTCTGGACTCGGTGCACCAGCCGGTCGTGCGCAACAGCATCTATCAGTTTGATGTTGCGGCGGCCAACGGCGAACTGCCTCCGAGCGAACAGGGTCGCCTGCAGGGCTGGCTCGACGCGATGGGAGTTCGCTACGGCGACCGCGTCGCACTTGAGGACCCGTCGCTCTATGGTTCAAGCGCTGCACAGGCGACGGTCCGTGCGATGGTCGAGCGCCGCGGATTGCTGCTCAGCACCGACGTTCCGGTCACGACCGGAGCCGTGCCCGACGGCCACATGCGCATCGTCGTGACGCGGGCATCGGCATCGGTACCTGGCTGTCCCAACTGGGAGAGCAAGTCGTCGATCAATCCGACCAATTCGACATCGTCGAACTATGGCTGCGCGACGAACAGCAATCTTGCTGCGATGGTCGCCGATCCGAACGACCTGATCAAGGGCGCCAGCAATACCGGCAGCGACCCGGCCGCGGCAACGCGCGCGATCCAGACCTATCGTACCAAACCCCAGACCGGTGCCGGCGAACTGACCAAGGCACCCACCAGCGGAGGCAGCCAGTGAACGCTCCTTTCAAATCAGCAGGATTGCGCGATCCGTTTAATGCCTTCGTCTGCGATGACGATACGCTCGAGCTGATCCGCGCCGCGGCCAACGACATGGGCTGGCCGATCGAAAAGTGTAACAAGGGCGGCCTGCGCAATGCGGTGCAATCGCTGTCGGTGTCGGCCAGCCCGAACATCCTGTTTGTCGACATGTCTGAATCAGGCGACCCGATCAACGACATCAATGCGCTGGCGGAGGTCTGCGAGCCGGGCACCGTCGTGATTGCCGCGGGTCAGGTCAACGACGTTCGGCTGTACCGCGATCTGCTGTCCAGCGGCATCCAGGATTATCTCCTGAAGCCGCTTTCGCTCGAACAGGTCCGCGAATCGCTCACGATGGCGCAAGCCATGCTGTCGGCGCCGAAACATGCCGATATGCACGACGACAAGCCGCATCACATGATGGGTGTTGTCGGCGTTCGCGGCGGTGTCGGCGCGTCGCTCGTCGCGACTTCGCTTGCGTGGGCGATCAGCGAGCAGGCTGGCCGTCAGACCGCGCTGCTCGATCTCGACGTTCATTTCGGCACGGGCGCACTGACGCTCGATCTCGAACCGGGCCGCGGCCTGATCGATGCGATCGACAACCCCAGCCGTATCGACGGGCTTTTCATCGAGCGCGCGATGGTGCGCGCATCGGACAAGCTCAGCCTGTTGTCGGCGGAAGCGCCGATCCATCAGCCGGTGATGACCGATGGCTCTGCCTTTTTCCAGCTGGAAGAGGAACTTCGCTCGGCATTCGAGATGACGATCGTCGACATTCCGCGACAGGTACTGATCCCCTTCCCGCACCTTGTGTCTGAAGCCGGCACGATCCTGCTCGTTAGCGACGTTACGCTTGCCGCGGCGCGCGACACGATCCGGCTCTTGTCCTGGTTCAAGCAGAATATTCCGGGCGCGCGTGTCGTCTTGGTCGCGAACAAGTTTCAGAACGCCATCGGCGAACTGTCGCGCAAGGAATTTGAATCTTCGATCGAACGTCCGATCGACATCGTCATTCCATTCGACCCCAAGCTGGTCGCCCAGTCGGCAAAGCTCGGCAAATCCTATGCTGAAACCTGCAAAGGCACGAAGGCGGCGCAGGTATGGAATAATCTGATGCGCATCATCCTCGAAGGCGCTGATGTCGAAGCCGAGGAAGCGCAGATTGTCGCGGCGAAGGGCAAATCGGGCGGTTCGCTGCTCGGCAAGCTCGGGCTGACGAAAAAGGGCGTGAAACAAGCGGCGTGATGGCGGCCCCCGGGCCGTCGCCACGTCCAGCGATAGAAGCGGGCATCAGCTGACCATGAATCTGCCAGTCATCCTTATCATCGCAGGGGCCTTCCTGGCTTTTGCCCTCCTCATGTTCCTGCTCGGCGGACCGTCGTCCGGAAAGGCGAAGACGCGGCGGCTGGCGATGGTCAAGGACCGTCACGCGAACTCGACCGAAGCCGTAGTTGCGGCCCAGATGCGCAAAACGATTCAGTCAGGACGCAAGGGTGATTCATCGCTGACCGCGCTGCTTCCCCGTCGCGACGAGTTGGAGAAGCGGATACGCAGGACCGGCAAGAGCTGGACCCTCACGCAATATATGTTCGCGTCGATGATCGTGTTCGTCGTGGTAACCGGCGCCATGCTCATCGTTCGCGCGCCAATTCTGATGGCCGGGCTGGTCGGCTTGTTCCTCGCGCTCGGCTTGCCCTATTTTGTTGTCGGATCGGCGATCAAGCGGCGCATCGCCAAATTCAACGCCCGCTTTCCTGATGCGATCGACCTTCTGGTACGCGGTCTGAAGTCGGGTTTGCCGGTCACCGAAACCTTCCAGGTCGTCAGCCACGAGCTACCCGGCCCCGTCGGCGAGGAGTTCAAGGGCATCATTGAACGCATCCGCATCGGCAACACGATGGAAGCGGCATTGCAGGAATCGGCCGATATGCTCGGCACTCCCGAATTCCAGTTCTTTTGCATCACGATCCAGATTCAGCGCGAAACCGGCGGCAATCTGGCCGAAACGCTGGCCAATCTGTCGGACGTTCTGCGCAAGCGCGCTCAGATGAAGCTCAAAATTCGTGCGATGTCGTCGGAAGCGAAGGCTTCCGCCTATATCGTCGGCTCGTTGCCCTTCTTCGTCTTCGGCGTCGTCTGGTCGATGAACCCCAGCTATCTGGGAGGCTTCTTCTACGAAGAGCGCCTCATCATCGCCGGGTTGGGTGGTCTCATCTGGATGAGCATCGGCGCCGGCATCATGGCCAAAATGGTCAACTTTGAAATCTGAGGGGGCATAGAAATGAACAGCAGCCTCCTACTTAGTTCGGCCTTTTCAGGCGCGCAGGCGGGTCCGAAAATTCTGGGCATCGACGTCGTATGGGCGGGTACCATGCTCGCGGCCGTCGGCGTATTTGCGGTCCTTTTCGCGATTTACAACGCGCTAACCGTTCGCAATCCGATGACTAAGCGGGTCAAGGCCCTCAACGATCGTCGCGAACAGTTGAAGGCGGGTATCACCGCCTCGACCGCGAAGCGTCGTGCTCGCCTGGTTCGCAAGAACCAGACGGCCGACCGGATGCGTACCTTCCTCGACAGGCTTCAGGTGTTGCAGGATGGGCAGATAAAAGAGGTCCAGCAAAAGCTGGCGCAGGCCGGTATCCGGTCAAAGGATCTCGCCGTGGCGGTAATTTTTGGCCGCATGGTCCTCCCGATCCTGTTCGGTGGGCTCGCCGTCTTGCTGATCTACTGGGTCGACATGTGGCCCGATCTGACGCCGTTCAAACGCTCAATGTCCACCATGGGTGCATTGATCATAGGCTACAAGGCGCCCGATCTGTTCGTCAACAATATGCGCCAGAAGCGCACCGACGCGATCCGTAAAGGTCTTCCCGATGCGCTCGATCTACTCGTCATCTGCGCCGAGGCCGGCTTGACCGTCGACTCCGCCTTCGCCCGCGTCTCGAAGGAACTGGGCCGCGCTTATCCCGAACTCGGCGAAGAATTCGCTCTGACGTCGATCGAACTCGGCTTCTTGACCGAGCGCCGTCAGGCCTTCGAAAACTTCGCTTACCGCGTGAATCTGGAGTCGGTGAAGGGCGTGGTCACGACGATGATCCAGACCGAAAAATACGGCACGCCGCTTGCGAGCGCGCTTCGCGTTCTGTCGGCCGAATTCCGGAATGAACGCATGATGCGCGCTGAGGAAAAGGCAGCTCGTTTGCCCGCAATCATGACCGTGCCGCTCATTCTGTTCATCCTGCCGGTGCTGTTCATCGTCATTCTCGGCCCAGCAGCATGTTCGCTGAGCGACGCGATGTCCGGCGGCAGCTTCGGCTAAACAAGCGGTAGCGCGAGTAAGATCGGGAGAGGGCGGAAGCAATTCCGCCCTCTCTTGCTATCAGCCGACGCGCTGCTCGATCGCGCCGAAGATGCTGTGATGGCGGTCGTCGTCCATCCAGATGCGAACCGTGTCGCCCTGCTGCATGAACGGCGTCTTCGGCTCGCCCTGCTGGATCGTTTCCACCGTCCGCACTTCGGCCAGGCAGCTATAGCCCAGGCCGCCCGCGGCGATCGGCCTGCCCGGCCCGCCATCGGCGTCGCGATTCGACACCGTGCCCGATCCGATGATCGTGCCGGCGCCCAGATCACGTGTCTTCGCCGCATGGGCGATGAGCGCCCCAAAATCGAAAGTCATGTCGACCCCCGCATCGGCGCGCCCCAGCGGCTGGCCGTTGAGGTCGACCGACAGCGTGCCGTGCAGCTTGCCATCCTTCCAGCGTTCACCAAGCGCGTCAGGCGTAACGAACACCGGCGACATCGCGCTCGACGGCTTCGACTGGAAAAAGCCGAAACCCTTGGCGAGCTCCGCCGGGATCAGCCCACGGAGCGATACGTCGTTGGTCAGCCCGACGAGCAGTATCGTGTCGCGCGCCGCAATCGCGTCAATGCCTTTGGGAACGTCGCCGGTGACGACGACGACCTCGGCCTCCATGTCGCAGCCCCAGGCCGGATCGCCGAGCGGGATCGGGTCGCGAGGTCCCAGGAACGCGTCGCTTCCGCCCTGATACATCAGCGGATCTTGCCAGAAGCTGTCGGGCATTTCGGCCCCGCGCGCCTGCCGCACCAGCGCGACATGGTTCACATAAGCGCTGCCGTCCGCCCATTGATAGGCGCGCGGCAGCGGCGATGCGGCGTCATGCTCATGAAACCGGTCCTTCGGGATCGCATCATGGTTGAGATCCTCGGCCAGCGCCGCAAGCCGGGGTGCGGCATAGGCCCAATTGTCCAGCGCCGCCTGCATCGTCGGCACGATCTGGCCCGCATCGGCATACCAGGCGAGATCGTCCGAAACGACGACCAAGCGACCGTCGCGACCCTGTTTGAGCGAAGCTAGTTTCACAGAAATTCCTTTGGCTGGCGGCGCGGCTGAACCGACATCGCCTCAAAGGAACGAAAATCAGCGCGTCGTCGTGATCGATGCGAAACAGGTAAAGCCGCTCTGCCCCGCCTGCAAGCGCCGGATATATTGAAGATAGGCCTGCGACTGGTTGTAGGTCGTGCCCGGCAGCGTCTGCCCACGGAAGGCGCGCTTCACTTCCTCGCCTGTAAACGGGCGAGGCGAGCCCGGAAAGGCGCCCTTGGTGCCCGGCGGAACCAGCTTGCCCGCCGTATCGATATATTTGCCGGCGCCGGTCGGTCCCGGAACGGGGATCTCACAGTTCATTACCGACACCGCAGTCTGCGCAAAGGCGGGGCGGATCGTCAGTGCGGCCGACACACCCATCGCGCCGAGCGCCAGCATTCTTCGCCGCGAAGGAATAGCCTCGTCCGCCCCTGCGGGATTTTCGTCGGGAATGTCGCCGTTTTCCATGCCGCGCGCATAACCTAATGAGCCGTCAAGGAAAAGCAAAAGACGGCCCGCCCCCTCGCCCTTCCCGCTTTGGGACATTCGCCGAAGGGACGTTAATTACCGTAAACATCCTTGCGCTCGATCCCCGCTTCGTGCGAGGCGCAGCGACGATGTTCGATCGCCTTTCCAGCCTGGTCATCGCTTTGACGCTGGTCGCCATCGCGGCGATCTTTGCCACGCTGGCCGGGGGCGATCCGCTGTCGATTGCGATCATGGTGCTTGCGGGTTTTCTCGCCGCGGCGACGGTCTACAGCGCGCTACCCATGTCCTTGCCAGCCACGAAGGACGTCGGCGCCGTAGCTGCCGTCGCCCCGCCGATCTCGTTGCTCCGCCACCCCGATTTTGCCCATTGGGTCGATCAGGAAAAAGAGCCCCTGATCGGAACCGCCGACAATATTGTGACCATCGCCAACGACGCGGCGATCCGGTTGCTTGGCCGGCATATTGTCGGGGCGGATGTCCGCACCGCGATCCGCCATCCCGCGGCAACCGACTGGCTTTCGCAAATCGACGCGAACCTTCCGCTCGAAACTGTCAATCTGATCGACTTTCCGCGCCCCGGCCAACGCTGGACGATGCGGATCGCTGCATTGTCGGGTAGCGAGAATATCATCTTCCTGTCCGACCGTTCGGCCATCGACGCTGCCGACCGGATGCGATCCGATTTTGTCGCCAATGCCAGCCACGAACTCAGGACCCCGCTGGCGGCAATCTTGGGCTATGTCGAAACCTTGCAGGACATGAACGGCGACACCGATGCGCCGACCCGAAGCCGCTTCCTTTCGATCATCCACCGCGAGGCCGGACGGATGCAACAATTGGTGATCGACCTGCTCTCGATCTCGCGCGTCGAGGCCGACCGTTTTCGCCGCCCCACCGCACAGGTCGATCTTGCCGCAATCGTCAAGACGACCATCGCGCAGTTGCGCGACAGCGAACAGGCGCGCGCGAAAGACATCGTCGCAAGCCTGGGCAACGAACCGCAACCAATGTTCGGCGACGAAGCGCAGTTGGGGCAGCTCGCGCACAATATCATTTCGAACGCGATGAAATATGGCCACGCTGGAACGCCCGTGACGGTCGAACTGGCGCGCGAAGGCCGTCGGGTCCGGCTGTCTGTCAGCGACGAGGGCGACGGCATCGCGCCTGATCATCTGCCGCGCCTGACCGAACGCTTCTATCGTGTCGACGAAGCGCGCAGCCGCTCGGTCGGCGGCACCGGCCTCGGCCTCGCGATCGTCAAGCACATCAGCGAGCGTCATCAGGGGCAGCTTGATATCGCGAGCGAGCTTGGCAAGGGAACGCGCGTTTCGGTGGCATTTCCGCTGGCGGGTCAGGCGTAGATGGTCGGCCGTCTATCGCAATAGCGCGTGCCTGCATCACTGGCTGCGCGGTGCATTGTTTGGCAGCGCAATAACCTAACCCCGGATCGACTATCCTAGGCGATCCCATCCAACAGCTCGCCCAGCCTCCCGAACATCTCGTCGATCTGGCTTTTTTCGACGATCAGCGGCGGCGACAGCGCAATGATGTCGCCGGTCGCGCGTACCAGCAGGCCATTGTCGAAACACGCATGGAACAATTCCATCGCGCGTGCGGTGGGAGCCCCCGGGCGCGGCTCGAGTTCGATCCCGGCGACAAGACCGATCGTGCGAATGTCGATGACATGGCGCGCACCCTTCAGGTTGTGCGCGGCATCTTCCCAATAGCCTGACAGTTCGCCCGCACGGTCGAACAGCCCGTCCCGGGCATAGAGGTCGAGCGTTGCAAGACCAGCGGCGCTCGCCAGCGGGTGCCCCGAATAGGTATAGCCGTGAAACAGCTCGATCCCGCCCGGCACGTTGTCGATCACCGCATCATGAAGTTCGCGCTTCACCGCCACCGCACCCATCGGCACCGCCGCATTGGTAAGGCCCTTGGCCATCGTGATGATATCGGGAGTCACGCCCCATTGTCCTGCCGCCGTTGCTCCGCCGACGCGGCCGAAAGCGGTGATCACCTCGTCGAAGATCAGGATGATGCCATGCCGGTCACAAATGTCGCGCAGGCGCTGGAGATAGCCGACGGGCGGGACGAGCACGCCGGTCGAGCCCGCCATCGGCTCGACGATCACTGCCGCGATCGTATCGGCGCCGTGCAGGTCGACGAGGCGCTGGAGATCGTCGGCGAGTTCGGCTCCATGGTGCGGGAACCCGCGGGTGAAGGCGTTGCGTTCGATGTCGTGCGTATGGCGGATATGATCGACGCCGGGCAATCCCCCGCCAAAGGCGCGGCGATTGTTCACGAGGCCGCCAACGCTGATCCCACCAAAGCCGGTGCCATGATAGCCGCGCTCACGCCCTATCAGCCGCGTCCGCGTGCCCTCCCCCTTCGCGCGCTGGATATTGAGCGCAATCTTGAGCGCGGTATCGACCGACTCCGACCCGCTGTTGGTGAAAAAGATGCGGTCGAGCCCCGCTGGCATCAGGGCGGCGAGCCGCTCCGCCAGTTCGAACGGAAGCGGATGCCCGAGCTGGAAGGTTGGCGCAAAATCGAGGGTCGCCGCGGCGTTGGCGATCGCCTCGGTAATCTCGGGTCGGCAATGGCCTGCGTTGCTGCACCAAAGGCCTGAAGTTCCGTCGAGCACATCGCGCCCGTCCGACGACTGGTAATACATCCCGCTCGCAGAGACGAGCTGGCGCGGGTGCGCCTTGTACGAACGATTGGCGGTAAAGGGCATCCAGAAGGAAGCCAGCCGGTCATTGTCGCCCCTCATCACCATCGTCTCCTTGTTGCGCACACGGGATAGCGTCGGCGCGTCGTCCTACTTGGAGAAAAGGCCGACGCCGGGTCAAGCCCGTGATACCAGGATGGCCGCCTGCCCATTTCGCGCAAGCAAAGAATCGGGCATATAATCATGCCGGAAATGGCCGAATAGCTGCCCCCACTGGCGCTCGTGGAAAGCTTGCGATACGCTACCCTCTCCACAACGGGCCGACTCCTCGGCCCAATCGGGGGCTCATGTCAGTCAATCTGGAACAATGGATCAGCGACCATAAAATCGACGAAGTCGAATGTATCGTTCCCGACATCAACGGGGTTCAGCGCGGCAAGGTGCTGCCGGCCAAGAAGTTCCTCTCCTCCGTCAAGGACAAGTCGCTGCGCATTCCGGGCAGTGTCTTCATATGCACGATCGACGGCCATTATCCCGAGGATATCGACGATATCTGGGACAAGGATCCCGACAAGATATTGATCGCCGACCCCAGCACGATCTGCGTCGCACCCGGCTTCACCTCGCCGACCGCCTTCGTGATCGCCGACGCGTTCAACGGAGACGGCAGCGAGGTCGACATCGCGCCGCGGACGATCCTTAAGAAGGTCCTCGGGCTTTATGCCGAAAAGGGCTGGAAACCGATCATCGCGCCCGA
This sequence comes from Sphingopyxis sp. USTB-05, assembly GCF_023822045.1. Classification (NCBI taxonomy): domain Bacteria; kingdom Pseudomonadati; phylum Pseudomonadota; class Alphaproteobacteria; order Sphingomonadales; family Sphingopyxidaceae; genus Sphingopyxis; species Sphingopyxis sp. USTB-05. Next base: position 1,800,227 of record NZ_CP084712.1, on the reverse strand, counting down.
GGTCGAATTCTACCTCGTCTCGCAGAACGCCGACCCCGACTTTCCGCTGACCCCGCCCGTCGGCCAGTCGGGACGCAGCGAGACAGCAAGCCAGCCCTATGGGCTGGAGGCGATGAACGAATATGAGGATATCATCGATCATATCTATGACGATTGCGAGCTGATGGGGCTCGATATCGATACGATGATCCATGAAATGGGCGCCGCGCAACTCGAGGTGAATTTCGAGCATGGCGACCCGCTGCGGCTCGCCGACGAAGTGTTCCTTTTCAAGCGCGTCGTGCGCAATGTTGCGAAACAGCACAGCGTCTACGCGACCTTCATGGCGAACCCGATGGCGGGTCAGCCGGGCAGCGCGATGCACATTCATCAGTCGGTGGTCGATGCGGGGTCGGGCAAGAATCTGTTTTCGACCGCCAACGGCCGCGATAGCGCGATGTTCCGCAGCTATATCGCGGGGCTTGTGCGCTATATGCCGCAAATCTCGCCGCTATGGGCACCCAATGTGAACAGCTTCCGCCGCATGCGCCCCGACAGCGCAGCGCCGATCAACGTTCAGTGGGGCGAGGACAACAGGTCGTGCGGGTTCCGCGTGCCGATCTCGGACAAGAACAACCGCCGCGTCGAAAACCGCCTGCCGGGCGCCGACAGCAATCCCTATCTCGCGATCGCTGCCTCGCTGATCTGCGGCTATATCGGGATGGTCGACCGGATGGTCCCCGCAAAGCCGATCACCGGCAGCGCGTACAACCGCGCACGCACCCTTCCCCGCACGCTGGAGGCTGCGCTCGACCGTTTCGCCTCGTGCAAGAAGGTGCGCAATTTGCTCGGCGATGATTTCTTCGAAATCTTCTTCGCGGTGAAGGATCATGAGCTGTTCAACTATCAGTCGGTGGTATCGAGCTGGGAACGCGAACATCTGTTGATGCGGGTCTGACCCGCGCTGCGACCATGACCGATCCGCTTGCAAACAGCTATTATGCCGCGACCGTCCATCCGTGGCGATCCTCCTATGAAATTGATGGGGATATGTCGTTCGATGTGGCGGTGATCGGCGGCGGCTTTACCGGCCTATCGGCGGCGCTCGCCTGCGCCGAGCGAGGCTTTTCGGTGATCCTGATCGAACGCGAGCATATCGGCTTCGGCGCGTCGGGCCGTAACGGCGGGCAGCTCATTCCGGGGCTTCGCTGGACCGCCTCCGAACTGGAAGACGAGTTCGGACGCGAGCGCGCCGACGCCCTGTTCGACCTGTGCTGGCGCGAAAACCGTGTAAAATCGCGGATCGCGAAACATGGCATCGACTGCGATCTGAAGGCCGGTCATCTGGAGGCGGCGTGGACGCCGAAGGATTTCGCTACGATGCGGCGTGAAGCCGAATATCTCGCCAACCGCTTCGACTATCGGAGCGCGGTCGTCGAGAAGCACGCCATGAGCGACCATATCGCCAGCCCGCTCTATCATGGCGGCATCCACGATCCGCAGGGCGGTCATTTCCACCCGCTGAACTACGCCATCGGCCTAGCCCGCGCCGCCGAAGCCGCCGGGGTCCGCATCTGGGAGGGTGAGCGCGTTCGCCAGATCACCGACAATCCCGAAGGGCCGGGCGTGATGACCGACCGCGCGCATGTCGGCGCGCGCTACGTCATCGATGCGACCGATAGTTGGATCGGCGAAGTCGAGCGCGACCTCGGCCGCTACACCGTGCCGATCATGAATTATAACGTCGCGACCGCGCCGCTGCCGAACGCCGACGAACTGCTCCCGACCGACGCCGCGGTCGCCGACAGCCGCTTCGTGCTCAATTATTTCCGCCTCTCGGCCGACAAACGCCTGATCTTTGGCGGCGGTGAAAGCTATTCGCAGGTGCCGCCGCGCGACATCGCGGCGTTCGTAAGACCTTATATGGCAAAGGTGTTCCCACAGATCGCCGACGCGAAGATCGACTATGGCTGGGGCGGCGTCGTCGCGGTGACGCTGAACCGGCTGCCGCATATCGGACGGCGCGGGAACATCTTCCACGCGCACGGCTTTTCGGGTCATGGAGCATTGGTGACAACCATCGCGGGCGAGCTGGTTGCCGAGGCTGTGGCAGGCACCGCCGAACGCTTCGACATTCTCGCAAATCTGCCATCGCAGCCCTTTCCCGGCGGCAAGTGGCTGCGCCGCCCGCTCGCGACGCTCGGGCTGCTCTATTACGCCATGAAGGACAAGCTCGGGTGATCGCCGACGCGGCCATAGCCCGCGTCGCGGCAATCGAGGCCGAACGCTTCCGCGCTGCCAACCCGCGCACTTTCGCGCACCATGCCGCGGCCACGGGATGGTTCCAATCGGTTCCCTTCCACTGGATGAAGGATTGGCCGAGTCCGGTGCCGATCGTCGCCGCATCGGCAAAACATGCTACGCTCACCAGCATCGACGGACAGGACTACGACGACTTCTGCCTCGGCGACACGGCCAGCCTTTTCGGTCATTCACCGCCTGCTCTCGCGGCCGCACTGATCAGGCAGGCTACCGAAGGGCTAAGCTACATGCTCCCGACGGAGCGGGGGGCAGCACTGTCCGAAAAGCTCGCCGCGATGTTCGGTCTACCGCAATGGCAGGTCACTACGACCGCCAGCGAAGCAAACCGTGCGGTGATCCGCTGGTGCCGCGGGATCAGCGGGCGGCGCAAGATCCTGACCTTCAACGGGGCCTATCATGGCGCGGTTGACGATGCCTTCGTCGATCTGAAGGCCGGAACGCCGATGATGCGTGCCAGCCTGATCGGACAGGTCCACGACCTTCGCGACACGACGACCGTGATCGAATTCAACGACGAACAAGCGCTTGCGTCGGCTCTTCGCGGCGGAGACATCGCCTGTGTCCTCGCCGAACCGGTGATGACCAATGTGGGCATGGTGCGCGACGCGCCGGGCTTTCTCTCAACTCTGCGTAAATTGTGCGATGAAACGGGCACGTTGCTCATATTCGACGAAACGCACACGATTTCGTCGGGCTATGGTGGCCATGGCACCGTGCATGGTCCAAAACCCGACTTGATGGTCGTCGGCAAGTCGATCGGCGGCGGCGTGCCGTGCGCGGTCTATGGATTTTCGGCTGAGGTCGCCGAACGCATGGCGGCGCTCAACGCCGCGAGACCCGCCGGGCACAGCGGTATCGGCACCACCCTATCCGCCAACGCGCTCGCCATTACCGCGATGGATGCGATGCTGTCGGACGTCATCACGCCCACCGCCTACGACCAGATGCTGCGTGGCGCCGCACGCCTCGTCGCCGGGCTCGAACAGGAAATCGCCGCCGCTGACCTTGACTGGCATGTCACACAGGTCGGCGCCCGCGTCGAATTCCTGACCTGCCTCACCCCACCCCACAATGGCAGCGAAGCAAAGACGGCCATGCATCCCGAGTTGGAGGCGGCGACCCACCTCTTTCTCGCCAATCGCGGGATTTTGCTGGCGCCGTTTCACAATATGATGTTGGTGAGCCCGGTTACCGGCGACGATCAGATCGACCGGTTGGTCGGCGCCTTCGCCGACTGTGTGCGAGCATTGAAGGAGTAACGGGGCGATGTCGAAGTCATCGGGCGTGATCGCGCCACGGTCGGAAGCCGAAGCCTTTTTCAAGGCCCATCCCGACGTTGATTCGATCGAGATGATCTACACCGACTTCGGCGGCGTGCCTCGCGGCAAGCGGCTCCGCCAGCATGAGGTGCTGGCCGTCTATGAAAGCGGCCGCATGTTCCCCGGCTCGATTACCGTCGTCGACATTACCGGTCAGGACACGGTCGAAACGGGCCTCGTCTGGGAAGATGGCGACGCCGACCGATCGATGAAGCCGATCCCCGGCACGCTCGTCCGCACGCCGTGGGGCGGCGACCATGCCGCGCAATTCCTCGTCGATTTCTACGAACTCGATGGGACGCCGCACGATCTCGACCCGCGCCATGTGCTGGGCGGTGTGATCGACCGTTTCACCGCCGACGGGCTGACTCCGGTTCTTGCGGTCGAGCTCGAATTTTATCTCGTCGACCCGCGCCGCGCGCGCGACGGCAAGGTTCGCCCTGCCCGCCCGGCCTACAGCCGCGACACGCCGCGCAATGTCGAGGTTTATGGTCTCCGCGAACTCGACGATTTCCGGCCTTTCTTCGACGCACTTTATGCCGCGACCGACATTCAGGACCTGCCGCTCGAAAGCGCCATATCCGAATTCGCGCCCGGCCAGTTCGAACTAACGTTGCGCCACAAGCCCGATGCGCTGCGCGCCTGCGACGACGCAATCATGTACAAGCGCCTCGTCAAGGCGATCGCGCAGCAGCAGGGACTAGAGGCGACCTTCATGGCCAAGCCCTTCGCCGATCAGGCGGGCAGCGGCATGCACATTCACGTCTCGGTCAACGACGACAGGGGCGCAAACATCTTTGCGAGCGAAGATCCCGAGGGCACCCCCACATTACGCCACGCGATCGGCGGGATGATCGGCAGCGTCGGCGATGGTTTCGCGCTATTTGCACCGCATGCGAACAGCTATCGCCGTTTCAAGGCGAACAGCTATGCCCCCGTCGCACCGACCTGGGGCGTGAACAACCGCACGGTCTCGTTCCGCATCCCCGCCGGGCCGCCGCCGAGCCGGCATGTCGAGCATCGCGCGTGCGGTGCCGACGCCAATCCCTATCTTGCGGTCGCCGCCGTCCTAGCGGGCATGCATCATGGCATGACGAACAAGACCGATCCGGGCGCGGCGGTCGTCGGCAACGGTTATGATCGCGACAATTCGGGCGACGACAAGCCGCCCTCCAACTGGTTCGCTGCGGTCGACCGCTTCCACGCATCGAAGCTGATGCGCGCCTATCTCGGCGACCGCTTCGTCGACATGTTCAGCATCGTCAAGCGGGTCGAACAGGACAATTATTTCAGCGTCGTTCCGACGCTTGATTACGACTGGTACCTGCGCAACGCATGAAAGTTTCAAATATTCCTGGTGCAGCGCAAAAAAGCTCTTTCCAAGCCGACTTTATTGAGTCAGCTTGACGTCACAAACAGGGAGGCTGCACATGGATCCGATTGAACTGATCAAGCAAACCCGGGGACGCCGTTCGCTGCTCCAGGCGATGGGGGTCGCGGCCATCGGGATCAGTTTCGGCGGGCTCGCCGCATGCAGCAAGGGCGAAGGCAAGAAGCTCGCGAACGGCGAGGAAGCCAAGCTGAACTTCTACAATTGGGACACCTATATCGGCGAGAATACGCTCGACAATTTCAAGGAAACGACGGGCGTCGACGTTACGATGGACCTGTTCGACAGCAACGACGTGCTGTTTGCGAAGTTCAAGGCCGGCAATCCCGGCTACGACGTGATTGTGCCGTCGAACGACTTTGTCGAGCGGATGAGCAAGGCCGGCATGTTGATGCCGCTCGACCATGCGCAAATTCCGAACAAGAAGAATATCGACCCGGCCTATATCAACGTCGAATATGACCTGCAGCGCAAGTTTTCGATGCCCTATACCTGGCTCGCGCTCGGCATCGGCTTTCGCAAATCGAAAGTGTCGGCGCGGCCCGATAGTTGGAAAGTCCTGTTCGACAGCCCCGAATATGCGGGCCGCATCGCCTGGCTGTCGGAGGCCGGCGACATGTTCCGCCTTTACGGCAAATATCTGGGCAAATCGGTCAACGCGCTGACCCCCGCGGACATCGCGACGATCGAAAAGATGATGATCAAGCAAAAGCCCAATGTGAAGAAATTCCACGAGGATGACGGGCAGGACCTGTTGCTGAAGGGCGACGTCGACGTGGTGCTCGAATATAATGGCGACATCGCGCAGGCGATGACCGAGGACAACGACATCGACTTCGTCGTGCCGAAGGAAGGCAGCCAGCTCAATTCGGATAATCTGTGCATCCCCAAGGGCGCACCGCACCCGAAAAATGCCCACGCCTTCATCAACTATATCCTCGATGCCAACGTCGACAAGGAAATCACCGAGACGATTCTCTATCCGACGCCCAACGCGGCGGCGAAGGCGCTGATGCCGGACAGCTACAAGAATAACCCGGTCATCTTCCCGCCCGCCGAGGTGCTGGCGAAATGCGAATATGCGCGCTTCAATCCCGAGTTGCAGCCGCTGTACGAAGAAGCCTTCACACGGGTGCGGGCGGCCTAAGGGTCTGAAGGGGGCATCGGGGGGTGGCCGAACAGGATTGGAAAACGAACAAGAGGGTTTTTGCAGCGGTATCGCTGCCGACGCTCTTCTGGGTCATCGTCTTCTTCCTGGTCCCCATGGCGATCGTCTGGCTTTACAGCTTCGGCGAGAACAAGGGCCTCACCGAGATTGAATTTTCGGGCACGCTCGAAAATTACAAGCGCGCGACCGAATGGCTCTACCTCACCATTTTCGGCAAAAGCTTCGCCGTCGCGGCGCTCGTCACGTTGATCTGCCTGATCATCGGCTTCCCCGTCGCGATGGCGATCACCTTTGCCAGCGAGAAATGGCGACCGTGGCTGCTGCTCGGCATCATGCTGCCCTTCTGGACCAACCTCCTCATCCGCACCTATGCGCTGATGATGCTGCTCGGCACTCAGGGCTTCGCGAACAAGGGCCTCGGCGCGCTGTGGGAGGGAACGAGCTGGATCAAGACGCTCGTCGGGCTGCAACCGCTCCCGACATGGGAACCGGTGCAACTGCTCTTCAATAATTTCGCGGTCGTCTTCGGACTCGTCTATGTCCACCTGCCTTTCATGGTGCTCCCGCTTTACGCGGCGCTCGACCGCCTCGACCGCAGCCTGATCGAGGCGAGCCTCGATCTTGGTGCCGGGCATTTTCGCACGATCATGCGCATCGTCGTTCCGCTCGCGGCACCGGGCATCATCGCCGGGGTAATGATCACGCTGATCCCCGCGCTCGGCGCCTATCTCACCCCCGACCTCATGGGCGGGACCGACAGCCAGATGATCGCCAATGTCATCGAGCGGCAGTTCAAGAAAGCGAATGACTGGCCCTTCGGCGCCGCCCTCTCCTTCCTGCTCATCTATGCGATGTTCGCGCTGATCGCGATCCAGTCGATGCGCAGAAAAGTGCCGGAGGTCCGCTGATGGCTCTTTTTGCCCGCACGCCCATAGCGCCGCTCGAATATAGCCGGACCCTCTGGATGCGCTTGTGGGTCGGCGCGGTAATGGTCTTCCTTTACGCGCCGCTCGTCGTGCTGATGATCTTCAGCTTCAACGACAGCAAGCGCAACGTCGTGTGGCGTGGTTTTACCACCAAATATTATGAGAAAGCGCTTGGCAACGACCAACTGGTCGAGGCGCTGGTCAATTCGCTGACGATCGCGGCGCTCGCTACGATCGTCAGCCTTGTGCTCGGCGCGGTCGCAGCGGTTATGCTTTGGCGCTTCCGTTTCCCGTTGAAAGGCGCGATCGACGGCACGATCTCGCTCCCGATCATCGTTCCCGAAATCTGCCTCGGCGTCGCTTTCCTGATGTTCTTCGCCGCGGTCAACTGGCCGACGGACTTGATCTGGCCGTTCAACCTCGGCGCGATCACGATCGCACATATCACCTTCTGCTTTCCCTTCGTGACGATGGTCGTGCGCTCGCGCCTCGCAACCTTCAACCGTGAGCAGGAGGAAGCGGCGAAGGATCTGGGCGCCAGCGAGTGGCAAGTGTTCCGCGACGTGCTGATCCCGCACATCAAACCCGCACTTGTCGCGGGCGCGCTCCTCTCCTTCACGCTCAGCCTCGACGATTTCGTCATCACCTATTTCACCAGCGGTCCCGACACGATCACCTTCCCGGTGAAAGTCTATTCGATGGTCCGCTTCTCGGTGACGCCAGAGGTCAACGCGGCCTCGACCCTGCTCATCATCCTGACCGTCGCCCTGACATTCATCGCGCTCAAGCTCCAGGGCGTGAAAGCCATTGCGGAAACCCACTGACCATGACCGAAACCGCACGCCCCATCATTCAGATCCAGAATGTCTCGAAACGCTTCGGCAAGGTGACCGCGGTCGACAATGTCAGTCTAGACATCAATGCGGGCGAATTTTTCGTACTCCTCGGCCCTTCGGGCTGCGGCAAGACGACGCTGCTCCGCATGATCGCCGGGTTCGAGCTGCCGACCGAAGGGCGCATCCTGATCGATGGACAGGACATGGCGGGCATCCCACCGAACAAGCGCCCGGTGAACATGGTGTTCCAGAGCTACGCCGTCTTTCCGCACATGAGTGTTGCCGACAACGTTGCTTATGGTCTCAAGATCGCGGGGGTAAAGGGCGGCGAGATCAAGGACCGCGTCGCTGAGGCGCTCGAACTGGTCAAGCTCGGCGGCTTTGAGACGCGCATGCCTGACCAGATGTCGGGCGGACAAAGGCAACGTGTCGCGCTCGCGCGCAGCCTTGTGATGCGGCCCAAGGTATTGCTGCTCGACGAACCGCTGTCGGCCCTCGACGCAAAGCTGCGCGCACAGATGCAGTTCGAGCTCAGCGAATTGCAGGAAAAGGTTGGCATCACCTTTGTCACGGTGACGCACGATCAGGACGAGGCGCTATCGATGGCGTGCCGCATCGCGGTGATCAACAAGGGTGAGGTGTCGCAACTCGCGACGCCGTCCGACCTCTACGAATATCCTGCAAACCGCTTCGTCGCCGATTTCGTGGGATCGGTAAATATCTTCGAAGGCAAACTAACCCTCGATCAGCCCGACAAGGCGGCGGTCGATTGCCCGGGCCTTGGCAAGGTATATCTCAACCACGGCGTCACCGGCCCACATGGCGCCGATGTCTGGGTCGCGCTGCGCCCCGAGAAAATCTATCTTCACGTCCCGGGCGAAGGCAAGGCGGTCAAGGCGGCGGCGCAGGATGCCCCCGACGGATACAATTTTGCGCGCGGCAAGATCAAGGGCATGTCCTATCTCGGCGATATCACCCTGTTCGAGATCGAGCTGGAAACCGGCGCTCGCATCCGCGTCTCGCGCCCCAATCTGTCGCGCCACGATCAGGAAGATTTCACCTGGGACGACAAGGTCAGCATGCACTGGCGCGCCGATAGCCCGGTGGTGCTGCTGGGGTAACCTCCCCAAGCAGGCATTGCGAGCGAAGCGAAGCAATCCAGTACGGATTACGCCGCTCTGGATTGCTTCGCTTCGCTCGCAATGACGAGATTAATGGGCCGCCTTCTTCCCCGGCAGCAGGTGCAGCACACCGACGATCACGCCGCCGAGCAACAATCCGAACACGCCCGCGCCGCCGGCATTGATCAGCCACTCCCACACACCCGCGCCCGGCAGGCCGCCAGCGACGCTATGCGCGAAATCATGCAGTCCGTGCCCGATATTGCCGATATGATATTCGTCGAGCCCGTGAAGGAAAATCTGTCCGCCGACCCACAGCATCGCAGCGGTCCCGATCAGTGCCAGCGCCGACAACAGCTTTGGCATGAACGCAACCAGTCCGCGTCCGACCGCGCGGCGGGCGCTGTTGCCCTCCTTCGCCATGTGCAGCCCGATGTCGTCCATCTTCACGATCAGTCCGACGACGCCGTAAACCGCAATGGTGATCGCGACGGCGACGACCGCGAGCGTCGCGGCGCGCATCGCAAAATGCTCGTCGAGCACTTCGTTGAGCGCGATCACCATGATTTCGGCGGACAAGATGAAGTCGGTGCGCACCGCTCCCTTCACCATCGCCTCTTCATGATCCTTGTCCGCGACGATCTCGGCATCTTCCTCAAGGCTCGTCTTGTCCTTCTGCAGCGAATGCAGCACCTTCTCGGCGCCCTCGAAGCAAAGATAGGCGCCGCCGATCATCAGCAGCGGTGTGATCGCCCATTGTGCAACCGCCGATAGCAGCAAAAGAGCGGGCAGAATCAGCACCAGCTTGTTGAAGATCGACCCCTTGGTGATCCGCCAGATGATCGGCAATTCGCGATCCGGGGTAAAGCCGGTGACATAGCGCGGCGTCACGGCGGTATCGTCGACGACGACCCCCGCCGCCTTGACCCCGGCCTTCGACGCTGCGGCGCCGATATCGTCGATGCTCGCGGCGGCGACCTTGGCGATCGTCGCAATATCGTCGAGCAGGGCAAAAAGGCCGGAGGGCATAGGGGTTTGGTCTTTCCTGTTTAGAGCGCTTGGAGCTTTGGCATCACCTCATCGAGCGATTTGCGGATGATGGCAACCATCTCGTCAATCTGTTCGGTGGTGATGATTAGCGGCGGGCACATAACCAGGCTATCGCGGATGCCACGCACCATCAGGCCGTTCGCGATGCACGCATCACGCGCCATCGGTCCTGCCGTCCCTTCCGCACCGCCGAAGCGTGCACGCGTTTCCTTGTCAGCGACGATCTCGACCGCGCCGAGCAGTCCGACCGAGCGCGTCTCACCGACGAGCGGATGATCGTTCAGCGTCGCCAAAGCCTTGGCGAGATGCGGGCCGGTGATGCTGCCGGTGCGTTCGACCAGCCCTTCGCGTTCGATGATCTCGATATTCTTGAGCGCGACCGCAGCCGCGACGGGGTGGCCCGAATAGGTGAAGCCATGGACGAAATCGCCGCCGGTCTTGAGCACTTCCACGACATGCGCCGCAACCGCGGTCGCCGAAATCGGGAGATAACCCGACGACAGCCCCTTCGCCATCGGCATTAGGTCGGGAGTGAAGCCCATTGTCTCGTGGCCCCACATCTTGCCGGTGCGCCCGAACCCGCAAATCACCTCGTCGGCGACAACGAGCAGGCCATATTTCCGCGCAACCGCCTCAACCTTGGGCCAATAGCCCTTGGGCGGGATGATGACACCTCCAGCACCCTGAACCGGCTCGCCGATAAAGGCGGCACAATTTTCCGGCCCGACCTCAAGGATCTTGTCCTCGATCGCCTGAACGCAGGCGTCGCAGAACTCCTCCTCGGTCATCCCCTGCCCTTCGCCGAAGCTATAGGGCTGGCGCACATGTTCGACGCCGGGGATCGGCAAATCACCCTGCGCGTGCATCGCCTTCATGCCCCCAAGCGACACGCCCGCGACGGTCGAGCCATGATAGGCATTCCAGCGGCTGATGAAGACGGTACGATTGGGTTCGCCCTTCAGCTTCCAATAGTGGCGCACCATGCGGAACACCGTATCATTGGCTTCACTGCCAGACGCGTTGAAGAAGATATGCGGCAGACGGTTGCCGGTGAGCGAGGCGATCTTCGCCGCGAGAGTCACCGTCGGCGGCGTCGCGGTCTTGAAGAAGGTGTTGTAAAAAGGCAGCTCGCGCATCTGCGCTGCCGCTGCCTCGACGAGTTCCTCGCGGCCATAGCCTATGTTGACGCACCAGAGGCCCGCCATGCCGTCAAGGATGCGGTGGCCGTCGCCGTCGTGGATATAGCAGCCCTCGGCATGGGTGATGATGCGGCTGCCACCAAGCTTTTCAATTTCGGCCCAGTCGGCCTGAGCGGGCAAATGGTGCGCGACGTCGAGGCGGCGCAGTTCGGCGATGTCGTGATTGCGGGGCATTATGAAACTCCTGATTGTCTGGAAACGGAACGAAACCGGATCCGGAGAATCAGGGCGAAAAGCAGAGCCGCGCGAGATAGCGGTCGTAACGGGTGACGCGGCGGTTCACAGCGCGCCCCGCAATGCCTGACCGAGCAGGCGAAAATAGGTCTGGCTTTGTTCATTGCCGTCGACCGCCCATTCGGGATGCCATTGAACGGCAAGCAGGGGCGCGCCGTTCGGCCGCGCGCTGAACGCCTCGACCAGGCCGTCAGGCGCGCGCGCCTCGATGGACAGACCGTCCGCGAGGCGACCGACGCCCTGATAGTGCACCGAATTCACGTCGAGCGACGCCGCACCATAGGCCGACGCGAGCATTCCGCCCTCGACAAGGTCGACATGATGGCGATGATCGAACATCGCGTCGAACAGCGTGCCGTCGGGCGTATGATGCCGCAGCAATTCGCCGTTCGTCGCCGTGTCGCGGCGCAGCGTCCCGCCGAGCGCGACATTGATATCCTGAAACCCGCGGCAGATGCCGAACAGCGGGCGCTGTGCCGCGATGACCGCTTCGACCAGATCACGCATCATGCGGTCGCGATCAGGATCGAACGGCCCTTCGCCCGCATCCTCCTCGCCATAACGCGCCGGTTCGACGTTCGAAGGCGACCCGGTGAGCAAAACGCCGTCCAGCCGCCCGACGATTTCATCGGCGCGCATATAATCGGGCAGCGAAGGGATCAGCAGCGCGGCGCAGTCGGCATGGCGCATCGCCGCCTTGGCATAGCGGTTCATTACCGCCTGCGCATATTCGGCGCCGACCTGCCGGTTGCAGGCAATGATGCCGAGGACGGGACGGGCGGACACTTGGCGCGGAATCCTTCAGGAAGCGATGATTCCTTGCTGCCGATTTTCTCGGCTGGATGCCAGCGATATTTGCGTCAGCCGTGCTGACGGGCAAAAGCCGCAGCCGCGCCGAACAGACCGGGCTGCGGATGCGTGATCAACTTGACCGGCAGCGCCGACATAAAGCCCTCAAACCGCCCCTTTTCGATAAAGCGTTCCGGAAAACCCGAACGCACCAGGCTGTCGCGAATGCGCAGGCCAAGGCCGCCCGCGATAACGACGCCGCTCGCGCCCTGTGCCAACGCAAGATCGCCCGATACGCTGCCCAGCGACAGGCAGAAACGATCGACCGCCGCGGCGGCAAGGCTATCATCGCCGCTCAGCGCATTGGTCCAGATCGCTTTGTCGTCGAGCCGCGGGATCGCGCGGCCTTCGAGCGCGGCGAGCGTTTCATAGATATCGACGATGCCGGGCCCCGACACGATCCGCTCGATCGACACGCGGCGATGGCGTTTGCGCAGCCGCGCAAGGATCGCGTCCTCGATGCTGTCGAGCGGCGCGAAGTCGATATGCCCGCCCTCGGTGGCCTGAACCCGGTAACTCGCGCCATCACGCCAGATGTGTGCGACGCCTAGGCCAGTCCCTGGGCCGATGACGCTGATCGTGCCGCTATCGGGCAAGGGTTCGTCGGGGCCCGTCAGGCGTTCAAAATAGCGCGCATCGGCTTGTGCGACCGCATGCCCCACCGCCTCGAAATCATTGACCAAGACGTAGCGATCGACGTCCAGCTTCTCGTTCACCAGCGCGGGGCGGATGATCCACGGGTTGTTGGTGAAGCGTATGATGTCGCCGCGCGTCGGCCCGGCAATTGCGATGGCCACCGCGCGCGGCAGAACGCCGCCCTGCTGACGCCCGAAATCCTGCCAGGCGGTCTGAAAGCTCGCATGATCCTTGGTGTGCAGCGTCGTGGCCTCTCCAAGCGACAGGACACGGCCGCCTTCGATCTCGGCAATCGCAAAGCGCGCATGCGTGCCGCCGATGTCTACCGTGACGATCTGTTCGCTCATGACTCTCCCTTGCCGGTCCAGCATGCCGGTCCACACCTTGGAATGTCGCATGGGCGGGAGCGATGCAACAAGGCATAGCTATGCGCGCGCCCTTGCCCTTTCCGCTTCGCGCGTGCAGTTGCGATTCATTCGCAATAAAGAGGTCTTCCGATGCCCGACACCCTGCCCGTCCCGACGCACGACTGGAACGGCGATAGCGGAATGCGCTGGGCCGCAAATCTGGCGCGCCTCGATCTGATGCTGGAAGATTTCGGCAATGCCGCGCTTGCTGCTGCGAATGCGCAACCCGGCGAACATATTCTCGACATCGGCTGCGGTTCGGGCACATCGACCTTTCCGCTGGCGGAAAAAGCAGGAACCGACGGGCATGTCCTCGGCGTCGACATCTCGCAGCGGCTTGTCGAGATAGCACGCGCCGCGTCTCCTGCGGGAGCACCCGTCGAATTTCGCTGCGCCGACGCCGCCACCGCGCCGTTGCCCGCAGCAGGTTTCGACCTCCTCTTCTCGCGCTTCGGCGTGATGTTCTTCGACGATCCTGTCGCAGCGTTCACACATATGCGAGGCGCGCTGAAACCGGGCGGAAGGCTCGCCTTCGTCTGCTGGCGCGGTGCGCAGGAGAATGACTGGGTGCGCCTGCCGATGGCGGCGATCCGCGACATCGTGGAACCCGCGCCGACCGACCCGAATGCCCCCGGTCCCTTTGCCTTTGGCGACCGGCAGAGGGTCGCCGATATCCTGGCAGCGGCAGGCTTTGCCGCGATCGATGTTGCGCCATTCGACACAACCCTTGCCTATGGCCGCGGCGCGACGCGCGAGGGCGCGATCGACGATGCGCTCGACATGGCGTTTCAGGTCGGTCCGTTGTTGCGCGCGCTGGCCGATCAGCCCGACGACATTCGCGCCCGCGCGGCGGATGCCGTCCGCGCGGCCTTCGCCAAACGTCCTGGCGAAACATCGGTTCAAATCGATGGCGCCGCGTGGATCGTGACCGCGCATAACTGAAGGCCAGCCGTCAGAGCATTTTTTTCCAAGGCTGCGCCGACACCGTTCCGTCTTGTGGTTGTCGCCGGGAAGACATTCCGGCCCCCGATCACAAGAGGAACCCGATGCGCAAGACCCTGCTGGCCTCCACCTGCCTGGCCACCCTTCTTTCGACCGCCGCCCATGCCGAAACGACGATCAGCACCGCCACCACGGCACCGGTGCGGACGTCGACGATCAAGTCGGGTGCGGCCGACGACATCAAGATCGTCGCGGCAGGCTCGATCAAGCCGACGGTTACCGGTCCCGCTGTCACCATCGACAGCAACCACAAGGTCGTCAACGAAGGCACGATCGAGTTCAGCAACGTCGATGGCGCCACGGGCATTCTGGCGAACGCCGGTACGACGGGCGGCATCACCAACAGCGCGAGCGGCAAGATCACCATCGGCGAGACCTATGCCCCGACCGACATCGACAATGACGGCGACCTTGACGGTGCTTTCGCGATCGGCAGCAACCGCGTCGGCATCGCGACCGCCGGTGCCTTTTCGGGCAATATCGTCAACTCCGGCGCCATCTCGATCGAGGGCAATAATTCCGCCGGTATTCGCCTAGGCGGTCCGCTGACGGGCAATTTCATCAACGACGGCACGATCGCCGTTGTCGGCGACCGCGCGCTTGGCGTGGGCCTGCAAGACGTTACCGGCAATGTCCGCCTCGCCGGCACGATCGGCGTACAGGGCGTCGACGCGATCGGCGCCCGGCTTGCCGGCAATGTCACCGGCTCGCTGGTCGTCCAGGGCAATCTTACCTCGACCGGTTATCGCTTCACGACGCCGCCCGCCGACCCTTCGAAGCTCGACGCCGACGATTTGCTCGTCGGCGGTAACGCGCTGTCGGTCGAAGGCAATGTGACGGGCGGCATCATTCTCGCCGTCGCACCGAAGGACACAAAGCCGGACGACAAGGACGAGGACAAGGACGGCATCGACGACGACAAGGAAGGCAACGCCGTTGTGCGCTCCTTCGGCTCGGCCGCCGCAATTCGTATCGGTTCGGCCGACCGCGCGGTCACGATCGGCGCGGTCCCCGGAACCGGCACCGGCCTCGGCTTTATCATCGACGGCGCAGTACTCGGTAACGGTCTCTATGCCGGCAAGGACGGCAACGCGATCCAGATCGGCGGCCTCGGCGGCGCGGTGACGATCGCGGGCGGCATCGGTATCGGCTCCACCGGCAGCGTCACCGCGCTGTCGAAGGACACCGCTGCAACCGCGATCCGCATCGGTAGCGGCGCGACGACGCCCGAAATCCGCAACGCGGGCAAGATCGAAGCCACGACCGGCGGCAATGCGGCGGGCGCGGTCGCAACCGCAGTTCTGGTCGAGGCCGGCGGCGACGTTCCGCTGATCCGAAATAGCGGTTCGATCACGGCGAAGACCGGCGGCGACAATGGCACGGCACGCGCCATCGTCGATCTGTCGGGCAAGGTTGGCACGGTCGAAAACAGCGGCACGATCAGCGCGACGGGTGCGCTCGCCACGTCGGATCGCAACATCGCAATCGATCTTTCGGCGAACAACAATGGCGCGACCGTCAAGCAGACCGCGGTTGCCGCAGGTATCGCCGCACCCAGCATCGTTGGCGACGTTCGCTTCGGCAGCGGCAACGACGTTTTCGACATCGCCGACGGTTCGGTGAAGGGCAACAGCTTCTTCGGAGCCGGCAACAACAAGCTCGCGCTGTCGGGTGATGCTACCTACGCCGGCAACGCCCGCTTTGGCGCCGGCAACGATACGATGACGCTCGCAGGGACCTCGAAGTTCACGGGCCTCGCAGACTTTGGCGGCGGCACCGATACGCTCACAATCGGCGGCACCTCGATGTTCTCCGGTACGCTCGCCAATTCGCAGGGGCTTGCGGTTTTGGTCGCGGGCGGCACCTTCGACGTCGGCGGCGCCGCGACGATTTCGTCGCTCGCCATTACCGACAAGGGTACGCTCGGCGTCATGCTCGACACCGGTACGACAGGCACCAACCTTCAGGTCAGCGGCAACGCCAGCTTCGGCGCGGAATCGAAGCTCGCGCTCAAGCTGTCGAGCATCGAAAAGGCGGAGGGCCAGCATATTGTTCTCACCGCCGGTTCGCTGACCGGGGCGAGCAATCTGACCGCATCGCAAACGCTGATGCCTTTCCTCTACAAGGGTACGCTGACCTCGAACGCCACGCAGTTGATCGTCGACGTGTCGCGCAAGAGCACGACCGAACTCGGGCTCAATCGCTCCGAAGCCGGCGCGTTCGACGCGGTTCTTGACGCCGTGGTCGCCGATAAGAAGGTCGAAGGCGTCTTCCTCGGCATCACCGACGGTGAGCAGTTCCACAACCAGCTCGGCCAGATGCTTCCCGAACATGAAGGCGGCGTCTTCGAAACCGTCACCTCGGGCTCGCGCGCACTGTCGCGCTATCTGCAGGACCCCAATGCGCCGTACCAGGACGAAGGCAAATGGGGCTATTGGGTCAACCAGGCGGTGTGGGGCACGTCGAAGGGCGTCGGCAACACCGCAAGCTATGACGTCAGCGGCTGGGGCATCTCGGGCGGCGCCGAAATCAAGACCAATCTGGGTAACTTCGGTGGCTCGATCGCGTTTCTCAATGGCAAGGACGGCAACGGCAGCAACGCCAACGAAGTCAGCACCAGCCAGTTCGAAGGCGCGCTGCATTGGCGCCTGCGCTCGGACGGCTTCATGGCGAACGCCCGCGTTTCGGGTGCGCCGGTCAGCCTGAAAGGTACGCGCATCTTCCGCGCCGAAGCCGGCGCCGAGGACATCGAAAAGACGATGAAGGGCAAGTGGGACGCCACCCTGTGGTCCGCCTCGGGCTCTGTCGCCTATGACACCCGCGTCGGTGGCCTGAGCTTCCGCCCGATGGTCGCCGTCGACTACTTCAAGCTGAAGGAAGACGGCTATCAGGAAACCGGCGGCGGCGACGCGCTCGACCTTAAGGTTTTGGGCCGCGACAGCGACGAACTCGCTGTGTCGGGTACGGTCGCCATCGGTCTCGATTTCGGCGGGGCGGACGAATATGACGGCTGGACGCGCTTCGAACTCGAAGGCGGCCGCCGCCAGATCGTCAGCGGCACGCTGGGCGCGACGACGGCGTCGTTCAAGGACGGCACGCCCTTCACACTCACTCCTGATGATCGCACGAGCGGCTGGGTCGGCCGGTTCCGTGGCATCGCCGGCAATTCGGCCTTTCAGGTCGCTGGCGAAGTGTCCGCGGAAGAACAGCAAAGCCATATCGGCTGGGCGTTCCGTGCGAGTCTGCGGGTCGGCCTCTAGCCCCCCGGCCGGCCCCGCCCGCAAGGGGGAAGCGTAACCCCTACCCACGCTTCCCCCTTGCCATGGGAAAAAGAAACAAAGAAACAGATGCTTGTACAATCCGCCCTCTCTTTCCAGGCACCGCAGTTGCGCGGCGGATCATGGACGCTATATGACACGGTCATCAGGGGGACGTATGGCGCAGGGCAGAATGGCGCTTACCGACAGAAGATGGCGTTCCAAAGCAAGCAATCCGAAATGACCGAGCCGCGTGACCGAACCGACGCCGTCCAGGGCATCGAAGGCGTATTGCTCGCCAACCGGGACAGGATCGTCCGCTTTCTGGAACTTCGCGGTGCCGGTGACGGCGCCGAGGACCTGTTTCAGGATCTGTGGATGCGGCTCACCGACCGGAAAACCGGGCCCATCGCCGACCCCCTGCCCTATGTCATGCGCGCCGCGAACAATCTGATGCTCGACCGATATCGCTCGGCGCGTCAGAGCGACCTGCGCGACAAGGCCTGGGGAGAGGCTTCCGCCGTGCAAAGTCCCTCGACCGAGGCGTCGCTGATCTCGCGCGAGCAGCTCACGCTCGTCGAGGCGGCCATCACCGCCACCGGCGATCGCCCCGCCCGCATCTTCCGCCGTTTCCGCGTCGACGGCCATAATCAACGCGACATCGCCAGTGAAATGGGGGTCAGCCTGAGCACCGTCGAAGCCGATCTGCGTAAGGTCTATGCGGCGCTTGCCGTAATACGGAGGCAGTTCGATGCAAGCTGACACGAACGCCGAAGCACGCGCGATCGAATGGCTGATCCGCCAACGCGACCCCCTGTTCGATGACTGGGACGGCTTTGCCGACTGGCTTGCCGAAAATCCCGCGCACAATGCGATCTACGATAGCATCGCAAGCCTCGACCGCGATCTCGACGCCCTGCCCGCTGCGCCCCCGGCTTCGGTCGTGATCGTACCCGACGCGCCGCGTCGTCCGTCGCGGCGTGCCTGGTTCGGCGGCGCGATGGCGGCAGCACTCGTCGGCGCGGTCAGCCTGTCGAGCCTCAATCCGTTCGGGAATGAGAACCGGATCGAGACTGCGGCGGGCGAACATCGCACGATCGCACTAGACGACGGTTCAAAGATCGAGATCAATGGCGCATCGGTGGTCGAGATCGACAAGGATCGCCCGCGCTTTGCCCGGCTGGAATCGGGCGAAGCCATGTTCCATGTGGTCCACCGCGACAATGATCCGTTCGTGGTCGAAACGGGTGATGCCCGGATCGTCGACCTCGGGACCGCCTTCAACGTCGTGCGGCGCGATCGTCAGACATCGGTCGCGGTGTCCGAAGGCATCGTCCTCTATAACCCCGATCGCGACAAGGTCCGGCTGGTCGCTGGCAAGGGTATCGAGGCGCGCGACGGCGACCGCCAGCCGCCGGTTGTTCAGGATGTCGATGTCGCCAGCATCGGCGGTTGGCGCAGCGGGCTGCTCGTTTACAATGGCACCCCGCTCGCGGTCGTCGCCGAAGATCTGAAACGCACCGCCGGCATGCGGGTGAGCATCGCACCCGAGGCGGCCGACCTGTCGTTCCGCGGCGCGCTGATCATCGACAAGAACCGGAGCCGCACGATCGCCGACCTCGCCGCTTTGTCAGGTACACGGGCCGAGCGGCAGGGCGAAGGCTGGATATTGACCCGCTGACCATGCATCCGCGCCTTTCCCTTGCCGCAGCAGCGATTGCGCTGTGCCTGCCCGCGCAGGCGCTGGGGGCGGAGGAGCGCGCGTTCGACGTCCCCAAGGGAAGCTTGTCGACCGTCCTTCCGGTGATCAGCCGGCAGGCCGGGGTCAGCATCAGCGTCGTGGATGCGAAGCTCTGGCAGGCGCGCGTCAAGCCGGTGCGCGGGCGGATGAGCGTCGAAAAGGCGATCCAGCGCCTGCTCGACGGCTCCGATGCGCGCGCCGTTCGGGTCAGCGCGACAAGTTGGCGCATCGAACGGCGCCCGGCCCCGACCCGCACCGCGAGGGTTGCTCCGGCACCGCGACAAGCGCTGCAGCCGCGGGCGCGCGAGCCCTCTCAAGACGTGGTTGCGGCGGCGCGGGACGAAATCATCGTCACCGCGTCAAAGACCGACCTGCCCCTTACGCATTTCGCCGGCGTTGTCACCAAATTGGATGGCGGCGATTTGGCGTTTGGCGGCGAACGCGGGATGGATTCGATCCTCTCGCGCACCGCAACCGTCTCTTCGACCCATTTGGGTTCGGGGCGCAACAAGCTGTTCATTCGCGGCATCGCCGATTCGAGCTTCACCGGACCGACGCAGTCGACCGTCGGCCAGTATCTCGGAGACATCCGCCTCAGTTATAACGCACCCGATCCGGATCTTCGCCTTTACGACATCGACAATGTCGAGATCCTCGAAGGACCGCAGGGCACGCTCTATGGCGCCGGATCGCTCGGCGGCATCATCCGCGTCGTGCCAAAGGCACCCGATCCGCGCGAGATGACGGTGCAGGCGATTGCAGGCGTATCGATCACCCAGCACGGCGACCCCGGCGGCGACATCGCCGCGATCGCCAATATCCCAGTCAGCGAGAATGGCCATGCCCTGCGCCTCGTCGGCTATATGATCTCCGACGGCGGCTATATCGACAATCCGCTTCGCGAACAGAATGACGTCAACCGCGTCCATGTACGCGGCGGGCGCGGCACCTTTCGTATCGAAGCGGGCGACGATTGGACGATCGATCTGGGGGGCGTCTATCAGGCGATCACATCCGACGATGCCCAATATGCCGACAAGAATGGCCCGCCGCTGACACGCGCCTCGATGGTCGAGCAAAATGCGACCGCGCGGTACGGCATGGGCACGATCGTCGTTATGAAGGATTGGGACGACCTGCATTTCCAGTCGTCGAACGCCTATATCAACCACCGGTTGTTCGAACGCTTTGACGCCAGCCTCCCCGAGGCACGGCAAGGAACCGACGCGTCGCACGGGGGCGTGCCCGCCCCTCCATCGGTCGGTACGGTCGATGTCGAACGCCTGTTCGCGCCGATTCAGGTCATCCCGCTCAATAATGTGCCGCGCGTGCTCGACCAGCATAATGCGACACGCATGTTCGTCAGCGAAAACCGTCTCTCGCGGCCTTACAATGAAGGGCTTGGCTGGGTCGTCGGCGCGAGCTTTATCGACAATCGCGCGCGGCAGGATCGCGAATTTGCCTATGGCCCGCTCCGCACGGCCGTCCCCGGTGTCACCAACAGGGTCACCGAATTCACGGGCTATGCCGAAGCGACAGTGCAAGTCATGCCCGACCTGATCGCGTCGGGCGGCCTTCGCCTGTCGCACGCGCGGCTGGGCGGCGAGGCCGAGGGCGTGTCCTTTGCGTTGGCACAGGCGAATCGCGCCACGACCGCGTCGCGCAACGAGACAGACCTGCTTCCGTCCTTCTCGCTGCTTGCGACGCCCCTGCGCAATGTCCGGCTCTATGCGCGCTATCAGGAAGGATTTCGCCCGGGCGGGCTTGCGGTCGACGGCAATTTCGTCCGCCGCTTCCTCAACGACCAGGTTCGTACGTGGGAAGCCGGCATGCGTTTCGGCGATAAAGGACAGAGCCTGCTCGACGCCAGCATTTCGATCTCGCACAGCCGCTGGCGCAACATCCAGGCCGACTTCATCGACAGCAACAACTTTCCGACCACTGCAAATATCGGCGACGGCCGCATCACCAGCCTGTCGGGCGCGGTCGCGATGCGGCCTACCAGGGCGCTGACCTTCGAACTCGGCGCGGTCTATAACCACAGCCGCGTCGACAATTTTTCGCCCCAGATTCTGCCGGTATTCGATGCTGCGCCTGCGCGCCTCGGCCGCATTCCCAATGTCGCAAGCCATGCGGTACGCGGATCGGTCAACTATGCCACGGTGATCGGCGACGAGGATTTCCGTGTGAACGGGTGGGCCAATTATATCGGCCCGTCGCGGCTGGGTATCGGGCCGATATTGGGCGAAAGCCAGGGCGACTATATCGACACCGGCCTTGCGATGCGCGTCGGCAACGCACGCCGGGGCCTATCGCTGACGCTGACCAATTTGTTCGATTCGCGCGGGAATCGCTTCTCGCTTGGAACGCCCTTCGTCGAGGGGAATGAGGGCTTCCTCACCCCCCTACGCCCACGCACCCTCCGGATCGCGATTGACGTCGCTTATTAGCGTACGTCCGCACTTGGGTGGGAGCTGCCGTTACCCTCTTTGGACATCGCCCGGCTGGATCCGGATCGGATCGGCGCAAGGGCCGCGCAATATTCCAAAGTTCAGGAAAGTTCAGTCCTATGAGCGCCCCGATTTGCAAGTCGCGGAGTGCCGGATGTGCGCGGCACGTCCGATCGTGGTCGTACCCGTAAGCAGGCAGCGACCACCCTTTTTGTTCACCGAATGAAAGAGCCGGACGAAGGCTGACACAGCCGGATAATGTAGGAAAGACCTATTTGAAGGCCATGTCTGCTTTGGCGTGGGAAGTTGTCGTTCAGTCACCCGCCTTTCGTCATCCCGGACTTGATCCGGGATCCCGCTTTTTTGACGCGCTCACCGACTTCGACTTCAAGCGGGACCCCGGATCAAGTCCGGGGTGACGATGATGGGGAGGTCCGCAACCGGTCGAAAGCCTCCATCGACCGGTCACACTCGTCGCAACCGCTTCAGAAAGGTTGCCGCGTCAGTCCGACAGCGCGATCCGTTCGTAACGATCCATATGGTGATCGACGGTGCCGAACTGGCTTTCGATCATCGTCGCGCGCTTGAAATAATGGCCGATCGCCAATTCCTGCGTGATGCCGATGCCGCCATGCGTCTGGATCGCATTTTGCCCGACGAAATTGGCGCCGCGCGCAACCTTGGCTTTCGCTGCCGATACCGCCGCCATCCGCTCGTTCGCAGGCAGGCCCAGCTTCAACGTACCCATGATCGTCATAGAGCGCGCCTGTTCGACCTCCATGAACATGTCGACCATGCGATGCTGCAGTACCTGGAACTTCGCGATCGGCACGCCGAACTGCTTACGCTGCTGCGTATATTCCAGCGTGCCTTCGTGCAGCTTCTGCATCACGCCGGTGGCCTCGGCGCAAACGGCGACCGTGGCTTCGTCAACGACCTGTTCGATCAACGACAGGCCGGTGCCCTCGCCGCCCAGTAAGGCATCGCCCGGAATCGCGACATTCTCGAAATAGATTTCTGACGCGCGGCTACCGTCGACGGTCGGATAGTCGCGGCGCACGATGCCGGGAAGATTGGCGTCGATCAGGAACAGCGAAACGCCGTCGCGGTCGCGGGCGTTGCCGCCGGTGCGTGCGGTGACAAGCAGATGCGTCGCCCAGGGTGCCGCATAGACGACGCCCTTGTGACCGTTCAGCACATAGCCCGCGCCGTCCTTCTTTGCGGTGGTGCGCAGGTTCGCGAGGTCATACCGGCCCTGCGGTTCGGCGTAGGCAAAGGCGATGATCGCGTTGCCTGCGATAATCTCGGGGATGACCGCATCGGCCTGCGCGCCGCCAACAGCCTTGAGCGCGCCGCCCGCGATGACGACGGTCGGAAGATAGGGCTCGATCGCGATGACCTTGCCCAATTCTTCCATGATGATCGCATTTTCGAGCGCGCCGCCGCCAAGGCCGCCATGGTCTTCGGCAAAGGATGCGCCGAGCATTCCCAGTTCCTGCGCAAGCGCGGTCCAGATTGCCGGGTCACGCCCGCTATCGCTGTTGATGAACTTCTGGCGCGTTTCGAAATCATAGGTATCGCCAAGGAAACGGGCGAGCGTGTCGCGGATCATGTCCTGCGTTTCGGTGTAGGTGAAATCCATTTTTTATCCCCGTCGCCCCCGCATAGGCAGGGGCCGCTGTAGGTTTATATTGCGGAGCTGAGTCCGGCCGACTGCGGCCCCCGCTTTCGCGGGGGCGACGCATTCAAAGCCCCAGAACCATCTTTGCGATGATGTTGCGCTGAATCTCGTTCGACCCGCCATAGATCGTCGTCTTGCGCGTGTTGAAATAGGTCGGCGCGGCGCGGTGCGCATAGTCCGGCCCGATCGGATGCTCATTGTCACCCTCACCAAAGCCGCGGAAGTAAGGCGCGCCATAATGGCCGACGGCTTCCAACGTGAGTT
The DNA here is from genome assembly GCF_023822045.1 of Sphingopyxis sp. USTB-05. Lineage (NCBI taxonomy): Bacteria > Pseudomonadati > Pseudomonadota > Alphaproteobacteria > Sphingomonadales > Sphingopyxidaceae > Sphingopyxis > Sphingopyxis sp. USTB-05. Next base: position 1,776,396 of record NZ_CP084712.1, on the reverse strand, counting down.
CGGTAAGACGCTGCTGGATTTCCGAACCCTTGATCTTGAGCAGGCTCGATTCCGGTCCCGGTCCGCGATTGGCGTTCGGACCCGCAAGGCTGCGCAATTCGGTGAATTCGAGCGCGGCGAGATCGACTTCGAGATCGGCGACCTTGCGCTTGAAGAAGGCGTTGGCGAGCAAGGGCTTGTCACCGTCGAGTTCGGTGCGGGCGATCGCCTTCACCTTTTCGATCCCGCGCTTCGACGCCGCGACACCGGCGATGCCGGTGCGTTCGTGCGCGAGGAGGAATTTGGCGCAGGTCCAGCCCTTGTTTTCCTCATAGACGCGCTGCGACTGCGGTACGCGGACATCTTCGAGCCAGACTTCGTTGACTTCATGCTCGCCACCCAGCGTGATGATCGGGCGCACAGTGATGCCGGGCGATTTCATGTCGATGAGAAGAAAGCTGATGCCTTCCTGCTGCTTCGCTTCCTTGTCGGTGCGGACAAGGAAAAAGCCCCAGTCGGCGTGCTGCGCCAACGTCGTCCAGGTCTTTTGCCCGTTGACGATATAGTCGTCGCCGTCAGGCACCGCAGCGGTGCGAAGGCTCGCAAGGTCGGAGCCCGAACCGGGTTCCGAATAGCCCTGACACCACCAATCCTCACCCGACAGGATGCGGGGCAGGAAATGGGCTTTCTGTTCGGGCGTGCCAAAGGTGTAGATCACGGGGCCGACCATCGCGAGGCCGAAGGGCATCAAGCGGATACAGTCGGCGCGCGCGGTTTCTTCGGACCAAATGAAACGCTGCGTCGGCGTCCAGCCGGTGCCGCCATATTCGACCGGCCAAGCGGGCGCGATCCAGCCCTTCTTGTGCAAAATCTTGTGCCAGACGAGGAAGTCTTCCTTGGACAGCTCCTCGCCTTCATCCTGCTTCCCGCGCAGTTCGGCGGGGTAATTTTCGGCGATGAAGTCGCGCACTTCCTGTTGGAAGGCGAGATCTTCGGGGCTGAATTCCATGTCCATCACGAATCTCCCATTGGGCAATGGCGACCTTATAATGGGCGCTCACCTTTACGTAAACGGCAAGTTGCGACTTGCAACTGGCCTTATCCCGATGATTGCGCCGAACGGCGCGGCTTGTCCAGCTTATGCGGGCGCGCCGCGCGGCGCCCGCCCCAAATGAAAACGGCGCCGGGAAAACCCGGCGCCGTCCTGTCTATTCCGTCGGGACTTCAGTCTATTCGGCGTCCTGCAACTTGTCCTGCGTGCGCAGTTCGAAATCCGATGCGTCATGGCGTTCGTGAAGTTGGCTTGCGGGATCGCCCATCACGCGGTTGACCATTCGCCCGCGCTTTACCGCGGGCCGTGTCGCGATCTGGTCGGTCCAGCGCTGGACATTTTTGTAGCTCTCGACTTCGAGAAACTCGCCCGCTTCATAGACCAGCCCCTTCGCCAGTGCGCCGTACCAGGGCCATACCGCCATGTCGGCGATCGAATAGTCGCCGCCGCCCAGATATTCGCTCTCCGCAAGGCGCCGGTCGAGTACGTCCAGTTGCCGCTTCACTTCCATCGCATAGCGATTGATCGGATATTCCTGCTTCGTCGGGGCATAGGCATAGAAATGGCCAAAGCCGCCGCCGAGGAACGGCGTGCTACCCATCTGCCACATAAGCCACGACAGGACTTCGGCGCGCTTGGCGGTCTCGGTCGGCAGGAAGGCGCCAAATTTCTCAGCCAAATGGATCAGGATCGCGCCCGATTCAAAGACGCGGATCGGTTCGGCGCCGCTGCGATCAACGAGCGCGGGAATCTTGCTGTTCGGATTGGCGTCGACGAAGCCGCTCGAAAACTGGTCGCCGTCGCCGATCTTGATCAGCCAGGCGTCATATTCGGCGCCGCTGTGCCCCGCCTCGAGCAATTCCTCGAGCATCACCGTCACCTTCACGCCATTGGGCGTGCCGAGCGAATAAAGCTGGAGCGGATGCTTGCCGATCGGCAGCTCCTTGTCATGGGTCGGCCCCGCGATCGGGCGGTTGATATTGGCGAAGCGCCCACCGCTCTCCTTGTCCCAGGTCCAGACTTTCGGGGGCACATATTCGTTATTGTCGGTCATGGAGAACTCCTGGGCTGATTTTTATACTGATCGGTAATTTAATTGGCGATCGTCGTTTGTCCACCCTTCCCCGCTCAAATAATCTTTGCCCCCCGCAAAGCCGAAATGGCTTGGGCATCATAACCGAGTTCCGAAAGGATCGCGTCGCTATGCTCGCCGACTTGCGGCGCACGCTGCGCGGCACTTTTGCTACTTTCCGAAAGATTGATCGGCGCACGGATAACCGGCACCGCGCCCGCCGCGCCTGGATAGTCGACCGGCTCAACCAATCCCATTGCCGTAACCTGCGGCTGCGCGAGCGCCTCGCCCGCGCGCAGCACGGGCGCTGCGGGCACGCGGCCTGCAGCAAGCTCGGCGATCGCCTCTTCGCTCGTCCGCTCGATACACCAGCGCTGCATGATCGCGCTTAGTTCCTCGCCATTGTCTCCGCGCAAAATGTCGCTGGCATAGAGCGGGTCATCGACCAGTTCGGGCCGCCCGACCAGTTCGGCCCAGCGCGCGAAGATCCCCGAGCCGACGATCTGCGTGATAATCCAGCCATCGCGCGTTCGGAACACGTCGGTCGGTCCCGAACTGAAGCTGCGATTCCCGATCGGCTGACGCTCGATACCATTCAGCGCATGGTCGATCGTGAGCGCATTCGACATGGCAAGCGCGGTTCCGAGCAACGACCCGGAGACACATTGCCCCTTCCCCGTCACCTCGCGCTCGCGCAGCGCGAGCATCACACCAAAGGCACAGTGGAGCGCCGTGCCGAAATCGACATAATTGACCTGCGCGCGGTACGGTTGATCGGGCGTACCGGTGAGGTGAACCGTTCCCGACATCGCCTGCCCCACCGCATCAAAGCCCACGCGGCTTGCAAGCGGGCCCTCGCTGCCGAACGCAGACGCGGTCGCCAGAATGATGCGCGGGTTGATCGCGGACAGGCTGTCATGGTCGAGCCCCAATTTGGTCAGCGCGTCGTGCGGCAGGTTGGCAATCACGACATCGGCCGTTTCGACAAGGCGGCGAACAATCTCGCGCCCTTCGGCGCTTCCGGGTTTCAGCGTCAGGCAGCGCTTGGCGCGGTTCATTTGCATGAACATAGCCCCCGAACCATCCTCGGCGACAGGCACAGTATAGCGGTCGTCATTGCCGCCGGGCGCCTCGATGCGGATGACGTCGGCGCCATAGTCCGCAAGCAATGCCGCACAATAAGGGCCCGCAATATAGCGTCCGAAGTCGAGTACCCTGATCCCCGTTAGCGGCACGCCTTGCTCTCCCGATGATTTCTTTGGTCCGGGCTAGCAGCCACTCGTCGACGCTGCCAGTTCTTCGTCGAAACCTGTCGCTTGCATGTTCGCGCCTGCGCCATATGGTATACGAAAGTTTCAACAGGGGATGTTTATGACGCGCTTCGCTCTCGCTCTCGCGGCGACTTTGGCTTGTTCGACCTCGGTCTGGGCGCAAACCGCGCCGCCAGCTCCCACAGCAGAGGCGAAGCCCGAAAAATGGGACGTCAACGCCCCTCCAGGCCTGACAACCCGCAAGGTCCAGCTTTCGGTCGACGAAGGTAGCTGGATGAACGTCGACGTCGCGCCCGACGGCCGCACGATCGCGTTCGACCTGCTCGGCGACATCTATACGATGCCGATCGAGGGCGGGACGCCGACGCGCATCGCCGAGGGACTCGCCTATGAACATCAACCGCGCTTCTCGCCCGACGGCAAACGCATCGCGTTCGTCTCCGACCGCGCGGGCGGCGACAATATCTGGCTGATGAACCGCGACGGCAGCGACAAGAAGCAGATTTCGAAGGAAGATTTCCGCCTGCTCAACCAGCCGAGTTGGTCGCCCGACGGCCAGTTCATCGTCGCGAAGAAGCATTTCACGACGGGCCGCTCGCTCGGCACCGGCGAGGTTTGGATGTATCATGTCTCGGGCGGCGCCGGCGTGCCGCTGGTCAAAAAGCCGAACGAGCGCCACCAGAAGGAGCTTGGCGAGCCGATCTTCGCCGCCGACGGCAAGAGCGTGTTCTACACGCGCAACGTCACTCCGGGCCCGATCTTCGAATATGCACAGGACAGCAACACCGACCTTTTCCACATCGAACGCTACAGCCTGGAAGATGGCGAGATCAGTACCGCGGCATCGGGTCCCGGCGGCGCGGTCCGCCCGACCCCCTCGCCCGATGGCAAGCGCCTTGCCTTCGTCCGCCGCGAAGGGACGCAATCGAAACTTTATGTGAAGGACCTGGCCTCCGGCGCCGAAAAGAAGGTCTATGACGCGCTCGACCAGGACGTGCAGGAAACCTGGGCGGTGACGGGCGTCTATCCGAACATGGCATGGACGCCCGATAGCAGCGACATCGTCTTCTGGGCAGGCGGCAAACTGCGCCGCGTAAGCGGCGCTGGCGGCGAGGCACGCATCGTCCCGTTCAGCGTCAGCGACGACCGCACCATCGTCGATGCGACGCATCCGGTAGTCGAGGTCGCGCCCGACAGCTTTGCGACGAAGATGCCGCGCTGGGCCGAAGTTTCGCCCGATGGGCGGAGCGTCGTGTTCGAGACGCTCGGCAAGCTGTGGGTCAAACCCGCTACCGGCGGCAGCGCGCGGCGACTGACCGGCGCGAAGGACGACGCAATGGAATTGTGGCCAAGCTGGTCGCGGGATGGCAAGTCGCTCGTCTTCGTGCGCTGGACCGATGGCGGCATGGGTGAAATCCACGTCATCGGTGCGGGCGGCGGCAGCTCGCGCAAGCTCACCGCGACACCCGGCCATTATGCCGAGCCGCGCTTCTCGCCCGACGGCAAGACGATCGTGTTCGAACGGCGCGGTAGCGGCGGACTGACCTCGGCGCGCTGGAGCGAAGACCCCGGCGTGTACCGCATCGCCGCGAGCGGCGGCAACGCCGAACGGATCAGCAACGACGGCGCCAAGCCGCAGTTCGCGTCCACCAGCGACCGCGTCTTCATGGTCACCGCCGCCGACGGCAAAAGCCAGCTCGTCAGCACTGACCTCCACGGGCAGGACAAACGTGTCCATGCCAATGGCGAACTTGTCAGCGACTATGAAATCTCGCCCGATGGCCGGACACTGGCGTTCCGGCAGAACTACGACGCCTACGTCACTCCGCTTATGCCCGGCGGTCAGGATGTGTCGCTCGGGACCAAGAGCGGTGCGCTGCCCGTCACGCGCGTCAGCGGCAGCGGCGCCGAATATATGCACTGGTCCGACGGCGGCCGCCGCCTGCACTGGAGCCGCGGCGCGACGCTGTTCAGCGCCGACCTCGCCAGCCTCTTCACCAATGCTCCCGCCGATGACAAGGCGCCGAAGTTCACCCCGCCGACCGATGGCGTATCGCTGTCGATGACGCAGGCGGCGTCAAAGCATAAGGGCGTCGTCGTCATCACGGGCGCCAAGATCGTGACGATGGCCGACAAGGACGGAGGCGTCATCGAGAATGGCGCGATCGTCATCGACGGCGACCGCATCACCGCGGTCGGCGCGGCGGGCGCGATCACGGTTCCTGCTGGCGCGGTGACCGTCGATGCGACCGGCAAGACGATCGTTCCCGGCTTCGTCGACGCCCACGCGCACGGCTCGCACGGCGACGACGAACTGGTGCCGCAGCAGAACTGGTCGGAGATCGTCAATCTCGCGATGGGGACGACCACCAGTCACAATCCCTCGTCGCGTGCGTCGGAAATCTTTGTCTCCTCCGAAATGCAGCGCGCCGGTCTGATCCTCGCGCCGCGCATTTTCTCGACCGGCGAGGTCATTTATGGGGCGAAAGCGGCGGGCATCTATGCCGAGATTGACGGCTATGACGACGCGCTTGCGCATGTTCGCCGCCTGAAGGCACAGGGTGCGCATAGCGTCAAAAACTATAACCAGCCGCGCCGCGACCAGCGCCAGATGGTGGTGAAAGCAGCACAGGTCGAAGGGATGACCGTCGTGCCGGAGGGCGGCTCGCTGTTCACGCAGGACGTGACGCTGATCCAGGACGGCAATTCGACCGTCGAACATAATGTTCCGCTCCATGTCTTTTACAAGGATCTGGTGCAACTGTGGGGGCAGACCCAGGTCGATTACACCCCGACGCTTGTCGTGACCTATGGCGGCCCGGCGGGCGACCCCTATTGGCGCGCGCACACCAATGTGTGGGAACATCCGATCCTGTCGCGCCACGCCCCGCCGACCGAGCTCGCCGCGAACAACAAACGCCGCGTGATCGCGCCTGAAAGCGATTATGTAGACGATGATTCGGCGCGCGAGGCTGGTAAGATCGCAGCGACGGGCCGTATGGTGTCGATCGGCGCGCACGGCCAGCAATCGGGTCTTGGCGCGCATTGGGAAATCTGGTCGTTCGTACGCGGCGGCTGGAGCAACATCGATGCGCTCCGCGCCGCGACGATCATGCCTGCAACCTCGCTCGGCTATGCCAAGGATATCGGGTCGCTTGAGGCCGGCAAACTTGCCGACCTGCTGATTCTCGATGCAGATCCCACCGAGAACATCCGCAGTACCGAACAGATCCACCGCGTGATGCTCGGCGGACGGCTCTATGATCCGCTGACGATGAACGAGGCCGAGACGGGCAACCGCAAACGCAATCCTTATTGGTGGGAAGCCGACAAGCCCTGAACCCGCGTCCAGATCGAGCGGCGGGCCGTAATTTTGTGACGAGAGGGTTGCAAGACGTCCGGACCGCCGCTAGGGGCGTCCACTCTCAGCGAGGAGAGTTGGCTGAGTGGTCGAAAGCGTCGCACTCGAAATGCGAAGTGCCGGCAACGGTACCGAGGGTTCGAATCCCTCACTCTCCTCCATTTTTCTATAATTTGACCACAGCAAGCGGCCCCGGCGCACGACCGGGGCTACCCGCGGGTGCCGTCACCTTATGGTGACGAGCGATGGTGCGGCGAGCGCTCCGACAATCGCGCCAACGACCAGGAACAGCACGATATAAACGACGATCACGACCACCGTGTAACCAAGCGCCTTGTCCTGCGGCGCCTTCATCAGCACCGGAAGGCCCAGGTACAAAAGATAAAGCCCGTAAAGCGCGAACAGAAGGCCGATGACCGAAAGCGCGGGGATGATCCCGAAAATCGCGCCCACCCATCCGGCGGTCGCCGAATAGGCCGCGACCTTCAGGGCCTGGACCTGATCTTTTTGTCCGCCGAAATTCGGCGCGAGGGCATCGATGACCAATGCGAGGATGAAGATCGTTGCCAGCGAAAGGCCGTAGGACACGATCGCCGAGACCAGCGCACCCACCAGCGGCGGGTGATATGTTACGCCGAACATGGTGAACCCGAAAACCTGCCCACCGACCAGTCCGGCGATCGGGCCGATCACCGCCAGTATCAACACATAGGGCAGATAGATCGATTGCACCGTCGCCGGCTCGGCCGCGATGATGGGCCATGTCTCCTTCGGCTTGAGAAGGATGTCCTTGGCGCGCTGGATGATGCCCGAAGCCGGGCCGGAGATATTGGGTGGTAGGTCCGTCATAATGCGTCTCCCCTGATCGTGCGGCCCACAACCCGAACGGGATATGCAAAAGCCGGAGGGCCTATTTAGCCCGCATCGCCAATGCATCTGTAACGCTGATCACAGCCCGAATCGGCAAACCACAGCCGGATAGGAATGTAACGGACTTGAAACGCGCGTAAACTGCCATAGATTGACCATATGACCCCCGACTCTTCATCCGAACTTCCCGCGGCCGTTACTGCGCCGCTCATCGGCCGCGCACGTTTTGCGCCGGGCGATATCGTGCGCCATCGCATGTTCGACTTTCGCGGCGTCGTCTTTGACATCGATCCCGTCTTCGCGAACAGCGACGAATGGTATGAAGCGATCCCCGAGGATATTCGTCCGGCGAAGGAGCAGCCCTATTATCATCTGCTCGCCGAAAACGGCGATTCGTCCTACATCGCTTATGTCAGCCAGCAGAATCTGGTCGCTGACGGCGACGCTGGACCGATCGACCATCCGCAGATCGACGCTATGTTCGAAGGGCTCGACCACGGACGCTACCGCGTCCGCGCCATCCATCGCCACTAAACGCAGGTCAGGCTTTCAGCTTCCAGCCCGACCGCAGCAAGCGATAGGTTATCAGCCCGAGCACGACATTCACGGCCACAAGGAACAGCGCAGCGGTCAGTACCGGATTCGCGATCGTCGAATCGACCGTACCGATAAAGCCGTACCGAAAGCCCATGATCGCATAATAGACGGGGTTGCCGTGCGCGATCGTCTGGAACCAGGGCGCCAGCTTGTCGACCGAATAGAAAGTGCCTGAAAGCAAGGCGAGCGGCGTGACGACGAAATTGGTTACGGCGGCGGCATGGTCGAATTTCTCGGCCCAGATCGACGTGATGAGGCCAAGGAAGGCAAGCATCGAGGCCCCGAGCACGCCGAAGACGGCGACTGCCCAGAGATGGTCGGGCATGACATGCACGCCCGGCCAGAGCAGCATCGCGAGCCACAACGCCAACCCGACGAGCAGCGCACGGGTAATCGCCGCGCCGACGAGCGCGATGATGAGTTCGCCGACCGCGAGCGGAGGCATCAGATAGTCGACGATGGTTCCCTGGATCTTGCCGACGAGCAGCGAAAAGCTCGAATTGGCGAAGCTGTTTTGCAGCATCGCCATCATTATGAGCCCCGGCGCGATGAAATCGGCGAAGGGCACGCCGATCACGGTACGCCCCGCGCCGCCCAGTGCGACGGTGAAAATGACGAGGAAAAGGAGGGTGGTGATTGCCGGAGCCCAGATTGTTTGGAGCTGGACCTTGAAAAACCGCCGCACCTCCTTGACATATAGGGCCTGCATGCCCGGCACGTTCAGCGTGTGGATGTGCGGGACGCCGGGTTCGGCGAAAGCCGGAACCGCACGGATATTTGCTGAGTCGGGGTTCGAAATTTGGGGCTGGTCGTTCATGGCGTTCTCGCCTATCGCCTCCCCGATCTTACCGCAAGCTGGGCCGTCGAAACACCGTTCCGCAAGGACCGATTGAGAGACTGTATCGCTGCCTGCTGCGTGGAATGATGAGGAATATAAAGCATGTCATGGACTGACGAGCGCATCGAACAGCTGCGCAGCATGTGGGAAAAAGGTCTGACCGCCAGCCAGATCGCCGACGAACTTGGCGGGGTCAGCCGCAACGCAGTAATCGGCAAGGCGCATCGTCTTGGCCTGAAATCGCGTCCTTCACCCGTGAAGGCAACCGAAAAGGTCGCAAAGCCGGCGAAGCCCGCTGCACCCGCCGCACCGAAACCAGTAGCACCGGTTGCCGCATCACGCCCCGCTGCGCCTGTCGCGCCGCGCCCGGTCGCCGCGGCGCCGAGGCCCGAACCCAAACCGCCCGTCGAGGCAGCCGATGAGGATGGCGTTGAAGCCGCGCCGAAGCCCGATGCTCCGCGCATCGTTTCGATCGGCCCCGGCGGCTTCATCCGTCAGGGTCCCGGCGACCAGCAGGCGCCGATCCCGCCGGCGCCGCCGCGTCGGCTGGTGCCCGCTAAGCCGAGCCCGGAGATTGCCGACAAGACGAGCCTGCTCGATCTCAACGACCGTATCTGCCGCTGGCCGATGGGGCATCCGGGCGAGCCCGACTTCCATTTCTGCGGAGAGGCCGTGAACCCCGGCTTCCCCTATTGCGTCGAGCATTGCGGCCGCGCCTATCAGGCACAGCTCCCCCGCGGAACGCGCCGCCCGCCCCCGCCCCCGCCGTTCGGTGGTCCCCGAGTTCGTTAAGACGCGTCCGGTGAGGCCTTTCGGGCAGGATTTCGAATTCGCCCGCGCGCTCGGCCTGCAAATGGTCGAGCGCGGCGACGGGCGCTGTTCGATGGCGATCGATATCGAACCTGCGCGTCATTTCAGCCCGCAGGGCGCTGCGCATGGCGGCGTCGCCTATTCGCTCGCCGATACCGCGATGGGCGGCGCGCTGACCAGCGTGCTTGCCGACGATCAGTGGTGTGCGACGCTTGAAATCAAGTTCAACTATCATGTCCGCGTCGGCGAAGGCCGGCTGACCTGCGAGGCCGAAGTGCTCCACCGCGGCAAGCGAGTCGCGAACATCGACGCGCGCCTCTATCAGGACGGCCGCCTCGTCAGCAGCGCGAACGGCAATTTCGCGATTTTCGCCGCGCCGCATGCGCGCCAGGCATAGGTAAGGCGCCGGATCATGGACCCGGCGCCTCCCTTTCCGCTCCCAAGAGGTCAGAAGCGGTAACTCAACGTCCCGCGCACGCTGTGCGTCCGGAAATTTGGGTCGCTACGGCGGATATCTGTCCCGCCGCCGTTCAGTAGGAACGGGTTGGTCGCCGGGGCTGTCCCCGCACCGACGTTCACGACATAATCCTTATCCTTCACATCGGTGTACAGATATTCGAGGCCCAGCCCGATATTGTTCGTGACCATCACCTCGGCGCCGCCGCCGACGGCATAGCCCCATGCGTTGGTTTTACCGTTATCAGCAAAGCTGTTTACAGTGTTCGACGTCGCAAACTTGTTGTCGAGCCGTGCATAGGCGCCGCCGCCCGTCACATAGAAGAGCGCGCCGCCGCCCGGGGTGTAACCGGCACGCAGGCGCGCATTCGCCTGATAATCGGCCTCGCGGCTCATCGTGTAGCTGGCAGGGGTGGTCGAAAAGCCGCTGACGCTGTCGCGTGCAACGCTGTGACCGCCCTCGACGACTGCGCCGAGCACGAAATTGCCCATGCGGCGATCATAGCCGAGGCGCCCGAAGAATTCGGCGCCGTCCCTGTCGTTACGGCAGCCGCTGTTGGCCGTGCCCGTCGCGGCGCCGTTACAGAAGCCGGGTGCGAAAGCGTCGGTACCGCCCGCGGTGTTGACCGGATCGCCATAGGTACCGTCGCGGTTGGTGTCGAAGGTCAGGGTCTCACCACGGTCATTTCCCTGAAGCGACGCGCCGCCGCCGATCGAGATATAGGGACCGTTGAAATCCTGTGCTGGATCGCGGTCCTGTGCGAAGGCCGGAACGGCGAGCAAAGGCGCCGCCGAAACGGCTAGGAGAGCTGCGAATTTCATTGTTATTACTCCACTTTTTAGTGACCTTTAGGTCCCGACCCCAACCCGGGGGCGTCCGCCAAAGTTCCTTCATGTGGCCGAAATGCGATGAGCCGAGCCCGCACCGGGGTGCGGGACTTAGGCTGAAAACCCCGCTTGCCAGCGCCCTTCCCGGCCCCGTATAGCCACAGCATGAGTCACGATTTGTTCGACAGCAACCAGCCCGCGACCGACAGCTACAACGCCTCGCAGATCGAGGTGCTCGAAGGGCTCGAACCCGTCCGCCGCCGCCCCGGCATGTATATCGGCGGGACCGACGAGCGCGCGCTGCATCACCTTGCCGCCGAGGTGATCGACAACAGTATGGACGAAGCGGTCGCAGGACATGCGACGCGCATCGAAGTCACCCTCGACGTTGGAAACCGCCTTACCGTCGTCGACAATGGCCGCGGCATGCCCGTCGACCCGCACCCGAAATTTCCTGGTAAATCGGCACTCGAAGTCATCATGACCATGCTCCACTCGGGCGGTAAGTTCGAGGGGAAGGCCTATGCGACGTCGGGCGGCCTCCACGGCGTCGGGGTGAGCGTCGTCAACGCACTGTCGGTCGAGACCGAGATCGAGGTTGCGCGCAGCAAGCAGCTCTATCGCCAACGTTTTTCGCGCGGCACGCCGCTCGGCGGGCTTGAGGAGCTGGGCCCGACGCCGAACCGGCGCGGGACAAGCGTATCCTTCATTCCCGATCCCGAAATCTTCGGCGAGCATGGCCGTTTCAAGCCGCAGCGCCTCTATCGCATGGCGCGCTCGAAGGCATATCTGTTCGCAGGCGTTGAAATCCGCTGGAAATGCGCGCCCGAACTTATAGGCGACGACACGCCCGCCGAGGCGGTGTTCCAGTTTCCAGGCGGCCTTGCCGACCACCTCAAGGAACAGATCGGCACGCGCGAATGCGCCACCGCCGAGCCATTCGTAGGGCGTCAGGAATTTCCGGGCGAACAGGGCCGCGCCGAATGGGCGATCGCCTGGCCTTTGTGGTCCGACGGGTCGTATAGCTGGTATTGCAACACCATTCCGACACCCGCCGGCGGCACGCACGAAGCGGGCCTGCGCGCCGCGCTCACCAAGGGTTTGCGCGCATTCGGCGAGTTGATCGGTCAGAAGAAAGCGGCTCAGATCACCGCCGAGGATGTGTTCAACGGCGGTGAGATGATGCTGTCGGTATTCATCCGCGACCCGCAGTTCCAGAGCCAGACGAAGGACCGGCTTTCGAGCCCCGAGGCCGCGCGCTTCACCGAGAATGCCGTGCGCGATCATTTCGACCATTTCCTGTCGGACAACATGGACCGCGGCCGCGCGTTGCTCGGCCTTGTCCTCGACCGGATGGATGAGCGATTGAAGCGCAAGGCCGAACGCGAGGTCAAGCGCAAGACTGCAACGAGCGGGCGTAAGCTCCGCCTGCCCGGCAAGCTCACCGATTGTGCGAACGATGGCCCCGAAGGCACGGAATTGTTTATCGTCGAAGGCGACAGCGCGGGCGGCAGCGCCAAGCAAGCGCGCGACCGCAAAACGCAGGCGATCCTGCCGATCCGTGGCAAGATACTGAACGTCGCAAGCGCCAGCGCCGACAAGATTCGCGCCAATCAGGAAATCGCCGATCTCGGGCTCGCGCTCGGTTGCGGAATGCGCAAGGATTGCGACTCCGATCGCCTCCGTTACGAAAAGATCGTAATCATGACGGATGCCGACGTCGACGGTGCCCATATCGCGACGCTGCTGATGACCTTCTTTTTCCAGGAAATGCCCGACATCGTGCGAAACGGGCATGTCTATCTCGCGCAGCCGCCGCTCTATCGCCTGACGGCTGGGAGCGTGTCGGCCTATGCCCGCGACGACGCGCACCGTGCCGAACTTGAGGCGACGATGTTCAAGGGCAAGAAGGTCGAGGTCGGGCGCTTCAAGGGCTTGGGCGAAATGAACCCGGGCCAGCTCAAGGAAACCACCATGGACCCGACGACGCGCTCCATGCTCCGCGTCACGCTGCCGCAGGAATATGAAGAGCGGCATCAGGTCAAGGATTTGGTCGACCGGCTGATGGGGAAGCATCCCGAGCATCGCTTCCAGTTCATCCAGGCGAATGCCGCAAGCCTCGACGGGGCCGCAATCGACGCCTGAAGAAAAAGAATCCCCGCCCCTGTCAGAAAGTCTCGCGACGGCCGACTAAATAGCTAGACGAGGATAGGGACTGGAGATTTCGGGTGACCGAAGCCGAGCAGGATCAGCTATTTACCGACGCCATCGCGCGCTTCGGCGGCGCGATTGCCCGCATGGCGCGCGGCTATGAAGCCGATGCCGAGCTTCGCCGCGATCTCGAACAGGATATCCAGGTCGCGCTCTGGCAAAGCTTCGCTCGCTTCGACGGTCGTTGCTCGCTGAGCACCTGGGTCTGGCGCGTCGCGCATAACCGCGCGACGTCGCACGTCATCACGCGGCGCCGCCACAGCCGTCAGCGCTGGACTCATCTTGAAGATATCGACTTGCCGTCTGACGACCCGACCCCGTTCGAGCGGGCGACGAGCGAACAGGCAATGGCGCAAATCCTGTCGATCATCGACCGGCTCGATCCGCCCGACCGGCAGATATTGCTGCTCTATCTTGAAGGCATCGCCGCGGCTGAGATCGGCGAAATCACAGGGGTCTCTTCCGATTCCGTCGCGACGAAAATCTATCGGTTCAAGGCGATGTTGACGCACCGCTATGCGCAGCCCGGAGATATATCATGACCCGCCTTGATGACGACAGCCTGCATAGCCTGTGGCTGGATAGCGGCGCGGCAGTCGAGCCGCTGTCGCTCGCCGAAGTCAAATCGCGGGCCGCCATGCTCAGCCGCGCGATCGGCAGGCGCAATCGCCGCGAATATATCGCTACCGCCTTTGTTACTCTGATCTTCGGCCTCTATGCACTGGTCCTGCCCGGAATATTGCTCAAGGTGGGTAGCCTTCTTGTGATCGCCGGCGGGTTCATAATGGCTTGGCAACTTTCGTGCCGCACGTCGAAGCCCGATTCCGACGCGGAAGCGGCCAATGTGCGCATCCATTACCGGACCCGCCTCGCGACCGAGGAGCGGATGCTGGCGAGTGTCGGCCTTTGGTATATCGGACCCCTCGTCCCGGGCCTCGTCGTCTTCATGGCTGGACTCGCTGCGGCGAACGGTTTCGATAGCATCTTCGGTTTCGTCGGTTTTGCCGCGATCCCGGCACTGATCCTTCTTGGCATCTGGTTGCTCAACCGCCACGCGGCAGCCATGCTTCGCAAACAGATCGAACGGCTCGACGCGGCAACGGCAGGCGTTGAAGGAGAGAGGGAATGATCCGTTTTCTGCCAATAGCGATGACCGCAGCGTCCATCTCGCTGGGCACGCCATCCCCGGCGGTCGCAATACAGCCTACCGAAACGACAACGCCGACCGCTCAGGCCGCGTTGGACAAACGCGCGGCGCAACTGGTCGACCTGTTTGCGGGCAGGATTGCCTATTCGGCCTATTTCGATCCGCACTTCCAAGCGGCGGTCCCCGAAGCACAGTTCGACGCCTTCAGCGCCGGACTCGTGGAGCAATATGGCGAACCGGTCGCGATCGACCGAGTAGCGCCGACGGGCGAGCGTTCGGGAACCGTCCTGTTGCGCTTCGAGCGGGGTGTTGCGACCGTTCTGCTCGATGTTGGCGTCGCGGCCGACGAACGCGTGACCGGACTTCGGGTGACGGGTGTGACGGTCGCGAACGACAGCTTCGACAAAGTGGCGGCCGAGATTGCAAAACTGCCCGGTCATGCTGGTTTTCTCGTCGCCGAACTCGATGGCACCGCCATTCGTCCCCTCGCCTTCGCCAACGCCGACCGGCAATTCGCGACGGGCTCGACCTTCAAACTCTATATTCTCGATGAGCTTGCGGCGCAGGTCGCGGCAGGCAAGCGCCGCTGGGCCGATGTCGTGCCGCTGTCGCATTTCAGCTTTTCTTCCGCGGGCACTGCGAACTGGCCCACGAATACGCCGGTAACGCTGCAAACCCTGGCCAACTGGATGATTTCGGTGAGCGACAATGGCGCGACCGACACGCTGATCCACCTGCTCGGCCGCGAGCCGATCGAGGCGCGGATGAAGAGCGCCGGGCACAGCGACCCGTCACGCAACATCCCATTGCTCACGACGGTCGAGGGGTTCGCGCTCAAGGGAAATAATTTCAATGATTTGCGCACAGATTTTATCAAAGGCAATGACGCGGCGCAGCGCAAGCTGATCGAGGATAATCGCGAAAAGCTGACGCTCGCCAACGTCGACGGGGTCAGTTTCACGGCGGGGCCGCGCTACATCGAAAGCCTCGAATGGTTCGCAAGCCCGAACGACATAGCGCGGCTGATGATCGATTTGCGCGCGCGCCAGTCGAAGACCTTGCTCGAGGCGATGGCGATAAACAATGGCGTCGGCCCCGTCGCCGCAGCCGACTGGAAATATCTCGGCTACAAGGGCGGGTCGGAAAATGGCGTGCTGTCGATGAGCCTGCTCGGGCAACGCAAGAGCGACGGCGGATGGCTCGTCGTGACCGCCAGTTGGAACAATCCCGACGCCAATGTCGAGACTGCGCCGTTCGTCGGACTGGTCACGCGCCTCCTCGCGCTCGCAGCGCATGACCGGCATGCAGCGCCAGCGCCAGACATCCCGCCAGCAGCACCGCGTCCTTGAACAGAAATTGTGCGGTCGAACCCATGAAGGGAAAGCCGTAGCCTTCCTGCCATAGCGGCACGCCGAAGCTGAAGCTGAGCGTAATCACGAAGGTAGCCATGCCCATCAGGCCGCCGATCAGCCCTGCACGATGCGACCATGCCCCGAGTGCGATCAGCACGCCGGTCGCCAGTTCTATCGTCCCGATGACATTGCTGGTCCCCTGCACGCCAATCAGCGGGTACATCCACGAAAAGAGCGGATAATGCATCGCGATGCCCGCCACACCTTGGGCTTCATAGGCCGCAAATTTCGCCACGCCAAAAAGGGCGAAAATGAACAGCAGCGACCAGCGGAGCGCGCCGATCGCAAATGTCTGAGGCGGCAGTTTGTCCAGAATTTTAAGCATGAATATCCCCGATTATGGTTTCGGGGTTATTCGGGCGTCGACGCGGCCCGGTTACATCAGGCGGCGGTTAACGCCGCAACCAGCGCTTTGACCTTCGCCTGCCGCCATTGCGGGGTCGGCGCGACGAGCCAATAGCCGCGCTTCACCGCGACGCTGTCGCCAACCTGCCGGACACGCCCCGAGGCGATATCGGCCTCCGCAAGCATCGCTGGCACATTCGCCTGGCCCAAACCATTTGCCGCGGCATCGATTGCGAGGCCCGCGTCGCCAAGGCGCAGTGCCGGTTCGCCATCGCTTGCCGGACAGCCGGGCCAGGCAATGCGCGTGTCGCTGTTGCTGCCGGGCCCTGCGACGGTGACCATCAGCGCGTCGGCGAGCGCGACGCCTTCATGCTCGCCCGCGCCGTCGGTCCAGAAGATCGCGAGGTCCAGGTTTGCCTCAGTGAAATCGATCCCAGTGTCGGCGGAGACGAGCGTAAAGCGCACATCAGGCGCCTGCTGGCTGTAGCGCGCGAGCCGCGGCGCGAGCCATTTGGCGGTGAGGTCGCGCGGTGCGGCGATCGTCAGCGACTGCGACGACTGGCCGGCCTGCATCGCGCGCACCGATTCTTCGAACTGCAGGAAACCCTGCCGCAGCGCGTCGAGCCCCGCATCGGCTTCTCCGGTTAGTTCGAGCCCCTTGGGCGTACGGCGGAACAGCACGACGCCCAGCATATCCTCTAGCGCGCGGATCTGTTGACCGACCGCCGCAGGGGTGACCGCGAGTTCGTCGGCGGCACGCGTAAAGCTCAAATGCCGGGCAGCGGCATCGAAAACGCGCAACGCGTTCAGGGGCAGATGGGTACGCTTCATGACGCGGTCGCAGGCGCCACGAGCGGGAAATGCGGGATCGCGACGAGGATTTGCGATCCGTCACCGAGTTCCATCGCATAACTCCCAACCATCGAACCTTCGGGGGTCGGCAGCGGGCAGCCCGATACATAGTCATAGGCGCCGCCGGGAATGATTAGCGGCTGTTCACCGACAACCCCCTCGCCTTCGACTTCGCTGACCTGGCCGCGCCCGTCGCTGATCCGCCAGTGACGGCTGATCAACTGCACCGCATCCTCGCCGTGATTTTCGACGCGGACATGATAGGCCCAGAACCAGCGACCGAGCGCCGGGTGCGACTGTTCGGGCAGATAGCTGACCGCAACGCGCACGGTGATCGACCCGGTGGTCGCCGCAAAGGGGAAGAAGGAGTCGATCATCTCCATGCCAAATTCACCTAAAGCCCGACCCTGGTCAATGCCTGGTCCAGATCCGCGATCAGATCACGTGGATCTTCAAGGCCGATATTGATGCGCAGCATGCCCTCTACGACGCCCATATCGGCGCGCGCTTCGGCGCTGACGCCGTAATGAGTGGTCGATGCGGGATGGCAGCAGAGGCTGCGCGAATCGCCAATATTGTTCGAGATATCGACGAGTTCGAGCGCGTTGAGCAGCGCCATCGCCTGTTCACGCCCGCCATCGAGGATGAAGGAGAAGATCGGTCCGCATGCCTCCATCTGGCTCATCGCCAGATTGTGCTGCGGGTGGCTCGCGAGCCCCGGATGGAGCATGCGCGCCACGCGGCTCTCGATCGCCTTGCCGACCGCCAGCGAATTTTCCGACTGGCGGCGTGCACGGAGGTCTAGCGTTTCCAGTCCCTTGAGCACGACCCAAGCATTGAACGGCGACAGGTTAGGCCCCGTGTTGCGCTGAAACGGCAGTAGCACGTCATTGATGAACTTTTCGGTTCCGCAGACCGCCCCAGCGAGCACGCGCCCCTGCCCGTCCATCAGCTTTGTTGCGGAATAGGCGACCACATCGGCGCCGAAATCCATCGGGCGCTGGAGCACCGATGTTGCAAAGGCATTGTCGACAACGCTCGTGATGCCGTGCGCTTTCGCAAGCGCGCATACATGTTTCATGTCGACGATATCCATCGTCGGATTCGCCGGGGTTTCGAAGAAGAACACCTTCGTGTTCGGCTTGATCGCCTTTTCCCAGGCGTCGTTGTCGCGACCATCGACGACGGTCGTCTCGATCCCGAAGCGCGGACAGAGATGATCGACGAGCCAGCGGCACGAGCCGAAAGCCGCCTTGGCGGCGACGATATGGTCGCCCGCCGACAGTTGACAGAGCAAGGCCGTCGTCATCGCCGCCATGCCGGTTGCCTGTGCGCGACATGCCTCGGCGCCTTCCATAAGCGCGATCCGCTCCTCAAGCATCGCCACGGTCGGGTTTTGCAGACGAGAATAGGTCATGCCCTGTTCTTCGCCGGCAAAGCGCGCCGCCACTTCCTCGGCGCTGTCATAGGTATAGCCCGACGAGAGGAAGAGCGCTTCCGACGTCTCGCCATGCTCGCTGCGCCACGTGCCACCACGCACGGCCTGCGTTGCGGGGTGCCAGTTCCTCGTCTTGCTGCGATCGAGACCCGTATCTTTCTTCATCTTCTTATCCGTTCAAAGCCGAAACAACCGCATCGCCCAATGCCGTCGTCCCCATATTGCCCCCCAGATCGGCGCCGCGGCACCCGTCGGCGAGCACCGTCGCCACCGCAGCCTCAATCCGCGCCGCGCTCGTCTCGTCGCCACCGGAGTGCCGCAGCAGCATCGCGAGCGACAGGATCATCGCAAGCGGATTGGCAACGCCTTTACCCGCGATATCGGGCGCGCTGCCATGGATCGGTTCGTATAGTCCCTGCGTGCTTTCGCTCAGCGACGCCGAAGCGAGCAGCCCGATCGATCCGACGCACATCGATGCCTGATCGGACAGGATGTCGCCGAACAAATTGCCGGTAACGACCACGTCGAACTGGCCCGGATTGCGCACAAGCTGCATCGCGGCATTGTCGACATACATATGGCTGAGCGTCACGTCGGGATAGTCAGCAGCGACTTCGATCACGACATCGCGCCACAACTGCGAGGTTTCGAGGACATTGGCCTTGTCAACCGAGCATAGACGTTTCTGCCGCCCCTGTGCCGCTCGGAATGCGACATGCGCGATGCGGCGTACTTCGCTCTCGCTATATGACATGATGTCATAGCCTTCACGCTCGCCCGTCGCGGTCGTGCGCATTCCCTTTTCGCCGAAATAGACGTCGCCGTTGAGCTCGCGGACGATCAACAGGTCGATCGCCGCAGCGACCTCGGGACGTAGAGCCGAGCTGTCCTCCAGCCCGGCAAACAGCTTGGCGGGACGCAGATTGGCGAACAGGCCGAGTTCGCTACGCAAGCCGAGGATAGCCTGCTCAGGGCGCAAATGGCGCTCGACATTATCGAACCGCGGATCGCCGACCGCGCCGAACAGGATCGCGTCGGCGGCCTTCGCCTTCGCCAGCGTCTCGGGCGGCAGCGGATGACCGGTGGCTTCATATGCGGCGCCACCAACCAGCGCGCGGTCTAGCGTCACGGGAAGCGCCAGCGCGCCAATGACCTTTTCGGCCTCCGCCATGATCTCCGGACCGATACCATCGCCAGCCAGCAGCAGGATTTGCACTATGTCGCCCTTTCGTATCTCGCCAGCCGCTTAGACAGCGGCAGCGGATCACGCAACCGCCCTGCCCAACCGCGAGACCAATCTTTCCCTCACTGTGAGCAAGTCGCGGTTGCGTCCGTCGAGGACATCACGGTCGAGAAAGTGACCTGTGATAATCAGACCGGCGAGCACATCGTCCATCGGCGGACTGGCATCCTGCCCCCGCAGAAAGGGCGGCAGGCGGAACAGGCGCTCTTCATAACCCGCCGCCGCGCCCACGCTCACCGCCCCTCCGGACTTGGGGCTGACGAACGCCAGATCGGCGGATGTTCCCGTTACGACGCATTCCTCGAGATTCAGGCCAAAGCCGAGTTCAGCGAGCAGCAGCAGTTCGTAGCGTGCCAATGCGGCCGCCCATTGCCGCGCCGAAGAGGCCGCACCGATCGCGTCCAGTACGGCCGAAAGGGCCGAATAAAGTGCCGGATAAGGCTGACTTTCGGGCAGCGTCGATGCCGTCAGGCTTGTCGCCCAGTCGATCGCCGCCGCCGCCAGCGGCTCCGCTAGTAGGGGCGCGCGGCTTTCCAGTAGCTCGGCGGTCGCGCCGGCAAGCTGCTCTTCGGTCCGCGCACGCAATTCGAGTGCGACGAGATTGCCAGGGATCAGGATCGGCCGCAGTCGCGTCGAACGCCCACCGCGCACGTAGCCGGCGACCAGCCCCGCGTCATGCGTCAATGCGCGGACAATCGCGCCATGCTCGCCATGCGCGCGTACCGCGCAGACGATGGCATCGGCGGTCAGGCTGGCCAAAGCACCATCTGCGTCTGCGTCACCAGCGCGACCTCGGCGCCGTCTTCGGTGCGGATTCGCGTCTGCCACACCGACAACCGCTTGCCGATCTTCACGGGCGTCGCTTCGCCGACGAGCACATATCCAACCGGCCCAGCGCCGAGAAAGTTGGTCTTGCTCTCGATCGTCGTCGTGCCGTTCGCCCCTTCAGGCAACGTCAGAAACGCCCCGACGGCGCCGAGACAATCAGCAAAGGCCATGATCGCCCCGCCATGGACGATCCCGCCTGCCGTGCAGATTTCCGCACGCACGGGCAGCTTGCCGGCCACCCTGTCTTTGCTGCCTTCGTGGATCGTGACCCCGAGCGTCCCCGCAAGCGGCATAGCTGCTGCAAAATCCATTATCGTCCCCCTCATCGTCCCGAATGATAGAAATCATGCACCGCCTGCGCGACCGCGGCGCTGACGCCTGGGGCCTTCTGCAGATCCTCGAGGCTCGCGCCGCGCACCGCGCGCGCGGTGCCGAAATGCATCAGCAGCGCTTTCTTACGCGACGGGCCGATGCCCGGCACTTCGTCGAGCGGCGACGACCCCATCGCTTTCGCGCGCTTGGCCCGGTGCGCGCCGATCGCAAAGCGATGTGCCTCGTCGCGGAGCCGCTGGATATAGAAAAGCACGGCATTGTTCGGCGGCAGCGTGAATTCGCGCCCATCGGGATGATAGAAAGTCTCGCGCCCGGCATTCCGATCGGGCCCCTTGGCCACCCCGACATAGGTCAGGTCGTCGATGCCGAGTTCGGCGAGCACAGCCCCCGCCGCCGACACCTGTCCCTTGCCGCCGTCAATCAGCACGAGGTCGGGCCACTCGCCCTTCGTCCGTTCGGGATCTTCCTCGATCGCCCGCGCGAAGCGACGCTCGAATACCTCTCGCATCATCGCGAAATCGTCGCCGGGCTGTGTCTCGGCACGCTTGATGTTGAACTTGCGGTAGGCGCCCTTGATCCAGCCTTCGGGGCCGGCAACAACCATCGCACCGAGCGCATTTGTGCCTTGGATATGGCTGTTGTCATAGATTTCGATGCGCTGCGGCGGGTTTTCGAGGTCGAACAGATCGGCGAGTTCGCGCCCGAGTTTGGCCTGACTGCTGCTCTCGGCGAGCCGCCTGTCGAGTTCCTCGCCGGCATTGCGCACCGCCTGTTCGAGCAAACGCCGACGATTGCCCCGCTGCGGCACGCTGATCTCGACCTTGCGACTGCCGCTCTCGCCCAATGCCTCGGCCAGCAGCGCGCATTCGTCGGGCTCGCGGTCGACGAGGATGAGCTTCGGCGGCGGTACGCCTTCATAGAATTGCATCAGAAAGCTCGCCATCACCTCGCTTTCGGGCACGCCCGACACATGCGCGGGAAAGAAGCTGCGATGACCCCAATTCTGCCCGCCACGGATGAAAAAGCCTGCGATGCAGAGCTGCCCGCCCTTCGCCGCGAGCGCAAAGACGTCGGCGTCGCCCAGTCCGTCGGCATGGACCGACTGGCTGCCCTGGATGAAGGTCAGCGATTTAAGCCGGTCACGGATCACCGCCGCCTGCTCATAATCCATCGCGTCGGCGGCCTTGGTCATCGCGTCGCCCAGCCGCTTCTGCACCGCGGTCGAGCGCCCCTCAAGAAAGTCCTGCGCGTCATTCACCAGGCCGGCATAATCTTCCTTCGAGATGCGATCGACGCACGGCGCGCTGCAGCGTTTGATCTGATAGAGCAGGCACGGCCGCGAGCGGTTGGCGAAGAAGCTGTCGGTGCAACTGCGCAGTAGAAAAGTCTTCTGCAGCGCATTGAGCGTCTGACCCACCGAACCGGCGCTCGCGAACGGGCCGTAATAGCGTCCCTTGGCGCGTCGGGCGCCGCGATGCTTCTGCACCCGCGGGAAATCATGGTCTGTGCGCAGCAAGATGAAGGGAAAGCTTTTGTCGTCGCGCAGCAGCACATTGTACGGCGGGCGGTATCTTTTGATGAGCTGGGCTTCGAGCAGCAATGCCTCAGCCTCGCTCGTCGTCGTCACGATCTCCATCGCGCGCGTTTGCGACACCATCCGCTGCAGCCGCTGCGGCAGGCGCGCGACCTGCGTGTAGTTCGTTACCCGGTTCTTGAGCGCCCGAGCCTTGCCGACATAAAGCACGTCGCCGCGGGCATCGAGCATCCGATACACCCCGGGACGCGTCGGCAATTTGCGCACTACGCTGCGGATCGCCTCGGCGCCGCGCTCGAGGTCGGGTTGGTCGCCCTCGGCGTCGCCGCCGCGGATCACATAGGTCGCTTTTTCTTCGTTGAATCGGTCGGGAGCATTGGGGCGGGCCATGATTTTGCATGTAGGCGATGGCGATGCGACCCGCCATAGTGCGCGAGGTAAAACATAGGAGGGGTCTTATGGAACTTCGCGGAAAGCTCGCGCTCGTCACGGGCGGAAGCGACGGTATCGGTCGCGAAATCGCGCTTCAGCTTCAGGGGCTCGGCGCCGAGGTAATCGTCACGGGACGATCGGCCGGAAAGCTGCAGGCGATGGCGGCACTGGGCTTCAGCACGATTGCCGGCGACCTGTCGCAACAGTCCGGCATCGATGCGATCGTCGAGGGCGTTGCCGGCAAGCCGCTCGCGCTGCTCGTCAACAATGCGGGCGTCGGCAGCGACTATGAACTCGACGACATCCCGTCGCTCGCCAGCGCGGCACAATGTATCGACACGAACCTCTATGCCCCGATCGCAGTGATTACCCACCTGTTGCCACAGTTAAAGGCACAGGGCGATGCGATGATCGTCAACATCACCTCGGGCCTCGCGCTCGCGCCGCGCGCGGGTGGTCCAATCTATTGCGCGACGAAGGCGGCGCTCCGCAGCTATACGCAGGCGATCCGCTATCAGCTACGGGCCAGCAGCGTGAAGGTGATGGAAGCACTGCCGCCGCTCGTCGCGACAAATATGACCTCGGGACGCGGCGGCAAAATGATGACGGCATCGGACTGCGCGGCGGAGATCGTCCGTGGGATCAAGGCCAACAGCGCCGAGGTCGCGGTAGGCCAGACCAAGCTACTGCGGCTCGTTCATAGCATTTCCCCCGCGCTCGCGCGACGCATCATGATCCAATATTGAGGAAAGCCTCCATGATCACCCTGTACGGCGAAGGCCGAGGATTTCGCGTGGCCTGGCTACTCGAAGAGCTTGGGCTTCCTTATCACATGCGGCCGGTCGACCTTCTGCGCGGGCTCGAGAATGACAGCGAGTTCCTCGCGATCAATCCAGCGGGCTTCATTCCCGCAATCGTCGACGGCGAAACGATCATGGTCGAGTCGATCGCGATCATGGAATATCTGCTCGCACGCTATGGCCCGGGGCCGCTGGCGCCGGAACCCGATAATCCCGCCTTCGCTACCTATCTGCAGTTTCTCCATATGGGCGAGGCGGGGCTTGCCGGACCGGTCAATGCCATCGTCGCGACGATCATCCTCGCCCCTGAAAACGAACAGACGAACTGGACGACGGGCTGGGCGCTCGACACCTTCAAAAGCCGACTTGGCCTCGTGAGCCGCCAATTGGCGAAGACGCCCTATATCGCAGGCGATCGCTTCACTGCGGCCGACATTTCGGTGACCTATGCACTGCAATTTGCCCAGCGTACAATTGGCTTCGCTTTTGGCCCAGCGGAGCTGAACTACATCGCGCGGACCACGGCGCGCGAGGGATATCAACGTGCGATGGACAATTTTCCGGCCACCAAGGCGTGGGTCGCCGGGCTGGCCACAGCGAACTAGCCCCAAAGCAAAACGCCCGCGGAAATCCGCGGGCGCTCTGTTTTCCGATATGTCGAAAGGGTTCAGCCCTTGGCGACGCCGGCTATCGCCTGATCGACCAGCGCCTTGTCGGCCTTGGCGTCATGCTTGTCGGCGATGAGCTTCGCCGCCGCTTCGGTCGCAGCCTTGGCGGCCGCGGTGCGGACTTCGGCGAGTGCGCCAGCTTCGGCCGCTGCGATGCGATCCTCTGCCATCTGCTTGCGGCGCGCGATCAGCGCTGTCGCATCGGCCTTGGCCTTGGCGACGAGCGCTTCGGCTTCGGCGTCGGCGCGGGCGCGCATCTCATCGGCTTCCTTCGCAGCGTCGGCAAGCTTTGCCTCATATTCGGCCTTCAGCGATTCGGCGTCGAGCCGCAGCTGCTCAGCTTCGTTGAGTTGCTTCGAAATCTCGGCAATCTTGTTGTCGAGCATGCCCGCGACCATCGCCGGCACTTTCTTCCACAACAGGATCGCAATGAAGATCGCCATCGCGATCGACACCCAGACGGTTGCGTCGATGAAGCCGAACGACGCCGGCTCGACGTGCACTTCACCCGCCGCTTCGGACAGGATCGTCAGAACATTAGCCATGGAGTACCGCCTTCACCGCCGCCTTAGCATCCGCCGCAGCGACCTTCACGCCCGACAGCTTGGCGACGAGGTCGCCCGCTGCTTCGGCCGCGACCGATTCAATTTCCGCCATCGCCGACGAGCGTGCCGACGAGATATCGGCTTCTGCCGCCGACAGTTTGTCGGACAGTTCGGCGTCGATCTTTGCCAAACGCTTTTCTGCGTCCTTCGCGGCTTTGTCTTTGGCGTCGGTTACCGCCTTTTGCGCAGCGGCGCGGCTTGCGTCGCTCTGCTGGCGGTAGCTTTCTTCAAGATTGTCGGCGGCAGCATGTGCGGCTTTCGCCGCGGCCAGATCGTCGGCAACCTTGCGGTCGCGCGCGTCCACCGTCGCCTCGATCTTCGGCAGCATGCCGCGGCCGATGACGAAAAAGACGAAGCCGAAGGTCAGCAGCACCCAGAAAATCTGCGATGCGGCGTACCAGCTTTCAGCGAATTGGCTGATTTGAGGCATGGATTTACTCGACCGACAAAAGAAAAGCAGTCGCGGGGCCCGCCTTTAGCGAGCCGGCCCCGCAAACGGGATCAGGCTGCCTTCAGGTACAGCAGGATCGCGATAAGGAACGACAGCAGACCGAGAAGTTCGGCAGCCGCGAAGCCGATGAACAGGCGGCCCTGCTGGCCGTCGGCAGCCGCGGGATTGCGCAGCGCGCTTTCGAGGAAGCTACCGAACACGTTGCCCACACCGATGGCAGCCATACCGGCACCGATGGCGGCCAGACCGGCGCCGATGAGCGAAGCAGCTTGAACGTCCATTTTATACTCCTTGGGAAAAACGTAGATTATACAGTTGAAAAATCAGTGCAGATTGATCGCGTCGTTCAGATAGAGCGAAGTGAGCAGCGCGAACACATAGGCTTGGATACCGGCCACCAGCAGCTCAAGACCGCTGATCCCGACCATCAGCGCGAGGCTGGGAATACCCACACCGATACCGATCGCAGGGCTCGCCGCGAGGCCATCGATGATAAACGAGGCGAAGACCTTCATCAGCACGTGGCCGGCGGTCATCGCGACGAACAGTCGCAGCGCAAGGCTGAACGGACGGACGAGGAACGACACCAGTTCGATTACCGGGATCAACCACATCAGCCAAATCGGCGTGCCGTGCGGCACGAAAAGCGAGAAGAAATGCAGGCCGTGGCGCCAGAAGCCGACGATCAGGACGATCGCGAAGCTGAGGATCGCGAGAACACCGGTGATCGCAAAATGGCTCGTCACGGTAAAGGGATGCACGCCGAACAGGCCAAGCGGCATCAGCCCGAGCACGTTCAACATCAGGATGAACATGAAGAGCGAAAAGACATAAGGCGTATATTTGCGGCCTTCGGGGCCGATGTTGGCGTTCATCATGCCCGAGATGAAGCCGGTGAAGCCTTCGACGGCGACCTGCCAGCGACCGGGAACGAGCTGACGCTTCATCCCGCCGATCATGAAGACCCACAGCAGGAGGCCGGCGATCACCATCCAGAGCGCACTGGTGGTAAAGGCGACCTCATGATTGCCGACATGGAACATGTCGAACATCTTCTGCACCTCGAACTGGTGCATCGGGTCCACTTTGCCTTGATCCGCCACGCGATACCTCGCCTAAATTAACATCAGTCCGGCCCAGCTTCGTCGAGTTTGACGGGCCGAACGTTCGCAATCCGAAATATATTCCTGAAGGCGACTACTATTCCGAGGAACAGCACCACCAACAGGCCCCAGGGAGCCGTGTCGGCGAAATGGTCGATTGTCCAACCGACCAGTGCGCCGCCACCGATTCCGCCCAACAGTTCGGCCAGAACGCGATTACCGAGCTTGTAATTGGCGTCGGTCTCCGGTCCGGCGTTCACTGCGGTCCGCTTCGCTTCTGCGGCTTCGGCCCGGTCCAATCGCTCTTCGAGCGAGACCAGGCGCGAATCCTCAGAGCCAAGTTCCGGATCGCTGCCATTCCCCGTCATTTCCTCGCCATCCTCCTGAAACAGAACGGGAAGCGCCCGATTCCGCCTACAAAAAAAGGCCCGAAAATTCGGGGTACCCCTAAGGCGCGGTCCGTTTAGGAACGACGCCCGATTAAGTCAATGCTTGTGCGCAGATGCACAAAAATGGGCGCGCAGCGATGCACAAAAATGCCGCCGCGTTTAGGGGCGCGGCGGCATCTGAGGACCCTGGGGCCCCGGTATGCTGGCTATTTTCTTACGGGCAGCGTGCGTCGCGTTCGGGCGGACTGCCATCGCGGGTTTTCCACGCGCCACTCGGCGTCTGATATTTTTCGCCGGGCTTGGTCTGCGCGATCAGGTTGCAGCCGCTGGTAAAGGCGAACTGTTCGACCGTGCTGCCGGTTGACTGCGCACTCGCGGTATAGGCCGCCTTGCGCTTGATATTGAGGTCCTGCACCAGCGCACGGATCGCCGGGGTCGGCGCCGTCGCAAAGCCCAGATAGCCGTCGGGTTGCTCGCCTACCTGACCAGCGGCGCGCGCGGCAGCATAAGCCGGATCGCGCTGCGCCATCGCCGACGGTACGGCAAAAGCGACCGCCGCTGTCGCCGCAACTGCGGCAAGGGCGAGTCCGGTCGGTTTCCACTTCGTCATACGCATCACATTCTTCCCCATCAGAATATCTCGCTATTCTGCTCGATGAGCTTCTTGGCATCGCCATCCAGCCTGTACACCACTTCCTGCCGGATGTTGATGTTCAGATTGATCTCGATCGGCTTGTCGGGCGTGTCGATCTGAACGCAGCCGGCAAGCGCCGTTGCACCCATGATCATCGCAACCGTCCGACCGTATATGGCGGGCCTCCTTGCTCCAGTCTCGGGTATCTTCATCGCACGGGCTCGCTTTCTGGTGGCTGAACGGGGTTGGATGCTGCCTTGGCGGCGGCTTCGGCTTCTTCCTGCGCGCGCATCAGCGCGGGCAAATTCTGTTCGATGAGCAGCGACGGATCATAAAAGCCCTTCGCCGACGTCAGCAACTGGCGGAAGGGCGCGCGGATCTTCACGTTGAAGATCAGCGGCAGTTTAGCGACCTGGTTGATCAGGAAGTTGCGCGTGGCGCCCTCGCCCTGCCCCACGCCGCCAAAGCGGATATCGGTCACCATTTCGCCGTCGAGATCCCCGTTCAAGATGATCGTGAGATCGTCATATTTGAGGCTGCGCAGCGCGCCAAAGGCAAAATTGGCGATCGTCCCGAGATTGCGGTTCGACAATTCACCGACATAGGCGAGCGTACCGCCGCCGCCGCGCGAATCGATACGGCCATTGACGATTCGTCCGCCGAGGCCGTCGAATTCGACCGGCAAGGTTCCGTCGAACACCCCCGTCGCATTGATATTGTCAAAACCAAAGCTTTGGAGGAACACGGCAGCATCGACCCCGACGATGTCGAACGACAGCCGCCGTGCATTCGCCGCGCTGAAATCAAGCGTCGTCGGATGGAGCAGCAGCTTGCCACCGCCGAAGGGCCAGCTTCCACCCTCGACCCGTACACGATTGTCGCCGAGCAGCCGATATTCGATCTCGCCGTCGAGCACCGGGATGCCGGGATTGATTTCCTTGACCTTCGCAATCTGGCCTGGTGCGGTTTTGAGGCCGATCAGATCATCAAAGCTGATGGTCGTCGTCAGCCCGGTCACCGGGCCGAACGCCGCCGCGAGGCTGGTATCGGCGGTAGCGAACGTGCCGCGGCTCGTGACGCCATCGGCCGTCCACTCGATCCGCCCGTCGCCGACCACCGATCCCCGGACGTTGGCAACGACGCCGAGCGCGAGACTGGTGAGCTGATCGGGCTGGAATGCTTCGCTGAAGCGCAATTCCTTTACCGTCAGGTCCGCCGAACCACTACTGTCGGAAAGCCGGTGACGAATAAGCGTGTCGAGAATTTTCGTCCCAGTCTTCCGCTCGTTGAAGCCCGCCTTCGCCTCGATGATCCCGTTCGCGAACCGTAAATTCGCATCGTTGCTGACAAGCGGGAAGAAGCGCGGCTCGGGCGCTGCGTCGGTGAGCAACAGCCCGCCGTCGAGCGTCAAAGCACCCTTCTCAAAACGCCATTGCCCTCCGATCTCGCTCATGTTGAGGGGCACCGCGCCGATCTTGCCGCTTGCGCCGCGCAGATCCCCAGCCATCCCTTTCGGCGTCGCGCGTCCATTCAGGCTTGCGGTGGCAAAGTGCGTTACGCTCTCCCCCTCACCCAACCGCACATCGGCGCGCGCAAGCGACCAGCGCATCGCGGCCAGATCGATGCTTGCCGGACCACTCGTCAGGCTGAACGGCGAGCTACCGCTTGTCCCGCGCAAATCAATCCGGGGAATGCGGATATCGCCGCGCAGCCCGTCGGGGCCCGCGCTGAGCAGCGACGCACCGGGACGGCTGCACAGGTCGACGGAGCCTCGTCCAAGCCGGAAGCCGCTAACCTCGATCCGGTCGGCTGCGACACGGCTGCACCCGCCGTCGAACGCGAGTGCGCCCGTCGGCGCCAAAAATCCGTTCAGCGGCACAGTCAGCCGCTCGACACGCCCTCCTGCGAGCGGGCCCGACAGCGCGGCTGTCGTCGCAAAACGCAGCAATCCGCCCGCGCCGCCCGAAAAACGCACCGGCGTCAAGGATAGCCGCGCTCCATCGGCGCTATAAGGATCGAGACTGGCGAGCCCGGTCACCCTGCCCTCGGCGCTGCGATCAAGGCGCAGCGTTCCCGATGGCAAGTCGCCCCCCGCGATACTCCAGCTTCCCGTTGCGATCACTGCAGGCTCTTCTGCGCCGTAAAGATAGCCGATGCGGCTGTCCGCGCTGCCGGTGAAGCGCGCGCCGCTCGCGCTCGTCAATTCGGGCGCGATCAGGTCGACGCGCGCCGTCGGCCCCTCCCCCGCGATCGCGAAGCCTGCGCTGCCGCTCGCGTCGGCGAGCACACGGCTGAATGCCGCCATTGCCTTCGCCGCTAACGGGCCGACCGGCGTACCGGCCAGTCCGCGCGCGCTTTCGTTGAGCGAACGGCGCAAATCGGTGCTGCCGCTTGCGCGTGCGAAGCTGATTCGCCCGTCGAGCTTCGGTGCAGCGCTGCCGACACTGCCCCGGGCTTCAAGTTTCACGGTATCGGCCGCGAAATCGGCGCCCCGTAGCCGTGCCATCGCAGCATCGACGTCGAGTTTCGTCTGCAACGCTGTGCCGTCAAAACGGGCGAGCAGCCCCATCCGATCGGCCGCGACCGGCCCCGCGACTAATCGAGTGATGCTCGCGTCTGCCTTGCCTTTCCAGCTTTGCAGGTCCTCCGAGAGCGAGAGGTCAAGCGCGACCTGCGGCGACGCCGCAGAGACGCCACTATCCGCACAGGTCAGAGACCGCCCGCGCAAGGGGCCGACAAGCTGCAGCCGAACATTGCGAACCAGCACCGCACCATAAAAGCTGACGTCGTCCGCCCTGCATCCCGCCGCCACAATCGTCGGCGCGACCAGCGCGAGCTTGCCGGTGAAATCGCGGCGCAAATTGCCGCCGCCATTGAGCGCCGCGCCGATATTGCCCCATGGCGTTTCGACCCGTGCCCGCGCGTCGCGCAAGGCCACCGACAGGTCGGGCAAGGCGAAGGGATCCTTGCTTTCCGGGTCGCGAAACTTGTCTAGCGAGCCGAACGACAGGCGCCCGTCGACAAAACGCCCGTAAAGTCGCACGCCGTCGGCATTGATCCCCGAGACATATGGCCCCTGCCAGCCATAGCCGAGCAGGACTTCGACCTTGCGCGCGATCAGGTCGGGATGCTTTGGGTCACCGATGACGATGTTCGACAATATCTCGCTGCGAAAGCCGATGCGGTCGATCGTGTAGCGCGCCGGAACACCGCGGCTGTCGAGCTGGTCGCGGATGAATTCGTCGGCGATCGGCTCGCGCGCGAGCCACGCTCCTGCAATCAGAATCGTGACCGCGCCGGCGGTCAGCCAGCGCTTTTTGAACAGCAGCGTCCGATATTTGAGCCGCCGCCGGGTGTCCGCTTCCGCGTCACTCATGGAAGGCGGCCGATGACGTCATGGCGGATAAATTTCGTCCTCCGGACCCATTCCCATTTAGGGCAGAAACGCCGGAAATCCCGTTTCGATGCAGGAAATTGATCCGGTTCGCCATCTTCCTTTCCCTATGCCCGTTGAGTGCGCGTCACAAGGCGGTTATTGCCGTCCGATGGGGGACACACCGGATCATGTCGGTCACCGGTCGCGGCTGCGCGCGCGCCTGCTCGACGATGCGGAAGGCCTCGCCGATTACGAGCTCGTCGAATATCTGCTCGCGCTCGCCATTCCCCGCCGCGATACCAAGCCGCTTGCGAAGGCTTTATTGCGTGAATTCGGTTCGCTTGCGCAGTTGGTCAGCGCCGATCCCGAATCACTGCGGCGTGTCGACGGGCTTGGCGATAGCGGAATCGCGGCGCTTAAAATCGTCCAAGCGACGGGGCTGCGCCTCCTGAAGGGCGAGTTTCGGGACAAGCCCCTGCTATCCAGTTGGGACGCGCTGCTCGACTGGCTGCGCGCCGATATGGGACCGATCGACGTCGAGCGCGTCCGCATCCTCTATCTGAATTCGCGCAACATGCTGATCCGCGACGAGCTTGCGAGCGAGGGATCGATCGACCAGTCGGCGATCTACGTCCGCGAGGTGATCAAGCGTGCGCTAGAGCTCGGTGCTTCTGCGATCATTCTTGTTCACAACCATCCTAGCGGCAGCCCTGAACCAAGCCGGCAGGATATCGCGATCACCAGGGAGATTGCGACCGCCGCCGCAAATCTCGGCATAGCGCTTCACGATCACATCATTATCGGCGGGTCCGATTATCGCAGCTTCCGAGCGATGGGACTGATCTAGCTTTGACTTCCCTCGCTGGGCGGGACATCATCGCCGTCATGCAGATTCGGCTCAGCCTTCTTCATTTCCGCCATCAAGGGGGACAGCTTCTCGCGGGCATCTAGCCCCGGGTTCCGGCGCAACCGCCCCGAGCCCGGGGCACCTTCCGTCAAAAATATTGCCGCGCGTGGCCAAAACGTCACGCGCCAGCCGGAAAGTCCGCGCCATGACCAAGAAGAAAAGCGGGGCAACCATGCCCCATATCCGCATGATCGACAGTGAAGCCGACGCCCTGACCGAACTGACGCTGCAGCAGCAGCGCGATTCAGTTCGCTTCTACGAACTGCTGCTTGAAGAGATCGACCGTGCCGCCATCTGCGGACGCGCCGACATCCCGTCCGACGTCGTCACAATGGGCTCCAGTGTGACCTTCACAGATGAGAAAAGCGGCGCAGAACGAACGATCCGGCTGGTCTATCCGGCCGAAGCCGACATATCGGCGGGGCGAATGTCTATCCTGACGCCCGTCGGCGCCGGCCTGATCGGCCTCAGTGTCGGCCAGTCGATCAATTGGCCCGATCGCGGGGGTGCCGAGCACCGGCTGACGATCGTCGCGGTCCAGCAGCCCGCATAGTCTGCACGGCGATGCAGCCGCCGGATCGCTCCGACGGCTGCACCACCCCGCGGGACGCCGTTTAGGCGCCGCGCGACAGGAAACCGGTCAATTCGGTCTTGTTCACCGCGCCCGACTTGTCGCCGTCGGCCGAAGCGAACGCCTGACCGATCCAGGTCTTTACCTCGGCCGATTCGACATCGGCGCTGGGATCGGTCGCGGCACGCAGCTTCTTCATCCACGCGCCGAACTCGGCTTCGTTCAGATCGCCATTCTTGTCCCCGTCATAAGTCGGGAATTCCTGTTCGACGATCTGGGCGATTTGCGTGGGCGTTGCCGCTGCTCCCGACGGCGCCGGCTCGCTGGCCGACGCGGGCGGCGTCGATGCATCGGGCGCAGGCGCCGGAGCGGTCGCCGGTTCAGCAGGGGCCGGCGTGGTCGATTCCGGGCCCGGGGCCGGTTCGGTCGCCGTCGGCGGCGAAGCCGGGTCGGCGGGCGGGGTCGATTGCGCAAGAGCCGGGAAGCTGATCGCGGCAGCGCCGATCAAAAGCATCTGTTTCAACATGGTCTATCTCCTGTTTCTGGAAAGATTTTACTGCGGATCCGGCTTGGGTTCTTCTTCGGAGTCCGGAGCAGGCTGGTCAGCCGGAGGGGTCGGCTCGGCCGCGGGGGGCGTGTCGCTCGGGGTAGCGTCCTCGGTGGGGGCCTGATCGGTCGGCTTCGTCTCGTCCGTCGGCTTCTTGTCGGGATCGGGGGTCGTCGTATCGGTCGGCGCCGGCTGCGACTGGGTGCTCGGGGCAGGTTCTTCAGCCGGAGCGGTCGTCTGAGCCAGGGCGGGGAAACTGATAGCCGCCGCGCCGATCAAAAGCACTTGTTTCAACACGTTTATTCTCCTGTAACGGCGACTTCGATGGTCGGTGCGACCTGTCGCCTTTCTGATGGGGCATGAGAGCAACCCGTCGTCTTTCCGCAAAGTTGCGCAGCGTCCGGGTTTGGCGAAACGCCCCGTCCCTGCTACGGGGCGGCCCGTCGTGGTTCCGCAGGGATTCCGCGACAAGGCGCCCGAAAAGGAAGGAAATTCAATGGTTCCGCGTTACGCACGACCGGAAATGACCGCGATCTGGTCAGCCGAGAATCGGTTTCGCATCTGGTTCGAGATCGAAGCGCACGCGACCGACGCCCTTGCCGAACTCGGCACGGTGCCCAAATCTGCCGCCAAAGCGCTTTGGGATTGGTGGGCCACGAACCCCGTCATCGACGTCGCCGCGATCGACGCGATCGAAGCCGTTACCAAGCACGACGTCATCGCTTTCCTGACCTGGGTTGCGGAGAATGTCGGCGACGAAGCACGCTTCATGCACCAAGGCATGACGTCGAGCGACGTGCTGGACACCTGCCTTGCGGTGCAGCTCAGTCAGGCGGCCGATATATTGCTAGCCGACCTCGATGCGCTGCTAGAAGCGATCAAGCGCCGCGCCTATGAGCATAAGCTGACCCCCACAATCGGCCGCAGCCACGGCATTCACGCCGAACCCGTAACCTTCGGGCTCAAGCTCGCCGAGGCCTATGCCGAATTCTCGCGCTGCAAGCTCCGCCTGCAAGCCGCACGCGCCGAGATCGCAACCTGCGCTATCTCGGGCGCGGTCGGCACCTTCGCCAATATCGACCCCCGGGTCGAAGAGCATGTCGCCGCCAAGCTAGGCCTCGCGATCGAGCCAGTCTCGACGCAGGTCATCCCGCGCGATCGCCACGCCATGTTCTTCGCCGTGCTCGGCGTTATCGCCTCTTCTATCGAACGCCTGTCGGTCGAGGTCCGCCACCTCCAGCGCACCGAGGTGCTTGAGGCCGAGGAATATTTCTCGCCCGGCCAGAAGGGCTCGTCGGCGATGCCGCACAAGCGCAACCCCGTACTCACCGAGAATCTCACTGGCCTTGCGCGCATGGTCCGCAGCGCCGCGATCCCCGCGATGGAGAATGTCGCGCTGTGGCACGAACGCGATATCAGCCACTCGTCGGTCGAACGCTTCATCGGTCCCGACGCGACGATCACGCTCGATTTCGCGCTCGCGCGCCTGACCGGCGTCGTCGACAAGCTGCTCGTCTATCCCGAGCGGATGCAGAAGAATCTCGACCGCATGGGCGGCCTCGTCCATTCGCAGCGCGTCCTGCTCGCGCTGACGCAAGCGGGCGCGAGCCGCGAGGAAAGCTATGTCCTCGTTCAACGGAACGCGATGAAGGTGTGGGAATCGGACGGCCAGCTCTCGTTGCTCGAACTACTCAAGGGCGATGCCGATGTGACCGCGAAGTTGTCGGCCGACGAACTGACCGCGCTCTTCGACCTCGGCTACCATATGAAGCATGTCGACACGATCTTTGACCGGGTGTTCGGATAGACAAATAGCCTCCCTGTGCCGCAGGCATGGGGAGGTCGCATCGCTCGGCGCTGACGGAGGAGCTATTGCGCGGCCCCTCCACCATCCGCTCCGCGGACGGGTCCCCTCCCCCTGCCTGCGGCATAGGGAGGATCAAAAACTGGAATCGCACGGCATTCTGTCATAGGGTCGGCGGCAGACCGGCAGAGGAGCAAGACGAGTGGGTATCCTGCGAACGATCATCTGGGTCCTGTTGACCGCCGTGCTGGTCATTTTTGCGATGGCGAACTGGATTCCGGTGACAGTCACGATCTGGCCGGGCCAGGTTCTCGATACCAAATTGCCGGTGCTGATCCTTGCAGCCTTCCTGATCGGCAGCGTGCCGATGTGGATCGCGCTGCGCACGACGCGCTGGTCGATGAAGCGCCGCCTTGACGCGAGCGAGCGACAGGCTGCCGACCTCCGCGCGCTCGCGAACCGCCCCGTGGAAGTTACGCCCTCCGCGCCGGTAAACGATGTTCCCCCGGCCCCCACCGACCTATTTTCTACGGACAAACCATGACATCCCCGCTTTACCTCGCCATCGACACCACGCACCTCGACGCGGCTCTGACGCTCGCGCAAAAGGTTCGGCGCCACGTCGGCGGGCTCAAGCTGGGCCTCGAATTTTTCTGCGCCAACGGTCATCACGGCGTCCACGAAATGGCGAAACTCGGCCTGCCGATCTTCCTCGACCTCAAGCTTCACGATATTCCCAATACCGTTGCCAAGGCGATCCAGGCGCTCCGCACTCTCGAACCCGCCGTGCTCACCGTCCACGCTGCGGGCGGGCGGGCGATGCTCGAAGAGGCAAAGGCCGCGGCCGGGCTGAATACAAAAGTCGTCGCCGTTACCGTGCTCACCAGCCTCGACGTCCCCGATCTTGAAGACATAGGCGTCGGCGGCACACCGCACGATCAAGTCGTGCGCCTCGCCGCGCTCGCGCGCGAATCCGGGCTCGACGGCATCGTCTGTTCGGGACAGGAGGTGAAAGCGGCACGAAAGGCTTGGCCTAGCGGCTATTTCGTCGTCCCGGGCGTCCGCCCCGCCAACGGCAAGGTCGGCGACCAGAAGCGCGTCGTCACGCCGGCGCAGGCTATGGCCGACGGCGCGTCGATCCTTGTCGTGGGCCGCCCGATCAGCCAGTCGGCCGACCCGGATCTCGCCGCGCGCGAGATCGAAGCCACGCTCTAACCGACACATCCGTCATCCCGGCAAAGGCCGGGGTCTCGCCGTGGCCCTAGTGCTGCACCGTGGGGATCCCGGCCTTTGCCGGGATGACGACAGGATAAAGATGACAATGCCCCCACTCGTCAAAATCTGCGGCCTCAAGACGATCGAAGAGGTCGATGCCGCCATCCGTCACGGCGCGACGCATATTGGCCTCAATCACTATGAGCCGAGCCCGCGCTATGTCGATCTCAAGACTGCGGCCGAGCTGCGCAAACGTGCCGGCGCGGGGAACGTCAAGGTCGCGTTGCTGCTCGTCAATGCATCGCAGCAAGTCACCGGCGACGCGCTCGGCATGGTGCGCCCCGACATTGTCCAGTTCCACGGCAACGAAACCCCCGAATGGCTGGGCGTCGTGAAGCGGCTGACCCCGGCGGAAGTCTGGAAAGCCGTTGGGTTGAAGGACGCCGACACGCTGGTGCGAATGCAAAAATATCACGGCGTCGCCGACCGTATCCTGTTCGACGCTCCCGCTGCCGCCATGCCCGGCGGCACCGGCACGCGCTTCGACTGGTCGCTGCTCCAAAATCATCGCCACACGATGGATTGGGGCATTGCGGGTGGGCTGACCCCCGACAATGTCGCGCAGGCGATCGCCGAAACCGGCGCCCCCCTCGTCGATGTCTCGTCGGGCGTCGAGAGCGCACCGGGGGTAAAGGATATAGACAAGATCGCCGCTTTCCTTAAAGCCGCCGGTCGATGACCCAGCTTCCTAACAGTCTTCGCACCGGCCCCGACGAACGAGGCCATTTCGGTCAGTTCGGCGGCCGCTATGTCGCCGAAACGCTGATGCCGCTGATCCTCGACCTCGAGCGCCACTATCGCGCGGCGCAAGCCGACCCCGCGTTCAAGGCCGAGTTCGATTATCTGCTGAAACATTATGTTGGGCGCCCAAGCCCACTATGGTTCGCCGAACGCCTGACCACGGAACTCGGCGGGGCAAAGATCTACCTGAAGCGCGAGGACCTCAACCACACCGGCGCGCACAAGATCAACAATTGCATCGGCCAGATTCTGCTCGCGAAACGCATGGGCAAAACGAAGATCATCGCGGAAACCGGTGCGGGCCAGCACGGCGTCGCAACCGCGACCGTCGCTGCGCTGTTCGGCCTGCCCTGCACCATCTTCATGGGCGCGGTCGACGTCGCGCGGCAGCAACCTAATGTGTTTCGCATGAAATTGCTCGGGGCCGAAGTTGTCGCGGTCGAAAGCGGCGCAAAGACGCTGAAGGATGCGATGAACGAGGCGCTGCGCCACTGGGTCGCAAACGTCCACGACACGTTCTACATCATCGGCACCGTTGCAGGCCCGCATCCCTATCCCGAACTCGTCCGCGACTTCCAGTCGGTGATCGGCGACGAAGCTCGCGAGCAAATCCTCGACGCCGAGGGACGGCTGCCCGACATGCTGATCGCACCTGTCGGCGGCGGATCCAACGCAATCGGCCTGTTTCACCCATTCCTCGACGACGACAGCGTAGAGATCGTCGGCGTCGAAGCCGCGGGCGAAGGCCTCGACGGCAAACACGCCGCAAGCCTTGCGGGCGGCCGCCCCGGCATCCTTCACGGCAACAAGACCTATCTGCTGCAGGACGATGATGGTCAGATCACCGAGGCGCACAGCATTTCGGCAGGCCTCGACTATCCGGGCATCGGCCCGGAGCACAGCTGGCTCCACGAAATCGGCCGCGTCCGTTATGAGCCCGTGACCGATGCCGAAGCACTGGCAAGCTTCCAGAAGCTGACCAAACTGGAAGGCATCATCCCCGCGCTCGAGAGCGCGCACGCGATCGCCGCCGCCGAACGCATCGCGCCGACCTTGGGCAAGGACAAGATCATCATCGTCAATTGCTCAGGCCGCGGGGACAAGGATATCTTTACGGTGGCCGATGCGTTGGGAGTTGTATTGTGAACCCCGGTCAACGTCGTGCGATCATCGTCTTTTTGATCGCGGCAGCCGTTCAAGCGCTCGGCTTTCCGCTGATCAGCAAGATTTTCGGCTTGGGTGACCGCTTCCAATCGCCGTCCTGGGTGGTTGTCGTGCTTGTCTCGCTCATGTTCGTGTGGCTCGACAAAGCTGCCAATCAGAAGAAGCCTGCCGAATGACCCGCTTCGCAACCGCCTTCGCCAAACCCCGTCCCGCGCTGGTAGCCTTCATCACCGGCGGCGACGGCGACACCGCCGCCAACCTCGACGCGCTCGTCGCGGGGGGCGCCGATGTGATCGAGCTCGGGATGCCCTTCACCGATCCGATGGCCGATGGCCCCGCGATCCAGGCGGCGAACCTGCGCAGCCTCGCAAAAGGCACGACCACCGCCGACCTGTTCGCGATTGCCTCGGCGTTCCGCAACCGCCACCCCGACACGCCGCTTGTTCTGATGGGTTACGCCAACCCGATGACGATCCGTGGTCCCGAATGGTTTGCTGCCGAATGCGCGAAGGCAGGCGTCGACGGCATCATCTGCGTCGATATTCCGTCGGAAGAGGACCCTGAACTCGGCCCCGCACTTCGCGCTGCGGGGGTCGACCTGATCCGGCTCGCCACCCCGACCACCGACGCCGCACGCTTACCCGATGTCCTGAACGGCGCGGGCGGCTTTCTCTATTATGTCTCGGTCGCGGGCATCACCGGCCAGCAACAGGCGGCGCAAGCCAGTATCGACGAAGCTGTCGCACGCCTGAAGGCTGCCACCGACCTGCCCGTCGCCGTCGGTTTCGGCGTCCGCACCCCCGAACAGGCCGCTGCCATCGCGCGCGTCGCCGACGGCGTGGTCGTCGGATCGGCCTTCATCGATATCATTGCCGAACATGGCGACGCCGCAGCGCCGCATGTCGAGGCTTTCACCCGCACCCTTGCCGATGCTATCCACGGCGCAAAGGAGATCGCCGCATGAGCTGGCTCGACCGCGTTCGCAACGCGCTGCCCTTCGGGGCGAAACGCGACACCGCCGACAACCTCTGGCACAAGTGCCGCCAGTGCCAGCAGATGGTGTTCGTCAAGGAATGGGAAGACAATCTCAACGTCTGCCCGCGCTGCGACCATCACGACCGGATCGGCGCGACCGAGCGCTTCGCGCAGCTATTCGACGGTGGCCTGCATGAATTGATCAGCGCACCCGCGGCACCCGAAGATCCGCTGAAATTCCGCGACACCAAGAAATATGTCGACCGCATCAAGGCGGCGCGCGCGCAGACCGGCGACCGCGACGCCTATCAGAATGCGTTCGGCCGCATCTCGGGCAAAGGCGCGGTAATCGGCGTTCAGGATTTCGCCTTCATGGGCGGATCGATGGGCGTCGCCGTCGGCGAAGCCTTTGTCGCCGGTGTCGAGGACGCGATCAGGCGCGGGGTTCCCTATGTCGCGATCACTGCTGCTGGCGGTGCGCGGATGCAGGAAGGCACGCTGTCGTTGATGCAGATGCCACGAGCCACGGTCGCGCTAGCGCGCCTGCGCCGCGCCGGCCTCCCCTATATCGTGCTGCTCACCGATCCGACCACAGGCGGCGTCACCGCCAGCTATGCGATGCTCGGCGACATCCAGATCAGCGAACCCAAGGCGCTGATCGGCTTCGCGGGTCAACGCGTGATCGAAAATACGATCCGCGAGAAACTGCCCGAAGGATTCCAGCGCGCCGAATATCTTCTCGATCACGGGATGATCGACATGGTCGTGCATCGCAAGGACTTGCCCGAAACGCTGGGCCGCCTGATCGGCTACCTCGCACCCGAAAAGGCGGCTTAACCTTTCCCGCGTCGTCATTGCGAGGACCCCGGCGAAAGCCGGGGGACGCGGCAATCCAGCGAGCTCGCAAACCGCCCTGGATTGCTTCGCTGCGCCCGCAATGACGAACTATTGATAGGCTCCGTCTAACGATGCCCGACCACGCCCAAAGCTCCGACTCCGCAGTGCAGGCTCAACTCGACCGCCTCGCCGCTCTCTCGCCGGGCCGCGACATCCTCGGCCTCGAACGCATTGCAGAGCTTTGCGCGCGCCTCGGCAATCCGCAGAATCAACTTCCTCGAACCTTCCATGTCGCGGGTACCAACGGCAAGGGATCGACCTGTGCGTTTCTCCGTGCGATCCTCGAAGCGCAAGGCCGCCGCGTCCATTCTTACACCAGCCCGCACCTAGTACATTTCAATGAACGCATCCGCCTTGCCGGAACGCTGATCGACGACGCGCTGCTTGCATCGCTGCTCGAAGAAGTGCTCGACGAGGCCGCCGATCTTCAGGCAAGCTTCTTCGAAGTCACCACGGCCGCTGCCTTCCTTGCCTTCGCGCGCATCCCCGCCGACGACTGTATCATCGAGGTCGGCCTGGGCGGTCGCCTCGACGCGACCAACATCATCCCGCCGCCCGCGGTCGCCGGCATCGCGTCGCTCGGCATCGACCATGAAGCCTTCCTCCTCGCCCCCGAAGCCGGGACACCGGACGATCCCGCCATGCGCATTGCGTGGGAAAAGGCGGGCATCATCAAAGCCGATACGCCCGTCGCCACCCTCGCCTATCCGCCCCATATCCGCGATACCATCGCCGCGAAGGTCGCCGACGTCGGCGCAACATTTTTCCCCGAAGGCGACGGCTGGACGATCGAGACCGACGGCGATGCTTTCCATTGGACCTCGAAACTGGGCTCGATCGAGCCGCCGCTGCGTCCGCGCATGGCCGGTGCACATCAGATGCGCAACGCCGGGCTTGCCATCGCCATGCTACGCCTCGCGCCCAATCCCCAGCCGACCGACGCCCAGATCGCGCAAGGTATTGCCGATGCCTTCTGGCCTGCGCGGATGCAGCGCCTCGGCGCTGGGCCGCTTACGAAGCTCCTGCCGGGCGGCGCCGGAACCTGGCTCGACGGCGGTCACAATCCCGATGCGGGCGCCGCGCTCGCAAAAACACTTCGCGATCGGGCGCCGCTTCACATCGTCTGCGGTCTTCTGAAGAATAAGGACGCAATGGGCTTTCTTCGCCCGTTCGCCGACCGCATCGCATCGTTTCAGGCAGTTCCGATCCCGGGGCACGAACATCATGATCCCAAGGATCTATGCCGCTGGGTCCAGGCCGATCTGGGCATCGTAGATGCGCAGCCCTGCGACGATGTCGCCGCGGCGCTGCATTATATCGCCGACAACCGCGCCGGGGCCGACGTACTGATCTGCGGCTCGCTCTATCTTGCCGGCGTCGTTCTCGACCTCAACAACGAGTGGCCGACCTAACGCGACGTCGGCTATTGATATTTCGCCAGCCCCGGCATGCTCAAGCAGTCGCGACCTTCCGCTTGCCTTTCCACGCCAGCAATATGCCGACAACGAACGCGACGAGCGACGCGGCGAGAATATGTGCGCCGAGTTCGAGCTGCTGATAGAGGAGAACCCCGACCAATCCCGCTACTATCAAGGCAAATCCAACGATCCGCCATGCGCCGACCGGCTGCTTGAGCTGCCGATCATCGATCGCGCCGGTCTGGCGGATGCTCTCAACGACATAACCCTTGCTCCACAGTACCCACAGCAGGATCATGCCCGGGATCGCTGCGGCGACGGTGAAACCCCAGAAGCCCACCCAGCCCAGCTTCTCCGCTACGATGCCCGCAGGGCCCGCCATGAATGTGCGCCCTACGCCGGCAAAGGATGACAGCAATGCGAATTGCGTTGCGGTATAAGCGATACTCGACAGGCCCGAGAGATAGGTGGCGAACACGGTAAGCCCAATGCCGCTCGTCAGATTTTCAGTGACGATCGCCGCGACGAGCATCCAGTAATTGTTGCCCGTAGCGGCAAGGATCATGAACATGACGTTCGAGAACATCATCATGAAGCCAGAGATCAGCAGGGCGCGGCCCATGCCGAGCCACAGTAGGAAGGGCGCACCGAGCGCCGAGCCGACGATCAGCGCGCCAAAGCCCCACAGCTTGTTGGCCGAAATATAGTCGAGGTCGGGAAAGCCGAGATCAACGATCATCGGTCCGAGCATCGTCTGCCCCATCGCGTCACCGACTTTGTACACGAGCACGAATCCGAGGATGAGGAACGCGCCGTGGCGCGTCAGGAACTCGCGGAAGGGATTGACGACCGCCTCGGTCAGCCACTGTCCGGCCTTCATTCCCGATGCATGTTCGAACCGGTCGACGAATTTGCCGGGCCCCGCCCAAAGCGCGCCGAGGATCGCGGGAACAATGCAAAAGGCGGTCAGACCATAAGCGGTCGCCCAGCCCAGCCCGAGCCCTTCGCTCGACGCGAAATAGATCGTACCCGCTCCGGCAATCAGATTGCCGGTTCGGTACCCGAACTGATTGGTCGCGGTGCCGTGCGCGAACTCGTCTTCTTCCAGTATCTCGATACGATAGGCGTCGATAACGATGTCCTGCGTCGCCGACAGGAAGGCCGTGATCAGCGCCCAGACCGCGAACAAGCCGATGTCGCCGGGTTTCGGGTCGCTGGCGCCGAGCTGCCAGATCGAAACGAACAGCAGGGCCTGAATGAGGAACAGCCAGCCGCGTCTTTGCCCAAAAGTCCGGGTCAGGAACGGCAACGGTAGCTTGTCGACAAGCGGCGCCCACAGGAATTTGAGCGTATAGGGGATGCCCAAGGCGACCGCGAAGCCGATCGTCGCCGTATCGATCCCGACCTTTGCCAGCCAGAAGGTCATCGTCGCGATCAGCAGCGTTAGTGGAAATCCGCTCGAGATGCCGAGCAGGAACGTGATCATCGGGTTTTTGCGCAGATACGGCCGGAACGCCGGGATCGACAGCGCGACGATCGCCAGTCCGCCAAGGATCGCCACGAAAATGATAAACCGAATCAGATCAACCGACATGCGTACGCTCCCCGCGCATCCGCCGGGCGGACACATTGTTA
This sequence comes from Sphingopyxis sp. USTB-05, assembly GCF_023822045.1. NCBI lineage: Bacteria > Pseudomonadati > Pseudomonadota > Alphaproteobacteria > Sphingomonadales > Sphingopyxidaceae > Sphingopyxis > Sphingopyxis sp. USTB-05. The sequence continues at coordinate 1,733,528 of NZ_CP084712.1, read as the reverse complement.
TGGCCAAGGCCTATAGCCTTGGCCTCAAATTGGAAGCGGCTATTTATCGATTGGCCGCGGTCACGCCGCAGCAGGGCGCCAGAAAGTCGTCAGCCCGCTTACCTTGCGCGGCGCCTGATTTTTGCATGCCATCATCTCGACGGCCTTCAGCGCCGATACGAGTGCCGATGCACTGTGCGGCTTGCCAAGGCAGGCGATGGCGATTTCTTCGGCGTCGGCGGGACATTGGCCCGTCACCAGCAGCACGGCGATACCGCGGTCGCGCGCCAGTCGGGCAACTTCGCGCCCCGTCATATGCCCCGCGAGGCCAAGATCGAGAACAACCGCATCCACCGGCTCGGCGGCCATGATCGCCACCGCGGCCTCGCCCGAATCGACCGTCGCGACAATGTCGTACCCGCTGATTTTCAGCGTGTGCTCATTGTCGAACGCGGTCAGCGGATCATCCTCGATGATCAGCAATCGTTTGATGCAGGTCGGGCGGTGGCCAAAGAGCATGATGACTCCCTCAAACAACGCCATGACTCGCTCCGTGCCGTCCTGCAAGATCGCTTCTGCTTGCCATCGACGAAGCGAGTCTTTTCCGGCTATGAGCGTGATCACAACGCAACACATTTTCCGACAATAACGACAAGAAAGTCGCATCTGTTCCCATGAACACACGCCGTCCACCCCGCCCCGCCCCCCGCTCGGCGCCTAAAGCTGCCGGCGATCGCGACGCGCCGAAGGGACGCCGCGCCGCTCGCGGTGTCGCGTCCGCACTCAAGGCAAAACCCGCCGAGGCCGAGCGTGAGGATGGGCCGCAACGCATCGCAAAGCTGCTCGCGCGCGCTGGCATCGGGTCGCGGCGCGATGTCGAGCGGATGATCGAGGAAGGCCGCATCGCGCTGAATGGTCAGGTGATCGTCCAGCCGGCGCCGCTCTTGTCGTCGCTCGAGGGGTTGACGGTCGACGGCACCCCCGTGGCCAAGCCGGTCTCGACGCGGCTCTATCGCTTTCACAAGCCCGCCGGCTGCATCACTGCAGCACGCGATCCGAAAGGCCGCAAGACGATCTATGATCTGCTGCCCAAGGATCTTCCGCGCCTGATGCCCGTCGGCCGCCTCGACTATAATACCGAGGGGCTGCTGCTCCTCACCAACGATGGCGAGTTCAAGCGCCAGCTCGAACTGCCCGCGAGCGGGGTCGAGCGCACCTATCGCGCCCGCGCGTTCGGCGACATCAGCCAGGCGCAGCTTGAGGAACTGGCGATGGGGATCGAGATCGACGGCGTCCGCTATGGCAAGATCGACGCCAACCTCGAACGCCGCACCGGGCGCAACCAGTGGGTCGAAATGACACTGACCGAGGGCAAGAACCGCGAAGTCCGCAAGGTGCTCGAACATTTCGGGCTGCAGGTCAGCCGCCTCATCCGTACGCGCTATGGCGCGTTCGAACTTGGCGGCATGCCGCTCGGCGCGGTCGACGTCGTGCCGCGCGACGAATTGTTCAAATTCCGGCGGCAGATGGGATGATGCGGGTCATCGCTGGCGAATGGCGTGGCCGCAAGTTGCTCGCGCCCAAAAATGACGCGACGCGTCCGACCGCCGACCGCACGCGCGAGACGCTCTTCTCGATGCTGACGAGCCGCGTCGGCAGTTTCGAAGGGCTGGCGGTCGCCGACCTGTTTGCCGGATCGGGCGCGCTCGGGATAGAGGCGCTGTCGCGCGGGGCCGAGCAATGCCTGTTCGCCGAGCAGGATCGCGACGCGCTCGACATACTCCGCAAGAATTTGGCGACATTCGGGGCAACGCCGCGCGCCGACATTCGTGCCGGATCGGTTCTCGCACTGGGACCGGCGCGGCGCACCTATGATCTTCTGTTGCTCGATGCGCCTTATGACACCGGCGCAGGCAGCGTCGCGCTCGACAAACTCAATCGCCTCGGCTGGATCGGACCCGACAGCCTGATCTCGATCGAAACCGCGGAGAAGGAAACGGTCGAGGTCGCGGGCTTTGAAATCGACGCGACACGAAAGGTCGGCAAAGCCAAGCTGACCTTGCTCAGGCTGGCGTAACGGTCCGGCGGACCATCAGCAGCCCCAGCCAGCTCACCACGCCTGCCAGCGCAAGATAGAAACCCACCGTCCCCGTCCCGCCCCATTCGGCGAGCGCTTGGGCGATGATCGGCGCCATGGCTCCGCCCAATATCCCGCCCGCATTGAATGCGACCGAAGCACCCGTATATCGGACATGCACCGGGAACAGGCCGGTCAGCCAGCTACCGAGCGGCCCATAGACCAGCCCCATGACGAACAGCGCCGTGGCAAGGCCCACGAAGATGATCGGCCAGCTTCCCGATGCGAGCGACGGTCCGAACACGAACCCAATGAGCACGGTCGCGCCGCAGCCCCAGGTCAGCACGCGCTGTTCGCTCGACGCATCGCTGGCATAACCCGCGAAAATGATGCCGACCGCCATGAACAGGATCGCGCCGAGCTGGGTCAGCAGGAACTGCTCCTTCGGATAGCCGAGTGCCTGCGTGCCATGCCCAAGCGCAAAGCTGGTCGCGAGATAGAAGATCGCGAAACAGGCGACGACCGCGAACGTCCCCGCAAGCGTCGGAACCAGATGATGGCGGACCAGGTCGCCGATCGGCACTGCTACCGGCGCGTCCTTCTCCAGCGCCTCCGCGAAATCCGGCGTCTCGGTGATCTTGAGCCGCACCCAAAGCCCCAGGCCGACAAGGATCGCCGACAGCAGGAACGGAATGCGCCAGCCCCACGCGGCAAAATCGGCGTCGTCGAGCCCCAGGCCAAGCAGCAGGAACAGGCCATTCGCCGCGATGAACCCCACGGGCGCGCCCAATTGCGGGAACATGCCGAAGCGCGACTTCCATCCCGGCGGCGCATTCTCGACCGCAAGCAATGCCGCCCCGCCCCACTCGCCGCCGAGCCCGAAGCCCTGCCCGAAACGCAGGATGCAGAGCAGCAAAGGCGCAACCCATCCGACCATCGCATAGGTCGGCAGGAAGGCTATGAGCAAAGTCGACGCTCCCATGAGCATAAGCGACGCGACGAGCGTCGACTTGCGCCCAATCCGGTCGCCATAATGTCCGAACACGATCGCTCCGACGGGCCGTGCGAAGAAGGCCAGACCGAAAGTCATGAAGCTGTACATCAGCTGCGCCGAGTCCGAACTCTCGGGAAAGAAGAGCGGCCCGAACACCAGCGCTGCCGCGGTGCCGTATATGTAGAAGTCGTAAAATTCGACTGCGGTGCCGACAAGGCTCGCGGTCAGGATGCGCCGATGCGCCCGGTAAGGTGCCAGATCCACGGGCGATGCCCCTCCCATTTGATGTCGGCGCCGCTTTGGACGCCTTTCCCTGCCTGGCGCAAGCCGGAAAGCGCAGGATCAGCGCGCAGGCGGCGTCAACTGCGCGCGCAATCGTTGCAGTTCGCGTTCGGGCACCGGCGCCAGCGAAGCCGCGGGCTTACCCTTGCGAAGCCGTTCGCGATCCTTCTCCGACGGTTCGACGCGGCGCACGCGGACCGCGGCATGCCCCTGGGCCTTCATGCCAAGCTGTTCCGCGGCACCGCGCGACAGGTCGATGACCCGGCCAAGCGCGAACGGTCCGCGATCGTTGACGCGCACGAGTATCCGCCGCCCGGTATCAAGCGCCGTCACCTCGACATAGGTTGGCAGCGGCAGCGTCGTATGCGCCGCGGTGATCCAACCGGGGCGGAACTGCTCGCCATTGGCAGTGCGGTTGCCCGACTCGCTGCCGTACCAGCTCGCATAACCGACGGTTTCATAACCGGGTGCGGCGGCGGGCACATAGGTCGTCCCGCGGATGCTATAGGCAGGACCGATCCGCACCGGCGTATCGGCGACGGGACGATAATTGCCTCCCGCACAGGCCGAGAGAGCCAAGACCGACAAGGTCGCGCCAACCATCTTCATCGTCGAATATCTTTGCATAGGCTGACCCTAGAGGCCGGAATTGACGAGATAAAGTATATTGGCGGATTTGGGGTGGGGAGCTGTCGTTTCCCTCTTGGATATCGCCCGACTGGATCCGGATCGGATCGGCGCAAGGGGGGCGCGATATTCCAAAGTTCAGGAAAGTTCAGCCCTGTGAGCGCCCTGATTTGCAAGTCGCGGAGCGCTGGATGTGCGCGGCACGTCCGATCATGGTCGCACCGGCAAGCCCGGCAGCGACCGCTTCTTGTTCACCGAATGAAAGAGCCGGATGAAGGCTGGCACGGCCGGATAATGTAGGAAAGGCCTTTTTGGAGGCGATGTCTGTTTTGGGGTGGAAAGCGGATATCATGCCGACGCCGTTCAGGCGTTTCGTTCGAACCAGCTTGCCAATGAGCCGTGCTCGCGAAAGCTGAGTTGTTCTACGATAGCCGCGTCAGTGGAAAGACGATCGACGTTCGGATCATATGTTTCCAAAAACCGCATTTGTATAACGTAGGAAGGCACCATCCCCGAACGCCCGCAAAGTTGAACTTCTTCGTTCTCTGAGGGTGCTTTTGGCGACCCTTCAAACTCGGCGAAGGCGTACATGTAGGGCAGCAGCGGATCAAATATGATGCCCGAGAAATCTGAGGAGATTCTCGGAAACCGGCCATGAAAAATTCGAATTGCTGCTGCAGCATCGTTCCAGTTACCGCCCTTGCCGTCGAGTATGTAATTCAGTTGAGCAGGCTGGACACAGTGCTGTTGAATGAACCGATCAGGCTTCCCGTCATTCCAGCAACTGCGGAGCAGTTCCAACTGTGCGATCATTCGGGCCTGCTCGATTTTGGTTGGCCTGAAAGCTGGAGGCGGGCGCCGACTGCAGGCGGACGCATCGTTACTCATTCCCGTCGACAGCGCGATCCCAGCAGCTAGCGCAAGCGCCTGTCGTCGTTCCAAGTGCATAGCTTTGCCTCCATCTCACATTCCGCAGATTACGTCCGCAAATGTAAATGTCTCCTTTTGGTCGGAAGCCGACGTTCCATTGGCGAAAGTGCGGCCCACTCGCTACATCGCGCACCCATGACCAATTTTCGCTTCCATCGGCCCGGCATCGTCGGCACGGGCCGCGTCGCACAGGCGTTCGCACGCGCTTTCGCTCCCCACATGTCCGCGCCGCCGCTCATCTGGGGCAGAACCGCGGACAACGCCCGTTCGGCGGCGACACAGGTCGGTGCCACTCTCGCAGCGACCATCGATCAGTTGATGACCGAATGCGACGTCGTCGCGATCGCGGTCTCCGATGACGCGCTGAGCGACGTCGTCGCCAGCATCGCCGCGGCACGACCGGCAATTCACGCCCCGCTTGTCTTTCATGTCAGCGGACGCAGCGGCGCAGCGATCCTCGAACCGCTGCGCGCGGCGGGCGCGACGACCGCCGCAATTCATCCCGCCATGACCTTCACCGGGAACCCGCAAGCCGAAGCCCAGCGGATGGTCGGAGCAAGCTTTGCCATCACGGGCTCAACGCCCGAAGCCACGCGGCAAGCTGGACAGATCGTTGCCCTGCTCGGCGGCGTTACGGTCGAAATCGCAGAGGCGCGCCGGTCGCTCTATCACGCCGCGCTTTGTCATGCGTCGAACCATCTGGTTACGCTGATCGCCGGCGCCGCGAACACGCTGCGCGACGCCGGCGTCGAAGACCCTTCGGCGTTGCTCGCGCCCCTCGTTCGCGCCGCGCTTCAAAACAGTCTCGATCACGGCTTTGCGGGATTGTCCGGCCCGTTACTGCGCGGCGACGCACGGACCGTTGGCGATCACCTCGCCACGATCGAGGCGGACAGCCCGGCTCTCCTGCCCGCCTATCACGCGATGGCGCGCGCGACACTCGACGAATTGAAACGCGCCGGAACCTTACCCTCGGACCGCCTCACCGCACTGGACAGCCTGCTCGCTGTTCCCTAATCGTTCGCGCGTGAACGATACCCCTGCCTCGCTGCCCGACTTGACCCGTCCCGACCCGTCGGATCCGCCCTATCTGCACGGCCTCAACGGTCCGCAGCGGCAGGCGGTGCTGACGACCGAAGGGCCGGTGCTGATGCTTGCGGGCGCCGGCACGGGCAAGACCGCGGCACTGACCGCGCGCCTCGCGCACATCATGGCGACGCGCCGCGCCTGGCCGTCCGAAATCCTCGCGGTCACCTTCACCAACAAGGCGGCGCGCGAGATGCGCGAACGCATCGGCCGCATGATCGGCGATGCGGTCGAGGGCATGCCCTGGCTCGGCACCTTCCACAGCATTGCGGCCAAGATGTTGCGCCGACATGCCGAGCTCGTCGGACTGCAGAGCAATTTCACCATCCTCGACACCGATGACCAGCTTCGCGTGCTCAAACAGCTTATCCAGGCCGAGGGACTCGACGAGAAGCGCTGGCCCGCGCGCCAACTCGCGGGCCTTATCGATAAGTGGAAGAATCGCGGGCTCGTTCCCGCCGATCTCGACGCGGCCGACAAGGAATCCTACGCCGATGGCAAGGGTCAGCATTTCTACGCCCTCTATCAAGCGCGGCTGAAGACGCTCAACGCCTGCGATTTCGGCGACTTGCTGCTCCACATGCTCGTGATCCTGAAGACGCACCGCGACGTGCTCGAACAATATCAGGAGCGCTTCAAATATATCCTCGTCGACGAATATCAGGACACCAACGCCAGCCAATATCTCTGGCTCCGCCTGCTCGCACAGGCGCGCAAGAATATCTGCTGCGTCGGCGATGATGACCAGTCGATCTATTCGTGGCGCGGTGCCGAGGTGGCGAACATCCTGCGCTTCGAAAAGGATTTCCCAGGCGCGACCGTCATCCGGCTCGAACAGAATTATCGCTCGACACCGCAGATTCTTGCCGCCGCCTCCGCACTGATCGCTCAGAATTCGGGCCGCCTTGGAAAGACGCTTTGGACCGACCTGGAACCGGGCGACAAGCTCCGCGTCGTGGGCGTTTGGGACGGGCCCGAAGAGGCGCGGCGGATCGGCGAGGAGCTCGAAACGCTCCAGCATCGCAAGGTCAGCCTCGACCGCGCCGCGATCCTCGTCCGCGCGCAGTTTCAGACGCGCGAGTTCGAAGACCGCTTCATCGCGATCGGCATGCCCTACCGGATCGTCGGCGGCTTCCGCTTCTACGAGCGCGCCGAGATTCGCGACGCCCTCGCCTATCTTCGTCTCGTCCAATCGAGCGCCGACGATCTTGCGTTCGAACGGATCATCAACACGCCCAAGCGCGGGCTTGGCGACAAGGCGCTCGCGCGCATCCACCAGTTTGCCCGCCACGAACGCGCTCCGCTTCTTCATGCAGCGTCGCGGATCACCGAAACTGACGAACTGACACCGCAGGCGCGCCGCCAACTCGCAAATTTCGTGGCACAGATGCGGGGCTGGCAGGCCAAGGCCAATGAACTGTCGCACCCCGAACTGACCCAGCTCATTCTCGACGAATCGGGCTACACCGCGATGCTGCAGGCCGACCGCAGCGTCGAAGCCGCGGGCCGCCTGGAAAACCTTTCCGAACTCGTCCGCGCGATGGAGGAATATGAATCGCTCGAAGCCTTCCTCGAGCATGTCAGCCTGGTCATGGATCGCGACAATAATGACACCAGCGAGACCGTCACCATCATGACGATCCACGCGGCAAAAGGCCTTGAGTTCGATCATGTCTTCCTCGCGGGATGGGAGGATGGCGTCTTCCCCTCGCAACGCTCGATGGACGAAGGCGGGACGCAGAGCCTCGAAGAGGAACGCCGCCTCGCCTATGTCGCGATCACGCGGGCGCGGCAGCGCGCGAGCATCTATCACGCCGCCAACCGCCGTATCTATGGCCAGTGGGTCAGCAGCATCCCCAGCCGCTTCATCGCCGAAATCCCGCCCGAACATGTCGACAGCGAGAACAGCTTCGGCGGCGGTCAGAGCCTGTGGCGCGCCAACTGGTCGGCGCAGGGCGATCCCTTCGCGCATGTCGCAGAGCGCCAGCCCGCGCGCACGATGACGCGCGGCCCGGCATGGCAGCGCGCGACGGCGCAATCGGCGACGATAACCCGCGCGCCAGCTCCTTCCGAGCGCGGTCCTGCTGCCTCGGTCGGCGCGAAGGCCCGATCGGACCTCGCGATCGGAATGCGCGTTTTCCATGAGAAATTCGGATACGGCGAAATCATCGATATCGACGGCAACAAGCTGGAGGTCGAATTCGACCAGGCCGGCGGCAAGCGGGTGCTCGACAGCTTCGTCAAGCTCGCCTGATTTCTTATTGTCTACCACTTTAGTTATGATATGCCATCCCATGCGGCCAACGAGTCGCGTTTTGGGAGAATCTGCATGCGAAATAAGCTCTTAGCGGGCGCGATGGCGCTCGCCCTGATCGGCTGCTCGGAAAAATCGGCCGAAGATGCGAGCATTTCAAACTCCACCAATAGCGAGTCCCCTGCCCTGGCCGAAGAAGCGGCGGACGCCGCTGCCACCCCCCGGATCGGCATCGAAACCGCTCCCGGCGTTGCGTTCGACTATGCCTATACCTTTCGCCTCGCGGACGACCGCATTTCCAAAGTTCAGGAAGAACATGCCGCCGCCTGCGAAACGCTGGGCATCCAGCGCTGCCGTATCGTCGACGTCCGCTATCAGCTAACCGACGAGAAGCTCGTCGAGGCGCAGACGCAGTTCAAGCTCGATCCCGGCATCGCGCGCAAGTTCGGCGCCAATGCGATCGCCAGCGTCGAAAAGGCTGAGGGCGTGCTCGCCGATGCCAGCGTCGCGGGCGAAGATGTCGGCACCGAAATCCTCGCCTCGCAACAGCGCAGCGCGGGATCCGAAGCCGAAATCGCTCGACTGGAAGAACGGCTTAAGGCGGGCGGCCTCGAAAAGCGGGAGCGCGCTGAATTGCTGGCACAGATCAACCAATTGCGCGGGGAGATCGGCAACGAACGCCAGGCCCGCCGCAGCGGCGAAGCGCGCATCGCATGGACCAGCGTCGCGTTCAATTATGCGAGCGACGGCGGCCTTCCCGGCATCGGCCATGAAAATCCCTTCGCCAGCGCCGGCGAAACGCTGATGCGCAGCGGCAGCACTGCGCTTAGCTTCGTCCTAACGCTCGCCGCCGCGTTGCTCCCGTGGGCGCTTATCCTCGCCCTGATCGCCGCTTTCTGGCGCAGCCGGTTCATGGTCGCCGTCCGCCGGCAGATGCGCGAAAAGCCTGACGCCGTCGACCCCGCCGCTCCTCCCGCCGGCTGACGCACAAAAGGGCGTCGCTTGCAAAGGTCCGATGCTGCGTTATGGCTGAGCCATGACGCAGCAGACGACATGGCTAGAACAATTACGCGACGCACAGCGCCGCGGCGACACAGCGGCCGAGGGTGCCGCACTGACGACCGCAATTCGCATCGACCGCGGAAATATCGCAGCCATTCTTGCCATGGCGGAACTTCAGCGCCGTTTACAGGATCACCGCGCGGCCGCCACCTTCTACCGTCTCGCGTTGGGGACCGCGGCCAATGCAGGTAGCGTCCCGATGTCGCTTCGCGCGGGGCTCGATCGCGCCGAGCAATTCCTGACGACATCGGAACGTGCCTTCACCGACCATCTTTTCGGGCAATTGCGCGACGCTGGAATCGACGCCAGGACGGCAACGCCGCGGGTAGCGGAGGCACTCCGCATTCTTGCGGGCGATCAGCAGATCTATCTGCAGCAACCCAGCATGTTCTATTTTCCGGGTCTGGCCCAGCGCCCGTTTTTCGATCGGGCGGATTTCGAGTGGGTTCCCACCTTGGAGGCAGCCACAGATACGATCAGGAACGAGCTGCGGGCGCTGATCGACAATGCATCGGACCGCTTTGGGCCCTATGTTACGGCCAGCCCCGATCGCCCGCCGCCGAACAATCCATTGCTCGACAAGCCCGACTGGGGGGCAGCTTGGCTGTGGAAGGACGGCGCGGTTGCCGATGGAATGGAGCTGCTTTGTCCCGGCACGCTCGCGGCTCTCGCGCTGGCGCCGCAGCCGATAATCCCGGGCCGCGCGCCGCTCGCGCTATTTTCCCGCCTCACCCCCGGGACGCACATCCAGCCACATTATGGCATGCTCAACACCCGCCTGATATGTCATCTGCCGCTAATCGTGCCCGATGACTGCGCGCTGCGTGTAGGACCTGAAACGCGCAACTGGCGTGAGGGCGAGCTATTGATTTTCGACGACAGTTTCGAACATGAAGCGTGGAATCGCGGCAACGCTGATCGCACGATCCTGCTTTTTGAAATCTGGCGTCCCGATATCGATTCCTCCGAACGCGAGCAGTTGACCCGCATTTTCTCCGCGATCGATAATTATTCCGAGCAATGAAATATCGGAGCGGGACTGAATGTCATAGCCACGCATGACGGCTTTATCGGCGCGAACGCTTGCGCCTCGATCTATGTCAATTCGCGATTTTGCAGGCTGATTGGTCGGAAGGGTCGCTGGTGGAGCCGAGGGGAATCGAACCCCTGACCTCTGCAGTGCGATTGCAGCGCTCTCCCATCTGAGCTACGGCCCCGCGACCGGCAGGGTCTTAACGACGCCGATTGGCGGTGGCAACGGCTTTTCTGACGACCGCCACCCGCGCCGGCGAAATTGGGAATGGGGGTTTCCGATGGCTAAGGCATGGCATTTGACCAGTCGTCCGCACACGCTGCCGACGATCGACAATTTTGCGTTGCGGGAGGCGCCCGACGGGCCGCTCGAAAAGGACCAGCTTCGTATCCGCAATCTCTGGCTGTCAGTCGACCCGTATATGCGCGGGCGGATGAACGACGCCAAAAGCTACGCCGCAAGTTTCCAGCTCGATCAGCCAATGACCGGCGGTGCGATTGGCGAGGTCGTTGAAAGCGCGATGGAGGGCTTCGCGCCGGGCGACCTGATCCTCCATATGGGCGGCTGGCGCGACGGCGGCGTCATCGGTCTGGACATGATGCCGAACAAGCTGCCCGCCGACATGCTCGCGGCCGGGCTGACCCCGCAAACCTTCCTGCACAATATGGGGCTGACCGGCGGGACGGCATGGATCGGTCTGCTCCGCGTCGCCGCAGCCAAGCCCGGCGATACGATCTTCGTGTCCGCCGCCGCGGGCGCGGTCGGTTCGGCGGTAGTGCAAATCGCCAAGGCGCGCGAAATGACCGTCATCGGCTCTGCTGGCGGCGCGGACAAATGCGCGTGGGTCCTCGATCTCGGCGCCGATGCGGCGATCGATTACAAGGCTGGGCCTGTCCTCCCTCAACTCGCCGCTACGCTCGAACGCCTCGGAAAACCCGGCATCGACGTCTATTTCGACAATGTCGGCGGCGAGCATCTCGACGCAGCTTTTGCGACGGCGAATGATTTTGCGCGCTTTGCGATCTGCGGCATGATCGACGTCTACAATGATGCGAAGCCGCAAGAGATGAAATATATCATCCGCTCGATTCCGGCCCGGATCCGGATGGAAGGCTTTATCTACACCGACCAGTTCATCGAATGCATGGAAGAATTCTACGCCGACATGGGCGGGCTCATTGCAAGCGGCGCGGTGACGATGCGCGAAACGGTGCACGATGGGTTGGCGTCGGCACCCGACGCTTTCCTAGGCCTGTTCTCTGGCGGCAATATGGGAAAGATGCTGGTCAAACTCTGACCGGCACGTCCTTTCCGCTCGGCGTCAGTTACCGAAACCGACGGACAGAAATCCTGGCATCGGGCCGTTCCAGCCGTCGTCGGGACCGTCCAGATCGTCTTGCCGCGCCGGTGCGGGTTTGCGATCATTGCGCGGCTTCCGGTCTTCGCGCGGCTGCGCTTCGGCGGCCGGAGCCGGACGGGCGGGCGCCTTTTCGGGCTTCGCTGCAGCTTTGCCGCGTCCACCGCGCGCCGAACGGGCGCGCCGCGGTTCGGCTTCTTCCTCTTCGCGATCGGGTTTGGCGACATCAGCCGCCGCGCCGCCGCTATGGATCGGAATCTTGTAGCCGGTCAGCTTCTGGATATTGTCGATCGCCTCGTCATCCGACGGCGTGACCAGCGTGAACGCCCGTCCCTTGGCGCCCGCACGGCCGGTACGGCCGATGCGGTGGACATAATCGTCCGGATGCCAGGGTGCATCGAAGTTGAAGACGTGACTGACGCCCTTGACGTCGAGACCGCGCGCCGCGACGTCCGATGCGACCAATATGTTGATCGTGCCCGCCTTGAACCGGTCGAGTTCGGCGATGCGGCTCGATTGGTCCATGTCGCCATGGATCTCCCCCGCCTTGTAACGATGACGCTGCAGCGATTTCGCCAGCTCGCGCACCGTCGTCTTGCGATTGCAGAAGATGATGGCGGTCCCGATATCTTCGGCTTCGAGCAGATCGCGGAGCGTGTCGCGCTTGCTGCGTTCCGATGTCTTGACCAGGAATTGCTCGATATTCTCGTTCCGGCTCGCCGGGCGCGCGACTTCGATCGTCTTCGGGTTCGACAGGAATTTGTCGGCCAGCTTCTTGATCGGCGGCGGCATCGTTGCCGAGAAGAGCAAGGTCTGCCGAGTCGCCGGCAGCTTGGTGCAGATATTCTCGATGTCCGGAATGAACCCCATGTCGAGCATGCGGTCGGCTTCGTCGATCACCAGCAGGTTGCAACCGGTCAGCAGGATCTTGCCGCGTTCGAACAGGTCCATCAGGCGGCCGGGCGTCGCGATCAGCACGTCGACACCCTTTTCAAGCGCTTTCACCTGATCGCCCATCTGGACGCCACCAATCAGCAGCGCCATCGAGAGCTTGTGATATTTGCCGTATTTTTCAAAGTTTTCAGCGACCTGCGCAGCAAGCTCACGCGTCGGTGCGAGGATCAGCGATCGCGGCATCAGCGCACGGGCGCGGCCGTGGGCAAGGATGTCGATCATCGGCAGCACGAACGACGCGGTCTTGCCGGTGCCCGTCTGGGCGATGCCGATGATGTCGCGCATCATCAGCACCGACGGGATGACTCCCGCCTGGATCGGGGTCGCTTCATTATAGCCCGACTCGTCGATCGCGCGCAAAAGTTCGTCGGAAAGGCCGATGTCGGCAAATTTCATAAGATCATCATGTCCGGAAAAAGAATTGGCGTCCTGCCTCCCACGCAGGCGGACGTTGCCGCGGCCATTGGGCAAATGGCGAGGAAAAGTCAAGGAAAGGCCGCTATAGACCCAATTAATCGTCTTCGCGGACCGGAACCATCAAGCGGAATTTGTCGATCTCGCACTTTGCGCCGGTCCGCGCGTGGATTTGATCGCGATCCTCGCAGAGCTTTCCGTCCTTGCTGCCCTGCATGTAGAAACCGGCATAGAAGTCGAGTGCGCGGCAACCACGGTTGAGCTGCGCTCGCAGCCGCTGCTTCTGCCGCGTGATGATGTCGATGCTGTCGCGCTGCACCGCCTGCATCCCCAATATGTTACGCATGGCAACGCATTTGGGCGCTTTTTTCTCTTTCCAGACGATCGGCATTTCGGTCGCGCGCTTGGACATCGAGGGTCCCGCGGCGAAATTGTTGAGCTGCGAACGCTGGGCCGGGACGCGAATGATAAGCTGCTGCTCGATCACCACCTGCCAAAAAGAAGACGCCTGATCGGCGGTCGGCGGGGAAATCGCGACCAAAGGCTCCGGCGCGCCGGCAGGCACTGCCGCGTCTGCCGCGGGCGCAGCGGCCACGAACCACAGGAATGCCGCCGTCAGCACAGCTCCGCCGCCGCTCCTTTGGCATCATGACCGAAGATTTCGCTCACCCGTGGCTCCCGCGTCCATCCCGCTGGACGAAATGACACTATTCGTCCATCGCCCCTTTTAACAAGGATGATTGAACATCAAATGAACTGTTGCCAACCCGCGTCAGCTTATGGACCGGGGAATTTCCGGAGTGGACCGGCATGACGCGCCCGCCATCTGCATCGCTGCTCGACGCCTTCGCAACGCTGCTCGGCCCAAAGGGCTATAGCGTCGACCCCGATGCGATGGCGCCCTGGCTGACTGACTGGCGCGGCAAATATCATGGCCGCGCCGCCGCAATGCTCTCGCCCGCCACCACTGGCGAAGTCGCCGCCATCGTGCGCCTGTGCGCCGAGGCGAAGGTCGCGCTGGTTCCCCAGGGCGGCAACAGCGGTATGGTCGGCGGCGCCACCCCCGACGCCAGCGGCGACCAGTTGCTGCTCAGTCTGCGGCGCATGAACCGGATACGCCACATCGACGAAGCGGCGCAGCTCGCCATCGCCGAAGCGGGCGTAATTCTGGAGAACTTCCATAACGCGGTCCTGGCGCACGGGCTCCGCTTCCCGCTCACTCTTGGCGGAAAGGGCTCGGCGACGATCGGCGGGCTGGTGTCGACCAACGCCGGCGGCACGCAGGTACTGCGTCACGGATCGATGCGCGCGCTGACGCTTGGTGTCGAAGCGGTTCTGCCCGACGGCAGTATCTTCGACGGCCTGGCCCCGCTCAAAAAGGACAATCGCGGCTATGACCTGCGGCACCTGCTCTGCGGCGCCGAAGGAACGCTGGGCATTGTGACTGCCGCGTCGCTGCGCCTCGTCCCCGCGGCTGCCGCGCGGCGGACGGCGTGGATCGGGATCGATTCGCCCGAAAGCGCGCTGCTGCTGCTGCGCCGCGTCGATGCGGCGATCGGGCGCGAGCTGGAGGGGTTTGAGCTGATCCCGCATAGCTGTCTCGACGCGGTGCTGCGCCATATCCCCCAGACGCGCGCGCCGCTTGCTGCCGCGCAGCCATGGTATGTCCTGCTCGAACTCGCGGGGGAAGACGAGCGGGCCTTGGGCGAAGCCCTTGAAGCGCAACTCGCGGCGGCGCTCGACACCGGGCTGATCCGCGATGTCGTGATTGCCAAGAGCGATCGCGAGAGCGAGGATTTCTGGCGTCTGCGCGATTCCATCTCCGAAGCCGAGCGCGCCGAAGGCCCGGCGTTGCAGCATGACATCAGCGTGCCCGTCGACCTGATGCCAGCTTTCATCGCCGACAATCCGGCACGACTGGCCGCGGCCTTTCCCGGCGTGCGCGCCCTGTCGTTCGGGCATCTTGGCGACGGCAATGTCCATCATCATGTCCAGCCGCCCATCGGCGTCGACGGCGCGACCTGGCTTGCCGAACATGGCGCCGCAGTCAGCCGGCTGGTCTATTCGCACGTCCTCGAACTCGGGGGCTCGATCTCGGCCGAACATGGCATTGGCCAGATGAAGCGCGATATCCTGGCCGAACTGGACAGCCCGGCGCGCCTGTCCGCGCTGCGCGGGGTAAAGGCCGGGCTTGATCCGGCGGGCCTCCTTAATCCCGGCAAACTCGTCGCCTGATCATCGCGCAGCAAGGCGGGCCGCAGATCGCCCCCTGTCATCGCCCTCTTGCGCCGCGCGACGCGGGTCAATAAGGCGCTTTATCCTTTTCGTCCCGAGCTTCGGGACCTTTACCGGAGTTCAAACATGGCCACCGCGCCCGCACCTGCCAATCTGCCGCTGTTCTACAACGACCTCGTTCCGCTTTCGAGCGTCGAGCATGCCGATTTCCACGCCCGCCCTCTCGAAAGCGCCGAATTCCTCGTGGGCCAGCACGCCATCCCGCTGACGTCGGACGAATTCGTGTCGGCCTGCCGCTTTTTTCCGATCGTCTTCTCGGCGGGTGAAAATCCGGTTCCGCTCGCGCTGATGGGCCTGAACGAGGGCGTCAACACCTTCGTCGACGACGCGGGCAAACTCAACAATCCGGTTTATGTCCCGGCCTATATCCGCCGTTACCCCTTCCTTCTCGCGCGTCTTCAGCCCGATTCGGAAGATTTGTCGCTGTGCTTCGACCCGACGTCGGGCGCGCTCGGCAAGTTCGACGAGGGCGACGCCCTCTTTATCGACGGTCAGCCGTCGGAACAGGTTCAGGCCGTGCTCGAATTCTGCAAGAATTTCGAAGAAGCCGGTCAGCGCACCGGCATGTTCATGGAAGAGCTGAAGAAGGCCGACCTCCTTATGGACGGTGAAGTCGCCATCCAGCAGGAAGGCAATGACAAGCCTTACGTCTATCGCGGCTTCCAGATGGTCGACGAGAACAAGCTGCGCGAACTGCGCGGCGACGTGCTGCGCAAGCTGATGCAGAACGGCATTCTCGGCCTGATCTTCGCGCACCTCTTCTCGCTGCAGTTGATGCGCGAAATCTTCGCCGAACAGGTGAAGAGCGGCAAGATGCCCCTCAACACCGAACTTCCGACCGTCTGAATCGCATGAATTTGGCCGCCGTTGCATCGCGCAGCGCCGGCCAAATGGGCCAATATCTATATAGCGGCTCGCGCGGGGGCGAGGCCCTCAGAAATCGACCGCGACGCCCTTCAACTCCCAATCGCCGTAGCGCACCGGATTGCGCCCGCCCGGCTGGTCCTCGGCCTTGTCCTCCCGGATCGGCGCCGGCGTCGGCAAAGGGCTGTCCGCCCAGCCTTCGGGGGCTTTTACATTCGCGGGGCGCTTTACAGCGCGCGGCGTTCCGCCGATGGTCCCATTTTGGCTGCTGTCGGTCATGATACCCGCCTTATAGGATTTTTCATGCGTCACGCCAACCACGCCTTCACTCGTCATGGCTGATCGCCGCCCGCCCCGGCGCGCGCGTTCGTCCGGCGGAGCCGATCCCGCTGGCACAGCGACGCGCCGCGCCGCGCTACGGCTCATCGACGCAATCCTGCGACGGGGCGACCCGCTGGATGTCGCCATGCATGCCGCGACCCAGGGGCTGACCGGTGCCGACCGCGCCTTCGCCGTGGCGATCGTGTCTGAAACGCTGCGCTGGATGGTCGACCTCGACGCGCTGATCGACGGCGCGACGGCGCAGATTCTCCCTGACGACGTCAAATCGCGCGCGGTCCTGCGGATTGCGCTGACGCAGCTTCTGATCCTCAAGACCCCTGGTCATGCGGTCGTGTCGACGGCGCTGCCGCTCGTCGATGGTGGACCGCGACGGCTCGTCCACGCGATCCTCTCGCGCGCGCAGCAGGAAGAATGGGAACTGCCTGGCCGCGCCACGCTTCCCCTGCCCACCGCCGAACGCTGGGCCGAGCAATGGAATCTCGCAATGGTCGAGGCGGCCGAAGCGGCGTGGAGCGCACCGCCGCCGATCGATCTCAGCTTCGCCGCCGAACCCGGCCCCGACGAATGGCCCGACGCTATTTCGCTCGCACCGCGCCATCGCCGCCTGCCCCGCGGTCAGGCCGTCGAAACGATGCCCGGCTATGGCGAGGGCGGCTGGTGGGTGCAGGATCTGGCGGCAAGCATTCCCGCACGCCTGCTCGGCGTCGGCGAGGGGCGGACCGTGCTCGACCTTTGCGCAGCGCCGGGCGGCAAGACGATGCAGCTTGCCGCGGCCGGCTGGAACGTGGTTGCCGTCGATTCGAGCGCCAAGCGGCTCGAACGGCTACGCGCCAATATGGAACGCACGGGGCTGTCCGCCGAAATCGTCCAGGGCGATATCCGTTCGTGGGCGCCCGAGGGTCAGGCCGATGCGGTGCTGCTCGATGCCCCCTGCTCGGCCACCGGCATCTTTCGCCGCCATCCCGACGTGCTCCACCGCATCGAACCCCGGCAGATAGAGGAAATGGCGGCGCTTCAAACCGAACTGCTCGCACGCGCAGCGCGGTGGGTCAAACCGGGCGGAACGCTGGTCTATGCGACCTGTTCGCTCGAGCAGGCAGAGGGCGAGGATCAGGTGTCGACCTTCCTCGATCGTCACGCCGGATGGGCTGTTGATCCCGCGCGCGCCGAAGAGCTTCCCGAGGCGATTGCCGCCGACGGTAACGGCCTGGTCCGTACGCTCCCTGACATGCTCGGCGAAGCAGGCGGCCTTGACGGATTTTTCGTCGCACGCCTCCGCGCACCGTCAGACTGAACGGCGCGCCAATAGCGCGGGGCGGCAGCCACGATTGATGGCAAGCCGCCCCTCGGCGCCTTTAGAAGACGGCTTTCGCTGTCTCTTCCTTCATCATCGCCGCACGGACCATGGGGATCGGCGGACCGCCATATGACAGGAACTCGTCGTGGAATGCCTTCCACTTCGTCTTGTCGCCCTTCGTCCAGTCCTCGCGAAGCTTGCGGATCATCAGCTTGCCCATCGTGTAGTTCAGATAGGCGGGATCATAGGTACCGCGTGCAGCCTGTTGCCGAGCATTGCCTTCGTCCTGATAGCATTGCTCCTTGAACAGCTTTTCGCTGTCGGCAACGGTCATGCCTTTGGTGTGGAGTCCGATGGCCGAAAGATAGCGGCAATCGCGCAGCAAGGCGTTCGACAACTGGCCGATATGCGTTTCGGGATCGCCCTCGCCCAGTCCCGCATCCCACATCATTTCCTCGGTATAATGGGCCCAGCCCTCCGCAAAGGCATAGCCGACGAACAGCTTGCCAAAGATGCTTTCGGCACGGTTCGAGTGGAGGAAGTTCAGGAAGTGGCCCGGCCACACTTCATGGACCGAGGTGAAGAGCAAATCCTTGCGCCCCGGTACGAAGTCGGCTTGCGTTTGCTTGTCCCAAGTCGGGTCGGGCGGTGAGATATAATAGACCGACGGCAGGCCTTTTTCATACGGCCCCGGAATGTCGATATAGGCGCTGTTCTGCCGGTTGTACGGCGGCGATTCCTCGACCTGCGCCTGTTCGGTGCCCGGGATCGTCACAATGTCCTTTTCGATCAGGAACGCGCGGAGCGTCGGCAACTGGCGGCGCGCCTCTGCGACCGGGCCGTCGGCGGGTTTGTCCGAATTCATCTTCTTCATGCAGTCGGCAATCGTCATGCCGGCGGCGTAAGTCGCACAGGCGGCTTTCAGCGCATCCTGGTTGCGCTTGAGGTCGGCCTGGCCGATCCGCTCCAGTTCGTCGAGCGACGTATCGACGCCCTCGTTGGTCAGGATCATCTTCGAGAATTTCGCCGCCCCAAGCGCATAGCCGTCGGGCGTGCCCGGCTGCGATCCGACATATTTGGCAAGGTCGGTCATTGCCGCACCCGCCTTCGCAGCGGCTTCGTCGAACTGCTTCTGCAGCGCCTCATCCTTGACCGAGGCGAAGGCTGCCTTGGCATCGCCCTTGTAATAATCGGCAAAGCCACCGAAGCCCGCGGTGCCATATTTGACGAAGGTCGCAGGCAGCGGCAGCTTCAGATTGGCTTTGATCTGCGCCGCGGCGGCGGGGACCTTTTCGGCATAGCCGATGAACGCCTTCATCCGCGTCGTCGCATCGGCATAGGGCCGCGCGATATAGACATTGGGGTCCAGGGCGCCGGTATAGAAGGCCGGGTTCTTCTGCGCGAAATCGGTATCGCGAAGGAAGAAGAGCTGGCCTTGCGCAACATGGACCAGATAGTCGCGCTCGAACTTTTCGGCGTCGGTCATCTCGCCATCAAAGGCCTTGGCATCCGCGATGGCTTTTTCCAGATAGGCGGCCTGCTTCTCGAGCCCCTCCGGCGACCAGTCGGGAAGCTGACCGTCGAACTCATGCTTGCCCTGATAGACCGCGAAATTCGGATTGAGGGGGAAATAGCCCTTCAGGAAATTGTCGCGGAATTCGGTCCAGTTCTTCGCGCCCGACGCGGTCGCCGACTTGTTGTCCGACGCGTTGCAAGCGGTCAGGACCAGCAGCGTCGCGGCCATCGCCGCGCCGCCAAAGCGGGCAAATTTGCTTGTCATTCGATAGTCTCCCTCAATCGATGGCGCGTTTCTGCCACTGCGTCCTACCAATGGCATCCCCTAATCGACGAACGGCATACGTAAGGTTGACTGGACAGCAACGAAAAGGACGATAGGGCGGACGGCGATGGCAACGATCCCACCACCCGAAGGCGAAGAACCGGTCATGCCGGACGCGACGCCAAAAGCCCCCTCACCGCTCAGCTTTCCCGACTTCCGCTATTTTTGGGTAGCACGCTTTACTGCAGTGATGGCGACCATCGCGATGGTCGTGGTGATCGGTTACCAGCTCTATGACACCGCCCGGACCGACTATGGCATGTCGATCAAGGAAGCGTCTTTCCAGCTCGGCCTGCTCGGGCTCTTTCAGTTCGTACCGCTTGCCATCCTGACACCCGTCGCGGGTTGGGCCGCCGACCGGTTCGAACGGCGGCGCGTCGCAATCTTTTCAAACCTGATCGACCTCCTCATCGCCGCCACGCTCGGCTGGTTCACCTGGGTGGACGGGCTCACGCTGCCCCTGCTCTTCAGCCTCGCCGCGCTGCACGGGGTCGCTCGCGTTTTTTCCGGCCCGGCAATGAGCGCGATCGCGCCCAATATTGTTCCGTCCGCCGTCCTGCCGCGCGCCATCGCGATGAGCAGCATCGCGTGGCAATCCGCATCGGTGATCGGTCCCGCTGCGGGCGGCCTCATCTATGCTGCGCATCCAGGCGCGGTATATGTTTTCTCCGCGCTTCTCCTCGCCGCGTCGGCCTTCACGCTCAGCCGTGTGCGGCCCGTCCTGCCCCCGCCCGCCGAAGTCCGCCGCCATCCGCTGCGAGAGATGGTCGACGGCTTGCGCTTCGTGTGGGTCGAGCGATTCCTGCTGGGGACGATCACGCTCGATCTGTTCGCGGTCCTGCTCGCAGGCGCAACCGCGATGTTCCCTGTCTTTGCCCGCGACATATTGCACGCCGGACCAGAGGGCGCGGGATTGATGCGTGCCGCGGTCGCGTTCGGGTCGGTCGGCGTAGCCGTCGGCCTGGCGATCCGACCGATCGAGCGCAACGTCGGTGTGAAGATGCTGTGGGCAGTCGCGGCGTTCGGGGTCGGAACGGTCGTGTTCGGACTCTCGACCAACCTGATCTTGTCGCTCGGCGTGCTCGTGATCATGGGCGCGGCCGACATGTTCTCGGTCTTCGTGCGCGGTACGCTGATCCAACTCAACACCCCCGATCAAATGCGCGGCCGCGTCAGCGCCGCGTCGGGGCTCGCGATTTCGGCCTCGAACGAGCTTGGCGAGATGCGCGCCGGTGCCATGGCGGCCGCGCTCGGCCCGGTCAGCGCCGTCGTCGTCGGCGGCGCTGCTGCGGTCGGCGTGACCGCGCTCTGGGCCTGGATCTTCCCCGAACTGCGGTGGGCCAAAACCTTCGAACCGCAGTTCAGGAAAACCACCGACTAGCGCCGAAACCATTTGCCGCGCCCAGCAAACATTCTGCCCAAAGGCTATTGTCAATTTATTTAGTTGAGTTATTTAGGTGTCACCCGTCACCGCGGTTCCCCTCTCTCCCCCGACGGAGTGACCGCCATGCAGAATTCAAATATCCGCCATAAAATCCTGACCATTCCGGGCCTCTACAACAGCGGCCCCACGCACTGGCAAAGCCTGTGGGAACGCAGCTTTGCCGATTGCGAACGGGTCGAGCTCGGAAGCTGGGACGAACCTCTGAAAGACCAATGGGTCGACCGAATCGCCCAAGCGATCGACGCCGAGCATGAGCCCGTCCTCATTGCCGCGCACAGCCTCGGCTGCCATGCCTTTGCGCACTGGTTTGCCGCCGCGAGCAGCGTCGCCCGCGACCGCATCGCCGGCGCGTTGCTCGTCGCACCACCCGACCTATCACAGCTCCGCCGCGATAGCCGGGTCGAAAGCTTCACCGACTCGCCCGCGCTGTCGTCGCAGGTGCCGATGATCGTCGTTGCCAGCGACGATGATCCCTATGCGAAGACTGCACATGTCTGGCGCCTGTCGCGGCACTGGGATGCGCGGTTCGTCAACGCAGGCCCCTTCGGTCATATCAATGCAGACTCGGGGATCGGGGACTGGCCTTATGGACAGTATCTGCTCGCCTCGTTACAACCTCAGCCGACGCCGGTGCTGGCGGACGAGGCCCGCTGGCTCCGCGCCGGCGACTGGCCAAATCGCGTCCGCCGCGACCCGCGTTTCGAGTTCAAAGAAAGAGCGCACCGATCATGAAAGCCAATTCGATCCTCGATACCATCGGGAATACGCCGCACATTCGCGTGGCAAAACTGTTCCCCGACGCCGAAGTCTGGGTAAAGTCGGAACGCAGCAACCCCGGTGGGTCGATCAAGGATCGAATCGGTCTTGCGATGATCGAGGCGGCCGAAAAGGACGGCAGCCTGAAGGCCGGCGGCACTATCGTCGAGCCGACGTCGGGTAACACCGGCATCGGCCTCGCGATGGCTGCCGCGGTCAAGGGCTATAAGCTTGTGCTCGTTATGCCCGAAAGCATGTCGGTCGAACGCCGCCGGTTGATGCTGGCCTATGGCGCAACCTTCGACCTGACGCCGCGTGAAAAGGGCATGAAGGGCGCGATCGAGCGCGCCATCGAACTGGTCGAAACGACCCCCGGCGCATGGATGCCGCAGCAGTTCGAGAATGAAGCCAATATCGACGTCCATGTCCGCACGACGGGCCCCGAAATCCTGGCCGACTTCAAGGACAGCCCGATCGACGTGCTTATCACGGGCGTCGGCACTGGCGGCCATATCACCGGCACCGCGCAGTTTCTGAAACAGCATTGGCCGAACCTAAAAGTCTATGCGGTCGAACCCGAAGCCTCGCCGGTAATTTCGGGCGGCCAGCCCGCGCCGCACCCGATCCAGGGCATCGGCGCCGGCTTTATCCCGCGCAACCTCCACACCGACCTGCTCGACGGCGTGATCAAGGTCGATGCCGGCGCGGCAAAGGATTACGCGCGGCGCGCAGCGACCGAAGAGGGCATGCTCGTCGGCATCTCGTCGGGCGCCACCCTCGCCGCCATCGCACAGAAGCTTGCCGAACTGCCGCCGGGCAGCCGCGTGCTCGGCTTTAACTATGACACGGGCGAGCGCTATCTGTCGGTTCCTGATTTCCTTCCGGAGATCTGAGGACAGCCCGTGCACCTGCAGGACGATCAACCGGCGTTGCCCTTGCGGCGCGACTGGACGGGCTGGCTGTTCGTCCTGATCGCGGTCGCGGCGGTGATAGCGGTGCTTGTTGCGAGTCATTCATCCGGGCCCGCGAGACATGCCGCACATCGGCAACCCGTCGCACCGCCCGCCGACATCGTGCCCGAAGTCCAGCCCATGGAACTCGCGCCGGTTACCGAAGACGACGCGCGGGCACAGAATGCCGAGGTTGCGTTGATCACCAAGGGCTTCGTCGCGGCGCGCCCCTTCGTCTATGCGGGCGGCGGCGACGCGAAAGCGCGAGCCCGCGACTGCCTTGCCGCAGCGATGCTGTACGAGGCGGGCGACGACGCGAAGGGACAGCAGGCGGTCGGCCAGGTCGTCATCAATCGCGCACGCCATCCGGCGTTCCCCAAGTCGATCTGCGGCGTCGTTTTCCAGGGGTCGGAACGCACGACGGGGTGTCAGTTTACCTTCACCTGCGACGGAGCATTGAACCGCCGTTATTCGGACGCCGCATGGCAACGCGCGCGGAACAATGCCGACATGATGCTGTCGGGTGGGACGTATCCGCCCGTCGGCCTTGCCACCCATTATCATACCGACTGGGTGCGCCCCTATTGGAGCGATAGCCTCGAAAAGATCGCGATCGTCGACACACACCTGTTTTTCCGCTGGCCGGGGTTCTGGGGCACGCCGGGCGCGTTCCGCGGTGCGGTATCGGGTAGCGACGGGCCGGTCGCGAAGCTCGCGGCGATTTCGCCGCTGCACGCGATCGCGCTGGGGTTGCCGACCGATATGGCAACCGGCGTCGATGCCAATGCCGCCGTCGGCGAAGCACGCGTCGTCGCTGGCGCGGGCGAAAGCGCGGGCCGCGACACCATCTACACCCAGCTCGACCGCAAGGCAGCGCCCGAAAGTTTCGTCACGACGGCGCTGCGGCTCTGCGGCGACAAGCCCTATTGCAAGTTCATGGGCTGGACCAACCCGACCCTGAAACCCGACAGCGACGCGATGAGCGATACACAGCGTGCGGCAATGACCTTCTCATACCTCCGCGACGACAAGGCGGGGTTCGAAAAGGCGCTTTGGAATTGCAGCGAATATAAACGCGACGATGTGCGCCAGTGCATGAAGCGCTGATCGAGGTCATGCGCGACAGCTTTGGGGTGAGGAGCGGACGCTCAGTCCCCCACCCTCGTCATCCCGGGCTTGACCCGGGATCCCGCTTTTCTGTCGCATCGACCGGCCTGGACCGCAAGCGGGACCCCGGATCAAGTCCGGGGTGACGAAGAAGGATGGGTCCGTAATCGGCCCTTACCGGACCTCGTATCAGCCGTGCGGCTTGATCAGATATTTCTCGCCGGTCCGCTTCGCATTATATGCCTGCGCCGTATCGACATTCAGCGCCTCGGTCAGCGAAATTTCATGGCTGTAATGGCTCTTGAAGGTCGTCGTCAGTTCGTCGACGACGCGCTTGCGCATCCGCCCCACGGTCTCCATCCCCGCCTTCGCCATGAACGGCGTCAGCAGAAAGCCCCCGAGCGCCCAGGTCAGGCCGAAACTGCGCGCAGAGAAGGTCGTCGGCGACAGGTCGAGCGCGCCATAGATATAGACCTGCTTGAACGTGTCCGAACCATAACGGCTATAGGTCGTCATCCGCTTGACCGCAGCAGCCTCCATCGCGGTCAGGACCTGCCCCGCAAGCTTGCCACCGCCGGTCGCATCGAAGCCCAGCGTCGCGCCAGTCTCGACAATCGCATCGACCAGCCGCTCCATGAAATCGTCGGCGCTGCTGTTGACGATATATTTCGCGCCGATACCCTTCAGTATCTCAACCTGCGCGTCGCTGCGCACGATGTTGACGAGCGGAATATTATCCTTCGCGCAAATCTTGACGAGCATCTGGCCAAGGTTCGACGCCGCAGCGGTGTGGACGATCGCGCTGTGATTCTCCATCCGCATCGTTTCGGTGAACGCGAGGCTGGTGAGCGGATTGACGAAGCAGGATGCGCCATCGGCGGGATCGGTGCCGTCGGGCAGCGGCATCACCATCTGCACCGGCAGGCAGCGATATTCGGCGTACATTTCCCCGCCGAGCAGCGCGACGGTCTTGCCAAGCAGCGCCTGCGCTTCGGGCGTGTCCCCCGCCGCAACGACAGTGCCGCAGCCCTCGTTGCCGATCGCGAGTGCGTCGCCGACACGCCCGCTCATCGCGCGCATACCGGCGGGAGGAACATCTGCGGTGATCAGCGGCTGGCCGTCCTTGGTCGAAGCGCGCGCGGTCGACATGTCGGCGCCGCCGAACAGCAGGCCAAGGTCCGACGGATTGATCGGCGCGGCAAGCACCTTCACCAGCACCTCATGGGGCTTCGGAGTCGGCATCGGGCGGCGCTCGAGCGACACCTCGAGCTGCCCTTCGGGCTTCACGAGCGTCAACATGGTAAGGTTGGTTTCAGGCAGGTCGGTCATCGCGCATCTCCCGTCGCTTTTCGGTTTTTCGATGCAACGAATTAGGCGGCACAAAGGCGGCTGGCAATCACTAACCATCCGCCGCGTCTCGTTGCCGATGTCAAATTTGGCGTGGTGAACGGACGTCGATCCTCAATCGAACGGTTGTCGTGAGGCTCTAAAGATGGCTCGAAACAGTAAATAGCTCCCAACGAATATAACGCCAAGCATCCAAAGCGCCGTCGCGGCTAACATTACCTTTCCCCCGGTCGACGCATCGGACCACTTCCCGATGAATGGTCCAATCAGACATGCCGGCAGCGCCGCCAAAAGAAAAAGCTTTACTTCGTTGCGCTCGGAACGGCGTAGACCGCGAAAGCGATCCCCTACTGTCTTTCCATGAAATTGATGCCGGAGGGACGTTTCCTCCTTATCAGCCCACTTTCTTATGATCCTTCGGATATCCACGCCTACGACCTAAATTCGGGTGCTATAGAACAACGTCTGCACGATCACCGCAGAGTCCGCAATCGGTCGATATTTCCTGATGTAGCACCCAGATCGGCGAACAATGACGCAATCAGGGTGGGAAGCGGACGTCAGATTTGATAGACCTCGGTAATGCCTTCGCCTCGCGTTACAGATAGTGATCGGCCCACCGACCAGGAGGTGGAAGCAGCCGCACGGCAACTGCATCTGTCCGGAGAGGAACACGGCTGGTGGCCGGAAAGCGTCTCCAACTACGATTCTCTCGATCCGATCGGCAAGGACGAGTTTGACGCTATCGTGGAACGCATCTTGATGGCAGCTGCCGCAGCTAAACGCGAAATCGCAAGCGGCTCCGCATAGATCGGATTGTCCGCTCCCCGTCGCTCCCTGCCTTCCGTCTTCCCGGGCTTCACCCGGGATCCCGCTTCTTTTTGGCGCACTCACTGACTTCGGCATCAAGTGGGACCGAGGATCAAGTCCGGGGTGACGAAGAAAGATAGGTCCGCAATCGGTCGAACACGGTTAAGCGCGCCGGTATTCCGCAGCATACCGCAGCGCCTCGCCCGCCAGTTCCTTCCGGCAGATCAGCAGGTCGGGCAGATAGGTGTCGGGATTATTGTATCGGATCGGCGATCCGTCGACGCGGCTCACGTGCAGACCCGCCGCCTGCGCCACCGCGACCGGGGCGCAATTGTCCCATTCATATTGGCCGCCGGTGTGAAGATAGATATCCGCCTCCCCTCGCACTACCGCCATCGCCTTGGCCCCGGCCGACCCCATCGCGACCAGTTCGGCGCACAGCTTCTCGGCAACGAAGACGGCTTCGGCGGCGGGGCGCGTGCGGCTGACGAGCATCCGGAGCGGCTGGTTCGCTGGCTGGAGCGGTGCCGGTGTTCCAGACGTCAATGTGATGCCCAGCCCCGGCAGCGCAACCGCGCCGACCGTCGCGACGCCATCGACCGCGAGCGCGACATGCACCGCCCAATCGTCCCTGCCCTCGCCATATTCGCGCGTGCCATCGAGCGGGTCGACGATCCAGACGCGGCTCTGCCCGCAGCGCGCGATATTGTCCTTCTCTTCTTCGGAGAGGAGCGCGTCGGCCGGCCGGGCTGCGCGAATCTCGCGGCACAGCATCGCGTTGGCCTGCTCGTCACCGGCCTTCCCCAACGCCTTGCCTTCAAGGCCGCCATGCGCACGCAAATCCATCAGGATCTCCCCCGCGGCGGTTGCGAGCCGTTCGGCCAGTTGTTCGTCCGTTTCCCCCGCAGCCATATCTATCCCAACAAACGATCGATGATAAGGTCCGCCGCCTCTTCGGGCGTCATCGCGGTCGTGTCGATACGAATTTCGGGCGTCTCGGGCGCTTCATAGGGGCTATCGATGCCGGTGAAATTCTTGAGCTGCCCGGCGCGCGCCTTTTTATAGAGGCCCTTCACGTCGCGCTTCTCCGCCTCGGCGAGCGGGGTATCGATGAACACTTCGATGAACTCGCCCTCAGGCAGCATGCCGCGCACCATTTCGCGTTCGGCGCGGAAGGGCGAGATGAAGGCGGTGATGACGATAAGCCCCGCGTCGCTCATCAGTTTCGCGACCTCGCCGACGCGGCGGATATTCTCGATCCGGTCGGCCTCGGTAAAGCCGAGATCGCGGTTGAGCCCGTGGCGGACATTGTCCCCGTCGAGCAGGAAGCTGTGCCGGTTCATCCGGTGCAGCTTCTTTTCGACCAGGTTGGCGATCGTCGATTTGCCCGAGCCCGACAATCCGGTGAACCACAGCAGCGCCGGGCGCTGATTCTTGAGGTTCGCGCGCATGTCACGGTCGATATCGGTCGCCTGCCAATGCACATTCTGCGCACGGCGCAGGCTGAAGTGCAGCATTCCCGCGGCCACGGTCGCATTGGTCAGCTTGTCGATCAGGATGAAGCCGCCAAGCGTCCGATTGTCCGAATAGGCCTCGAAAGTGATCGGCTTGTCGGTCGAAAGTTCGACGACGCCGATACCATTGAGTTCGAGCGTCTTTGCCGCAAGATGATCGAGCGTGTTGACGTTGATCTCATATTTCGGCGCCTGGATGGTCGCCGAAACGCTCTGCGTCGCGAGCTTCAGCCAATAGGCGCGGCCCGGAATCATCGCCTCGTCCGCCATCCAGACGAGCGTCGCCTCGAACTGATCGGCCGCCTCGGGGGGATTGTCGGCAGCCGCGATGACATCGCCGCGCGAGCAGTCGACCTCGTCGGCGAGCGTCAGCGTGACCGACTGCCCCGCGACGGCCTTGTCCAGGTCGCCGTCCAGCGTGACGATGCGGTCGACGGTCGTTGTCTTGCCGCTGGGCAAGATGCGCACAGCATCCCCCGGCTTAACCTTGCCACTCGCAAGCTGGCCCGAGAAACCGCGGAAATCGAGGTTCGGGCGGTTGACCCATTGTACCGGCAAACGGAACGGCTTTGCCTCGTCGGCGGCTGCGCCGATCTCGACAGTTTCGAGATGTTCGATCAGCGCCGGGCCCTTGAACCAAGGGGTGTTTTCCGACAGCGCGGTAATATTATCGCCCTTGAACCCCGAGATCGGGATCGCGGTGAAATTGGTGATGCCGATCTCGCTCGCGAACGCCCGGTACGCCAGCGTGATCCGGTCGAACACGGCCTTGTCGTAACCGACAAGATCCATCTTGTTCACCGCCAGCACGATATGCTTGATGCCGATCAGATGCGCCAGGAAGCTGTGCCGGCGCGTCTGGGTCAGCACACCCTTGCGTGCGTCGATCAGGATGACGGCAAGGTCGGCGGTCGAGGCGCCGGTGACCATGTTGCGCGTATATTGCTCGTGCCCCGGCGTGTCGGCGACGATGAACTTGCGCTTCTCGGTCGTGAAAAAGCGATAGGCGACGTCGATCGTAATCCCCTGCTCGCGCTCGGCGGCGAGGCCGTCGACAAGCAACGCGAAGTCGATCTCCTGCCCCTGTGTACCGACGCGCTTGCTATCGGCTTCCAGCGCGGCGAGTTGATCCTCGAATATCATCTTCGAGTCATAGAGCAGGCGGCCGATCAGCGTCGATTTCCCGTCATCGACCGAGCCACAGGTGATGAAGCGCAGCAGCGACTTCTTCTCGTGACCCGCCAGATAGGCGTCGATATCCTCGGCGATCAGCGCGTCGGTGACGTAAACAGGATCGGTCATCAGAAATACCCCTCCTGCTTCTTCTTCTCCATCGACGCATCGCCGCCATCCTTGTCGATGATGCGACCTTGCCGTTCGCTGGTCGTCGTCAGCAGCATTTCCTGGATAACTTCCGAGAGTGTTTTCGCTTCGCTCTCGACCGCGCCGGTCAGCGGGTAGCAGCCGAGCGTGCGGAAACGCACCGAACGCTCCACGGGCGTTTCGCCGGGCAGCAACGGAAAGCGATCGTCGTCGACCATCAGCAGCAGGCCGTCGCGTGTCACGGTCGGACGCGGCGCGGCGAAATAGAGCGGCACGATCGGAATATTCTCGCGCGCAATATACTGCCAGATGTCGAGTTCGGTCCAGTTCGAGATCGGGAAGACGCGGATGCTTTCGCCCTTCGCCTTGCGCGCATTGTAGAGGTTCCAGAGCTCGGGACGCTGCTTCTTCGGATCCCAGCCATGGCTGGCGGTACGGAAGGAAAAGATGCGTTCCTTCGCGCGGCTCTTTTCCTCGTCGCGCCGCGCGCCGCCGAAAGCGACGTCGAAGCCATGGAGGTCGAGCGCCTGTTTGAGGCCTTCGGTCTTCCACATGTCGGTGTGGAGCGGGCCGTGATCGAAGGGATTGATCCCCCGTTCCTTGGCTTCGGGGTTCTGATAGACGATCAGTTCCATGCCGCTTTCAGCGGCCATGCGATCGCGCAGTTCGTACATCGCCCGGAATTTCCATGTCGTGTCGACATGAAGTAGCGGGAACGGCGGCGGCGAAGGATAAAAGGCTTTGCGCGCGAGGTGCAGCATCACGGCGCTATCCTTGCCCACGCTATACAGCATTACGGGCTTCGCGGCGTCGGCCATCACTTCGCGCATGATATGAATGCTCTCGGCCTCGAGCCGGTCGAGATGGGTCAGCGTATCGGTCATGCCTCGCCCTTGCCTCCCCCATTGGCGGCGCGCAAACTGTATGGCCTTTTGAGGGGGCAAGCCAGACTTGTGAGGCCTCCGATCATGCAGCGATATCGACTTTCATCTGCCGCCACTCGGCCGCGATCGCGCCGATCGTTTCGAGCGCGTGCGCCAGCCGCGGTGCGATTTCCGGGAGCGTACGCCAGGCCGGATCGGTGATCAGGCCGAGTTCGCGGCGAAAATCATAACCCGCGACCTTCAAGGGAACGATGCCGTCGATCGCGAGCGAAACGGGCGCGGTGGTGATCCCGATCCCCGCCGCAACCATACGCAGGCAACGCTCGTCGCTTTCGCTACGCAACGCGAAGCGCGGGCGAACCCCGTGCCGCGTAAAGAAGCGGCTCGTCGCGTCGAGGAATTCGCACGACCGGCGCGCAATCATCGTTTCGGCTGCGAGCTCCTCGGGCCCGACTTCGATGCGTCCCGCGAGCGGGTGATCCGACGCGATGAACATCGCCAGCGGCTCTTCATAGAGCGGCAGCACATGGTCGCCGCGCTCGCCCGCCCGCAGCGGCACAAGCACCATGTTGACGCGGCCGCTGCCAAGCGCAGCGCGGAGTTCGGAGTCGCTATTCTCGATCAGCTCGATCGCAAAACCCGGGCGCAACGCTGTCGCGATTGCCTGTAGCAGTTCGGCGGGGGCAG
The DNA here is from genome assembly GCF_023822045.1 of Sphingopyxis sp. USTB-05. Taxonomy (NCBI): domain Bacteria; kingdom Pseudomonadati; phylum Pseudomonadota; class Alphaproteobacteria; order Sphingomonadales; family Sphingopyxidaceae; genus Sphingopyxis; species Sphingopyxis sp. USTB-05. The sequence continues at coordinate 1,703,019 of NZ_CP084712.1, read as the reverse complement.
AGCGGATCACCCCGAGCTTGAGCTCGCTCGCCTGGCCGTCGCTCTCGCGCCCGAAGCTGTCGGCAGTCCGAAAGCCGCGTTCGAGATCGCGCGCGATCGGCAGGAAGCGCCCCCCGGCCTCGGTCAATCTGATCTGGCGGCGATTACGGATGAACAATGACGTGCCGACCAGCTTTTCAAGTTCGGCGATGCCGGTCGAGAGCGCCGGCTGGGTGACGCGGATGCGCAGCGCCGCCTGCGTGAAGCTGCCCGCATCGACGACGGCGAGAAACTGGCGGATATGGGTGCGCTTAATCATAGATTTTACTTATGCTAAATCTGTGATCGTTTCAATTTCCCTATGAACATATTTTGATGCACTATCGCGCCCCTGTCCCGCCCAGATCGATAGGTAATCCATGCGCGCCACCCCCGATTTCGACTTCGCACTCGGCGAAACCGCCGACATGATCCGCGAAACCACTGCCCGCTTCGCCGACGAACAGATCGCGCCGCTCGCGGCCAAGGCCGACGCCGAAGATTGGTTCCCGCGCGACGAATTGTGGACGCAGATGGGCGAGCTTGGCCTGCACGGCATCACCGTCGAGGAAGAATATGGCGGCCTCGGCCTCGGCTATCTCGAACATGTCATCGCGGTCGAGGAAGTGTCGCGCGCATCGGGGGCCATCGGCCTCTCCTATGGCGCGCACTCGAACCTTTGCGTCAACCAGATCCGCCGCTGGGGCAATGCCGAGCAGAAGGCGAAATATCTGCCCAAGCTGATCAGCGGCGAGCATGTCGGCAGCCTCGCCATGTCCGAGGCGGGCGCGGGCAGCGACGTCGTGTCGATGAAGCTGAAGGCCGAGCGCAAAGGCAGCGGCTATATTCTCAATGGCACCAAATTCTGGATCACCAACGCAACGCACGCGGACACGCTGGTCGTCTATGCAAAGACCAGCCCCGAGGCGGGGTCGCGCGGGATTACCGCTTTCCTGATCGAAAAGGACATGCCGGGGTTCAGCATCGGGCAAAAGATCGACAAGGTCGGCATGCGCGGATCGCCGACGGCGGAACTGGTCTTCACCGATTGCGAAGTGTCCGAGGAACAGGTGATGGGCCCAGAGAATGGCGGCGTCGGCGTGCTGATGTCGGGGCTCGATTATGAACGCGTCGTGCTCGCCGGGCTCCAGCTCGGCATCATGCAGGCGTGCCTCGACACGGTCATTCCCTATGTCCGCGAGCGGAAGCAGTTCGGGAAGCCCATCGGTTCGTTCCAGCTCATGCAGGCGAAGGTCGCGGACATGTATGTCATGCTCCAGTCGGCGCGTTCGTACGTCTATAACGTCGCCAAGGCATGCGACGCCGGGCAGACGACGCGCTTCGACGCCGCGGGCGCGATCCTGCTCGCCAGCGAGAATGCGGTGAAGGTCGCGGGCGAAGCGATCCAGGCGCTGGGCGGCGCGGGCTATACCAAGGACTGGCCGGTCGAACGCTATTGGCGCGACGCCAAGCTGCTCGACATCGGCGCTGGCACCAACGAAATCCGCCGTATGCTAATCGGCCGCGAACTGATCGGCGCCGGCGCGTGATCTGGCTCTGGCTGTCGGCCGCCTTCATGGTGACGACGGCCGGGGTTCATTCGGTGCTGGGCTATCGGCGCCTGATCGTGCCGTTGCTGCGCGCTGGGCCGCTTGCCGATCCGCTGACGCGACGCATCATCCGCTTTGCCTGGCATGCCACGTCCGTGCTGATGCTGATTTCGGCGGCGGCGGTCGCATGGCCGGGAACACCCAACGGCTTGCTGATAGCCATCGGCAGCGGCTGGCTGGCGACGGGGCTGGCCAACGCCGTTTACACCAGGGGTCGGCACATTGCCTGGCCGGCCCTCTGCGGCGCCGGCATCTTCGCGCTGATCGGCGCGTTGGCCTGAACATGCGCGGACTTGTCCATCACATCGACCTGACCGTCACGGACAAGAGCCGCTCGCGGGTCTTCTACGGCGCGGTGCTCGGCTTCCTCGGCTACCGCCGTTCGGCCGATTATGATCATGGCAGCGACTGGGACCACGCGGGCGAGCCCTTTCACTCGATCGGCATTATCGAAGCGCGCGGCGATGGCGCAAACCGCACGCACGATCGTTATTCGCCGGGGCTCCACCATCTCGCATGGACCGCCGACAGCCGCGACGACGTCGACGCGCTTCATGATTTGTTGCGCAGCATCGGTGCGGAGGTCCTCGATCCGCCCGCGGATTATCCGCGTTATGGACCGACCTATTACGCCGTCTTCTTTGCCGATCCCGATGGATTGAAGCTAGAGTTTGTGTTCGGGGCGACTGGACCGTGAGCGACACATTGCTCACCGCCCTGCAATATTATGGCGCCGCCGCCGCGACGCTCGCGGCGCTGCTCGTGTCGCTCAACCTAGGCGAGCGGTGGAACGGCTGGGCCTTCGTGATCTTCGTGACGAGCAGCCTGGCGCTGATCGCATGGGGCTTTCTCCAGCCCGACCGCGAAGGCATCGGGTGGCAGAATGTCGCCCTGCTCGGCATCAATCTGGTCGGCGTCTACAGCCATCTGATCCGCAAGAAGCCCGCCGCAAAGAATGAGGGCGGAGCATGACGCCCCGCCCCAATGCTCTATCCCCAGACGCGGACGCGCTTGTCGGGCGCGAGGTAAAGCTTGTCGCCTTCCTTGACGTCGAACGCCTTGTACCATGCGTCGAGGTTGCGAACCGTCAGCGCGCGGTACATGCCCGGCGCATGGCCGTCGGTCGCGACGCGCGCGCGCAGCGCCTCGGCACGCATCTTGGTCGCCCAGGTCTGCGCAAAGGCGATGAAGAAGCGCTGATCGCCGCTGAAGCCGTCGATCACCGGCGCTTCCTTGCCGCCGAGCGACGCGCGATAGGCGTCATAGGCCGCCTGAAGCCCCGCGACGTCGGCGATATTTTCGCCCAGCGTCAGCTTACCGTTGATCGCAAGGTCGGGGAACGGCTTATAGGTGTCGAACTGCGCCGCCAGCGCGTCGCCCGCAGCGTTGAACTTCGCCAGATCCGCCGCAGTCCACCAGTTGCGCAGCGCGCCCGTGGAATCGAAGGCAGCGCCGTTGTTGTCGAAGCTGTGGCTGATCTCATGCCCGATCACCGCGCCGATCGCGCCATAATTATACGCGGGGTCGGCCTTGGCATTGAAGAAGGGCGGCTGCAGGATCGCGGCGGGGAAGTTCAGCGCATTCTGCACCGGCAGGTTCACTGCGTTGACGGTCTGCGGGACCATCCACCATTCGCCCTTGTCCATGGGTTTGCCGATCTTGGCGAGTTGGTGCACATATTCGGCTTTCTGCCCGGCGACCTCGTTCGCATAGGCGTCGGCGCCGACGGTGTAGCTGCCATAGTCGCGCCACGTGTCGGGATAGCCCACGCCCACGGCAATGGTTTCAACCTTCTTGATTGCTTCTTTCTTCGTTTCGGGCGCCATCCAGTCGATCGTGTTCACCCGCGTGGCAAAGGCGGCCTTGATGTTCTTCACCATGTCGCCGACTTCGGCCTTGGCCGAGGCGGGGAAATATTTGTCGGCATAAGCCTTGCCCACCGCATCGCCGAGATAGAAGTCGAGCGCGTCGAGCGCGCGCTTTTCGCGGCCGCGCTGCTGCGGCGTGCCTGCCATCGTCGTGCCGTAAAAGGCGAAATGTGCGCTATCGATCGCGCTCGGCAGCACGTCGCTGTGGCTGTTGATCTGGTGAAAGGCGAGCCAGTCTTTCCACGCATCGAGCGGTTCGGACGCGACAAGCGCCGACAGTCCGGTGATCGCACCCGCATGATAGGCGCCGAACTTGCCCGCACCATCCAGCTTGGCGGCGGCAAAGAAAGCCGGCCAGTCGATACCCGGCGCCTTCTTCGCGAAATCGCCCTTGGCCCAGACGTCGGCGGACTTGGTGAAATCCTCACTCTGTTCGCGCGTCGCATGCGCTTTCGCGATATTGACCTCAAGGTCATAGATGCGCTTCGCCTTGGCGGCGGCGTCGCTCTGGCCGGCAGCGGTGAGCAGCTTGGCGATATAGGCCTGGTAGGCGGTGCGGATGGTCGCCATCTTGGGGTCGGCCGACAGATAATATTCACGCTCGGGCATGCCGAGGCCGCCTTGCAGCAGATAGGGAATGACCTCGCCCGGAGTCGCGAGCCCTTGCGTCACAAAGACGCCGAAGAGATTTTCGGTCTGGAAGTTGGTCGCATTGAGTGGATCGACGTCGGCGCGAAGCTGTTCGCCCAGCACCTTCGACAGCGCAGCCTTGTCGGTGATCGCGGCGAAGCGCGCCAGGTCGGCGGCGACGGGTTTCATGCCAGCGGCATCGATGGCCTTCACATTGGTAAAGGCCTTATAGAAGGCGGCGATCCGGCCCTCATTGGTGTCGGGCGCCGCATCGCCCTTGACGATCGCATCGACCAGTTCGCGGTTGCGCTTTTCGGTTTCGAGCTGCGCGACGTAAAAGGCGCCGATGGAAGAGCGGTCGGCGGGAATCTCGTTCGCCTTGTCCCAATTGCCGTTGGCATAGGCGTAGAAGTCGTCGCCGGGCTTCACGCCCGTATCCATCGCTGCCTTGCTGATCCCGATATCGGTGCCGACGGTGTAAGCGGCGGAACTGTCTTTGCCGCTGCTGCAGGCGACGGGGCCGGCAAGAATCGCGGCGGAGGACAGAAGAACGGCAAAGACAGCTTTTTTCATAGAAATGACCTTATTTTGTCACGGACAGGCAGGCGGCCAAGGCGTGGGAAAATCCGGTTTCAATACCAACCATTTTCGGCCTGCTGCGCTTTTCAATCGACGAGCGACGGGTTAGTTCCGAACCGACTTCCAGGAGAGATGTTACAGTGAGCGCACCGGTTCTTGGCACCAACATCAATGCGGACAGCGAAGAATATCGCACCCGCAGCACGCACAATCGCGCGCTCGCCGACGCGTTGCGCGACGCGGTCGCGGAGGCCGCGCTCGGCGGCAACGAAAAGTCGCGCGAACGCCACACGAGCCGCGGCAAGCTGCTCCCTCGCGAGCGTGTCGAGCGACTGCTCGATCCCGGCTCGCCCTTCCTTGAAATCGGCCAGCTTGCGGCGAACGACCTTTATGAAGGCGAAGTTCCGGGCGCGGGCCTGATCTGCGGCATCGGACGCGTGTCGGGGCGGCAGTGCATGATCGTTTGCAACGATGCGACGGTCAAAGGCGGCACCTATTATCCGATGACGGTCAAGAAGCATCTGCGCGCGCAGGAGATTGCCGAGGCGAACCGCCTGCCCTGCATCTACCTCGTCGACAGCGGCGGCGCGAACCTGTCGCATCAGGATCAGGTGTTTCCTGATCGCGATCATTTCGGGCGCATCTTCTTCAATCAGGCGAATATGTCGGCGAAGCGCATCCCGCAGATTGCCTGCGTGATGGGAAGCTGTACCGCTGGCGGTGCCTATGTCCCAGCGATGTCGGACGAGACCGTCATCGTGCGCAATCAGGGCACGATCTTCCTCGCCGGCCCGCCGCTGGTAAAGGCCGCAACGGGCGAAGAAATCAGCGCCGAGGATCTGGGCGGCGGCGATCTGCACGCCAAGAAATCCGGGGTCGTCGACCATCTCGCCGAGAATGACGAGCATGCGCTGACCATCGTCCGTGACATCGTCAGCCATCTTGGCGAAGACAAGGGGTTCGAGGTGCCGATGAAGGCCCCGCGCCCGCCCAAATATGCGGGCGAGGAGATCTATGGCGTCGTGCCCGACGACGTGCGCGCGCCATATGACGTGCACGAAGTCATCGCGCGCATCGTCGACGGCAGCGAGTTTCATGAGTTCAAGGCGAACTACGGCAGCACGCTCATCTGCGGCTTCGCGCATATCTGGGGCATCCCGGTCGCGATCCTCGCGAACAATGGCGTGCTGTTCAGCGAAAGCGCGGTCAAGGGCGCGCATTTCATCGAACTGGCGCAGCAACGGCGCATCCCGCTGCTCTTCCTCCAGAACATCAGCGGCTTCATGGTCGGCGGTAAATATGAGGCCGAAGGCATCGCCAAGCATGGCGCAAAGCTGGTTACGGCGGTGGCCACGGCGACGGTCCCCAAGATCACCGTGTTGATCGGCGGCAGCTTTGGCGCCGGCAATTACGGCATGTGCGGACGCGCCTACTCCCCGCGTTTCCTGTTTAGCTGGCCCAACAGCCGGATCAGCGTGATGGGCGGCGAGCAGGCGGCGTCGGTGCTGGCGACCGTCCACCGCGACGCCGACAAATGGACGCCAGAGGAAGCCGAAGCCTTCAAGGCGCCGATCCGCCAGAAATATGAGGATGAGGGCAACCCCTATCACGCGACCGCGCGCCTGTGGGACGATGGCATCATCGACCCCGCGCAGACGCGCGACGTACTCGGCCTCGCCTTCGCCGCCACGCTGAACGCCCCGGTCGAGGACCGCGGCTTCGGCGTGTTCCGGATGTGACGACGATGAGCGACGCACCCGACCGCCTGTTCATCCTCGATCGCGAGTTCGACGATCCCGCGTTTCCGGGGTCGAGCTTTTATTGCCGCGATTGCATCCTCGTCGAAGGGCTGCTCGCGATGTTTCCCGAGCGTACCACCCATCTCGAGGTCATCCGCGTGCCATGGCCGCGCCCGCGTCCGCTCGTCGTCGAGGCGATGGGCGAAGCGAACCAGAACCTCCCTGCCCTTGTCTTTTCCGATGGCGGGTTCGTGAACGACATCAAGCCGCTGCTTGAAGCGCTCCATACCCGTCACGGCTTTCCGGAACCTCATCCATGATCCAGTCCCTCCTTATCGCCAATCGCGGCGAAATCGCCTGCCGCATCATCCGCACCGCGCGCGAGATGGGCATCCGCACCGTCGCCGTCTATTCGGACGCCGACGCCAACGCGCTGCATGTGCGCGAGGCCGACGAGGCCGTGCATATCGGCCCGTCCCCGGCACGTGAATCCTATCTGATCGGCGACAAGATCATCGCCGCCGCAAAAGCCACGGGTGCCGAGGCGATCCATCCAGGATACGGCTTCCTCTCCGAAAACGCCGAATTTGCGCAGGCGGTCGCCGATGCCGGGCTCATCTGGGTGGGGCCGAAGCCTTCGTCGATCACCGCGATGGGCCTTAAGGATGCCGCCAAAAAGCTGATGGCCGATGCCGGCGTGCCGGTGACGCCCGGCTATATGGGCGAGAATCAGGACCCGGACTTCCTCGCCGAACAGGCGGCACAGATCGGCTATCCGGTACTGATCAAGGCAGTCGCGGGCGGCGGCGGCAAAGGGATGCGCAAGGTCGATGCCGCAGCCGATTTCCTCGACGCGCTCGCCTCGTGCCAGCGCGAAGCCGCCGCATCTTTCGGCAACGACCATGTGCTGATCGAGAAATATATCCTGACCCCGCGCCATATCGAAGTGCAGGTGTTCGGCGACAGCCACGGCAATGTCGTCCATCTGTTCGAGCGCGACTGCTCGCTGCAGCGCCGCCACCAGAAGGTGATCGAGGAAGCCCCCGCCCCCGGCATGGACGAAACAACTCGCGAAGCGCTGTGCGCCGCCGCCGTGCGCGCGGCGAAGGCCGTCGATTATGTCGGCGCGGGGACGATCGAGTTTATCGCCGACGCGTCGGAGGGCCTGCGCGCCGACCGCATCTGGTTCATGGAAATGAACACGCGCCTGCAGGTCGAGCATCCGGTGACCGAGGAAATTACGGGCGTCGATCTCGTCGAATGGCAGCTTCGCGTTGCATCGGGCGAGCCGATCCCGCTGGCGCAGAACGAGCTCGCGATCAACGGCTGGGCCATGGAAGCGCGGCTTTACGCGGAAGACCCCGCCAAGGGCTTCCTACCGTCGATCGGCACGCTCGAACTGTTCCAGCTTCCCGAGCATATCGGCCGCGTCGATACCGGCGTCTATGAAGGCGCCGAAGTCTCGCCCTTCTACGACCCCATGATCGGCAAGGTCATCGCCTGGGGCGAGGACCGCGAGGAAGCTCGCGAATTGCTGTCGGAGATGCTGGAGGACAGCGCGATCTGGCCCGTAAAGACCAATTCGGCCTTCCTCATCAACGCGCTCGATCACCCCGATTTCGTTGCGGGCACGGTCGATACCGGGCTGATCGGCCGCGACGGCGACGCGATGACCGAGGAGCCGGTCCCGACGGCACAGGCGCTGACCAACGCCGCGATGGCGATGGTACCGCGTGCGCTTCAATCGGGCTTCCGCCTCAACGCGCCCGACGTCCGCAGCGCCCCCTTCCTGCTCGACGGCAAGCGCGTCGAGGTCGAACTCCACGGGCCGGGTGCGGAGGAGCCGTCGCCCGCGATGCTCGTCGCCGAGGGCGGATCGGTGTGGCAACTGACCCCTTGGCGGGCCGAAGGCAGCGCTGGCGGTGCTGCCGGCGACGGAGCGATCCTGTCGCCGATGCCCGGCAAGGTCATCGCGGTCGAGGTTGCTGCGGGCGACAAGGTAACCAAGGGGCAGAAACTGCTCACGCTCGAAGCGATGAAGATGGAGCATAGCCTGACCGCGCCGTTCGACGGCGTCGTGGCCGAACTCAACGCGACCGCCGGTGCGCAGGTGCAGGTCGAGGCATTGCTCGCGCGGATCGAAAAGGACGACGCATAATGGCAGGCAAATATTTCGACGAATGGGCGATCGGCGACACGCTGACCCATGACATCCGCCGCACGGTGACCGAGACCGACAATCTCCTCTTCACCACGATGACCCACAATCCGCAGCCGCTGCATCTCGATATCGAGGCCGCGAAGGCGTCGGAATTCGGCCAGATCCTTGTCAACGGCACCTTCACCTTCAGCCTGATGGTCGGGCTGTCGGTCGGCGACACGACGCTCGGCACGCTCGTCGCGAACCTCGGTTACGACAAGCTGGTGATGCCGAAACCGGTGTTCATCGGCGACACGCTTCGCGCCGAATCCGAGGTCGTTGGTCTCAAGGAGTCCAAATCGCGGCCGAATGCGGGTATCGTGACTTTCCTGCATCGCGCGATCAACCAGCGCGATGAGATCGTCTGCCAGTGCGAACGCTCCGCCCTGCTCAAGAAGAAAGCCGCCTGATGCGCCTCCGCTCCCTCCTTTTCGTTCCCGGCGACCGGCCCGAGCGCTTTGCCAAGGCGGCGGCGTCGGGCGCCGACGCAATCATCCTCGACCTTGAGGATTCGGTGTCGCCCGCGAACAAGGAGGCAGCCCGCGCTGCAATCGCCGACTATCTGGCGGGTGAGCGCGAGGTCGTGACGCTCGTTCGCGTCAATCCGCTCGACGGCCATATTACCGCCGCCGACGTCGCAGCCATCGCCGCTGCGCGTCCCGACGCGATCATGCTGCCAAAGGCCGAAGGCGCGCCGAGCATTGCGCAGCTCGACACGATCCTGCGCAGCGAATCCGCACGCAACGCCTCGCTGCCGCCGATCCTGCCGATCGCGACCGAAACCCCTGCGGCGATCTTCACGCTCGGCAGCTACCGTGAGGTGAAGGACCGCCTGCTTGGTCTGACCTGGGGCGCAGAGGATCTGCCCGCGGCAATCGGCGCGGCGACGAGCCGCGAAGCCGATGGCAGCTACACCTCACCCTATGAGGTCGCGCGCGCGATGACACTGTTCGCGGCGCACGCCGCGGGGGCGGCGGCAATCGATACGGTATTTCCGGCTATCAAGGACGTGGCCGGCCTTACCGCTTATGCCGTGCGTGCCCGCCGCGACGGTTTCACAGGCATGATGGCGATCCACCCGTCGCAGGTCGAACCGATCAACGCCGCTTTCACGCCTTCAGCCGACGAAGCGGCGCGCGCGCAAGCGATAGTCGACGCCTTCGCCGCCAATCCCGGCGCAGGCGTGTTGCAGGTTGATGGCAAGATGGTCGACGCGCCCCACCTGAAACAGGCGAAGCACATCCTTTCGCTGGCGGATTAACGCGCCGCCGCTCTTTCCCAAAATAAATCGGCTAGCGGCTCTTCCGCCCAAATGGCCGGTGGTGCTTCATCCAGTTCCGGCCGCGATGCCAGCTTTTCCTGAGGCCGCGTTCGGCCAGGCCTTCGAACATCGCGTCGGGGCTCGTCGGATCAAGCAGTTCATTGTCGGCGATGAATTCGTCCATCGGCCCCGGGGGCACAAGGTCGAGAAGTTCGAGCGAACGCCCCTTGCCGCGCAGCGCCTCGACCGTGTCGATCAGCGATCCGACGCGCTTGAAGGTCGCCGCCACCTCCTCTTCCGACACATCGAGATGCTCGGCGATCAACGACGTGCGCAGGCGCGCGATTGTGGGCTCGACGCCCTTGTTCGCCGGGAGCGCCGCGTCGATCGTTACGTCGCACTCGCTGTCCAGACCCATCGAGCGATTGTTCATATTGGCCGATCCGACGCGGATCATCCGGTCGTCGACGATCGCGGTCTTTGCGTGGACGTAGATCGGTTCGCCGCGCTTCGTGCGCGGATAATAGACTTTCAGCCGGTCGCCATGCTTCGCCTTGGCAATCTCCCGTACCAGTTGCACGCGCGCGGCATCCATCGCCATCTGCTCCAGCCAGCCGTCAGCGGTTTTCGGCATCACCATCACGAATTCGGGCGGATCGTCTTCGTTCAACCGCTCGGCGATCGCGGCGGCGATCTTGCCGGAGGTAAAATATTGATTCTCGAAATAGATGAAGCGGTCGGCCGCAGCGATCATGTCCAGATAAAGCTGCTCGATCTCGCGGATTTCCTCGACATCGTCATATTCGGCGCGGGTACGCGAGATCGCAACATCGACGCCTTCGAAATCGGGTTCCAGGTCGTCGGGCCAATTTTCGCCCTCCCCCTTTAGATCGCGCAGCGGCTTTTTGGTCGCGCGTTGCCAGCGCTCGTTACCCAGGTCGGCGAGCGCGTTGCCAACGGGTCCGGCGAGGATCATGGTGCTGTCATGCCACGGCATATAGGCTTTGCCGTCGGGCGCGGTGCGGTGAGGGTCGCCGTCCTTATGCTCGCGCGTATCCCAGCGACGCGATCCGACGTCGATGCCACCGCACACCGCCAGATGATCGTCGAACACCGCGACCTTCTGGTGATGGCTGCATCCGACGGGATGCGCACTGTCGAGGCGGAAGCTTATCGAGCGCGTCAGTTTCCAGCGCGCCACCATCGACAGGATACGCGGCATCGCGAATTGCTTCAGCCCGCCGAAATTCCAACGCAGGATGTCGATGTCGCGATCGGGCTTTTCATGCGCGAGCCGCAAAAGATAATCGCCAAGCGGTTCGCCCTTGCCGTCCTTGTCGGGCTTCAGCGCAATCCGCGGATCAAAGTCCCAGCCGATAAGCAGGATACGCTGCCGCGCATCGGCCATCAGCCGTTCCAGCAGCGCAAAATAGTCGGCGGCGTCGACGATCATCCGCGCCTTGTCGGCGCGTTCGATCCGCCAGCAATTACGCCCTTCGACGACGATCGGCTGGTGGTCCCGGTTGCTCATCGCCGCCGACACGCATGACGGCAGCGATGGTTGCAACGCGGCATATCAGGCTGCGGCGAACTGTTCGGGAGTGAGCGCCATCATCGCCTCGCTTCCCGCCTCGATCTTGCGGCGGAGCGACCCGGCATCGGGCAGGAAACGTTCGCCGAAATAGCGCGCGGTGACGAGCTTGGCCTCAAGGAAATCCTTGTTGCCGCGACCTTCGGCCAGCGCCTTCTGCGCCGCCTCGGCCATCATCAGCCACATCGAACCCAGCGCGACGATCCCCATGATGTGCATATAATGATGGGCGCCAGCACCGATATTGTTCGGGTTCGTCATGCCGTTCTGCATGAACCACATCGTCGCGGCTTTGAGTTCGCCATTGGCCTTTTCAAGGCGCGTCGCGAAGTCGGCGAGCGCTTCATTGCGCTTGGCGCGGCCGCATTCCTCGTCGACGACGGCAAAGAAGGCCTGAATCGCACGGCCGCCATTCTGCGCGAGCTTGCGACCGACAAGGTCCATCGCCTGCACGCCGTTCGCGCCTTCGTAGATCATCGTGATGCGCGCATCGCGGACATATTGGCTCATGCCCTGCTCTTCGATGTAGCCGTGGCCGCCGAACACCTGCTGCGCATTGGTCGCGACCTCATAGCCCTTGTCGGTGCCAAAGCCCTTGATCACGGGCGTCAGCAGGCTGACGAGGTCGTCGGCGCGCTGGCGCTCTTCCTCGCTCTCGGCGACATGCGCCAGATCGACCTGCAGCGCACCCCAGGTGCACAGCGCGCGCAGCCCCTCGACCGTCGCCTTGCCGTCCATCAGCATGCGGCGGACGTCGGGATGAACGAACAGCGGGTCGGCCTTTTCCTGCGGATCCTGCGGGCCAGTGAGCGCACGGCCCTGACGGCGGTCTTTCGCGTACTGGACCGCATTCTGGTACGCGACGTCGGCCTGGCCGAGCCCCTGAATACCGACGCCGAGGCGCGCGGCGTTCATCATCACGAACATCGCGGCCAGGCCCTTATTCTCCTCGCCGACCATCCAGCCTTTTGCCCCGTCATAATTCATGACGCAGGTCGAATTGGCATGGATACCCATCTTATGCTCGATCGATCCGCACGACAGGGTGTTACGATCGCCCAGCGAACCGTCTTCATTCACGATGAACTTCGGTACGATGAACAGCGAGATACCCTTAACGCTGTCGGGCGCGTCGGGCGTCTTCGCCAGGACGAGGTGAATGATATTGTCGGTGAGGTCATGCTCGCCCGACGAGATAAAGATTTTCGTGCCCGTGACGGCATAGCTGCCGTCACCGTTCGGGACGGCGCGCGTGCGGATGAGCCCGAGATCGGTCCCGCAATGCGGTTCGGTCAGGTTCATCGTCCCGCCCCATTCGCCCGCGATCATCTTGGGGACATAGGTCGCCTTCTGCTCGTCCGAACCCTTGACGAGGATCGCCGCGGTCGCACCCTGCGTCAGCCCCGGATACATGGCGAAGGCCTGGTTGGCGGCGTTGCGATATTCCTCGACCGGAAAGCCGATGACGTGCGGCAGACCCTGGCCGCCGAATTCCTCAGGCGCGGTCAACAATCCCCAGCCCGCTTCCGAATAGGCCTTATAGGCTTGCTTGAAACCCTTGGGCGTCGTTACCGACCCATCGTCGTGGCGCGTGCATCCTTCGAGGTCGCCCGACTGGTTGATCGGGAACAGCACTTCCTCGCAGAATTTGCCTGCTTCGGTTAGCACTGCCTCGATCATGTCGGGGGTTGCATTGGCGAAACCGGGCAGGTTCGCATAGCGCTCGATCCCGAGCACGTCGTTGAGGAGGAAGAGCGTGTCCTGCACGGGAGCGCGATAGACGGGCATGGGGTATCCTTCTGAAAAGCAGGTAGCGATGTCACACTTGCCTGGGGAGAGGCTTCAGTCGACCTTTTGACCGGCGTCGACTTTTTTCACCATATCGATGAACCGCGACAATTCCTCGACAGCGCTGTCGATGTCGTCACGCTGACGTTGCAGCAAGCCGATACGCTGTTCGCATTTCTCGATCGTCACCTGGCGCTGCGTCTTGCGACCGTCGCCGACGTCGTAAAGGTCGATCATTTCGCGAATGTCGGCAAGGCTGAACCCCGTGCGCTTCGCACGCAGGATCCACGCCAACCGCGCGCGATCGCGCTTCGAATAGATGCGCGACAAACCTTTGCGCGAAGGGCTGATCAGCCCTTCGTCCTCATAGAAACGCAGCGCGCGGGCGGTGACCCCGAACTCGGTCGACAAGTCGGTGATGCTGAATTGTTCGCGCCCCAGATGGTCGGGCGTATCGATATGGGCGTGGCCATATTGTTCGGTCATGCCGGTGAAACTAGTTTCCGTTGACGTGAACGTCAATACCGGCAGCGCGGGTCATTTCGAGGCAGTTCCGCCTCCGCAAGGACGCTGCATATTGCCGCGCCGGTCGGCGATCCGCAAGTCCCCCGCATCGTCCGCCGACCAGCTCGCCCGCGGCAGCCGCAAACCCGACAGCGAGGCGCGATCGGGGCACAGGCGCGCGCATTGCGCCGGCAGGCTTCCCGGCAATCGCAATTCGTCCTCTTCCTCATGGACAAGCGCATCGCAGCCGTCGACACCGGCAAAACGCATCCGCCAGCCATCGCCCTCGCGCGTCATCGTTCCGGACGCGGTGCACGAGACGCTGGGACCGAATGCCGCGGTGACCGCAAAGCGCCAGCTTCCCGCGCCGTCGGCGACGACGCACATCGCATCGCGGCCCAAATCGTGGGTGCGCTCGAACACTCCGACCGGGCTGACGGCGTCCGAATGCACGACACCGCGCTGGCGCGCCGCGACTTCAAGCGGATTGTTCGCATCGACGCCTTTCGCGCCGTCCTCCGGCGCTGGCCGATTGCAGCCTGTGAGGAACAGCGCCACCAACGTGAGCGCAGCGCTAACCCTGCGCATCGTCGGACAGAAAGGTCAGGCCGCCATCGGCCTCGACACGGCGATAAAAGCACGATCGACGGCCGGTGTGACAGGCGGGGCCCGCCGGCTTCACGCGGAGTAGCAACGCATCCTGATCGCAATCGACGCGCATCTCGACCATGGTCAGGCCGTTACCCGACGTTTCGCCCTTCCGCCACAAAGCCTGCCGCGACCGCGACCAGAAATGCGCCTGCCCCGTCGCGCGGGTCTGCTCGATCGCTTCGGCATTCATGTGCGCGACCATCAGCAGAATATGCGTATCGGCGTCGGTGACGATCGCCGTCACCAGCCCAGCGGCGTCGAAGCGCGGAGAAAATCGGTCGGTCGTGTCGCGCTGATCATCCATAAATGGCGCTTTAGAGCAGGTTTGGCGGCGCTGTCACCCCATGCTTCGCCCGCCATGTGACAAATGCGTGATTAGGGGGGCGACATTTGCGATTGCCGTCCCTATATGCGCCGCAGTCACTGCCCCCCTGCCCCTGGAACGACATGCTGACGACCCATCCTTTTGACGACGACAAGCTCCGCGAGGAGTGCGGCGTATTTGGTATTCATGGCGCCGATAGCGCCGCTGCGGTAGTCGCGCTGGGCCTCCACGCCTTGCAACACCGCGGACAGGAAGCCGCAGGCATAACCGCCTTCGACGGCAAGGAATTCCACACCCACCGCGCGATGGGCCATGTCGCGGGCAATTTCGACCGCGACGACATCATGCGCCAGTTGCAAGGCGGGTCATCGGTCGGCCATGTCCGCTATTCGACCACTGGCGAAACCGCGCTGCGGAACGTCCAGCCACTGTTCGCCGATCTCGCGACGGGCGGCTTTGCGGTGGCTCACAATGGCAACATTTCGAACGCGGCAGCGCTACGCAAAGTACTCGTCCGCCGGGGTTCGATCTTTCAGTCGACCAGCGATACAGAGGTCATCATCCACCTCGTCGCGACGTCCAACTATCGCTCTTTGCTCGATCGGTTCATCGATGCGCTGAAGCAGGTCGAAGGCGCCTATTCGCTGATCTGCCTGACCGCAGAGGGCATGATCGGCTGCCGCGACCCGCTTGGCATCCGCCCGCTCGTCATCGGAAAGCTTGGCGATGCGCATATCCTTGCCTCGGAAACCGTGGCGCTCGACGTCGTCGGCGCCGAATTCGTGCGTTCGGTCGAGCCTGGCGAACTCGTTATCATTCGCGATGGCCAGTTAACCTCGCATCGCCCCTTTGCCGACCATCCGGCGCGGCCCTGCATCTTCGAATATGTCTATTTCTCGCGCCCCGATTCGATCGTCGACGGCACCAGCGTCTATTCGGTGCGCAAGGCAATCGGCGCCGAACTGGCGCGCGAAAACCCGGTCGAAGCAGATCTCGTCATCCCGGTCCCCGATTCGGGCACGCCCGCAGCGATCGGTTATGCGCAGGAATCGGGTATCCCGTTCGAACTCGGCATCATCCGCTCGCACTATGTCGGACGCACCTTCATCCAGCCGGGCGACAAGGTCCGCCACTTGGGCGTGAAGTTGAAGCACAACGCCAACCGCGCGCTGATCGCGGGGAAGCGTATCGTGTTGATCGACGATTCGATTGTGCGCGGCACGACCAGCCTCAAGATCGTGCAGATGATGCGCGACGCGGGCGCGACCGAAGTGCATATGCGCATCGCAAGCCCGCCGACGCAGCATAGCTGCTTCTATGGCGTCGACACCCCTGAGCGCGCCAAATTGCTCGCAGCGCAGATGAGTGTCGGCCAGATGGCGAATTTCATTAACGCCGACAGCCTGTCATTTATCTCGATCGACGGCCTTTACCGGGCGCTGGGCGAAGTGAAGCGCAGCGACGACGCTCCGCAATATTGCGACGCCTGCTTTACCGGCGACTATCCGACCACGCTGACCGATTTCGATGAGCATGGGCTGGAAGATCAATTTTCCCTGCTTGCCGAACGGGTTGTCTGACACAATGAATACGACGTCTAAGGAACTGGCGGGCCAAGTTGCGCTCGTCACTGGGGCGAGCCGCGGCATCGGCGAAGCGATCGCGGAATCGCTCGCCGCGCGCGGGGCGCATGTCGTAATCACCGCGCGTACCGCTGGCGGACTCGAAGAACTCGAAGACCGCATCCACGAAGCCGGCGGCAGCGCGACGATCGCCCCGCTGGACCTGACCGACGGCGACAGCATCGCGCGCCTCGCGAGCGCGATCGCCGAGCGCTGGCAGCAGCTCGACATGCTCGTGCTCAACGCGGCAATGCTCGGCACGCTTACCCCCGTCGCCGCGATCGACGGCAAGGAATTCAACAAGCTGCTGACGCTGAACCTGATCGCGCAGCAGGCGCTGATCGCCAATTTCGATCCGCTGCTGCGCCGCGCGGCCAGCGGCCGCCTGATCGCGCTGTCGAGCAGCGTCGCACGCGAACCGCGCGCCTATTGGGGCGCCTATGCCGCGTCCAAGGCGGCATTCGAGGTCCTGGTGTCGAGCTATGGTGCCGAAATGCGCAACATCTCGACCGTGCGCACCGCGATCCTCGATCCCGGCGGCACGCGGACGCAGATGCGCGCGCGCGCTTATCCTGGCGAAGATCCGCAAAGCATCAAGGATCCCGCAGCGGTCGGCGAATTTGTCGCCAGGATGATGGTCGAAGGGTTCGAAAGCACCGCCTTCCACGCGCTGCCCAAGGTCATGGAAAAAGCTTAACGCCATCTTCGTTTTCCTGCGCTAAGACACTCGCATAAGAGGGTTTGCGAGGGCGCATTAATGACCAAGACTATTTTGCGGTCGGCGATTGCCGCGGTGATCGGCATCGTCGTCGCGTTCGGGCTGATCTGGCTCGCCCAATATGCCGGCAGCGAGATTTCGCCCGATGTCTATGACCCCAATAGCGGCGAAGTGCTGATTCCGATCGGATCGACGATCGCGCTGATCGTCGGCTGGTTTATCGGCACTTTTGGTGGCGGCTGGTTCGCGATGCGCATTTCGGCGGGCACCGGCCCAGGCTGGATTGTCGCGGGCTCCGTGATCGGCGCCGCGCTTTATCGCGCTGTCACGCTCGCAGACACCTGGTGGATCATGGCGCTGGGCGTCGCCGTCCCGCTTGTCGCGGTGTGGCTGGCCCAACGCGCGACGGCAACTGTCGTCGACTAACGTCCGTCGCCCCCGCGGACGCTGGGGCGACGACAACCTTGCACAACGCCGATAACAGCCCCCGCCTTCGCGGGGGCGACGACTATCTGGTTTCTTTGTCCACAGCCGCCTGCACGCTCTTGTAAAAAGCCTCGCGTGCTGCGCCGACGCCCTCGGGATCGGTCGCCGTCGGCCAATTCCCATTCGAAGCAATCACAAGCTTTCGCTTCGGATCGATGAAAATGCCCTGCCCGAAGATGCCCTGCGCGGCGAAGCTGCCGTCGTCGTTGGTCCACCATTGATAGCCATAACCGCGTCCTGGCAGGTCGATGCCGGCTTGCTTGGTCGTCGCGGCGGGCAGCCAGTCGTCGGGTAGCACCTTCTTTCCGCCCGCAACGCCGCCATTCAGTATGAACTGACCAAAGCGCGCATAATCCTTGAGGCTCGCCGACATGCAGCAGCCGCTGATCTCATGCCCCGTCGCGCCCAGCATCCACACTGCATCCTGCTCCATGCCGAAGGGCTTCCAGACCTTTTCGGAAAGATATTCCGACAGCGTTTTGCCCGTAGCGCTCGATACGAGCACGCCGATCAAATTGGTCTCTCCGGTCTTGTAAACCCACTTCGACCCCGCGGGTGCTTCGCGCGGCAAGGTCTTCATATAGCTGACAGTTATATCCTCCCCCGCAACCGGCTTCTGCAAGTTGAATAGCGCCACATCCGACTTGGGGTCGGTATAATCCTCATTCCATTTGACCCCGGAGGTCATGGTGAGCAACTGCTTCACCGATACATCGTCATAGGCCGACCCTTTGAGGCCGGGGATATAGGCGGTGACCTTGTCGTCGAGGCTCTTGATATAGCCGTCCTTCACCGCGGCGCCGACGAGCGTCGACGTAAAGCTTTTGGCGACCGAGAAGCTCGTCCAGCGCCCAGCGGCGCCATAGCCGAGGGCATATTTCTCGAACCGGACTTTGCCGTCCTGCACGATAATCAGGCCCGCATTGCGCTGTTTCGCCATATAGGCGTCGACATCGGTCCCGAGATCGAGCGGCGCGCCCTGCGGTAGCGGATAGACCGGGCCACCCGCCTTGACCGTATTGACCACCACCTTGGGAACCGTCTCCATCGTACGGAAAGCGGCGTCGCGTTGATCCTGGGTCCAGAACAGCACATTCAGATCCTTTGGCAGTTGATTGGTTTTCTCAGGTGCCGTGGGCGCGCTGCACCCGGCCGCCGCAGTGCACAGCAGCACCGCCGCCAAAAATCTTCGCATGTGGTTTCCTCCCCTGTTTTTCAGGCTGTCTTTTCGAGTGTGACTTGCGCGACGTCGATGCCGCCCCCGCGAAAGCCCCCTTCGCAATATTGCAAATAGTAACGCCAAAGCCGGACAAAGCGGGCGTCGAAACCCGACGGAAGCTGGTCCGCCGCGACCGCTGCGTCGAAACGCTCGCGCCACTGGCGCAGCGTCTCGGCATAATCGCCGCCGAACCGGCGAACATCGCGCCAGGCAAGTCCACGCGCCTCGGCGAGCGCCCGAAAGCGGCTTTCCGAAATCAAGCAACCGCCCGGGAAGATATAGGCCTGAATAAAGTCGCTGCTGGCCGCATAGCGTTCGAACAGCGCATCATTGATCAATATATACTGGATCGCGGCCTTTCCGCCGGGACGCAGCAGTCGCGCGATCGTGTCGAGATAGGCGGGCCAATAGGCCTCGCCAACGGCTTCGACCATCTCGACGCTGGCGATCGCGTCATAGGGGCCCTGCACGTCGCGATAGTCGCAGATCTCGATACGCGAGCGATCCGACAGGTCGACCATCGCAAGCCGCGCGTCAGCGATTTCGGCTTGCGCTGGCGAAAGGGTGATGCCGGTGTAGAGCACATCGTGACGTTCGACCGCACGTTCGGCAAGCGCACCCCAGCCGCAGCCAATCTCTAGCAGCCGGCTTCCCGATCTGAGGTCGAGCCGGTCGAGGATCGCGTCGACCTTCGCCGCCTGCGCTTCCTCCAGCGACTGAGCGGGATCGGTGAACAGCGCACTCGAATAGTTCATACTCGGGTCGAGCCACAAGCGGTAGAAATCATTGCCCAAATCATAATGGGCATGGATATTCCGCTTTGCCCCGCGCCGGTCGTTGCGGTGGAGAGCGTGGATGGTCTTGTTGAGCCAACGCCATGGCCCATGCGCTCGCCCTACGTTGCCCAGAGTTTCGCCGTTGCGCATGAAAAGGTCGAACAGCGGCACCGGATCCGGCGACGACCATTCGTCGGCTTCCCACGCGCGGTACCAGCCCACCGAACCCGAAAGCGCGAGCCGCGCCAGTGCCGCCCAGCTATGGAGATGGACCACCGCCGTCGGCCCCTTGCCGCGGCCGCCGAGCAGGCGCACGCTGCCGTCGGGCAGATGGCCCTCGATCGTGCCCAGCGCGAGGCCCGCGTCGATCCGGTCGAGCATTCGGTGAAAAAGCGCCCCCGGGGCCAGCGCGAGCAGCCGCGCCATGCCGCCGCCTGAGCGATAGGCACGGTCGGCGCGGAGCAGTTCCTTACCGCGGCGCGGGCTGACATGCGTGTTCATTGACACCTTCCTGCCTCAAACGCATGCCGCTGACAATCGGTTGAAACACGTGACGCTATGACGTCACGCGCAGCCGTCATTCGGGATAACTCGCGGTGTCGGGCGCAGTCAGCCGGACCTGAAAGCGGTCCTGCGCAAGCGGATGCATGAAACGCTGGTCGCGAAGTAAAATCGCATCGCCTTGCCTTTGCGCCACCGGCATGCGCGACCAGAAAAGAAAGGCGCGCGCCGCGGGATCGGCCTTGACCCACGTCGCGAGACGCGGATCGTCCATTCCGGTCGGCGCGCCGGTCAGATCGACGTGACCGCCGACGCCGGGAACAAAGCTCGCGGTGCCGTAGCGGTCGGCGGTCCGCCAGAAAATGTCGCGTTTCCAGAAGGCGAGCGGCGGCGGGCTCGCGACGACGAGCGCATCCTTCCGTCCCCCAGCCTCCAGCGCGCGCGAGGTCATGCGCTCGGCAGCACCCGTGATTGCGCCGTTCGCGAGAATATAGGCGCAGACGGCCGTGAAGCCGATCCAAGCCGGGCGCTGCCAGTTGGCCGCGCCACGGCGTTCTTCACGCAGGGACAGCCAGACCGAGACGCCGAGCGCAATCCATATCCAAAGATCGATGATGAAGATGCTGTCGCCATAGAACCAGCGGTGGCTGAACGGTTCGAGCAGACGGATACCGTAATTGTTGAGCCAGTCGAGCGCAGGATGGCTGAAGCAGCCGATATAGGCGAGCGCGAGTAACCAGCCCTTGTCGATCGGCAGACGCCCCGCCGGCCGCTTGCCGCGTCGCTCCTGCCAGCGGTCGAACGCGATCATCAGCGCCCAAAGCAGGATCGGCAGCAGCAGGAGCGCGATCGGGCCGTGCGTGACCCCGCGCCGCATCGAGAGCGATTCGATGCCATAAATGGCACATCCCGCATCGATATCGGGCAGATTCGCCGCAATGATCAACGTCGGCATCGCCAGGCCGGTTTTTCGCTTGAGCCCCATCTGGCCCAGAACCGCGCCGACGAGGCTATGCGTCAGATTATCCATGACGGCGGAAAATCAGAGTTCGGGCCCACCTTCGGTCACCGTCCAGGTCTGGCCCTTCTTCAGCAGGCTCTGGAGATCGGCAGTCTTACCCTCGGCAGCCGCCTTGTTCTGACGGACGACATCGGCCTCGAAGGTCGGGCGCGGGTCGTCATAGAGGACGCCCAAAGCCATCGGAAATTCGCCGAAGCGCATTTCGACGAGCATATGCGCGACGCTGCGGTTGGTGACGTCATGCACGATCACGCCCGCTGCCTGCCAGTCGCCATCGACGACATCGACGGTCTTGAGGTGCAGCGCCTCGGCGTCTAGCGCGATACCCTTGGTGCCCTTGGCATAGAGCATCGGTTCGCCCTGCTTGAGCCAAAGTTGGCGGTCCTCGGCACCCTTTGGCGCCGCGAAATCCTCGAACACGTCTTTGTTATAGACGATACAATTCTGAAAAATCTCGATAAAAGCGGCGCCCTTGTGCGCATGCGCCGCCTTTAGCACATTCGGCAATTCCTTCGACACGTCGAAACCGCGCGCGACGAAACGCGCGCCAGCTCCGAGAGCGAAGGCTGCGGGCTGCGCCGGGCGGTCGACCGAGCCATAGGGCGTCGACGGGCTGGTCGTGCCAACGCGGCTTGTCGGTGAATACTGCCCCTTGGTCAGGCCGTAAATCTCGTTGTTGAACAGCATGATCTGGCAATCGAGATTGCGGCGGATCAGGTGCATCGTGTGATTGCCACCGATCGACAGACCGTCGCCGTCGCCGGTGACGATCCACACGTCGAGGTTCGGATTGGCGAGTTTCAGCCCCGTCGCGAACGCCGGCGCACGCCCATGGATCGTGTGGAAGCCATAGGTTTCCATATAATAGGGAAAGCGCGACGAGCATCCGATGCCGCTGATGAACACGGTATTTTCGGGCGCGGTGCCGATTTCGGGCATCGTGCGCTGCACCGCCTTCAGAATCGCATAGTCGCCGCAGCCGGGGCACCAGCGGACTTCCTGATCGGTTTCCCAATCCTTGAGCGTCGTCGGGCGCGCGATGGTGGTCATCTCGTTCATGCGAGCGCTCCTTCGATAGCGGCTTCGATTTCGGCGATGGTGAAGGGTTGGCCCGACACCTTGTTCACGGGCTTGGCGTCGACCAGATATTGGTCGCGCAGTACCGTCTTGAGCTGGCCGGTGTTCATTTCGGGTACGATCACACGGTCAAAGCTCTTGAGCAGCTCGCCGAGATTGGCAGGCAGCGGCCAGATATGGCGGATATGGACGTGGCTGACGTCGAGCCCCTCGGCGCGCTTGCGGCGCACCGCCTGATGGATCGGCCCGAAAGTCGAGCCCCAGCCTACGACCGCGAGCTTGCCGCCCTCGGCACCAAGTTCGACGATCTGGTCGGGAACCTTGATCCCGTCGATCTTGTCCTTGCGGATATCGGTCATCGCCTGATGGTTTTCGGGGGCATAGTTGATGTGCCCGGTGTCGAGTTCCTTCTCGATCCCGCCGATACGGTGCAGGAGGCCCGGCGTGCCGGGCTTCACCCACGGGCGCTTCAGATTTTCGTCGCGCCCATAGGGCTTGAAACCGTCCTCGGGCGCCTCGGTCAGGAATTCGACTGGGAAGGCCTCATAAGTCGTGAGATCGGGAACGGCCCAAGGCTCGGCCGCATTGGCAATATAGCCGTCGGTCAGCAGCATCACCGGGGTCATATATTTCACCGCGATGCGCACCGCTTCGATCGCGCATTCGAACGCATCGCCAGGCGACCGCGCAGCAATGACGGGCATCGGCGCATCGCCGTTGCGGCCATAGACCGCTTGATAGAGATCCGACTGCTCGGTCTTGGTCGGTAGGCCCGTCGAGGGGCCGCCGCGCTGCGAATTGACGATGACGAGCGGCAGCTCGGTCATGATCGCCAGGCCCATCGCCTCGCCCTTCAGTGCGATGCCGGGTCCCGAAGAGCTGGTGACGCCAAGCGAACCCGCATAGCTCGCGCCGATCGCCGAACAGATGGCCGCGATTTCGTCCTCGGCCTGAAAGGTCGTGACGTCATATTCCTTGAGCCGCGACAGATGATGCAGGATCGCCGAGGCGGGCGTGATAGGATAGCCGCCGAAAAACATCGGCAGTTCGGCAAGCTGCGCACCCGCGACAAGGCCGAGCGCGATGCCCTCGGCGCCGGTCAGCGTGCGGTAGAGGCCGGGCGCGACCGGCGCGGGGTCGACATGATGCTGCTTAAGCGGCCCTGCGAGTTCGGCGGTTTCACCATAGGCGTGGCCTGCGTTAAGCGCGGCGACGTTAGCGGCAGCTAGATCGGGTGCCTTCGCGAATTTCGCGTTGAGCCAGTCGATTAGCGGCTGCCGATCGCGATCGAACATCCAGAGCGCAAGCCCCAACGTCCACATATTCTTGCAGCGCAAGGCTTCCTTGTTGCCAAGGCCAAAGGGCTTCACGGCGTCCATCGTCAACTGGCTGATATTGAGCTTGAGAAGCTGCCACTTTGCGAGACTGCCGTCGTCGAGCGGGTTCGCCTCATATTTCGCTTTGGCGAGGTTGCGATCGTTGAACTCGCCCTCGTCTGCGATTATCAGGCCGCCCGGCTTCAGTTGCGGGACATTGGTCTTGAGCGCCGCGGGGTTCATCGCAACGAGCACGTCGGGTGCGTCGCCCGCGGTGTCGATCGCCGACGATCCGAAATTGATCTGGAAGGCGGAGACGCCGAACAGCGTGCCCTGCGGCGCACGGATTTCGGCGGGAAAATCCGGGAAGGTCGCAAAGTCGTTGCCCGCGAGCGCTGACGACAAGGTAAACTGACCACCGGTCAACTGCATCCCGTCGCCGCTATCGCCGGCAAATCGTACCACCACTGCATCCGAAAGGGGGGACTGCCGTTTGTCGGCCTGGTCCACTACCGCTGTCGCCATCGTCTCTTCTGCCTTAATCTTGCGAACCTATGACATTGGCCTAGGCCCCTGCGCGCCAAGCCGCAATTGAGAAAAAATTGTGCGCCGCAAAGGGTGAAGCATAGGTGAGTTTCATTTCGGGATTGAATTTGCCCCGCCGATACCGAATAGCATGACGAAAATGGCGATCAGGGAGAGACGCAGATGACCGACGGCACCACCCATTTTACGCGCCCCGATGTGGCGGCCTTCCTCGCCTTCCTGAACGCGCAGGAAGGTCCGAAGATGGAAGAAATGCCGCCGGAGGGCGCTCGCGAAATGTTCCGGATGATGGGGCAGCTTGCCGACATGCCGCGCGGCGACATCGCAAAGGTCGAGGACAAGAGCATTCCTGGGCCTGCTGGCGACATCGCGATCCGCATTTATGATAGTCGGCCCGACCGCGAAGCTGGCCCCGTCATGGTCTTTTATCATGGCGGCGGCTGGGTGATCGGCGATCTCGACACCCACGATCCCTATTGTGCCGAGGCGGCGCGGCTACTCGACATACCGGTAATCGCGGTCGATTATCGCCTTGCGCCCGAACACCCCTTCCCTGCCGCGCCGGTCGACTGCGAGGCCGCGACACGCTGGGTTGCCGACAACATCCCCTGCACCGGACTGGTCCTTTCGGGCGAAAGCGCCGGGGGCAATCTGACGATCGCCACCGCGCTCGCGCTTCGCGACAAGCCTGCGTCGAAACCCGTGATCGCAATTCATCCGATCTATCCAGCAGTCACGACGCATGACGACTGGCAGAGCTATCGCGATTTCGGCGAAGGCCATCTGCTGACCACGGGCAGCATGACTTGGTTCGGCAATCATTATGCCGCCGACCCCGCCGATTATCGCGCCTCGCCGCTCGATTTCCCCGCCGAGGGCCTGCCGCCCACGCTGCTGATCACCGCCGGGCTCGACCCGCTGCGCGATCAGGGCCGCGCCTATGCCGCAAAGCTGATCGAGGCCGGCGTGCCCACCACCTACCGCGAGGCGAAGGGCACGATCCACGGCTATATCAATCTGTCGCAGGGCATTCCGAGCGCGAAGGAGGATATTCGCGGGGCATTGACCGTATTGAAAGCGATCGTCGCCGAAGCTACCGGGGCGGCATGATCGATCATAGCAAACTCCCCTACCGCCCCTGCGCGGGCGTCATGCTCGCCAATCGCGACGGCCGCGTCTTCGTGGGTCAGCGGCTCGATACGTCGAGCGAAGCCTGGCAGATGCCGCAGGGCGGGATCGACGACGGCGAGGATGCCGAGCAAGCGGCGATCCGCGAACTCGGCGAGGAAACCGGCATTCATGGCGGATTGGTCGAAATCATCTCGCGCAGCCGCGAGGAATATTTCTATGACCTGCCTGATCATCTCATCGGCAAGATGTGGGGCGGCAAATATCGCGGCCAGCGCCAGCACTGGTTCCTGATGCGCTTCATGGGCGAGGACAGCGACGTAAATATCCATACAAAGCATCAGGAATTTCGTGCGTGGAAATGGGCCCAACTAAACGAGATCGAAAAATTGATCGTGCCGTTCAAGCGCGCGCTTTACCGGGGGCTGGTGGAGGAATTCGGCCCCCTCGTCTGACCCTTGAGGAACAGCGCGGTACGGAAGACGTCGGAGAACATTTCTGGCGTCAGCCGACCGGTGTTCGTGTTGTAGCGCGAGCAGTGATAGCTATCGACCAGATATCGTCCATCGGGGAGCGCGTGGACCGCGCCATGGTCGAAGGGAAAGGCTGAAAGCCGTGCTCCCACGGCCCGTAGCGTAGCATCATGTGCGATGCGCCCCAGCGCGATAATTACACGAGCCTTCGGCAGGGCCGCCAGTTGCGTCTCGAAAAAGGGGCGACAGCTTGCGATTTCCGCTGGCGTTGGCTTGTTTTGCGGCGGCAGGCATTTGACGCTGTTGACGATAATTGCGCCGTCGAGCATCAACCCGTCGTCGATCCGCGCATCGTAGCATCCCTTGCTCAACCCGAATTCGGCGAGCGTCGCAAACAACAGATCGCCAGCATAATCGCCCGTGAATGGCCGGCCCGTCCGGTTCGCGCCATGCTTGCCCGGTGCAAGTCCCGCAAACGCGAGCCACGCGTCAGGATCGCCGAATGCATAAACTGGCGCGTTCCACCAATCGGGATACTCAGCCTGGCATTCGCGCCGCAATGCGACGAGGCGCGGGCAGCGCGGGCAATCGCGCGGCGGCTCGGTTCCGGGCAATGGGCTGTCAATCTCCACATATCTGCGATAGGCGCACGTTTATGAGCAACGCAATGCCGCTTCCCCTTTATGCAATCGGTCTCGGCTCGAACCGGCGCCACGTGCGGTTCGGCGACCCGCGCGCAGTGTTGCTGGCCGCTCTCGCGGCGCTGGAGAGCGACGATATCGAGGCGGTCGACGCCAGCCCGATCATCGCAAGCGATCCCATCGGCCCGTCGCGCCGCCGCTATGCCAACGCCGTCGCGCTCGTCGCCTCGCCGCTGAGCCCGCCCGAAATGCTCGAGCGGCTACAAACGATCGAAGCGAGCTTCGGCCGCCGTATGGGCCAGCGCTGGGGCGCGCGAACGCTCGATCTCGATATCCTGCTCTGGTCGGGCGGCGCCTGGGCTGACGGAAGGCTGACGATCCCCCATCCCGCGATCGAACAGCGTGCTTTCGTCCTTGGCCCGCTGCGCGCGATCGTCCCTAAATGGCAGCATCCCCTGCACGGTCGCAGCGTCCGTCAACTTGCCGCGCGCCTTTCGCGTCCAAAGCCGGTTGACCGGGCCGCATCGGCGCACTAGGGCGGCGGCTCACTTCGCAAGCCCGCTTCGGCGGCAGCGCGATGGGCCCTTAGCTCAGTCGGTAGAGCAACTGACTTTTAATCAGTAGGTCGCTGGTTCGAACCCAGCAGGGCTCACCATAGCTTTTCCGCCGTTTTTTGACACCAAGCGAGCGGCGCAAAAAGATCAGAATTTCTAAAAATAAGCAAATGGTCAGGACCGTGAGCGCGGTCGCGAACTATTTCCAATTCGGGAACGGTTGCCTACACCGATGTCCATGTCCGACGACGCCGCCCCTGCCCAGAGCGCACTATATCACCTTGCGCGCGCCCTGATGCGGTCGGGTGCGATCCAGCCTGATGATCTGGTCGATGCGGCCCGCGCGGTCGAGCGTGAGGGCGCGAAAGACGATCCCGACAATGAGGCATGGGACGAATGGGCGCATGCTCTGCGGCTCGCTGCGCTCAATCTGGACGATCCCGACGGCAAGCCGCGGCTCGGGGTGATCGAAGGGGGGAAGCAGAATGACGAAAAAGCCGACGCTCCTTGAGCGGATGCAATCGGCCGGCATCGATCAGTGGTTTAGATCATCGGGCAGGCCGCACTTCGACATCGCTCGACGACATCCTTAATCCGAGCAAGGCCTATCTGTCGACGCAATGCGACGAGGATCTACCCCAGCGAACAATCGGCCGAAAATGCCACGGTGGCTTACTCGGCATCGGTTGATGCGATCTTGTTCACGCCCGCGGAGACGCTGGCCGATATTCGGCTGAAGATCGACGTCATGCGCGAAGCCGAGATCGAGGACGGTTGGTGGTGCGCCAAAGAGGCCATTGCCTTGCTCGCAATCGATGCAGAGCGCCTTATCGACCCTACTCGGGAAGCGGCAACGTGACCCCGCCCCGCAACCCCGCGCGGGCGTGGGAGGTGGCAATCGCCTTCACCTGCATCGCTTTCGTTGCTTTCGGCTTCGCGCTGGCCGACTTGGCGAAACAAGTGCTGCGGTGAGTGTGCTGCGGCCGATCATGGCCAAGGGCGCCGCGTCGAGCCTCCCCCTCGATCTTGCGCTGGACATCATCCCCTCGCTGCCCCGCCCGCTTCTGGCGCGCATGGTGGCAAGGATGATCGACAGGCTCGACGAGCTGGACGGTGACACCGATCTTGAGCCCAATGGCGATGAGCAGGATCATAGCGGCGGCGAGGATGATTGCGATCCTGCGCGGGATCGACTTCGCGGACACGGCCCCGGCTGTCCCGTCGCCGACGGCGGGCCTTAGCTGCCTGCTATCAAATAGATCCGGATTGGGGGCGTCGGGTTTCGATCCGACGCCCCTTTGCTATATGACAATGCGGTGCGTTGTCGGCGGGGTGCGAAATGAGCGATGAAAATCTGGCCTTCCCATACACAGATGATTTTCGAAAAGCGAAGCGCAACAGCCTTCTCTGGTCAGGCATCACTCTGGTTGCGGCGATGGGATCGCCGCCGGTTGTCGGGGGTGAAAGCACGTTCGGGCATCTGGGCTTTTCTCTGACGTACAGCAAGAGCGTGATTGTGTGGGTCGCCGGCCTTGTCGCGATCTTCATGGCCATTGGATTCTATCAGGCATTTCAGCGCATCAAGCTGCACGCCAATCAGCTCTTCGCGGGGGAAACCGACGTCGAACGCGTTTTCCAGCAACTTCGTCTCAGCGCCAAAGCAACCGTGCAACATGTCACGAACATCAACAACAACCTGCCCGCAGTCGCGACAGAGGCGCTGGAACCTGAAAAGATTAGGGAGGCGATCGACCGTGTTAGGACTTTGCTTGAAGTCGAAAGCAAAGGAACGGAAATCAAAGCCATCCTTGATCGCTTTGACGTGTCAAATGCGGGGACCATGCCTACGGAAGTGGCTCGTCGCGTAGCCAATGATGTGATCGGTCTGATTGGTGCTCGGGAACAGAAGTCGATTGAAGCCAACGCAAAGTTGGGAGAACTCGAAAGTCTGATTGACGCCACCAGAGACGACATGGCAGCCCGGATTGTCGCAATCACCGATAAGCGCGTTGTGCAGGCTCACGACGAAGAAAACGAAATGACCCGCTCGGTTGCTCGACTCATGCGGTTTCATCAGGGTCTATATCGAAGCGAAATCCGCTGGTTTTGGGGATTCGATGTAGCGCCGGTCGCATTGCTCTTTCTCACTGCAATGGTGCCGTTCGTGCGTCTCTTCATTGACAACTGACAATCGTAGCCAAATCGGGGTAATCTCAAATTGCGCCCGCAATCAAACCGCGCAAGAACTCTTGCGGCTGGTCGGCCGGGCGAATTGAGACGCCACGACCATAGGGCGAGAGCTCGAGAACTACCCGCCCGCCCGTTATCGAGTCGCACACGCGAAAACCCCGCCACACGAGGGCCGCGTGACGGGGTTCCGGCTCCTGGGTCAGAAGCGGGGTTGGGATAATCGATCGGGGTGAAGAAAGGATTAGGTCAAAAGGGCCGCACTGGTGGAGCGCGGCCCTCCCGTCCTCTTGGTATGGCTACGCAAGAGAAGGACCATCGGCTCTCACGAGGGTCGCCGTTGAGAGCCTTTGCCGAAAGAGCCGAGGCTTATCCGCGCGGGAGTCGAGGATATAAAAACCCCGCCAACCGAAGCTGGCGGGGTAAGTGTGGTTGCCGTGCGCCCATCGAGAACAGGAGGGTCAGGACGCGATCGGCGTAACGCGTGACGTGCTTGCGGGTTGCGAAAGGCCAGCGTCAGCCGGTATGCGCTTCTACAGCCTTTGGCGCGATCAACTCGGCAACATGCACTGCCCAGAGATTCAGCGCCGCTCGCTTTTCGTCCGCCCAATCGTGCCGCTGGTAAATGCCGACGATGCCGGCCTTGCTCCCGCTGATATGGTTCAGCACTGCCTCGGTCACTTCCATGCGGACGCCGAGCTTTTGCAGGCCGGTCGCAAACGTGCGGCGGAGATCGTGAAGGCGCCAAGCCGGAACGCTCGCCCCGCCCTTGCCCGCAATTTCTTGCGCCGCAGCGTCGAGGCGCAGCTTGGCCTTCGATATCCCGCTGGCCGCAGTCTTGTTGTTCGTCGTGAAAACGAGCCCGCGCTTTGGCCACTCCGTCGGCGCCTTCTGGCCCGGCTGCGCTAGCATGGCGGTTAGCTCGACGATCGCCATGTCGGTGAGCGGCACGACGTGAGCCTGATTATTCTTCGCACGATCGGCCGGGACCGTCCACGTCGCGGCCTTCTTGTCCAGTTCCTCCCACTTCATCCCGAAAACCTTACTGCGGCGCTGCCCGGTGAGCAGCAGCAGCCGGAACGCGGGGCCGAACGGATATTCGACCTTGCGGCTCGCGCGCCAGACGATCGCCAGTTCGGCATCGGACAGGATGACGTCGCGGCTCGCGGGCTTCGCTGGCGCGCTCAAGGCCGCGAAGGGAATGGCGTCGACCAGTTCGCGGGCAAAAGCCCACTTCCACAGGATCCGGCCATAGGAAAAGACACTCGACCGCATGGCGACCTTGCCCGGCGCGATGGCG
Organism: Sphingopyxis sp. USTB-05; assembly: GCF_023822045.1. Classification (NCBI taxonomy): domain Bacteria; kingdom Pseudomonadati; phylum Pseudomonadota; class Alphaproteobacteria; order Sphingomonadales; family Sphingopyxidaceae; genus Sphingopyxis; species Sphingopyxis sp. USTB-05. The sequence continues at coordinate 1,672,690 of NZ_CP084712.1, read as the reverse complement.
TCGAGTGCGGCAATGATATCCGCACGGCCAAGTTCGTCGATCCGTCGCGACCCGAATTGCGCTTTCAGGTGGCGCGCGACCGTCGTCGCAATGTTGACGCTCGACTGGCGCCGCGGCTTTCCATGACGATCCAGCTTATACGACTTCAGCCACTTGTCGGCGACGATATCGAACGCCCGTTCGAGGGTAGCGACCCGCTCGCGCTCCCTGCCCTTGTGAGCCGCCTCGTCGGCCTCGAAGGGATCGACGCCGGTGTCGACGAGGCGCCGCAGCTCGGCCGCCCTCTCGCGGGCCTTGTCGGGCGTGGGCAGCTTGCCGGTCGGCGTGCCTACCAATCCGGCGAGATGGTCACGAGATGACTTCGGATCGGCAGGCGGGCACGGATGCCCTGGACGGCACGTTCCATCCATCTCGCGAGCTGCGATGCCCGACAGGCGAACATGGGGGCCCTCTGCGCACCAGATCGGACCGTCGCCATCCCAGACGGCCATGGGCGTGCCGTTGAACGATTGACCCGCAGGAACAACGGTGGCGGCACAGATGGAAAGCGGATGCTTGCTGCGCGCATCCAACAAGTGAGCGCGCCCGTGGGAGACGTGATCGCACTGCCGAAGTCTCGGCACCTGTCAAGCGAGTATAAGGCTAATCATACGATAAGTTGACCCAAGGCGTGGCACGAGATAAGCCTCCGTAATGAATAGAAAAACCGCCCTTTCGGCGTTTCTTGCACCCTCGGCTTTATTTCTTTCGGGATGCGGCGGAGGCGATCCAATCACCCTCCCCCCGAATGATGCACCGCAATTCACGTCGTCGGCTTCGGTGGCTGTGGTCGAAAACGCCGCGTTGCTGTATCAGGCGACAGCGACCGATCCGGAAGGCAATCCGCTTACTTTTTCTATCAGCGGCGGGGAAGACACGGCACGTTTTTCGATCAGCTCCAAAGGCCTTCTCAACTTTGTTGCCCCGGCAGATTTCGATGCGCCCACTGATGCCGACAGCGATAATGTCTATCGGGTTACGCTGTCAGTGAGCGATGGCCGGACGACCGCGTCGCTACCGCTCACCGTCACGGTGACCAACAGCCGCGAAGGGATCGCGGTGCGCCGGATCATTTCGGGATTGACGCGACCGATCGCAATGACGGTAATCCCGGGGGATACGCGAATCTTTATCGCCCACGAGGACGGCTTTATCTATTATTTCGATCCAGCGACCGGAGCGCGGACGCTCTACACCAGAATACGCGAGGCAAACTCCGATATAGTGACGCGTACAATGGGCATCGCCGCGTCGCCCAACTATGCAAGCGACGGGTTGCTGTACGTAACGACCATCGGTGACAATCCATCCAGCTCATTCAGACTGAGTGTAGTGGAACGAACCAAGGTCGAGGCCGGGTTGCCCTTCAACACGACGCGCGTTGCGGCTTTCGATGGCCGAGCCCGTGACACCATATGGATGAGTTTTGGCCCCGACGGCGACCTTTACATGGGCAGTGGAGCGGAGAGCAGGGACGAGCAAGCGGGTACCGATGCTACCTTCATTGGCAAGATCTTCCGGGTTCGCCGTAAGCCGGCCGGAACAGCGCCCGACTATTCCTTCGAGATCGTCGCGAAGGGCTTAGCGAGACCGGCCACAGCGACATTCGTCGGAAATAGATTATTGGTGGGCGATCAGGGAGGCAGGGTCGCGGGTGAAATCAACCGTCTTGATATCAACACACCCACAAGCAATTTCGGCTTTCCATATCGGGAAGGTACGAGGGACATCTTCGGAACCACGCCGGCTGGCCTTGTCGAGCCCGCGCTGTTCATGCCTCACGGACCACGCAATCCCGCATTGCCAAGAAATTCTCTCCAACTGATCCTGGGGCCTGTGTACAGCGGCCCGATCGCTTCGCTCAACGGCCAGCTGATCATGGGCGACGGCGAGACGGGCGACATATGGACAATCGACGCCAACCGGATATTCGACACCATAGTGACGTTGGATGCGACGGCGCTTGCCGGGCGCAACCTGGATTTCGCACCCGACGCCGGAACCATCAATGCGATCACCAGCTTTCTCGTCACGTTGGATGGACGGCTGCTCATTCTTGATGGTGACGGCGATATATTCGAAGTGGTCACTCCAACCTAGGTGTTTGATCCCACGGTTTGATGGTGCGATCCTTTCGTTGGATTGGAAGGAAGCATTATGCGCCAGATGCGTCACGGGAGCGCCACGACCACGCACGCCGTCCGAGCAGCAATACAGCGATCGCAAGCTTCGCTCACGGCGCTGAGCCGGGAGCTGGGGATCAACCCGAAGACGGTGGCGAAGTGGCGCAAGAGAGCAACGGTCGAGGATCTGAAGACCGGGCCGAAGGCCCCTCATTCTACGAACTCACCGAAGCCGAAGAGGCAGCGATCGTTGCGTTCCGGCGCCACACGTTGCTGCCACTGATGACTGCCTCTATGCGCTGCAGCCGTCGATCCCACACCCGAGCCGTTCAGCGCTACACCGATGCCTTCAGCGGCATGGCATCTCTCGTCTGCCGGACATCGAGGGTGACAAGCCGAAGCGACAGAGCTTCAAGCGCTATCCGATCGGCTTCTTCCACATCGATATCGCCGAAGTGCAGACCGCTGAAGGCAAGCTGTATTTGTTCGTGGCTATCGACCGCACCAGCAAGTTCGCCGTCACCCAGCTCGTGGAAAAGGCGGACAGGCGCACAGCGTGGGAGTTCCTCGAACACCTGCTGAAAGCCGTGCCTTATCGTATCCACACGATCCTGACCGACAATGGCATCCAGTTCGCCGATCAGCCTCGCAACCGGAACACCGCCTGGTCGCGCCAGATGCGCTTCGACATGATCTGCGAGGCCAACACCATCGAGCATCGGCTCACCAAGCCCAACCATCCCTGGACGAACGGGCAGTCGAACGGATGAACGGTACGATTAAAGACGCCACCGTCAAACGCTTCCATTACGACAGCCACGAGCAGCTGCGCACGCACCTCAACGACTTCATGGACGCCTATAACTTCGCTCGTAGACTCAAGACCCTCAGCGGCCTCACCCCTTACGAATACATATGCAAAATCTGGACTACAGAACCAGATCGATTCATCATCAATCCGATCCACCAGATGCCGGGACTGAACACCTAGCACCTAATCTTGAAAAAAAGCCTCTATTTCGTCGATTTCGATTCCCAGTTTAAGCTTCAAACCGGCGTAAGTCCGTCCCTCCGCCTTGCGGACGTTCACGCTGCTCGCGGACCTACGTGGGATATGGAGTGGCAAGCGGACGCAGCAAAACATCAATCCGCCGACGAGCGCGCTTTCAACATTTTGGTTCGCAGCCCATGTTGATCGGATGACACTGCATTTCGCACGACAACTGTAGCGGAACCTATACTGCAGGTGCGCGTATCAAGCCGGGGTCTCGATTTATTCGAGCCGGAGTAATCATCATCGAACCCAGAACAGTTGCAGCCTACGTTATTATCGCGCTGCTCACTTTCGGCGCCGTCGCGCTCATCGTACATCTACGTTACAATTCGCAGAAACTGAGCGATGAGCGCCACCGCCGGCATCGCCGCAAATCCCACAATGAGCGCTTTCCGTAGACGGCAAAAAGGCTGCGCCAGTGGAACGCGGCCTTCTCGTTTTCCGTCATGTTGAGCATTAGGAACCGCCCGCCTGAAGCGATCTGATCATGCACGAAGTGGAGACTCCAGCGCTGGTTCGCAGCGCAAGCGCGGGCGCCCGCGCACCGATCGCCCGACGCCCGTCAAGTGTTAGCCAGACCGTCAGTTGTTCCTCCCGATACAGGCGCTGAGCATACTTCCTATTGATTGTCACGCCCTCCCGACGCTGCAGGATATGCAGGCGCCGATAACCTAACTGGCAACGCTGCTGCTCCAGCCCGCACAGCTTTTCCCGAACATCGCTATTGTCGCCACGCTGCGACTGGTAGCGCACGCTCGCGGCTCGCTCATCCCATGGCAAGCCTAGATCCGGGCGAGCTTCCCTCTCAACGGCGGGCGACACCATTTTCTGTAAGAAAATTCGTCAGCGCCGCATTGTCCAGTATCGCGTCCGCAAGCAACCACTTCAGCTCCTCGTCCTCGAGCGAGCGCAGCCGCTTCGCCTCCGACACCTCAACACCACCAGACTTCGTCTTCCAGTTGTAAATCATCGTTTCCGACCCCCGTGACGCCACGCCAGCTCGCCCGGCTTCGTGCCCGCCTCCGCATTCTTCAACACGTCGATGAGCTGCTCTTCCGAAAACCTCGTACGATTCATCTGCCAGTCCTTCCTTCAAGGCCGGACTCTAATCACAGTTGGAGGAAAATCAGGGTGTCATGTCAGGATGGCGAAAGCCGCCGTCCATTTCACTTGTCGGTGCAGTCAACCAGCGTGTGTCTTTCATCTATTTGGACCACTACAGAGGAGTGCGACGCTCGGATTGCGTGTCGATTTTTATCCCCCCTTTCTCCCTTGGTGAAGAATCACGACCGCAAATCATCGAGGCAGATACCGGCCTAGTTTTTGACGGTAGGAATGTGTCAATGGCTCGCGTAGAATTTGGCACCGGAGCCATTTCATGATTTGTAATCGCCATACTATAATTGCGCCGTCCGCCCGATCCAGCAGCGCGACCGATAGCCGTCGTGGCGAGCATTCCTCTGCGTGCGCGCGCTCCTGTTTGCCAACGTGAGAAAATTGCGAAGAACAACTCATTCCGGCCGCGGAACCCAATAATCCCAATTATCAAATGGACCACAATGGAAATCCACGAACCCATCCCCGGACTTAAGGTCATCACTCCGGATCGCCATGGCGATCACCGGGGTTTCTTTAGCGAGGTCTGGAATCAAAGGGGCTTTAGCGAGCTCGGGGTCGATATTGCCTTTGTTCAGGACAATATCTCATTCTCGGCGCAGGCCGGGACGGTGCGCGGTCTCCATTATCAATCGCCCCCTCACGCGCAGGCCAAACTGGTTCGCTGCGGTCGCGGACGACTATTCGATGTCGCGGTGGATATCCGCAAAGGCTCCCCGACTTTCGGCAAATGGTTCGGGATCGAACTCAGCTTCGAGAACGCCAGACAACTCCTTGTCCCGGCAGGCTTTCTTCATGGGTTTATGACCCGCGAGGCCGATACGGAAATTTCATACAAATGCTCGGACTATTACGCTCCAGAGGCCGAAGGAACGATACGTTGGGACGACCCGGAGATTGGGATCGAGTGGCCGCTGTCCGGCACTCCCATACTTAGCGGCCGTGACGCAGAAGCCGGTCCGCTCGCCAGTCTGGACAGCCCCTTTTTGTGGCAGGGCCGCGCATGAAGATACTCGTCACAGGCGGAGCGGGGTTCATCGGTTCAGCAGTGGTTCGGCTGGCGATATCGCGCGGCTACGAGGTGGTGAACCTCGATGCGCTAACCTATGCGGCATGCCTCGAAAATCTTGCGACGGTCGCTGACAGCCCGCTATATAGTTTCGAGCATGCGGACATCCGTGATCGCGCGGCGCTCACCGAAATTTTCACCCGACATCGTCCGGATGCGGTCATGCATCTGGCAGCGGAATCGCATGTCGATCGTTCCATCGATGGTCCGGACGATTTCATCCAGACGAATATCGTGGGGACCTTCAATATTCTCGAGGCGGCCCGGAAATATTGGTCGGATGCGGGCAAACCCGACAAATTCCGCTTTCATCACATCAGCACGGATGAAGTCTTTGGCTCACTGTCAGCGGATCCCGCCGACCGTTTCCATGAAGAAACCCCCTATAGTCCGCGCAGCCCCTATTCCGCGTCGAAAGCCAGTTCCGACCATTTGGTAAGGGCGTGGCACGAAACCTATGGCTTGCCGGTCGTTCTCACAAATTGCTCGAACAACTATGGCCCCAATCAGTTTCCCGAAAAGCTGATCCCGGTCGTGATCCTTAACGCCGTTTCGGAGTGTCCGATCCCGATCTACGGCAATGGATCGAACGTCCGCGACTGGCTGTTTGTTCTCGATCACGCCGAGGCTTTGCTCCGGGTGGTCGAAGCGGGCCGTGTCGGGCGCAGCTATAACATCGGCGGCGACAATGAACGTTCGAATCTGGATATCGTCCAAGCCATATGCGCGATCCTGGACGATATTCGCCCGCGCGCGAACGGGAAGCCCTATGCCGATCTCATTACCTATGTCGCCGACCGCCCCGGTCACGACGCCCGCTATGCGATCGACGCATCGCGGGCGCGCGACGAGCTTGGCTGGCGCCCGTCAGTCACCGTCGAAGAAGGGCTGAGGACAACGATAGGCTGGTATCTCGACAATGAGAGCTGGTGGCGTCCGATGCTCGAACGTCAAGGCCTGGGTAAACGTCTCGGAACCGGGCGGAGGGCGGCGTGAATATCCTCGTTTTCGGACGAACCGGCCAAGTTGGCACCGAGCTTCGAAAATATGCCGGCATCACGGCTTTGGGGAGAGCCGAGGCGGACCTTGCGGACCCCGCGGCCTGCGCGGCCGCCATTCGCAGCCATGCACCCGCAGCCGTAATCAATGCCGCAGCTTACACGTCGGTTGACCAAGCCGAAGAAGAAGAGGCGCTGGCCCGGGTAATAAATGCGGATGCCCCCGCCGCAATGGCTCGCATATGCGCCGAGATGGACATTCCCTTCGTCCATATTTCGACGGACTATGTCTTCGACGGCGCCAGCACGGAAGCCTCCGCCCCCGAAGACGCGACCCGCCCCATAAACGCTTATGGGAGAACGAAGCTTTGGGGTGAGGAAGCGATAAGAACGGCGGGAGGCCGTTACGCGATCCTTCGTACTTCCTGGGTCTTTTCCGCGCATGGCTCGAACTTCCTGAAAACCATGTTGCGATTATCCAAAACCCGCGACGTAATAAGCGTAGTCGAGGATCAGACAGGCGGACCAACCGCCGCGTCGGGGATCGCGGCGGCTTGCCTCTCGATCGCAGGACAACTGGCGACCGACGCCGCGAAATCCGGAACCTATCATTACAGCGGCACGCCGGACGTGAGCTGGTATGATTTCGCGTCAGAGATTCTTTCGATGGCGGGCAGCGCGTCGGAACTCAGGCCCATTCCCGCAAGCGCCTATTCGGCGACCGCCGAACGACCGCCGAACTCTCGCCTCGATTGCAGTACGACCAAAGCCACTTTCGGCCTGGCTCGTCCCGACTGGCGAGTTGCGCTGGAATCGGTACTGGAAGAATTGGAAGAAAGAACATGACCGCGCGCAAAGGCATCATCCTCGCGGGCGGTTCGGGGACCCGGCTGTATCCCATTACGGTCAGCGTCTCCAAGCAGCTGCTCCCGATCTACGACAAGCCGATGATCTATTATCCACTGACCGCGCTGATGCTGGCGGGCATTCGGGATATCCTGATCATCACCACACCGCAGGATCAGGAGCAGTTTCAGCGTACCCTGGGCGACGGAAGCCAATGGGGCATCGCAATCAGCTATAAGACCCAGCCCAGCCCCGACGGCCTTGCACAGGCGTTCATCCTAGCCGAAGAGTTTCTGAACGGCGCCCCTTCCGCGATGGTCTTGGGCGACAACATCTTCTTCGGCCACGGCTTACCCGACCTTCTGCAGGAAGCTGACGCAAGTCCGGTTGGCGCAACGATCTTCGGTTATCATGTGGCCGACCCACAACGCTATGGCGTGGTCGATTTCGACGAGCAGGGCAACGTTCGCGCAATTGTAGAAAAACCAGCTGTGCCGCCTTCCAACTATGCCATCGCCGGACTGTATTTCGTCGACGGAACTGCGCCAGAACGCGCGCGCTCGGTTACGCCGTCTGCCCGGGGGGAGCTTGAAATCACGACACTTCTCGAAAGCTATCTTCGCGACGAAACGCTCGCGATCAAGCGGATGGGTCGTGGCTATGCATGGCTCGACACCGGCACCCATGCATCGCTGCTCGACGCGGGAAATTTCGTCCGCACGCTGACGGAGCGCCAGGGTCAACAGGTCGGCTCACCGGATGAAGTCGCGTATAATATGGGTTGGATCGATCAGGAAAAGCTGGCGATGCGTGCCCAAGATTTTGCCAAGAACGACTATGGAATTTATCTGAAGACGCTCAGCGAGACTGATGTTTGAAAATCGGTGCCGCTCACCAGCGTAGGAAGCGAGGCAGGATCAACCGGCCGGCGATCGCCGAAACCGGAACCGCCGACGCGTGCCACAGCGTGATATGAACGAGATCGTCGCTCGAACATAGCAAGGCGATGATCGACGCACCTGCAGCGCCCGCCGCAACTCCGATGACCCACCCAGCACGCGTCGGCGAGGTCGGCGCGCCGGCCCGAAGCCAAAGGAATAGTGCGGCACCGACGCCCAGCCCCGATACGATACCCTGCAATAGGCAGTGCACATCGAAGCCGCGCCGTGCCGCTTCCGTATGCGCATGGGCATCACCAAAGAATACGAAGAGCGCGGCGAGCGGTAGTGCCAACAACGCGCCGACGGCCCAGCGCCAGCCGCCATAGTCGCGCCCGACGCCCGGCAGCCCCATGCGCAGCGCACTCCACGCCGCAGCCACCCCGGTCGCTGCGACGAGCCAGAACGCAAGCATCGACAACGGCGGCATCACGCCCCCTGCGAGGTCGGGCCGCATCCCGAACAGCCAGACGAGCACAGCTCCCGCACCAAGCCAGCCCGCCGCGACCCATAGCGATCCGCCCATCACGCGCCGCGGCCGCACGGGAGTCAGATCGTCAGCCAGCCCGTCGATCAGATCGTCGATCGATGCGTCCTTCATCGTCATTCGCTTTCAATCAATTCGGCGAGCTTCTTTAGCCCGCGATGGATGTTCACCTTGACCAGCGACTCGCTCTGGCCGGAAATTTGCGACGCCTCGGCGATCGAGGCGCCTTCGATCTTTACCAGGGTGATTGCCTGCGCCTGTCCCGGCGGCAGCAAGGTCAACAGGTGGTCGATACTCAGCTTGGCATGTACCGCCTCGTCCTCGGCGCTGACCGCCGCATCGTTGTCACCCAGTTCGGCCTCGTCGCGTTGGCGGCGCAGCATGTCGATCCAGCGATAACGCGCGATTGCCGCAAGCCACGGCAGGAAGGCTCGTCCGCTGTCCCATGTCGCAAGCTTGTGGTGCATCGAAACCAGCGTCTCCTGGACCAGGTCGTCGATGTGATGCGGCGCGATCCGTCGCGCGAAATAGCGGGTGAGCCATTTGCGGCTATCGCCGAGCAACGCCCGATAGGCCGCACGATCCCCCCGCTGCGATGCCGCCATAAGGCGCGCCAGCGAAGGTTCGTCGATGCTCATTGCATTTGTCCTGACCAAAACGGCGGAACGGGCGTGAAGCTATTGCAACAACGACCCTATCCGGACGCGGATGACGGCGTTTGAAGACCTGTTCGCCGATATCGCCGCGAAGGTTACACGAAAAGCGGCACAGGACCGACAGGCAATGATTTGGCAGGATGCCCCGGATAGAATATCCGGCGGCGACGGCCCCAACCGCGAATGGAGATGATCGAGCGATGAATATTCTACTGACCGGTGGCGCGGGATATATCGGCAGCCATGTTGCGGCGCCGCTCGTGGCGGCCGGCCATCATGTGGTATGCTTTGACAATCTGTCGAACAGCGATCCCTCGGTCATGGAGCGGCTCGAAGCGATCACCGGCCAGACGGTCCCGCTCGTTACCGGCGACATTCGCGACGGCGACGCGCTGCGCAAGGTCATCCGCGATCACGCGATCGAGGCGGTGATCCATTTCGCCGGGCTCAAAGCGGTCGGCGAATCGGTCACCGAGCCGATGAAATATTACGACAACAATGTTCGCGGCACATTGTCGCTGCTGGAAGCGATGGCCGACGGCGGCACGAAGACGCTCGTCTTCTCATCGAGCGCCACTGTCTACGGCCAGCCGCAATATCTGCCGCTCGACGAAAATCATCCGACCTCTGCGACCAATCCTTATGGCCGCACCAAGCTGATGATCGAGGAAATGCTGGCCGATGTCGCCGCCGCCGATCCCGAGTGGCGGATCGCGATCCTGCGCTATTTCAATCCGGTCGGCGCGCACGACAGCGGGCTGATCGGCGAGAATCCGAACGGCACCCCCAACAATCTGATGCCATTCGTCAGCCGCGTCGCGGCCGGGCGGCTCGCCGAACTGTCGGTGTTCGGCAATGATTACGACACGCCCGACGGCACCGGCGTACGCGACTATATCCATGTCGTGGACCTCGCCGACGGACACGTCGCCGCGCTCGATGCGATCGGCAAGGTCGACCAGCCGCTGTCGATCTGGAACCTCGGCACCGGACAGGGCTATTCGGTGCTCGACATGGTCGAAGCGTTCGAGCGCGTGAACGGGGTCAGCATCCCCTATCGCATCGCGCCGCGCCGCGACGGCGATGTCGCGAGCTGCTTTGCCAGCCCCGATCGCGCCGCGCGCGAACTGGGCTGGAGCGCGAACCGCGACCTCGACGCAATGTGTTCATCGAGCTGGCGTTTCGAGCGAATGCTCGCGACGCGAAATGCCGGCTAACCGAGCAAACCCGCAGTCTGCACCAGCACCCAAAGGCCGATAACGAGGAACAGCGTCGCGGCGACCATGCGAACCTTGGCCAAATCGACGCGCTTGAGCAGTTCGTGGCCGAGGAAGATTGCGGGGACGTTGGCGATCATCATGCCGAGCGTGGTGCCCGCGGTAACCAGAAGAACGTTGTGATATTGCGCGCCGAGCGCGATCGTCGCGACCTGCGTCTTGTCGCCCATCTCGACGAGGAAGAAGGCGACGAGCGTCGTCAGGAACGCCCCGAAGCGCGGCTTCGGTGCCTCATCGTCCTCGAACTTGTCGGGGATCAGCGTCCACGCCGCCATCGCGACAAAGGAAAGCCCGATGGCGTAGCGGAAGACCGGACTGTCGAGGAAGGCCGCGGCCGATGCGCCCAGCAGCGCCGCGAGCGCATGATTGGCGAGCGTCGCGACCAATATGCCGAAGATGATCGGCACCGGGCGGTTGAACCGCGTCGCGAGCAGGATCGCAAGCAACTGCGTCTTGTCGCCGATTTCGGCGAGCGCGACGACAGCGGTCGAGGTTAACAGGGCTTCCATGAACAAACTCCGGGGCCGAGCGGCTTCGCGATTCCAATAGACATCAAACCCGCCGCCCGGCCCGGACGAAGGTCGATGCCATTGGTCTCGCCCAAGCGGTCTCCCGCTTCCACCGCACCACGACCTCTCGGCCGAGTATGTTGACACGGTGGCCCGCCCCGAAGGACGGCTGGCTACTCCCCAGATGACGTGGGCGCGTTAGACGGCTTGGCCGCTGGTTGCAAGTTTTCCGATGCGGCCCGTGCGGCAGTGTCGGACTTGGCGATGTCGGCATCCATCGCCTTTGCGCGCGCCTCAATCTCTTTCGCCGCCTTGTCGTATCGTTCCTCGAAACGCGGCTCGTCCTTGCATGCCGCGAGCAGCAACAGCGGAACAAGCAGGGCGGCGGCGCGCATCAATAATCCTTGCGATAACGGATGCTGAGGTTCGACTGGCCCGATCCGCCCGCTTGGCTGAGCAGCGACAGCGCCGGAGTCAGGCTAACCTCGAGCTGCGTCGCGGTATAGCCGCGCGCGTCGGTGATCACCTCCAGATAGATATCTTTGGTGATATATTGGCCGGCGGCCAACGCCGCACCGCGCCCGACGGTATCGTCGGGGCCGAGCACGCGCAGTCGATCGATCCCCGTGGCCGATTGAAGCGATCCAAGCGGGCTCAATCCGCCACCCGTGCCGCTGAGCGTGTTGAGCGACGATGCGAGTTGCACCGCCTGCAGCGGCGACAGGGTGGTGATCGAATCGCCAAACAGGATGCGCGAGACGATCTCGTCCTGCGGCAAGCCCGGGACGCTCGAGAAGGCGATCTGCGGATTGCTCGCGCGCCCAGTGACGCTGATGCTGATCGTCACGGTTTCAATCGTGTCGCTGGCGAGCAGGCGGATCGCGGGATCGAAGGCTTCGCCCGTCGGGAAGGTCACCCGACCTTCCTGCAATTCGAACGAGCGGCCCGCGAAACCCAGCGTACCGCGCACCAGTTCGATCTCACCCGTAACGCGTGGATCCTGCGTCGTACCGCGCAGCACCACATCGGCCTTCCACTCGGATTCGAGCCCCATGCCGCTGACATAAATTTCGTCAGGGGCTTTCAATGCAATATCGAGGCGGATGAGGTCGAACAGGCTGCCGCCGACCGCCGCGAGCCCATCGCCGCTGATCCGCTGGCGGCCCGCAGGCGGCTTGCGCCGAACCCCGGTGAGCACTGGAACCTGCGCCGCGCCCTCACGAATGATGCGATAGCGTGTTTCAGGAAGGCGCAGGCTGCCCGACAGCAGCGCTGTCTGTCCCGCGACCTTCTCAAGCGTCAGATTACCCGTCGCACGTGCGGCGATATTCTCGCTCTTGGCCAACCGCGCATTATCGAGCGTCGCCGAAATATTCATCGGATAGCCGTCGGCCGACGCGAGGCTGATAAAGCCTTTCGCCTGCACCGTGCCGTCGCCAGCCGTCGCGGTAAGCTGCTCGATCTCGAGCCGGTTGCCCGTGAAGCGGCCGTTCACGACCATATTGGTCAACCGTGTGCCATAGGTCTGGTTTTCATAGACCATATCCTTGCCGCGAACGACGCCCTCCAGGCATGGATCGGAAACGCTACAGCTAAAATCAGCGGCGACCGCAATCGGTCCCGACACATGCTGCGTCGCCGGGCCAAAGAAGGAATAGAGCGTGTCGGCGGGTCCGTTGTAGCGGATGCCCCCGCCGAGCGGCGCTGCCATCAAACGTTCGGTCCAGGTCCCCGCACCGGCACCCAGTGGACGCAGCGACGCCTGCAGACGCCCGATCACGCTGCCGCGCTTGCGCATCACCGCGCGCGCTTCGCCACCGTCGACGAGGAGCTTGCCTGCGAAATTGACATCGACCGGCTGGCTGACCGACGCCGCGGTCGTACGCGTGAAATCGGTGATCGTCAGTCGCGCGTCGGCACGCGGGAAGCTGTCGGAATTCGCCTGTTCGAAATCGAGGCTGCCCGTTGCGCGGCCGCCCAGCCCCATGTCGGGATAGACGGCATTGAGGATGGCCATATTGACGCGTTCGAGGCGGCTCTGAATCATGATCCCATCGCCGAAGCGGCCGGCGACACGCGCGCTGCTGCCGCGCCCCAGACTGACGTTCGTTGGTAGCAATTCATAACCGTCGGGGCCCGGAATAATGCGTGCGGGCGACGTGGTCCGGAAATTGATCCCTGTCGCCCGGCCCTGCACGGACGCGCGCCAGAGTTTGGGTTGAAGGTCGGCGTTCGCTGCGATGCGGAACGGGACACCGCTCGTTCCTTCGACCAGCGCCTGCGCGCGCCCCGCGCCGTCGCGATAGTCGATCTTCACGCGCCCGACGGCAATGTCATATTCGCGAATCTGCGTGTCGGCGATCTGGATGTCGGCGACCACATGCGGCGTGTCGTAAAGGGTAACGTCGGCATCGACGATCGCCGACCCGACCGCGAGCTTCGCTGCGCCGGGGAGCACGACGTCGTTCGCGCGGACGTTGATCGCAGCCGCCTGATATTTTCCGGCGGCGGTCAGCCGGACGAGGCCGCCAAGCCCCTGCCCCGAAGCGTTGAGCTGACCGACGAAGGGCCCCGCATCGCTTTTTACCAGTCTGCCGTTGAAGCCGATCCCCGACAGGTCGCCGCGCTCGACATCGATCGTCAGCGGCCCCTTGGCTGTCAGCAGCACGACGTCAGCGGACAGTGGGCCATAATCGGTTTCACCGGTCGCCGCGAGCCGGTAGCCGTTCGGTGCGCCGTTGATCTTGGCCACCAGATTGGCGAGCCCGATCCCAAGGCCGGGACGTGCAGCCGTTACAACCGCGCGCGGGTCGGTGATCGTCCCCGCAAGCTGAACCCCGACAGGACCATAGTCGGTTGAATGGGCCTGTGCGGTCAGGCGTATCTGGCCGTTCGGCGCATAACTCCCCTGCCCGCCCGTTACCCGCAGCCGCGGCGCCGACAGGCGGAGGCCCGAGAAGCGGATAATGCCGTCGGTGCCATAACGCACCGCGCTAGAAGCCGTCGCACTGCCGCCGAGGAAATCGCGCACGCCCGAATTGAACAGCCGGGTCGAGCGGGCGCGAACGTTTCCGACGATCTCGAACCCGCCGCGCGGCGCGGTCTTAAGATCAGCGTCGGTATCGATGTCGAAGATGCCGACGCTTTCGATCCGATAATCGTTAATCCGCCCGTCGATCGCGCCGGTGTAAAAGCCTTTGTTGAGATCGGCGATGATGATTGCCTTGGCGTCGATGCGCGGCGAGCGCAGACGCAGATTGTCGCTGAGGATGCGGCCATTGCTGTACGCGAGGTCGCCGTCGAGCCGCACCTGGACCAACGTCCCGCCCGCAACCGTATCGAGGCCGCGGATGCGCGCGGCGCGTCCCGCTACCGGAATGACGATCTGGTCGGCATCGACGCGCGCCTTGCCAGCAAGCACGATCCCCTCGACGATGATGTCATTCACCGCGAGACTGTTGGCATTCGCCTGATAATCGACCGTCGGATGCGCGAAGGCGCCATCGAGCGTCGCTGTAGCCCGTAGTCCATTGGCTCGCACCGCTGGCGCAATCGCGCTCGGGCGGAGAATATTGGCGGCGAGTTTCAGACCCTCGTAGCGACTGGTGCCAAGGTCGATTCCGCCGCTGATGCCGAGTTGTGCCGCGTCGGACGACAGCCGCCCGTCTATCGCGGCCTTACGGTCGTTGAGGCGTGCCGTAAGATCGATCGCCGTTTCGCTCCCCAGCAACTCAACGACCGGCCCTGCGGCCATCAGGCGCGATGCTTGCGCCTTCCCCTTTGCCGTAAAAGTGCCATCGCGCCCCGTCAGCGCGACGCGCGCGAGCGGCGCAGCGCCGAGGTTCGCGGTCAGATTGCCGTTCCAGGCTTTCCAATCACCGCGGCCGTCGAGCTTCGCGGTGAGCGTTTCCTTGAACCCACCCATTGCCGCGAGCACGCCGCCCTTGGGCGCCGTCATGTCGAGCGTCACCGCAAGCCGGTTCGCCTCGGGCACCGCGTCGAGTACAAGTTTCAACGCATCGCCCTCCCCGCCCCCACCGGCAATCGTCTCGGCATTGGCCGTGACCTGCGCGCGGCGGTCGGCGATCGCGATCTTGCCGTTCAATTTGGCAACCTGCCGCTCACCCGCAACGAGGGGCTCAAAGATGAAGCGGTCGACGCGCAACAGCCCGACGTCGATGTCGAGGTCGGGCAGCAACGGTTCGCCGGTGTCGGGAACGACTTTGAACTCGGGCAGCTTGCGCATCGTCATCGTCGCCGCGGTTGCCGAGCGAATGTCGACATGGTTCGCGAGATAGCGGATCGGCCGCCAGTCGACCTTGACCTCGGGCGACGCAAGGAAAACGCCCTTCGGATCGGACAGCGTAAGATTGCGGATGACCATCTGGCCATAAAGCGACCCGTCGAGCCGGCCGATGCCGATCTTCATCCCGTTTTCGAATTCATATTTCTCGATCTGGGTGACAACGAAACGCCGCCCCGCATCGCTATTGAGCCCGACAAGGAATAACGCGGACAGCAGCACCAGCCCGAGCAGGCTCAGGCCGATCCAACGCAATATAGTGAGCGGCCACGAACGCGATGCCTTTGCGGGCACGGTTTCGTCTTCGGCGAAGGCGGCGTCGTCAGCCATCAAAAGGCCTGCCCTATCGAAACATAGACGCTGACCCGCGCTTCACCGGGCTTGCGCCCGATCGGGGTCGCGACGTCGAAGCGCATCGGACCGAAGTTCGTGTAATAGCGCGCACCGATCCCGGCACCGAAGCGCAGATTTTGGAAAGTCGGCGCCGACGAGCGATAAACTTGCCCGGCGTCGACGAAGCCGACAACGCCGAAATTGCCAAAGCGATAGCGCGTCTCGAACGCCGCCTCGGCGACGCTGCGGCCGCCGATCGGATCGTTGTTCGGATCCTTCGGCCCAAGTTCCTGATAGCCGAATCCGCGCACCGACCCGCCGCCGCCGGCATAGAAGCGCCGCGACGGCGCCAACCGCTCGCGCGCAGCCCCGAGGATCGAGCCAACGCGCACGCGCCCGGCCACGACGATGCTGTCGGTCACGGGATAATAGCCGCTGACGTCGGTCCGCAGCCGCGCATAAGGCGAGAAGCGACCCGCAAGCGAGCCTTCGGGCTGGATCAGCGATGTAATACGAAAGCCCTTGGTCGGGTTTAGCAGGCTGTCGGTCCGGTCCATCCCGACTTGCCCGGTCAGGCCGAGGATCGTGTAGAAATCATACGACCGCGCACCCTGGTTGAAATCATAATCATCCTCGCGTGTTGCGATCAGTTCGGCACCATAGGCATAGGTAAATTTCTTCTGCCAGATCGGCGTCGAATCATAGCTGACGCGCACGCCGACGCGGCCCGTGATTGCGTTGAACGCATCATAGTTGCTGCGCGTGACCTCGGTGACGAGCTCCATGGTACGATCTCGGCGGCCCGCGTTCGAACGGCGAAGCGTTGCCCCGATCCCCTGCTCCTGCGTGCCCAATACCCCGCGGAAGGTCAGCGCACCTTCGGGCGGGAACAGGTTGCGATGAGTCCAGCTACCTTCAAGCCTGATCCCCTCGCCCGTCCCGTAGCCGGCGCTGGCGGCGAGAGTGCGCGGCGGCCCCGCCTGCTGGGTCACCAGCATCGTCACATATTCGGTGTCGTCGCCCGCGCTCTCACCGGTCGGCTGTGGCTCAGCGGCGACGGTGGCGAACAAGCCGGTGGCAACCAACGCCTGTCGAAGATCGTCGACCATACGGCTATCGTAGAGGTCACCGCGCTTGAAACGTGCGAGGACCGCGACATGCTCGGCATCGAAAGCAAGGTCGCCCGTCGTCTCGATCCCGCCGAAGCGCGACCGTTTCCCAATATCGACGGGCAAGGTGTAGACGCCGTCGCCCGTAGCACCATCGAGCAATATGTCGCGCTGTCCGACCTTGGCGAAGGGATAGCCTTCCTGTGGCAGCTTGAGCGCGATCGCAGCTTCGGCGCCCTGAATGCGCTGTGCGACGATCGGTTCGCCGACGGCGAGCGGAAAATTGTCGGCGATCAGGGTCGGCGGAACCGTCGGCCCGGCATTAATGATGATATCGGCCAGCGTATAGCGCTTGCCCGGTTTTACATCGATCACGGCGGTGATCGACCGACGCCGGCCTTGCTGCGTTTGCTGGCCTTCCTGACCCTCCTGCCCTTCCTCGCGTTCGCCGCGGTCGATGCGCGTGTCGACGACGGCGTCATAATAGCCTTCGGACGCAAGGATGCGCTGCATCAGTTCGCCATCTGCGGTCAGGCGCGCGCGGATCATCGCCGCATTGTCGGCCTTTCCGTCGCCGTCATAAAGCGCCGACAAATCGCCGAACAGGTCGGCGAGATCGACGTCGGTACTATCGTCGGCTGCGTCGAGCCCATTCACTTTTACCGAATAGGCGATCTCGACATTGCCCTTGTCATCCTCGGCTTCCGCAAACTGCACCGGCTCTACGTCGAAATTTTCGAGCGGAGGCAGCGGTGCCGCTAGCTCGCTGTCGGTGATCGGCGCGTCGCCGATCGCCTCCACCGCATCGCCGTCGGCGAGCGCGGGAACCGGTACGCCGTCAACCTTGGGCGGCTGCGTTTCGACGGTCGCATCGGCGCTGTCCTCGCCAGCCGGTTTGCGGCGTTTCGCCGCCTCGGCAGCCTGACGTTTTTCAAAATCGGCGATCGATTCGAGCGGACGGTCGAGTTCCGCATCGTCCTCGGCGCTGATCGGCGGAATCGCCTTTTCGAACTCGTCATCCTCGATGATCGGGGCGACCTCAGGCAGGACCACATCGGGCGGAGGCGGCGACGGAGCAGCGATCGGGTCTGCCTTGTTCGCGTCGAGTGTCCGGACGACCTGCGGCGGTTCGACCTGCTGCGCCTGCGCGGCGCCCGCCCAAGCGAGACAAAGAAAGGAGCAGGCACCGATCAAGAGCGGCCGCATCCGCACGGGTCGGCGGCCTGACGATACACGCGAAATGTCAGATTTTTTCATCTGCTGGCCACCGATGCACACTTGTGGCTTGCGAGATATGGCTGTGCAACCCGTTTCTCCCCATTTGACTAGCTAACTCTCCGACAATGGGACAGTTCCCGGCGATGCGGCGAGTTGCGTCGATGGCGAAAGTCAGGAGTCGGCGCCGAACAGGTCACGGCTGTAAACCTTGTCCGCAACGTCGGCGAGATCGTCGGTCACGCGGTTCGCGATGATGACATCGGCTTCGGCCTTGAATGCCTCGAGATCACGGATAACGCGCGAATTGAACAGGCGATCGTCCGCGACCAGCGGTTCATAAACGATCACCTCGATCCCCTTGGCCTTCACCCGCTTCATCACGCCCAGGATGCTGCTGGCGCGAAAATTGTCCGACCCCGCCTTCATCGCGAGCCGATGGATGCCGACGACGCGCGGCGCCCGCTTAATGACTTCCGATGCGATGAAATCCTTGCGCGTCGTGTTGGAGGACACGATGGCCTGGATCAGGTTCTGGGGGACATCCTTATAGTTGGCCAGCATCTGCTTGGTGTCCTTGGGCAGGCAATAGCCGCCATAGCCGAAGGACGGATTATTGTAGAATTGCCCGATCCGCGGGTCGAGGCACACGCCCTCGATCACCTGGCGCGAATCCACGCCGTGCGAGGCGGCATAGGTATCAAGCTCGTTGAAGAAGGCTACGCGCATCGCAAGATAGGTGTTGGCGAACAGCTTGATGGCCTCGGCCTCGGTATTGCCCGTCTGCAAAATCTCCGCATCGGGCTTCAGCGATCCATCGAGCAGCAGGCGCGCGAATTCTGCGGCGCGGGGGTGCGTGTCACCGACGATGATGCGCGAGGGGTAAAGATTGTCGTAAAGCGCTCGCCCTTCGCGCAGGAATTCGGGCGAAAAGACGATTGCATCGCTGCTGTGCTCGGCACGCATCCGTTCGGTAAAACCAACCGGCACCGTCGATTTGACGATAATCAGTGCGCCCGGCGCCTTTACCAGCGCATCGGCGATCACGCTTTCGACCGTGCGCGTGTTGAAATAATTGGTATCGGGATCATAGTCGGTCGGGGTCGCGACGATGACGAAATCAGCGCCGTCATAGGCGGCGTCGCGATCGGTCGTCGCGATGAGATCCAGCGACCGGTTCGCAAGATATTCCTCGATCTCAGGATCGGCGATCGGCGACTGCTTGGCGTTGATCTGTTCGACTTTGCGCGAATCGATGTCGAGCGCGACCACCCGGCTGCGCTGCGCCAGCAATATTGCGTTCGAAATGCCGACATAGCCGGTACCGACGACGGTGATCTTGACCGGAGTCGCGCTTCCGGCCGCCTGCTGTGCTTGGATATCGGGCAAGTTTCTCTTCCTGAAGGAGGCGTCGGCCCTTCCCCTAGCAAGCGCCAGAGGTGCGCTCAACCGCCGCGGCGCTCAGGTTCCGCAGAAGGTCGTGTAGGGCCCGGCATCGGCCGGCGCGGGAACGGCATAGTCCTGCCATTCCGCGCGCTCGACATAGGGATTGCGGACCACATCGAGCAGTTCGGTCCACGGAGCGAGATCGCCCGCCTCTGCGCTGGCGAGCGCTGCCTCCACCTTATGATTGCGCGGAATATAGAGCGGGTTGATTGCATCCATCGCGTCAGCGCGATCGAGCGGCGCGTCGGTTTCACGGGCGACCCGTTCCCACCAGTCGAAAATCCAAGGCGCCATCGCCTCGGGATCCGGCGACAGGTTTTCAAGCATCATTCCGTCGCCGCGCAATATCATCGCCAGCCCCCGGAAAAAGAGCGTGAAATCGATCTGATGTTTTTCGAGTTCGTCAAACAGCCCGTCGATGAGCACCTCGTCGCCCTCGGCGGCTTCGGCGAAGCCCAATTTTTGCCGCATCCTTTTCAGCCACTCCCCGCTGAAACGTTTCGGTATCGCCTCGACCATCGCCTTCGCCGTATCGACGCTGGCCGGGTTGACCGCATGAACCGCAGGCAGCAGCGCTTCGGCGAAACGCGCCATATTCCAATGCATGATGTGCGGCTGCCGACCATAGGAGTAACGGCCGTTCGCATCGATAGAACTGAACACCGTATGGCCCGCAAAACGATCCATGAAGGCGCAAGGACCGTAATCGATCGTTTCGCCGCTGATTGCGACATTGTCGGTGTTCATCACACCATGAACGAACCCGACGCCAAGCCAATGGGCGATCAATTCGCATTGAAGAGCGATAACCCTGTCGAGCAACGCGAGCGGTGGGTTTTCGGTATCGACCAGATCGGGGAAATGGCGACGAATGCTGTAGGTCGCGAGCTGTGTAACGTGATCGGCACCATAATGTGCGGCAAAGAACTGAAAGGTACCGACACGGATATGGCTGCTCGCAACGCGCGTCAGCACCGCACCGGGATGCGCCCGCTCGCGCTGCACACGGTCACCCGTCGCCACCGCTGCCAGCGCGCGCGTCGTCGGCACCCCCATCGCGGCCATCGCTTCGGATACGAGAAACTCGCGCAATACCGGACCGATTGCTGCGCGTCCGTCTCCGTTACGCGAAAAGGCGGTAGGTCCCGACCCTTTGAGCTGAATGTCGAAGCGCGCGCCATCGGGCGCGACGATTTCACCCAGTAACAGCGCACGGCCATCGCCAAGCTGCGGCGAGAAATGACCAAACTGGTGACCAGCGTAAGCAAGCGCCAGCGGGTCGGCACCCTCGGGAAGCACCTCCCCGGAGAACAACCGTGCCAGTGTCTCGTCGTCCGCGGACGCCGCTTCCAGTCCAAGCTGCGTTGCCAGTATATGGTTGAAAATCAGAAGCTTGGGCGCGGAGGGTATTGCAGCTTCCGCAGGGGAATAAAAACCTTCCATGCTACGGTAAAAGCTATTGTCGAATCCGAAATTCATGTCTCACTCCCACCCTCTCTTTCGGCCCTGCGCCTTGCCTATGCAAGTTGCCCTATCCGCTACCAACTTTAGTCCGTGATCCCTCGAAAACACCCAGGCATGTTAAACGAACATCGACGCCGAAAGTCTGGATTTGGATAGAAGCTTTTAGAGGCTGAAAGACACAAAATGGGATGAAACGGCTATGTTTTTGCCAAGAGCCCAGTGATACGGAAACAGTCTCGAACGAACGGGAGGGCGCGGCGCGAGGCGAGCTATCCGCTCACCTGCCCCTGCATCGCAGGCACAAATCTCCGCGACGGACCTGCGCTTTGTTCAAGCGTTCAGCACGGATGTTCAATCCCCATCGTCGATTTTGATTCCGCATGCGACCCAATATGGCGCTCCCTCCCGAAATCTGATTGCCTTAAGAGCACAGGCCTGCATCATCGTTTCAATTTGCGGCCGAGTAAATCGCTGCTCCAGCAGCGTCCCGAAACGATCGAGAGCATCGGTCCGCATCGTATAAAAGCTCTGGTCGCGATAAAAACTCAACGGCAGGACATCCACGTTCAATCCCATGCGTGCGCCGAGCGCCGCCGTCCGCGCCAAGGGCCAATACACCGTTGCCGCGATCACTGCCGTAAGCGACTTACGAAGAGGAAATGGCAGCGGGCTGATCACTCTCCGGGCAAAATCACTCAGCTTCCAAAGCGCTCGAAACCAAGCGGGCCGGTCATCAAAACCGTAATAGAGATAGACAAGGAACGGCGCGCCAGGTTTGAGCTTTGCTACGCATGCCCGCATCGCAGCCTCTGTGTCAGGGATATGGTGAAGCACGCCCAGCGAGTAGCCAAAATCCTGACTGGAGTCCGGTAACGGGATTTCATCAACGCCTGCGTGATGAAACTCGACATTTCCCCGATCGCCCAGCACGCGCCGCGCAACATCCAGCGCTTTTTCGGAAGGGTCGATACAATGCAACTTGCCCACACGCGGCGCAACGCCACGCGCCCATCGCCCCGACCCGCAGCCCAAATCAAAACCGGAGGCATCATCAGAGAGCGTCGCCCAAGGAAAAACGGAAAAGTATCCGTCGAAAAGTTGACGCCAATCCTCTTCTTTGAGCGCAGTTTGATCAAAGGCCGCCCACTCGTCGCCGAAACCTTCTACAGTCTTGTGGTCGATGTTAGCGACCTTCGTATTTTCAGACATCAACGCTGCACTTCCAAACAGAGATCCACAATGCCAACGCTTCGCCGTACGTGGCGCCAGATTGGTGTATGTGCTTGCTAATATGTTGCCTCTCGACGGCGTGCCACTGAATTTTGGCTTGCGCTTGCGCACCACATGATTGCGCCGTGCAGTGGGCCAAGATCATCGGACTACCATTTCGGAGACATAATCTCAGGAACGCCGCCCGTGACGATCGAGACAATCCGCAAAGCGATTCGCTCCCCGAGCACGCGCTTACCCGATATCATCCTCCATGTGACGGCCGAATCACTTGCCGCTGTTCCACGAGGGTTCTCATTTGTCCAGCATGTCAAAAATGACCACTGCTCGATTCAATTTGGCGCCAAACATCCTATCTTTGGCTTTTTCCAACCGGACCTGATCGTCAGGCATCCTTTTGGCGATCAAATATTATTTACGCTTTTCTGCTGTTGACAGGAAACTAACGTATATGCCCAAATTAACGTGAAAGGATCGCCGGACGAACGCCATAGCGACGATTTATCCGCAGAGGGTGCCCAGTCGCTGCGATCTCAGCTTCTCGGGAACAGCCTGCTGGCGGCAACGCGTTGGAGCCGCGCGGGCCCAACGCCTTATTGCCGACACTGGTTCAATTGCGAGTCTGACCGCAACTGAAGCGCGTCATTCTCATCGAAAATTTGGACTGCATCACCACTAAGAGCGCTGTATCCGGCCCCCTGCCCGTGAAAGTTCCGCGCGCCGCGCCGCTATTGAATAGCCGCACGGAGCTTCTGCATGGCAAGATATCGTGAGCCAGCTCTGGTCATGTGCCCCTGGTCGCGGTAGAGGGCATCGCCATAAACCTGCGTTACGCAATGCCCTTGGCGACAAAAAAGGTCCGACGGCAACAATATTCTCGCACCGGTTCTTTCTGCAATTTCCATAAGTTCGCGATCAATCTCCTTCGTGACGATATCGCGTGAAGTCACCGCACATGCGTTCCGGCGAAGTACAATATGACCGCCCTTTTCCCGGCGAGAACACGCCCCGACATTGAAGTTCGCTATCGGGGTGGGGCCGACGATCACGGGAATTTTCCCCGCAGCCTGGACAGCACGGATCGTTCGCACCAGATGCTGCCCTGCAAGGCCATCTTTCCACGGCACGATCTTACCGTCTACCAACAGTTCGAGTTGGTTGTCGCTGAACGTCTGGACATATGAGGAGGCAAGGATCACGTAGCGGACGCTAGGCAGCTTGTTCAGCCGTGAAGCCACATCCTCGTTGAAACCGACGCAACTGTCTGCCCATGGCCGGGAAAAACCGTGGCCCGTCTGTACAAGTCCGAGCAATGGCGCGCAGGCAGGGAAAGTGGCTTGTTCGAACCCTTCGCCCCGACGGACAATGCTACGAAGACCGGGCACGAGATGCTGGGCATAGCTGTCACCCCATAGCAGGATAGTCGGTGCCCGCGACGTGCGGCATTCGGCAGCGCCCGGCGACAGGCGATCGCAATTTTCCGACAGACCGACAACCCCGGCGGCATCGGGATCGCTGACCGCGGCGGCGCGAAATCCAAAGCTTGTCGCCAGCAACAACAGGGCAACCGTGATGATTACCGGCCAGACGAACCGGGGCCTTGGCTGGGCGAGGAACGGCTGCTCGACAAACCGGTATTGCAACCACGCCAGCAGCACCGCCAAAGCGACGAGGGCGATCATGACGGCCAGAGGCGGAGTGCCGAGATAGGAAATATAGGCGAAAGAGAACAGCGGCCAGTGAACGAGGTATAGAGAATAGGACCAGTCACCGATCCGCCCGACCAGCGCTGCCACCGCCGATTGCAAGAGCCAGTCGTCCTTGCCGAGGAGCAAGATCGCCGTTGCCAGCGTAACGATAATGGCATCCCAGCCGGGATGAACGTCGGCTACCCCGATCCACGCGACGAGAATAATCGACGCGAGCAGTACCGGCTTCACGCCGCGCGGAATCTGCAAATCGGGCCGCACGATCATGATCCACGCGGCCATTCCGCCAATCAGGAGCTCCCAGGCGCGCGACGGCAGCATATAGAATGCAAGATTTTCGATGGTCTGTCCGGCGATCGATCCGATCGGCACGCCGGTCGCAAGGAACAGGCACAGTCCGAGACTGGCGATCGTGGCGACGATCATGAGTGGCAGGCGGGCGCGAAGCGGGGTAAGCCAGAGTAGCAGCGGAGCGACGAAGTAAAATTGCTCCTCGAGCGAGAGCGACCATATATGCAGGAGCGGCTTGGTATCGGCCCCGCCGTCAAAATACCCAGTCCCTGTCGCGAAGACGAAATTCGCCGAAAATGTCAGCGAGCCGAGCAATTGCATCGAAAAAGCGGAAAATTCGTCGGGCGTCAGCAATAGAGCAGCGAGCAGTGCGGTACCGAGCAATGTTGCAAAGCTCGCCGGCAGCAGACGCCGCGCGCGCCGCACATAAAATTCGACGAATGAAAATCGTCCATCCCGCAACTGGCGCAGGATCATCCCGCAGATCAAAAAGCCGGAGATGACGAAGAAGACGTCGACACCCAGAAAGCCCTTGGGAAAAACATCCTTGAACGCGTGGTAAAGAACTACCGTGGTGACGGCGACGCCGCGTAGTAGCTGGATATCAAAGCGTTTCGCATGCTGCATGGCGCGCCGGTAACGGCAAGCCCCTTCAACAGCAAGATTGAAGTCGCCTGTGTTCGGCGCATCCCGTCTCGCCAATCGCGATCAACGGCGATATGACCGGATCAACGAGCCGTTCGACGCGTCATGCGCGATTGCCCGGCCATCCTCGTTCAAGTGAAAGCCCCCCATGGTAGCGCCAGAGGATTTCCGCCAGCCGGGCGATACAATATTAATCCGGTTACAGCGATTTCTCGACGCCATCGGCAATGGCGTTAACGGCGAGCTCGACGCCGACTATATCATACCCTCGCAACTGGTCCTCGGCTCGAAATCCAATTTCATCCTGCGCGGGAACGGGCATCGTATCCAACTCGCCGACGGAGCCCCGACTGGCTGGGGCGGTTCGGCGCTCTATATCGTCCAGTGCAACGACTTTCAGGTAATCGACCTCGTTTGCGACGGAAATCGCGAGAAACGCGTTGCGGCCGAAAATCCGGCCCACGTGATCGTCGTCGACAAATGCCATCGCTGGAAATTCCGTGAGGTTCGCGCCGTCAACGGCACCTGCGACGGCTTCCTGATCTATGCGGGGTCGGACGGGAACGGCACCGGCGCCAAAGGCGCCGTAACGCTCGCGGATTGCCCTTCCGGCTGGGTGCTCGAAAATTGCATTGCGCTCAATAATTTCCGCCAAGGACTTTCGCTTGTCGAGGGTATCGACGGGCTGATCGACGGCGGCCGATACGGATTGACGAACGGGCTTTGGGATGTCGGCAACGGCCCGTGCGCGGGGATCGACCTCGAACCCGACGATCAACCGGCGCGTCCACCGGACCGGATCCGCAATATCCGGATGCGGAATATCTTGTTCGACGGAAATCAGGGCCCGGGATTGCTGATCACCCGTATCAACGGAGTGCGGGATATCGAGGTGACCGACTGCATCTTTGACGGAAACAAAAAGGCGGCAATTGAATCGTTTGCAGACAATGTCAGCATCATCAGGCCGAAAATCCGCAAATGGACGCACGAAGCCTATACGCGTCGCGCCAACGCCCCGCCGAAGCGCGCCGCTATCGACATCGGATATCTCGCGGGCTCCACGAAGATTCTCGATCCCGAATTCACCTCCACCAGCAACGGGGCGTCGGATATTAACCCCTGCATTTATGTACATGGCGGAGCTGCCCCCGGCATTGTCATCAGCGGCATCAAAACCGACGGCAGCGCATCGTTCATATGCGGCGCCCATGCGCCGAAAATCCAGGTCAGCCACAGCGTCGTCGACCTGCGCTCCTCCACGCGTTCCAATGCTTTCGTGTTTCTGGGCGACCATGCTGTTTTCGAGGATATGATGCTGCTCGGCATTTTTGAACGAGCGGCCTATTTCGGTGGAAAGAGCCCCCGCATCCTGAACAACCGGCTCTATGTGCGGGTCGCCCGTTCAACCACTCCGGTCATCAGCGCTTGGGATTCAGCGGCACCGGAACTGCGCGGCAATCTCGTCGAGTTCGACAGGCCGGTTTCCTCGAAGGCTTTTTCGATCGGACAAGATGCCACGGCAATCGATAACAAGGTCATCAACAGCCTGAGCGACCAAGTCTTTGAATTTGCCAATTCTCCGCGCCGGTCATCGGGCAATACCCGTCTCTCACGCGCCGACAAACCGTCCCGGAGATAATATATTCTTGCCCGAACAGGAGCCGGCCGCTCGGCCTCGACGCATCGACACCCGAAGATCGCGCAGGTTGAATGATGGGCAAACTTCTCGTAGGAATTGCACGTGTTTACCGTGCGATTTATTCGCCTGAACGCCGGGCTATTGCAGAAACCCCTCCTCGGGTGAGGAAGCTTAGGACGAACCCTGTGAAGAATTGCCGGCAGTTATGAAGCTTATCAACGACAAGCAATGGCGTAGCCTGAGGGCAAAAATTCTTGCCTTCATCGGTGACCGTCCGCGAAGCCAACGCCAGTTCGCGGCTCTGGTCATCGATGGCTCTCTGTGTCTTGCCGCGGTCTGGATCGCCTTTTCGTTACGCGTGGGTGCATGGGAATTCATCTCGCGGCCGATTGCGACTTTTGCCGCCTGTGCTTTGGTGCTTTGGTATCCCATTGCATGGCAGGCCGGCGTTTACCGATCGCTTATTCGCTATTCGGGAGCCCGCACGGTTGCCGACCTGGCGGTTGCGTGCGGGCTGCTCATGGTTCCCCTGATTGTCATCTGCGTCGCGTTTCGCCCGCCCGATGTACCGCGTACATTGAGCGTCTTGCACCCGATCATCTTTCTGTTGCTCCTGGCAGGAAGCCGGATCGCAATCCGTTTCGCGCTGCTCGACCTGCTCAAGGTCGTCGATGCCAATGCAAGGAGAATGCTGGTCTATGGCGCGGGACGCGCGGGCCAGCAGCTGGCACTTTCGCTCCGTCACGAATCGCAAGTTCATCTCGTCGGCTTTATCGACGATGACGTCAGGCTCGACGGCCAACGGCTCGACGGCGTTCCCGTATTCGGCGCATTCCGGCTGCATCAGCTACTTGCCGATACCGATGTAGACGAGGTTCTGCTGGCCATTCCCAGCGCCTCGCGTGCGCGCCGGCGCGAAATCATCGAAACGCTGCAGAATGAAGAAGTTTACGTCCGGTCGCTTCCCAGTCTAACGAACGTCATCGACGGCAGCATCACCGTCAACGATCTTCGCGAAATCCAGATCGAGGAATTGCTCGGGCGCGAGGCCGTTGTCGCCAATGAATTGCTGATGGGCCGTACAATCCTCGGCAAGACCGTTATGGTCTCGGGCGCAGGCGGCTCGATTGGCAGCGAACTATGTCGCCAGATCATCCGCTGTCGCCCCGCCCGGCTCATCCTGCTCGAACAGAGCGAGTTTGCACTTTATTCGATCGAACAGGAAATCCGCGAACTGATGCGCCGCCTTGGCATATCGGTACCGCTCGACCTCGAACTCGCGAATGTGTCCGAGCGATCATCTATGCGGCGGGTCTATCATCACTATCGGCCCGAGACCGTGTTCCACGCTGCGGCGTACAAGCACGTGCCGCTGGTCGAAGCGAATCCGATCTCGGGGTTGCGTAACAACATCATGGGAACGCTCCACAGCGTCGAGGCGGCAGAGGAAGTCGGCGTTACCAACTTCACGCTCATCAGCACGGACAAGGCGGTCCGCCCGACGAACATCATGGGCGCGTCGAAACGCGTTTGCGAACTGATCCTGCAAGCCCGCGCGGCGAGCACCGGGGTCAAAACGGTCTTCAGCATGGTGCGGTTCGGCAATGTTCTGGGATCGAGCGGCTCGGTCGTTCCGCTTTTCAAGACTCAAATCGCCGCCGGTGGTCCGGTAACCCTCACCCACCGCGAAATCACGCGTTACTTCATGACCATTCCCGAGGCTTCGCAGCTTGTTATTCAGGCAAGTGCAATGGCGAAAGGCGGCGAAGTCTTTGTGCTCGACATGGGCGAGCCTGTGCGGATCATCGATCTTGCGCGCACCATGGTCCGACTTTCGGGTCTCAGCGTGCGCGAGGCGGATCACCCCGACGGCGATATCGAAATTGTCGAGACGGGGTTGCGGCCGGGAGAAAAGCTCTATGAAGAGTTGTTGATCGGGAACAATCCGGAACAGACCAACCACCCGCGCATCATGCGCGCGCGCGAAGGCCTGCTGCCCTGGACCGAACTCGGCGCCATGTTGAAGCAGCTCGATACGACGATTCGCGGAACGGGGGACAGCGTGGCGGCCATGCGGATCGTGAGCATGCTGGTGCCCGAATATGAAGCCGACGCGGCCTGGGCCGGACGCCCGGGCGGTACCAGCGCCGGCGGCGAGTGACATCCCGAGACGACAGCTGTTGACACGCCGACGCACGGCTGGTTGGACCCGGCCTGCGACGGCCCGCAACGTCCTGTTTCGACGGCCCGTCTCGCCAGATTTCACGCCTAGGCCTTCCTCTGAAGAATCTTCATGACCATCGACACATATTCCTATGATTTCATCGTCACTGGCGCGTCAGGCAATGTCGGCCGGCACCTGATTCCCCTGCTGGCACTCGATGGCAGGAAGCTGCTCGCAGTTGGCCGCGACGTCGAGGCGCTGCACGCTCTGTTCTCTGGCCAGGACGACAATATCGCGGTGACGGACTATGATGGCCTCGCCCGCGTTTCTGCCTGCGACACGATGATCCATCTGGCCGTGCGCAACAATGACCAGCCGGGAACGCTCGCCGACTTCGTCGCGGTCAATGTCGATTTTTCAGCCGGCGTCGCGCGCGAGTTCGCGCGGATGAACGGCAATCGCTTCCTCAACATCTCCTCGATCCTTTCCCTCGAAGATGGCGAGGGATCGCCTTATGCCATCAGCAAGGCGCTTGGAAACGAACGGATCCATGCCGAAATCGGTGATCGCCTCGACAATATCTACATCGGCTATTTCCATAGCCGGGGCTACTTTGGCGAAAAGCTTGCCTTTCTCCGGTGGCTGGGTCCGGTGATCGGCGGCGCGCTCTTCGCTCCGTTCAAGACGCTCAAGCCCTCGACATCGGCGCAGAGCCTCGCTGACTATGCCTTGGGTCCGGCACGCAGCCTGCCAGCACCCGCGATCCTGACCGACGACTTGTCGCGTTCATTCCTCTATCGCGCCGTGACGCGCACAATGGATCTGGGCGTCGCAATCGGAATCCTGCTTTTCCTGCTTCCCGTTTTTGTCGCGCTCTGGGTTGCGATACGGCTCGACAGTCCGGGCCCGGCCATCTTCGCGCAACAGCGCGTCGGGGCATCGCAGGCCCCCTTCACGCTCTATAAATTCCGGACGATGAAGCGGGATACCATCGCTGTCGGGACGCATGAGGTCAGCGCCAGCGCCGTGACAAAGATCGGCGCCTTTCTTCGCCGCACCAAGCTCGACGAACTACCGCAAGCGATTAACCTGCTCCGCGGGAATATGACGCTCGTCGGGCCGCGCCCGTGCCTTTTTTCACAGACCGAGTTGGTCGAGGCGCGCCAGACGCTGGGCGTCTATGCGTTGAAGCCGGGAATTACAGGCTATGCCCAGATCCGTGAAATCGACATGAGCCGTCCGCACGCGCTTGCCCTCAGCGATTACACCTATGGCAAGCTTCAGTCGCTGCTGCTGAACCTCCGTATCATTCTTGCGACCGCCCTTGGTCGCGGCGGCGGCGACCGTGTGGCCGCATCCGACAAGGCCTGACCGATGACGGACGTACGCAAGACCATCCTGTTTTTCGTCGGCGATGCACCGTTCTTTGTGTCACACCGGCTAAACCTTGTCCGGGGCGCGCAGGCCGATGGCTATAATGCGGTGGTCGCCTGCCCCGCTTCGCCCGCCGTCGACGCAATCCGCGCCGCGGGCGCCCGCTGGGTCGAATGGAAAATCGACCGCGGCGGCATGTCGATCCTTGGCGAGCTGCGGACCCTCGCCAGCGCATTCCAGATTGCCCGATCAACGGCCCCGACGGTTATCCACGCGATCGCGCTGAAATGTATCCTCTATGCCGGCTTCGCATCGAAGCTGCTGGGTATCCCCATTGTCGGCGCGGTGTCCGGGCTCGGCTATATCTACACCGGGAACGCCAGTGGTTCGAAGGCCGTGCTCCGCCGCCTGGTAAACCGCCTAATGAACCTTGGCCTCAACCGCCGTGACGTCAGCTTCATTTTCCAGAACCGCGACGACGCCCGCATGGTCGAATTCGCAAAGCTGGACAAGGCGACCGTCCACATGATCGGGGGGTCGGGTGTCGACCTGGACGCGATCACAATGCGACCGCACCCGGCCAGCGCGACGACGGTTATCGGTCTGCCGGCGCGTCTCCTTCGCGACAAGGGCGTTTATGAATTTGTCGACGCAGCGCACGACCTGCGGCAACGGCGCAAGCGTGACGCGCGTTTCCTTCTGATCGGCGATCCCGACCCCAACAATCCATCGTCGGTATCGCCGCCGGAAATCGATCAGTGGGTCGCCGAAGATGCCATCGAATGGGTGCCACATACGCAGGATATTGCGACGGTCCTCGCTGGTCTGCACATCGTCGCCCTGCCCTCCTATCGCGAAGGCTTTCCTAAGACGATCATCGACGCATCGGCCGCAGGCCGCGCGTCGGTAACGAGCGATGTTCCAGGGTGCCGCGACGCCATCGTCGACGGCCTGACGGGACTACTCTGCCCTGCCCGGGACAGCGTCGCGCTCGCCGACGCGCTCGACAGCCTTGTCCTCGATCGCAATCGCTGCATCGCGATGGGCGAAGCCGCCCGCAAACATGCGGAAGCTTTTTTCGACGTCCGCGAAGTCACGGCCCGGCATCTTGAAATCTACCGGTTCCTCGGAAAACCCTGAACCGATCGACGATATGGAAACCGCGGCCGATGTCCTATCGGGCGTCGAGCCACGCCTGGAACATGAGCACGTCCCAGACATAATAGTGCAACCGCCGCCGCCCGCTGCGCGTATCCGACCAGAGCTGGCTCACGATATCGGCGTTGAAATAGCCGTCGCGCCTTAAACGGTCCGGCTCTAGCAAATCGTCCGCCCACGAACGTAGCGGCCCGCGAAGCCAATGTTCGATCGGCACGCCAAAACCCATCTTCGGGCGCTCCATCATTTCGCGCGGAACATGGCGATAGAGAAGCTGGCGCAAGGGCCATTTCGGTTCATTGTTCCGGAGTTTGTATTCGAGCGGCAATGCGAGAGCGAATTCGACAACGCGGTGATCGAGCAGCGGCACCCGGCTTTCAAGGCTGAACGCCATGCTCGCCCGGTCGACCTTCACCAATATGTCGTCAGGCAGATAGCTGCGCATATCGAGATACATCATGCGGTCGCGGAAATCTCCGTCGGCCGGCCAGTCCGGGTCTGGGGCGGTCAGAAACGTCGGCGGCTCATGCGAGCCGGGAACCAGAATCGACGGATTTTTCGAATGTGATACCAGCGACCGATAGAAATCGTCGGACCGCTCGACCGCAAGGACGTCGGCAAATTTGAGCAGCCGGTCCCCCACCGCCATCTTGCGCAGGCGCGACGGCGCGAATTTCATCATTCCGTCGATGAAGTCCGCCGGCGTCCTGCGCAATGTTCCCGATATCAGCTTGCGCACGCCACCGGGCAGCTTGCCCAGTCGGCGCCAGATGTCATAACCCTGTGCATATCGCGTATATCCGCAAAACAGCTCGTCACCGCCATCGCCCGAAAGACTGACGGTAACTTCCGACCGCGCGAGGCGACTGACAAGCAAGGTCGGGATCTGCGAGGAATCGGCGAACGGTTCGTCCCAATGGTGCGGCAGGATCGGAAGCTGGTCGAGCGCATCCTGCGGCGTGACATAAAGTTCGGTGTGATCGGTGCCGAGATGGGCGGCGACCCGCTTCGCATGACGGGCTTCGTCATATTCGCCCTCGGAAAAACCGATCGAAAAGGTCCTTACCGGGCGCGCCGACTGGCGCTGCATCAAGGCAACGATCGTGCTGGAATCATATCCGCCCGACAGGAACGCGCCGAGCGGCACGTCGGCAGCCATCCGCATGCCGACCGCGTCGAGGAGCAATGTCTCGAGTGCGTCGACCGATTCCTCGGCCGAGCCCGAAAACGGACGATCGCGCCCTGCTGCGGCCTTTTCAGCGATATCCCAGTACGCGACGGGTTCGGGCAGCGCCGCGTCGTCGACACCGATTTCCAGATAATGCGCTGGCGGCAACTTGTGGACATTGTCATAGATCGAATAGGGACCCGGCACATAATTGTGGCGAAGGAAGAGCGCCAGCGCATCGCGGTTTATGCCGCCCTGCCACGCCGGGTGCTGGCGAAGTGCCTTGAGTTCCGATCCGAACAGCAGCGTCTTGCCCTGCAAGCCGTAATAAAGCGGCTTCTCGCCCATGCGGTCGCGAGCGAGGACGAGCTTTCGGTCCGCCCGATCCCAAAGAGCGAGGGCGAACATGCCATTGGCGCGTTCGAGGGTGCCGAGCACGCCCCATGCGGAAAAGCCCTGCAACAACGTTTCGGTATCCGAATGGCCCCGCCATTCGATGGGCCCCTTCTCTTCGAGTTCCAGGCGAAGGTCGAGGTGATTGTAGATCTCGCCATTGTAGCTGAGGACGAACCGGCCATCATGGCTCGCCATCGGCTGATGGCCTGCAGGAGAGAGATCGATGATCGCGAGGCGCCGATGCGCCAGAGCGATCCCGGCCTCGCCGTCCACCCAATAACCGTCGCTATCGGGCCCGCGATGCATGATCGTGTCCGCCATCCGGCGAAGCAGCACTTCGCCGTCCGCAAAACCCGCCCGGTCGAGGAACCCTGCAAAACCACACATCAAACTTCTCTTTTCATCATCGAATCATAGAGTTGGGTATAGGCGTCAACCGTAGCGGCGAGCCCGTATGAGGTCGTAATCCTTGCCCGCGCCGCTTCGCCGATTTCGGCCCGCGACGCAATATCCATCCGCGCCATCTCGACCATCGCTTCGGCCATTTTTCCGGGATCGC
Source organism: Sphingopyxis sp. USTB-05 (assembly GCF_023822045.1). Taxonomy (NCBI): domain Bacteria; kingdom Pseudomonadati; phylum Pseudomonadota; class Alphaproteobacteria; order Sphingomonadales; family Sphingopyxidaceae; genus Sphingopyxis; species Sphingopyxis sp. USTB-05. Next base: position 1,639,372 of record NZ_CP084712.1, on the reverse strand, counting down.
CGGGAGGCACGATCCGTCCGTGGCCATCCAGCAGCCTTGCGCAATCGCCGACATCGGTAGCGATGGAGGGGAGCCCGCTCGCCATCGCCTCGCCGAGCACGTTGGGGAAGGCCTCACTCGCCGATGACAGGCAGAAGAAATCGAACCCGGGCAATATCGCCTCGATGTCGTCGCGGCGTCCCGGCGTATGGAACCGCTGCAGCGGCAGTTTCGCGAACAGCCCCTCCAGCGCGCCATTCTCGCGGGTCAGCCCGTCGCCGACCATGACGATATGGAGGTCCGGCACTTCGGCCAGTGCGACCGCGGAGGCTGCCATAAAGCTGGGCACATCCTTCAACGCATGAAAGCGGCCAATAAATCCCCCGACCGGCACCCCCTCCGCGACGCCGATAGCGGTGCGCAACGCGGAGCGGTTCCTGGCATCCGGCTTCCAGCGATCCGTATCGAAACCGTTCGGGATGACGATTCCGCGGCGCGGCGAAAAACCAAGGTCCTCGTGATGTTCTCTCGCCTGATGGCTGTTGTAGATGATCGCATCTGGACGCCGTGACTGCGTCTTAAGCCCGCGTATCATCCATTGCGTCGCGCGTTTTTCCGCGCTCAGGTCATAAAGCGACTGACGGATATTCCACGCGAGCCGGACCGGTCGGCGCGACATCGACGCGGCAACCGTCGCGGCGACATTGCCGTGCGGCATCCAGCCCTGCACGATCTCCGGGCCGATCTGGCGCACCAGCTTCCCGAGTTTGATCGGCGCAGCCAGAAGCGAGGCGCCCCCCGCTATCCCCAGCGCATGGACCGCTACGCCATTCTCCCTCAACAGCGGGCCATAATTTCCCGCTCCCGTCAACGACACGACGCTGTGCGAGAACCCTTTGGCAGGGTCCGCGACGGCCAGATTGAAGAGCGATCGTTCGGCCCCGCCGGTCGCGAGCCCGGTGATGATGTGAAGCACATGTACCGGCACGGGAGCCTATCCGGTAATCGTGGAAAAATAATAGAACCACTGCGCGATCATGTAGACCGACATGGCCGGAATTGCGAACATCTTCACCGACGGCTTGGCCATCAGCACCGTCGAAATCACAAACGGATAGGCGAGCGCCAGAAAGCGCAGCGAATATCCTCCGGTAAAGACGTTTACCGTCACCAGTGACAGGATAAACAGCGAAAATCGTCCTTCGACCGAACGAAAAGTGTCGCGATAGTCGATCAGGAAAAGCCCCAGCAGGCCGACCCAGAAGGCAAGGTAGAGCGGGCTGCTCGACAGGTCGAGATAGTCGGCGCGCCGATCGCCGATCAGCGTCAGCAGCACTTCCCGGAGCGGCCCGATCACCAGCCCCACGACGATTCCCGCGCCCAATATGACGGTGAGACGCAGGCCTACAGGCCAGCGGGAAAGGCGCCCCCCCTCATCGGCGGTCATCAGGCAAAGAACATAGACCGCCAGGAAAATGATCATCGTGGTATGAATCGTTGCGGCGAACAGGCACAACGCGACGGCGACATAGGTCGATCGTCGCAGGAAAAGATAAACCAGATGGAGAATGCTGATCGCGAGCGCTGATCGCAGCTGGGAATAGGCAAGTTCAAAAACGAGCGGATTGGCCAGGAAAATCAGCGGCAACAGCCCACCGCGACGATAGACAATCAGTGACGCGGTTACGAGAAAAACGGTCGAAATCATCTGGAAGACCATCTCATAGTCCACCGGAAGCCGACCATCTTCCAGAAGCTTCATGAGGAACCACCACGAATATTCCGAGGTGAAGTAATCCAAATAACTACCAAAGTAGAAATAGTCCAAAAGGTTATCCTTATGGATAATCTTTTGAGTATAAACTTCTCGGTCGATCAAAATTCCCCGCGTTCCTGACAAAACTATTTCAGGCCACGGGATTAGTGAAATAATAACAGCCAATATCATTGGCAGAATATAATATCGATAGTCGCTCGGGAGAGAGCCTTGATAATTTAGCCGATTATTCATATGAGGACTGCCGATTAACTATTTACGACCGAAGGCATTGAAATGAAAATCTTGTTTCTGGTATCTTCAATGCAGGGGGGTGGAGCCGAGCGGGTTGCGGCACTGCTTGCCAATGCGTGGGCTGAGCACGGCCACAATGTCACGTTGATGCCGACCTTTTCGGCCCGCGGAGAGTGCGTCTATTCATTGAACGCAGCGGTTCATCTTGATTTTCTTTCCGATCATTGCGAGCCCGGCGCGGGACGGCTCGCCCGGCTCACGATGCTGCGTCGGTTCATAAGAAGCTTTAATCCCGATGTCATCGTTTCATTTCTGCCCCACGTGAATGTCGCTGCCATCCTTGCAGCTTGGGGATCGTCCATTCCGGTCATCGCGTGCGAGCGGATATATCCTCCCGTCTATGAACATCTTTTGCCGCGCGCCTATCGCGCGCTGCGCAAGTTGCTCTATCCTGTTGCGGCTGCCCTGGTTGGCCAGACCGAGCCTGCGAGCGAATGGCTGCGCGAGCGCGGGGGGAAAGCGATCATTGCGACCATTCCCAACCCCGTCCTCTTGCCCTTGCCGAAGACCGAGCCGTATCTGTCACCCGACTTGCTCGTCCCGCCGGACTCCCGTCTTCTGTTGTGGGTCGGGCGCCTAGATGACCAGAAACGTCCCGAATTGTTGATAGAGGCGGTGAAGCTCATGGGCGGGCTTCCCCATGGCTGGCAGCTGGTCATGCTCGGGGATGGCACTCTTCGCGAAAAGCTCGAAAATATGGTCGAGGCAGCAGGCCTTTCAGGCAGTCTCATCTTACCGGGGTTCGCGGGAAATCTCGGCGACTGGTATCGTCGGGCCGACCTGTTTGTGATGACATCTTCGTTTGAGGGTTTTCCGAACGCCTTGCTCGAAGCGATGGCGCACGGCGTGGCGCCCATCGCGTTCGACGTCTCGACCGGGCCGGCCGAGTTGAGCGATGGGGGGCAGCGAATCATGTTGCTGCCAGACGACCGTCAGCTATCCCGCCTGTCCGAAGCGCTTCGTTGCCTGACTTCGGACACGGAGCGCCGACGCGCGCTGGCAGAAAGAGCGTCGCAAACCGCCGAGACATTTTCGCTTGAGGCCATATTGAGTCAGTGGGACGCGCTGTTCGCGACAGTAATCGACCGGAGTCACCGGCGAGGAAAACGAAGCTCCTCGTAAAGAAATATCGAAAACCCGAACGGCCATGTCACCGCTTTGAGGAGCCATCCCGCGAGGCTCTTTGGCGGGAACCCCTTGCGTAGCCCTCCCCGCCAGGCATGCCAAGCGTATCGGGTATGATTCACGGCGATTTTCAGCACCTCGACCGGCGCCCGAAACAGCCAGCGCCAGTCATGCGTCAGAAACTGGGAAGCGAAATAGCCGCGTCCGACCGACGTGCTGCGCATCTTCGTCAATGTGTTGCGGCTGTTGATGATCGAATCCTGCTCGACATGATATGTCAGCACCGCCGTGTTTATGTACCGCGTCTTGTATTTTCGCGCGATCGCATTCCAGACGACACCTTCGGGTACAAGGCCTTCGATGAATTCGGGAAACGGAAATTGGCGGAGGATTTCGACCCGCTGGAATCCCGACTTGTCGCCACGGATACCGTCGCAGAGCGTGGTTTCGATCGGCGTGCTGTCATAAGGGCTGACGGGATATCGATCGCCGAAAATTGTCCCGTCCTCATGGGCACAAAGCCCGGTTATGCCGACGTAGCCGGACCGGTCCGCTTCGGGGATCGCAAGCCATTCGTCGTGCATAATCCGCAGGGCCTGCGGCAGCGCAGCATCATCGCTGTCCCAGCACACCAGCAACGCGCCGCGTGCTTCGCGAACACCGCAATTATAGGCGGTCTTCTTGTGCCCGTGCGACTGATAGAAATAGCGGATCGGGAAATCGGCTTTGTCTACCCATTGCGCGACCAGTTCCCGCGTGCCGTCGGTTGATCCGTCGTCGACAATCACCCACTCAAAATCGCGCAAGTCCTGCGCGGCGATGCTTTCATACAGGCGCGGCAAGGTGTGCGCGCGGTTGTGCGTTGGCGTGAATATCGTGAACAGCGGTTCGCCGCTCTTATCGGGTATCGCGGGTGTCAAAGCGGGTGCGCGCCGCGGTGCACCGCAACGATCATCTGGTAAAAGGCGGGCGCAATGCGCTCGATCGGGCGGACCTCCAGTTTTTCGCCCAGCAGCGTTCGCAGCAGGAAACCCGAATAGCGGCCGAGCCGGGATTCACCGAACTGGAAGTTCCGTTCTACCGAGACGAAGTCATAGCCGAGTTCGGACAGAAGGTTGACGACGTCTGACCCGTTCGGACCGAAATCACTCGGCGACAATTCGAACATGATCACCGGGCGATTGCTGGCGATCACCCCCCGCGCCCCACGCAGGATACGGGCTTCGAAGCCTTCGGTGTCAATCTTGATCAGCCCGATCGGCCCAAACGCCCGGTCGGCCGCGAATGTATCGAGCGTCATGAGCGAAACGCCGTCCTTGCCGGGCGCACCGGCGGCACCAATCTCGATGAAAGTGCCGCCCATGTTTGTGGGGTTTTCCCGCAGCCTGCCCAGGACGTCGGCGTCCGAAAGCCCCTGCCGGTGGGGCGTGACATTGTCCGTCTGCGACGCGTTGAACTTCAGGAGCTCAAAGGTTCGCGGGTTGGGTTCGAACGAATGAACCTCGAGAAAATATCGCGAGAAGAAGACCGAATGATTGCCGATGTTCGCGCCGATATCGAGCGCAACGAGTTCGTTCATATTCTTGAGGAAGCCGCTCATCCAGCCAAAGGCGGCACGAAGATAATCATCCTCGTACCGGCCCTCGACGTTGATCACATGCCCGATGTGATCGTGCGAAAATATCGCCATTTGCGGATAGCCGGCCGTGTGATGCGCACGCGCAAGCGTGTGCAATTGCCGATTGGCGACGAAGCGGGAAACTTTGGCAAACCCCTGGCTGGGCGAACGAAAGCTGTGGAGGACTTTACTCACATTCAATCCAATCTTGTCGGCAGTCCAATCGGGAGCCTGCCGGTTTCAGTTATATATGCCGGGGCTGTCGCCCCTCTCATCAAATCGTCCGGTCGCGCGTCAGGCGCGAAACAATTCCGCCAAAGATAGCGCAGTTGACGCCGAGCGCCTTATAGACCTCGCGCGAAGCCAGATAGCGATAAAAGACCAATGCGATCGACGCCGCAATGGCAGCGCCGGTACCACCCAGCGGAGGAATCAGGAGAAGGCAGAGTATCATCGAAAGGACGAGGCTGATTGCGACGATCACCGTCACGCGGTCGTGATATCCGGTCATATTCAGGATGAAAATGGGATCCCCGAACAGGAAGGAAACCAGATATCCCGCCGCTATGATCGAAAGCGCGAGGCTCGCGGGCGCATAAGAGCTGCCGAACACGAGCTCGATGATCAGCTGCGACCCGAAGATCAGGGGAACGGCGATCAGGCTGCCGATCAGCATGATGAGCCAGGTGGCATGACGAACCGTTTTCTGAAGCTGATCGCGGTCTCCCGACTTGTGCATACGCGCATATTCGGGGGCCAGAACCGTCGTGACCGCTGTATATCCAAAAGCCACTAGCAGTCCCCCTTCGGCCGCGACCCGGTACAGGCCGACCGCTTCCTCGGTCGCGAGGATTCCCAGAAGCAGAAGATCGATGCGCACGAGCGCCATGCTAATCACCGAATTGAACATGAAGCGCGACCCGGTCGACAGAATTTCGCCGGTCCCGAGGACGCGGCCTTCGACGACTGGCATCAGACGGCGCAGGATCAACACAAGGTGAACGCTGGAAATCATCAACAACAGGGTAAACGCTGCGAAGCGCGTCTCGATCGCAATTTGCGCGGTGTAGAGGTCGAGCAGGAGCATCGCGGATGCACCCATTGCCAAAGTCGCCCCCGACAACAACACCGATCCATAGAGCTGGAAGGCAATGGTGCGGCCAAACCCGCGCACAATGCCGGCCGCCACCTCAAAAAAGGCCGAGGGGATGACCATCCACAGGCCGATTTTCATAAGCCGGCTGATCGGCGTGTCGGCGGTAAATTGCAAAACAAGCTGTCCGACAGCGACGATCACCAGCGCAGCGACGCCAACGATGGCGAAGCCTTTCACGATCGAGCGCGCGAGCGCGAGGGGTTCGCCGCTGCCTCTCGACGCCGCGATATCGCGCGTCAGAAGCTCGGGAATGCCGAGCTTTGCGGGGATACACAGCAGCGCGATCGCGGTGACGACAAAGGCATAGGTGCCGAACTCGGTGGGGCCGAGCCAACGGGCGAATATGATGCCGAGGCCGACCGCCACGACCCGGTCAAGCAGACCGATCGCTCCCACGCTTGCCGTCAGCTGGATAAGATTGCGAAGTTGCATCGGCTCCTCCGGCCCGGCTGAACGAATCAGATTCGCAAATCGCTCTCGTCGATATTCAGTATGCCCTTCACATCGACCAGCACCAATGTCGGTTTGCCGAGCTTGCGCAGCGCTGCCGCGCCCGCATCGACGAACTCGCGGTGCGCCACGGCGAGGATCACTGCGTCATAATCGCCATGCGGCGTCTCGACGATATCGATTCCATATTCGTGCCGCGCCTCGGCTGCGTCGACCCACGGATCGTGAACATCGACATTCACGCCATATTCCTGGAACTCGCCGATCAGATCGACGACGCGGGTGTTGCGGATGTCCGGGCAGTTCTCCTTGAAGGCGAGCCCCAGAACCAGAATGCGCGCGCCTTGAACCGGGAGTCCGCGCTTGATCATCAGCCGAATAACCTGGCTCGCGATATAGCCGCCCATGCCGTCGTTGACGCGCCGCCCCGCCAGGATGACTTCTGGGTGGTAACCGACCGCCTGCGCCTTGTGCGTCAGATAATAGGGATCGACGCCGATGCAGTGGCCGCCCACGAGCCCCGGCGTGAACTTCAGGAAGTTCCACTTCGTGCCGGCGGCTTCGAGTACGCTGTGCGTATCGATGCCGAGCCGGCCGAAAATAATCGAAAGCTCGTTCATCAGCGCGATATTCAGGTCGCGCTGCGTATTCTCGATTACTTTCGCCGCTTCGGCGACCTTGATGCTCTCGGCCTTGAAGGTGCCTGCGGTGATGATCTGCGCATAAAAGCGATCGACCCACTCGGCGACGTCGGGTGTCGAACCGCTCGTCACCTTGCGGATCGTCGGCAGGCGGTGCTCCTTGTCACCGGGATTGATCCGTTCGGGGCTATAGCCCGCAAAGAAATCCTCGTTGAATTTCAGCCCGCTCTCGCGCTCGAGAATGGGAACACAATCCTCTTCGGTACAGCCGGGATAGACGGTGCTTTCATAGATCACGATGTCACCGCGTTTAAGCACACGTCCGACGGTCTCCGAGGCCTTCACCAGCGGCGTCAGATCGGGGCGCTTATGCGCATCGATCGGCGTCGGAACCGTCACGACATAGACGCGCGCCTGCGCCAGATCGGCCATGTCATCCGAAAAGCCGAGCCGGGTCGCAGCCGCCAGCTCTTCCGCAGTCGTCTCGAGCGTGTCGTCGCGGCCTTCGCGAAGCGCCGCAATGCGGGCCTTGTTGATGTCGAACCCGACCACGGGCCAGACGCGGCCAAATTCTACGGCCAGAGGCAAGCCGACGTAACCCAGGCCGATCACGGCGATGGTGGCCGAGTCGAAATCGGGAAGCGGCGCGATCCGATGAGCGTTCATTTGCGAAAATAGTCCCTGTACCAAGCGACGAATTGCTCGACCCCATCGCGGAAGTCCGTTTGCGGGCGATAGCCGGTCAAACGTTCGAGCAGGCTGGCGTCGGCCCAGGTCGCGGGAACATCGCCCATCTGCATCGGCATCAGGTTCCGCTTTGCCGTCACCCCGAGCGAGCTCTCGATCGCCGCGACGAAATCGAGCAATTTCACCTTGTCGTTGTTGCCGATGTTCACGATGCGGAACGGCGCAACAGGCGAGAGGCTGTCGCCTTCCTCGATCGCGTCCGCCGATGCCGGGCGCTGCGGGACAGCGTCGATCAGCAGGCGGATACCGCGAACCAGATCCTCGACATAAGTAAAATCGCGGTACATGTCGCCGCCGTTGTAAAGGTCGATCGGCCGCCCATCGAGCATCGCATCGACAAACTTGTACAGCGCCATGTCGGGACGCCCCCACGGGCCATAGACGGTAAAGAAGCGGAACATGGTGGTCGGAACGTTCCACAGATGCGCGTGCGCATGCCCCATCGACTCTGTGGCCTTCTTAGTCGCCGCATAGATGGTCAGCGGGGTATCCGCCTTTTCGGTTTCCTGAAACGGCATGTCTTCATTCGCGCCATAGACCGACGAGGTCGATGCCATGAGCAAATGGCCAACATTGTTGCGCCGGGCAGCCTCCATGACGTTGAAGGTTCCGATCACATTCGCTGACAGATAAGCGTGCGGATTTTCCAACGAATAGCGCACGCCCGCCTGTGCGGCGAGATGAACGATCGCGTCCGGCTGGACATCGTCGATAACGGTGTCGACCCGTTCGCGATCCTCCAGCATCGCCTCCACGGCACTGAAATGCTGGTTTTGCAGCAGAATCTGATGACGGCGACGTTTGAGTTCGACATCATAGTAATCGGTCATGCCGTCGAAGCCTGCGACTTCGAAGCCCTCGGCCAACAATAGTTTCGCAAGGTGAAATCCGATGAACCCGGCGGTGCCGGTCACGAAAATTTTACGACGCATGCTCGTCTCCAGTGACGGGATATCAGATTTTGGTGTTCGGCGACGGGCTCGCGGCGGCAACCCCCTCGCGGCGCAGACTGAGTTGCTGAACAGCAATGTCGACTCCGCTACTGCTTCCCGCAGCATCGAGTTCAAGTGTCGCAAAATACCAGCGGCAAGCGGAGCCTGCGATCCTGATCGCGGCGCTGCCGGCCCCTTCGGTCAACGTCACCGGTGCAACGGGAACCCGGATTGCGTCGGGGTCGACGCACGTAAGGCGAAGCTTGAGCGCGGCATCGGGCACGGCCTTCAATCCGGTCAGCTTCCAACGCAGGCGATAGGTGCCGGCGGATGGAACAAATGCCAGCTGACGCGCCGCGATACCCGAAGCGGCGGCCAGGCCGGAAATCGCCAACGTACGTTCCTTCGGCTCGATCGTCGCGCCGATATCGCCCGACTGGAGCAATTCCCATTCGAAGGGAGTGAAGCGCGGTTCGCGGTCAAACCCCGAACCCGTCAGCACTTCCCCACCAGGCTGCGCACGCATTCCGAGCGCGCGCGCGATATCATAGGCCAGCGCGGGCTGTTTCCGGCTGGCGAGTTCGGCAATCAGATCAAGATCGGTCTTCGTTGCCTGCTTCAAATTCCAGGGGCTTCCGGCGACGCGCAAGCGCAGCCTCCCGGCCTGCGGAATGACGGTCGGGATACGAAGCACCGCCACCCAGTAATCGGCGCTCCATCTCGGATTTCGTCCAAGCATCGGCGCAAGAACATTCATGGCGCCGGGGCTTGCCGTGGCCGCAGCCATCCGCTCCACATAAAAATATCGCGCGTCGTAATCGACCGACATCGCGCGGCCCAGCAACTGAACCGCGCGCTCCGGGCGCCCGCGCTTGAGCTCATCGTCGATGAGCATCGCGTTGATCAGATTATCGCGCCGGGTAAGTCCGCCAGCCAGATCGAGCAGCTTTTCCGACTGCTCCCTTTTTCCATTCGCTGCGAGCGACTGGATCAGCACCGGCAACGCCGACGTCGCCAGCGGCTCCGTCGCAAAGGCCTCTTCCGCCAGCCGGCGCTCCAGCTTTTTCGGCGCGGACTTCGGATCCTTGCTCAACCGCGCGCCAAGCATCGCACGACTCAGGCCCGCTTTCGCCCACCCCTGGGGCGGAACCCCGAGCATGGCCGAGACGGCCGGGGCGCGACGCTGGTTCACGATGACCGTCGACTGCGCCCACGCCGCGCCCGCAACCAGCAGGCCAGTTCCAAGCAACAGATAGAATTTGCCAGACTTTTTCATATGCGATCGCCGAACTGTGCCGTTGGCCTCACTTAATCTTCGCCATTGCGGTTCTTGTCCGCTCCATAGCCATAGCCGTAACCATAGCCGTAGCCGTAGCCGTAGCCGTAGATTTCATTTCGGCGACCGACCTTGGTGACCAGCGCGCCAAAGATCTGGGCGTCGGTCTGACGGAGACGATTGAGAGCCGACTTGATCGCACGCGAACTGTTGCTCGACGCGTCGATGGTGAAGATCACACCCTCGACCGGGCGCGCCAGCAAGGGCGCGTCGGCAAGCCCCAGCACCGGCGGAGCATCGAGTATGACATGGTCATATTCGCGAAGCAGCAGTTCGATCAGCGTGCCGAGGCGTGACGAGCTGAACAGCTCGGCGGCGTTCGGCGGCATCGGACCGGCAAGCATGTAATCGAAACCGAACTCCGGCGACTTCGAAACGAGCTCGGGGATGTTGTCGAAGCCCGTCAGGTAGTTGCTGAGACCCACCTTGTTGTCGATATCGAGCAACTCGTTGAGCGAGGGGCTACGGATGTCGGCGTCGATCAGGATGATCTTCTTGCCCGTCTGACTGAAGACGCTTGCGAGGCTCAGGGCCGAGCTGCTCTTGCCTTCTGCCGGCCTGGTCGAGGTGAGCATGAAGCTCCGGGGCGCGCCATGATGGGTCAGGAAGGTCAGGTTGGTCTGGGCCGTGAAATAGGCTTCATAAACCATCGACTTCTTGTCCAGCAGCAGCTGTTCGAACTCCTCGGATTCAACCTTCGGGATCGATCCGAGGAGCGGCAGGCCGAAGCGATCGCTCACTTCGCTCGGGTCGCGGATCGACTGATCGAGCTGTTCGAGCAGGAAGACCAGGGCAGCGGCAATGCCGACGCCGGCGATCAACGACAGCAGGATATTCAGGATCAGCTTGGGGCTCGACGGAACGGGCGAGGGTATGGCCGTATCGACCACCGAGATATTGTTCGTTCCGACACCCGCGACGCCGATTTCCTTATAGCGCTGCAGCAGGCCGTCATAGAGCTGGCGATTGGTATCCACCTCGCGCTGGAGGATGGCATATTCGATCGAACGGCGCTGCTGGTCGCGATATTTCCCGGTAATGCGATCGAGTTCGCTTTCCAGTTCGTTTTCGCGGCTCACGGCGCTTGCATAGGTTTCGCGGTTCAGGCTGCGCGCGCGCTGGGTTTCGGTCGCCACCGACTGGCTCAAGGCTTCGAGCTGCTGCTTCTTGGCGACAACTTCGGGATATTCTTCGCCAAATGTGGTTCGCAAACGCGCGAGGTCAGCCACAAGCTCGGCGCGGCGCTGTCGAAGCGTGCTCACCGCATTATTGCTCGAAAGATCCGCGGAGGACACCGAACTGCTCAACAAGCTTTCTGCAGCGATCCGCGCATCGCGCGCGGACGAGAGCGCGCTGCTGATCTTTTCGACATCGGCGGCTGCAAGGGTTCGCTCGCCGACGGTCCGACCGCTACCGGGATCAACACGGCCTTCGAGCGTGATGATGTCGTTGTTCGCGGCATAGGTAATCAACTCGCGCTCCGAATCTTCGAGATTCCGGCGGAGCGCCGAGATACGCTGCTCGAGGAAACGACGCGCGTCAGTCGTCGCGGAAAACCGGCGGTCGAGGCTGGCAGCGACAAACTGTTGCACCCAGAGATTGGTCAGCTTGGCCGAAAGGGCCGCAGAGGGGGTCGAGAAGGACACGTCGACGAGGCTAGACTGACGCACCGGCTCGATGTTCACCGCGTCCAGCAGGATTTTTTCGGCGCGTTCGGCCATGCGCGCACGCTGGGCGCTGTTGGGCGTTCCCTCCTCGCCTTCCGTCAGGTCGTATTGCGCGAGGAATTCCTTGTCATTCAGCAGATTGCCCGCGCGCACCGCGCGCGCGGCAAGAGACCGCGATTCCAGAAGGCTGTACTGGGTGTTGAAAAAGGCGATCTCGTTCGAAATCGTCTTTTCGCGTGCCCCCTCGACATCGGTTTCCACCGGCGACTGCGGCGAAATCTCGATCCGCGCCGTGCTGGTATACAGCGGCGTCATCAGAAAGGTTATGGCAAGCCCGATGGCGAGGCACGTCAGAATGCTTCCGATCACCCACCCGCGGTGGTTCAGCAGCGCGACAAAAGCCTTTTCGACGATGTGCATGTCGAAAAACCCGCCCCGATAACCTTGCTCGGAGTTGCCCCCCGTTTCGGCCGTCGATCCGGCGTTCACGACCGAACGGCCGGTAGTTGCGGTATCCATCTTGAGTGTCATCCGTTCAGAAGTTGTAGTCGCTCGATCAGTTATTGTTCGACAAATTTGTCAATACGATGAGCGGTGTACTAAGCAATGTGGCAGCCTTGATGATGTCCTCAAAGACGCGGCGCTGGGCAGAATCGCCCACGACAACGACGTCGTTCGGGAAAATTTCCGGATCGGCGTAATTCCCGCGCCGGATTGCCTTCAGGTTATAGATGCCCACATATTGGCGATTGTCGACCTTGCGGAACACAAGGACATCGTCGAGGCTCGAAAGCTCGGTGGCCCCGCCGGCAAGCGAAATGGCGCGCATGAGCGTCGCTCGTCCTACCAGCGGATATTGTCCGGGACGCTGGACCTGGCCGTCGATTGTCACGGCCTGCGAAAGCAAGTGCGTCGGGTTTGACGACGCCTTCAGATTGACCGACACCTGCGGGTCTCGAACATAGCGTCCCTGCAGCCGATCCCTGATTTCATTAGCCAACTGGGTGGTCGATTTTCCGGCGCCATCCACCGTCCCCACGAACGGATATGAGAATTTGCCCTCACCGTCGGTCAGAATGTCACGCTGCAGATCGGGCACACCATATACCTGCACGGACAGTTCAGTGAACGCACCGACATAGGTCTGCCGCGTGGCCTGCTGCGTATCGCCACCCGTCGGCTGCGGAAGGCTTTCGAGCAACGTTACGCCGCTGGCGGGAACAGTTGCTACGGGCTCTTTCCCGGCGCAAGCTGCCAGACTCAGCAAAGCAAATGCGAAGAAGTGAGGCAGACGGAGCATATATAACAATCCAAAATAACCGAGAATCGCGGAGAAAGTCGTTCGCCCATAAGGCGAAACGTCAGGATACGGAAGCTTTAGTGGGGCGACCGGAACGCGAAATCTCGGTTCGGTGATGGGCCAGAATTACGATGAGAAAAGCGGCCGTCATTGCAATCGAAGGGGTACGAAGCGGATAGTCCACTGCCGACCCGGCGATAAGCACGGCGAACGCCGCTGCGAGGATCAAATTTTCGGCAACTTCGACCCGCAACGGCGTTGGGCGCGACCGCCATGCTGCGATCAACTGGAAAGCGATCCATATCGTGCCGGCGACAAAAATCAGAACCGCCGGCAACCCGCCCTCTATCGGAAGCTGAAGCCAGTCGTTGTGCGCGTGGTTCAGATAGGCCTCCTGAAGCAGCGTGTCGGGCTCCATTACCTGATAAACCCGCGCGAAAGCCCCGAAACCAGAACCCAGCAGCCATTGCCCTTTCAGCAAGGCAGCGATGGACGAGAAGGTGGCGACACGGATTTCTTCGACGCCGTCGCCGTCCAGAAAGCGCCCCACCGTATTGTCGCGGCCCGAGAAATAGAAGAGCGCTCCGAGCACGGGCACCACTACAAACGGCAAGATGTTGAGCAAGACATCCCGGATCCGTTCGATACGGACCGGCGCGGCGTGATGCGTCCTTTCGCGGGAACGTGCCTGGTTGATCGGCTTCGGTGCGAAACGGTAGGACCAGCGGACAATTGCGTAAACGAGCATGCTGCTCGCCACGCCGCCGATCAGCCCCATCCGGGATCCGATGATGAGCGTGAACAACAGGAAGATCGCGATACTGCCGATCAGGGCCGGAATAAGCAGCGGACGCCGGTTGCGGCGTGCGATTTCGTTAGCGATCAGCCAACCCGCCGCGAGAATCGCAAGCGACAGCATCAACCCGTGGTGGTTGCGATTGGCGAAGAGTCCGACGAGCGAGGTTTCGTTCGTGATCCGGTAAAGATAGAAGACGCTACGGGGTCCGGCCATAAACTGCATCAATCCGAAAACAACCGATGCCAGTCCGAACAGCCAGATTGCCCACCACAACCGCACACGTTCGCCGACAGGCAAGGCGGCAGCAATAATCAAGGCGGCCAGGGGCACGCTGAGCGACAAAAGCGTATTGATCGTCAGGGCCGGCGACATAGTGATCGGGCGCCACCGTTCCGGCGCCCCGAGCAACTGATCGATCGCTAAGATCTTTTCACGAAGCGGCAGAGTTGACCATATCCCTGGCGGCAACGGAACAAGCTGGATCGCCACCCAGGAAATCAGAAGGCCCATGAGGATCATCGGCGTGCGGATCGAACGCCACGCCGAGGCCGGTGTCATCGTAAACGCGCAGAACATCGCTAGTATCGCGAAGGCCCGCAGCCACGGCGCCGAGGCAACATCATATCGCGACCCACCGCCCATCAACACGACGACAGCCGTAAAAATGGCCACCAGGACGAAGGCTCTGCGAAGCGAAACAGCCTCATCAGATAGCGCGTGACTGGTTCTGGGCTTCATCGAGGCGTATCCATCCACATTATAATTAGCGCCCCTATGCCCGACAAAGGGAGAAGCCAAGCTTTGATTTGACGAGAGTTGGAAGCGACGGGCGAAAACTATACGTCTGCTGTATCCAGGAACCAGCGTTGATTATTCTCGAGCCCGACGGCGGTCAGCCGCCCCGTCAGATAGGCCCCCGTATCGATGCCGATACGATCGTGGGTCTCGTCGACGCCATCCGAGATTGTATGCCCATAGACGATCGTTGCGCCATAGTCGTGCTCACCCTCGATAAAATCCTCGCGGATCCAGCGCAGATCGGACAACTTTTGCCGATCAAGGGGAACGCCCGGCCGCACGCCCGCATGCACGAAAACATAGTCGCCGATCCGGACCATATCCTCACCGCGATTCAGGAAATCAATGTGAGACTGCGGCACCTTTTGCGGCAGTTGTTCCGCCACATCCTCGAAACTGGCGGCTGCATAGGCCGTATCGTCGCCCCAATAGCTGCGGACCGTCGCGTCCCCGCCGATCCGGATAAAATACCGCACGCGCTTGAGATCGCCAGTCAGTGCCGCGAGGAAACATTCCTCATGATTGCCGACTAACATTTCGACCTTGTCGAACGGCGCGCCGAGCCGCAGCGCGCGGTCGATCACCAACGCGGAATCGGGACCGCGGTCGACGAGATCTCCTAGCAGGATCAACGTTGTAAAGGCCTTGCCGCGCGCGGCATTGTCGGCTTCAATCTTTTCCAGCAACTGCCCGAACAGGTCGTCGCGACCGTGAATATCGCCGATCGCATAAACACGCTGCCCCTCGGGAACGCGCGAAAGCAGTTCACCCGGTCGGTCATTGCGCTGCCGACGTTTCAGGAATCCAAGAAATGACATCTAGACAATCTACGAATATATCAGCGTCTTAACTGTTTCAGCACGATCCGCCCGCTCCTTGGCGCCATGCAGCCTTTCGCCATAATCCCGCCAATTTCTCCGATCGGCCCAGAATCCTTGCGAACCGCGCATCGATTAGTGGCAAGTTAAGCGACCGGCAAGAGCTTTGCGTTAGAGCCCATTGGTTAATCGACAAGAAAGCCATACTTTATGAATTTTGAAGAGCGTGCGCCTAGCGACCTGTCCAGCCGGAAGGTGGTCGTCGTTTTCGGAACGCGCCCCGAAGCTATCAAAATGTATCCTGTCGTCCATGCCCTGCAACGTCACGACAATGTCGACGTCCGCGTCTGCGTCACCGCCCAGCACCGCGAGATGCTCGACCAGGTTCTCGAAATCGCTCGTATCACGCCTGACATCGATCTCGACGTCATGCAAGCGAACCAGACGCTCGATGCGCTGCTCGCGCGGCTCGTCACAGGGCTTGGCGAGACGTTCGACGCCGAAAAGCCCGACCGCATCCTCGTCCACGGCGACACGCTGACGACGATGGCGGCGACGCTCGCCGCCTATTTCCGCAAGATCCCCGTCGGCCATGTCGAGGCGGGGCTGCGCAGCGGCAATATCTATCACCCCTGGCCCGAGGAGGTGAACCGCAAGGTCACTGGCGCGGTCGCCGACCTGCATTTCGCACCGACCGAAACCGCCGCCGCCGCGCTCCGCGCCGAAAATGTCCCCGCCGATCGTATTCACATCACAGGCAACACCGTGATCGACGCGCTGCTCGCGACCAAGGCGAGGATCGACGAGGAACCTGCGCTTGCCGCTGGCCTCGACCCGCTGGTGCAGCGCTTCGAGGGCAAACGGATCATCGCCGTCACCTCGCACCGGCGCGAGAATTTTGGCGACGGGATGAAGGCGATCGCCGATGCCATCGCCGCGATCGCCGCGCGCAGCGACGTCGCGGTCGTCTTCCCCGTCCATCCCAACCCGCAGGTCCGCGCTGCGATGGCGCCGACTCTCGGTGGCCTTGCCAATGTCGCACTGATCGATCCGCTCGACTATCCGCACTTTGTCCGCCTGCTCGCAACATCAGATCTCGTGCTAACCGACAGCGGCGGCGTGCAGGAAGAAGCACCCTCGCTGGGCAAGCCGGTGCTGGTGATGCGCGAAACGACCGAACGCCCCGAAGGTATCGAGGCCGGCACCGCACGACTTGTCGGAACCGACCAGGCGCGTATTGTTTCCGAAATTTTCAAGCTTTTGGACGACAAAGACGCCTATACCGCCATGGCCCGCGCCCATAACCCGTTCGGTGACGGCACGGCGGCAAAACAGATTGCGGAGATAGTTGCGCGTGCCCATTAATACGGAACAAAAGGTCACTGTCCTCGGACTCGGCTACATCGGCCTACCCACCGCGGCGCTGATCGCGCGCTCGGGCTGCAAGGTCACCGGCGTCGACGTCAGCCAACATGTCGTTGACACGGTCAACAACGGCAAGGTGCATATCGAGGAGGTCGACCTCGACGGCCTCGTCCAGGGCGTTGTGTCACGCGGCGCGCTTGTCGCCTCGACTGAGGTTGCGTCCGCCGACACTTTCGTCATCGCGGTCCCGACCCCGCATGACGAGGACCATCGCCCCGACATCACGCACGTCCTCTCCGCAGCACGCGCGATCGCGCCAAGGCTCGAGGCCGGCAATCTCGTCATCCTCGAATCGACCTCTCCCGTCGGCACGACCGAAAAGATCGCCGCACTCCTCGCCGAGCTACGCCCCGACCTCAAAGTCCCCGGCGCCTGCACTGGTGCCGCCGACATCTTCGTCGCCTATTGCCCCGAACGCGTGCTTCCGGGGCGCATCCTCATCGAACTGGTCGATAACGACCGATGCATCGGCGGCATCACGCCGCGCTGCGCCCGCCGCGCGATGACCTTTTACCGCCAGTTCGTCCGCGGCGCCTGCGTCACTACCTCGGCGCGCGCCGCCGAAATGGTGAAGCTCGTCGAGAACAGCTATCGCGACGTCAACATCGCCTTCGCCAACGAGTTGTCGATGATGGCCGAGCATATGGGGGTCGACATATGGGAGGTAATTCGCCTCGCCAACCGACACCCGCGCGTGAACATCCTCCAGCCCGGTCCCGGCGTTGGCGGCCATTGCATCGCGGTCGATCCGTGGTTCCTCGTCCATGGCGCCCCCGACCACAGCCGCCTGATCCGTACTGCGCGCGAAGTCAATCTGGCGAAGACAGCACATGTCATCGGCGCCGCCGAAATGCTCGTATCGCAGCATCCGAGCGCGCGCGTCGCGTGCCTCGGCCTCGCCTTCAAGCCCAACATCGACGATTTCCGCGAAAGCCCTGCGGTCGAGGTTGCAGCCGCGCTCGCGCGCCGCTTTGGGACGCAGATCGAGGTCGTCGAACCCTATGCGCGCGGCCTGCCGATGGAATTCGCCGGCACCGGAGCGGAACTGATCGATCTGGACAGCGCGCTCGCCGGCTGCGACCTGCTCATTGTCCTGGTCGATCATGACCTGTTCAAATCGATCCCGATCGAGGAACGCGGTGACAAGATCGTCTATGACACGCGCGGGTTGTGGCTCGATCAGCCGAACGGCAGCGGTGGCAATCGGCTGCACAGAGCGGCCTGACGCAGCGCGCTTGACGCTCCGCGCGCATCTCCGCATTCAGACGTCATGCTGACGCGCCTTAAAACCATCATCGTCGAAAAGCCTTGGGGCCGGACCGATATTCCGGCCGCGTACGGCGATTTCGAAGGCCGCAGGATCGGCGAGATATGGTTTTCCAATCCCGCCGGCGACGATGCGCAAATCATGGTCAAATTCCTCTTCACGTCGGAACGACTGTCGATCCAGGTACATCCCGATGATGAGGCAGCCCGGGCTGCGGGCTTTCCACGCGGCAAGGAAGAGTGTTGGCTGATTCTCGATGCGCAGCCGGGCGCCGAATTGGGTGTCGGCCTGACGCTTGAGACCACGCGAGAAGCGCTGCACGGAGCGGCGCTCGACGGATCGATCGTCGACCTGATCGACTGGCGGCCGTCGAAGACCGACGATTTTGTCTATAATCGAGCGGGCACTATCCATGCTATCGGTGGGGGACTGACCGTGGTCGAGGTGCAGCAGAACGTCGACTGCACTTACCGCCTCTATGACTACGGCCGCCCACGCGAACTGCATCTTGATGAGGGTCTCGATGTCGCAAATCCCGGCCCGATCCACGATCCGCGCGACACGGTCGTCGATCCGCACGCCAACCGCATGCTCGTCACCGGGCCCCATTTCCATCTCGCGCAGCTTGCTGCGCCGCTCGACCCCGCGATTTTCGATCACGCGACCGGCGAGCTGACCTTCGTTCCGCTTTCGGGGGGATGCCGTGTCTCTGGCGAAGACGTCGCCCTTGGCGAAGCAGTGATCCTAATCGATCCGTCGACAATCGAGATTGACGAGGGAAGCCGCGCGCTCCTGACCTGGCCCGCCTGACTGCGGCGCCCTCCCCTTGCGGCCCCGCCCGCCATCTCCCATATCCCGCGCCATGACCAATCCCCATGCGCAGAGTGCCGCGCCCTGGCACGGAACCACCATCCTTTCCGCCCGCAGCCCCGACAAGGTCGTCATTATCGGTGACGGCCAGGTCTCGATGGGCCAGACGGTGATGAAGCCCAATGCCCGCAAGGTTCGCCGCCTCCACGACGGAAGCGTGATCGGAGGGTTTGCTGGCGCGACCGCCGATGCCTTCACCTTGTTCGAACGCCTCGAAGCCAAGCTCGAACGCCATAATGGCCAGCTGCTCCGCGCCGCGGTCGAACTCGCTAAGGACTGGCGCACCGACAAATATCTCCGCAATTTGGAGGCGATGATGATCGTCGCCGACAAGGAAGTAACGCTCGTCATCACCGGCAACGGCGACGTGCTCGAACCGAAGGGCGGGATCGCCGCGATCGGATCGGGCGGCAATTTTGCGCTCTCCGCCGCACGTGCGCTCGTCGACTATGAAAAGGATCCCGCGGTACTCGTCCGCAAGGCGATGGAAGTCGCGGCCGACATCTGCGTCTATACCAACGACCAGTTCACCCAAGAAATCATCGAAATTCAGGCATAATCACATGAACAAGGATCTGACTCCCAAGGCGATCGTCGCTGCCCTCGACACGCATATCATCGGCCAGGACGCCGCCAAGCGCGCGGTCGCTGTTGCGCTGCGTAACCGTTGGCGTCGCCAGCAGCTTTCGGCCGACCTCCGCGACGAGGTGAGCCCCAAGAATATCCTGATGATCGGCCCCACTGGCTGCGGTAAGACGGAGATTTCGCGCCGTCTGGCAAAGCTCGCCGATGCCCCCTTCATCAAGGTCGAGGCGACGAAGTTCACCGAGGTCGGCTATGTCGGCCGTGACGTCGAGCAGATCGCGCGCGATCTGGTCGAAGAAGCCGTGCGGCTTGAGAAGGACCGCCGGCGCGAAGCCGTGCGCGCCGCCGCCGAAGAGGCCGCCATGGAGCGTTTGCTCGATGCACTCACCGGCAAGGGCGCGAGCGAGGCGACGCGCCAGAGCTTCCGCCAACGCATCCGCGAAGGCCATCTCGACGATAGCGAAGTCGAAATCGAGGTTGCCGACGCCCCGAGCATGCCGTTCGAATTGCCCGGCCAGCCGGGACAGATGAGCATGATCAACCTGTCCGACATGCTCGGCAAAGCGATGGGCGGCCTGCCCAAGAAGCGTCGCAAGCTCAAGGTGATCGAGGCTGCTACGCGGCTGATCGAAGAAGAGCAGGACAAGCGCCTTGACCAGGACGATGTCGCGCGGATTGCGCTCGCCGATGCGGAGGCGAATGGCATCGTCTTTCTCGACGAGATCGACAAGATCGCGGTCAGCGACGTCCGCGGCGGTTCGGTGAGCCGCGAAGGCGTCCAGCGCGACCTGCTGCCACTGATCGAGGGCACCACCGTCGCGACCAAATATGGTCCGATGAAAACCGACCATATCCTCTTCATCGCCTCGGGCGCCTTCCACGTCGCAAAGCCCAGCGACCTCCTTCCCGAACTGCAGGGCCGCCTGCCGATCCGTGTCGAACTCGGCGCGCTCACCGAGGAGGATTTTGTCCGCATTCTCAGCGAGACGAAGGCTGGCCTGCCCGAACAATATGTGGCGCTTCTGGGGACCGAAGGCGTGACCCTGAACTTCACGGACGATGCCATCGCGCGCGTCGCAAAGCTCGCGGCCGAAGTTAATGAGAAGGTCGAGAATATTGGTGCGCGCCGGCTGCAGACGATCATGGAGCGACTGGTCGAGGAGATTAGCTTCACAGCGGAGGACGTCCCCGGCACCAAGCTCGACATCGACGCCGCCTACGTCGAACGTCAGCTTTCGGAAATCGTGGGCGACACCGATCTCAGCAAATATGTGCTTTGATCATTGGGCGTCGCTGGAACGTTTGTCGCTGAGTGGTCCTGGCAGAAGACACCGTCGCGCTCGTGCGGCCAACTCCGGCTGACCAGTTGGTTGTGGATTGAATGGATGATCCCTGGTTCAAAGAAAAATCGACTCAGCCAGAGGGCCACACTCGTTTGAGTTTGCCCCGCTGTGCTGGGTCGCTAGCGCAGCGGGGTCGATCGGCAATTACAGCAAAACAATGAGCATCCGGTGAAAGCCAGATCGTTCCGATGTCCTCCCGATGCGTCTTTGAATGTATCACCGGCACACGCTTACAACGGTCCCATTCGATCAGCGTTTCGGGTCGGCAGGTTCACCTTGCTCTCCGTCCGTCGGCGGCGGCATTGCCGGTGGACGAACGACAAAGGGAACGCCCAACTTCTCGGCGATCTTGCGAAGAGATTTATATGCAGTCTTGCGACGGTTCGGCGGGATCTTTCCCATTTGAATCTTCACATTTCTTAGTTAAGGACGATTCCCTCGCCACTTAGCTATTTATTGATTTGAACATGATATCGGGCTGGACATGGAGCCCGTGCGCGACGCTATTTATTACGAACAACTTGCCCGCGTCGCCCGACTGAAAGCGAGCGCGACCGACGATCCGTTTCTGGCGATCCGGCTTCGCGAGGCTGCAATCAGGCACGAGCGAATGGCGCGGAAGCTCCGTCGCGATTCAGCATGATCCGATCAGGGGACGAGCCAAGTATGGCGGATGCGCCCTCAATCGTCCGTGCCACCGAATATGATCTCGCTATCGTCATAGGGCGGCCTAACGCGCTCGTCCCACGCCGGGGCCATGTAGAGTCCGCCACAGGCAGCATCCAAGAAGCGACGTACGGTAAGGACAGCGTCCTGCTTACCGCTGGTGACGAGTTCGATCGGCGGTGCGCCACCGAAAACGCGCGCTTTATGAGGCCTCTGAAGCCATTCGACACCTTTATCGTCGTCGGCGAAGAGAATTCTAAGCCCTTTGTAAACGCCGAGGACCGCCGAAATCCGCATCAGAACATCGACGCGCAGCGTGATGTCGCGGTGCTCGCGAGCTTTCTTGACCCAGCCTTGATAGGTCGATCGAGCCGGATAGCCGAGGATCAGCCGGCGCTGCTCCTCGGTTAGTCCCCAGAGATCGGCGATGGCAACAAAGGCGCGCAGGCCAGGCCCGCTTAGTCGGCGCCGGTTAGCTGACGATAACATGAACGTTTTCGCAGCCGTTGCGACCACAATCGACAACTGGCGCACTGAGATATTGAACTTCTTCGACCACGGGCGGCTCACAAATGGTCCGACCGAAGCTAGGAACGGAGCAATAAAGCGGATCTACAACTATAGCGGAAGCTATGATTTTCAATCGATCCGAGCGCGCGCCCTTTTTGGGAAGCGTCCGGAAAGGCTAAAGCAGGAAGCGGAAGCGAAGGACAAAGCTTATCGCGCGAAAAAGCCTGTCTGCGCCTTGTGCAGACAGCCTCTCGACGAGTCGGCCCTGATGGAGGGTTGGAAGGCATTTCTCGCACCGCACATGACGCCACCGCCTTATTTTCATCAAAACAGACTGTGCCATCCATGCATGGACGGTGCACGTAAGAAATCCCATGCCTCTCTTGGCCTAGTTCGGGATAGCTGATCGGGAGGCGTCACACCCATTCGGCCGTCTGTTTACCGAACTTCATTTGACTCGCGCGCGCCGTCGGTGCGATGAACAGGTGACACGGTCGATCTGGGTCAAACGACCGGCACGGAGACAGTAATGGCAGATGAGGACGTCGCCCCGGAACAGGGCGAGCTGGCGATCACGCGTACCGGCGATCGGCTTCGGCTCGCGCGGGAAGCTGCAGGGCTGTCGCTTGCCGATGTCGCGACACGTACGCGGATCACCCAGCGCCATCTCGCCGCCATAGAAAAGTCTGATTATTCGGGACTTCCGGGCCGCACTTATGTCACCGGTTTCGCTCGGGCCTATGCCCGAGCTGTCGAACTTCCCGAGGCTGAAATCGGTGCCGCGATTCGTCGGGAACTTGAAGAGGATGCCTACGGTTCGCGCCCGCTTTACGAGGCTTATGAGCCGACCGATCCAGCACGCCTGCCGACTGCGCGACTGACTTGGACGCTCGTCATCATCACTCTGTTGCTGGCCTCGGCCTATGGCGTTTGGCGTTTCCTTTCGGTCGAGCCGGACGAAGCGTTGATCGCTGCGCAAAATCGCGCCGCCGATGAGTCTGAAGCGCCGCAGAACGACGCTGCGACAGCGCCGTCTACCAAGAACGGCAACCAGGCCGCCGTTGCGGCAAACGCGCCCGTGGTCCTCACCGGCCTTTCGGAAGTTTGGATCGGTTTCGACGACGCAAAGGGCAAGACCGAGAATTGGCGAACGCTGGATGCCGGCGAAACCTATCAGGTCCCCCCCGAATATATCGAGCAATTCACGCTGCGTACCAGTATCCCGCAGGCGCTCAAGGTCACTGTCGGCGGCCGCGATGTGGGACCGATCGGCGCCGCCGATACGCTAGTCAAAAATGTCTCATTGAAGCCTGCCGACCTGATCGCGCGCGCCGGTGGCAATGGCCCGACAGGCACGGCTACCCCGGCCACGGCCCCACGCCCCAAGGGCTGAACCGTCCAGTCTTTCGGGCCGGTTGAAGCCGCAGCGCGCCGAAATGGGTTTGCGCTGCGGCGCTTTGCCGCGTTATGGACGGCCTAATTGGTTAATAGTCGAGGACCTAACGGCAGATGATAATGCGTCAGATCACTTTCCTTGGAGCGGCAACGGTCGCGCTTGCGACGGCAATGCCCGCAGCGGCGCAGGACAATACCGTCGTCAAGCGGGTCGAGCGGCTCGAAAAGGAAATGCGCGCGGTTCAGCGGTCGGTCTTCCCCGGCGGCAGCCCGACATTTTTTGAAGGCGAGATCGCCCCCGACAACACGCCCGGCGAACGGGCTCGCACCAACGCCCCGGTTATCGACCTGACAGCGCGCGTCGACGCGCTCGAATCCCAGTTGCAGGCGCTGACCGGCCAGACCGAACAGAATGCCTTCCATCTGCGCGAACTCGAAAAGCAGTTCACCGCATACAAGGCTGAGATGGACAAGCGCTTCGCCGATCCGGCAGCAGCGGTTACCGAACCGGCCGCGACACCCGCAAGCCTCGCCCCGACGGTGAAGCCCCCCGCCGCCGCGACGACCGTTGCAGCCGCGCCGACGAAGAAGCCGGCCGACAAACCTGCTGCGAAACCCGCGACCACCGACGCGGCGCGGCTCGCACTCGTCAAGAAGGTCGAGGTTCCGGCAAGCGGCAACGAGACCAAGGATGCTTATGACTATGGCTATCGCTTGTGGGAAGCGAAGCTCTACCCCGAGGCTCAGGCGCAGTTGAAGACTGTGGTCGCCAAATGGCCGAAAAGCAGCCAGGCGAGCTTTGCGCAGAATCTGCTTGGCCGCGCCTATCTCGACGAAGGCAAGCCCAGCTTGGCCGCAGTCGCCTTTTATAACAATTACAAGGATCGCCCAAGCGGCGCGCGCGCACCGCATAGCCTGATGTATATGGGTGTTGCGCTCGACAAGCTTGGGCGCAAGGCCGACGCCTGCAAGGCGTTCCGCGAACTCGACGAAGTCTATGGCGACAAGGCGCCACAGGATGTCCGGACCGATGCTGCCGCCGCAAAAGCAAAAGCAGGCTGCTGATCGCGACGTCGCCGGCCGACTGGCCGGCGATCTTCTCGCGCTCTTGGGCCCAGGCTGGCACCGGCTCCATTATGGCGTCGCTGTGTCGGGCGGACCCGACAGCATGGCGCTGCTCTGGATGATGGCCTCGCTTCTCCCTGGGCAGGTGTGGGGGGCGACTGTGGACCATGGCCTACGCAAGGGCTCTGACGAAGAGGCGCGGATGGTTGCGGGGTTCTGCGAGCGCGAGCATATTCCGCATTCGACCCTGCGCCCGCCGTCGCCGATCAAAGGCTCTCAGCAGGCGGCCGCGCGCACCGAACGCTATCGCCTGCTCGAACAATGGCGCGAGGCAAACGCGCTCAACCATATCATCACCGCGCATCATGCTGACGATCAGCTGGAGACGATCGTCATGCGGCTCAACCGCAGCAGCGGTGTCGGCGGGCTTGCCGCGATCCGCGCGAAGAATGGCGTCATCCTGCGTCCGTTGCTCCACTGGCGGCGCAGCGAACTCGTCGAACTGGCGCTCGAAAACGACCTACCCTTCGTCGACGATCCCTCGAACAGCGACAATCGCTTTGACCGGGCGCGGCTGCGCCATGCGCTTCAGTCGCAGACAGCACTCGACCCCTCCGCCGCGGCGAAATCGGCCGCCTGGCTCGCCGAGGCGGACGAAGCCCTGGATTGGGCGGTCGAGCGGCTGATCGCGTCCTGGCCTGACGCCTCGGATATCGCCGTCATCCGCAACGACGACTATCCGCCGGAGATGTTTCGCCGCATCGTCGCGCTTCGCCTGCGCGCCAACGCGCCGCAACTCGTACTCCGCGGCGCTTCTCTCGACGGCGTGATCGCAGCCATGCACGAAGGTCGCCGCGCGATGGTCGGCGCGCTACTGATCGACGCCGTTCGCGGCCTCGAAGGGACGATTTGGCGCATTTCCGCGGCGCCACGCCGGAAAGCGGCGAAAAAGGGCTGATTGCCTCATTGTCATTTAACCGGATTATCCTATCTTGTCCTGGATCAGCTTCGCATGCGTGCGCGACGATAGGAAAGATTCCGAATGCAGGACGACAAGGAACCGCAGGGCAACCCCTGGATGAAGAGCGTGATGATCTGGAGCGGCATATTGCTTGCTATGCTCCTTGTCGCCTCGATGTTCGGCGGTGCTGCCCAGCCGGTCGGCAATCCCCTTGCTTATTCCGAGTTCCGGCAAAAGGTCGAGCAAGGCGCGGTCAAGGACGTCGTCCTTTCCGAAGACAAGGTAACAGGCACGCTGTCAAACGGCGACCGCTTCACCGCGAATGTCGTGCGTGACCCCGAACTGCTCAAGATGCTTAACGACAATGGCGTCAAATATGACGGCAAGCCGACGGAAGTGCCCAATTTCTGGATGTATATGCTCGTCCAGTCGTTGCCGTTCCTGCTGATTCTCGGCATCGCCTTCTTCGTTTTCCGCCAAGTCCAGAAGAACAACGGCTCGGGCGCGATGGGTTTTGGCAAGTCGCGCGCGAAGATGCTCACGGAAAAGCAGGGTCGCGTGACCTTCGACGATGTCGCCGGCATCGACGAAGCGCGCGAAGAGCTGGAAGAAATCGTAGAGTTCCTTCGCGACCCCACCAAATTCTCGAAGCTCGGCGGTCAAATCCCGAAGGGCGCGCTGCTCGTCGGTTCGCCTGGCACGGGCAAGACGCTGCTCGCCCGTGCGATCGCGGGCGAAGCTGGCGTTCCCTTCTTCACCATTTCGGGTTCGGACTTCGTCGAGATGTTCGTCGGCGTGGGTGCAAGCCGCGTCCGCGACATGTTCGAACAGGCGAAGCGTAATGCGCCTTGCATCGTCTTCATCGACGAAATCGACGCTGTCGGTCGCCATCGCGGCGCCGGCCTCGGCAATGGCAATGACGAGCGCGAGCAGACGCTGAACCAGCTTCTCGTCGAAATGGACGGCTTCGAAGCGAACGAAGGCATTATCATCGTCGCGGCGACGAACCGTCCCGACGTGCTTGATCCCGCCCTCCTCCGTCCGGGCCGCTTCGATCGCCAGGTCGTGGTGCCGCGTCCCGATATCGAGGGCCGCCAAAAGATCCTCGAAGTCCACACCCGCAAAAAGCCCCTCGCTCCCGACGTCGACCTGCGCCGCGTAGCGCGCGGTACGCCGGGCTTCTCGGGCGCCGATCTGGCCAATCTATGCAACGAAGCGGCGCTGCTCGCGGCGCGCAAGGGCAAGCGCCTGATCGCGAATGACGAGTTTGAAGAGGCGAAAGACAAGGTCATGATGGGCGCCGAGCGCCGCTCGATGGTCATGACGGAGGATGAGAAGAAGGCGACCGCCTATCACGAAGCAGGTCACGCGCTCGTCTCGCTTCACGTCGAACACAACGACCCGCTGCACAAGGTGACGATCATCCCGCGCGGCCGCGCTCTGGGTGTGACGTGGAACCTGCCAGAGCGCGACCGTTATTCGCATAATATGAAGCAGATGAAGGCGCGTCTCGCGCTGTGCTTCGGTGGCCGCATTGCCGAACAGTTGATCTATGGCAAGGACGAGCTCAACACCGGCGCGTCGAACGACATCCAGCAGGCCACCGACATGGCGCGCGCCATGGTCATGGAATATGGCATGTCGGACAAGCTCGGCTGGCTGCGCTATCGCGACAACCAGGACGAGGTCTTCCTCGGTCACAGCGTATCGCGCGCACAGAATATGTCGGAAGAGACGGCAAAGCTGATCGACGCCGAGGTTCGCCGCCTTGTTGAAGAAGGCGAAAAGGTCGCGCGCAAGGTGCTGACCGACCATCTCGACGAACTGCACCTGCTCGCCGGCGCGCTGCTCGAATATGAGACGCTGTCGGGTGAAGAAGCGAAGCGGGCGATCAAGGGCGAAGACATCGGCCGCGAGGACGATGCGACCAAGCGCGGTACGCCTGTCTCGGGCCACGCCGGCGGCATCCCCCAGATCAAGCGCAAGCCCCGACCCTTCGGCGATGCCAATCCCCAGGGGGCATAGGCTTCAGGCCTAGCCCCCTCGATTCAGGGACTATTCATTGGATGGGGGCAAGTTGCGGCATATGACCAAAGGGACATATGCACGCCTCTTGCCCGCCCTGCTGGCCGCGCCCCTTCTGTGCGCGATGGCTCCAGGCGATATGAGCGTCGCCGCGTTTCTGGCGCGTGCGTCGTCGCTCGAACGGCTCGGCCCGCTCGCGCTGGCGACCCCGCAGGGCAATCAGCTCAAGGGCGAAGTGGTGGCCGCGGGCAAACGCTATAAGGCACGGATCGACGCCCAACGCCGCGCCGGCCGCAAGACGACAAGTTGCCCCCCCGAATCTGGAAGCCTGACCCCCGATCAATGGCTCGCTCACCTTCGCAGCTATCCCGTTGCGTCGCGCAAGTCAGTCAGCGTCTATTCTGCGTTCGATGCGCTGATGAAGAAACGCTATCCCTGCCCCGCCTGATGCGCCAAAGGAGCGGAAAGGACCGAGGGAGACCGCAATGATCGGTAAAGCGTGGAAGAGCATGGCGATCGCGGCTTTGCTCGCCGCAGGCGTCCCCGCAGCAGCGCAGGGCAGCGGCGCGCTGACCAGCAAGATCGAGCTAGAGAAATCGGTGCCCGCGAGCGCCGACCAGCCAGCGCAGAAGACCTATATCGCACCCGATGTCGTCGTCCCCGGCGACCGCGTCCGCGTAACCCTCACCTTCACCAACAACGGGGCCCAACCCGCGTCGGGCGTCATCCTCGTCAACCCGATCCCGCAAGGCCTGATGTTCGACGACACCGCCGACCCCGCCGGATTCGGCGTTTCGGCCGACGGCGGCAAGATTTTCGCAGCGCTTGCGGCTCTGACCATTCCGGTTGAAGGCGCAGCGCCCCGCGCGGCGACCGCCGCCGATGTCACACATGTCCGCTGGCTTTGGCCCGACGCGATCGCACCCGGCCAGAGCCGCTCGGTCGCCTTTTTCGGCCGCGTGCGGTAACGCCGCGGAATGACGATCTATTGCGATGAATCGGGTGGGCTCAACGCGGGGGTAATGACCTTCTCTGCGGTGATGCTGACACCCAAGGCTGCAACCGAAATTCACGAGCGTTTTCGCGGCGTGACCGGGCTGCGCGGAGAGCTCAAGGGGAGCCGCATCAGCATCGTCGAGCGCGCCTATCTGCTCGAACTCTTCGACCGCGCGGGCGGCCGTGCCTGGGTCGCCGTCGCCGAACGCGACAAGCTGGCGCAGAATCCCGGCGGTACTTTGCCCAGCGATCTCGCGCTCTATGGCGCGCTGCTGAACAGCGCCGTCGGCCACTGGCTTCCCGAAACCGGCGGCGTCTGTACCGACGTGGTGATCGACGACGGACGCTATGATCCAAAGATTCTTGCGCATGTTCGCGAAGAGATTCAGGCAGGCCTCGGCCAATGGGGGCGCGCCTCGCTCGCCGACAGCCGCCGCAGCGACGGGGTCCAGATCGCCGATGTGATCGCAAACAGTCTGTTCAATATCACCATTGGTTCTCCGCGCGCGCACCGCATGCAGCGCATTTTCGAACCGATGTTCGCGTCGAAGGCGATCCGCGTCGCCGAGCTCACCAAAATCCCATAACAAAAGGGCCGCAGTTTCCTGCGACCCTTTTGCCGATTTGATTTTCGAAGCGCTTATTCGAAGTCGCTGCCGCCACCGGCGGGGCTGCGCGGCGGCGCGGCGGCCGTGAGGCGAAGCGCTTCGGCCGAGCGGCTGATCGAGCTGATTTCATCGGGCGTATCGTCATCGTCGACGACGACCTTCTGCATCGAACCAACGAGCGTTTCCTTGAGGTCCTTGGGACGGATCGTCTGCTCGGCGATCTCGCGCAGCGCCACGACGGGGTTCTTGTCGCGGTCGCGGTCGACGGTCAGCTCCGAACCGCCCGAGATTTCGCGGGCGCGGTGTGCCGACAGCAGAACCAGGTCGAAACGGTTGGGAACTTTGTCGACGCAATCCTCGACGGTAACGCGGGCCATATTGTTTCCTTAGGTATAGGAGAGGCCAGCCCTTTGGAGGGGCGTGGCGGCAAGCGCTGCGCGCTAGCAGCCCCGGCCCGATATGTCAATCAAAGGGCCGCCCTTGCGGGACTTGCAGATGCCAGCCTATGAGCATGTCATGACCGACGCCTGCCCTTCCGCCGCACTCGACCAAAGGCTGACGGCGGACGTGGCGGGTCACCGGCTCGAATTGCTCTTCGACGGCGGCGAACGGCTGACGCGGCTGCTCGACCTGATCAACGGCGCCGCACACAGCATCGATATCATCATGTATATTTTCGAGGGCGATGCGGCGGGACGACGCATTCTCGACGCCTTGTCGGTCGCCGCCCGGCGCGGTGTCCGCGTCCGCGCCGTCATCGATAGTTTCGGATCGGGGGATACACCCGACAGCGTTTTCGTACCGCTGCGTGACGCCGGCGGCAGCGTGACCTTCTTCTCGCGCCGCTGGCGCTCGACGTACCTGATCCGCAACCATCAGAAACTGATCCTGATCGACGAATATATTGCCGTGACCGGCGGCTTCAACATCGCCGACGACTATCTGAGCACACCGCGCAGCTACTGTTGGTTCGATATAGGCATGATCGTCAAGGGGCCGACCGTCGCGCGGGCGGCGCAATGGTTCGAGGAAATTCACGATTATGCCGTCAACGACGACGGCAAACTGCTGATGCTGCGGCGGCTGATCCGCGAATGGCCGGTCGACGGTGGTGCGGTATCATGGCTCGTCGGTGGACCAACCCAGCGGCTGTCGCCTTGGGCGCGCGCGGTCCGAACCGATCTCGAAAACGCGCGGCAACTCGACATGGCAATGGCCTATTTTTCCCCGGGTCAAGGGATGCTCCGCCGGCTTGGCCGGGTGGCGCAGCGTGGTCGGGCGCGATTTATAATGGCCGGAAAGTCTGACAATCCGGCGACGATCGGCGCGTCGCGCCTGCTCTATGGCTATTTGCTGCGCAAGACCGCCGCTGTCATGGAATATCAGCCGT
This sequence comes from Sphingopyxis sp. USTB-05, assembly GCF_023822045.1. Classification (NCBI taxonomy): domain Bacteria; kingdom Pseudomonadati; phylum Pseudomonadota; class Alphaproteobacteria; order Sphingomonadales; family Sphingopyxidaceae; genus Sphingopyxis; species Sphingopyxis sp. USTB-05. Next base: position 1,608,829 of record NZ_CP084712.1, on the reverse strand, counting down.
GCCGCTTGCATATGAAGCTGATCGTCATCGACAATGTCGTCTATATCGGATCGGCCAATTTCGACGTCCGCAGCCTGTTCGTGAACGTCGAGGTGATGGTGCGCGTCGCCGACGCGGGCTTTGCCGAAAAAATGCGCAATTTCCTCGCGGGTCTTCGTCCCGATTGCGAGGTGATCACGCCGGAATCGCACAAGGCGCGCGGCACCTGGCTAACGCGCATCCGCTGGACGCTTGCCTGGTTTGTCGTCGGTTTCGTCGACTATACGGTATCGCGAAAGCTCAACTTCGGGCTCGGCGACCCCGATCCCGAAGTCTGAGCGCGGCAGCTTAGTCTTTCCAGCCCCAGAAAAGGAAGCACGGCGGGACGTTGACCCATTCGAACGCATTGTCGATGCGATTGAAATGCGCCGCGAGGAAGTCGCGCGCGCGGGCACGGAACTGATAGACCAGGAAAGCGCCGCCGGGGCGCAGCACGCGGTGCGTGGCGGCCGCGATGGCCGGACCGACACCCGCGGGCAAGGTCGAGAATGGCAGGCCCGAGAGGACATAGTCCGCCTGTTCAAAGCCGTGCGCACGCACGATATCCTCGACATCAGCCGCCGAGCCGTGGACCGCGATGAAGCGGCTGTCGCGAATATCCTTGCGCAGATATTCGATGAAATCCTCGTTGGTGTCGATCGCGATCAGCGTTGCGTCGCCCGCCATCCGCTCGAGCACGGGACGGCAGAAGGTGCCGACCCCCGGGCCATATTCGACAAACAGCTTCGTGTTTTTCCAGTCCACCGGCCGCAACATGTGACGGATCAGCGTCGGCGACGACGGCACGATCGATCCAACCATGACCGGGTGCTTGATAAAGCCCCGGACAAACATGCCCCACGGCCCGAAAAAGCGCTTAAAGCCCTCGCGAACCCGACGGGCCAGCGGAGCTTTCGTTTCTTGGGCCTGCGCCCGCGGATTGGTCATGATGGCTTTCGCGTTGTTGCGGTTGCCAAAGGCGTGGCAAAAACGGCGCGTGGGCGCAAGGAAAGAGTCTGTCTTGACTCTGGACAGCGGGCCGCTCGCGTGTAGGAGGAGGCGGCGTTACCGACCATGAACAAGGAGGGGGCGAACATGGCGACGACATCGCATTCCATCCCCTCTGACCGCATGGCGGTGCTTTTTGCGGTGATGCTGGTCGCCGCCGCGGGCAACACCGCGATGCAATCGATCCTGCCTTCTATCGGTGCCAAATTGCGCATCCCCGACGTCTGGGTCAGCCTGGCGTTCAGTTGGTCGGCGCTGCTTTGGGTGCTCACAGCGCCGCATTGGGCGCGACAGTCGGACAAGCGCGGCCGCAAGGCATTGATGGCGCTGGGGGTGGTCGGCTTCCTGTCGTCGATGGCCTTGTGCGGATTGACTCTCTGGGCCGGGCTTCAGGGCCATCTTGCCGCGGGGGTCACCTTTATCGTCTTCGCGGTGTTTCGCAGCCTTTACGGCGGCTTCGGTTCGGCATCGCCTCCTGCGGTACAGGCTTATGTCGCCGCTCGCACCGATCCTGAGCAGCGGACGCAAGCGCTCTCGCTGGTTTCCTCGTCGTTCGGGCTCGGCACCGTCATCGGGCCGGCGATCGCGCCCTTCTTTATCCTGCCTATCGTCGGCCTCGCCGGCCCATTGCTCGTCTTTGCGCTGATCGGCCTTGGCGTGCTCGTCATGCTGCGCTGGCGCCTGCCCGACGACATGCCCCGCTATGCCGCACGCGGAAATATCGCAGCCTATCCGGCCGCTGCTGGCTCACCCGAAGCCGCAACCGACGAGAGCGAAGAGGAGGTCGTCGATCCGTCGGCAGCCGCCGCCCCTCCGCTTCGCTGGACCGATACGCGCGTCCGCCCATGGCTGCTCGCCGGGCTGTTCGGCGGGCAGGCACAGGCGATGGTGCTGGGCGTGATCGGCTTCCTGATCCTCGACCGCCTGCACCTGCGCCTGCGTCCCGACGAAGGCGCCGCGATGACGGGAATCGTTTTGATGGCGGGCGCTTTTGCGACCCTGCTTTCGCAATGGGGCCTGATCCCGCTGCTCAAAATGTCGCCGCGCACCGCCGTCCTCTGCGGTGCCAGCCTTGGCGGATTGGGGACGGTGATGACCGGTCTGTCGTACGACTTCCATGGGATCATCATCGGCTTCGCACTCGCCTCTTTGGGCTTCGGGCTGTTCCGTCCAGGCTTTACCGCGGGCGCTTCGCTATCGGTGCCGCGCCGCGATCAAGGCAGCGTCGCGGGCATGACCGCGTCGATCAACGGGTCGGCCTATATCGTATCGCCTGCGGTCGGCGTGCTGCTCTATAATTGGCACCCGATGGTCGCCTACGGCCTGATGGCGGGCTTTTGTGGTTGGCTGGTCCTGTGGGGCTGGTCGGCGCTGAAACCGAACCAGCCCAAGGAACAAACGCTTTAGTCGGTCGTGTCGTCGTGCTTGCGCTCGCGAACGGGCTTGAGCATGCCAGGTGCGAAAAAGCCGATCGGATCGACGCTCATCGCGGCCTGTTTGATCTCACCCTGGATCTTCTCATAATCCTTCTCCATCGCCTCGGTAACCGAGGCGCGGGTGTCCTTCAGCGCGGTTTCGAAATCTTCCATCGTCACCGTATCGCTGTCGAGCGAACGCTTGAGCGCGGCAAGACCGGCGCGGCGCGTCAAATCCTCCAGATCGGCGCCGGTGAAACGATCGGACTTCTCGGCCAGAACCGCAAGGTCGACGTCCTTCGCCAGCGGCATCTTGCCCGTCTGGATTTCAAGAATCCGCCTGCGCCCTTCGGCATTCGGCACCGACACATAGATTAGTTCGTCGAGCCGTCCGGGACGCAGCAATGCCGGATCGATGAGGTTCGGACGGTTGGTGGCGCCGATGACGACCACCGACTGCATCTCCTCGATCCCGTCCATCTCGGCGAGGATCGTGTTGACGACGCGCTCGGTCACCTGCGGTTCGCCCGACGTCCCGCTGCCGCGTGCGGGCACAAGACTATCGAGTTCGTCGATGAAGATGATCGTGGGCGCCACCGCCCGCGCACGGGCAAACAGGCGCGCGATCTGCTGTTCGCTCTCGCCATACCATTTGGAAAGCAGGTCCGACGATTTGATCGAGATGAAATTTGCATCGGATTCGCGCGCCGCCGCCTTTGCCAACAAAGTCTTGCCGGTCCCGGGCGGACCATAGAGCAGGAAGCCCTTGGCGGCGCGGATACCGAGCCGGCGGAACGCCTCGGGATTTTTCAGCGGCAGTTCGATTCCTTCGATCAGCTTGTCGCGCGCGGCGTCGAGCCCGCCGATGTCGCTCCAACGCGTCTTTGGCGCCTGCACCATCACTTCGCGCATTGCCGAGGGCTGGACGCGCTTCAGTGCATTGTTGAAGTCCTCACGCGTCACGCGAAGCTCTTCGAGCACCTCTGCCGGGATCGTCCCTTCAGCAAGATCGAGCTTCGGCATGATCCGCCGCACCGCCTCGATCGCGGCTTCACGCGTCAACGCTGCCATGTCAGCGCCGACAAAGCCGAACGTAGTGCGCGCAAGCTCCGCAAGATCGACATTTTCGGCTAGCGGCATGCCGCGAGTGTGGATGCCCAGAATTTCGCGGCGGCCGCTTTCGTCAGGAACGCCGATCACGATCTCGCGGTCGAACCGGCCAGGACGACGCAGCGCCTCGTCAATCGCATCGGGGCGATTGGTCGCAGCGATCACGACCAGGTTGGTTCGCGGCTCCAGCCCGTCCATCAGCGTTAGCAACTGCGCCACTAGCCGCTTCTCGGCCTCGCCCTGTACCTGCCCGCGCTTCGGCGCAATCGAATCGATTTCGTCGATGAACAGAATCGATGGCGCGGCCTTCGTCGCCTGCTCGAAAATGTCGCGCAGCCGCTTTTCGGACTCGCCATAGGCGCTGCCCATGATCTCGGGGCCATTGATCAGAAAGAACTGCGCTTCGCTTTCGTTCGCGACCGCGCGCGCGAGCCGCGTCTTCCCGGTTCCCGGCGGGCCGTGCAGCAGCACGCCGCGCGGCGGATCTACGCCGAGGCGACGAAATAGTTCGGGATAGCGCAGCGGCAGCTCGACCATCTCGCGCAGCTGGTCGATCGTCTCGCCCAACCCACCAAGATCATCGTAGGTGACGTCGGTCCTACGCGCGTCCTGCGGTTCTTGATATTCCGGAAGCAGCTCGATTTCTGTATTCTCGTCGATGAACACGACGCCCTTGGGGCTAGCCGACACAACGAGCAGGCGCACTTCGGCCAGCGCATAGGCGGGCGCGTTGAGCATCTGCCGGAGTTGCGGCGGCATATTCCCTGATTCAAGCCGCTGCTGCCCGGCGGTCGCGACCGTATCACCCGCGACGATGGGGCGGCCAAAGAAGCTGCGCTTCAACGCATTCGCCGAACCCTGGAGGCGCAAATTCTCCTGTGCCGGCGCGAACACGACGCGCGCAGCAGGGCGCGCTTCGACGCGGCTCAATTCGACCATATCGCCGGCACCGGCACCGGCATTGGCGCGCTGCAGACCGTCGAGGCGAATGACTTCGAGCCCCTCATCTTCGGCATAGGGCAGCACGACGCGCGAGGCGGTCTGCCGCTTGCCGCTAATCTGGACGATATCGCCTTCGGTGACACCCAGTTCGGCCATCGCCGAACGCGGAATGCGCGCGATCCCGCCGCCACTTTCCTCGGCACGGGCGTTCGCCACCTGCAGTTTCACCAGTTTTTCCTTTACCGCTGCGTCGGCCAATGCGCGTCTCCCGCAAAATAGTCAGAATGCGAAGATAGGGCGGCGGTTCTCGATTTGCGACCCCCCCAATATTCCGCGAACCCCGCCAATTTATGACGCACCGCACAAAATTCTGGCATGTGCGCCGAGCCCATGCCATCATCGTCGACCGATATGCCCCGCCTTCCTCCTATCAGCAGCATGGAAGCCTTTCTGGAGGTTGCCCGCCATGGCACGGTCAAGGCGGCGGCGATTGAGCTGGGCCTGTCGATGCCCGCGCTATCGCGTCGGATCCAGACGCTCGAACATGCCGTTGGCCGACCGCTCTTCAACCGCCATCATCACGGGCTCAGCCTGACCGAAACCGGCCGCGCGCTGCACGAACAATTGTCGCCGATTCTCGACGAACTGCGCACGGTGATCGAACAGGTCGGCAGCCCCGACGCGTCGCTTCGCCTGCACCTCAACGTCCTGCCGCTCTTTGCGCAGCAGCGCTTATTTCCGCGCCTTCCCGAATTGCGGCGCAAGCATCCCGAACTGCATATCGATATCGACACCATGTCGCATGCCGAAGCACGGCTCGGCGAAGGCATTGATGCCGCGATCGCCCTCGCCCGCTCGATCGATCCCGTGCTCTATGCGGCGCGGCTCGATCAGGACAAGGTGTTCCCGATTGCGTCACGGACGCTGACCGACGGCAACCGCCCGATCGCCGTTCCCGAACAGATGCAGCGGATGACCATCCTGCTCCACCGCGAGATGCCCGAGACGTTCACCGAGTGGAAGAAGGCGATCGGCATGCCCTATCTGGAGCCGGCAGGGATCGACTATTTCGATTCAGGGCCCCTGATGCTCGAGGCCGCGGCGCAGGGTATCGGCGTCGCTTTCATGCATGGCCATCACTTCGACGACGCGCACGATCCGCGCCTCGTCCGCCTGTTCGATTTCGACGTCGACAGCCCGTACAGTTACTGGTTCGTATGTCGCCCGCGCGCGCTGAGGCAGCCCGCGGTGAAGCTCTTCCACGACTGGTTGCTGGCGGCAAAGATCTGAAGAGAAATGGTGCTGCTGGACAGGATTGAACTGTCGACCTCGTCATTACCAATGACGCGCTCTACCACTGAGCTACAGCAGCAACCGATACGCCCCGACGCATGTTCGCTGGGCAGGCGCGGCCTATGGCGGGGCGTCCTTCGCCTGTCAAGGTGCGAGACTTGACGATGTGGCGATTTCGCGGGCATGGCCCTTTTCGTGAGCAAGACGCCCTCTCCCGCCGATATCGAACGCGAACGCCGCCTCGCCGAGGCGCTGCGCGAGAATCTGCGCAAACGCAAGGCGCAGGCGCGCGAAGCGAAGGTAGACGATACGCCTAAAGACTGACGGTAACCGTCACCTCGTCGCCTTCGACGATTCCCTCGGCCTTGCGCACCGCAGCCTTGACCGGGAGCAGCCAGCCGCCGCTCTCCCTATGCGGGAAGACCGACGTACTCCAGCTTGTGTCACCGATTGTCGCGTGGACCTTTGCCGAGCCGAATCCCTTGCGACCGTCGAGCCATTGACCGGAGATCGCGGCTAGCCGGATGCTGTCGGCTACGTCGCCCGCGATCGTGACGAAGAACCAGGCGGCCGGCGCGGTCGCCGACTGCCAGCGCCAGAGCGGCGTCGTGACGGTAAAGTCCTCCAAGGACCTATTTCGCAGGAGTCGGGCGCACGGGCACGGGGATATTGCAGATGTCCGCGCCGCCCGCGGGCTTGATGAAAAAGGGATCGCGCCGGTTCTGTCGCGCATCAGCATAGCGCGCAAAGCTGTCGCTTTCGGTCGACAGATATTCGAAGCGCGGCTGGTCTGCGGCGGGCAGTTCGGTTGCAACGCGAATCGACCTTATCGCGACGCGCTCGGCTGCATCCTCGTAGAAGCCGAGTGCACCCGTCCCGCGCGGCAGGCTCGACAGATGCTCGATCCCGCTGACGACGCGGCCGACGACCGCGATATTGCGATCGAGATGGCGCGGCGCATGGCCGATGACGGCGTAAAGCTCCGCTCCCGATCCCGTGTCGGGCGACATGTTGCGGCCGACGCCGACCGCGCCATAGCAGTGGACGGGCCAACCGATTCTTCCATCAGTGCTGGCGAAGGGCCATCCTGCCAAGAAGCTGCGCTTCGTCGAATAAGCGTCGTCAGCGTCTGTCCATGACCATCCGGGATACCGCCCGCTCCAACTCAACACCAAGGGGCGGCCATCTTGGGTAACGGACCTATTTGTGCCGCCAGTGCCCTTTGTCGGCGTGACATATTCGCTTTCGGGCACCACCTCCAAACCCGCCGGCAACGCCTTCTTCTCGGTCGCGTCGCCCCACTGCGCGACATAATTGTCCTGCACGCGGTTGACGCTCGTTCCATCCCACCAATGTGCCGCGGCAAGCTTGCGGATGTTACCGATCCACCCCTGACTGAAGGGCGCGGGTATCAGTTGGATGACGACGCGGCGCGCCTTGCCCTTCGCATCGGGAGCGAGGTCCATCACCAGCAAATCGGACGGAGCGATAGCGACCCAGTCGCTTGCCGGCGCCGCGGCTACGATCTCTCCCGGCGACGGAATTGCCGCCGGCTCTTCGGCGAAAGCGGGCAGGATGAGCGACACGGCGGCGGCGGCCGTCAGGAGCAGATGTTTCATGGCCATTGTCTGCCATGCCCAATCGGCTTGCGAAAGCCCCGTCAAGCGATTAGGGCGCGCCTTCATCCAGTGCATGCGGAGCGGTGGCCGAGTGGTCGAAGGCGCTCGCCTGGAAAGTGAGTATACGTCAAAAGCGTATCGAGGGTTCGAATCCCTCCCGCTCCGCCAGACACCTGTCCGCAGGGGTCCGTAAAAGTCCGGTAATCTCAACTTTTTCTCCTTAAAAACCGATGCTTAGCTTGCTTGAGTTTCCGTAGCGGTTCGCAACCGTTCGGAGCCATCCAGTACCGATCCGGTACTGATTCATGGTCTCGGCGCGTCAAAAACATGGTACTTTCGGAGAAGAGCAAATGCTTAGCGAAACCAAGGTCAAAGCCGCCAAACCGCGTCCCAAACCCTATAAGCTGTCCGACGGGGGCAGTCTTTTCCTCCTCGTCACCCCCAGCGGCGGCAAACTCTGGCGCTGGAACTACCTCTACGACGGCAAGCAGAAGAGCATGGCTTTCGGCGCCTGGCCGCACGTGTCGATCGGCGACGCGCGCGGCAAGCGCGACGAGGCCTACTCCGTCCTCGCCGAAGGCCGCGACCCCTCCATCGTCAAACGGCTGAAGATCGAAGCCGTCATCGAAGCGTCGCGCCAGACCTTCGAGCGCGTCGCGCGCGAATGGCACGCCAATGCCAAGCCGCAATGGGCGGCGATCCACGCCGCCGACGTCATCCGCAGCCTCGAGCGCGACGTCTTCCCCACGATCGGTGACTTGCCGATCGCGGACCTCACCCCGCCGCTGATCCTCGGCGTCCTCCGCGAGATCGAAGCCCGCGGTTCGATTGAGACGGCCAAGCGCATCCGGCAGCGGATTTCGGCGACCTTTGTTTTCGGTATCGCGCAGGGCATCTGCGAACGCGATCCCGCCGAAAAGCTCGGCGCTGTCCTCAAGCCCCTGCGCAAGGGCCGCCAGCCGGCGATCGTCGAGCTCGAACCGCTGAAGAAAATGATCCGCACTGCCGAGGAAGACAATGCCCGTCCGATCACGCGGCTCGGCCTCCGTCTCCTAGCCCTGACGGCGGTCCGGCCGAGCGAGCTGCGCGGCGCGCACTGGGCCGAATTCGAGGACCTCGACGGCAACGCGCCGCTCTGGCGCATCCCTGCCTCTCGCATGAAGGGCGACCTCGACCGAAAGGAAGAGGCCGGCGGCGACCATCTCGTCCCGCTCGCTCCGCAGGCCATAGACGTGCTTTGCGCGGTCTGGCCGCTGACCGGCAACGGCGACCTCGTTTTCCCGAGCAACCGGCATCAGCATCGGCCGATGAGCGAGAATGCCATCGGCTATCTGCTCAACAGGGCGGGCTATCATGGGCACCATGTTCCCCATGGATTCCGCGCCGCCTTCTCCACGATCATGAACGAATGGGCCGAGCGGAACGGCAAGGATCTCGACCGCGCCATCATCGACCTCATGCTCGCGCATATTCCCAAGCAGAAAAGCGACAGCGAAATTGCCTATAATCGCGCAGCCTTCATGCCGCGCCGCCGTGAGCTCGCCGTGATCTGGGCCGATATGCTGAGCGATGGGCTGCCCAATCCATCGATCCTTGTCGAACGGCCGGCCAAGGCGATCGGCTTCCATTCGCGACGGAAGGCGTTCCCATCCGCCAATTGCAGATTGTAGCGCATGGCAATCGTCGGCGCGTCAGGTCGGGGCATCGCACAGTCATGACTGAACCGAGAATCCGCAACTGCGGAAGAAGGCCGAGGCGAGCGCAGGATTCACACCCTGCGCCGTTTCCCTTCGAAGCCATCCTTCACGTCGTCGATCCACGCCACGACCTCGCGTTCGCTCCACCGCGCGGCGAACGGCGATATCTTGTACGGAGCTGGAAAGCGGCTATCCCGGATCATCGCGTAGATCATCGTTTTACCCAGCCCTACGCGCCGGGAGACCTCTTCCAGCTTCAGGAACCTCTCCGGCAGCATCGCCTTGGTTTCCGGCGTTGCTGTCTGGTCATCCTCGGTCGTTTGGAGTGGCTGTGACATGACATTCGTCCGATGCGTTTCCGTCTTGAAAGAGGCGCGCTCAGCCGAACAAGGGCCCCACGAGCGACAGCGACAGGTTCGGGGAAACATTTCGTCGGGACGAGAGTACCCGCCCTGCATCGACATCCTTCCGTGATGCACCACGCGCACGACCATCGGATAGCCAGCACCTTCGGGGCCCTTCAGCAGCACTTGACCTTGAAGTGGCTTCAACCTCTATGGGGCGTCCGGCCCAAGCCCCGATCGCCTCGCCGATCGAACTCGATAAACCCGTGCCGGAGATAATTTCTTGAAGACGATGTCGACTTTCACCGCCCGCACTGCGGTCGCGCTTGCCGTGCTACTGCCGCTCCTGCCGACACCAGCGGTGGCCCAGGAACATCAGGACGAGGCCGAGGAAGGCGAAGACGACATCGTCGTGCAGGCGACACGCTCGGGCAGGCGCGTTCAGGACGAGGCCATCCGGGTCGAGGTGATCGGCCGCGAGGAAATTGAAGAGAAACTGATGATGACGCCGGGCAATGTCTCGATGCTCGTAGCGGAGACGCCGGGCGTACGCGTGCAGGTCACCTCGCCTGCCCTCGGGTCGTCGAATATCCGCATGCAAGGCATGTCGGGTCGCTACACCCAGCTCCTCTCCGACGGCCTCCCGCTGTACGGCGGTCAGCCTTCTTCGATAGGCCTTCTCCAAATCCCGCCAACAGATCTCGGGCAGGTCGAGGTCATCAAGGGGTCTGCTTCGGCCCTCTACGGCCCTTCAGCCCTCGGCGGCGTCATCAACCTGGTATCGCGTCGTCCCAAGCCCGAGGCGGAGGCAGAATTCTTGATCAACGCTAGCACGCGCGATGGACAGGATGCCACCGGCTATGCGTCGGGCCCGCTTGGCGCGAGCTGGAGCTATTCGCTGACAGGCGGCTATCACCGGCAGACCCGCAAGGATCTCGACAAGGATGGCTGGATCGATATGCCCGGCTATGACCGGTGGACGGTGCGGCCTCGCCTTTTCTGGGTAGGCGACGACGGAGCAAACGCTCTGGTCACCTTCGGCGCAACGCGCGAGGACCGCGCAGGCGGCACACTCGGCGACCGCGTGGCTCCGGACGGCCAGCCCTTTCCAATCACACAAGACAGTCGCCGCCTCGACGCCGGATTGGTCGCGGAATTTCCGGTCGAGGGACTTGGGAAGATCGGAATTCGTGCGTCCGCGATGACGCAGCGACATCGACAGCTCTTCGGGAGCAGCGCGGAGACGGATCGCCAGAACACCTATTTCGCGGAAACATCCATCGCAGGCGAAGCCGGGCCGACAAGCTGGCTCGTAGGGGGCGCTTTCCAGGCCGACGTATATCGGTCGCGAACATTTCCGGTCTTCGACTACAGCTACACCGTCCCTGCCCTGTTTGGGCAGGTTGAACAGGAAGTTACCGATGAATTGTTGCTCGCCGGGAGCGCTCGTGCCGACTTTCACAGCGATTACGGCACCCGTCTAAGTCCGCGCGTTTCCGCGCTTTATCGTCCCGGCCCCTGGACCATCCGTGCGTCGTTCGGCAAGGGCTTCTATGCCCCCACCCCTTTTGTCGACGAGATCGAGGCTGCAGGCCTGTCGCGCCTGGAGCCGGTAGATGCGCTCAAAGCGGAAACCGCGAAGACCGCTTCGCTCGACTTCGGCTATGCGAAAGGACCGCTCGAGGCCAGCCTGACGCTCTTCGCCTCCGATATCGAGAACGCCGTGCAGGTCGAGGAGGTCGACGCAGATAGCGTCCGCCTCGTCAATGCGGCCGGAACGACGCGCACCCGTGGCGGTGAAGTGATGTTGCGCTATCGCTGGCACGCGTTCTCGGTCACTGGCAGCTATGTGTTCGTTGACGCAAGCGAGCCCGTGCCTTCCGGCATCGGACGTCGCACCACGCCGCGCACACCCCGGCACACGGCCGGGCTCGTGGGAATGTGGGAGGAGCATGGCAAGGGTCGCGTCGGGATCGAGGCATATTACACCGGACGTCAGCAGCTCGACGACAATCCATATCGGGCGCGGAGCCGGCCCTATTTCGAACTTGGCGCTCTCGGCGAGATCACGCTCGGAAAAGTCAGCCTGTTCGTGAATGCCGAGAACATCCTCGACATCCGGCAGACCAAATATGACCGGCTGCTCCTGCCGCAACGGGCCCCCGACGGAAGCTGGACGGTCGAGGCCTGGGCGCCGACCGACGGTTTTGTGGTCAATGGCGGGGTTCGAGTCCGGTTCGGCGGGCACTGACCGGCACGCGACTTGCCATTGCCAGCCACACGGCGCTATCGACATCCTTGTAGAAACTACAAGGTTTGACTCATGCGGATCGGCGAACTTGCGGCAGCAACGGGAACACGAACCGAAACGATCCGCTATTACGAGAAGGAAGGTCTTCTCACTCCGCCTGCCCGGACAAGCGCGAACTATCGCAGCTACGGCGAGCCCCATCGCCAGCGCCTGACCTTCATTCGCCGTGCGCGCGACCTGGGCTTCCGCCTCGACGACGTGCGCGAGCTTCTCACACTTGCCGATGATCCCTCGCAGCCCTGCGGCGCGGTCGACCGGATCACAACGTCGCACCTGGACGATATCGAGGCCAAGATGGTGGACCTCGCCAAGATGCGCGACGCGCTGCGCGCCATGCTCCGGAGCTGCAGTCAGGATACCATCAGCGACTGCCGGATCATCGAATCGCTCGGCCCGTCGCTGGCCTGAGCCATTTGCAACCTGTCGATCGGTATAATTCCAGAAGTTTCGAAATATCTCTTGCGGACTTCCGCAGATTCGATATTTCGATACATCTAGAAGGATCGATTCTTATGACTGATGTGAACATCCAAGTCTGGGCCGTGGACGCTCTGGGCGCCCTAGCCCATGAAACCCGCCTCGCCGTATTCCGTATGCTCGTTACCGCGGGCCCCGACGGAATGATCGCGGGAACGATCGCCGAGAGCGCCAAGGTGCCGCCATCGACGATGTCGCACCATCTTGCGACGCTGGAGCGCGCGGGCCTCGTCCAGTCCGAACGCGAGAGCCGGCTGATCCACTACCGCGCCGACTATGAGGGCATGAGCCGGTTGCTGACCTTCCTGATGAAGGATTGTTGCCAGGGCGCGCCCGACATGTGCGCCGACATTTTCGCCAGTATTTCCTGCAACGGCTGAGAGACGACATGACCGACAAGACTTACAACGTGCTGTTTCTATGCACAGGGAACAGCGCCCGCTCGATCCTCGCCGAGGCACTGCTCAACCATTTGGGCGAAGGCCGGTTCCGCGCCTACAGCGCCGGCAGCTTTCCAAAGGGCGACGTGCATCCCGCCGCGATCGCGCTCCTCGGCGAACTCGGGTTCGAGAAGGGCGACCTCCGTTCGAAGAGCTGGGACGAATTCTCGGGCCCGGATGCGCCGAAGCTCGATTTCATCTTCACCGTCTGCGACAATGCCGCCGGCGAGACCTGCCCGATCTGGCCGGGCCATCCGATGACCGCTCATTGGGGGATCGAAGACCCCGCCGCGGTCGAAGGGCCGGGCCAGCGCGAAGCCTTCGAGCGCGCGCTACACTATCTCTCGAACCGCATATCGCTCTTTCTCGCGCTGCCGCACGACAGCATCGACGAGATGGCGATGGCCCGCAAACTCAAAGAAATCGGTCGCAGCGAAGGCGCAACCGGCGAACGGGAGGCCGGCGAATGACCACCGACATCATCATCTATCACAATCCCGAATGCGGGACCTCGCGCAACACGCTCGCACTGATCCGGAACGCCGGTATCGAGCCGCACGTCATCGAATATTTGAAGACGCCGCCGTCGCGCGCCATGCTCGAGCAATTGATCGAGCGCGCCGGCATCGCGCCGCGCGACCTGCTCCGCCAGAAAGGCACGCCCTATGCGGACCTCGGGCTCGACAACACCGGTCTTGCGAATAGCGAACTCGTCGATGCGATGATGGCGCATCCCATCCTCATCAATCGCCCGCTCGTCGTGACGCCGCTCGGAGTGAGGCTCTGCCGCCCGTCCGAAGACGTGCTCGACATTCTCCCTGCCCGCCAGCTCGGCGCCTTCGCCAAGGAAGACGGCGAACAGGTGGTCGATGCCGACGGCAACCGCGTGCAGGCCTGAGGATATCGTCATGACCACCGCAAAGACCGAACGCCTGTCGTTCCTCGACCGCTACCTGACCCTCTGGATCTTTCTCGCGATGGCCTTGGGCGTCGCACTCGGGTCACTTTTCAAGGGACTTCCTGCCGCGATCGACGCGCTGTCGATCGGGACGACGAACATCCCGATCGCGATCGGCCTGATCCTGATGATGTATCCCCCGCTCGCGCGCGTGCGCTACAACGAGCTCCCGCGCGTGTTCGAGGACAAGCGCGTGCTCGCGATCTCGCTCATCCAGAACTGGATCATCGGACCGGTGCTGATGTTCGCGCTTGCGGTCCTCTTCCTGTCGGACAAGCCCGAATATATGACCGGCCTGATCCTCATCGGGCTCGCCCGCTGCATCGCGATGGTCATCGTGTGGAACCAGCTCGCGAAAGGCGACAATCAATATGTCGCAGCGCTCGTTGCCTTCAACTCGATCTTCCAGATCCTCTTCTTCAGCGTCTACGCTTGGTTCTTCCTCTCGGTTCTGCCCCCGCTCTTCGGGCTCGAAGGCAGCGTCATCGACGTCAGCTTCTGGACCATCGCCGAGGCAGTGCTCATTTATCTCGGCATCCCTTTTCTCGCCGGCTATCTGACGCGCCGGCTCCTTGCCCGCGCCAAGGGCGACGAGTGGTATGAAACACGTTTCCTGCCAAAGATCGGCCCGATCACGCTCGTTGCGCTGCTCTTCACCATCGTCGCGATGTTCAGCCTCAAGGGCAGCGAAATCCTGACGATCCCCGGCGACGTCGTCCGGATCGCGATCCCGCTGACCATCTACTTCGTGGTGCAGTTCCTCATCAGCTTCTGGATGGGCAAGCTCATCGAAGCCGATTATCCCCGCACGACCGCAGTGGCCTTCACGGCCGCCGGCAACAATTTCGAGCTCGCGATCGCAGTTGCGATCGCCGCCTTCGGCCTCGCCTCGCCGGTCGCCTTCGCGGCGGTCATCGGCCCGCTCGTCGAAGTCCCAGTCCTCATCCTCCTGGTCAGCGTCGCATTCCGTCTCGGGCGCCGCTGGTTCCCGGCAAGCACGCCCTCGGAAGCCTGACTCACATGACAGACCATAATTTCACGCGCCTGCGCGCGCTCACCGATGCCGACCATCTTCCCGCGCTCAGCCCCGAGTATCTGAGGACCCAGCCCGCGCTAGGTCTTGGGCCGCTCGATCCTGCGCCGCGCATCCTGCTGCTCTACGGCTCCTTGCGCGAGCGCTCCTATTCGCGCCTCGTCGTCGAAGAGACCGCGCGCCTGCTCCAGCTCTTCGGCTGCGAGACGCGTATCTTCGATCCGTCCGACCTTCCCCTGCCCGACCAGATCGCCGACGACGATCATCCGGCAGTCGAGGAGCTCAGGCAGCATTCCATCTGGTCCGAGGGCCAGGTCTGGTGCAGCCCCGAACGTCATGGCCAGATTACCGGGATCATGAAGGCGCAGGTCGACCACCTGCCGCTCGCCTATAAGGGCCTCCGCCCGACGCAGGGCCGTACGCTCGCAGTCATGCAGGTCTCGGCGGGATCGCAGTCGTTCAACAGCGTCAACACGCTCCGCATCCTCGGACGCTGGATGCGGATGATCACCATCCCCAACCAGTCGAGCGTTGCGAAAGCCTATCAGGAATTCGACGAGGCGGGCCGCATGCTGCCTTCGAGCTACTATGACCGGATCGTCGATGTGGCAGAGGAGCTGGTGCGCTTCACCGTCCTGACGCGCGGCCATGCCGACCAGCTTGTCGATCGCTATTCCGAACGGAAGGACCGGAACGAACCGGTCGTGACCCCGGCACAGGAGGCGGGATTGCCGGGCACCGTCTAGGTGCGGCCGACAGGACGGCAAATATGCGAAAATTGTTTTCCCGCGAAGTCGATCCCGCTACTGATCGGTCAATGACGTCGGCACTCCGCCATTTTCTGCTCCTCTTCGCCGTCGCGTCGCTCGCCCTGACGAGCTTCGGAAACTGTGCGATTGCGATGTCGCAGGAACCTCCGGCGACAGCGATGGCGTGTCACGAGACGGCCGGCGCTCCCGAGACGGTGTCAGCGCCGGCAGACGGTCCCGCAAAACAGATCCCGCCGGCCAGCGGCTTTCGCGACTGCGCAAAAAAGTGTCAGCCCCCGGTGTCCGTAGACCCGGTCGCATCTTTCAAGGTACAACAGGGTCGGTCGCCGGATTGGTATCCATTGCATCCCGCCCGCTTCGATGGCGCGGATGTAAGGCCGGCGACGCCCCCTCCGCGAATGGCGTGAATCCCGCATTCACGACCACATTCTTTGGAGACTTATCATGTTGAACCGTATCGTCATGAGCGCGCTTGCGCTCGGCATTGCCACGCCTGCTCTCGCGGCCGAGCCGACGGCCGAAAAGCCGAAGTGCGAATGTTGCGAAAAGAAGGAAGGCAAAGCCAAAAAGAGCTGTTGCTGCTGCGACAAGGACAAATCGGCCAGCGACGCAGCGCAGGGCGATCATAAGGAGCATGCCGGGCACTAAGCCGGCATGAGCGGGTGGGCGCCGGTCCAACCGGCGCCCACTTTTGCCCCGCGACCGCCGATCGCGCTCCGGGCGGTATTTCCTCACTCAATCGAACACTGGTCCGCTACAAAAAGAAAACCGGGCGGCGCATCGCTACGCCGCCCGGCCAGTGTCCGGTGCCCCCCGGAAGATCGTCAGTAACGCCAGGTCCCGGTGATGCCGAAGGTCCGAGGCGCCGAATAGTTGACGAGAAAGCTCGACGTCGTCGCATTCGCCGAGGTCGGCGAAAGATAGAAGAAGGCCGTCACGTCGTTGGCGGTCACGACATAGCGCTCGTTGGTGAGATTGCGCGCCCAGAGCCGGAGCTCCACGCTGCCCTTCTCATATGCGAGCGACGCATCGTAGGTCGTGACCGGCGCCACCGTGACCTCGGGCGAGTTCACCGAGTTGTTCGGCCGCTTGCTCCGATAGGTCAGGCCTCCCGACAGCGTCAGCGTCCCTTCCCCGACATCCCACTCATAATCGGCGCGCAGGTTCACGACATGCCGCGATACGCCGGGAAATTTGTTCCCGCTGAGATTGCGCCCCGAACCGTCGATATAGTTGCGGTACTTCGCATCGGTGTAGGCATAGGACAGCGAAGTCGTCAGCCCCTCGACAGGAATGAACTCGGTTTCGACCTCGGCCCCGCGGATGCGCGCATCGGCGGCATTGTCGGTCACGCGCGAGGTGCCGATGATCGTCGTCACCTGCAGATTGCTGTAATCCATCTGGTACAGCGTGGCGTTGACCTGCGCCCGGTTGTCGAGGAAGCGCGAGCGCAGCCCAAGCTCGTAGTTCCACGCGAATTCGGGATTGAACGTACGGCTGATCGTCGCCAGCGACCCGTTCTGGCCGGTGAAACCGCCGCCCTTGAAGCCGCGCGATGCCGAGGCATAGAACATGATGTCCTCGGCGGGCGAATAGTCGATCGCGACGCGCGGGGTCCAGGCCTTCCACGTCCGGTCGATATTGCCCTCGATCCGCCCGGTCAGCGGCCCGCCCGCCGCCGGAAGCGGCAGCTCGGGCAGTCCCGGGAAGAGCGATACGTCACGGTCGCCGAAGGTTGCAGACATGCCCTTCTTCTTCTCGATCGTATAGCGGATGCCAGCGGTGAGATTGAGCTGGTCGGTGATCGCCAGCGTCGCCTGACCGAAGGCCGCATAGTTGAGCGTCAGCACGTCCTGCGAGTTCGGCGTGACGTGCGGCCCCGGCCCGAACCCGAGCTGGTTGTTGAGCACATTGACGAAGGTGCCGTCGGGCGGACGGATGATATTCACCGAGAGCTGGTCGGTCGTGGCCCGGAAATAATAGAGACCCGCGACCCAGCGCAGCGTCGTCGCATCCTCCGGCGACGACAATTGCAGCTCCTGGCTGAACTGCCGGTAGCGGTCGAACTGCTCCTGGCTCGTAATCGGACTCAGCGACCCGTCAACGTCGTAGAGCGTGTGGTTCGACGATCCGCGATAGGCCGTGATCGACTTGAAGCCGATACTCTCGCCCTGATAATTTTGCGTGGCGATGAAGCTGAACGCGTTCCGGTTGCGGAAGCCGTCGATATTCTGCGACACTTCCTTCGGCTGGTTGAGACCGGGCGGATAGTAGATCGCCGGTAGACCGGGGTTCGACACCTGATAGGAGGCCAGGCCGCCGTCGCGAACGCGCTCGTAATTGGCCGAGAAGCTGCTCGTGAACTCGGGCGTCACCTCGAAGTCGACGCGCCCGCGGATCGCATTGCGGCTCGTCCCCATGAGATCGTTGCCGGTAATGACATTCCGGGCGTAGCCGTCCGACGACTGCGACTGGACTGCGAGGCTCGCCGCAATGGTATCGCTGAGCGGGCCCGACACGACAGCCTGACCCTCGATGCGGTTGTAGTTGCCGTAGGTCCCGATGACCGTCGCGTGCAATTCCTGCGTCGGCGCCCGCGTCGTGACGTTGATCGCACCGCCGACCACATTCTTGCCGAACAATGTGCCTTGCGGACCGCGCAGAACCTCGATGCGCTCGACGTCGAACAGAAGCGCATCGCCGTCTTCGGGGCGGCCGAAATAGACGCCGTCGACGAACAGGCCGTTCGGCGGATCGGCACCCGCCGAGCGGTCATTTCCGCGAATGCCGCGGATCGTGAGACCGCCGCCCGACACGGCCGGCAGCCCGGCGTCGGTGATCGTCGGCACGAGACGGCCGAGATCGGAGGTCGACTGGATACGCTCGCTCTGGATGTCGCTCGACGAAATCGCGGTGATCGACAGCGGCACGTCCTGCACATTCTCGGTCCGGCGGTTCGCAGTCACGACGATGTCCTCGATCCCGGTCTGCGGCCGCGCGGTCTCCTGCGCCGGCGCCTCCTGCGCGAACACCGCGGGCACCGACACCAGCGTCATTCCGAGGCAACTGGCCCCCACCAGGTAGCGCGCCTTCATGGTCAATCGCATCTGAAACTCCTCAATCCTCTCTGGGCACGAAGTTCCTCGTCCATCGACGAAGGCCGCACCGTTATCGTTGAGGGAGCATCGAAAGCGGGCCTGACCCTATGGGCCTGCCGCCGCCTAACCTCCCCCGCGGGACCTCTTTTCCGGGTCACGTCGCTATTGGAGAAGACGCGCCGGGCGGCGTCCTGTCCAATCTCGAATTTACATAGGGTGATGCGTCCCCTGCACGGGTCCGAAGCTCGCGGATTTCCAACGCCGAGCACCGCCTGCGGACAGGTCCGCAGGCGGCGTTTGTGCTCGCAAGGCGCGGTCGTCATTCGGCCGCGGACCGGTGATATTCCTCCTCCATCCGCGCGATGATCGACGCGGCGCTTTCCTCCCTGACGACGTCGCCCGCACCATGGCCGAGCGAGAAGACGCCCGGGGTTTCCTTGACCGAGCCCCAGTCGTATTTTTCCCGCTTTTCCTGAAGCCAGCGCGTCTCGGGCGTGAGGCCGAGCCGCTCGAGCGAGCTGCGCAACATGCTCGCAGGAATGCCGCTCATCGCGTCGCTGTCCCAGACGTCGTCGATCTCGGCACCGATAATGGCCGCCTTGTGATCGGCGGGCGCATTGCTCTCTGGCGTGACGATGAAGCGCGTGCCGCAATAGGCCAGGTCTGCGCCCATGGTCTCGACGGCGCGAAGCTGATAGCCGCGTGTGATGCCGCCTGCGACGATCAATATGCCGTCGTAGAACTGGCGCACCGCCTCGACGAACGCCATCGGATTGAGGCGCCCGGTCTGCCCGCCGGCTCCCGCGCAAAGAAGAACCATGCCGTCGACACCGCACGCAGCGGCGCGGCGTGCATGATGCAAGGACACGACATCAGCGAACACAAGCCCGCCATAGCCATGCACCGCGTCCATCACGACCTCGGGCCGACCGACGCTGGTGATGACGATCGGCGCCCGCCATTTGCAGACGATCTCGAAGTCGGGCTCGAAACGCGGGTTGCTGTCATGGGTCAGCAGGTTGACCGCGAGCGGGGCCGGCAGAGAGCCGTCGTCGGCGGGGATCGAAAGCGCTTCGCCCAGCTCGCGCATCCATTCGTCGAAGAGGCCGGGTGTGCGGGCATTGATCGACGGAAAGGCACCGATCGCGCCGGCACGGCAGACGGCGGTGACGAGCGCGGGGCTCGATACCTTGAACATCGGCGCCGCGATGAGCGGTATCTTCAACCTTTCGCGCAAGGCGCTGGCGGTGGTGCTCGCAAAGGCGGTCGGGAGGACTTCGGACATAGAAGGGCTTTCCAGTGAATGCGTAAGGAGCTCGGCGCCGAGGCGCTCAGCTCACCTGTCGGGCGCGGCCTTGCCAGTGCGGCTCGCGAAGCTTGTTCTTGAGAACCTTGCCGACCGCCGAGAGCGGAAGCGGGTCGGCGCGCAGCTCGACGCTGCGCGGGATCTTGTATCCCGCGATCAGCGCGCGGCAGTGCTGCTGGATATCTTCGAGCACCGGCGCACAGCTCGGAGCCGGCACGATGATCGCGTGGACCCTCTCACCCCAGCGGTCGTCGGGAACGCCGATCACCGCGACCTGCGCGACCTCGGGGTGCGAGGCGATCGCGTTCTCGACCTCGGCCGAGAAGACATTCTCGCCCCCCGAGATCACCATGTCCTTCACCCGGTCGCAGACGAAGAGATAGCCTTCCTCGTCGAGATAGCCTGCGTCGCCCGTATGCACCCATCCATCGGTCAGCGCCGCGGCGGTTTCCTCGGGCTTGTTCCAGTAACCGAGCATCGCGCTCGCGCCGCGGATCCAGATTTCGCCGGTCGAGCGCGCAGCGACGGGCTCGCCCGCCTCGTCGAAGATGCCGAGCTGCATGCCGTAGGCGGCGCGCCCCGTCGACTGGCGCCGGGGATCCGAGACCTCGAGCGGCTTGCCGTCGTCAGGCAGCATCGAGCCCGTCGCCATCGTCTCGGTCTGGCCGAAGCCCTGGATGAGACGCGTGCCCGGAAGCGCGGCGCGCATCCGCCCGAGGACCGCGTCGGAGATCGGCGAGCCGCCGAACATCAGCACCTCAAGCGATGCGAGATCGGCCGGATCGAAATTCGGGCTGTCGAGCAGCATGCCGATCATCGTCGGAACAAGCAGGATCACCTCGACCTTATGGTCGCGGATCGCGCGCGCAACGCCGTCCGCGGTGAAGCCCGGCACGAAGACATGGCAGCCCGCCTTGGCGGTCGTCGCATAGGCCTGCGCGAGATCGCCGAGGTGGAACATCGGCGCCGCATGGAGATAGCGGTGGTGCCGCGGGCCCTGCATCTCCATCGCGAGGCAGGTCGCGCCCGCCCAGAGCGACAGCGACGAGTGCATGACGCCTTTGGGATGCCCCGTCGTGCCGCCGGTGTAGTAGATCCCTGCCAGCGCCTCGTTAGCCGCGGGCGCGGCGGCCATCGGCGCGGTCTCGGCGATCAGCGTCTCCATCGAGAGCATGCCCGCGGGCACGTCGCCCTCGCCCATATAGATGAACGGCCCGAGACCGGCCCCGGCCTGCTGAAGGTCCACGCCGACCGCGAGATTGGCCGCATCGACGAAGACGATTTCGAAGTCCGCGTCGCGGGCGCTGTAGAGATGCTCGGCGAGAGCCCAGCGGGTGTTCATCGGGACGGTCACGCCGCCGAGCCACCAGGTCGCGTGCATCGCTTCGAGATAATGATCGGAATTGACGCCGAGGATCGCGACCCTGTCGCCACGCCCGGCTCCCAGTCCGGCGAGCGCGCCCGCGAGACGCGCCGCGCGATTGGCAGATTGCGACCAGCTCCGGACCCTGTCCCCGCAAATCGTGGCGGCCTCGTCGCCCCTGATCTGCGCTGCGCGCAAGATCGCCTGAACAAACATTCCTATCCCCTGTCCCATTTGTCTTGTTGCGTCTCGCTGCCCTCGCCATGCTAAGGCGGCGCGCAAAGCCAGCCCGTTTTGGGTCCATCTGTCCAATGTCTTTTATCGATGGGTCTGTGCGCGGCTGAGATAGGCGGAGAGCGAAATGCTGGATTTGCGCAAGGTAAACCATGTCATCGAGATTGCGCGGCAGGGCGGTTTTGCAAAGGCCGCGGCCACGCTCAACATCACCCAGTCGGCGCTCACGCGCAGCGTCCAGATCCTCGAAGATTCGCTCGGCATCCAGGTATTCGAACGCGGTCCGCGCGGCATCCGCCTGACCCGCGAGGGCGAAGAATTCATCGAAGGCGGCACCCGCCTGCTCGCCGAAGCCGCGACGCTCGAGCGATTCGCCCGGAGCGCGCGCACCACCGATCGCGGGCGCGTCCGCATGGGCGCCGCGCCCGCTTCGTTCCGGCTCTTCTGGTTCGAGGTCCTGCCGATCTTCGCCGCGCGCTATCCCGGGATCGAGGTCGCGACGTCCGCCGAATCGGTCGAGGAAATCTCGGCGCTGCTCCAGTCGGGCGATCTCGACTTTGCGATCGGCTCGCTCGAAGCGCTGCGCAGCAACGGTGCGATCCAGGTCGAGGATATCGCGAGCCTCGCGGTATCGCCCTTCGTGCGGCGCGGCCATCCGCTCGACCGCGTCGAGCCGCCGACCTTCGAGGAACTGCTCGCCTACCCGATGGTCGGGCCGTCGCCCGCCGACCCGCATACCCCCTTCATGAACAGCGTCGCGAGCGTCTCCAACTCGCCCTACAGCGTGCCGCACCTCATCGTCGATAGCTTCGCGCTCTCGCTGCGGATCGTCGAGCGCACCGACAGCTTCTCCTTTGCCTTCTCGCGCTATGCGGCGGCGCCCGAGTTCGACGAAACCTTCCGTGTCTGGCACGACTGGGCGCCTGTGCCGCCGCTGCCGTTCCACATCGCGACCCGGATCGGCTGGAACCACACCGCCGCGGCGCGGCCGCTCATCGAGATGCTCCGCCAGCGGATCCTCCGCCTCTCCGACGAAGCCCCCGCCTAACCCCGGCGGCCGCGCTCCCAGTCCTCGATCCGGTCTAGCGCGAGGCGCGCCAGCGGCTCCGTCATCCCGACGAGCTTTGCGGCGCGCGGATTTGAGTTGGTCCCGTCGCGCACGCGCCCTTCGATGCCCTGGAAGATCGCCGCGAGGCGGAAGAGGATATAGATACGGTAGAGCGGCCAGTCGGCGCCGACGCTGCGGCCCGAAGCCTGTTCGTAGAGCGCGAGTTGCCGGCTTTCCGACGGCAGGCCGAGATCGGCCTCGATCCCAGCGATGCCGTTGAGAATGTCGGGCGGCAGAAAATAGGCGAAAAGCTGGAAGGCGAGATCGGCGAGCGGGTCGCCGAGGGTCGAAATTTCCCAGTCGAGGATCGCGGCGATGCGCGGCGTCTTCGCATCAAAGATCAGATTGTCGAGCCGAAAGTCGCCATGAATGAGCACGCCCGCTTCTCCCGCGGGCGCATGCGTCCCAATCCATTCGATCACCGCTTCCATCGGGGCGATCCGTTCCCGTTCGGACGCGCGATACTGCTTCGTCCAGCGATCGACCTGGCGGCGGACATAGCCGTCGGGACGCCCGAGATCGGCAAGCCCGACCGCCGCCGGATCAATGCGATGCAATGCCGCGAGCGTTTCGACCATCGTGCCGTAAAGCGCGTTCTTCTCCTCCGCCGCGAGCCCCGGGAGCCGCTGGTCCCAGAAGGACCGACCGGCGACATGGGCCATGACATAGAAGGCCGACCCGATGACGGCCGCATCCTCGCAAAGGCCGATCACGCGCGGCACCGGCAGGCCGGTCGGCGCCAGCGCCGCCATCACGCGATATTCTCGCTCGATCTGGTGCGCCGAACCGAGCAGCGCCCCCGGCGGCTTGCGGCGCAGCACATAGCGCGCGCCCGCCGCGTCCGTCAGCAGATAGGTCGGGTTCGACTGGCCACCCTTGAACTGGCTGATCGTCAGCGGACGCGTGACAGCGACGCGCGATGCGAGCCAGTCGGCGACGCGTTCAGGATCGATCGCCTGTCCAGCGCGGACCGGGCCGGTCCCTTCCATATCGTCCTCGGCGGTGAACATCGCGCGTCTCCCATGCTTGACTCGAATATTTAATTAACTAACTCGACGGGTAATTAAATCAAGCCAGCCATGGGAGAGACGCTGATGCCCGAGACTATCGACACGCTCGCCGAACGCACATCCGCCTTCGTTCGCGACATCGTCATTCCGCTCGAGCAGGACGAACGCTGGGGCGGGCACGGGCCTTCGGCCGAACTTGTCGAAGAGCTTCGCTGCGCGGCGCGTGCCGCCGGTCTGGTCGCGCCGCACCTTGCCGCCGCCGATCGCCCCGCGCTGTCGATGCGCGACACCGCGCGTCTCTTCCGCGCAGCCGGCTATTCGCCGCTCGGGCCTGTCGCGCTCAACATCGCCGCTCCCGACGAGGGCAATATGCACCTGCTCGAGCGCGTTGCGAGCGACGCGCAAAAGGCCGAGCGGCTCGAGACGCTGGCCAGCGGCAAGGCCCGCTCGGTCTTCCTGATGACCGAACCCGACAATGGCGCGGGATCGGATCCCTCACTCCTCAAGACGCGCGCCGAGCGCGTCCCGGGGGGCTGGCGCATCAGTGGCCGCAAGTGGCTGATCACCGGCGCGACCGGCGCGCGCTTCGCCATCCTTATGGCGGCGTCCGACGAAGGCGCCACGATGTTCCTGTCCGACATGGACCGTCCCGAGATCGTCATCGAACGCGTCCTCGACACCCTCGACAGCGCCCTTCCCGGCGGCCATGCGGTGATTAGGCTCGACGACCTCTTCGTTGCCGACGCCGATGTCCTTGGCGAAGTCGGCCAGGGCCTTCGTTATGCGCAGGTCCGCCTCGCGCCCGCGCGCCTCACCCATTGCATGCGCTGGACCGGCGCGGCGCAGCGCGCGCACGACATCGCCGCGCTCCATGCCTGCGAGCGGACCGCCTTCGGCAAGCCGCTGATCGACCATGAAGGGGTCGGGTTCATGCTCGCCGACAATCTGATCGACCTCAAGACCGCAGAGCTTCTGACCGACTGGTGCGCGGATATTCTCGACGCGGGCGAGCGCGGGAGCCAGGAGTCGAGCATGGCCAAGGTCGCCGTCTCCGAGGCGCTCTACCGCGTCGCCGATCGCTGCGTGCAGATATTGGGCGGGCTCGGGGTGACCCGCGACACGATCGTCGAGCGCGTGTTCCGCGAACTACGCGCCTTTCGCATCTATGACGGCCCGTCCGAGGTCCATCGCTGGTCGATCGCGGCGAAGATCAAGCGCGATATCGCCGCGCAGCCCTGAGCTTCACGCGGTTTTCGGCATGCCGCTTGACTCGCGCCAATCTCGATTTATCTAACTGTCGCGTTAGTTAAAGGAATCGACATGAATCGTTCGCCATGGATGGACGACGAGCTCGCCCTGCTCGCCGACGAAGCCGCCAAGTTCGTCGCGCGCGAGCTGGTGCCGCATGCCGAACGCTGGGAATCCGACCGCGTCGTCGATCGCGACGCCTGGCGCCGCGCCGGGACCGCGGGGCTGCTCTGCGCGAGCATCCCCGCCGAATATGGCGGCGGCGGTGGCACCCTCGCACATGAGGCGGTGATCGCGCAGGAAGTCGTGCGCGCCGGTCTCTGGGGCGGCTTCGGCACCGGCAACAATGTGAGCTCGGGCATCGTCGCCCATTATATCCTCGCCTATGGCACCGAGCAGCAACGGCATCGCTGGCTCCCCCGCATGGCGACCGGCGAGCTCATCGGCGCGGTCGCGATGACCGAACCGGGGACCGGTTCGGACCTGCAGGCGGTGCGCACGACCGCACGCCGCACCGACGATGGCTATGTCATCAACGGCCAGAAGACCTTCATCAGCAACGGCCAGAATTGCGGCGTGGTCATCGTCGTCGCCAAGACCGACCCTTCGGCGGCGGGCGCCAAGGGCATCTCGCTACTGGTCATCGAACCGGAGGAAGCCGAAGGCTTTCGCCGCGGCCGCAACCTCCACAAGGTCGGCATGCACGCGCAGGACACGTCCGAGCTTTTCTTCGACGACCTGTTCGTTCCGAACGCCAATCTGCTCGGCGGCGAGGAAGGCCGCGGCTTCTACCAGCTTATGGAGCAGCTCGCATGGGAGCGCACCTCGGTCGCGCTCAACTGCGTCGTCGAGATGGAAGAAGCGGTGCGCGTCACCACCGACTATGTTCGCCAGCGCACCGCCTTCGGCAAGCCGATCGCCGATTTCCAGAACACCCAGTTCAAGCTCGCCGAGTGCAAAACGCAGGCCGTCGTCGCGCGCGTCTTCATCGACGAGATGATGGTCCGCCTGCTCGCGGGCGAACTCGATGCCGCGACCGCCGCGATGGCGAAATACTGGACGAGCGAGGCTTTGGGCCGCGTCACCGACGAATGCCTGCAGCTTCACGGCGGCTACGGTTACATGGCCGAATACCCGATCGCGCGCATGTGGACCAACGCGCGCGTCGCCCGGATCTACGCGGGTACCAACGAAATCATGAAAACGCTGATCGCCCGCTCGCTGTAGCGCGCGCCAAAAAGGAGACGAGAAATGACGATCAAAGCACGCGTGGCGGGAGTCGGCATGGTGCCGTTCCAGAAACCGAGTCAGGCCGGCGACTGGGACAGCATGGCCGAAGAGGCGATCAAGCTGGCGCTCGCCGATGCCGGTCTCGACTACAGCCATGTCCAACAGGCCTATGCGGGCTATGTCTATGGCGATTCCACCGCGGGCCAGTCAGCAATCTACCGCGTCGGATGCACCGGCATCCCGATCGTCAACGTCAACAATAATTGCTCGACCGGCTCGACCGCGCTCTACCTCGCGCGCCAGCTCATCGCGCTCGGCGGCGCCGACTGCGTGCTCGCCGTCGGCTTCGAGCAAATGCTCCCCGGCGCGCTCGGCAATGTCTTCCACGACCGCAAGGCGCCGATGGAGCGGCACACCGATGTGACCCATGCGATTCAGGGTGCGGACGAGAAGGCGCCCTGGGCGGCGCAGCTCTTCGGCGGCGGCGGGCGCGACTATCAGGAGCGCTATGGGGCGAAGGACGAGACCTTCGCGAAAATCTCAGTGAAGGCGCGCCGCCATGCCGCGAACAACCCGCTCGCTCTCTTCCGCGACCCGATCAGTCTCGAGGAGGTGATGGCCTCGCCGAAGCTTTATGGTCCGCTCACCCGCCTCCAGGCCTGCCCGCCGACCTGCGGCGCTGCGGCAGCCATTCTGGTCTCGCCCGCCTTTGCCGCGAAGCACGGCCTCGACGCGCGCGTCGAGATCGTCGCGCAGGCGATGACCACCGATACCGAGACGAGTTTCGAGCCGTCGATGATGAAGGTCATCGGATACGACATGGCGAAGGAAGCGGCCCGCCAGGTCTATGAGGCCGCCGGAATAGGCCCCGGGGACGTCGCGGTCGTCGAGCTCCACGACTGCTTCACCGCGAACGAACTCGTCACATATGAATCGCTCGGCCTCTGCCCCGAAGGCGGCGCCGAGAAGTTCATCGAGGACGGCGACAACAGCTATGGCGGCAAGGTCGTCACCAATCCCTCGGGCGGCCTGCTCTCGAAGGGCCACCCGCTCGGCGCAACCGGCCTCGCCCAATGCTTCGAACTCACCCATCAGCTCCGCGGCACCGCCGACCGGCGCCAGGTCGAGGGAGCGCGGCACGCGCTCCAGCATAATCTCGGTCTTGGCGGCGCCTGCGTCGTCACGCTCTTCGGCCAGGCATAGGAGGAAGCGATGATCGACCAGAGCTTCAAGGGCTTCACCTCCGATCCGCGCACGATCGACGTCGAGAAGGGCCAGCTCCGCTTCTTCGCGCATGCGACGGGCGAGACGAACCCCATCTATTTCGACGAGGAGGCCGCGCGCGCGGCGGGCCATCCGGCCCTCCCCGCCCCGCCCACCTTCGTCTTCAGCCTCGCGCTCGGCGCGCCGCCGACGCGCGGCAATCTCTTGGGCGACATGGGGGTCGACATGCACCGCATCCTCCATGGCGAGCAGAGCTTCACCTACCACCGCCCGATCCACGCCGGCGAGACGATAACGCTGACCACGACGACGAGCGACATCTACGAGAAGAAGGGCGGCGCGCTCGAATTCATCGTTCAGGACACGAAGGCCGAGAATGCGGCCGGCGAGCTCTGCGTCGAAATGCGTGTCGTCACCGTCGTGCGGAACGGATGAGAGGAACCCCAGCGATGACCAATAGCACCAACCTCGCCGCGCTCGCCGTCGGCGACACGCTCCCCCCGCACGTCCAGGGACCGATCAACCGCGCGACGCTCGCGCTCTTCGCGGGCGCGTCGAACGACTATGTTCCGCTCCATATCGACAGCGATTTCGCGAAGGCCGCGGGCATGGACGATGTGTTCGGCCACGGCATGCTGTCGATGGCCTATCTCGCGCAGCTTATCACCCATTGGGTGCCGCAGGAGCGGCTTCTCTCCTGGAATGTCCGCTTCACCTCGATCACCCCGCTCTATGCGACGGTGACCGCGACCGGCGAGGTCACCGAGATCTTCGACGACGGAGATAGCCGCTGCGCGCGCGTCGCGGTGCGGACCGTGACCGACAAGGGCGCCACGACGATCGACGGCGAGGCCGTCATCCGGATCAACTGACCAGAACACCACATCAGGGAGAGACGATTATGAGCAGACTCGCGGGCAAGGTGGCCCTCATCACCGGATCGGGTCGCGGCATCGGCCGCGAACTCGCGCTCAAACTGGCGCGTGACGGCGCGCGCATCGTCGTCAACGATCTCGACGAAGATCCCGCGGCCGAGGTCGTGAACGCGATCAAGGCCCTTGGCGGCGACGCCGTCGCCTGCGTCGGCAATGTCACCGACGCCGACTTCGGCGACCGCTTCGTCGACACCGCGGTAAAGACCTTCAACGGCCTCGACATCATCGTCTCGAACGCCGGCTACACGCTCGACGGCGTGGTCCAGAAGATGGGCGACGACCAGTTCCAGAAGATGCTCGACGTTCATGTCGTCGCGCCGTTCCGGATCCTGCGCGCCGCCGCCGAGCCGATCCGCCTCTTCGCCAAGCAGGAAGCGGCCGCCGGCGAGGAGAATTTCCGCAAGGTGGTGCTCATCTCGTCGATGGCCGGCACGCATGGCAATGCCGGGCAGATCAACTATTCGTCGGCCAAGTCGGCGCTCGTCGGCATGACAAAGACGATGAGCAAGGAATGGGGCCGCTACAAGGTGTGCGTGAACTGCGTCGCCTTCGGCTTCATCGAGACGCGGCTCACCAAGCCGCTCGACGATCCCGCGTCGAAAATCCTGATCGAGGGCAAGGAAGTCCAGGCCGGCGTGCCGCAGGCGGCGCTCTCTGCGCTTCCCGCGATGGTGCCGCTCGGGCGCGCCGGAACCGCCGAGGAAGCCGCGGGCGGCGTCCATCTCTTCTGCATTCCGGAGAGCAATTATGTCAGCGGGCAGACGCTGATCGTCGGCGGCGGCGTCAGCATCTGAGGGGGCGGCCATGGGCGGCACAGCCGTCCATGGCCTTGACCCGAAGGTTCGCAGGCCACAAGTCATCGCTACGGAGACTTTCATGGCGACACGAACCATCACCAAGCCGCGCGGGCGGCCCAACAATCGCTTCGGCGACCGGCGCATCGAAGTGCTCCGTACCGCCGCGCGCGTGTTCAGCGACCTCGGCTTCCGCCAGGCGACGCTCGAGGATGTCGCGCGCGAGATCGGCATGACGCGCGCCGCGCTCTACCATTATTCGCAAAGCAAGGACGCACTCCTCACCGCCTGCGGCGACATAGCCCGGCAGGAGCTGATGGAAGCGGTCGGCCATGCCCGCCGCGAAGCCGACGGACGCGCGCGTCTCACCGCCTTCTTCCAGCGCTATGCCGAGATCGTCAGCGAGGATTTCGGGCGCTGCTTCGTGCTTACCGACGCGAGCGAGATGGCCGAGGACGAGCGGACGACGAGTCGCAAGGCGCAGCTCGCGCTCGGCAACGCCGCCGCCGAGATGATCGCGGAGGGCATTGCCGACGGCTCGCTCCGGTCCTGCGACCCGCGCGTCGCAAGCCGGCTCCTTTTCGCGGCCTTCAACGGCGTCGCGCGCTGGCGCAATCCGCCAAAGGATGTGGCGGCCGATTTCCTCGACATTCTTTTCGATGGCCTCGCGCCGCGCGGCTGACCGCCCTCAGCCCCGAGCCGCGCGCGATGCAGGCCGCGGCAGCGACCAGAAGGCCAGCGCGCCTGCCGCGCCCGCGACGGCGAGCCCCGTCAGCATCAGCCTGTAGCCCCCGCCGCTCCACAACAGCCCCGCCACATAGGGCGCGAGCGCCAGCGCGAAGCCGTTGATCGCGCCGATCATGCCGCTTTTGCGGCCGAAGCCGGCGACCCCGAGATAGTCGGCGACCGCGATCCCGCGCAGGATCGTGACCATGCCGTTGGCGATGCCGTAGAGCATGATGGCCGCCGCGATCAGCCAGATGTTCGCGCCGGCAACAAGCAGCAGGAGAAGCGCGGCGACGAGCGCGGCAGTGAGCGTGCGCCCGAGCAGGCGCGACGGCATCTCGCCGCGATGGAGCATGAGGCCGATGCGCCCGGCAATCTGGAGCGGCCCGACGGCGGCGAGCAAGGCGATCCCCATGCTGTCGGACAGACCGCGCTCGGCGAACAGCGGCAGGAGGTGGAAGGTCAGCGAACCGAAGGCGAGCGACCAGGTGCCGAAGGTGGTGACGAGCATCCAGAAGGCGCGCTGGCGGAGCGCCCCCATCCACGCGCCGCGCGGCGCGTGGACGGTGTCCGCGGCGCCCTCGTCCGCGCGGTCGCCCGCGAGGACAAGCCAGTGGAGCGGCGCCGCGACGAAGAGATTGATCGCGGCGAGCACCATGAGCGCGTCGCGCCATCCCATATGGTCGACGAGCCAACCGGTCAGCGGAATGAACACCGTGCCCGCGAAGCCGCCGAGCAATGTCATGCGCATGATCGCACGCGGCGCACCGTCGCCGAGCCGCCGAGTCAGCGCGGCAAAACCGGCGTCGTAGAAAGTCATCGCCTGCGCCGCGCCGAGGCCGGTCCAGGCCGCATAGAGGAAAGGCTTGGCGCTGCCGACCGACCACAGGCAGAGCATGACGGCGCCGAGAAGGCTGCCCGCCGTCATCACGCGCCGTCCGTGCCCGCGGTCGATCGCGTGACCGACGAACGGTGCGAGCAGGCCGGCGACGACGAGCGCGAGCGACATCGCCATCATAATCGCGGGCCGCGACCAGCCGAGTTCGCGCTCCATCGGGAGGGCAAGGACCGTGAAGGCGTAGAAGAAGGAGCCCCACGACAGGAGTTGAAGCGCCGCGAGCGTCCACTGCGCGCGCGCGCCGAGCCCGGCAGGCAATGCTGGCCGCGCCCCCGTCAAGCGTGGAGGCGCCGCGCAATCTGCCGCACCACATGCGCGGCATCATGACCGACGCCGCGCAGCGCACCCGATGCGTAGCGGGTGAGCCCCGGCTGCCCGACGAAATAGAGCCCGTCGATCGCGGTCGAGGCGGCGCGGCGCTGGCGAAGGCGTCCACGCTCGTCGAAGGCCGCGTCCGCGGCGAGAAACGGCAGGTCGGGGCGAAAGCCGGTGGCGAAGATGATCGCATCGACCGCTTCCTCGCGCCCGTCAGCCCAGATCACGCCCTCTTCGGTCATTGCCTTGAACATGGGCCTCCGCTCGGGCCGCCCCTCGTCGATCGCCAGCCGGTAGCGGCCATCGTCGAGAACCGGCGTCCCCTGATCCGAAAAAAGGTTGGTGGCATCGATCCCGGTCCATTTGAACCAGAAATGCACGTCCCGGCCCAGAAAGCGCTGCGGCACGTAACGGACCGGCTCGCGCGTCGCGAGGGTGACGCGGGCATGGCGCGCCAGTTCGGCGGCGATCTGCACCGCCGAATTGGCGGCGCCGACGACGATCACGCGCTGCCCCGCGAAGTCGGCGGGGCGCTGGTAGGCGGCCGAATGTAACATCTTGCCCGAAAAGCGCGTCGCGCCCTCGATCGCCGGCACATGGGGCGCGCCGAAGGTCCCGGTGGCGGCGACAACCGCCGATGCGGCAAGCGCGCTGCCGTCTTCGAGCCGCACATCGAGCGCCCCGCCATCTCCGGGCGTGACCGAAGCGGCCCGTGCGCCGAGGCGGACAGGCAGGGAGAAATGCGCGGCATAGTCTTCAAGATAGGCGGCGACCGCATCGCGCCCCGGATAGGCATCAGCTTCGCCGGGCATCGCACGGTCGGGAAGCGACGAATGGGCTGTCGGAGAAAACAGCGTCAGCGAGTCATAATAGGCCGGCCAGGACCCGGCGGCGCGCTGCCCCGCTTCGAGGATCGTGAAATCGATCCCCGCGCGCTGGAGCATCCGTCCGGTGGCAAGCCCCGCCTGGCCGGCGCCGATCACGACGACGGGCATGTCCTTCCCCCTTGCCATGATCAGCTTGCCCGGAACCAGGGGTCGATCGCAGCGGCGACGAGATCGGGCGCCGAGACCTGCGCGCTATGCGCCTGTCCCGGCAGTGTCACGGTCCGGCTGTTCGCAAGCACCTTCGCCAGCGCCGCGCTGCTGTCGAGCAGCGGATGCGCCGCGCTCTTTTCGCCGACGAGGAGCAAGGTCTCGAGCTTGATCCCAGCCCAGTCGGCAGGATCGGTGTCGAGCGTCGTCAGCGCTTCGAGGTCGGCCGACGCGCCCGGCAGGAGACCGTAGACGTCGGGTCCGCGCGTGCCGATCGACGCGCGCACGACATCCTCGGGCAGCCCGACGAAATGGCCGTAAATGAGGATCAATGCCTCATCCTTCCTCCCCTCGGCGATCAGCGCGTCGAACTTCGCCTTCACCGCGACGACGCCGGGTCCGCCGCCGAGCAGCGGCGGCTCGTAGAGCGCGAGCCGGTCGACGAGTTCGGGACGGCGCCGCGCCACATGAAGCGAAACGAGCGCGCCCGCCGAATGGCCGAAGAGATGGCAGCGGCCGCCGACCGCCTCGATCACCGCGCCGACGTCGCCGACTTCCTGTTCCCAGGTGATCGGCGAGGCGCGCGTGCCGCTCACGCCATAGTTGCGGCGCTCGACGCGCACGACCCGGAAGTGAGCGGTGAGCATGTCGCCGAGGCGGCGATAGGGCTCGGCATTGCTGCCGCCGCCATGGACGATGACGAGCGGCTTGCCCCGCCCCGCTTCATGAAGGACGATATCGAGACCGTCGGTTTTCGAGGCGACATGACGGGTCTGCCATGCGCCCGCCTCGGGCGCGGACGTGCCCGGCGCCGCGGCGCCAGCACGCGCGCTTCCGGCGCATCCGGCGAGCGGCAAAGCCGCCGCCAGCGAAAACAGTCCGAGCATCGACCGGCGCGACAGCTCGCTCGTCATCATGTCCATAAATTTCCTCTCGCCGTTTCGATTGTGGTTCGCAGGGCCTTAGACGCCGCCGCGGGGCGTTCCGTCCAATCGAATTCAGCCATAGGCCTATGCGCGGCGGGAACGCCCCGCCGCGCGCGCGGTCATCAGGCCGCCGCCGCGGCCGGCCCGCAGCATTTTGTCTCGGCAACGCTCGCTGTAAGGGTTTCGAGCGCGGGGCTGTCGCCATAGGTCGTCGCCTCGCCGTCGGTGTAAAAGGCTTCCCAGACGACGCCGTCTGGGTCCGAAATCCAGCTCTTCTCCGACTTGGCGTAACAGCAGGTCGTGCGGCCCTCTTCGAGCACGGGACGCTCGGCCGCCTTGATCCGGCCATAGACCTCGCCGAGCTCCGCCGGGCTTTCGACCTGGACGCCGAGATGCTGGATGCCGGTTTGCGCATGATTGCCCATCGAAATCGCGAAATTGACGCGCGGATCGTCGAGCAGCCATTTGGCGTAATCGGGCTTCAGGACCGTCGGCTCGGCGCCGAACATCGTGCTGTAGAAGCGGATCGAGGTAGCAAGGTCTTCGACCCCGACATGGACGTGCAGTCTCTTCATGCGCTTTCCCTTTCGTCTGTCGTTACACCGTCGCACGCCCCCTCGCCCTCGCAGGTCGAGGCGGCGCAGCAATTTTCCATGAGATAGGCGAGGAGCGCGTTCATCGCGGGATAGTTGGCCCGGTAGATGATCGTCCGGTGCTGCCGCTCCTGCGCGATCAATTCGGCCGAGCGAAGCTGCGCGAGATGGAAGGACAGCGAGCTTGGCGGAATGCCGAGCGCCTCGGCGATCGCACCCGCCGCCATCCCGCGCGGTCCCGCCTGCACGAGCAGGCGAAACAGCGCGAGGCGATGTTCCTGCGCGAGCGCGCCCAGCGCTCCTACGGCAGCACTCGAATCCATGATCGGCTCCTCATTTCGATGTCTATTGAAATGACTCCACGCGCCCAAGGAGTCAACATCAATTCCACATCTATCGAAATGAATGACGAAGGATGCGCAAATCCGCCATTATGACAGGATTGGCCGACGAGATCATGTCCGGCAGACCGCCCGCCAGACAAGATCCCGTCCTGCCCAAGCGGCTATCTGACGGCGGTAACGCGGCAAACGGGGGACGCCGATCCTGTCCGTCCGTCCCGCCGACCGGAGCCGAGCATGACCGAAATCGCCTTCCTGATCCTCGCCCTCGCCGCGCGCGAACTGGTCCGCACGCTGCCCGCGATCATCTGGGCGATCCGCTGCCCGCGCGATGCGCGCCACTATCGCCTCCCCGGTCCCGACACCAAATGACCGCCCCACGGAAGTCCTATTTCGAGCGTGTGCGATGGAAGCCGCGGTCCGCCTCCAGAAAGCTCGCGAGCATGAACGGAATGAGATCGGCGACACTCTCCCGGTTGCCATAGGCCGCCTCATAGGCGGCGGCATAATCCTTGAGCAGCGCCTCGAGGTCGGGAAGCAAATGGATCGTGAGTTTGACCGGTGTCCGGTCGGGCAATTTACCGAGCTTGATGTCGACCATCATGGCCTCCACGGCTTGAGTATGAGATCCTGATGCACGATCACGCGCAGCGGCCAGCCAGGGCGCACCCGGATCGTCGGCGGAATGTCGAGATGGCGCTCGACGAGGCGGTCCCCCGCCCGCGCGCCATTTTGCTGCGCCGATTGGCGCAGCGCCCGGACGAGCTCGCTTTCCTCGCCGCCGAAGCCGACTTCGGTGCCGGCGCCAAGAAGCGTCGACAGCGCGATGCCCTTGAGCAAAGATCCGCTGTGCAGGTCGACGCTGTCGGCAAGCCCCGCCTGCCCCATCGCGTCGCTCGCCGGCACATCCCCGATCCGGAGCGACGAGCCGTCGGGCCAGATGATCCGCTGCCAGATCACACGCGCGCGGCGCTGCCCGAAGGCGGTCCGGTCGTCATAGCGCCCGACGAGCCGCGCCCCCTGCGGGATCAGCAACACCCGCCCCGTGATACTGTCATGCACATTCTCGGTGATCTGCGCGACGACGAGCCCCGGCACGTCGCTATTGAGACCGGTGACGAGCGACGCGGCGATCACGCTGCCGCTGCTCAGCAGCCAGGGCGATGGCGCGGCTGCGATCCGGTGCGGATTGACCTCGACCACGCCCGCGGTCCCAACAGAGGCGCCGCCCGCGGCTGCGGTACCTGCCAGCGCCGCACCCGCGTCGACATCAGCGGCCGCTTTTGCCGCGACAGGCACAGCCAAGGCCGCCGGCGTACCACTCGTCCCGGCAAGCTTCATCATCACCCCCGATTGCCGCGCCGCCTCAGCTTCCGCCTCGACCGCCTGTCTGCGGGCCGCGGCGCCGTCATCCGTAACTGCATCCGCCGGCCCGAGAGGCAGGCCGCTTTCGGCACGCTGGCGCGCGAGGATAGGACGGCCGAGGTCGCCGGGCAGCGGCGGGCCGAGCTCGGGCACGGCGTCGTAACTGCCGGGCGCCTTGACCAGCACGTCGGGCGCGCCTCCGGCCTTTTTCGCTCCCTCCTCGTCGAGGGCGACGAGCCGAAAGGTCGCCGGCTTCAGCGCGATCCATGCGGCACCCGCGATGCCGAGCGACACCGTCACCGCGAGCGCGATGATCAGCTCGCGCCGGAACCGGACAGCGCGCCGCGGCGTGCCACGCAGCACGAGCGTCTCGGGATCGATTTTCGGCGCAGCGGCACCCGGCACCGCCGGATCGCTGGTCTCCGCCGCGGGATCGCTGCGGCCGCCGCCATCGATCGGGGCGTTCACTTGCCCTTCCCCTTGCAGCGCGCCCTGCCGATCCGGTCGCTGCTGCAGATGCGAACGACCGTCTGCTTCTTCTCGCCCTGCCGCAGCTCGGCCACGCCGAAGAGGCGGTCGACGATGTAGAAGCGGCCCGCGACACGATAGTTGACGAGTTCGGCGGCGCCATTGTCGCCGACCACGAACAAGGGCGGGGCGACATCGCGCGCGATCGCTTCGGGAAATTCGATGAAGACCTGCCGCCCATCGTCGAAGGCGCGCAGCGGCCGCCAGACCGGATCATCGCCGCGGATGACATAGGCAAAGTCGAGCGCCGCCGGGTCGAGGCCGCTCGCAACGGGAGCGCTCCTCGCGGCCGCCTCGGCGCTTCGCTCGATCGCGAGCAGCGCGTCGGCGGGATAGGTCCAGCCGACTGAGGCCATTGCCGCGCGGACCCCGCTTTCGAGCGCGAGGTGATAGACGCGCCGGTCGGTGGTAATCACGAGGTTGGTCTTGAGCCCGGGCGCGAGCGGTTTGATCATGATGTGCGTGCGCCGCAACGCGCCCGCCCCGCTTACCGTGTCGCCGACCGTCCAGCGCGCGGTGTCGCCCGCCGCGACCGCGATCAGCTCCTCGCCGGGCTGGAGCGCGATATCGGTCACGCGCTCGGGCGCGGCGATCAGCCGGTAGACCCCGCCCTCGGCGAAGGGATAGATTTGCGCCGCCCCGACAAATCCGTGCGGTGACGGCTCGCGCAGCGCCTCGCGGTTCGCGGCCTCGACGCGCGCCGACGCACTGGCCGGCGCGGCATGAACGGCATGGGGAAAGAGGAACGCAGCGGTCAGTGCGGCGCCAAGAAGCTTCTTCGTCATGGGATGATCCTCTGCTGGTCTGTCGTCGTCGGGATGTCCTGCGGAACGCCGATGCCGCCTCCCTCCTCCGCTGGCGCCGCGGGCGCAGGGACGGGCACGGGCGGTCGCTCCGATGGCGCCGCAGCCCCTTCGCTCGCCTCATATTCGCGGCTCCAGTCGATCGCCTCGACGAAGAGACCGAGCGGGTTCTTGCGCAGTGCCTCGGCGGACTTGGGCGTGCGAACGGCGATAGTCAGCATCGCCGTCCAGCGCGACGAAGAGACGAGGCTGCCGCGTTCGTAGACGCGCTCGGACCATTTGACCTGGAAGCTGCGCTCCGAAGCGCGCACGACGCTCACGATCTGAACCGACACCGACCGCGTTCCGACCTGCCCAAAGGGATCGGCCGAGCGCGCATATTCGCTGAGGAAGAGCGCGCCCCGGTCGCTCGCGAAATCATAGGCCGAGAGCCAGTTCTCGCGCATGAGCACCGGATCGAGCGAGACCCCGCGCACATTCCGGATGAAATGGCCAAGCGCCCAGGCGATCTGCGGATCGGTCGGCCGGTAAGCCTCCATTGCCGGTGCAACGCTACGCGCCTCGCCGAGCCGGTCGACCTCGACCACATAAGGGGTGACGCGGCTCTGCACCGACTGCCAGACGAGACCGCCGGCAAGGCCCGCGGACAGGAACAGCCCGCCGAGCGCCATGAGCCGCCAGTTGCGCGCCTGGACGCGCGCCGAGCCGATCCGGTCGTCCCACACCTGCGCCGCGCGCTGATAGGGGGTCACGGGCTCGGGCGAGCGCCCGTAGCGCTGTACCGATCGTTTGAATCGCATGAGCTCAATCCTCCTTTTCGCTGATTTCGGGGTTGGCGCCGCTGCCGCCGCGATCGCCGCTCGAAAGCGTGTGCACCGCCGCCTGCCGGGCCGACCGCCGCCGCTGATCGGACTTCATCGCGCTCGCCCAGGCGGGCGTCTCGGACGGAGGAGCCGACCCAGGCGACGCGCCCTGCCCGCCGCCGGTCGTTCCGGCATTCCAGGCGGCATCGCGCCCGCGCTCGGCGGCCGCGCCGAGACCGAGACGCTCCGATGCGCCGCGAAGCGCATTGCCTGCCGCCCCCTTCGCGGCCGTTCCAACGCCGGCGAGACCGGCACCGACCGACGTCGAACCCCGCGTTTCCTGACCCAGCGTGTAGGCGGAGTTCGCTGCGCTTCCCATCGCGGTTCCCGCCCGCACCGCGCCCAAGGCCGCGCCACCGCCCGCGCGGGCGGCCGCCATGCCCGCGCCGCCCGCGACGATCATCGTGCCCGCAGCGGCGGCGACGGTCCCGACCGCCGCTCCGGCCCCGAGCTGCGGCGCGCCGGCGACGAGACCCGAGGCGATGCCGGGGCCGAAGATGCCGAGGCCGAGGAGCGCCAGCGCGCCTAGCGCGAGCGCCATCGCCTGTTCGACCTCGAGATCGCCTGCGACGGCCGATCCCAGCAGCTCGGTGAACAGCCCCGAACCGATGCCGACGATGACGCCCAGCACCATCACCTTGATGCCCGAGGTGACGATCGCGCCGAGGACGCGTTCGGCAAGGAAGGCGGTGCGGCCCCAGAGCGCGAAAGGTATGAGCGTGAAGCCCGCGAGGCTCACGAGTTTGAATTCGATGATGGTGATGAAGAGCTGCACCGCGAGGATGAAGAAGGCGAGGATGATGATGACCCAGGCGATCAGCAGCACGACGATCTGGAGGAAATTGGTGAAAAAGCCGATCGGGCCAACAAGATTTTCGATCTGCTCGATGAGCGGATGCGCAACCTCGAATCCCGCGCCCGCGAGCCGCCCGGGCCGCAAGAGGTCATCGGCGCTGATGCCGCCGCCGCCCGCCGTCAGCCCGAGCCCCGCGAACGAGCGGAAGATGATGTCGGCAAGCGATGAGAAATTGCCGATGATGAAAGCAAAAACACCGACATAGAGAATCTTCTTCAGAAGCTTTGCGATGACTTCATTCTCGCCGCCCATCGCCCAGAAGAGCCCTGCGAGCGTGATGTCGATCCCGATGAGAATACTGGTCAGGAAGGCGACGTCGCCGCCGAGCAGGCCGAAGCCGCTGTCGATGTAGCGGATGAAGACGTCCATGAAGCGGTCGATGATATTGAGGTCTTGCATGGCGGACACTCGTCGAGAGGGAGCCGATCGGCGTGACATGGCGGCGGGATCCGCGGGGTCCCGTGGGAGCGGACAGGACCCCGCGACGGACGGCGGCGCCGCGGCGCGCGCCCCCCGTAGGCGTGTCGCTGGTGTCAGTGCGGCGGGCGGGTGTAGGTCTTGCCGTCGCCGAGGAACCGCCGGGTCGCCGCCCGCGATTCCGCCGCCACCACGCGCCCTCGCACGTCTCGCGCACGCACCGTTCCTGCTCCTACCGGGCTCCCTTCTCCGCACCCCCCGCGCGCGGCTGACGGCGGGCGCCCCAGGACGGCTGCGAGCATATGGATATATTCAGAATATATTCCGGGTATTTCGCGTGATCGCGAGGGCCGCCGCCGCCGACTGGCGCACGCCCGATGCCTATGCACCGCTCCTGCTCTGCGACCGGCGGGCATTCGCGTGGGAATGGCTGCGGCGCAGCAACTTCTACCGCCGGCTGTGGGCGCGCCGCACCGCCATGTCGCCCGACGTCCTCGCCGACACCGGACTTCTCGCGTGGGTCGACCCCGCCCTCGCGGCACCCGACGCGCGGCCTATCTGGAGCATCGAACGCGACCCGCACGTCCTCAGCGGACGCCCGGCCACCGGCGACGCCGTGCCCGACGACCTGTTCGACGTTCGCGCGGTCGCCCCCTTCGTCTCGGTTGCCGTCGATGCGTCGCACCGGGAGCATTGGCTGCTCAGCGACGGCTGCTGGGCGATCCGTCTCGATCTCCACGACGGAACGCTGCTCGGCGGCCCGATCCTCGTCGAGCACCGCATCACCGGCCTCATCTCCGCAAGACCGAAGCTCGCGGCGCTGCGCCAGTTCGTGATGCTGGCGCAGCGCGGCGACCTCCCCGCATCGATGATGCCCCGCGAACGCAAGGCCGCACAGTGGATTCTCGAATTACGCGCCGGCGATGCCCTGCTCGATGCGGCAAGCCAGCAAGAGATGGCGCGTGCGCTGTTCGGCCCCTCGATCGCGCCCCGCCGCTGGCGCCTCGAGAGCGCCTCCTATCGCCTCCGCGTCCAACGGCTCGCGAAGGCCGCGCGGCGGCGGCTCGCCGACCCGCTCGTCGGACCCTGGTTCGACTGACGTCCGCGCGCCGTCCCCGAATTCACGGCGACGCGGGGATGTCGGCTAGATCATCGTCCATATCTGATGCGCGCAGAGGACGACGAACAGGACAGAGGCGAGCGCGAGCAGAATGTTGGAAGGCCATCCCGAGCGCCATTCGCGCGGGACCGACCGCCCGTTGAGCAACCAGACCAGGGTCAGCGCGAGGAACGGCATGAAAAAGGCGCCGAACGCGCCATAGGCGATGATGAGCGCGAACGGCTGACCGAGCGTGAGCAGGATCATCGGCGGGAAGGTCAGCCAGAGCACATAGAAGCGATAGGCGGTGCTTGTCTCGAGATCGCTCCGGTCGCCGGCGGCGTGGGTGCCTCTCAGGTTGCGGACGAAATCGGCGAAGAGGAGCGACACCCCCTGCCATACGCCGAGGATCGACGAGAAAGTCGTCGCGACGAACCCGATGAGGAAGATCGTCGCGATGCGCGGCCCGAAGCGCTCGGCGAGCACGGCTTCGAGATCGAGCAGGCCGCGGTCGCCGCTTGCGAGAGCGATCTGCGCCGCGTGGAGCAGTTCGGCGCCGACGATGAGCATCGCGACGACGAAGATGCCGGTAACGATATAGGCGACGCGATTGTCGAAACGCATCATCCCCATCCAGACGGGACTGTTCCAGCCCTTGGCGTTGACCCAATAGCCATAGGCGGCGAGCGTGATCGTTCCGCCGACCCCGCCGATGAGGCCGAGCGTGTATATCACCGAGCCGTCGGGAAGTCGCGGAACCAGCCCGCCAGCGGCCGCACCGACATCGGGGACGACGAGGATCGCGAGGCCGACGACGACAATGAACATGATGCCGATGAAAAGCTTCATCGCCGCTTCGAAAATCGCGTAGCGGTTGAGCAGCACGAAGGCGGCGCCGAGCACGCCCGACAGGGCACCCCACGCCCAGAAGGGCAGGAGTCCCGGGAACAGCGCCGACAGCGGCAGCGCCGTCGCGCTCATCGCGGTGCCGCCGTATACGAAGCCCCAGAGGATGATGTAGATTCCGAAATACCAGCTCGTCCAGCGGCCGAGGGAACGCCAGCCCTCGAGGATCGTCGAGCCGGTCGCGAGATGGTAGCGGCCCGTCGCCTCGGCGAGCGCGATTTTGACGATGCAGCCGATCACCGCAGCCCAAAGCAGGGCGTAACCGAAGCGCGCGCCCGCGACGAGCGTCGCGACGAGATCGCCCGCACCCACCCCCGTTGCGGCGACCACGATGCCGGGTCCGACAAGCTTCCAGCGTGCAAGTCCCTTTGGCGGCGCATCGCGCGAGCCTGCCGCTTCGGGAGAAGACCCTCGATCCGGGGTGGTCATCGCAGCATGTCTCCGTGGTCGGTAAAGCGGGTTTGCGCCCATGCGGATCGGGGGCGAAGCGCGAGCATGACGGCCATCGCCCGGGACATCAACCGGCAGCGCCCGCGAGAAGCGCGGCGCTGCTGCGAAACAGCATATAGGCCGCCACCGCGAAGATCAGTCCGGCGAAGATCATCGTCAGCGTGCCGCGGCTCGACAATTTTCGTGCGGCACGGGCCCCGGCAACGCCGCCGACGAGCCCACCGACGATGAAGATGGCGGCAAGCGTCCAGTCGACGAGACCCGACATCGCATAGCTCATCGCGGTCGTAAGCCCGAAGGCGGTGACCGCGACGAGGCTCGTGCCGACGGCATTGAGGATCGGCATCTTCGTCGACGCGATCAGCCCGGGGACGATGAGGAACCCGCCGCCGATGCCGAAGAAGCCCGAAAAGCCGCCGGTCCCGAGACCATAGCCGAGCACCTTGGGGGCGTTGTGGCGATTGCACGCGGCACCCTCGATCCCCGGATTATTCCGCCCGCGCAGCATCAGCACCCCGACGCCGAGCATCAGGAGCGCGAAGAGAAAAAGCAATTTCTGGCCGTCGATCGCCTTGCCGATGGTCGAGCCCGCCAGCGCCCCGACGACGCCGCTCCCCGCGTAAAGAAAGCCGCAGCGCCATTTGACCGTTCCGGCCCGCGCGTGCTGCGCAAGCCCCGAAGCGGCGTTGGCCGCCACCGCGAGCGCGCTCGTCCCGATCGCGACATGCGGGCTGGCGACGCCGACGAGATAGACCATGAGCGGCACGGCGAGGATCGAGCCGCCACCCCCGACCAGCCCGAGCGTGAAACCGACGATTCCGCCCGACAGGCCGCCGAGCAGATATTGGAGCGTGTCGAGCGTCACCCGCCCGAACCAAGCGGCGCGGGCGCCGCGAGCCATTCGCGGCCGCGAAGCATGCCGTTCCAGTAGACGGTCGGAAGGATCTTCTCCTTGAGGAGCCAGGAGAGACGCGACGGCCGCGTGCCCTCGATCAGCCACTTGGGGAAGGTCGGCAGCAATTTGCCGCCATAGCCGAATTCGGCAAGGACGATCCGCCCGGCCTCGACGGTGAGCGGACAGCTCCCATAGCCGTCATAGGCGGCGACCGGCGCGGCGCCGTCGAGCGCCGCGAGCGCGTTGAGCGCGACGACCGGGGCCTGCTTGCGTGCGGCGGCAGCGGTCTTCGCATTGGTCGTGGCCGCGACGTCCCCGAGCGCGAAGATATTGGCGTAAACGCTGTGGCGGAGCGTCGCCTCATCGACCGCGACAAAGCCCGAAGGCGCCGCGAGCGGGCTCGACGCGATGAACTCGGGGGCGACCTGCGGCGGCACGACATGGATCATGTCGAAGCGTTCCTCGACCCGGCGGACCGTGTCGCCGCGGCGCTGCTCGAACAGCGCGACCTTTGCCGGACCGTCGACCGAGACGAGCCGCGATTCGAGCTGCAGATCGACGCCGTAGCGCGCGATATAGGCCTCGAGCGCGGGCACATAGGCCGCGACCCCGAACAGCGACGGGGTTGCGGTATGAAACTGGACATCGGCCTGGCCGAGCAGTCCGGCGCGTTCCCAGCGATGACAGGAGAGATACATCGCCTTCTGCGGCGCGCCCGCACATTTGATCGGCATCGGCGGCTGCGTGAACAGCGCCCGCCCGCCGCGGAACCGTCGCACGAGCCGATCGGTATAGGGCGCGAGATCGTAGCGATAATTGGACGTCACGCCATCGGCGCCGAGTGCCTCGGCAAGCCCCGGGATGGCGTCCCAGTCGAGTTTCAGCCCGGGGCAGACGATGAGCGCGCCATAGCCGAGCACGCGCCCGTCGGCGAGTGTGACCCGGTCGGCTGCGGGATCGAAGGACGCCGCGGCGCCGCGGATCCATTCGGCGCCTGCGGGGATCAGCCCCTCCTCGCCCCGCCGCGTCGCCTCGGCCGCGAATATGCCGCCGCCGACCATCGTGAAGCCGGGCTGGTAATAATGATCCTCATTCGGCTCGACGATCGCGAGCGACACACCCGGACGGCGGCGCAGGATGCTCGCAGCGGCTGCAATCCCCGCGCTCCCGCCGCCGATCACGACGATATCGTAGCGAGCCGTCCCGCCGTCGCTGCCGCGTGCGGCCGCCATTCCGGCGAGCTGCTCGG
Source organism: Sphingopyxis sp. USTB-05 (assembly GCF_023822045.1). Taxonomy (NCBI): domain Bacteria; kingdom Pseudomonadati; phylum Pseudomonadota; class Alphaproteobacteria; order Sphingomonadales; family Sphingopyxidaceae; genus Sphingopyxis; species Sphingopyxis sp. USTB-05. The sequence goes on along the minus strand of NZ_CP084712.1, from coordinate 1,565,580 downwards.
ACCGTGCGCCCGAGCGGCAATAGGCAAGGACCGGCGCGGGCAGTTCGGCGAGCGCGCGCGCCATCGCCGCGGCATCGCCCTCCCCGATCCGTCCCGAGACGACGGGGATATGCACAAAGCGCAGGCCATGGGCCTCGGCCGCCGCCGCGATGGCAGACGCGGCAGGCTGACCCGCTTCTTCGCCGTCGGGGCGATTGCAGATGATCGCGCGAAAGCCCGAAGCGGCAAGCCCCGCAACATCGGCCGGATCGATCTGCGGCGACACGCGAAGCGTGGGGGTCAGGGTCCTGATGCTCATAATCTCTCCGTTCGTCAGGGGGCCTACGGGCCGCCGGCGCCTACAGCCGGTCGACCGGTATCTTGAGGTAGGCGACGCCGTTATCCTCGGCGGGCGGCAGCCGCCCGCCGCGCATGTTGACCTGCACCGCAGGGAGCAGCAGCGCGGGCATCGAGAGCCCCGCGTCGCGCGCGCGCCGCCGGGCGACGAACTCGTCCTCCGAAATCCCGTCGCGCGCATGGACATTGCCCGCGCGCTGCTCGCCGACCGTCGCCTCCCAGCGATGCTCGTTGCGCTCCGCGCTCAGATAATCGTGGCACATGAAGAGCGGCGTTTCCGCCGGAAGGTCGAGGATGCGCCGCAGCGAGCGGAAGAGCTGTGCGGCGTCGCCGCCCGGAAAGTCGGCACGCGCCGAACCATAGTCGGGCATGAACATCGTATCGCCGACAAAAACGACGTCGCCGATGACATAGGCGACGCACGCAGGCGTATGCCCCGGCACATGAAGCACGGTCACCGGCAAGCCGCCGATCGCGAAGCGCTCGCCGTCGGCGAACAGCCGGCCAAAGTCCGAGCCGTCGCGGCGGAAGCTCGCCCCGGCGTTGAAGATGTCGCCGAACACCGCCTGGACGTCGCGAATATACTCGCCGATCGCGATGGTGCCGCCGAGGATCTTGGCAAGCCAGGGCGCGGCCGAGAGATGGTCGGCATGCGCGTGCGTCTCGAGAAGCCAGTCGATAGCGATGCCGGCGCCTTGCACATAGGCGACGATCGCTTCCGCCGACGCGGTCGACGTCCTGCCCGACGCGGCATCGAAATCGAGGACGCTGTCGATCACAGCACCGCGCATCGTCGCGGGATCGTGGACGACATAGGAGATGGTCGAGGTCGCGGGATCGAAGAAGGCGCGCACCGCCGCCGCGCCCTTCGCCGCCCCGAGTAGCTGCGCGTGGGCGGCCGCCAATGCCCTGTCTGCCATCGGTTCGCTCATGCCGGTTCGGGTCCGAGGTGCGGCCGTGCCGGATCGCAGCGCCGGAAATGCGTGACGAAGTCGGTGATCGCCGCGACGATCCATTCGGAGAAGCGCGCGCCGGCCTCGGCCGACGCAAGGGTCGGATCGCCCGCTCCCACGCCGTTCGACGCGACCTCGGTCACGTCGAGCGGGAGCCCGACCTCGAACCCGCCGAAGGTGACGCCTGCAAAGAGGCTCGTCGTCGGCAGGCCGAAGGCGTTCGAACGCATCGCCGGGCGCGCCGCACCCATGCGCATCAGTTCGGGGGTGAGATGGAGACCGACCGAGGTGACGGGATCGGCGCCATGGCCGCGCGCGCGCGCGCTGCCCGCGCCATGAACCTCCTCCCAGAGGCTGTCGGGGATCATGCGCCAGAGATTGAGCGAGGCGATCATGACGCCGCGCTCGGCCCTCAGCTTCTGCGCGACCTGCGCGATCAGCGGCGCGTTCGTCGAATGGCCGTTGCAGATGACGATATGGCTGAGGCCATGGTCGAGAAAGGCGGTGACCATATCCTCGAGGATCATCGAGAAAGTGGAAGCACGAAGCTGAATGCCGCCCGCCGCGCCGCGGAAGAAATCCGCATGTCCGAACGGCAGCACCGGCGCGCAGATTGCGCCCGCGCGTTCGGCGGCCGCGAGCGCGAGCCGTTCGGCGAGGACATAATCGCCCATCGGCGCGTGCGGCCCCTGCTGCTCCTGGCTGCCGAGCGGAAGCAGGATCGGGGGATTGCCGGCGAGCCGGTCCCGAAACTCGGGCCAACTCAGATCCTGCAGCGCATGCGCGCGCTTCGCGGGCGCGCCCGCATCCCGCGCTGGCGCCGCGGAGGTCTCGCTGCGTCCTGCCGCGCGCGCCCTGGTCTTCGCCTCAGCGCTTGCCATGGCCAGCGCCCAGATAGATGGCGTTGAACAGGAGCTTGAAGGCGCCATGCGTCTGCGCGCGGAGCGCAACCTCGGGACCGATCAGGACGACGCGGCCCTTGCCGCGATCGACCTCGACGATCGCCGCGCTTCCGTCGAGCCGGTCGAGCCCGTGCGCCCAGCCGCTCTTGAGCTTCGGCACGCCGGTAAAGCGCACCGGCACCTGGACGCCCGTCGCACCCGGCTTCAGCTTCCACACCGGGCTGTCGTCGAAGAAGAGATCGACCTTTTCGGGCATGCCGTACGCAAAGGGCGACGCGCGATCGACCGACGCCTCGACCAGCGCGCCCGGCACATAGAATTTGCTGCGAGGCGGACGCGCGGTCTTGCCGTCGACCGTCTCAGCCACCGCATCCTCGACCGGCAGGTCCATTGCCTGCGCCACCGCCTGCGCCGAGCCGCCCATCGCGATCAGCGAGCCGCCGTCCTCGACGAAGGCCTTCAGCGCCGGGATCGTCTTCGCGCTCGTCACCGTCCCGAGCCAGCCGCGATATTCGGCGGGGATTTCTTCGGGCTTGGGCTGCTTGTCGTCGCCGCGACCGCGGAACATGCCGTCGCCGCTCGCGCGGCCTTCCTGGAGCTGGAAGGCGGCATGCGGGAGGATCACGACGTCGAAATCCTTGCGCAGCTTGCCGGCATCGAGCTGCTGCGGCCGCACGATGGTGAAGGAGAATTCATGCTGGTCGAAGATCCAGCGCATCCATCCGGTCGGCATGAGCCCGCCGTAAATATCGACGAGCGCGATGCGCGGCCGCTTCATCGCAGTCCGGTCGCCCGCAGGCGCTGCTACGGCGCGTTCGACGTCGAGCCCGAGTTCGGTCGCCGCTGTCTCGACGATACGCGCGGCCGCCGGGTTCGCGGGAACCCAGAGCGCGCCGGTTTCGGCCGGGCCGCCCGCCACCGCCACCGGATCGGCGAGCCAGGAGACGGGGACACCCGCTTTCAGGAGCCGGTTCGAGAGGATGAAGCTGTTGTTCGCGCCATGCCCGACGAGATAGCCCGCCTTCCCCTCGCCGACGATCTTGCCCGGCGCGGTCGCGAGCAGGGTCGAGAGGCGCTCGGAGGGCACGTCGAGCGGATCGAGCACGCGCTCGAAGCCGACACCCATCTGGAAGGCCGGGGTATAGCCCGTCGCGTCGGCGGGCGGGATCGGCGGACCGCCCGGATATTCGAAATTCTCAGGGTAATCCTGGGGCTCGAACATATCGAGGATATGCGGGCGATAGGCCTGCGCGGTGCGCACGAAATAGGTGCCCGCCGGCCAGGACTTGCCGTTGGCGGTGAACGGCGCGCTCGCGCGGTCGACGTCGACGCCGAGCTTGATCAGCGCGTTGAGGAAGCGGATCGCGGTCGGATAGTCGCGCTGGCCGGGATCGATGACATAGGCGCGCGCGTCGCGGTTCGCCGGGTTCTTCATGACCGCGTCGTAGAAGCGGGGATCGATCGAGCTGCTGCCGCGGGTGCGGGTCGCGACGGGCTTGGCGCCGGTCGCGGCCGAGGCGGCGTGCATCTCGGCGATGCGCGTCGGCGTCATCGTCCAACTGTCCTCGCTGCCGCGCGCGATGCTGTTCGCGCCCATCCGGTAGATGTTGAAGAGCAGCTTCTCGCGGTTCGCCGCGGCATAGCTCAGCACCGCGCGGTTGATCGACATGCTATATTCGAGCGACTGGCCGATATGCCATTTCTGCGGCGCGATCGGCGCCGGCTGGTTGTTGCCCGGGAGCTGGCGCTCGGGGACGAGCTCGATATCGATCGGAACGGGCTTGCCGATCGTCTCGGTGAGGATGCCGATCGCATTGTGGAAATAGGAGATTGAACGGAGGTTGCCATTGTACCAGGTGTCGTAATGCGCGCCATCGCGCGACGTGCCGCCGCGCTTGCCCTCGGCGAGGAGACGCGATTGCATCGCCGCCCCCACTTCCTCGAGGCTCGTCATCACGAGCGGATCGAAGTTGAAGTTGAACGGGTCGCGGAAGGGCGGAATGAAGACGACCGTTCCGGCGGGGCCGGTCTGATGCTGGTTGAGCACGACCTGCGGACGCCAGTCGCGGAAGAGGACGCGGGTGATATTCTGCGTCTCGGGCATCTCGGCCATGTAGAAATCGCGATTGTTATCGTGGCCGACATAGGCGTGGTAGAGCTTGGGCAGGCTTTCGAAGCCCGCCTCGCGTTTCGCCGGATCCTTGATCCGCATATACCAGTTGGCGACGAGCTCCTGGCCGTCCGGATTGTTCGCGACGAAGAGGATGATGACATTGTCTCGGATGCGCTTCGCCTCGGCGTCGTCGCTGTTCACAAGGTCGTAGACCTGCTGGATGATCGCCGAATGGGTCAGTGTCTCGCTTGCATGGATGCCGCCATCGACCCAGATCACCGCCTTGCCTTCGGCGGCGAGCGCGCGCGCCTGCTCGTCGGTCAGCCCTTCGGCGCGGCCAAGCCGCTCCGAGATGTCCTTATATTTGTCGAGCATCGCGAGATTCTCGGGCGACGAGACGATCGCCATGAGCTGGCGCCTTTTCTCGACGGTCGGGCCGATATCGACGAGCTTGATCCGGTCGCTGACCTCGGCGAGCCGCTTCCAGTAGATCGCGGTCTCGCTGTAGCTCGCGACATAGCGGTCCTCGCCCATGTCGTGCCCGAGCACCTCCTTCGGCGTCGGGACGGGACCTGCGATCGCGGCGCTCGTCGTCATCAGCCACGCGAAGGCGGCGGCAGCGGCCAGTCGTTTCATAAGTCGGGACCCTCTTGGTTGGTTGTTGGCGGCTAGCGATCGAGCGCGGTGGCCTGATCGGGCGCTTTCAGTCGAAGCAGGAAGACGAGCGTCAGCGCGGCGGCCGACATGACGTAGAAGGCGGGCGCCGCGAGCGCGCCCGTCTGCTGGATGAGCAAGGTGGCGATGAAGGGCGCGAAGCCGCCGAAGAGCATCACGGCGCCATTGTAGCCGACCGACAGCGCCGAATAGCGCACCCGCGTCGGCAGGAGTTCGCAAAGGAAGGTCGGCGCGCAGCCACTGTATAGGCCGCTCAATATGCCCGCGGTGATCGCCGTCGCGTAGATGGTCCACGGCGCCTGGAAACTCGCCATCGCATGGAAGAGCGGAAAGACGAGCAGCAGAAATCCTGTCGCGCTCGCGACGAGAAAGGGCTTGCGCCCGAAGCGGTCCGACAGATGCCCCGCGAGCGGGATCACGGCGAGATTGACGAGCGTACCGGCGGTGATCGCGAGCAATACCGTGCCGCGCTCGATATGGAGAAGCTCGGTCGCATAGCTGATGAGGAAGGCGCCGAACGTATAGCCCGCGACGCACCAGATGATCGCGACGCCGAAGACATTGGCGACCGCGCCGCGGTGATGCGCGATCACTTCGCGGATCGGGCTAGCCGAACGGTCCTCGCTCGCGGCGCGGTAGCGCGGCGTCTCGCGGACGCTGCGGCGCAGGTAGAAGCCGACCGGCGCGACGAGGAAGCCGAGCAGGAAGGGAATGCGCCAGCCCCAGTCGATCATCTGCTGTTCGGTGAGGAGCGCGTTGAGCAGGAGCGACGTGCCGAGCGCCGAGAGGATCGCGACGCTCGTGCTGAGCTGCTGGAGCGCGCCGTAGAAGCCGCGCCGGTGCGGCGGCGCATATTCGACGAGGAAGGTCGTCGCCCCGCCCCATTCGCCGCCCGCGGCAAAACCCTGGAGGAGCCGGCAAATGACGAGCAGGATCGGCGCCGCGATCCCGATCGTCGCATAGGCGGGAATGAGGCCGGTGGCGCCGGTGGCGCCCGCCATGAGGAGCATGGTGAAGACGAGCGCACTCTTGCGGCCGTAAAGGTCGCCGAAATGGCCGAGCACCACGCCGCCGACCGGCCGCATGACGAAGCCGACGCCATAGGTCGCAAAGCTCGACAGGATGATCGTCACCGGATCGGCTTCGGGGAACATCGCATGACCGATCTGCGCCGCGAAATAGCCGTAGATGATGAAATCGAAGAGCTCGAACCAGTTGCCGATCATCGCCGAACCGAGCGCGCGCGCGGTTTCGCGGCGCGTCGGTTCGATACGTCCGGCGGCGGCCTCGGTCGCGTCCATCGCGCGCCCTCCCCTAGGCTTTGGCAAGCGACGCGCGGAGCATCACTTCACGTCCGCCGGGGGCGAGGGTTTGACGAGCGGTGTCGAGACGTGACGCGGGGTGACGAGTTCGCCATCCTTGATCAGCCACTGACCGTCCTTGATGACCTGCTGGACCTTCGCAAGATCGTCGAGATTCTCGTCGGGGCGGCCATCGACGATGATGATGTCCGCAAGCTTGCCGGGTTCGATGCTGCCGAGCTCGTCGCCCATGTCGAGGAGACGCGCGTTGACGATCGTTCCCGCCTTCAGGGCGTCGGTGACCGAATAGCCGCCGCGCACGAACCATTTGAGCTCGGCGATATAGCTGTTGGGAACCATCAGGCTCGCGTCGCCGATCGTGTCGGTGCCGACGCCCATGATGATGCCCGCGGCCTTCATCTTCTTGAACTCGTCGAAATTGCCCTGGCTCGTCATCGTGAAGCGGCGCGACGTCGAACCGTAGAAGCCGCCGGCGCGGTCGAGCAGATTCTGGTAGACCTGCAAGGTCGGCACCGCGGCGATCTTCTTCTTCGCCATCTTGGCGATCGCGGCATCCGAGCGCGGCAGCGGATGCTCGATCATGTCGATGCCAGCGTCGACCGCCATCTCGGTGTAGATGGTCTCGCAGTCACAGGTGACCTTGAGGCCCAGCAGGTGCGCCTCTTCGATCGCGGCGCGCACCTCGTCGGGCGCGAAGTGGCTCGCGATCTTGATGACGCTCGCGCCTTCTTTGAACGCCTTGCGGACCATGCCGCGCCAAGCGTCGGGGCCGTCGACCTCCTTGGCGTAATCTGGACCATGGCTAGGGATCGAGGGACGCTCGGTCGCGTGGCCGCCGGTGCCAGTGATGATCCAGCCCGCCGCGAAGACGCGCGGCGCAGGGATCATGTCCGCGGCGCTCCACTGGCTGAGCAGGAACGGCGCGTTGCTGACGCCGTTCAGGTCGCGGACCGAGGTGAACCCATACTCCAGGAAATAGCGAAGGTTGCGTTGACCGCGGAGCGTCCCTGCCCCTTCGCTGCCCTGCTCGTCGAACGGCGAGGCGCGGTCGGGATAGGTGACGTGCGTATGCATGTCGATGAGCCCCGGCATCACCGTCTTGCCCGCGGCATCGATGATCTTCGCGTCGGCTCCCCAGCCGGTCGCATCGGGCGGCAGAACCGCCTTGATGCGATTGCCCTGGATGACGACGGTCGCGGGGCGGACGCCGTCGCTCACCGCGTCGAACAGCCGCCCACCGCGAACAACGAGCTCGGGGCCGGTTTCGGCGACGGGCTTCATCGGGATGCGCACGGGATCGTCGCTCGTCGTCGCACCGGGCGCGAGGAACGGCCGGCGATCGTTGAGCTTGGAGACCGGCTCGCCGGCAGGCGCCTGCGCGAACGAGGCAGCCGAAAGGGCAAGAAGAGCCGCTGCGGCCGTGGCCCCGAGACAGGTCCTCGCAAGGGACGACTGGAAGGACAGTTTCGCTTTCATGGCGGACAGCGGCTCCTTTGAAGTGAGGGCGGACGCTTGATTCGGCCTGAAAGGCCCGCCCTCGTTGGTTAAGACGCAGCCTTGCGGGTTCACCCCACCAGACATTTTCAGGTTCATGCTTTTTCTCCGCGGGGTCCCGCATCCGCAACGCCACCGCGCGCATGCGCGATGACGTCGCGGTGAGTGGCGAACCAGGCCCCGCGCGCGGCGGCGTGGCCGAGCAGCTCGTCGAGTATCCAGATGCGCGAGCGCGCGGCGATGATGTGCGGATGGAGGGTGAGCTGGAACACTCCGCCCGCGTCGCACGCGGCATCGAGCTCGCGGCGGAAAATGTCGAACACGTCGCCGGGCGCGAGATGCGGCCGCGCCGATCCGAAACGGTCCATCAGGAAATAGGGCGCGTCGTCGCGGATCCATTCGACGGGAAGTTCGGCGACGCCGCATTCCTCGCCATCGAGCAGCAGCTCGTAGCAATCCTCGTCGGCCATGAGCGAGCTGTCATAGGCGAGCCCCATGTCGCGGATTGTCCGGAGCGTGCCCGGCCCGAAATCCCACGATGGCGTGCGGATGCCGACGGCGCGCACGCCGCAGACCGCCTCGATCGTGTCGGCCGAGCGCAGCATGAGGTCGCGTTCGGCAGCCTCGGGCAGAACCGAATTGCGCTCGTGGATCCAGCCGTGAAGGCCGATTTCATGGCCTTCGGCAACGACGCGGCGCTGTTCGTCTGGATGGAGCAGCGCGGCGACCGCGGGCACGTAGAAACTCGCCGGCACGCTATGGCGCGCGAGCAGGTCCAAAATGCGGGGCACGCCGACGCGTGCGCCATATTCGCCCCAACTCAGCCGGGAGATCGAATTGCCGCCATCGCGCAGCTCGTTGGTCTCATGGTCGCTGTCGAACGAGATGGCGACCGCAAAGCCTTTGCCCTCCGGCCAGGCGGCCGGGGCGAGGCGCCGTCCCGCGCGCACGCGGTTCACGCGCCCGCGCCATTCGGCCTCTTCCCACTGCCAGGGCTCACGTGCCGTCCCGTCGGTCATAATCCTTGCTCCCTCAACGGATACCGCCATCGACGCTCAATATCTGGCCGGTCACGAACCCCGCCCAGTCCGAGGCGAGAAACAGCGTCGCCCGGGCGATGTCCTCCGCGCTGCCGAGCCGGCGCATCGCAACACCGCCGAGGATATCGGCCTGCCGCTCGGGGCCATAAGCATCCCACTGGCGGCGCGTCGCCTCGCCGGTGAGCACAAGGCCCGGTGCGATGGCGTTGACCCGAATACCCTGCGGTCCGAGCTCATGTGCGAGCTGCCGGGTCAGCCCGAGAAGTGCGTGCTTCGCGGCGCAATAGGCCTGGATGCCGGTGAGCGAGGCGCGCAGCGAGGCGCCCGAACAGATATTGACGATCGCGCCCGATCGCGCCGCCGCCATATGCTGCGTGGCGGTGCGCGACAGCGCCATCGCCGCGTTGAGATTGATGTCGAGGACGATATTCCAGTCGGCGTCGGACAGTGTCTCGAACGGTTGGTGCTGTTGTCCGGCGACGCCGCCTGCATTGTTGACGAGGATGTCGATGCCGCCCGCCTCGCCGGCGACCGCCTCGATCCAGTCTGCCGCCGCCGCGCGGTCGCGAAGATCGACCCTGGCGCAGCCGATACCCGCGGCAACCAGCGGGTCGAAGCCCGAGGGATCGAGATCGCATCCATAGACATGCGCGCCCTGCGCACGAAACGCCTCGGCGATCGCGACGCCGAAGGCCGAGCCGACGCCGCTGACGGCGACGGAGCGGCCCGCGAGGTCAGGCAGCGAGGGCATGGGCGAGCTCAGCGAGATGGGCGTCGTCCTGGATCGCGGTGCCGCCCTCGATCCGGTGGATGAGCGCAATCAGCCCCGACAAGGCGGGCGTTGCGATCCCGCGCGCGGCCGCGATGTCCGCGACCATGCCGAGCTGCGCATCAACCTCGGTCTTGCGGCGGTGAACGGCGAGGTCGCGCCAAACGCCCGAATGGGGCTTGGCGCCGCCGCGATAGAAATCGGCGATCGCGCGAATGCTCGCGGCGCTTTCGGCGGCGCGCGCTCGCGGTCCGAACGCCGCGGGCTCGAACCCGTTGAATCCGGCTGGCTCGACGCCTTCGGCGCGCGCCGTCCGGATCGCCTCTCCCGCGAGCTTGCGCCAGAGTGGTAGCAGTTCGGGGCGGTCGAGCGTCGCGGCAATCCCCGCCATCGCCGTCGCCTCGGCAAAGAGCAGCGCGGCATAAGCGAGCTTGCCCCAGATGAAGGCCCAGATGTCGGGGGTGGCGATCACATCGGGTTCGAAATCGCCGAGCAGGCGGAAGAGCTCGCCGAGGCGAACAGTCGTTTGCCCGTCCCATTCGCCAAGCGCCACCGCGCCGCGGTTGCCGAGCATGATCCTGCCGTCACCGGTCCGGTCAGCCCCGAAATTGACGAAGCCGACGACGACGCGGTCGCGCCCGAGCACATCGGCGGCAAGCCGCGCCGCGAGCCCGTTCTGCAAGGTGAGAACGCAGCCGCCGTCGGCAAGATGGGGCGCGATCATCGTCGCAGCGGCGGCGGTGTGGTGCGCCTTCACGCAAATCATGACCTTGTCCCATCGTCCCGAAAGCTCATCGGGGCGCCAGGCGCGGACCGAGCCCGCCCGCGAGCGGACCGGACCTTCGATGACGAGACCGCGTCCGGGGTCGCGCAGCGCCGCGACATGATCCCCGTCCATGTCGACGAATTCGACGTCATGCCCCGCATCGACGAGCGCCGCGCCGACCGCGCCGCCGACCGCGCCCGCACCGCAGACGAGGACGCGCCCGCTCATGCGGCACCGCGATTGTCGAGGCGCGCCGCAATGGCCGAGGCCGCAGCGCGGAGCGCGTCCGCTATCGCCTCTTCCTTGCCGACGAAGCGCGGCGAGATGCAGCCCGCGTTGACCGCGCCGACGACGCGGCCATCGGCGAGCCGGATCGGTACCGCCGCTCCGGTCCCGCCAAGCGCATATTCCTCGGCAACGACCGATATGCCCTCGCGCGCCGCCTCGTCGATCCGCGCCTCGATCGCGGTGCGGTCGGTCAGGCTGTGCGGCGTGACCGCCACCGGGTCGATGCGGTCGAGAAAGGGCGCACGTGCCTCGCGCGGCATCTGCGCAAGGAGGACGCGGCCGATCGCGGTGCAATAGGCGGGCAGCTCCTGGCCAATGTCGATATCGTAGCGGATATTCTCGTGCGTCACCGCCTTGGCGAGAAGGCGGACCATGCCCTTGTCGGTGAGGGTCGCGAGTATCGCGGTTTCACCGATCGTGTCGGCAAGCTCGCGCAGCACGGGCTCGGCGACCGCGACGAGCCGCGCGGCCTGCCCGCCCCAGCCGAAACCGCCGCTGCGGAAGTCCGCGTGAAGCCGGTAGCGATCGCCTTCGCCCCGCACCGCATAGCCGCGCCCCGCAAGGGTCCGCAGCAGCATGAGCGTGCTGCTCTTGGGCGCGCCGAGCCGCTCGCACGCCTCGGCGAGCGACAGCCCGTCCTCGGCGCCGGCAAGCAGCTCGAGAAGGTCGAGGACGCGCGATGCGGAGCGAACGCTATCGTTCATATATGTGAACCTGATTTGTCATGTTGAACGAGATGACAGCAACGCCTATGAGTCGTCAAGCCCTTCGGCCGGGCATCGACTCAGCAGCAAGAAGGCCCATCATGACATCAGACGAACAGGCGGTCGCGACGCTCAGCCAATGGCTCGCCCTCGAAAGCCCCACCCACGACGCCGCCGCGATCAACGCGATGCAGGACATGATTCTCGAGGAGGTCGCCGGCGAACCCATCCGGATCGAACGCATCCCGGGCCGCGACGGGCTCGGCGATTGCGCGGTGCTCCACGCCGGCGCCGACAATGACCGGCCCGGCATTCTCGTCGTCACCCATGTCGACACCGTCCACCCCGTCGGCACGCTCGCGGGCCCGCTCCCGGTGCGCCGCGACGGCGACCGGCTCTACGGACCCGGCGTCTATGACATGAAGGGCGGCATCTATCTGGCGCTGGTGGCGTTTCGCAACGCAGCGCGCCTCGGCACCGCGCTCGGACGGCCGATCCGCTTCCTTCTCTCGCCGGACGAAGAGATCGGCAGCCCGACGACACGCACGCTCGTCGAAGACCTCGGCCGCCGGTCGAGCCATGTGCTCGTCATGGAGCCCGCGCGGCCCGGCGGCGCTGCGGTCACTGCGCGCAAGGGGGTCGGCTGGTTCGACGTCGAAGTCGAAGGCCGGCCCGCGCACGCGGGCTCGCGCCACCAAGACGGACGCAGCGCAATCCGCGAAGCCGCGCGCCAGATACTGAATATCGAGGACATGACCGACTATGATCGCGGCACGACCGCAACGGTCAGCAAGGTCAGCGGCGGCACCGCGATCAACGTCGTGCCGCATCAGTGCCGTTTCGCGGTCGACGTGCGGATCACCAATAGCGCCGAGGGCGAACGGATGGAGCGCGCCATTCTCGGACTCGAGCCGATCGGCCCCGATGTCGCGGTAAAGGTCGGCGGCGGGATCAACCGGCCCGCCTACGAACGCAGCGAAGGCGTCGCGAGGCTCTTCGAGACCGCGCGGAGCGAAGCTGCGGCGCTCGGCTTCGATCTCGCCGAGGTACCGATGGTCGGCGGCGGCTCCGACGGCAATTTCACCGCCGCGCTCGGCGTCCCGACGCTCGACGGCCTTGGCGTCGATGGCGACGGCGCGCATACGCTCGACGAATATTGCCTGATCTCGTCGATCGAGCCCCGCCGCCAGCTCGTCGAACGCCTGCTCCAGACGCTCTGACCAAAAAACCCGCACCGGCGCCGCGGCGAACCGCGATGCCGGTGCGGGGGTCACCGCGGCGAGCACCCGTGGGGGCGCACACCGCGGACGGGAGAGCCCGTCAGAATTGGGGCGGCGCACGCCGCCCCGGTCGATACGCGTCAGTAGAAGCCGAGATTGTCGATTTCGCCCCAGGCGCTCGCGCCGGCATCGCGCTGGACGACGACCCCGACCTGCACCAGATCGTCGCCGCGCCAGGACGGCGCGTCGCCGCGGCCGGGCCGCGTCGCCACGAGCGCGCTGAACGGCACACGCAGCTCGGACCAGCCTTCCTTCGCCTCGATCGGGGCGGTGAATTCGCCCGCGAGCGTGTTGACGACGAGGAGATAGCGGCCGGCGCCGCGCATATCGAGCCGGACACCCGCAAACTTGCGCGCATCGACCGGACGCACCGACCCGCGGCTCAAGGGCACGAGAACGCCGCCCTCGGGCTTGTCCTTGAGCGACATCTGCACCGCGAAGGCGAGCGCCGAGCCGTTACCGCCCGCATGGGTGACGCGGTTCATGACCACCGCGGAGCGCTCGACACCGCCGTCCATGTCGGTGAGGCGCAGCGTGTCGAGCGAGCTGCGCCCGTCGGCGCGCTCGAAATCGTCGATCAGCGCTGCCGCGGGCAGCGCCGGAAGCGACGTCGCCGCATTGCCCGCGGGCAGCTTGACGCCGCCGCCATGAACGAGCTTGCCGTCGACATAGACGCGGTCGATCTTCTCGACGTCGCCGATCGTCTCCCAGGGCCTGCCGTCGATCAGAATGAGATCGGCGCGTTTGCCCTTTTCGATCGTGCCGCGGTCGCCCGCGAGACCGAGCGCGAGCGCACTGTTCGACGTGCCCGCGAGCAGCGCCGCCTTGGGCGTGAGCCCGGCCGCCACGAGCAGCTCCATTTCCTGGAGTGTCGAGATGCCATGCTTCGCACCGCCGATGCCCGCGTCGGTCCCGACCGCGATCGTGACGCCAGCCGCATGGAGATTGCGGACATTTTCTTCGGCATAGCCATATTTGCGGATGCGCAGGCGCGTCGCGGCATCGTCCTTGCGCCCGGGGCCCATTTCATCGGGCTTGAGCTGATAGATAGCGAGCGTCGGAGCGTAGAAGGTGCCCGCCTTCTTGATCCGGGCGATCGCCTCTGCGTCGAGCACGCCGTCCTGGATGCTGTGCGCGATCACGTCGATCCCGGCGTCGGCGGCGAGCTTGCCGCGCTCGACGGTCACCGTGTGAGTGAGGACGCGCTGGCCATGCTTGTGCGCCTCGTCGGCGAGCGCGGCGAGCGTCTCGACATTCATCGAGGTTTCTTCCGGGAGCTGCCCGTAGCGCCAGCCGTCGGCGAATGCCTTGATATAATCGGGACGGTAGGACTGGAGAGCCTGCACCTCGCGCCGCGCGCTCTCGGCGGTCGCAACCCATTTGGTGGTGTTGGTATCGCCCCAGTCGGCGCCATGCCCGCCCGGCGTGCTCATGCGCGCGACGAAATTGACGTGGGGCGAATAGATGTCCGCAAGCCAGGCACGGCGCGGCGCAAAGGCCTCGGGCTGCTGATGGAAGTCGTTCACCGTCGTCACGCCGCTGGCCAGATAGGCGCTCGCGATCTGCGGCAGCGTACCGGGCGAACCCGACGGCGACCAATGGGTGTGGACGTCGATGAAACCCGGCAGGAGCGCCTTGCCATCGGCGCGCACGATCGTCGCGCCCTTCGGAACCTTGACGTCGGCGCCGACCGCCTCGATCCGGCCATCGCGCACGACAACCGTGCCGCGATAGGGATCCTTGCCCGTCGCATCGAAGATCGTCGCGCCGGTAATCGCGACTACCTCGCCGGCCGGCTTGGCAAGCACCGACTGGCCCGCCCAGCCAAGACCGGCGGCAATTGCCGTTCCCGCTACAAGCATCTTCCGAAAACTGGCCACGCGCGTCTCCTCGATTATCTGATTGGCACCCTGCCCTGCTTTGACGCAGCGGCGGCGGATAACCCCACCAGCCTGTTCGGTCCGCGCCCGCCATGTCGCAACAAAATGCGCTTGTCGACCGCATTGCTGCTGCGGAACCTCGCCGCGCCTGCGTCTCTGCCTTCTGTACGCCCCGGCCGGGGCGAAGCCGGAACGGGACAGTCATGAACAGAGCTTTCGCCTTCATCCTCATCTTCGCCATGGCCGCCGGCATCTCGGCCGGCTGGTTCGTCAATTCACATTTCCCCGCCGCCAAGGCGGCCGAAATCGCCGACAATCTCTCGATCCTCACCGACCTCTTCCTGCGCCTCATCAAGATGATCATCGCGCCGCTCGTCTTCGCGACGCTCGTCGCCGGGATCGCGCATATGGAGGATGCCGCCGCGATCGGCCGCGTCGGCGCGAAGACCATGGGCTGGTTCATCGGCGCCTCGATCGTCTCGCTCTCGATCGGTCTCGTCATGGTCCACCTGCTCCAGCCCGGCGCGAGCCTCGCGCTCGAGCTGCCGACGACGGGCGCCGAAGGCGTCGTCGCGACCGGCGACTTCTCGCTCAAGCAGTTCGTCACGCATCTCATCCCGCAATCGATCGTCCAGGCGATGGCCGAGAACGAGATCCTCCAGATCGTCGTCTTCTCGGTCCTCGTGGGCTCGGCGGTCGCCGCGATCGACGACAAGGCCCCCGCCGTGCTCGCGCTCGTCGAGCAGGTCGCCGCGATCATGCTCAAGGTGACGGGTTTCGTGATGAAGACCGCGCCCGTCGCGATCTTCGCCGCGCTCGCCTCCACGGTCGCGACGCAGGGCCCGGGCGTGCTCGTCACCTATGCGGGCTTCGTCTCGGGCTTCTATCTCTCGCTCGGGGTGCTCTGGCTCGTGCTTTTCCTCGCGGCGCTCGCGATCATCGGCGCGCGCGCCTTCGGTCTCTTTCGCGGCATCCGCACGCCGGTCCTTCTCGCTTTTTCGACCGCGAGCTCGGAAGCCGCTTACCCCAGGACGATGGAGGAGCTCGAAAAGCAGGGCGTCAATCGGCGCATCGTCTCCTTCGTCCTGCCGCTCGGCTACAGTTTCAACCTCGACGGCTCGATGATGTATTGCACCTTCGCCGTGCTCTTCATCGCGCAGGCCTACGGCATCGACATGACCATCGGTCAGCAGATCACCATGCTGCTCCTGCTCATGGTGACCTCGAAGGGCATGGCGGGCGTCCCGCGCGCCTCGCTCGTCGTGATCTCGGCGACGCTCGCTTACTTCAAGCTGCCCGAAGCCGGGCTGCTCCTGATCCTCGCGGTCGATCATCTGCTCGACATGGGCCGCTCGGCCACGAACGTCGTCGGCAATTCGGTCGCTGCCGCGGTTATCGACCGCTGGGAAGGCCGCCGCATGGCGCGCGAAGCCGCCGCGGGCGAACCCGCGCCCGCCGAACACCTACCCTCTCTCGCAACCAAGGAGTGAATATGTCTCGCATCGAAAGCCGTCTCGCCAGTCTCGGGATCGAACTGCCGCAGGTCTGCCCACCCGTCGCCAACTATGTTTCGGCGACACGCTCGGGCAATATCGTGCAGGTCTCGGGGCAGCTCTCGACCCATGCCAACGGCGGGATCAAGGGCACTGTCGGGGTCGATTGCAGCCTTGCCGACGGCATCATCGCCGCGCGGCTCTGCGCGATCAACCTCATCGCCCAGTTCAAGGCGGCGGCCGATGGCGATCTCGACCGCGTCCGCGTCCTCAGGCTCGGCGGCTATGTCCAGGCCGGCCCCGAATTCTTCGAGATTCCGGCGGTGATGAACGGCTGCTCGGACCTCATCGTCGACGTCTTCGGCGAAGCCGGGAAACATGCGCGATCCGCGATCGGCGTCTACCGCCTGCCGTTCAATTTCGCGGTCGAAGTCGACGCTTCTTTCGAGATTGTCGATTAAATCAATAGACAATGCCGGAACGGCTGCTATGGGCTCTCCCCACATAATATTGCCTTCCGGCAGAGCCGGTTGAAATTTTCTGCCGTATTGCGGTGGGGATTTCAACCGGCGTTGCGTCAGAGCGAATTGAGATGGGCGTCAACGATCCATCCGCTCGCATGGAGGACGACACAGGGTCGACAATCAGGGGACAACGCATGCTTAAGCTTAATACACCGCTTCGCCGGGCCTTGCTGCTCGCATCCTCATCGCTTTGCCTCGCAGGCACCGGCGCCGCCTTTGCGCAAGATAGCGCAGGCGAGGAGACAAATGCCGCCGATCCTGCCGCTTCCGACATCGTCGTGACGGGCAGCCGCATCCAGGGCTCGAAGATTACCGACGCGCTTCCTGTCACCGTCGTCGGTGAAAGCGAGATCGCAGCCACCGCCGCCGTCTCGGGCGACGACCTCTTCCGCTCGATCCCGCAAATGGGCGACGTCTCCTTCAACAGCAGCAGCGGTCAGACGAGCAGCAACTTTGCGCGCGGCGACATCGGCTCGGTCGATTTGCGCGGTCTCGGTGTGGGCAACACGCTCGTGCTCCTCAACGGCCGCCGCGTCGTCCAGCATCCCGGAAGCCAGGCCAGCGCCTCGCTCGCTCCCGTCATCACCTACAACACCAACGCCATCCCCGTGTACGGCGTCCAGCGCGTCGAAGTCCTGCGCGACGGCGCCGCGGCGCTCTATGGCACCGATGCAGTCGCAGGTGTCGTCAACACCGTGCTGCGCGACAATATCGACGGCGGCAGCCTGTCGCTTCAATATGGCGGCGGCGAGGGCACCGGCCTTCGCGAGTTCAATGCCTCCGGCTATCTCGGCAAGGACCTCGCCGAAAACCGCGGCAATATCTCGGTCCTCTTCAACTATACCCGCCGGACCGCGCTGACGTCGCAGGACCAGGACTTCACCGCGACCGCCGACCATCGCGACTTCCCTGATTTCGCCGGCACCGTCTTTGCGGGCAACAATGCGCTCGACGACCGCAACACGCTGTCGCCATGGGGCGACTTCACCACCGGGGTCCGTGTCCGTCAGAATGGCGTCAACGTCACGACGAACGCCGGGGTCTTCTCGATCCAGCCGACCGCCAACGGCGGATGCTCAGCGGCGCTTGCCGGCGGCATCTGCATCGACGACGGCACCCGCGCGACGACCGGCGCCGATCGCAACACACGCTGGAACTCGCAGGCCAATTACCCGATCTCGATTTCGCCGAAACTCGACCGCATCAACCTGTTCGCGAGCGGCCATTACGACCTTACGGACGGCGTCACGCTGTTCGGCGAAGCCGGCTATTATTACGGAAAGACCCGGAGCGTCCAGGACAGCGTTTTCACGATCGGCTCGATCCGCATGTCGATTCCGGCATCGAACTATTGGAATCCCTTCGGGCCGGTCACCTTCGCAAACGGCAGCGTCAACCCAAATCGCCTTCCGGGGATCGACGCTCCCGCCGCAGGCCTTCCAGTGACGATGACCAATTATCGCTTCACCGATCTGGGGCCGACGATCGTCGACGTGACCAACCGGCAATATCGCGCCGTTCTCGGCCTGAAAGGCGAAGCCCTCGGGTTCAACTGGGAAACCGCCGCGGTCTATTCGGAGTCGAGCGTGCGCGACGTGCAGGACGGGATCAGCGCGACGCTGCTCCAGCGCAATCTCGCCCTCTCCACCCCCGAGGCCTATAATCCGTTCAACGGCGGCAACCCGGCCGACCCGACCGGCATCGACACCAGCCCGAGCAACCAGGCCGCGCTCGACGCGATCCGCATCAAAAGCACACGCCGCGGCAAGGCGACGCTGGCCATGTGGGACTTCAAGGCGTCGAAGGCCGACCTCTTCGCGCTGCCCGCCGGCAATGTCGGGATGGCGATCGGCGGCGAAGTCCGCCGGGACTCGCAGCTCGACGACCGCGACGAGCGGGTCGACGGCACGATCAAATGGACCGACACCGTCACCGGTATCGTTCAGGACAGCGACCTCTTCGGGGTCAGCCCGACTCCCGACACTAAAGGTTCGCGCACCGTCTACGCCGCCTATGCCGAACTCGCGGTGCCGCTGATCGCGCCTGAGATGGAAATTCCGCTCATCCGCAGTCTCGAAGTGCAGCTTGCGGGCCGCTACGAACATTATTCGGACTTCGGCAGCATCGCCAAGCCGAAGGTCGCGGCGGCCTGGGACCTGTTCGAAGGCTGGCGTATCCGTGGCTCCTGGGCCCAGGGCTTCCGCGCTCCAAACCTCGAACAGACCAACGCCACCATCGTCACCCGCGGCAACACGCGCACCGACTATATCCGCTGCGAGGCGGACTTGCGTGCGGGCCGCATCGCGACCTTCGGCAACTGTGCACAGAGTTTCGTGACCACCGGCCGCCGCGCCGGCAATCCCGACCTCAAGCCCGAAACGTCGAGCACCTTCACCGTCGGTACCGTGCTCCAGCCGCCGATATTCAACAGCGGCAGCGTTCGCACGACCTTCACCGTCGACTATTGGCAGGTGAAGCAGAAGGGCATCGTCGGCGTCTATGGCGAGGGCAATGCGCTCATCAACGACTATCTCCAGCGTCTGCAGGGTTCGACCGATCCTAATGTCGTGCGCGCGGCGCCGACCGCCGACGATATTGCCTTGTTCGCCGGCACCGGCATCGCGCCCGTCGGGCAGGTTCAGTATGTCGACGACATCTATCGCAACCTCGAACCGCAAACGGTTCGCGGCATCGATTTCGGCTTCAACCTTTCGGTTCGCGATACCGGCATCGGCACCTTCGATTTCAATGCCAACGCCGCCTATCTGCTCAAATATTTCCGCGACGCCTCGCCCGACATCCAGACGCTGCTCGATGCGCGCGCGGCGGGAACGATCAACATTGACACGATCATTCCCGAGGGCGGCAGCCTGATCCGTCAGGACGGGCTTCCCAAGTGGCGCGGCTCGGCTTCGCTGACGTGGAAGCTTGGTCAGTTCACCGCGGGCGGCTTCGTGAGCTACACCGGAAGCGTGCTCGACAACGATATTTCGGTGAACGGCGAAAATCTGCTGCTCAAGGCCTATACGACCGGAAACCTCTATCTCCAGTACGACCTCAAGGGCGGCTTCACCGACGGCACCCAACTCCGGGTCGGCGTGCGAAACATCACCAATGCGCATCCGCCGCTCGATTCCAGCGCCTTCGGTTATATGGGCTCGCTCTATTCGCCGAACCCGCGCTACTGGTACGCGAGCGTCAGGAAGAACTTCTGATCCGTCTCCCGTCCGGCCGCCGTGCACCTCCGCACGGCGGCCGAATTGCCGCCCTTCCCATCGCTTCGCACAAGGTGACCCCGGCGTGACACGACATGTCTCGATAGCTCCCCCCTCACTCCGCAGCCGCTGCACCGCGCGCGCCGCGCTCCTCGGCACCGCACTCGCACTCCTTGCGGGTTGCGCTTCCGATGTCTCGTCGGCCCGTCCGGCGACGAGCCCGGCGCCCGCAGCAGAGCCCGCCAAACCGGCGCCCGAACCTTTCCAGAGCACCTACGCACCGCGCCCCGCCGCCGACACCGCGATCGTCGGCGCCTCGATCCTCACCGGAACCGGCACGCGGATCGACAATGGCACCGTGCTGATGGCGTCGGGCAAGATCGTCGCGGTCGGCGCCGACATCGCCGTGCCTTCGGGCGCGCGCGTCATCGACGGGCGCGGCAAATGGGTAACCCCGGGCATCATCGACGCCCACTCGCACCTTGGCGTCTTCCCGGCGCCGGGCGTCCAAGGCCATGCCGACGGCAACGAGAATATCGATCCCTATACCGCGCATGTCTGGGCCGAGCATTCGATCTGGCCGCAGGACCCGGTCTTCACCAAGGCTCGCGCCGGCGGCGTGACCAGCCTCCTCATCCTGCCGGGCTCCGCCAACCTCTTCGGCGGACGCGGCGTCAGCGTGAAGAATGTGCCCGCGGTGACGGTCCAGCAGATGAAATTCCCGGGCGCGCCCTACACGCTCAAGATGGCGTGCGGCGAGAACCCCAAGGGCCGCTACGGCAGCCGCGGCCGTGCACCCGCGACCCGCATGGGCGAAGTCGCCGGTTTCCGCCGCGCGTGGATCGACGCCGCCGAATATGGCCGCAAGGTCGACGCCTATGAAAAGAAGCGCGCGCGCGGCGAAGGCGGCGAAGCACCGAAGCGCGACCTCGGACTCGAGACGCTCGCCGGCGTTCTCAAGGGCGACATCCTCGTCCAGAACCATTGCTACCGCGCCGACGAAATGGCGGTGATGCTCGATGTCGGCCATGAGTTCGGCTACAAGACGCGCGCTTTCCATCACGCCGTCGAAGCCTACAAGATCGCCGACCTGCTCGTCGCCGACGACGTCTGCGTCGCGACCTGGGCGACCCGCTGGGGCTTCAAGATGGAAGCCTATGACGCGATCGAGGAAAATGCCGCGATCCTGAGCAAGGCCGGGGTCTGCGTCGCGATCCATTCGGACGAACAAAGGCTGATCCAGCGGCTCAACGTCGAGAGCGCGGTTGCCATGGCGGCCGGACGCCGCGCAGGCATAGACATTCCGCAGGAGGAGGCGATCAAGTGGATCACCATCAATCCCGCGAAGATCATGGGGATCGCCGACAAGACCGGCTCGCTAGAGCCCGGCAAGATGGCCGACGTCGTGCTGTGGAGCAAGAATCCGTTCAGCGTCTACGCGATCGCCGAGAAAGTCTTCATCGACGGCGCGCTCGTCCTCGACACGAGCGATCCCGCCACACGCTACCGAAGCGATTTTGAAATCGGCCAACCGGTCGGGGAGGAATGAGATGCAACGACGGCTCCCAGTTTTCGTAAGCCTCGCCCTGGCCCTCGCTGCGGCTGCCCCCACGGCCGCAGCGCAGACTTTCGCTATCACCAACGCCCATCTCCTGACCCCCGGCCCGGTCGGCGAAGTCGAGAATGGCACGGTGATCGTGCGCGACGGACGGATTACCGCCGCCGGTTCGAATGTCGCGGTCCCCGCGGGCGTGCGCATAATCGATGCCAAGGGCGCGATCGTCACCCCCGGGCTCATCGCGGTGAACACCGCGCTCGGTCTCATCGAGGTCAGCTCGGTCGACGGCTCGGTCGACAACAAGACCCATAATTCGGGGATCAGCGCCTCGTTCGACGTCCAATACGGGCTCAATCCCGCCTCGACGCTCATTCCGATCGCCCGGCTCGGCGGCGTCACTCATGCGGTCGTGATGCCCGACTATGACGACAGCGAGAAGGAACGCGAACTGCCCTTCGCGGGCAAGGCGGCGCTCATTTCGCTCGGCGAGGGTGCGACCATCTTGCATCGCCCCGGAGTCGGCATGATGCTCGAACTCGGCGAGGACGGCGCCGCGCGTATCGGCGGCTCGCGTGCCGCAGAGTTCGTCCAGCTACGCCAGATCTTCGATCTGGCTCGGCAGGCGCCGCGCGACGAATATCCCTTCGAGCTCTCGCAGGCCGACGTCGCGGCGCTGAAACCCGTGCTCGCCGGCACGATGCCGCTGATCGTCGTCGTCCACCGCGCCGCCGACATCCAGCAGGTGCTGAAGCTTGCGCGCGACTACAAGCTCAAGATCATCCTCTCGGGCGCCGAGGAGGCCTGGCGTGTCGCCGACGAGATCGCGGCGGCAAAGGTCCCCGTGCTCATCAACCCGACCTCGAATATTCCCTCGAACTTCGACATGCTCGGTGCTTCGCTCCAGAACGCGTCGATCCTGAAGGCGGCAGGGGTCGAGATCGCGATCGGCGGCAACGATGCCGGGCACCGCGTGCGCGAGATGCGCTACAATGCGGGCCTCGCGGTATCGCGCGGCCTTCCTTATGCCGCCGGCATCGAGGCGCTCACGCTCGCGCCGGCGCGCATCTTCGGCGTCGCCGACCAGATGGGCTCGATCGCGCCCGGCAAGGCCGCCGACATTGTGATCTGGGACGGCGATCCGCTCGAACCGCTCACCCAGCCGACCGCGATCTTCATCGCGGGCAAGGAACAGCCGCTGACCTCGCGCGCGACCGAACTCGGCAAGCGCTACACGCGCTGACCCGCCGCGCCGCGCCCGTCCCTGACGATCAGGACGGGCGCGCCGTGAGCGGTAGCGCGGTGGTGAACTTGATTTCTTCCATCGAGAAGGCCGAGCTCACATCGGTGAGCCGGATCGAACGGATGATGCGCCGGTAGACCGCATCATAGGCGGCCATATTCTCGACCCTGAGCTTGAGCAGATAGTCGACGTCGCCGGTCATGCGGTAGAATTCGACAACCTCGGGAATGTCGCGGATCGCCGAATTGAGCATCTCGAGCCAGGCCTCGCTATGCTCGGAAGCCCGCAGGCTCACGAAGACGGTGAGATCGAGCCCGAGCGCGCTCGCGTCGAGGATCGTCACGCGCCGCGAGATCACCCCGCTCTCCTCGAGCCGCTTGATCCGCCGCCAGCACGCATTTTGCGACATATTGGCCTTCGCGGCGACGGCAGCGACCGAGAGCGTCGCATCCTCCTGGAGGAACCCCAGGATCCGGACGTCGGCATCGTCGAGTGAAACGCGGGTCATGGCTTTGCTCCTTCAAATTCGTGCGCGCGAGCGGTAGCGAGCGCGGGCAACGAGGGTGCGGCGCCCTCCCCGCCGTCCAATCCTTCGGCCCCCGCATCGCCGACGGCCGAGTGCGCCGGCCCCATCCGCGCAATCGCCGTCGTCGCGGCGACGTCCATCGTCACATTGCCGACGGTGCGCACGAGGTCGGGGATCATCTCGACCGCGATGAGCAGCGCGAGCGGCTCGATCGGAATGCCCATCGCGACACAGATCGGTGCGATCGAGGTGAGAAAACTCACCTGTCCGGGAAGGCTCACCGACCCGATCGTCGTGATAGCCGCGACCGCAGCGCCCGCCGCGATCGCCGAAGGGGCGAGCGGCAAGCCGAGCCAGTGCGCGACATAGATGGCGACCGCGAGGTTCATCGCGGGGCTCGTCACCCGGAAGATGGCGACGGCGACCGGCAGCGACACGCGCGAGACCGAACGGTCGACCCCGAGGTCGGCCGACGCTTTCAACATCGGCGGGAGCGACGCGAGCGACGACTGGGTGCTGAGCGCGACCGCTTGCGCCGGTGCCACCGCCTTTGCGAAGGCGAGCAGGCGGACGCGGCCGCCGAACACCGCGACCGGATAGGCGAGCGCCCAGGCCGCGAGCCCGGCGCTCGACACGATCACGACATAATGGGCAAGCGCGCCGATCGCCGAGGTGCCCGCGCGCGCGCCGACGCCGAAAGCGAGCGCAAGCACACCGATCGGCGCGAGCGCGAGCACCCAGCCGACGATGAGCAGCACCGCACTTGCGATCGTGTCGAAAAAGGCCGTGACCGGTTCGCGCTGCGCGGCCGGCAGCCGCGCGAGCGCAACGGCGAAGACGGCAGTGAAAAGGATGAGCGGCAACAGCGCGTCGTTCGCAGCCGCGGCTATCGGATTGGTGGGCACGATCGAGCGCAGGAATGCCGCGATCCCGACCGTCGGCGCCTCGACATGGGCCGAGGTCGTCAGGCTCGCCGCGAGCGAGCGCGCCGCCTCGGCGGGCATCGGGAAGATGCCGAGCAGCGCGGGCACGAGTACCGCCGCCATCGCGGTCGAAATCCACAGCAGCGCGATGAAGGTGACGACGGAGCGCATCGCAACGCGGTCGCCCCGCGCGCTGTCGACCGTCTTTGCGATCCCGGTAATGAGAAGCGAGACGACGAGCGGAATGATCGTCATCCGGAGGCCGTCGAGCCACACGCCGCCGATGCTGTCGGCAATCGAAACCGCATCCGTGAGACCGGCAAGGCCGAGCCGCGTCCATCCCACGCCCAGCGCAAGCCCCGCGACCAGCGACGACAATATGAGCCAGGTTCTCGCCATGCGACCACTCCTCTTGCCTCCTCGTTGCGGGAGGCCCCTTGGCTTTGACGCGCTACGAACCGAATACCCCATCGCCCAAAGCGCGATTCCGCGAGTAAGTTTCGCGGCATTGGCCGAATGTTGCAGTTCCGAGGCGACTCCGGGACAGCCGATTCGACCGAACCGACGTCGTTCATGTAGGATTTCGATCATTTGATCGACAAAATACCGTCAATTCGGTTCAATCATCCCAACATTAGCCAAATCACCGTCAAAGTCGGTGAAGAATTCACCCCAGCACCCATGTCATAAAATGTCGCCATAAGGGGACGCACGATGACATTCAGCGCCTATGGGGCAGAGTATGAGACTGAAAACGTCACGGCAGGCGATGCCTGGCAGGCGTTCGAGTTCGTCGCCCCGCCGGTAGAAAAGCCGGTGGCAGCCCCCGCCACGGCACCGGACGATGGTGCACCCGATCTCGTCGAAGCCTTCTGGCCCCACCTCCCTCTCCTCCGGAAATATCTCCGCCGCCGCGTTCCGGTGTCGGACCTCGACGACGTCCTTCAGGATGTTCTCCTCAGCATCATTCGCCGCGCCGATGCCGCCGCGGTCGCCCATCCCAAATGCTACCTGTTTCAGGCCGCGCAGGCCGCGCTCATCGACCGCCACCGCCGCCAGACCACGCGCCGCAGCGACTGCCATTGCCAGCTCGACGAACCCGACCATCCGGTCGACGAGATGTCCCCGCTGCGCATCCTGCTCGCCAAGGACGAGGTTCGCGCGGTCGAGACTACCCTCAGCCAGCTCCCCGAACGCACGCAGGAAATCCTCGTCGCGATCCGCGTCGAAGGGTCGAGCCTGAAGAGCCTCGCGAGCCGCTACAACATCTCGACGAGCGCGATCGAAAAACATGTGACCAAGGCCGCGAAGGCGCTCTCGGTCGTCCGCCGCAGCGATCTCGTCGCGGCACACCGCAGCGGCCTCTCGCCGCAGCGGCAAAAACTCCTCTCCAATTCCATCTGAGAAAGAAAAGATAAATGACGCTTTGCAGCAAGGTTCACGAGCAGACGCGGCTCATCCACGGCGACAGCCCGTGCGACGCGCTCCAGCGGACGCCGGGGCCGCCGATCCAGCGCGGCTCGACGGTGCTGCTGCCGACCTGCGAAGCGCTCTATGATGGCGGCAAGGTGACCTATGGCCGCGTCGGCCTTTCGACCCAGCGTACGCTGCGCGACGCGCTGCGCGACCTCGAGAATGCCGACGAGGCTTTCATCTATCCGTCGGGCCTCACCGCGATCACCGGCACCCTCCTCGCGCTGCTTTCCGCCGGCGACGAAGTGCTGGCCTGCGACACCGTCTACAACCCCACGCGGCGCTTCCTCGCCGGTACGCTCGGACGCTATGGCGTCACCGCGCGCTATTTCGACCCGGCGGACGACGCCGAGACGATCCGTGCGATGATCACGCCCAAGACCCGCGTGATCTTCCTCGAATCTCCGGGTTCGCTGAGCTTCGAGATGCAGGACATCCCGGCGATCGCCGCCATGGCGAAGGAAGCCGGCGTGATGACGGTCATCGACAATACCTGGGCGGCCGGCGTTCTCTTCAAGCCGCTTGATCACGGGGTCGATGTCAGCATCCAGTCGCTCACCAAATATGTGTGCGGCCATTCGGACGTCTTCATGGGTCTCGCCGCTGCCAAGGGCCAGGCCGCCGACCTCCTTGCGAGTTCGAGCTACGAGACCGGCTGGGCCGTGTCGCCCGACGATGCCTATATGGCGATCCGGGGCCTGCGCACGCTCCATACGCGCCTTGCTCATCACGGCGCCTCGGCGCTCCAGGTCGCGCAATGGCTCGAAGCGCAGCCCGAAATTCATTCGGTCATGTGCCCCGCGCTTCCTAGCGACCCCGGCCACGCGGTGTGGAGCCGCGACTTCACCGGAATTTGCGGATTGATCGGGGCGGTTCTCCACCCGACGTCCGAAGCAGCGGTCTCGGCGATGGTCGAACGCCTCGAACTCTTCGGTCTCGGTTTCAGTTGGGGCGGCTATGAGAGTCTAGCGATCCCCGTCGATCCGCAGCTCAAGGCGCGGACGCACAAGGTCAGCTATCCCGGCCCCTTGCTAAGATTGCACATCGGGCTCGAAAGGGTGGATGACCTCATCGCGGATTTGCGGCAAGGGCTCGACACCCTTTCGCAGGACATGGCGGCACCGCAGCGCAAGTTGAGGGCCGCAGGATAAGCGCCGAAACCGGGCGAAAAACGAAAATGTAGCAGGTTCAATAGGGGGAACATTTTTCCGTGTTCAGGAGCAAGACCATGAAAACATATACGAGACTGCTGATGGGGGCGTCCTGCGTCGCCGCCACCATGTCCATGCCCGCTTTCGCGCAGGATGCGCCGGCCGATGAGGCCAGCGATTCGGCGCCCGCGTCGGAAATCATCGTCACCGGCACCCGCGGCCAGGCGCGCACCGTGATTTCGAGCCCGACCCCGATCGACGTGATCGGCGGCGAAGACCTCGAAAAGCTCGGCGGCGGCATGCAGCTCCGCGATGCGCTGACCCAGCTCGTGCCGTCTTTCCAGTCGACGACCGTGGGCAGCTCGTCGTTCAACAGCCTGACGCGTCCCGCGGGCCTTCGCGGCCTGTCGGGCGTCCATGTGCTCGTGCTCGTCAACGGCAAGCGCCGCCACAACAGCTCGATCATCGACTTCAACTCGGGCGCAACCTCGCAAGGCGGCAATCCGGTCGATCTCGATCTCATTCCCTCGAGCGCGATCGAGCGCATCGAAGTGCTGCGCGACGGTGCCTCGGCGCAATATGGCTCGGATGCGATCGCGGGCGTGATCAACGTCATCCTGAAGACCAATGACTCGGGGGGCAAGGCGACGCTCGAAGCCGGCCAGCGCTATGGCCGCGACGGCAGCGGCAGCGACGGCGAAACCATCTCGGGCAGCGTATCGCACGGCTTCGCGGTCGGCGATGGCGGCTCGTTCACCCTGTCGGTCGAAGGCAAGAAGGCCAACGCCGCCGTGCGCAACACCGATGTGACCGGGGCGCTTTATTTCCCGCTCGCCGGCGGCGTGCCCGATCCGCGCGAACTCACCGCCAACCGCCGCACCTATCAGGGCGGCCTTCCCGACGTGAAGGACGTCAAGGTCGCGCAAACGCTCGTCCTGCCGCTCGGCAACGTCACCTTCTATTCGGATGGCACCTTCGGTTACCGCGATGCGCGCGTCGGCCAGGCCGGCCGCCGCCCGAACAGCAACCAGAATATCATCGAAATCTATCCCGACGGTTTCACGCCTTACTACACGCTGCAGGAAACCGACTTCCAGTTCACCGGCGGCCTGCGCGGCGAGACGGCCGGCTGGAACATCGATCTCAGCAGCACCTATGGCCGCAACTATGCCAAGAATGGAGCCGAAAACACGCTCAACGCGTCGATCGGCCCGTCGAGCCCGACCGAGTTCAAGACTTTCAGCTCGGCGTTCGACCAATGGACGAACAATCTCGACCTGACGCGCCGCTTCGAACTGGGTGGAGAGACGGCGCTCCAGGTCTCGCTTGGCGCTGAATATCGCTACGAGAATTACGTCACCAAGCCGCTCGACGTCGACAGCTACCGGGCCGGGGGATATTTCTACCCGACCGGTCCGCTCGCCGGACGCCCGGCACAGGTCGGTGCGCAGGGTGCGATCGTCGTCACCCCCGAAGATGCCGCGGACATCAACCGCAACATCTGGGCCGGCTATGTCGACCTCGCGCTCGACGTCAGCCCGCGCTTCCTCGTCACCGCGGCGGGTCGCTTCGAGCATTTCGACGACAGCTCGGGCAGCGTCTTCAGCGGCAAAGTCAGCGCGCGCTACGAAGTCACCGACTGGCTCGCGTTCCGCGGCGCGTTCAGCAACGGCTTCCGCGCACCGTCGCTCGCGCAGCAGGACTTCGCGCAGACCTCGACGTCGATCAACCTCGTCGGAGGCGTCTATATCCCGGTGCTCACCAAGATCGTGAAGACGAACTCGGCGGTCGCACAGGCCCTCGGCGCGCAGCCGCTCAAGCCCGAAAAGTCGAAGAACTTCAGCCTCGGCTTCACCTTGACGCCGGCGTCGGGCCTCTCGCTCTCGGTCGACGCCTATCAGATCGATCTTGACGACCGCATCACCCTCACCGGCCTGTTGTCGGGCACGGGGATCCGGAACATCCTGATCGCCAACGGCTTCTCGGGTGACCAGTCGGTGCGCTTCTTCACCAACGCCGTCGACACCCGCACGCGCGGCGTCGACGTCGTCGGCACCTATGCGTTCGATGTCGGCAGCGCCGGACGCCTGCGCACGAGCGTCGGCTTCAACTATAATGATACCGACATCAGGAAGATCGCGCCCAATCCGAGCGAACTTTCGGGCCTCGGCCTGACCCTGTTCGACCGGCGTACCCAGGGCTGGTTCACTTCGGCTCCCAAGACGAAGCTGATCCTCGGCGCCAACTTCGAATCGGGCCCGTTCGCGATCAACCTCAAGGAAACCCGCTACGACAAGTTCAAGTCGCTCGATAATCTCGTCGGCGGCCTGCCCGTCAGCGACCAGAGCTTCGGCGCCAAGTGGATCACCGATCTCGAGGTGTCCTACGGCGTGACCGAGAAGTTGCGGGTCGCCGCAGGCGCCTATAACATCTTCGACGTCTATCCCGACCGCACGACCGTCGCCAACACCATCGGGCTCGCCCCCTATGGCGCCGGACCGTTCGGCCAATATGGCGGCTATTATTATGGTCGGATCTCGCTCGATTTCTGATCAAGACCATCCACTGGAGTCCGTATCATGCGCGATGAACTGATGCGGATCCTGTCCTGGGCCGTCCTGTCGACCGGTATTGCCGGCGGCGGGGCGGCCGGGGCGACCGGCCCGGCCTTTACGCCCGTCCAGACCGCCGACTTCAGCCTGCCCGGGTCGCTGTCGAACAGTTGGGCCGACTTCGATCGCGACGGCGACCTCGATCTCGCCGTCTCGCTCGAGAGCGGCGAGATTCGCCTCTATCGCAACGACAAGGGCCGATTCACCAGCATCGGCGCCATGATGGGCCTTCCCGTCTCGGGTGCGGAGATACGCGGCCTCGCCTGGGGCGATTATAATGGCGACGGTTGGCCCGATCTCTACGCGGGTGCCACCGAAGAGGATGCCGCGAACCTTCTCTTCCGCAACGATCGCGGCCGCCGCTTCGTCGCACAAACCGCCGATCCCGTTGCCGCCGGACGCTCGGCGCGCCAGTCGAGCTGGGTCGATTTCGACAATGACGGCGACCTCGATCTTTTCGCCGCGAACCGTTCGGGGCCCAACGCCCTCTATCGCCAGGACGCAGGCCGCTTCGTGCGCGTCCCCGCGGACCAGGCGGGAGACGATCCAAGGCCGACCGTCGGCGCCTGCTGGTTCGATTACGACCGCGACGGCGACCTCGATCTCTTCCTTGCCAACCAGTCGGGCGCCAACGACGCGCTGTGGCGGAACGACGGCGACCGCTTCACCGACGTTGCTCCCGCGCTCGGCATGGACCGCCCGGGCCGCCCACGCACCGAAGGCAGCGTTGGCTGCGCGGTCGGCGACTATGACAATGACGGCCACCTCGACCTGTTCGTCGCGAGCTACGGGGTCAACATCCTCTACCGAAACAAGGGCGACGGCAGCTTCGAGAATGTCGCCCCGGCGCTCGGCCTCGCCGAGGACAATCACGCGGTCGGAGCCGCTTGGGGCGATTTCGACAATGACGGCTGGCTCGACCTCTTCGTTGCCGCCTACACCGGCAAGTCGGGTGCGCAGCAGCCCGCGAACCGGCTCTACCGCAACCTCGGCGGCAAAGGATTCGAGAATATCCTGCCCGCCGGTTCGGCGCTCGACGTCGCCGATCATGGAGTCCAGTGGATCGACTATGATCGCGATGGTGCGCTCGATCTCTCGGTGACGCGCGGATATACCGACACCGGCGGCCATTTCCTGTTCCACAACGATCTCGGCAAGGCGGCTGCGCGCCGCAGCCTCTCGGTACGCGTGCTCGACAAGGCCGGACACTTCACCCGCATGGGCGCCGAGGTCCGCCTCTACGACGCTTCCGGAAAGATCCTCGCGACGCGCCAGGTCTCGACCGGCGAAGGCTATAATTCGCAAGGCACGCAGCCGCTCCACTTCGGCCTTGCATCGATGGAGCCGGTAACCGTCGAGGTCAGCTTCATGGACAAGGCGGGACGCCGCACGCAGCGCGTCGAGCGCATCAGCCCGGCCCGCTACGCCGGAAAGGAGCTGGTCATACGGCAAAAATAAGCTGTCGGACCGATATTCGGCTGGCGAGTTTAGGCCCGGTGACCGCCTCGATTCCGCCTGCATCGCAGACCAAAATCACGCCGATTTTGGTTGCCAATGTATAGAGGGTTCGATAGAGAGGGCCTCCGTCGAACTGAAGCGACAAGCCTCTGATTTCAGGCGAGAATTTTCGAGCGACCTGCCGTGGTATATTCCATGGTATTTTACGCGAAAGCGCAGCCGCGAGGACAAGGATTTCAGCCACTTACGGCCTGAGTTCGAATCCCTCCCGCTCCGCCAAGTTCTAATCCCACTCTCTCCCGAACCGTCCCCAAGACCCCAGCTTAGCTGCGGGTTTGAAGGGCGCTTCGCATCCCTGTGCGTCCCACATCGTCCAGTCCGACACTTTTGCCAATGTGGGACTAAATCTTATGATTCAAGGGGGGAAAACCCTTCGAACGGGCTCGCGAAGCCCAAGGGCAAACAGCGCCGGGTCAGCCTTGGCGACGGACTCGTCCGGCTCGATCGGCCGGGAGGCACCAGCAGCTGGGTGTGCCGGGTCCAGAAGGACGGTGTACGCCGGGACTTCGGTCTTGGCAGTTGCCAGAAAGTCAGTCTGGCGCAGGCGCGCGAGCTGGCGCAGGAAATCCGCGAGCAGGTCGAGATCGGCATCGACCCGCATTTCGAGCGGCGCAAGCGGCAGGCCGTGCCGACCTTCATCGAAGCCGCCGCCAAGACCTACGAAATCCATTCGAAGACATGGCGCAACGGTAAGCATCACGCGCAGTGGACGCGGACACTCGAACTCTACGCGTTTCCGCATATCGGCAAATTCAAGGTCGATCAGATCAACGGTCCTATGATCCGCGACCTGCTTGCGGAAATATGGCTAGCCAAGCCCGAGACGGCGCGCCGCGTCCGGCAGCGCGTCGGTGCCGTGCTGGATTGGGCCTATGCGTCTGGCTACCGCGAAACAGACGCGCCAATGCGGGCAATCACGAAGGGTCTGCCCCGCCAGCCACGCCGGGACAATCATTTCGCAGCGATGCCATATGAGGATGTGCCCGCCTTCGTGCAGCGCCTCCGGGAGCGGGACTCGTTCAGCCGCCTCGCCCTCGAATTTGCCATTTTCACGGCGGCACGGTCGGGCGAGGTTCGCGGCGCCACATGGGGAGAGTTCGACCTCGAAAAGGGCCTGTGGAAGCTCTCCAAGGACCGCATGAAGGCATATCGGGAGCATGTGGTTCCCCTCACCCGCCGCCCGCTGCGCATCGTCGAGCGGTGCGCGCGGTTGCGGATCAAGGGATGCGACCTTGTCTTTCCCGGCATGCGGCGCAATCGCCCGCTGTCGGATCAGACGCTGACCAAGCTGCTCAAGGAAATGGGCGAGCCATACACGGCGCATGGGTTCCGCTCATCGTTCCGCGATTGGGTGAGCGAGGAAACGAACCACCCGAGCGATGTTGCCGAAGCCGCCCTCGCCCATACCGTCGCCAACAAGGTTGAGGCGGCCTACCGGCGGGGCAATCTCCTCGAAAAGCGCCGTCTCATGATGGAGGATTGGGCAAACTATTGCGACGGGAGGAGGCGATGAGCCGCTACACCCGCGCGCGGCGATACCTGCTCCGCCAATATGAACGCGCAGTCGATCGCATCGACGAGGTCGACCGCGCGATCTTTCTCGGGCACCGGGTCGAGGAGCTAAGCTATCGCCAGCTCGCCGAGCGCCATGGCGTCAGCGTAGCCGAGGTCGAGGAGGCGCTGATCCGCAGTTTGCGGATCATCGCCCAGTCGGTCGAGAGAAAGAACCGCAGGTGGTGGCAATTCTGGAGGCGATAAGGCCGCCTAGACCTTGCCAATCAGCTGCCGCGCCGACAGGGTGCCGCCAGCGATGAAAACCGACCTCGACCATCTTCCCGCCAACAAGCAGCGCGAGCTCGAACGCGTTAAAGCGATCGTCTTCGAAGAATTCGAAGATGCCATCGCGCTGGGCACTATGGGCTGGAAGAAGAAGGGCCGGATCGACAAGGTCATCCTGTACGGCAGCTATGCCCGCGGCGGCTGGGTCGACGAGCCGCACACCGCCAAGGGATACCGCTCGGACTTCGACCTTCTCATCATCGTCAACGACAAGCGCCTCACCGAGAAGGTCGATTTTTGGGGCAAGCTCGAAGACCGGCTCATTCGCGAACTCGCGATCGACAAGACGCTCAAGACGCCGGTCAACTTCATCGTTCACACCTTGCAGGAGGTGAACGACGGGCTGGCCCATGGGCGTTATTTCTTCATGGACGTCGCGCGCGACGGCATCGCGCTCTACGAATATGACGACAAACCGCTTCACACCCCGAAGCCCAAGACGCCCGAGCAGGCGCTGGCGATGGCACGGGAGTATTTCGACGAGTGGTATCCGAGCGCGATAGTTTATTTGAACACCTCGCGGGATCTCATCGGCCAGAGGCGCCCGAAGGAAGCAGCTTTCATTCTTCACCAGTCGGCCGAGAGACTTTACCACTGCGTTTTGTTGGCCTGCACGTTCTACACGCCACACGTGCACAATCTCGCCTTCCTGCGCACGCAGGCTGAGCGCATCGACATGCGACTGGTTGATGCTTGGCCGCGCGAGCGCCGCGAGGGTCGAGCACGGTTCGAGAAGCTGAAAGAGGCCTATGTGAAGGCCCGTTATTCGAAGCATTACCGCATCACCGAAGAGGAGCTGACGTGGCTCGGCGGCTGCGTCGAGGAGCTCGGCCGCGCGGTCCACGCGATCTGCTCGGAGCGGATCGCGCAGCTCGAAGCAACCGCATCAATTCGCCCCTGATTGTCCAAATGCCATACGAAATGCGCGCGGTTGCGCGCCGTTTCGCGCGCCGGGTATGGCATTTTCGCGCCGTGCCATACGCTCAAAGCCGCAGAAAACCGACCATCTTGGGCCCGAAGCTGGCACGTTTTTTATCTTGCCTTCCTATTTGGCTCCCTGATTTTCGAAGTCTTTCTCATCGTCGGTTCTCATTTCGGCAAGTCATTGGCCCCTATCCACCGGCCTCCTTTGCGCCAATCCGAATTGTTCAGGCTTCGGCGGTCGATGACGACTAGAGGCCCAGTCCTCTGGGCACCAATTCAGTTAGAACGCCATATCAAACGATGATCGGATGCGAGCGAAAGTGCCCGCGATCCCGCTGGCATATGGCTCGGGCAAATCCATGTTCGCCGAACTGGCCGCAGCCTCGTCGATTGCCCATAGTGCGTCGTCCTTGGTAAGAACGCCCTTCGCGACGAGAATTGTCATCATTGTCGCGGACAGGTTCAGCCCGGAAATGAGACTACCGCTGAAGCTCCATGCACGATCCGCGGCATCGGCATATCCATCGTCTTTCACACGCACTTCCCTTCCTTGTTGATCGATCTAAGTCGCCGCCTGTTCACGAGCTAGGCTGCTGACCGAATGACTGCATCGCATCCTGCATTTCGCTTGGATATGTTTAATCCGCTGATCGATAGTAACGAGCGGCTCGGCGGATATCTCGCCGGCAAGGTATGCAGCGATTCGCTCCATCAATTGGATCACCAAAATTTCGCCGAGAAGGTCACTAAACAGAATTGGAAACTGTTGCGCTCGCATCGCCGTTTCTACGCGAAGGCCATGTGTTGGGCTGACGCGGATGAATTCGAGCCCGCGCATGGTGCCGTCGATACTATCCGCAATTATGCCGGACGAAGCAAAATCTTGCAGTCGGCCGCTCTCTTTTAGCAGCCGCATCTGCCGACGATGGCTCTCGCTGAGAAAAAGCGGATGAACGAATTTGCCGTCCTGCATCGTCATCAAATTGAATGGATCAAATGGTTCATCAAAAGGTATTTGCCCGCGCTCCTGCGCTTCGTAAAAGCCACACTGCATCTCGTAGGTTTCCATGATCCATGCGAGTAATGTCAGCTCGCCGAAATCTTGGGTTATGTGGCGGCTGTTCACTCGAAGGATCGGCAGGCCGCTCAGTTGGCAAAGCCTGTCCTTTTTTCCATCGCGCTCACGCTGCACATCCGTAAGGTGACTTGGTCCGTCAAATTCAACGGCATAAAGCGGGTCGTATCCACGCGAAATGGTGAAATCGAAATGCGCCCGCAATCCGAATGATTTATGTGAAAAGTCGATGCCCACGGCATCGAGATTTATCACATCGGCAACCCGTACCTTCGGGTAAACCGAAAGCCCGTACCTATTCCCGACTTCGGAAATGTGATCGAAGACGACCTCTTCATGGCGGTTTAGCAGTCGGAGCATATTGAGCTATTTCTACTTCGATTAGACTCGATGCAAAAGAATTTCCCGCTTGCGCATATAAGTCGCGCTAGCGGGCGCGGCGGAGGTCAACCTATGGAACGGATTTGGACAGAAATATTGGGGTTTTGGCCGCTGGTCGTCGCCTTCGGCCCCGGGCTTTTCCTGTTTCTTCGATTCCAGATCAAAGGCAAAGAGCCGTCCCGCGAAGCGTACATCGTCACCATTGCCTTAGCCTATTATCTGCTGCTGCAAGGAATGAGCTACCGGAGCGATCTCAAACGCGATCACAAAGCCGTCTGCAAGCTGCTCGGCGAGCAGATGATGAAGACGGACCCCGAAGAGATGTTCAACGGCGACGGTCTTCCTCGCGAATGCGACCGGTACGACCCCGACTATGAGGACGCATACGCAGAAGGATGATCTATCCTTATCACGATGGATCGAATGCGGATCACGAGAACCGCACGGAATGGCTTGAAGCAACCTTTGCCTTCGCCTATCTTTGATGAAAGGTAGCCACCATGATTGAACAAAAATTGACATCGCTCCCAGAGCTAGGTGACGCGCCTGCCGAGAATCATATGGCCCATTCATACCGAGTCCCGCCAGCGGCTGTTCACTTTGAGTTCGCCGAAATCGCACCCGGCGCGGCGGCAACAATTGAAGTCCCTGAACTGCGTCACCCTTTTGCGAAAAGTTCGTTAGTGCGGAACGGGTTGCCAGCAATGATCGGAGCATTTGCGGCGGCAGCGACAGCAGGCCTCGCCGCTTTGCCAGCATTGGGGTTGAGCGTTCTGACCGGGCTAGGATTTACTTGGCTCAACAGCCATAATCGGCCTTCCTGATAACGGTCTGTGGGGGGCTATCGTTGAATAGAATTGCCGTCGGGATCGGCCTTTCACTCCTCGTTGGAGTGATGTATGCTGGGCTATCCTATTATCATCTAAATGAACTCGACTATAAAGGCCAAGCTGCGCTTGTAGCGGTCTCGAGCTTTAGTCTCGTCACTAGCGGCTTTCTTTTACGCGATATGTCGCGATTTCAAGATTCCGATCTGGGCAAACTTAGCACAGAACGCGCCTCTCTGGTGATCGGCCTGATTTTCGTCTGCATTTACGTGCCGCTTTCAATTGGAACGACGTTCCTTGAGGTTCTCAAAGTCTCCGCGACACATGCTGAGGAGGCAGCTATCAAGGCTGGAAAAGCACGGGAGGGAGCAACTTTACCTGAATCGTCAACGAATGAATCTGTCGATGCTGACAAAAGTGGCCGTGCCACCACGTCATAACATGCTGCGCTTTGCCAATGGGGGCACCGCGCATGCCCACCCCAAAGCGGTCAATCGCCCCTAGGCTTTCTTCGCAGCCCCGCACGATTTTTCGGGCCGCGATGCTACGCATCGGACCCACATTTCATAATCACACACCTTACGCACGGGTGCATAGCGCTTTTCCGCCACATTTCGAGGGTGCGATCCGGCAGCGCGCGCTGCCTCGCTATCGTAAACTGACGCTTTTCTGCGATTTTCCGAGGCTGCACATCGCACTCTCGCTGGACAAGAACATGGCGGATGAAAATGACGCGAGGGGCGGATGAGCCGCGCGCGAATTGGCAACGCTGAACCGGCGCCGGGGTGACCTGGCGCCCCCGCCCTCTGGGCTATTGCCGCTATCACCGGCACTCCGTCCGCGTCCGAGAATGCGTGGCGATCCTTCCGTATGCCGAGCCGTCCAGCGACAATCAAAGGTATCCATTCGGCCGAGGTGTGGCAGCCGGGCGTAGGAAAACAGGCGTTGGCGTACAAACGTCGTGTGGAATGGCACAGCACAAATCTGGATAATCGAGCGCGACGGGGCGGCGCCCCTTACGGCCGTCCCGCCACCGTTCCAGCGAGAGCGCCTTTATGCCTTTCCAGTCCCCTGCCCCATCACCATCGTCACCACTTGCAATCGAGCCCATCAGCATGCGGGTACCCGACGCATGTCGGTTTACGGGCCTAAGTCGCAGTTCACTCTATCTGCTCATTGCGAGAGGCGATGTCGAGATCGTGAAGATGGGCACCGCGACCTTGGTCTTGACGGAAAGCCTTCGCAACTTGATTGAGCGGCAGCGCGGAACTTCTACCAGCCGGACGGCGACGCCGATCCGACCCCGCAGCGATCAGCGCAGAGTCCCAAAGTCTGGGCCGCAATCTCGCAGCGAGCGCGCGGCCAACGAATACTCCTCTATTCCCCTCTTCGAGCGGGATTAGGCAGCTTCGCGCCTTTATAATATCTGCTTACGAAACCGCGTGCGGAAGGCCTATCGCTAGTTGGAGCAGGACGCATTCCGGCTTCCCAACCCGTAAAGTCAGAAGAGCTGACGTGGATTGCTGGCCGCGAGAATAGTTTCATATGCTGACGCGGGTAGCAGACATTCCTATATGCGTGGCGGCAAAAGAGGGGGGAATTTGAATGGCGGAAAGAAAGGCGATACCGGCGGCAACTCGACTGCACCTATTCTCGGATGCGGCGGGCTTCTGCCAGAAACCCGACTGCTTGGAAGCCCTGTTTCCGGCGGAAATGGGTGGTGATAAGCACATCGCCGAAATGGCGCACGTTATTCCGCATGGCGATGCAGGCCCGCGCCATGGCGACCGACCGGCGGACGACTTCGATCCCGATGCCTTCGAAAACCTCATCCTGCTGTGTCCGACCTGCCATACGAAGATTGATAAGGATCCCGAGGCTTATCCGCGGAATGTCCTCCTTGATTGGAAGGCCAATCATCTCGCGCGGCTGGCACACAAACAAGGCATCCGGGCTTACGACGATCGCGAGCATGCGCGAGCTGCGGTTGCCGGCATTATGGCCGAGAACCGGGCCATTTGGGAGAAGTTCGCGCCGGAGGAAGGTTCGGACTTTGAGTATGACCCGGAATCGGCCACCGCTCCTGCGTGGGACGAGCGGATGAGAAGCGTGATCCTGCCCAACCACTATCGCACCTTGGCAATCATTGAGGCCAATCTCGGCCTTGCCACGGAGGAGGAACGTCGCACCTTCGCTGAGTATCAGGAGCATGTTCGTGGCTTGTCTGAGAGGCACATATGCGGCGTCTCCGGTCGCGCCATCCGCTTTCCGGCGTCGATGAAGGAGATGTTCGCATGAACTGGCAGGTCAAATATGCGCTCGCCAATTTTGCGAAAGAAGGTCGATCGCGGGCGGAGCATCTTGGCGGTGAAGTAATCCGGATCGTAACCGAGGATCGGCCCGACGTCGTCGCGGCCATTACGGCCGCCGCAAATGTCGATGAGGCCACTGCGGTCGACTACCGGAACAGCGTCGAGGGACTCGATTTCTTGTGCGGTTACCGCGCGGAGTGTGTGTGGGAGGGCGAGGCGATACGGTTTCTCGAGGAGAACCGGGTAGGCTGGGGCAGTTTCGGCACATTGGGTTCGGCGGTGCTCGACGGCAACGCCAACTCCGCTCAGCACAAGGTCTACAAATTCTCGGATCGGCTTCTTCGGCAATATGGCCCTGTCGTGACCGTCGATCGGGAGTTCGACCGAATTCACCGGGTTACGCTAAGGAACGGCGAGGAACTGCGTATTGGGATGATAGCCGATTACGAGCCGACCGCTGATCAGGTTCGGACGTTGTGGGATCGTTTTGGACCGGTCGACATCATCTGGAACATCAATCCGAATGGCACGCCGCAGCCCGAAGCGAACGAAGCCGGAAGAGAGTTGGGGTGCGAGGTGATGCTATGGAACGAATTGAGAGAGCGACTGGCGCGGGAATAATGTCGGCTAACGAGGTTGCGATCCACCTCCTGGCGTCTTGCCCGTCGTTAGAGCATTTTGAGGCCTACATGTTCGGTTCGACCGTAGCAGGGGTCGGGGCGGATATCGACATTCTCATCATCGGTCCCGGCGGCTTGCATTTGTCCGAGGTCAAAAGTGAGCTCCGTTCCGCTGGGGAATCCTTGCCACTACACATACTATATATGCTGCCATCAGAAGCGCTCCACACACAGTTTGTAGCGAGAGAAAAGTGCGTTCCGCTCTCTCAACTTGCACTGGCAGGCCGTTGAACAAAAGGCTCGCTTCAACTGCTGCGGTGGTTGCAAAGCGGCTTGACTGCAAACGGCCAAACTTACTGAAACTCTGTCCTATTGTCCCGGTAGGGCTCACACGCTACTCCGTCCGCGTCAGCGTCTAAGCCTTCGCGGTATCCCAGTTCGCCCCGGTAAATCGGAGCCACGCCCGCCCTGCGCGCGTCCGCGCAGCCACCCCAGTAATCGCCCCACCAGCACTGCAAAATCGCGGCTTTGCTTATGGCAACCGGCGCCGCCTCACCATGCGAAAGAAGCTGATCGCGTCAAATGCCGCTCGCGACTTTCGAGCCCGCAGCACGACGACGCACTCGGTCGCGCCGAATTGACTTTGAAGCCCGCCAGCGATCTCGCGAGCATGTTCATGCCAGTCCATCTCTGACTCGAACTGCTTCCT
The DNA here is from genome assembly GCF_023822045.1 of Sphingopyxis sp. USTB-05. Classification (NCBI taxonomy): domain Bacteria; kingdom Pseudomonadati; phylum Pseudomonadota; class Alphaproteobacteria; order Sphingomonadales; family Sphingopyxidaceae; genus Sphingopyxis; species Sphingopyxis sp. USTB-05. The sequence goes on along the minus strand of NZ_CP084712.1, from coordinate 1,526,138 downwards.
ACTTAGAAGTTGCGCGAGGACAAAGGTGCGATCGCCGATCTTGTAGCGCATCACAGCTAAGTCATCGGCACCACCTCGCGCACCAGAACGGTAACTTCGCGCTCGCTTCTCAAGACCGGCGAGTGCCCCGGGATGCTGGTTCATGATCGTTTCGAGCATATCAAAACGATTACGATTATCGCTGGCGTAAAGCTCGGCGGCGACCCGCCGCCACGAGGATGGCAGCTCAACACCCGGCGTCGCAAATTCGGTTCGGTCCTCCCGCGCCACCTTGGGCCCCCGCACTGGCGCGTCAGCCATGCCAAATCTAACCTGTCGGCCAGCGAGCGCGTCTGCATCAAGCTGGAAGCCGTTAACAAGGTACATGGATAGCAAATCTTGCTCATCGCCATGGAAGCTGATTTGTTCTTCTATGGTCGCGCGACGGGTCAGATAATGAAAGAATGAAACCTCTGTATCGAGATGAGCGGCGATCATTCTCAGCTCGCCGAGAGACAGGATCGGAGACCAAGGTTCGTCGGGCTCAATCAGGCCGAGCGTTTCGAACTGCTCCCGATTGCTCGTAATTGCCGCAAAATGTTCGAGACAGACACCGAAGCTGTGGACGATCACGGGGCGGGATAGATCAATATCTAACGGCCGTCCTTTTCCGTCGCGCAAGAGGTTCGCCGCCTCGGAGCCCTTGCGCAAGAGGGCCTCTAGCCGACGGGCCTGAATACCGGGCTCCACGTAGAGCTGCTTAAAGTTCTTTCGCAAGCTGTCCGGGCCGCCGCGACGCGAAGCTGCTTTGACCTTTCCGGACTTCGATTCGATCAGAAATATGTGGTTGCCGAGCATGACGAAGAGATCGTTTTCGAACACAGCGCCGGTATCTGGATCCTTCCATCGCACAGGATGGTAGATTTTGGCTGATGGGAGTGCGGTTCGAAAAATCTTTTCAGCTGCATCCTCTAGATATCGGGCGCGCGCGGCGGAATATGAAGCTTCGAGTGCCGCATCACCACGAATGAGGCGTTCGATAATCAGAAAGGGAAAGCTGACAAGCAGACCGGGTATGGGAAGGAACAGCGCGTCATTATCGAGCCGGACAAATGGTTGTTCACGGACCGGACTATCGAGGTACAGCTTTTCGAGATCAAACTCCGCGAGGTCACCGAACCGAAGCGACAAGCGCGTCAGCGCCTCAGCGATTGGGTCGCCGTACCACTGCCGAAGCTCGCTCTGGGAGAAAGTAAAAATCGGCGCCCACGCCATTTCGCTAAGCTGGAACGCGCATTGGCTTCGCGAGGCTGTCGGACGTCCTTCCGAAAAGCGCCAAGCCCGCTTGAGCATCGGGACCGCCTCCAGAACCGCCGAAAGCTTGGCCTCGTCGACGCGTCCGTGCCAAAATTCCGTAGCCGCATCGAAATCACTGATACGACTCCCGATTTTCTCTAAGAGATCGAACAACGCCGCTGCGAGGTCTGAAAGAAGATAGCCGAGACGTTCCAATGACAGGCGATCAAGCGGCTGCAGCAGGGTTGGCAAAATGTCCTTGGCGTCGTCGCTGCTGAAGAAGTTTCGATAGTAGAGCGTCTGAACTCTTGCTTGGGCAACGATGCGCGTAATCGGATCGTTCGGATCAATAGTCTCGCCAGTAACATTGGCGAAGGCGCGCAGATTGCGCTGCGCCAAGTCCCAGCCGCGAACCAAAGAGTTGGGAGCAGTTGGTACTGGGGGCGCGTTCGCCACGGTGAGAGCGAGGCCTTGGAGGAGTTCAGCCTCGGATTGTTCAAAGATTATATCCGTGGAAGTCCGCGAGCTCTGCTCAATTACATAAAGGCCGGTGCGCGCTAGGAAAGCGGCGGGCTCGCGAACCGCAAGAAAACGGAGCAACGCTTGCTGCGTTTCCCGAAGCGTGCTGCGAGGGTCGGGATCTTGTCCAAGGCGTTGGGCATATTCCGCCAGTTTTGAAAGGCCAAAGCCGGGTATGGCGGCCACCATCGCGGCTTCGCTAATATCGTCGGGTGGAACAGTCTTGTCGGCGGCCATATCCGCCATCATGCCGGTTAAATCGTCGGTTAAGCAAGTGACGACATCCCCGCCGAGATATGAAGCGTATTCACTCTCAGCCGATGATTACCTACGGGCGAGGATTCGACTGCCGCTGTAATGAACTACACAGGTCGATGTAGGTCTAACAATTCCGGTCACAACACTCCGGCGACGAATAGATAATGTTAGACAGCAATGGCGTAATCTGGCATATGGGTTTTACGGACTGAATGATGAATTCAGACGCGCAGGGAGACTTGCGTGGGACCGAACAAGCAGCAACAGTATTTAGAAAAGTATATCAAATACATACAATTATATTCTAAATACCTCCCGCTCCGCCATCCATCCAATAGCCCGGCACACTGTGACCTTCAGGCCACAGTCTTGCGCGATTCGTGTCGCGCCGTCGCTTTCCGCTCACCCTAATCCTTTTCGCAAGCGTTGCAGATGCGGTCGCCGGACTCCGTCCGCCGACCCACGACATATGCCTGAAAAATAACAGGAGGAGAGGATGATGACCAAGTTCGAGCTTTTTGCCCGGTCGGGAACGGCCGGCATCGCCATCGCAGCGGCCTTGGCAGGGGCTTCGCCCGGCAACGCACAGCAATCGGAACAAATACCGCAGGATAGTGCGGCGGAAGCGTCTGGCGAAACCATTGTCGTCACGGGCTCGCGCATCCGCCGCGACCCGCTCGATCAGGACGCCCCGATCGCCCACATCGGTCAGGAGGATATCGCAAAGACCGGCCTCAACTCGGTCAACGACGTGCTCCAGCGCCTGCCGAGTTCGGGCGGCGGTCTCAACAGCAAGTTCAACAACAGCGGCAACCTCGGCAACCCGCCCGACGGCGGCGGCGTCGGCGCCGGCGCGGCCGAAATCGACCTGCGCTATCTCGGGTCGCGCCGAGTCCTCGTGCTCGTCGACGGCATCCGTTATGTGAACGGCGCATCGGCCAGCGGCGTCCCCGGCTCGACCGACCTCAACTCAATCCCCGAAAGCGCGATCGAACGGATCGAAGTGCTGCAAGACGGGGCTTCGGCGATCTACGGCTCGGACGCGATCGCCGGCGTCGTCAACATCATCACCAAGCGCAACCAGGAAGGGCTTCGCGCCAGCGCGCAGGTCGGCGGCTATGGCCAGGGCGATGGCTTTACCAAGAGTGCGCAGGTCAGCTGGGGCAACGGCCGTGGGCCGACACAGATCGTCGTCGGCGCAAACTATGTCCATCAAAGCGGCGTCCTTGCCGGCAGCCGCGATATCTCGCGCTTCCCGGCGCCCTATTCGGACACCTGCCTTGACGGCGGCTGTTCGGGCTTCGTCCCGCTCGGCCGCTTCGCAGTTTTCGGCAACGACCTGACGCTGCGCGGCCCGGTAATCGGCCGCAATCCGGTCTATAACGCTGGAAATCCGACCGATCCGGCAAGCGATTTCAAGGCTTTCGGTGATGCGGACCGCTTCAATTTCGGCCCGTTCAACTATTTGCAAATCCCGGTCGAGCGATATGGCGCCTTCGTCAATGCCCGGCAGGAACTCAGCGACAGCATCAACTTCTCGGTCCGCGGCATATGGAATCAGCGCAAGTCGAAGAACCAGGCGGCCCCCCTGCCCTTCGGCTTCGGCGTTGCCGCGGGGCTGACGCCGGTGCTCGACGCGATCACCGTCGACGCCAGCAACCCCTATAATCCATTCGGGGTAACGCTCGATTCGACCAACACCGATTTCGTCTATCGTCGTTTCGTCGAGGGCGGCCCGCGTCGGTTCAATCAGTCGGTAACGACGATCTATGGCGTCGCGACGCTCGATGGCAGCTTCGATGTCGGCGGCGGCAAATGGTATTGGGACGTCAATGCCGCCTATGGCCGCAATAAGGCCAAGCAGACGATGTACGGCAATATCAACTCCGACCGCCTGCGCCGCGCGCTCGGGCCGGTCGCCGACTGTACCGGCGAATGCGTGCCCTTTAACATCTTCGGCGGGGTCGGCTCGATCACGCAGCCGATGCTCGACTATGTCATGTTCGACCAGCGTGATCGCAGCCGCCAGTCGACCTTCAGCGCCTCGGCGAACGTGACGGGCAGCCTGTTCGACCTGCCCGGCGGCCCGTTCGGGGTCGCGATCGGGGTCGAATATCGAAAACTGAAAGGCAGCTTCGACCCCGACCCGATCGTCGCGGCGGGCTTCAGCTCGGATATCCCGGCATTGCCGACGCGCGGCAGCTATAATGTCAAGGAAGCCTATGCCGAACTCAGCGCCCCGATCCTGTCCGATACGCCCTTCTTCAACCTGCTCGAATTGACTGGTGCCGTGCGCTGGTCGGATTATTCGACCTCGGGCTCGACGACGACGCTGAAGGGCGGCGTGAACTGGAAACCGGTACAGGATCTGCGCCTGCGCGCTTCTTATGCCGAGGGCTTCCGAGCGCCATCGATCGGCGAATTGTTCGGTACCCAGTCGCGCTTCGACCAGTCGATCAACGATCCCTGCTCTACCTCCACCACCGCGGGCCAGAACTGGAGTAACAACACGACCGTCCGCGCCAACTGCATCGCGCAAGGCGTACCGACCGCAGGCTATGCGCAGGCCAACCCGCAAATCTCGGTCCTTGTCGGCGGCAATCAGGATCTGGCACCCGAAAGCTCGCGTAGCTGGATCTTCGGCGGCGTTTATAGTCCGGGCTTTATTCCCGGCCTGTCGTTCGAGGGCAATTATTACGACATCAAGATCAAGGGCGCGATCCAGTCGGTGAATGCCGAAATCACGCTGGCGCAATGCGTCGGACAAAATGACTCCGATGCTTGCGCGCTCGTTACCCGCGCGCCGGGCGGCCAGCTTACCTTTGTCGAAGGGTTGCTCCAGAATATCGCCGGAATCCGAACCACAGGCATCGACCTCAACCTGACATATCGGACGCAGGAGACGTCCGCTGGCCGGTTCGGCTTTACCTGGAACAACACGATCCTGACCAAATATGATGTGATCGTGCCAACCGCCGACGGCCGCCTCGTCGTCAGCCGCGAGGGGACCGAGCAGGGCAGCCCCAGCCAGACTTTCCCGAAATGGAAATCGGTCGGCATCCTCGATTGGGACGGCAAATCGATCGGCGCGACGCTGACCGGCCGCTACGTTTCGGCGATCCGCGAACCGCTCGCCGACGACAATCGGATGAAGGCGCGCTTCTACACCGATTTCCAGCTGCGCTGGTTTCCGGAAGATGCGCCCGACGCATTCGGTTTTGCGCTCGGCGTGAACAATCTGTTCAACGTTAAGGCGCCCGGCTGCATCAGTTGCGACCTCAACAATTTCGATCCGACCGCTTACGACCTGCCTGGCCGCTACTACTACGTTCGCGCCAGCTTCAAGATGTAGGCGCAAGTCCGGGATAAAGCTCGACACGCATACCCCCGCGTTTCAAAATGCGGTGGTATGCGTGTCAGCCGTTACGTTCGGCGTGCTTACCAGAACCGTTTGGTGTCGATGAAATCCTCATACGCATCCGCTGCGGCTTCGACGAGCCTTGCTCGCTTGCCATTGCCGCCCAATTCGTCCGCGCCGGGGCTTTCCGCAATGCCAAGCCTGGTCAACAGAGCAGGTGCGGTCGCAAGATCGTTGAGCGCGCCGAGCTGGTCCTGCAACGCCTCAAGCGTCTTGATGAAGCGCTTGTACCGCCGTTTCTCGCCTTTGCGCTCAAACAAGGGGGTGAAGAACTCTGCTGCATAACGCAGCTTCTTCGCACTCTTCCGTACCTCATGCCGCATTTCATCATCGAGAGCGGCGAGATTGCGTCCCTTGCGTTTGACCTTTCGCCGATACCGATCGAGCGCCTTCGCCGCAAAGTCGCGCGCTGGCCGGTTGGCCTGACGCTCACCCCCAGCCTCCTCCGACCAATTCGCCGTCGCGATCCACGCCGTCACATCGAACATCAGCGAGCGCGCCCGCGTGGCAGAGAGGAGTTCACACACCTGGTCGTAGGCGGTTTCGCGCATCGCCGCGATCCGCTCATATAACGGCCCACCCTCGGCACGCTTCAACAGCACGTCGAGATCGCGCGCATTGCCCAGTTCCGATGCCAGCCAACGCAATTCCGCTCGCAAATCCATGGCCGCATCTCCGATCATCGGCTTGAAGATGGAGAAGGCCGACCGAAGGCGGCGCAGCGCCACGCGTGCCTGATGCAACGCGTCCGCATTCCGGTTGGCGAGCAGAAGGGTTTCGTTGAGCCGGAACTGCCGGATGCACGATTGCACAATCAGCCCAAGCGCCTCTCCAGCCGTGGTGTCGCCGCCGAGTGTCACGGCATGCGCCGAAACCTTTGACGGTGCCGTCTGGATCAGCCGATAACCGCGCTCCGACTTGCTCAGGACCCCAAGGCGTATGGGCACGATAGCGTCGATCCGGCGTGCGAAAGTGAAAAGCGCGGCGGGATCGCCCGCCTTCAGCTCAAGTTCGATCTCGCACACCGGCGACCGGCGATCGCCGACCGTGATCTGGCCGCGATCGAGGACCAGTTCGATGATCGCGTCGCCTTCGACGATGTTCCATTTTCGGCGGTCGATCTCCACTTCAAAGGCCGGGATGATGGCATCGACCTTGTCGCCGAGCAGCGATGGCAGCGGCGTCGCATAGTCGAGGACCGGCGTGTCGCTTTCCACCGCGCGATCCCATTCGGATCGAATGAAAAGGCCGGCGGCGCTGGCACCATCCGCCTTGATCGTCTGTATCCGCTTCTTTCCCGACCGGCGGATACGGAGCGAAAAGCCAGCGTTCGCGACGTCATGATCGGGCGTATCGAAATAGATCGATATCTGGCGCACGCTCTTGGCGGCGCCCGCCAGCAAATCCGACGCAGCGAATTTTTCCGCGTCTTCGCTCGCAATTTCGAGTTTCAGCTCGACCTCGTCCGCCATCTGCACTGTCTCCGGATATCGGGTGTATCTTGCGAATTTGACGATCCGGCGGCTCTTTACAGCAAGATGCGGCCCGCTGACAGTGTTTGACGCGGCCGCTCGCCGACGCCGTCAAGCTGACGCCGACCCGAAGCCCGCTTCGTTCTATATGGATGGTGAGAAACCCGCTCTTCCGACCGCAGGGGACAATGGCAGGAGGGGAATGGCGCACCCGGAACGATTCGAACGTCCGACCCTCAGATTCGTAGTCTGATGCTCTATCCAGCTGAGCTACGGGTGCGTGGAGAGGCGCCTTTAAGACCCGTTTGGCGGGGGCGCAACCCCCTATTTCGGATTTGTGACCGTCCGGCACGACGATTGGCGGCGGACCGCGTCGAGGGCGCCAATTTCCGTGGGATCTTTCAGCAGAAGCCGGATCAGCGCGATCCCGCGATCATGGCTCGTACGGACAATTTCGGCGCCCGCGGGAACAGCCTGCCCCTGACGTGCGACGATGATTCGATATGGCTTGCCGCCCGCCTCGACATCGTTGCGCACGAAGATGACGTCGGTCGCGGCGTCGAATAGGCTGAGCGAGCTGTAACGCCCCGGTGCCGGCGCCACGTCGATGGCCACCGGCCCCTTCGACAGATCATAGGGACAGCTCGAATAGGCAAGGTCGGGACTGGGCCGCACGACGGGCTGGCGCTCGGGCGTCGCGAGATTGCCGTAGGACATGCTGTTGACGCCCCCCTGCCCCAGCCGGTCCATCGCGACATTCATCAGCCCATAGGGAATATATGCGATCGCCGCCCATGCCGTCGCCGCTGCGAAGACCAGGCCGAGGAGGATGGGACCAAGCCATTTGCGCATCTCAGCACCCCTCCTTGACGAGGCGCGGCAGCGCGGCCTTCGCCGGGTTCGCACGGAATGCCTTGCCGGGATTATACATACGAAGCGTCAGTTGGAAGGGCTGCCCCTTTATACCGGGCAGCCAGGCACCGTCCGCGGGCTTTTCGGGCGATATGGTGACGCGCCACTCGCCCTTGCCGTCGAGCGCGACATTGGCGCCGTTGACCGACCATATGCGCCCCGGATTATCGACGAGATAGCCTTTGTCGTCATAAACCGTCACGCTCCACCAGCGCGCATCGAGCGGCTTTCCCGACAGGCTGTAACGGCAATTGCCGTCGAGCGGCGCGCCGGCCGCATCGCTTTTCGCCATCCAATAGATGGTTTCCTTGGCAGGCAGCGCGAGCAGGCCTGAGCGCGCGACCATGGCGCGCGTCAGCGGGTCGGTGGCCTTCGTGCCGTAACCGAGCGAAGTCGTCCACGGCCCGTTCCGGATCCCTCCGTCGCCAAGGCCGCCGTTGGTAAGCGCCCATGCGCCCCCGAGCCCCACCGCTAATCCGCCCACCAGAGTGATAGCATAGCGGTGCCAGCTCTTCATGCGCCCTACCCCCTTTTAAGCGCCGCCTGAGCTGCCGCCAGACGTGCGATGGGCACACGGTAGGGCGAGGCACTGACATAGTCGAGGCCCGTCTTTTCGCAGAAATGGATGCTCGGCGCATCGCCGCCATGCTCGCCGCAAATGCCTAGCTTGACCGCCGGACGCGTGGCGCGGCCGCGATCCGCCGCGATCTCGATGAGCTGACCGACACCCTCGACGTCAAGGCTGACGAATGGGTCGGTCAGGAAAATCCCCTTGTCCACATATTGGGTGAGGAAACGCCCGGCGTCATCGCGGCTGATGCCGATCGTCGTCTGAGTCAGATCGTTGGTACCAAAGCTGAAGAATTCGGCCGTCTCCGCGATCTCGCCAGCCATCAGCGCAGCGCGGGGCAGTTCGATCATCGTGCCGACGAGATAGGCGATCTCGCGCCCCTTTTCGGCGAACACCGCCTTCGCCTGGGTGTCGACGACTGCCTTCATCAAGTCGAATTCGCGGCGCGTCGCCACCAGCGGGATCATCACTTCGGGAATCGGCGCAGCGCCCGTTTCGGCGGCAACGTCACACGCCGCCTCGAAGATTGCGCGGGCCTGCATCTCGTAGATTTCGGGATAGGTGACGCCGAGGCGGCAGCCGCGGTGACCGAGCATCGGGTTGAATTCATGAAGTTCGTTCGCACGCGCCTTCAGCGCTTCGATCCCCACTCCCGCGGCCTCGGCAACATCGGCGAAATCTTCCTCACGCGTCGGCAGGAATTCGTGGAGCGGCGGATCGAGCAGACGGATCGTCACGGGAAGCCCCGCCATCACGCCGAAGATCGCAGCAAAATCGCCGCGCTGTTCGGGCAGTAGCTTGGCGAGCGCCGCACGGCGGCCGTCCTCGCTGTCCGCCAGGATCATCTCACGCACCGCCGTGATGCGCGCAGCGTCGAAGAACATATGCTCGGTGCGGCACAGACCGATACCCTCGGCGCCGAAATCGCGCGCGACCTGCGCATCCTGCGGCGTTTCGGCGTTGGTGCGGACCTTCATGCGGCGGACCTTGTCGGCCCAGCCCATCAAGGTACCGAAGTCACCGACCAGTTCGGGGAGCAAGGTCGGGACCTCGCCCGCCATCACTTCGCCGGTCGAACCGTCGAGCGTCAATATGTCGCCCTCGCGCAGTTCGCGTCCCGCAACGCGCAACACGCGCGCATTGCCGTCGATCGACAGCCCGCCTGCGCCCGAGACGCAGGGACGCCCCATGCCGCGTGCGACGACTGCCGCATGACTGGTCATCCCGCCGCGGGCGGTCAATATGCCCTTTGCGGCGTGCATTCCGTGAATATCCTCGGGGCTGGTTTCGACGCGAACCAAGATCACCGCCTCGCCCATCGCTGCCGCCTTTTCGGCGCTGTCGGCGTCGAACATGATCTTGCCCGACGCCGCGCCGGGGCTTGCGGGAAGCCCCTTCGTCAGCACGTCGCGCGATGCATTGGGGTCGAGCGTCGGGTGGAGAAGCTGGTCGAGCGCGCCCGGATCGACGCGGCCGACGGCTTCTTCTTCGGTGATCAGCCCCTCGGCCGCCATATCGACCGCGATCTTGAGCGCGGCCTTTGCGGTCCGCTTGCCCGAGCGCGTCTGCAACATCCAAAGCGTCCCGCGTTCGACGGTGAACTCGATGTCCTGCATGTCGCGGTAGTGTGTTTCCAGCGTATCGAAGACGCGGCCGAGTTCCGTGAAGGTCTCGGGCATCGCCTCTTCCATGCTCAGCGGCTTGGCACCGGCATTCTCGCGCGCGATCTTGGTCAGATATTGCGGCGTGCGGATGCCCGCGACGACGTCCTCACCCTGCGCGTTGATCAGCCATTCGCCGTACCAGGCGCGCTCACCGGTCGCCGGGTCGCGCGTGAACGCCACGCCCGTTGCCGAGGTGTCGCCCATGTTGCCGAACACCATCGCCTGCACATTGACCGCGGTGCCCCATTCGCCGGGGATCGCGTTCAGGCGGCGATAGACTTTCGCGCGGTCGCTTTCCCAGCTTGCGAAGACGGCGCCGACGGCGCCCCAAAGCTGGTCGTTCGGTTCCTGGGGGAATGGTGCGCCGGTCTCGCGCTCGACGATCGCCTGATATTCCTTGACCAGCGCCTGCCAGTCTTCGGCCGACATCTCGGTGTCGAGGTAAAAGCCTTTGTCTTCCTTGGCGATTTCCAGCGCCTCTTCGAACTCGGCATGGTCGAGCCCCATGACGACGTCGGCGTACATCTGGACGAAGCGGCGATAGCTGTCCCATGCGAAGCGCGGATCGCCAGAGGCTTCGGACAGGCCGACGACCGTGCGGTCGTTGAGCCCGAGGTTAAGCACGGTGTCCATCATGCCAGGCATCGACACGCGCGCGCCCGAACGGACCGACACAAGAAGCGGGTCGGCGGCATCGCCGAACTTCTTGCCCGTGATGCCCTCGATATGCGCGATACCCGCCGCGACATCCCCGACCAGCCCGGCCGGGAATTGCTCGCCATTGGCGTAATATGCGGTGCAGACGTCAGTGGTGATCGTAAAGCCCGGGGGCACCGGCAAGCCGATCGAGGCCATTTCGGCGAGGTTCGAACCTTTGCCGCCCAGCAATTCCTTCGAGCGCTCGGCCGTCGTGGCCGCGCCGCCGAACAAATGCACCATCTTCGTCATCATATGCTCCTGCTGCCCCGGGGAGGAGGTTGCGGCTGGATAGGGTGGAGAGTTGTTATCGTCGATTCAGATTTACTTCGTGCGGTATAAAGAGAGGCGCATAGCCGTAACGTCAGCCCTCGATCTTCGAGAAATCGGCCACGCCATGCACCGCGCCGGTAAATCGGGCGAGCAATCCGAGGCGATAGGCGCGGATTGCTTCGTCGGGATCGTTGACCATCACGCCATCGAAAAAGGCATCGATTGGAGCGCGGAGGCTGGCCAGCGCGGCCATGGCATCGGTAAAGCGTTCGTCGGCGACGGCCGCAGAGGCTGCGGGTTCGGCCGCGTCGAGGGCCTTGAGCAAGATCGCGTCGGCATCGGTCGGCGGCGTCACAGCGGCGGCGCCGCTCACCTCGCCTGCCTGCTTCAGGATATTCGCCGCGCGCTTGTAACCCGCGAACAGGTTGGTGCCGTCCTCGGTCGCCATGAACGCCTGAAGCGCTTTCACGCGAGCGAGCAGGCGGACGAGATCGTCTTCGCCCCCGAGCGCAAACACCGCGTCGATCAGGTCGTGGCGGACGCCGGCTTCACGCTGCTGGACCTTGAGGCGGTCGGCGAAGAAGTCGAGCAGTTCGCCGTCAGCGACCGCAAAGCGCAGCCCATTTTCGGTCAGGGTCCGGATGACGCCCAGCGCCGCTCGGCGAAGAGCGAACGGATCCTTCGACCCTGTGGGCTTTTCATCGATCGAAAAGAAGCTGCGCAGCGTATCCAGCTTGTCCGCAAGCGCCACAGCCACCGTTACCGGCGCCGTCGGCACATCATCGCCCTGTCCGACCGGTTTGTAATGGTCGCGGATCGCGTTGGAGATGGCGTCAGGCAGGCCTTCGGCGCGGGCGTAATAGCCGCCCATCAGCCCCTGTAGTTCTGGGAATTCGCCGACCATTTCGGTGACGAGGTCGGCCTTCGCGAGTTCTGCGGCCTGTCGCGCTAGCGCGGGGTCGCAGTTGGGGACGATGCCTTCGCTCGCCAGCAATTCGGCGAGCTTCGCGACGCGTTCGACCTTGTCGGCAACGGTGCCGAGCTTTTCGTGGAAGGTGATGCGGTTGAGCTTTTTGGCGTGATCTTCGAGCCTAGTCTTGCGATCCTGATCCCAGAAGAAACGCGCATCCGATAACCGCGCCGCCAGAACCTTGCGATTGCCCGCAACGATCTCTGCGCCGCCGTCGACCGCGTCGATGTTCGCAGTGCAGACGAAGCCGTTCGCCAGCTTGCCCGCCGCGTCGTTCACGACGAAATATTTCTGGTTCACGCGCGCCGTGAGCTGAATGACCTCGGGCGGCACTTCCAGAAACGCTTCATCGAAGCGGCCGAGCAACGGCACCGGCCATTCGGTCAGGCCGGCATTCTCGATCACCAGTCCCTCATCCTCGACCAGCGTCAGCGCGGCGTCGGCCGCGGATTTGGCGGCGCCGTCGCGGATGATCGACTGGCGTTCCTCATGATCGACGATGACATGGCACGCGCGCAGCTTCTCGGCATAGTCGGATGCCGAGCCGATCGTGATCTCGCCCGGGCAGTGGAAGCGATGACCGCGCGTCGCGAAACCCGCGGAAATCCCGCTAACTTCACACGCGATCAGCTCTTCGCCAAAGATCGCGACGATGCCCGAAAGTGGGCGCACCCAGCGCAGGCTTTCGCTGCTCGCGCTTTCCTTGCCCCAGCGCATCGACTTGGGCCAGGCGAAGGCGCGGACGATCGCGGGGATCGCTTCGGCAAGCACGTCGGCGGTTGCCCGGCCGGGCTTGTCGATCACGGCGAAATAGACGCCGTCGCGGTCCTCAAGCTGGTCCTGCGTCAGGCCGGTTTTGCGCAGAAAGCCTTCGAGCGCCTGCGGCGGCGCGCTGCTGCGCGGGCCCTTGAGTTCCTCGCTGACCGCGGCGGTTGCTTCGGGAAGGCTCTTGGCGATCAGCGCAAGGCGGCGCGGGGTCGACCAGATGGTGAGATCGGCCGCTTCCAGTCCCGCGGCCGACAATTGCGCCCGGAACAGCTTTTCAAGCTCGGCGCGCGCGCCAGCCTGCATCCGCGCCGGAATTTCCTCGCTGCGCAGTTCAAGAAGAAAATCGGTCATTGCAAATCCTCCGAACCCCAAACTCCGTTCGCATCGAGCGAAGTCGAGATGCCCCGAAGGACGGCGCCATTCCGAAGGGTGTCTCGACTACGCTCGACACGAACGGAAAGCGAGGTGGCGACAATATCCATCACAGCGTCCACCCCGGATATTTGGCGGTCCAGCGTTCGGACTGGCTGTCGATCCACGCCTTGCAGCTACCCTTCGCGAGGTCGCGGACGCGCGCCATATAATTGGCGCGTTCCTGCACGCTGATCACGCCGCGCGCCTGGAGCAGGTTGAAGAGGTGGCTCGCCTCGATCGCCTGATCATAAGCGGCGAGCGGGACATTCGCCGCAATCGCGCGCTGACATTCGGCTTCGGCCGCCTTGAAGCCCGCGAACAAGGTATCGGTGTCGGCGACCTCGAAATTCCATTTCGAGAACTGCTTTTCATTCTCCAGGAACACATCGCCATAGCTGACCGCCGCGACATCGCCGACCGCGTCGGAAAAGCGCAGGTCGTACACATTATCGACATTCTGAATATACATGGCCAGCCGTTCGAGCCCGTAAGTGAGCTCGCCCGCGACGGGCTTGCAGTCGAAGCCGCCCATCTGCTGAAAATAGGTAAACTGGGTGACTTCCATCCCGTCGCACCAGACTTCCCAGCCCAAACCCCATGCGCCAAGCGTCGGCGATTCCCAATCGTCCTCGACGAAGCGGATATCGTGGAGAAGCGGATCGATGCCGATCGCGGCAAGGCTGCCCAGATATTGTTCCTGCAGGTCGGCGGGCGACGGCTTCAAAATCACCTGATATTGGTAATAATGCTGGAGCCGGTTCGGGTTCTCGCCATAGCGGCCATCGGTCGGACGGCGGCTCGGCTGGACATAGGCGACGTTCCACGGCTCGGGGCCGAGGCTGCGCAGCGTTGTCGACGGGTGAAAAGTCCCCGCCCCCACGCGCATGTCATAAGGTTGTAGAATCGCGCAACCGCGCGCCGCCCAATAGGCGTGCAGCGTCAGGATCATGTCCTGAAAGCTGAGTGGTGTCTTGTCCGCCCCGTCGGCCACGGCCGCAATTCCTTCGCAGGTGCAAAAATCGCCGCCGCATTGGCCCAGCGGCGGCGCATGGTCAAGGCTCCCATCCCTTCGCCACGGCGCGAAAATGCTCGCTTTAGTCAGGTCTTCAGAACTTTTTGTAAGGTGTCATTGACACAGTCAGCAAATCGCGACATATAGTCATGCATACCTGACATGAAGACAGGTTCAGTTGACCAAGACCCATCGATCCAAGGAGACAAGACATGATGACCCGCACGCTGATCCTCGCCCTCTCGCTCACCGCGGTCGCAATGCCCGCCACAGCGCAGGCCAAAGACGAGACGGCCGTCGTTCGTATCGACGACCTTAATCTGGCTCGCGCCGCGGATCGCGACCAGTTGAACACCCGCCTGAAAAGCGCCGCGCGCAGCGTCTGCGACAACCGGACTCGCGGCGCCGCAGAAAACGGCCGCCGCGCGGTATGTGTGTCCGCAGCGTTGGCACAGGCCGAAAGCCACGCCCAGCGCGCGATCGCTCGGGCGCAAGGCGGCACGCAGCTTGCGCTGCTGATGGTCAGCGCCGCTCGATAAGTGCGGAAGCAACGGCTTCGTTCGCGCCGCTCCGATCCGGTGGCGGCAGGCGACTTGGGCTGGAGCGCCCTTCCCCCCGGTGGCGGCGCTCCAGTCCCTTGTTCCTCAATTTCCTGTCTGGCGAAGCCTATCCGCCCCTGTCGCTCCAACCCCGACCGCCCGAAGAGGCTCGACAAAATATTCCCCTTCGCCGCCAATTTGATGGCTATGGGATGTCGATGATCCTTCGGGCGGAAAAACTGGCGAGGCGCCGATGAACAACAAGTTGAAAGTGCTGCGCGCGATGCGGAACTGGAGCCAGGCGGAGCTTGCCGACCGGCTCGATGTCTCGCGGCAGGCGGTGAATGCGATCGAAACGGGGAAATATGACCCGTCGCTGCCGCTCGCCTTCAAGCTCGCGCGCCTGTTCGACATGCCGATCGAGGAAATCTTCGACGACGGCCACGAAGGAAATGACAATGACTGATGCCGATGTTTCGAAGCCCCGTCGCCGTATGTCTCCCCGGCAAAAGCGCTACTGGACCTCGCTCGGACTCGCCGCGGTGATCGGCGGGATCGTCGGCGGCTGGATGGTCGCCGATCAGGCCGATGCACCGCATTCCGCCGCGACGCTGTTCAGCGGCGCGCTGACGCCGGGCTTCGCCATCGGCGCCTCGCTGGCATGGGCAATCGGCCTCGCGATCTGCATGATCATTTATCACCGCGCGATCGACGATCATGAGGAACGCGCCTGGCTCTGGGCCAGCATGGCCGGATGGTACGCCTTTATCTTTCCGGCTCCCGTCTGGTGGGTCCTCCACCGCGCCGGCATGGCACCGCCCGTCGATGCGATGATTTTGTTCGTCTTCTCACTGGTGGCGAACTGCATCGTATATCTATGGCTGAAGTTTCGCTGACCCCTTTCCGCTTTCCGCGCAAATGTTTAAGCCGCTCAAGAAAGGCAATTCTCCGATGAAGACCTGGTTCAAGACGCTTACCGCAGGATGCGCGATCGCCGCGCTGACCCCGGTTGCGGTTTTTTCCGTCCACGCCGCCGAACCCGCGACGGCAGCGGCTACGCCGACGACCGACGCCGACCCCGCGCTGTGGGTCGTCAAGGACGATGACACGACGATCTATCTCTTCGGAACGGTCCACGTTCTGAAACCCGGCCTCGGCTGGTTCGACGAAGCGGTGAAGGCAGCCTTCGACAAGTCCGATGAACTGATGCTCGAAATGGTGATGCCCGAGGATCAGGCGGCGATGGCAAAGGAAATGATGCCGCTGGCGATGGACCAGAGCGGCAAGACACTCTCCTCCCGCCTCGATGCCGAACAGCTCAAGGCTTATCAGGCCGCGCTCGCGAGCCTTGGGATAGCGCCGGCGCAGTTCGATTTGTTCGAGCCTTGGTTTGCCGCAATGACCCTGTCGGTGCTGCCCGTCACCAAACTCGGTTACGACCCCGAACAGGGCGTCGAAAAACTTCTGACGAGCTCCGCCAAGAAGGCCGGCAAGCCGATTGCGGGCTTCGAAACGCTGAACCAGCAACTCGGCTATTTCGATACACTTCCCGAAAGCCAGCAGATCAGCTTTCTGAATTCGGTTGTCAGTGATCTCGACAAGCTGGGGCCGCAGCTCGACAAGATGGTCGTGCAATGGGCGAAGGGCGATCCCGAGGGGCTCGCGGTGACGATGAACGAAAGCCTGGCCAAGACGCCTGAACTCGCCAAGGTGCTGCTTTGGGATCGCAATGCGCGGTGGGCCGATCAGTTGAAGGCGCGGATGGATCAGCCCGGCACGGTGTTCGTCGCCGTTGGAGCAGGCCATCTCGCGGGCGAGAAGAGCGTCCAGGATTACCTCAAGGCAAATGGGCTCATCGCCAAGCGGGTCAAATATTGAAGGGAGCATCGCGCCCTTCGCATCATTGGGGTCGCCGCTTTGCGGTGGCCCTTTTGCCGTGCCTGCTCGCCGCATGCGGTACCGCAGACCCGGCACAACAGGCGCGTCCCGCAATGTGGCTGGTCGCCGACGAGGACACGCAAATCTATATGCTCGGCGCGATGCACGCGCTGCCGCGCGGCACTGACTGGGATGGCGGCAAGGTCGCCGACGCCATCGCCGCGGCCGACGAGTTGGTGATGGAATTGTCGCCCGCCGAACTCGCGAATGCGGGCGCCGTCTTTCAGACGCTCGCCCCGCGAACTGAGCCGCTCGCGATGGCGAAACGGCTCCCGCCGGAAGCGCTCGCCGGTTACCGCGCGCTGGAGGCCGCCGGGGGCGATTTCGGCGGCGACGCACTCGACGACTGGGCGGTGATGGTGATGATGGGCCAGCGGGTGGCGCAAAAGGCCGAGCTTGATTCGTCGAACGGCGTCGAAACGCGCCTGACCGCGCGATTCAAGGACGCGCGAAAGCGAATTGGCGGCCTAGAGACGGCGCAGGAACAGATCATGTTCTTCGAAACGCTCGACCCGGCGACGCAGCGCACGCTCCTGACCCGCGCGGCCGAGAAGGCGGGCAATGCCGTGAAAGACGTCGGCGCCCTCACTACTGCGTGGGGCCGCGGCGATGTCGCGGCGCTGGAACGGGTCATCAACGAAGATGTCGATGCCGTCCCCGCAGCGCGCAAGGCGATCCTCACCGACCGCAACCGGCGCTGGAGCCTATGGGTGCAAAAGCGGCTGGAGCAGCCCGGCACGGTACTGATGGCAGTCGGCGCGGGGCATCTGGTTGGGTCCGACGGCGTGCCCGCGATGCTTGAGGCCGAAGGGCTGAAGGTCACGCGCGTACAATAAGCGGGTTTACCAGCCATGACGAAGCAAGAGAAGCGTAGCCAGAAATCACTCACGCTTGCATTTCCGCCGCTTCCCCGCTAAGCGCCCCGGCTTCCGTCATGGTCATCCCTGGAGGCGTGGCGGAACTGTGTAACTGTTTCTCGGAGAAATATCATGAGCGATCAGCTGACGCTGACGGCCGAGACGCGCGAACGCGGAGGCAAGGGAGCCTCGCGTGACCTGCGTCGTAATGGCCGCGTCCCCGCCGTTGTCTATGGCGGCAAAGAAGAACCCCTGATGATCCACGTCGAAGAAAAGCTGCTGATGAAGCAGCTCATGACGGGTCATTTCATGAACTCGGTCGTGATGATCGACGTGGGTGGCAAGACCATCCGCACCCTGCCCAAGGACGTCGCTTTCCACCCGGTCAAGGATCGTCCGATCCACGCCGATTTCCTCCGCATCTCGAAGGACGCCAAGGTCACCGTGGCGGTTCCCGTCGTGTTCGCGAACGAAGAAGCCTCGCCGGGCCTGAAGCGCGGCGGTGTGCTGAACATCGTCCGTCACGAGCTGGAAATCGCCTGTGACGCGGACAAGATTCCTGACGAGATCACGATCGACGTCACCGGTTTCGACGTCGGCGATTCGATCCACATCAGCAACGTCACCCTTCCCAAGGGCAGCGAAAGCGCGATCACCGATCGCGACTTCACCATCGCCACCATCGTCGCCCCGTCGGCGCTCAAGTCGAGCGACGGCGACACGACGAAGGACGAAGGCGAAGCTGCCGAAGGCGGCGACGAAGCCTAATCCCGTTCGGCCGGCCCCTTCCTCGATCGGAGGGGGCCGCCAACGACAGACCCTGAGAAAGGCAGTCTCATGCAGCTCTGGGTCGGCCTCGGAAATCCCGGGCCCCAATATGCGATGCACCGTCACAATGTCGGCTTCATGGCCGCGGACGTCATCGCCGACCTTTATGACTTTCCCGCGCCAGCCAAGAAGTTTCAGGGCTGGGTCCAGGAAGGCCGTATCGGATCGCAGCGCATCCTGCTGCTGAAACCCGGCACCTTCATGAACGAAAGCGGTCGTAGCGTGCGCGCCGCGCTCGATTTCTATAAATTGACCGCGCAGGACGTCACCGCCTTTTACGACGAGCTCGACCTCGCGCCGATGAAGGTCAAGGTGAAGCAAGGCGGTGGGGCCGCCGGCCACAATGGCATTCGCAGTATGATCCAGCATATCGGCGAGGATTTCCGCCGCGTGCGCATCGGTATCGGTCATCCGGGCCACAAGGACCGCGTCACCGGTCATGTGCTCGGCAATTATCACAAAAGCGAAATGGAACCGCTGATCGACCTTTTGGGTGCGATCGCTGCCGAAGCGAAGTGGCTCGCCGACGGCGACGATGTTCGCTTCCAGAGCGACCTCGCGCTGCGCCTGCAGGCGTGATCGCGACGCGCACTGCGACCGTCGCCGACCGCGATGCGGTCGTCGCAATCTGGGAAGCATGCGGCCTGACGCGGCCCTGGAACGACCCCGGAGCGGACTTCCTTCGCGCGCTGGGTCATAATGCGTCGACCGTCATCCTCGCCGAGCGCGATACGCGCATTATTGGCACCGCCATGACGGGTTTCGACGGGCACCGGGGATGGATCTATTATCTGGGCGTCGCCCCGGACCAACAGGGTCAGGGTATCGCGCGCCAGTTGCTCGACGCTTCATGCGAATGGCTGCGGCTGCGTGGCTGCCCAAAGGTCGAACTGATGCTGCGCGACGGCAACCCCGCAGCGGGCCTTTACGAGCATCTTGGCTGGGAACCGCAGGACGTCCGCGTCTTCGCCCGATGGCTCGCTGGTGAAGATGGGCGTAACTGACCGCTCACCATGTCACTGAAGCGTCATATGAATCATACTCTCCCGACTTGGTGAAGCCATCTAGCTGACACCTCCCTCTGCAATCGGTGCGCCACCTCATCCGGACAACGAGTCCGGAGCTCAACCGAAAACAGGGGAACTGCATTGTCACATCTTACCGACGAAGCCCGCGCGCCTTTTCGCGGCGAAACTGACGGCCTGCCGGGGCCGGACAGTCTCGAGGCCATCGTTGCCCAAAATCCGACGCGCCGTACGCTGCTGAGAAACGGCCTGTTCGGCTTGTCGATCCTCCCCGTCATGGCCCTCGCCGCTTGCGATGACACCAGCGGCGATCCGACCGTCACCCTTCCGCCCAACCCGACCCCGACGCCGACCCCCACGCCGACCCCGCCGCCGAGCTTTGCAGCCAGCTTCGCCGCGGTCGCTGCGAACCAGAACGACGCCGTGACCGTGCCTGCGGGCTACACTGTCGACGTGCTGCTGAAAGCGGGCGATTCGGTCGAGGCGGGTGCGCCCTATACCGGCAGCTTCCCGACCCCCGCGATTGCCGAGAAATGGGCCGGCGGCAATCACGACGGCATGGAATATTTCGCTTTTCCGGGCGTCGACGCGAACAACCGCGGCCTCTTGGCGATGAACTATGAATATCCCGACTTCAACATCCTGATGGCAGGCACGTACAACGCGGCAACCGCGACCGCCGACCAGAAGGCGATCGCACTCTCGGCCGTCGGCATCGGCGTCGTCGAAATCGCCAAGGGCAGCGACGGAAAATGGGCGGTCCAGGCCGGATCGACCTATAACCGCCGCTATACGGGCAACAGCAGCTATCGCCCGAGCGGCCCGGCCGCCAGCCGGCTGTCGTCCTCGATCAAGGGAATGCTCAACAATTGTTCGAGCGGCCGCACGCCGTGGGACACCTATCTCACCTGTGAAGAGACGATGGACAATTATTTCGACCCGACGCAGCCGACCACGGACTATGGCTGGGTTGTCGAGATCGACCCGCGGCGCGAACTGGCGCAGCCGACGAAGCGTACCGCGATGGGCCGCTTCAACCACGAAAATGTGGCCTATATGACGAACAGCGCCAATCGCGTCGCATTCTACATGGGCGACGACACCACGCCGGGCTGCATCTATAAGTTCATCCCTGCCCAGGCGTACAGCACGACGAACCGCGCAGCGAATACCGACCTGCTCGACAATGGCACGCTCTATGTCGCGCGGTTCAATGCCGACGGCACGGGCGAATGGCGCGCGCTGATCGCCGGGCAGAACGGCCTGACCGCAGCCGCGTCGGATCCGGGCAACGTCAGCCAGAGCACGACGCCGCCCACCCCGACGATCGTCAATTTCAACAACCAGGCCGATGTGCTGCTCAACTGCCAGTCGGCAGCGCGCGTCGCAGGCGGCACCGTGATGGATCGCCCCGAATGGCTGACCGTCGCTCCCGACAACAAGGCGGTCTATTGCACGCTGACCAACAATAGCGGCCGCCGCGTCGTCGACCCCGCCAACCCGCGTGTCACCAACCTGCACGGGCACATCATCAAGTTCCGTGAAGAAGGCGATTCGCCGCTGGCCACCAAATTTACATGGGAAATCTTCCTGACCGCTGGCGACCCGTCGCTTTCGGCTGGCGGCAGCAATCTGGTCGGCAACATCGTCGGCGACACCTTTTCCAGCCCCGACGGTCTCCGCATAGACCCGCAGGGCCGTATGTGGGTGCAGACCGACCACAGCGTCCCGGGCAATTCGGGCGTGGCTGGCAGAACGATCGATCAGGCCTTTGGCCACAATGCGATGTTCTATGTCGATCAGGTGAGCAAGCAGTCGAAGCGCTTCCTCGTCGGACCGCTCGGCTGCGAGATCACGGGCCTTGCTTATACGCCCGACCTGCGCACCTTCTTCGTCAACATCCAGCACCCGACCGGAAACTGGCCGGTTGCCGGACAGCAACCGCGCTCGTCGACGATCGTCGTGCGGCGGACCGACAATCAGCCTGTCGGGAATTGATATCGCGCGCCGCCCGCTTCCGCCATGGAAGCGGGCGGCCGCCTCATACGAATTTCATATCGCCGAAGATCCAGCGCCACGGCGCACCGGTTTCACCCAATATATCGCGCACGATCATCGGAAACGCCGCCTCGGCGCGAACGTCGTTCGACATGATCAGCACGCAGCGCTGACCCTTTTCAAGGCAGACGAGGGTGTTGCCCGTCGAATCATTGTGCCCGCCGCGGAAGAAGGCGGCACCCTGCGGTCCGGTAAAAGTGATCAAGCCGACGCTCGATGCGACGCCCGTCGGCTGCTCTCCCGCCGGGGCGTCCCCGTCCAGCGTCGGGAATTGGGATCGCGAGCGGATGGCAAGGCCCGGCCGCAAAAGTTCATTGCGCGACGCCTTCGACAGCCCCTGCCCCGACACCAGTGCCGCCGCGAAATTGGCCAGATCGGAAATCGTCGTATCCATCGACCCGGCCGCCCGAACGCGGCCGCGCTCGTCATGCGGCACCGCTTTGCCGTCGATCTCCCAGCCATCGGCCAGATTGGCCGCGAAATCGGGGCGCCAGACGAGGCTGCTGTTCGGCATTTTCAGCGGATCGAATACAAGCCGCTGGATTTCCTTGCCCGCGTCGAGGCCGAGCCCCTTCTCGATGCCGAACTGAAGCAGCATGATACCTTCACCCGAATAGCCATAGCGGCTGCCGGGGTCGAAATGGATGCGCAGCTTTTCATCGGGTTCGAGGAAATGGAAATTCGCAAAACCGGTGCTGTGGTTCAACACGATGCGCGGCGTGATCGTCCGCCACCGATCGTCGCCCGCAAGGTCGCCCCAATTGCCATAGGCGTCGAGATTGCCATAGTCGGGAAGCGGTTTCGTCAACATGCCTGCAATCGGCTTGTCGAGATCGACCTTGCCCTCGTCGACCAGCCGCAGCACGCTATAGGCAAAGACCGCCTTGGTCAGGGACGCGCCATACATGATCGTATGAGGTGTGAGCGGGTCACCTTTGGCGTTGCGCTCGCCGAACGCCTGCACCGAGACGACCTTGCCCCTGTCGATCGTCGCGATCGCGAGGCCGCGTGCGCCGGTCGCGCTCATCGCCTTTTGCGCAGTCCTGGCAATAGCCTCTCGGTCGGGGATAGATTTGGCCGCTGCGGGTGTCGGCATCAGTAACGGCAGCAACCAGCCAAGTTTCGCAACGCGCATCGCGACCTCCCGATATCAAGACACAGAGACTGCTATATTATAGCAATACACCATGCAAGATGCTGCCGTCAGGGCGATTTTCTTTGTGGAGGCGGCGGCGGCGATCCGTCGCGCGTCTGCGACATCAAGATGACGCACATCGTCCGGTGCACGGGATGCGAGCCGCATGCAACGCCGGCATAGCGGTGTGTCGAACGCAGCAGGCTGTGGCGGTGCCCGCGATCGGGAACCCCGTCGTCGATCAGCAACTGGTCGACCACGCCTTCGGGTGTGTGATGGCCGTAGGTGATGACTTCGTTCACATAAGGCCCGCCGCCGCGCGCCTTCATGCGCTCGCCGGGGCCGCGCCCCTTCGTATAGTGGCCTACCTCCCCCGACCGTGACTGGATCGCGACATGATCGGCCGCGGCGCGCGACAACGCGTCGCTCCATTCCAGCGTCGGCAGCGGCTTTTCGCGGCCGAGGTCGCTGATCGCCTCATCGACTGCGACAACACCTTCGCGCGTCATGATGTCGATCTCGCTATCGTCTTCAGCGACCAGCAGCTTGCCCTCGAAGCGCGGACGATAGTCGCGCAGATAGTCGGTATAGGCAGCCGGGTCGCTCCGAAAGCGGTTGAGTTCGGTGAAGACGCCCTCTTCGAAACGGCTCTGTGCGGTGGCCGCGGCGGATACGCCGAAAAACACAAGAACGCCGGCGGCAACAAGGAAGCTGGGTTTCGTCATGGCCGCAGCGATAGAGCCGCAAATCTGAACGGCGCGCAACGGCGAAACCGCCCGCAAAGACTGGCGCACAGAGCAATCTGGCGCTAGGGGCGCTGCAACACCGGCGCCCACTCAACAATGCGCCGAACCTCACGGAGTTTTTATGGGTTTCAAATGCGGGATCGTCGGCCTGCCCAACGTCGGCAAGTCCACCCTGTTCAACGCGCTGACCGAAACGGCAGCAGCGCAGGCGGCGAACTATCCTTTCTGCACGATCGAGCCGAACATCGGCAACGTCGCGGTGCCCGACGCGCGGCTTGAAAAGCTCGCCGCGATCGCGAGCAGCAAGAAGATCATCGCGACCCAGCTCGCCTTCGTCGACATTGCGGGCCTGGTTCGCGGCGCGTCGAAGGGTGAAGGCCTGGGCAACCAGTTCCTCGGCAATATCCGTGAAGTCGACGCGATCGTCCATGTGCTGCGCTGTTTCGAAGATGACGACATCCAGCACGTCGAAAACAAGGTCGATCCCGTCGCCGACGCCGAAACCGTTGAAACCGAGCTGCTGCTCGCCGACCTCGAAAGCCTCGAAAAGCGCGTTCCCGCCTTCGCCAAGAAGGCCGCGCAGGGGGATAAGGAAGCGAAGATTGCCGCCTCGGTGCTCGGGCAAGCCCTCGACCTGCTGCGCGAAGGCAAACCAGCACGGCTCGTTGAGCCGAAGGATGACGAGGAAGCCCGTGTGCTGCGCACCGCCCAGCTCCTGACGTCAAAGCCGGTGCTCTACGTCTGCAATGTGGACGAGGGCAGCGCCGCGAACGGCAACGCCTTTTCCGAAAAGGTCTTCGCCAAGGCTGCATCGGAGGGCGCACAGGCCGTCGTCGTGTCAGCCGCGATCGAAAGCGAATTGGTCACCATGGACATGGCCGACCGGCTTGAGTTCCTCGAAGAAATGGGTTTGCACGAAACCGGCCTCGCGCGTGTCATCCGCGCCGGTTACGAGTTGCTCCACCTCATCACCTTCTTCACCGTCGGACCGCAGGAAGCGCGCGCATGGACCGTTCACACCGGAGCCACCGCACCCGAAGCCGCGGGCGAAATCCACAGCGATTTCCAAAAGGGCTTCATCCGCGCCGAAACGATCGCCTATGACGACTATGTCACGCTCGGCGGCGAAGCGAAGGCGCGCGAGGCGGGCAAGCTGCGCGCCGAAGGCAAGGCCTATGTCGTCCACGATGGCGACGTGATGCATTTCCTGCATAGCTGATCGGGAATTCGTCGTTGCAAGGTGGCTGGATGCTGAAAGCGTATCCGGTCAACCGAAGTGACGACGAAACCAACTCCGCTTTTTCGGCACGAGCGGGGGCTGACCGGAAAGCTGCACCAGATAATTGCCCAGGATGGCGGCTTGCTGCTTGGTCATGAGGCACCGAAACAAATCGGGATCGTGCTTCTTGGCCGCTTCCGGGGATTGTACGCTTTCGAGCCGTAGCATGATGCGGTCGCCCGCATCATGGTGTGTCCAGCCAACCAGTGCCCCGAAACTCTCCGTCATGTCGCCCTGCTCCCTCACGATTTTCGCGCGACCGGCGCCGACAGCCCCGCGATATCTGTAACAGACATTAAGCGGAATGTCGTCTGCGGGGTATTGAGCCGACGCCCTCCTCCCTTTTAGGGAGGGGAGAAGAAGCGGCAGCTCCCGGCAGATTTCTCCATTCGTCATCCCGGACTTGATCCGGCATTCCGCTTTTTTAACGCACCCATTGACTTCGATATCAAGCGGGACCCCGGATCAAGTCGCGGGTGACGAGGATAAACTATGTCAGCAATCGGCCGTTTGCCGCGAAAACAAATGCTTGCATCAATGTTGCGGCGCACAATTTTTTTCACTGACGCTCTTTAAATCTTCATCTTTGACGCCCAGATAGCGCTCGTCATCGGGATGCGGGGGCTTCATGAAAGGTTCAGGAGCCACCCACCAAATGGCAATCGTTCCCACAGAGTGGGAATTGATTCAGGACAGAGAGCAAGCGGCCGTTCGCGGCTGACACAAAAAAGCTCAGAAATCCGGGTCTCGCGAAAATTGGCACGGCCTTTGCGATGCATTGGGCATCGGCGCAGGGCAGTGCCTGCAGCCAAAGGGAAAGACAAAAAAGATGGAAAACGAAACCACCAACCTCTTCCGCCGCCGCGACACCTTCTTCGGTATCTGCGAGGCCGTTGGCCAGGATTTTGGCTTCAATCCCCTGTGGCTGCGCCTCGCCTTCGTCGCGCCGCTCTTCTTCTTTCCGGCAGAGACCTTCGTTGGCTATTTCGCCCTCGGTCTTGTCGTCCTCGCCTCGCGCCTGATCTTCCCCGCGAAGACGGCCGCCGCCGCCCAGCCGACGCTGAGCGCGGTCGAGGCCGATGCACCCAAAGCCGAAAAGGCCGAGGAACTCGCGCTCGCAGCTTGAGCGGTACCGGCCGGGCACCCTCTCCCCGTCTGGCCCTCCGCTTTAACGGCGTCCTAGGACGCCGCATCGACGGGACCGGCAAGCTTCCCCCGGGGCTTGCCGGTCTCTTCGTTTTCGAGCTCCTTGTCCCTGACTGGAACAGACCCGCGGCAAATCAAACCGCCCTCTATAAACGCGTCGTTTACGACGTCGTTCTATAACCGATCGCTGTAATTCCATCGGCTTGGGTCCCAGCGCCCCGGCCCCAGCGAGGATCAAGCGTTGAGCCAGTCGACCCAGCCCCTAGCGCAGACGCGCGGCGTCGCCGAACTGCTCGATTCGCTGGTCGCCAGCGACGGCACCGGCGCGCATCCGCACGTCCGCTCTGGCGCGCTGTCGAACGGGCCGGACGCGATGCGCAACCTCGCCGACGCCGTCCATTTCCTCTGCCTGCTCCACGGACGCTATCCCGGCGTGATCGACAATGTCGCGCGCAAGACAGTCGACCCCACTACGCGTCAGTGGATGAACCAGGCCGCCGAAGCCTTTGTCCAAGAGCGAGCCTTCCTGACCAAGATCGCGTCTGCCGTCGGCCCCGTACCGAGTACGCAGGGCCAGGCGCAATGCGAGGCCGCGGTCGCCGCGCAGCGCAAGGCCATCGACATGCTCGCCGAATCGGATCGCAACGGCTGCGCTGTCGGCGCCGCGATCGCGCTGACCCTCGACTGGCGCACGATCCGGGTATTGCTCGACATCAGTGCGCAGCGGCTCGACCTGACCCCGCCGACTTGCACCCTGCCCGACCTGCGCGACACGGCCAGGCTCGCGGCGACGGTCGCAGGCACGCCCGCGGTCGAACGCGCGATGGTTTTCGGGGCGCAGCAGCTGGTTACCCAGCACAGCGGCCTCTGGGATCTGATGGCAGCGCGCGCCGCCAGCCGCGCGCATCCCTGACCCTGCCCCCGTCAGCGATAGCCACTGTCTTTCCCTCCGGCTTGCACCGCTCCCCCGCGCCCGCTATGCCGGCTTGACGTTCACGTTAAGGGAAGGCTGCGACGCATGCGTTTTGAAGGTACCAGCGCCTATATCGCGACCGACGACCTGAAGGTCGCGGTCAATGCCGCGACATTGCTCCGCCGTCCGCTGCTCGTGAAGGGCGAGCCCGGCACCGGCAAGACCGTGCTGGCCGAGGAAATCGCCAAGGCGTTCGATGCGCCGCTGATCACCTGGAACATCAAGTCGACGACGAAGGCGCAGCAGGGCCTGTACGAATATGACGCGGTCGCGCGCCTGCGCGACGGCCAGCTTGGCGAAGAGCGCGTCCACGACATTCGCAATTACATCCGCAAGGGCAAATTGTGGGAAGCCTTCACCTCGCCCAAGCTGCCCGTGCTGCTGATCGACGAGATCGACAAGGCCGACATCGAATTCCCGAACGACCTGCTTCAGGAACTCGATCGCATGGCCTTCCATGTCTACGAGACCGACGAGACGGTGACCGCAAAGGAACGCCCGATCGTCGTCATCACCTCGAACAATGAAAAGGAACTGCCCGACGCTTTTCTGCGCCGCTGTTTCTTTCACTATATCAAATTCCCCGACCGCGACACGATGGCGTCGATCGTCGACGTCCATTTCCCCGGCATCCAGAAAACGCTGGTCAGCCGCGCGATGGACATCTTCTATGAGGTCCGCGAAGTTCCCGGCCTCAAGAAAAAGCCGTCGACGAGCGAATTGATCGATTGGCTGAAACTGCTCCTCAACGAGGACATGCCGCTTGAGGTGCTCCAGAACCGCGACGTCGGCAAGGCGATCCCGCCGCTCCACGGCGCATTGCTCAAGAATGAGCAGGATGTGATGCTGTTCGAAAAGCTGGCCTTCATGGCGCGCCGTCAGGGAAGCTGATGGGCTATACCGGACGCTGCTCGTGCGGCGCGGTCGAAGTGCGCATCGATGGCCAGCCGATCGCGGTGCGCCAGTGCTGGTGCAGGCGCTGCCAGAAGATCGCGGCGGGCGGACCTACGCATAACGCCATTTTCCGGACCGACGATATCGTCGTCGAGGGCGTCACGGCGTCGGACAGCTATGTCGCCGACAGCGGCAACACGCTGACCCGCTCGCACTGCCCCACATGCGGCACCCCGATGTTTAGTGGATCTTCGGCGCGGCCACAGATGCGCGTCGTGCGCCTCGGCGTGCTCGACCAGCCGCACGACCTCAAGCCGACGATGGCGATCTGGACGAGCGAGGCGCCCGAATGGGCGATCATCGATCCCGCGATGGAAGCTTTCCCGGCGCAGCCGCCGGCACCGCCCAGCCCTCAGAGTTGATAGGCAACCTCGACGTCGCCCCAGCGGCGGCCGCCTATCACCGCGGGCATATAGACGTTGCGCACGGTCAGATAGTTGATGCCATCGCCCTCCTGCCGATAGACGGTCATGAAAAAGGGCGCGGTGCTGCGCTTCGCCGCTGCATCGGTCTCGTCATAGAGAATGCGGCCGTTGCGGCAGTGGGCGGTGTCATGTTCGATGTCGCCCGTCGGCGCACGCGAGCAGTCGGTGATATGCGTCGGCAGGAAGCCGTTCATGTCGCCCGCCGATGACATCTTGATCTCCGGATGGCTGGCGACGATGCGATCGAACAGCGGCCGCCAGTTGTCATCGGCCCAGTCGCACAGCGTCGTGCGAAAACGTTCGGGGTTCGAGTTCGGCACGCGGACATAATTGGCGTCGAACAATTGCTCCATCGTCAGTTCGCCGCGCGCGATCGCGGCTTCTGCAAGGCCGACGAATTCATTGCGTACCTTTGCCGCCAATTCGACGATCGCCGAATCCTGCGGAGACACCCCCGCCGAAATCACGGCGTTGAACATGCGCTTCGACACATGCTCCATCGACAGGATCGAATCGCGCGTGCCTTCCAGCGTTGAACTATTGTCGCGCACCGAAGTGACGACGCTGTCGAGCGCCTCGCGCACTTTCGCGCCATTCGCATGCACCATCGCGGAGCTTTGCGCGATGCGATCGCTCTGATCGTCTAGCAGGGCGACAAGATGCGTTGCGTCGTGCAGCGCATCGGTGATCGTCTCGAATTGCGCCTCGGCGCGGCTCGACTGTTCGACCCCCGACTGGATTTCGGTGACGAGCCCGCTCGCCTCGGCGGCGAGGCTGCCGATCGAACGGCGAATCTCGTCGGTCGCACCGCGCGTATTCTGCGCCAGCTTCTTCACCTCGGCGGCGACCACCGCAAAGGTACGTCCGGCATCGCCGGCGCGCTCGGCTTCGATCGCTGCGTTCAATGCGAGCATGTTGGTGGTCTTGGCGATCGACTCGATCGACTGACTGACCTGCTGAACCTGCTCCATCACCGCGGCGAAATTCGTGACATGCGTGCCAAGCCGCGCGACTAGGTCGATGACTGAGCGGAATTCGGTGACCGCAGCGTTGACGCGTTCGGCCCCGGCGTCGAGCTGCTCGCATGCGCGCGCGGACAATATCTTCGCCTCGTCTGTCGAATCGGCGATCTGACGCTGGTCCGCTTCAAGACTGACGACATATTCCTCAAGCCGGCCAAGCTCGCCGATCTGACGATCCATCTGGTCGGTCGCAAGCTTGATCCGCCCCGCGGCATCGCTGCACCCAACGGCCAGCTCGCCGCAATCGCTCGCAACCGACTGATCGAGGATTTGCGCCGACGGATTGATCGGATCATATTTCATTGGCTTGCCCGCGTCCCTGAATGATCGCGAAGCTATGCCCAACATTGGTTAACGGCGGGTCAATGGGTAGGAATGGACGCAGCTTTGGGGTGGTAGGCGGAGGTTCAGTCACCCACTTCCGTCATCCCGGGCTGGACCCGGGATCCTGCGTTTTGACGCACTCACTGGCTTCGACCTCAAGCGGGACCCCGGGTCAAGCCCGGGGTGACGACGATGTGGAGGGCAGCAATCGGTCGAAATTCGCCGCCCCTCCATCAACGCAAAAACCGCTTTCCAAAAAAGGCCGGGCGATGATCTATCCTGCCAGATGCGACGCTCGCTTTCCTCCACCTATCTCCCGCAGATCTCCGCAAGCCGTCCGCCGCTTGATGTGACAAAGAAGACTTTTGCGCTGAGCTCATGCGCATCCCTTGTTCTTGACGCCACAAAGGACTCGATTTTGGTTCGTGCATGCGAGGCTTTTGTGGCTTTAAGCAGACTACACCCCGGTCCTGAATTGCGATTTGCGCGTAAGGTCGCGCAATTATTCACCGCCCAGCCCGTCACTTTCCGTAAACGTAAAGTGATTGCGCCCGCGCGCCCGACAGGATAGTCATGTCCCATGTTTTTCGGCTTTCTCGACGAGCTTCGCGCTGCGGGCATTCCCGCCAGCCTGAAAGAACATCTCATGTTGCTCGAGGCGCTCGACCGCGAGGTGATCGACCGTAGCCCCGAGCAATTCTATTACCTGTCCCGCGCGATTTACGTGAAGGACGAAGGTCTGCTCGACCGCTTTGACCAGGTGTTCAACAAGGTCTTCAAGGGCATCATCTCCGATTACGGCCAGAACCCCGTCGACGTCCCCGCCGACTGGCTGAAGGCCGTCGCCGAGAAATTTCTGACGCCCGAGGAAATGGCCGCGATCGAGTCGCTCGGCGACTGGGACAAGATCATGGAGACGCTGAAAGAGCGGCTCGAGGAACAGCAGAAGCGCCACGAAGGCGGTAGCAAGTGGATCGGGACCGGCGGCACCTCGCCCTTCGGCAACTCGGGCTATAATCCCGAAGGCGTACGGATCGGCGGCGAGAGCAAGCATAAACGCGCGCTGAAAGTCTGGGAAAAGCGCGAGTTCCAGAATCTCGACAACACCAAGGAACTCGGCACCCGCAACATCAAGATCGCGCTGCGCCGCCTCCGCAAATTTGCGCGCGAGGGGGCGGCGGACGAGCTCGACATTCCGGGCACGATCGACGGCACCGCGCGGCAGGGTTGGCTCGACATCAAGATGCGTCCCGAACGGCGCAATGCCGTCAAGCTGCTGCTGTTCCTGGACGTCGGCGGATCGATGGACCCGTTCATCAAGCTCTGCGAAGAATTGTTCAGCGCGGCGACGACCGAATTCAAGAATCTCGAATTCTTCTATTTCCACAACTGCCCCTACGAAGGCGTGTGGAAAGACAATAAGCGCCGCTGGTCCGAACGCCACCAGATGTGGGACATCCTCCACAAATATGGCCATGATTATAAAGTGATCTTTGTCGGCGACGCGTCGATGAGCGCGTATGAAATCACCCATCCGGGCGGCAGCGTCGAACATTTCAACGAAGAGTCCGGCGCCGTCTGGCTCGGGCGGATCACCCATGTCTACCCCGCCGCGGTCTGGCTCAACCCGGTGCCCGAGGCGCATTGGGGCTACACCCAGTCGGTGAAGCTGATCAAACAGCTGATGAACGACCGCATGTACCCGCTCAGCCTCGCCGGGCTCGACGATGCCATGCGCGAGCTGACGCGAAAGCATTGAGCCGACGTTGGCGGGATTCAGCGACTGGTTGCGCGGCTGGTTCGGCAAATACCGGATAGACGACCCTCGCCCCACGGCTGCAGGCGCGCCCTACACCTATTATCTGCCGTCGGAGAACGAGCTGCTTGCTGTCGCGCCGGGCGATCTCGTCAAGATCATCTTCGAATCGATTCCGCCAAGCGACGAGTGGGGTGCCGAGCGGATGTGGGTTATCGTCACCGCCGCCGACGGCGACGAGCTGACTGGTACGCTCGACAATAACCCGGCCGACATGCCCCAGTTGGAATATGGCGACATCGTACAATTCCGGCGCGGATACATCATCGATATCGATTGGGCCAAGGATCGCCTTGTCCCGCCACCATCCGGGCCTGAACGCCGCTGGTATTGGGAACGCTGCTTCGTCGATGATCAAATTCTCGATGGCCGGCTCAAGGTGGAGTATCTCTATCGCGAAGAACCTGACCCACCACGTGACGGCGACAAATTTCCGGACAGCGGCTGGCGTTTTCGATGTGACACGCGCAACCTGACCGACGAGGAATATAATAGTCCGAGTTTCAGCTACATCGCCGTCGGCAAGGTGTTGAACAAGGATGATAGTTGGCTTCACCTGATCGACGAACCGGTCGGTAGCGCCTTTCTACGCGACTGGAGCACAGGCAAATTCGTCCCCACGGAAATGCGAAGCTCCGAGTGAAATCGCTCGAAATCGCGCCGCCACGCGGCTAATCCCCGACGATGATCGACCTCCCCCTCGTCACCATCCTGCTCCTCACAGCCTTCATCAACCTCATCGGCGCGCTTGCCTATGCCGCGCGCATCGCGGGCGTTCGCACCCGGCGGATCGCAATGTCGTTCGCGCTCTTCAACATTCTCGTGCTCTTCTCGCGCACCTCGAACAGTTTCCTCGGCCCCTTCCTCGCCAAGCGGATCGAGACGCGTATCCACGACGGCAGCGGCGCTTCGCTGTTCATCGACATGCAGTTCGTGCTTGCTGCGGCTAGCGTCGCGACGCTGATCGGTATCCTGCTCGTGCCGACAGGGCAGCGCATGTTCGCCACCGCGATCGGCTGGTATCAGAACAATCGCTCGACGACGAAGCTGGCGCTGAAGGCTGCCAGCCCGAGCGGTCTGCGCACATTGGGCCGGTCGCTGACCATCCCCAGCCTTTCGCACCTCAAAAGCTGGAAGATGCCGAAAGGTATTGGTTGGGGCGTGCTGATCGCCAACTGCCTTGCGCAGTCGCTGCTGGCGGTCGGCGTCGTCGCCTCGCTCTACGCCGGGTATCTCGCCCCCGAATTCCGCGTCACCGCATCGCAGCTCTCGGCGCTGATCAACGGCTTTGCGACCATCCTGCTCTTCGCCTTCATCGACCCGCAATTGTCGGTGATGACCGACGATGCGGTCGAGGGCAAAGTCGACGAGGCCGATTTCCGCCGCGCGATCACCTTCATTTCGCTGAGCCGCCTCGCCGGCACGGTCCTCGCGCAAGCGCTCCTTTTGCCCGCTGCCGCATTGATCGCCTACGTCGCCGTTTATGTCTGAGGGCCGAGGCGCATGACCGCAGGAGAAAGGCGCCGCAACCCGGTGGGCTATTTCGAAATCCCCGTGGTTGATCTGGACAGGGCGATAGGCTTCTACACTGCTGTTTTCGGGCTCCGGCTCGAACGCCAGACAATCGACGGTTACGACATGGCCCTGTTCCCCCGGAGCGATGATGCCCCGGGGGCAAGCGGCGCTCTAGCCAGGGGCGACGTCTATATACCGTCAAAGACGGGCGCCATCGTCTACTTCACGGTGGACGATGTCGACGTTGCGCTGAAAAGAGCCGAGGCTGAGGGTGGGTCGGTGTTGTATCCCAAAACGGCGATCGGATTGGCCGGGTTCGTCGCGGAAATCGAGGATAGCGAAGGAAACCGTATCGCTCTTCACTCGGAACCGGCCTGACGCGATGCCGATTGCCCTTCGTGCCTGAATCTCCACGAAGCCACAGCCGCTTTCATGCCGTCCGGGCGCGGTTGGAGGCGATGGCGATCGAGCCCGGACCGCGGGGCTGGTTTCTCGAATTTCTGGTCTTCGGCTTCAAACAGGGCTGGGCGTGCCTGTTCGGCGGGCTGATGCTCGCGCTGCTGCTCGGCACGCATCTCTTCTGGCCCGATGGCGCGCCGCTCCACCGCTATGACGCGATCACGATCGGTGCGGTGCTAATCCAGCTCGGCATGCTCGCCTTCCGGCTGGAGACGCCTAGGGAAGCTGTGGTTATCCTCATCTTCCACATCGTCGGCACGGTGATGGAGCTGTTCAAGACCGCCGCAGGATCGTGGCAATATCCCGAAGCAAGCTTGCTCCACATTGGCGCCGTCCCCCTCTTCTCCGGCTTCATGTACGCCGCGGTCGGCAGCTATATCGCGCGCGTCTGGCGCATCTTCGACTTTCGCTACTCCGGCTATCCGCCTGCCTGGACAAGCTATGCGCTGGCGGCGGCGATCTATGTCAATTTCTTCGCGCATCATTGGCTGTACGACATCCGATGGCTGCTGTTCATGGCAACCGCGCTGCTCTTCTGGCGCTGTCAGGTGTGGTTCCGCCCGCTCCACATCCATCGCCGCATGCCGTTGCTCGTCGGCTGGGGCCTCGTCGCGCTCTTCATCTGGTTCGCCGAAAATATCGGCACCTTCGCGCGCGCCTGGACCTATCCGAGCCAGGACGACGGCTGGCACATGGTCGGGCTGGAAAAGCTCGGCAGCTGGTATCTGCTGATGATCATCTCGTTCGTGCTGGTCAGTCTGGTTCAGCGGCCGAAGGTGCCGGACGCGAGCAGTGCAGAGATCGCACCCGCTCTTCATCCGGAAGCTCGCTGGCTTGTGGCGATCGACGATGATGTGTTGACGGTAATCGATGGCACAGGCGGGAGAAGCACCTGCGCGCTATCGGACATCGCGGGGATCGCGATCGAAACCAACGACAGCGGACCTTGGGGGGCCGATGTTTGGTGGCTGTTCTTCGGGTCGGATGGTCAGCCAACATTATTGTACCCGCAAGGCGCAAGGGGCGAAGCCCTCGTCCTCGATCGGATCACTAAGCTACGTGGCTTCGACCATGCGAAAATGATCGAAGCGGTGGCGTCTACCGACAACGCTAATTTTATCGTTTGGGAGCAAGAAGAGCCCTTAGCCGAACGGCCGGTCGATTGACGGCGGCGGCTCACTGAACCATTTCGGGCCGGTGTCGGTCATGTAGAAACAATCTTCGAGGCGGATGCCAAACTCGCCCGGAATATAGATGCCCGGCTCGTTCGAGAAACACATGCCGGGTGCCAGCTTCGTCGTTTCGCCGCGCACCAGATTGACCGGCTCGTGTCCATCGAGGCCGATCCCGTGGCCGGTGCGGTGCGAAGTACCGGGGAGCTTGTAGCCCGGGCCCCAACCGAGGCTTTCATAATAAGCGCGCACTGCATCATCGACCTTGCCCGCGGGCGTGCCGAGCTTCGCGGCGGCAAAGGCGACATCCTGCCCCTTGCGCATTTGATCCCACACCTGCCGCTGGCGCGCCGACGCCTTGCCGTGAACGAAGGTCCGCGAGATGTCCGACTGATATCCATGCACAGTCGCGCCGCAGTCCATCAGCACAACCTCCCCATCCCTCACCGCCTGCGGCTTGCCCGATCCGTGCGGATAAGCGCTCGCCTCGCCGAGCAGGATCAACTCGAACTCGCTCTTGCCGCCGAGCGCCCTCGTCGCGGCGGCCATGATCGCGCCGATGTCGGCGGGAGTCATTCCAACCTGGACCCGCGGCGCGGTGTGGCGATAGGCGGCGACCGTGATGTCGGCGGCGATCTGCATCAGCGCGATTTCTGCGGGGGATTTGTGCATCCGGCATCCGCGCACGACGGGCGCGCCATTGACCACCGTCGCGCCGGGCATCGCCTTTTCCAGCCCATCGACCGCAAAATAGCGGACCGTTTCCTCGACACCGATGCGGCCCTTGGCAAGGCCGCGCTTGCCGAGCCATGCGGCAACTGCAGCAAGCGGATTCTCATCCTCATTCCATGTCAGCACCTCGGCGTCGATGCCCAGGCTTTCGCGCACCGACGGTTCCTCGAAAAATGGCGTGACGATCGCAACCTCGCCCTCACGCGTCAGCACCGCGGCGGTCAGCCGCTCGCTGCGCCACCATTCGACGCCGGTGAAATAGATGAGGCTCGATCCAGGCTCGATCAACAAAGCGCCAATGTCGTTCGCGCGCATCAGCTCTTTCGCCTTGGCGATCCGCGCTACACGCTCGGCCTTGCCGATCGGGACGGCCTTGGCGGCGAGGTTGGGGAGACCGGCGGTATCGGCGGCGGCGAACACGGGTGCCGGCAAAGTCGCCGCAAAGCCAGCCAGCGTCGCCGTTCCCAGAAATTGCCGTCGATGCATCATTTTCCCCTTCGTCAATAAATCAGAAGATCGGCGATTTCCTCACGCCAAGAGGCCTCGTCGGGCTGCGCCAGCGCATCGAGATCGCCCGCCGCCGCGCCTGCATCGTCGACCCATTCACGCAGGCCGGGGCCGCCGTTGATCACGTCGATCGCGAGGACATCGTCGGTGTACTCATATTTGAAATCCTTGCCGCGCCAGATCGGATAATCGGGGTACAGCGAGCGGATCGCCTTGAACCCCAGCGCCTGCACGCGCCAGGGCTGGAACGCATCGTCGTCGTACCAGGGACCATCGGCATGGATATGAACGCCGCTGTTGAGCTGGCCGACATGTTTGTGGAAAGTCGGCTGGAACCAGATGTCGCGTAGCTTGCATCCGCCGAGCCATTCGGGTGCGAGACGATGCATTTCTGCAATCACCGCCTTCGCATCGATGTCAGGCGCGCCAAACAGTTCAAGCGGGCGCGTGGTTCCCCTGCCCTCGCTGAGCGTGGCTCCTTCGACCATCACCGTGCCCGCATATGCGCGCGCCATATTGACGTTCGCGGCGTTCGGGCTGGGGTTGATCCACACGCGATCCTCAGGCCAGCCGAAGCCGGGGCCTTTGGGATCCCAGCCGTCCATTGCGATGACGCGATAATCGACGTCGAGGCCGAAGTGGCGGATGAACCAGTGCCCGATCTCACCCATCGTGAGACCGTGACGCATCACCATCGGCCCGGCACCGACAAAGCTTTCCCAGCCGGGCAGAAGTCGCGTGCCCTCGACGGGGCGCCCCGCGGGATTGGGCCGGTCGAGCACCCACACCGCCTTGCCATGCTGGGCCGCGGCTTCGAGGATATAGAGCAAGGTCGTCACATAGGTGTAGATGCGACAGCCAAGGTCTTGCAGGTCAACGAGCATCACGTCGAAGGTGTGCATCGACTGACCCGATGGGCGCCGCACCTCGCCGTAAAGGCTGAACACCGGCATGCCATAGGTCGGATCGGTGAAGTCCGGAGACTCCATCATATTGTCCTGAAGGTCACCGCGAACGCCATGCTGCGGCCCAAACACTGCGGTGATATCGAGACCCATCGCGACAAGCGCGTCGAGACTGTGCGTCAGGTCAGCGGTGACCGA
This sequence comes from Sphingopyxis sp. USTB-05, assembly GCF_023822045.1. Classification (NCBI taxonomy): domain Bacteria; kingdom Pseudomonadati; phylum Pseudomonadota; class Alphaproteobacteria; order Sphingomonadales; family Sphingopyxidaceae; genus Sphingopyxis; species Sphingopyxis sp. USTB-05. The sequence goes on along the minus strand of NZ_CP084712.1, from coordinate 1,489,363 downwards.
GGCGGGATGCGCGAGCAGCGCTACGCGCTTGCCTTCGAGCGGTTTGCGAAGCGCCGGGTCGGCGAGCAGGCGGTCGATACCGAAGTTCACTGTCATGCCGCGTCGGGTGCCCCAAGCGTGAGCGCAAAGCAATCGGGATGATGAAAGTCGGGCTTGCCCGGCGGATGCGCGAGCGCCCAATAGCTTTTGGTACCGTCGAGTTCCTCGATCACCGCCGACAGTGCGAGCTTCGCACCCATGTCGGGAAAGATGCCGGGCTCAATGCGCAAGGCATAGCTTTGCTCACCACGCTCGGCCGAGATTTCCCATGGCGCGAGTTCATCCGAACGCAGCAACGAGCGATAATCGTCGAACTGGTAACAGGCCCAGCGCCCGTCGGGGCTGTAATTGAATTCGGTATAGTCGGGCTGTCCCTCTTCGGTCAGGAAGACTTCGAAGCAAGTGCTCTGCCAGAGCCCGTCGGTCGCGCTATCGGCAATGACCAATTCGCCCTCCCCCTTCGGCACGACGAGTTCGTCAATCCTGCCTTCGACGAGATAGCGCAGCGCAAAGCCATCGTCGAACGACAGCGTGATTTCGACCGCAACCGCCCGAACGGCCTTCGCCGGCGTGTCGGGATGACAGATGAGGGTTCTGCGCATGCTATCCAAATATCAAACCCCATGCTAAGCGCCCGCCCGCTATGACCAGTTACAAATCCGACCTGCTGCGCCTGCTCGACGAGCGAGGCTATATCCATCAGACGACCGACGCGGAAGGGCTCGATGCACTTGCCGCCAAACAGGTCATCCCCGGATATATCGGTTTCGACGCAACAGCCCCCAGTTTGCACGTCGGCAGCCTTGTCCAGATCATGATGCTACGGCGCCTGCAACAGACAGGGCACAAGCCGATCGTGCTGATGGGCGGCGGGACGACGCGGATTGGCGACCCCACCGGGCGCGACGAAAGCCGCAAGATGCTGTCGGACGAGACGATCGCCGCAAACATCGCGTCGATCTTTAGCATCTTTCAGCAGTTTCTGACCTTCGGCGACGGTCCGACCGACGCGGTTATGGTCGATAATCAGTCTTGGCTCGGCAAACTCGGTTACATCGAACTGCTGCAAGAAGTTGGCACGCATTTCACGATCAACCGCATGATGACATTCGACTCCGTCAAGCTGCGGCTTGAGCGCGAGCAGCCGATGACCTTCCTCGAATTCAACTACATGATCCTGCAGGGATACGACTTCCGCCACCTGTCGAAGGACATGAATGTCCGGCTGCAGATGGGCGGATCGGACCAGTGGGGTAATATCGTCAACGGAATGGAGCTTGGCCGCCGCATGGACGGCGCCGATCTCTATGGCCTCACGACTCCGCTGCTGACCACCGCCGCGGGAGCAAAAATGGGCAAAACCGCTGCCGGAGCCGTCTGGTTAAATCCGGAACAACTGTCCCATTTTGACTACTGGCAATATTGGCGCAACTGCGACGACCGCGATGTCGGCAAGTTTCTGAAGCTGTTCACCGACCTGCCGCTGGACGAGATCGCCCGGCTCGAAGCGCTCGAGGGCGCGGAGATCAACGAGGCAAAGAAGATTCTCGCCAACGAGGCGACCGCAATGTGCCGCGGCGAAGAGGCCGCAAAGGCGGCGGCGGCGACCGCGACGCAAACCTTTGAAAAGGGGCAGATAGGCGGCGACCTTCCGCAAGTTGTCGCGCCCGCCGACGGTATCAGCGTCGTCGATGCGCTGCGCGAACTCGGCTTTGCGACGTCGAACAAGGAGGCGCGCCGCAAGCTCGAAGAGGGCGCCGTGAAGGTCGATGGCAATGTCGTTCGCGACCCGCAGCACCTGATCCAGCCGGGCGCGAACCCCATTCCGCTGAGCCTCGGCTCAAAAAAACATGGCCTTGTGACGCGGTAACGGCCACAAACGCATTTACTACTTCTTCAGCAATCGGATGGATCGTTCATGGCCAAATCAACAAGGTCCACAGATATGCGCAAGATTGACACGAGCAAGGCCCATTATGTCGGCCTCGACCAGCGGATCGCGCCGCGTAGCGACGTTTATTGTCGCCTGCCATTCGTCATGCCCGACGGACGGCAGGAAATGTGCACATGCGTCAATATCAGCGCCGACGGCCTGCTGATGCGTTTCGAGCGCGGGCTTGAGCCCGGCGACCTTGTCGTGTTCCGCATGCCGATCATCGGCCGCACTGCCGCAAAGGTCGTCTGGTCGCTCGGCGGCAAGACCGGTGTCCAGTTCGACAAGTCGATCTCTGTTGAAGATTATCTGCCGATGATCCGCGCCATGGGCGCTCGCGGCGACGCAAACTAACCGCTTCTCAGCAGCGGCACCGCCGCATCGCGTTCAAACAGATAGAGGCAGAGGCGCACGGCTTCTGCCCTTGCGCCCTCCATACCGCCATCGCGTTCGACAAACAGCCGTGCGTCGTCATGCGCGACGGGTAGCAGGCGCACGAGTTGTTCGGGCGTCGCGAGCCGATAATCGGCGTCGCCCGACTGCTTGAGCCCGAGCAGTTCCCCGCCGCCGCGCAATTCCAGATCCTTCTCCGCAATCACGAAACCATCGTTCGTATCGCGCATCAGAGCGAGCCGCTCGCGCGCCGTTTCCGACAGATTCTGCGAGCGTAGCAACAGGCAGACCGACTTCGCCGCGCCGCGCCCGACACGGCCACGCAATTGGTGAAGCTGAGCAAGTCCGAAATTCTCCGCATGTTCCACAATCATCAGGCTGGCGGCCGGCACATCGACCCCGACCTCAATCACCGTCGTCGCGACGAGAACCCCGATCTCGCCCGCCTGAAAGCGCGCCATGACGTCGTCTTTCTCGGGGCCTTTCATCCGGCCGTGAACCAGCCCGACCCGTTGATCGCCCAACCGCGCGCGGAGCAACGCCGCCCGATCTTCAGCGGCGGCGAGTTCGCTCCCTTCGCTTTCGGCAACAAGCGGGCAAACCCAATAGGCCTGTGCGCCCGTTGCAAGGTGCCGATCGAGCGAGTCCACGACGTCGTCGAGCCGATCGAGCGAAATGACGCGCGTATCGACCGGGGTGCGTCCCGGCGGCATCTCGTCGATCTGCGACACGTCCATCTCGCCATGATTGGCGAGTTGCAGCGTGCGCGGAATCGGCGTCGCGGTCATGACGAGCAAATGCGGCGGACGCGCCGCCTTTTGGGTCAGCATCAACCGCTGCGCGACACCGAAGCGATGCTGTTCATCGACGACGACAAGCGCCAGGTCCCGGTAATTTACCGCCTGCTGGAAGATCGCATGCGTACCGACGAGGATGTCGATGGTGCCGTCCGCAAGCCCCATCAGCGTCGATTCACGTACCTTGCCCTTGTCGCGGCCGGTCAGGATCGCGATGTTGACCGGCAGTCCGCCAAGCATCCGCTGCAACGTCGCAAAATGCTGACGCGCCAGGATTTCTGTCGGGGCGAGCAACGCCGCCTGCGTCCCAGCCTCGACCGCCGCGAGCATCGCGCGCAACGCGACGAGCGTCTTGCCCGAACCGACATCGCCCTGCAGCATCCGCAGCATCGGCGTGTCCTGTGCCATGTCGCCCGCGATCTCACGCCCGACGCGTTCCTGCGCTCCGGTCAGTCCGAAAGGCAGCTTAAGCGCATCGGTCAGCCGGCCGTCGCCGACGATTGATCTGCCCTTGCGTGTCCGAAGCCCTTGCCGGATCAGCATCAGCGCGACCTGGCTCGCGAAAATCTCGTCATAGGCGAGCCGGTCGCGTGCGGGTTCGTCGCGCGGGCTTGCATGCGCGCGTTCCATCGCCTCGCGCCACGCGGGCCAGCCACGACTGGCGAGCAGCGGCGCATCGATCCATTCGGCAAGATCGGGCCGACGTTCGAGCGCGACCTGTCCCAGTTGCGACAGCCGCGCGTTGGTGAGCCCCTCGGTAAGCGGATAGACTGGCTCATGCTCGGCGATTCCGCCCTCATCGCCGGGCTCCACCACCTGATCGGGATGTACGATCTGACGCATGTCGCCATACAGGTCGAGCCGCCCCGACACGCAGCGCTTCTCGCCGAGTGGGAAGAGCTTGCGCGCCAGCCCCGACGTCCGCCCGAAATAGACGAGCCGCACATGATCGCCCGCATCGTCGAACGCTTCGACCCCGAACGGGGCGCGCGGGCTGCGGCCCGGGCGATAGTCCTGCGCGGTCAGTTCGACGATGATCGTCTGTCCGGCCTGCGCCTGATCGAGCCGCTCGACCGGAAAACGCGATATCAATCCCGTCGGCAAATGAAACAGTACGTCGACCACGCGTTCGAGCCCCAGCCGCGTGAGCGGCTTGGCAAGCTGCGGCCCGACGCCTTTCAGGTCGGTGAGCGCAGCAAAGAGCGGATTGAGTATCTCGGGTCGCATCGCTAGGGCATCTCTAGCCTCGCCCTTCCGCTCATGTCGAGCGAAGGAACGCAACCTCGTGTCCGTTCGTGCCGAGCTTGTCGAAAAGTCGTTCTTCCCAATCCAACGCTGCCGGGGAAGAACGGTCCCTTCCACAAGCTCAGGGCGAAGGATGAAGGGGAACGGCTGGTTGCTACATCATCCGTTTTGTCTAAAAGGCCCGCCATGCAAGACCGCCTCAAACGCCTGAAATTCCGTGCCTGGCACCGCGGCACGCGCGAGGCCGACTATATGATCGGCGGTTTTTTCGATCGTTATTCGGCGGGCTGGAGCGAGGAAGAGGTCGCCTGGTACGAGATCGTCGTTGAAGAGGATGACGTCGACATCATGGCGTGGGCGCTCGGCACCGGCGAACCACCCGCGCATCTCGACCGTCCCGACATGATCGCCGCGATGCGCCGGCTGGACTATATCCCGCTGCCATGACCTTAAGCGCCGCCGACATTTTTGCCGCCATCGGATCGGCGTCGGCGCCGCTCACACTGGCGCGCGCGGCCGACGGCTTCCTGCCGCTGCTGCTGGCCGACCTGGCGCGGGCAAGCGACAAGCGCCTCGTTTATGTAGCGACCGACGATGCGGCGATGCAGGCGATTGCCGACGCGGCTCCCTTCTTTGCGCCTGATCTGATCGTCCACCGATTCCCCGCGTGGGATTGCTTGCCCTATGACCGGGCGGGACCGTCGATGCGGGTCAGCGCCGACCGGCTGGCGACGCTCTCCGCGCTGCAGCTTCCCGCAAAGCGCGGCGAGTTGATCCTGACCACCGTCGCCGCAATCACCCAGCGGACGCTGACGCCCTTTCGCATCCGCCAGCTCGCGACGACGCTCGCGCCGGGTCAACGAATCGATCGCGACGCCCTGGCCGAACTGCTGGTGTCGAACGGCTTCAGCCGTGTCGACACCGTCGCCGATCAGGGCGAGTTCGCAGTACGTGGCGGCATTCTCGACCTGTTTCCGGCTGGCGAGGAAAACGGCCTGCGCGTCGACTTCTTTGGGGACGAGATCGAAAGCATTCGCCGCTTCGACCCCGCCGACCAACGCAGCCTTGGCCCCGCCAAGGCGCTGCAACTGCTGCCCGCCAGCGAAACCCTGCTCGACGAAGCCACGATCAAACGGTTCCGTTCCAGCTATCGCGATCTGTTCGGCGCACAGGCGACCGGTGACCCGCTCTATCAGGCAGTCAGCGACGGTCGGCGGCAGGCCGGCATGGACCACTGGCTGCCCTTGTTCGAGGAACGGCTGGCGACGCTGTTCGATCATATCGATCCCGCGGCGCCGGTGCTGCGCGGCCACCGCACCGAGGCGACCGGCGAAACGCGCTTCGCCGCGATCGCCGACTATCATGCGAACCGCGTCGCCGCAGAACGCGAATCGCCCGGCAGCTATCGCCCACTGGCACCCGAAACGCTTTATCTGACGAATAGCGAATGGGCCGAAGCGTCGTCCGGGCGCCCTGTCCATATCGTAACACCGTTCGACGTTCCGCCATCCGCAACGGTGATCGACCTCGAAACCTTCGCAGCACGCGATTTCACGCCGGAGCGTACCGCTGACGAGAATGTCTATACGAAGGTCGCCGACCATCTGAGCGATGAACGCCGCAAGGGCCGGCGCACGATCATCGCCAGCTATTCGGGCGGCGCACGCGAGCGCCTTTCGGGGCTGCTCCGCGACCATGGCGTCACCTCGCTTGCGCCCGCCGATAGCTGGCAGGATGCGCTCGGCACCGCCTCGTCGGAAAGCGGCGGCGCGACGGCAATGGTGGTGCTGCCGCTCGATCATGGCTTCGCCTCCGACGCGATCAGCCTGCTCACCGAACAGGACATCCTCGGCGAACGTCTCGTCCGCCGCCAGAAACGCCGCAAGAGCGCCGATGCCTTCCTCGCCGAACTGGCGACGCTCAGCGTCGGCGACCTTGTCGTCCATCTCGACCACGGTATCGGCCGTTATGAGGGGCTGACACAAATCCCGGTCGGGAGCAGCCCCCACGATTGCGTCGCGCTGACCTACGCCGGCGGCGACAAGCTCTACGTCCCCGTCGAAAATCTCGACGTCCTCTCACGCTATGGCGGCGAGAGCGACGGTGTTGGCCTCGACAAGCTCGGCGGCGAAGCCTGGCAACGTCGCAAGGCGCGGATGAAGGAGCGCATCCGCGAGATCGCGGGCGAACTGCTCGCGACTGCGGCGCAGCGCGCGCTCCGCTCGGGCGAACTACTCGCGCAGGATGCGGCATATCCCGCCTTTGCCGACCGTTTCCCTTATCAGGAAACCGACGATCAGGACCGCGCGATCGGCGACGTGCTCGCCGACATGGCGTCCGGGCGGCCGATGGACCGGCTGGTCTGCGGTGACGTCGGGTTCGGCAAGACCGAGGTCGCGCTGCGCGCTGCTTTCGTCGCCGCTATGGCGGGGGTACAGGTCGCCGTGGTCGTGCCGACGACGCTCCTCGCGCGTCAACATTACACGAATTTCGTCGAACGCTTCAAAGGCTTCCCGGTCAACATCGGCCGCCTGTCGCGCCTCGTCCCGGCGGGCGAAGCACAAAAGACGCGCGACGGTCTCGCGAGCGGGCAGATCGATATCGTCGTCGGCACGCACGCCGTCATCGCGAAATCGGTCGAGTTCAAGAACCTCGGCCTCGTCATCGTCGACGAGGAACAGCGTTTCGGCGTCGTCCACAAGGAACGGCTGAAGCAGCTCAAGACCGACGTTCATGTGCTGACCCTCACCGCTACTCCAATCCCGCGCACGCTTCAGATGGCGATGTCGGGCCTCCGCGAACTCAGCGTTATCCAGACGCCGCCGGTCGACCGTCTTGCCGTCCGCACCTATGTCGCGCCATGGGACCCCGTCGTGATCCGCGAAGCGCTGCTGCGCGAACATGATCGCGGCGGGCAGAGCTTTTTCGTTACGCCGCGGATCAAGGACCTGCCCGACATCGAGGAATTCCTGCGCACGCGCGTGCCCGAGATCAAATATGTCGTCGCGCATGGACAGATGGCGCCCGGCGAGGTCGAGGAGCGGATGAGCGCCTTCTATGACCGCAAATATGACGTCCTCGTCTCGACGACGATTGTCGAAAGCGGGCTCGATATCCCGAGCGCCAATACGCTGATCGTCCACCGAGCCGATCGCTTCGGCCTTGCGCAGCTCTATCAGCTACGCGGGCGCGTCGGGCGGTCGAAGACGCGCGCCTACGCCTATCTTACGACGATGGAAGGCGGCGCGATCACCGACACCGCCGAAAAACGGCTCAAGCTGCTTGGCGATCTCGATACGCTGGGTGCCGGCTTCCAGCTTGCGAGCCACGACCTCGACATTCGCGGCGCGGGCAACCTCGTCGGCGACGAACAGTCGGGGCATATCCGCGAAGTCGGCTTCGAACTCTACCAATCCATGCTCGAAGAGGCGATCCTGGTCGCGAAGGCCGAGGGCATGGGCGCTGCGCCGCCGCGCGAAGCGCTCTCCCCCGTCATCACGGTCGACGCGCCGATCCTGATTCCAGAGGATTATGTCCCCGACCTGCCGCTGCGCATGGCGCTGTATCGCCGCCTCAACGAAGCCGTGGATCGCCCGGCACTCGATGCCTTTGCCGCCGAGATGATCGACCGTTTCGGTCCGCTGCCGCCCGAGACCGCGAACCTGATCCAGCTTATGGAGATCAAGGCGAACGCCAAGCTCGCTGGAATCGCGAAGCTCGACGTCGGAACCAAGGGCGCACTCGTGAGCTTCCATGGCGACCAGTTCGCCAACGTCCCCGGGCTCATCGCCTATGTCGAACGGCTGAAAGGTCGTGCGCGTATCCGCCCCGACAACAAGCTTTCGATCAGCGGCGACTGGGTGAGCACGGGCGCGCGCCTCAACGGCGCGCTGCAGCTATCGAAGGGTCTGGGGAAGCTGGCGCGGCAAGTGGCGGGATAACTAGAGGTCGTCATTGCGAGGAGCCGAAGGCGACGCGGCAATCCAGAGTCGCGTACACCGCTCTGGATTGCTTCGCTTCGCTCGCAATGACGGCGGACTATTCCATCAACGCCAGCAACTGATCCGAGGGCACCGGCCCCGATTTCAGAAAGCCCTGCCAGGTCGCGACGCCGAGGTCGGAGAGACGCTCCAACTGGCGCACATTCTCGATCCCTTCGGCCACCACCAGCAAGCCGAGCGCGCGCGCGAGGTCGACGATCGCGCGCACGACGATGCGGTCGCGGTCGCTGCCGTCGATCGTGCGGGTAAAGCCGCTGTCGATCTTGAGATAGTCGATAGGCAACCGCGCGAGCAGCGACAGGCTGGAATAGCCGGTACCGAAATCGTCTATCGCGACCGCGACGCCAAGTGCGCGGATCTGCGCGAGCTGGTCGGCGGCGCTCGCCGGATCGCTCAGCATCGCCTGCTCGGTCAGCTCGAGCGTCAACCGATCGGGATCGATTTTCGCGGCCTTTGCCATCTCCGCAAAACGCCCGGCAAATTCGGGGTCACCGAGATCGGCGGCGGTTATGTTGAGCGAGACGCGCAGCTTCGCCAGCGCTTTTGGCCAGGTCGCCATTTCGGCCAGCGCGACACGGTGCGCATGTTCGGTGAGCTCGCATTCGAGCCGCGCCGCGCGCGCCGCTGTTACCAACGGTCCCGCGCCAAGCAGACCAAGTTCGGGATGCTGCCAGCGTAGAAGCGCCTCGACCCCGGTCATCTCGCCGGTCGCGACGTCATATTGGGGCTGATAGTGGATCACCACCTCGTTCCGCGACAACGCTGCGTGGACCATCACCCCGTCGCGCGCCGACGCCGGTCGCGCCAGTTGGTCGCCCGCAGAACGAAGCTGTTCGTCGACGGGCTCGTCGCGAGTGATCAGGGCGGCCGCGATGCGGATCGACAGGCGGCCGTTCGGATCGCCGACGATCGGCTCGGCGAGCGCGACGTGCAGCGCGCGCTCCTGCGCCCGCAGCGCCCCCAGCGACATCGGCGTCGCGGGCACGATGAGGAAGCGCGGACCGTCGAGGCGATCGACGCACGACCCCTGGCCGAACTCGTCGCTCGCGAAATTTTCGAGGCGGCGCCCGATTTCATCGAGCACCGAGTCGCCCGTCGCCGTGCCAGCGCTGTTGTTGATGCGGGCCATCTGGTCGACCTGCACCAGGAGGACGCCGACGTCGGCGTCGTGCCGGGCGTGCAGGGTTTCAAGCTTGCGGGCGCAGGCGGAAAGAGATTCGGACAGGCGATTCATGGCGGTCCCTCTAACAGGCTTTGCTTGCCAAGCGCTTCCCTTTTGCATCACAATGCGCGCGTGGCTGTCACATTTTCCCACAGCGCCGCATCGACGGCCCCTTTGATCGACGGCATTGGCCGACGGATCAGTTACTTACGCCTGTCGGTCACCGACCGCTGCGACCTGCGCTGCCGTTATTGCATGGCCGAAGACATGACCTTCCTACCCAAATCGGCGGTGCTCAGCATAGAGGAAATGGGCGAACTTGCCGAGCGCTTCGTTGCGCGCGGGGTTCGCCGCATCCGACTGACGGGCGGCGAACCGCTCGTACGGCGCGGAATCGACACGCTAGCAATGCGGCTGGGTGCTCTGATCGGCCAGGGCCTCGACGAACTCACGCTGACCACCAATGCGATGCGGCTGGCCGAGCACGCCCCGATGCTGGCAGCGGCGGGCGTCCGCCGCATCAACGTCAGCCTGGACACGCTCGACACCGACGCCTTTCGCCATATCACGCGCGTCGGGGATCTTGCAGTTGCGCTGCGCGGGATCGACGCCGCGCGCCGTGCGGGATTGGCGGTCAAGATCAACATGGTGGCGCTCGCCGGACTCAACGAAGATCAATTGCTTCCGATGCTCGATTATTGCGCCGCGGCCGGATGCAACCTGACGCTGATCGAGACGATGCCGCTCGGCGAAGTCGAGGAAGACCGAAGCGACCATTATATACCGCTCCATCATTTCATCGCGCCGCTTCGCGAAACGCGGGCCATCTATCCTATCGACCAGCGCACCGGCGGCCCCGCACGCTATTTCGCGATCGAGAACAGCCCGGTGACGCTTGGACTGATCACCCCGCTCAGCGACAATTTCTGCGCGACCTGCAACCGTATCCGCCTGACGGTCGAGGGACGCGTCTATATGTGCCTTGGCCAGGACGACCATGTCGACCTGCGCTCCGCGTTGCGCGAGCGCGGTGATGTCGACGGCTTGATTGATGCGGCTTTGGCTGGCAAACCCCGCGCGCATGACTTTCATATCGAGCGAAAGTCCAAACCGGCGGTCGCGCGTCATATGAGTGCAACGGGCGGCTGACAGGCCATCCCGTTATTTGAAGGCACGGGGGAACCGGACCATTATGCATCGCAAGATTGCGCTAGTCGCATCGAACGCGCCCGCGGCCATGGAGGCGGAAGCCGAACTGCGTCCGCTCTATGACTTCGTTGATCTGGCGGAGGCAGACCTGCTGATCGCGCTGGGCGGCGATGGCTTCCTGTTGCATATGCTGCACCAGCTGCTCGACCAGCGACGCAGCCTGCCCGTCTTTGGCATGAACCGCGGCACGATCGGCTTTCTGATGAACGAGTTTCGGATCGAGGGCCTTGTTGACCGCCTCGCCGCTGCGCGCCCGTTCCTGATCCATCCGCTAAGCGGCGATATCACGACGATCAGCGGCGAACGGCATATATTGCCGGCAATCAACGAAATCTCGTTGCTGCGCGAGACACGTCAGGCGGCGAAACTTGAGGTGATGATCAACGAAAAGACGATGCTTGAGGAACTGGCGTGCGACGGAGTGCTCGTATCGACCCCGGCCGGATCGACCGCCTATAATCTCAGCGCCAACGGCCCGATCCTGCCGCTCGAATCCGAAATGCTGGCGCTGACGCCGATCAGCCCCTTCCGCCCCCGCCGTTGGCGCGGCGCGCTCGTCCCCGAATCGACCAGCATCCGTTTCAACGTCCGCGAGGCAGCGAAACGCCCGGTCAGCGCCGTTGCCGACCAGCGCGAGATTCGAGATGTGAAGACGGTGCTAGTCACCACCGACCGCAGTCGGCCGCTGACTTTGCTGTTCGATCCCGATCAGGGATTGGACGAACGCATCGCAATGGAACAATTTATCGTTTGAGGGCTTGATTAATCCCGCGACCGGCGGCAAAGGGGCCGCCTTGCCCGCATCGGCGGCGTGTTCCTCGGTAGCTCAGCGGTAGAGCAATCGACTGTTAATCGATCGGTCGTAGGTTCGAATCCTACCCGGGGAGCCATTCTTTTCCAGACATACGAAAGCCTGCGCCAAAGCACTTTGCGCTGGCGTAGCTTCTGAGCCGCCAAGCCAATAAGCGACGGCCGACGGCCGCCAGCGGCCGTCTCCGCACTAAGACTCGAACGCCGCCAATATCGGGCACGGCCCTTTATCGCTCGCCGCGCATTGGTCGGCGAGGCGTGCGAGGGCGGCGCGGGTTGCGGTCATTTGCGCGATCTTTTCGTCGAGCGCCTCGATCCGCTGACGCGCGAGCGTGCGCACGCTGATGCGATCGTCGCTCGCTTCCAGCGCCAGCAGTTCCGAAATCTCGTCTAGGGTAAAACCCGACGCCTGCGCCGAACGGATGAATTTCAGGCGGCGAAGATCGTCGTCGCCGTACCGGCGGATTCCTCCGCCCCACCCGTCTCCACCGCTTCGCGCGGGGGTGCCCAGCAAGCCGCGGCGCTGGTAATAGCGGATGGTTTCGACACCGACCTCGCCCGCCTGCGCCAATTTGCCGATCGTGAGTTGCATCGCTTGACTCCGTACCATGGTACGGACGCTATATGGGGCGCATGACGAAGCAAGCAACACTCCATCGCATGGTCATGCCGGGACATATCTGTCCCTATGGCCTCAAGGCAAAACATCTGCTGGAAAGCCGCGGTTACACGGTCGACGACCGATGGCTGACGACCCGCGAGGCGGTCGACGCGTTCAAGGCCGAGCACGACGTCAAGACGACGCCGCAGACCTTCATCGACGGATCACGTATCGGCGGTCACGACGATCTGCGTCGCCATTTGGGGCTGAAGGTCGCTGACCCCAATGCGACAAGCTACACGCCCGTGATCGCGCTGTTCGCGATGACCGCGCTGATGGCACTCGCCGCGAGCTTTGCCGTCGAAGGCAGCGCATTCACGCTGCGCGCCGCCGAATGGTTCATCTCGTTCAGCATGATCGTGCTCGCACTCCTCAAGCTGCAGGATGTCGACAAATTCGCGACGATGTTCCTGAACTATGACCTGCTCGCCAAGCGATGGGTGCCCTATGGCAATATCTATCCCTTTGCCGAGGGTCTGGCGGGCGTGTTGATGACGGCACATATCCTGCCTTGGTTGTCGATCCCGATCGCGTTGTTCATCGGCGGCATCGGCGCGGTGTCGGTGTTCAAGGCGGTTTACATCGATAAGCGCGACATCAAATGCGCGTGCGTCGGCGGCAGCAGCAAGGTGCCCCTCGGCTTCGTGTCGCTAACAGAAAATGTGATGATGGTCGCGATGGCGCTGTGGATGGCGCGCATGTGGTTCTGATGCCGTTCCGCATCGGTCATTGATGAAACATATGGCTGGGCTATCAGGGGCTTCGATTCGTCCCCACGGAGCCCAGCCATGTTCAACCGCCGTCACTTTCTTGCCGGGGCCACCCTCGCCGGTCTTGCCGCCCCCGCGATTCTGCGGGCCGAGGGCGGAATTTTCCGCGAATTCCCGTTCAGCCTCGGTGTCGCGGCGGGCGACCCCGCGAGCGACGGCTTCGTTATCTGGACGCGTCTCGCCCCCGAACCGATGGAGCGCCACGGCGGGATGCCGCTGGCAAATTTCCCGGTCGACTGGGAGGTCGCGAGCGACAGCGGCTTTCGCGATGTCGTGGCAAAGGGCACCGAATTTGCGCGGCCCGAGCTTGCGCACAGCGTTCATGTCGAGGTCGCGGGACTGCTGCCCGATCGTCCCTATTATTACCGCTTCACAGCGGGCGGCGAACGCAGCCTGCGCGGCCGCGCGCGCACCCTGCCCGCGCCGGACGCAAAAACCGATGCGCTGAAATTCGGCGTCGCCGGGTGCCAGCATTTCGAAGCGGGCTTTTTTGGCGCCTATCGCCACCTTGCGCGCGAAGACCTCGCTTTCGTCTATCATTATGGCGACTTCATCTATGAATATAGCGAGGATTATCTGTTCAACACCGGGTTGCCGACGCGTCCGGTGCGCAAACACGCCTTCCGCGCGCTCGTCGACGTCAATGATTTCCGCAACGCCTATGCCCAGCAGCTCGGCGACATCGACCTGCAGGCGGCGCGCTCGGTCCACGCCTTTCTGTCGAGCTTCGACGATCACGAGATCCGCAACGACTGGGTCTCCGACATCGACAATTGGAAGCTCGGGCTCGACGTCAACGACCCCGAAGCCGCACCGCCCGAAGTCTTCATGCTGAAGAAACAGGCGGCGATGCAGGCGTGGTACGAGCATATGCCGGTGCGCAAGGCGCTGCTTCCGCGCGGCGGTATGGTCGCGATGAACCGCGAGTTTCGCTGGGGTGACCTGATGGCGATGCAGTTGCTCGACACGCGGCAATATCGCAGCGACCAGGCATGCGACGACGGCTTCAAGCCCGCGTGCCCCGGCGTTTTCGACAAAAATGCGCAGGTGCTCGGTAAAGCGCAGGAGGAATGGCTCGGGCGCAATCTGTCGAAGGGCGGCGCGACGTGGAACGCGTTCGCGCAGCAGATCACGATGATGTCGCTCGACCGGCGGCGAAAGGCCGACGAGCCGAAGAAGATCGTGAATCTCGACAGTTGGGCGGGCTATGAAGCCCCGCGCGAACGTATCCTGTCGCGCATGGCGGGGCTCAAGAATAATGTCGTGCTGACCGGCGACGAGCATCAGAATTTCTGTGGCGATCTGGTTCTCAAAGACAAGGTCGTCGGCGCCGAGTTCGTCGCGACGTCGATCTCCAGCGGCGGCGACGGCAGCGACAAGCGCAACGGTACCGACGTGTTTCTGAGCCAGAATCCCGAGCTCAAATTCGCGAACGACCAGCGCGGCTATATCGTGTGCGACGTCAATCGCGACGCCTGGCAGACGCACTTCATGGTCGTCGACAAAGTGACGACGCCGGTGAACACGCTGTCGAAGCGCGCGACGGGCGTCGTCGAGCGCGATGTCGCCGGGATCAAGATGGCCTAGTGTCGCCGGACGGTCACATAAGCGCCATAGCGGCCACCGCATGACCCGTCTGTTCGCGCTCCTGCTCGCCCTTCTCGCCCCCCTCGCCGCGCACGCGCAGGAGGCGGGAGAGCGCAAGCCCGTGACGATCCTGATCTCGATCGACGGATTTCGCGCCGATTATCTCGATCGCGGTATCACCCCTAATCTGTCGCGGCTCGCCGCCGAAGGCGCGCGCGGCAAGCTGCGCCCGTCGTTTCCGACCAAGACCTTCCCCAATCATTATGCGATCGTCACGGGCAAACGTCCCGACACGAACGGCATCGTCGGCAACAATATGATCGACCCGCGGCGACCGAATGTGAAGTTCAGCCTCGGCGATCCGAAGCAATCGCTCGATCCCTTTTGGTGGGACGAGGCCGAGCCCGCGTGGATCACCGCAGGCAAGGCCGGCGTGCGCAGCGCAACGATGTTCTGGCCGGGCAGCGAGGTCGCGATCCACGAGAACCGCCCGCCCGACTGGCTGCGTTATGACGCCGATGTCGGATATGCGCAGCGTGTGAACACGATCCTCGACTGGATGCGGCGCCCCGCAGACATTCGCCCGGCCTTCATGACGCTCTATTTCGAGGCGGTCGACGATGCAGGGCACAAGTTCGGCCCCGACAGCGCCGAGGTCAATGCCGCGATTACCGAAGTCGACGCGCGCGTCGGCGAGCTTGTTTCGGGGCTGGCCGCGATGGGGCAATCCGCACAGATGGTCGTCGTCGCCGATCACGGAATGCGCGCGATCGACGAGAGCCGCGTGATCCAGCTTGCCGACCTGATCGACTTGCCGAGCATCATTGCGGTCGAGACCGGCCCCTATGCGGCGATCGAGCCCGCCGCCGCGACCGACGAGCGTGTGTATAAGGCGCTGCTGGAACCGCATGAGCATATGGTCTGCAACCGCCGCGAGGAGCTCCCCAAGCGGCTCCACTATGGCCAGAACCCGCGCGTTGCCGCGATCATCTGTATTGCCGAGCCGGGCTGGACGATCCTCGCGGGGCCGCCAAGCTGGCCAGTCACCGGCGGCGCGCATGGCTATGACAATGCCGACCCCGAGATGCTCGCGCTGTTCGTTGCCAGCGGTACCGGGCTGAAAGGCGATATCGGCACCGTCGACAATATCGAGGTCTACCCGCTGCTCATGCGACTTATCGGCGTCGCCCCGCTGCCCAGCGATGCAACGGGCTTGCTGGCGAAACGCCTGCGCTGATCAGTCGCGTAGCAGTGCCATCGCGTGGATCGACGCCGTCGGCGCGTTGACGATCTGAAGCAGATAGCGGCCGTGCGTTACGTCGAACTCGACCATCTTGCGAATGCCTGAACAGGCGGGGCCATGGCCGTGCGTGATCGACTTTACGACGACGCCGTCGCGGACGAGATCGATCCACGCCCCGGCGTCGAGCGCGACCACCAGCCGCCCCGGATTTTTGACGTCGATCGGGATCATGCCGCCGAATTTATAGACGTCGGGCTTGCGGTCGGGCGCGACGCCGTACCGCAGGCTTTCGAATTTGTGCAGCGGCAAGGCCGTCCGTGCAGCGCCCAGCGGCGACCAGTCGGCGCCAAGATCGTCGCCATAGGCATAGATTGTCTTACTCGACGCAGCGCGCGCCCAGTCGGCGAGTTCAGGCGGCAGCACGGGCGCAGCCGGACAGGTGGTGGCGGCCTTTTCGGCGGGCGCCGCGAACGCCGTCGCGGGCAAGATAGCCGCCAGCGAAATGGCAAGGATCCGAAGCGTCATCCTATTTCCTCCCGAACAATTTTTCGACATCGTCCATCGCCAGCTTCACCCAAGTCGGCCGCCCGTGATTGCACTGCCCCGAATGCGGTGTCACTTCCATCGTGCGAAGCAGCGCGTTCATTTCGGCGACGCTGAGCGTCCGGCCCGCGCGGACCGAGCCGTGGCACGCCATCGTTGCCGCGACGAGTTCGAGTTTCTCACTCAAACCCAATGCCGCGTCATAGCCCGCCAGATCGTCGGCGATGTCGGTGACCAGTTTCTGACAGTTGATCGCGCCCAGCATCGCAGGCGTCGCGCGGACCATGACTGCGGCGGGGCCGAAGCGTTCGAGTTCGACGCCGAGCGCCGCAAGCTGTGGCGCGGCGGCTTCGAGCCGGTCGCACGCGGGCTCATCGAGTTCGACGACTTCGGGAAGCAGCAGGCCCTGCGAAGGCACCGCCTGCCCGCTCATTCCGTGGCGCAACTGTTCGAGTACCAGCCGCTCGTGCGCGGCGTGCTGGTCGACGATGACGAGGCCGTCCTCGGCCTCGGCTACGATATAGGTTTTCGCGATCTGCCCGCGCGCGATGCCTAGCGGATGCGCCTCGGCCTGCGGGACGGGAGAGGTCGCCGGTTCGGCGCGGCCCATCGGCAGGGCATCGCGCGGAGCCGCAAAATCGATGATGCGATCGTGCAGCAAAGCCGTTGTCGACGCGCCGGCGCCCGCGTCTCCGAAGGAATGTGCCGCCGGAGAATGGCTATACGCAGGCGGAACAGCAAACAGCGATGGCGCCGTCGGCTGCGGCGCGACTGGTTCCTGCTGCCAAGCGGCAAGCGCAGCTTCCGCCGGGCGCTGGACGCTACGAAAACCATGTTCGTCGAGCGCGCGGCGGAGGCCGCCGACGATCATGCCGCGGATCAATTGCGGATCGCGAAAGCGCACCTCGGTCTTGGCCGGATGGACGTTCACATCGACCTCGCTCGTCGGCACGTCGAGGAACAGCGCAACCACCGGATGGCGATCGCGCGCGAGCAAGTCGGCATAGGCACCGCGAAGCGCACCGACGAGCAGCCGATCCTTCACCGGGCGGCCGTTAACGAACAGATATTGATGGTCGGCGATGCCCCGATTGTAGGTCGGCAGGCTGATCACGCCGCCCAGATGTACCTCGCCGCGGTCGATATCGACGCCGATGCTGTTCGCGGCCAGATCGCGCTGGGTCAACGCCGCGACGCGCGAAAGCTGATCCTGCCCGCCTTGCACGTCGAGCACGCGGCGCCCGTCATGCTCGACCGTAAAACCGATATCGGGCCGCGCCATCGCAAGCCGCTTTACCACGTCTAGGCATGCGGCATATTCGCTGCGCCCGCTGCGCAGAAATTTGCGGCGCGCCGGAACGCGCGCGAACAAGTCCTCGACCATCACACGCGTGCCCTTCGCAAGCGCGGCTGGTCCCTCGGCCACGACCGCGCCATTGTCGACCACACGCTTCCAGCCGTCGGCGCCGGTCACCCGGCTTTCGAGCGTCAGCCGCGCGACGCTGGCGATCGACGGCAGCGCCTCTCCACGAAAGCCGAGGGTCGTGACATCCTCGATCGCGTCATCGGGCAGCTTCGACGTCGCGTGGCGTTCGAGTGCGAGCGCCATATCGGCGGCGGTCATACCGCAGCCGTCATCCTCGACTTCCAGCCGCAATACTCCGCCCTCGGCGATTCGCACCGAAATGCGAGTCGAACCGGCGTCGATGGCATTTTCAACCAGTTCTTTGAGCGCCGCGGCAGGTCTTTCGACCACTTCACCGGCTGCGATCCGATTTACTAGCGTTTCCGGCAGGCGACGTATTGACATGGCCGCTCTCCTAGCGCAGTCGAACGCAAATCGCGACCCATCCGCACAGCCCTGATCATTTTGTCCAGCCACCCCAAAAGGAAGAGCCGGAATCTCCCCCTGATTGTAGCTGTCGCCGGCCGGGCGCGCCGGTAAATCACGACAGGGCGCGTCCATCAAGGGCGCGGCTTCGATGACAGGAAGCAGTATCGATGTCCTTCTTTTCCCGCTGGTTCAAATTCAATTCCCAAGACATGGCTATCGACCTCGGCACCGCTAACACGGTCGTCTACGTGCGCGGCAAGGGAATCGTGCTGAACGAGCCCTCAGTCGTTGCGGTCGAAACGCTGAACGGGATCAAGCGGGTAAAGGCGGTTGGCGACGACGCGAAGCTGATGATGGGCAAGACCCCTGACAGCATCGAGGCGATCCGGCCGCTGCGCGACGGCGTCATCGCCGACATCGACGTCGCCGAACAGATGATCAAGCACTTCATCACCAAGGTGCATGGCGGCAAGCCCAACGCGTTCCGCAGCCCCGAAATCGTGATCTGCGTTCCCTCCGGCTCGACCAGCGTCGAGCGCCGCGCGATCCGCGACGCCGCGTCGAACGCCGGCGCCAGCGAAGTGTGGCTGATCGAGGAACCGATGGCAGCAGCGATCGGCGCCGACATGCCCGTCACCGAACCGATCGGTTCGATGGTCGTCGACATCGGCGGCGGCACGACCGAAGTTGCGGTGCTGTCGCTCCGCGGCCTTGCCTATACCACGTCGGTTCGCGCGGGCGGCGACAAGATGGACGAAGCGATCGTCTCTTATGTCCGCCGACACCATAATCTGCTGATCGGTGAATCGACCGCCGAGCGGATCAAGAAGGATTTCGGCATCGCGCGCATTCCCGCCGACGGCACCGGCCTGACGATCCACATCAAGGGCCGCGACCTCGTCAACGGCGTGCCCAAGGAAATCTCGATCAATCAGGCGCAGATCGCCGAAGCGTTGTCCGAACCGATCGGCACGATCGTCGAGGGCGTCCGCATCGCGCTCGAGAACACCGCGCCCGAACTTGCGGCCGACATCGTCGATCAGGGCATCGTACTGACGGGCGGCGGCGCGTTGATCGCCGAACTCGACGAACTGCTGCGCGACGCGACCGGCCTGCCGGTCACGGTGGCAGAGGATCCGCTGACCTGCGTCGCGATCGGCACCGGCCGCGCGATGGAAGACCCCGCTTTCCGCGGCGTGTTGCAGCAAGCCTGATACTCCGGCGCTGAACCATGGTCCGCCCGGCACATCGGCGTCCGGGGCAATCCCGAAAGGCCCAGTACAGCCTGTTCGTTGCCTATGTCATCGCGGTGACAGGGGCAGTGGCGGGCTTGTTGCTGGCGATCCTGTCGGTCGTTGACCCTGTCGGCTTCGCGCAGTTGCGCGTGGCGAGCCAGGAAATCACTGCGCCCATCGCGCGCGGAACGCGTTCGGTCATCGGGTCGATCTCGGGCATCGACGATACCGTCGGCGCCTATGTCAGCGCGGGCACGCAAAACCGGCGTCTGCGCAAGGAACTTGCCGACACACGCCGCGAACTCGTCGCGACCAGTTCGCTGCAGGAAGAGAATCGCCAGCTCAAGACGCTCCTCAAGCTGCAGGAAACGGATAAGACCGCGCTCGCCAACGGCTATCTGCTGACCTCGACCTCGACGAGCAGCAAGCGCATCGCGCTGCTCAGCATCGGGCGCAACCTCGGCGTCGCTGCGGGCCAGCCGGTACGCGGTGCCGACGGCCTCATCGGCCGCGTGCTTGGCGCCGGGCCGTCGGTGTCGCAGGTCCTGCTGCTTACCGACGTCGACAATATCGTCCCTGTACGCCGCGCGCGCGACGGCCTGCCCGCGCTTGCCAGCGGGCGCGGCAATGGCGATCTCGACGTCCGCACGCTCAACATCGCGAACAACCCGTTCAAGCCGGGTGACATCCTTGTCACCTCCGGCACCGGCGGGCTCTATCCGCCCAATATCCCGGTCGCGATTGTCGTACGGCGCCAGGACGACGGCGCGCTCGCGCGCCCGCTCGCCGACCCGGGCAAGGTCGATGCCGTGTCGGTGCTGCGCCCCTACACCCCGGACAATATCGAAGCGCAGGGCCTGCCCGGCCCCGCGACCCCTTCTGCCGCCGCCCCGGCCCCCACCAAAGCGCCATGAACCAGAAGGGGCCGCGCCTCGGCGAACCCGCATCGCTGTGGCGGATGCGCTTTGTTCCGATTGCGAGCGTGATGTTCGCCTCGGCGTTGCCGCTGATGCTGCCGCTGATCGCCAACTCGCCGGTGCTGCCGCCGCTGGGCCTGCTGTTCTTCCTGTGCTGGCAATTGCTTCGCGCCGAAATGTGGCCGGTGTGGATCGGCCTGCCGCTTGGCCTGTGGGACGATCTGTTCAGCGGCGCACCGATCGGCACCGCGATGGGATTGTGGACGATCGCCAGCATTGCGATCGCCTATTCGTCGCAGCGCATCTATTGGCGCGGCTTCTTTCACGACTGGGCGATTGCCGCGGCGTCAGTTGCGATCATCCAGTCGCTTGCGGCACTGATCACCCACCCGCATGCCGCGACCGGCCGCGTGCTTGGCCTGGTGGTGCCGCAGATCATCATCTCGGCGCTTCTCGTGCCGCTGTTCATGCGCCTGACCGGCAAATTTGACAATTTCCGCCTGAAACGCCGATAGACTGGTTCCAACCCCCGAATGCCGAAGAAGAAGAGTCCGCCGATTACCGAAGCCTGGAGGGGCCTTACCTTCACTCGCCGCGCGCTGGTCGTCGGCGGCGCGCAGGCGGCGGTCGGCGTCGCGCTCGCCGCGCGCATGGCGTATATTTCGGTCGTCGATAATGATCGTTATGTCCTTGAATCGGAAAGCAATCGTGTAAACCTGACGCTTATTCCGCCGCGTCGCGGCTGGATTGTCGACCGTAACGGCAAGGCGCTTGCAAACAACCGCGTCAGCCTCCGCATCGACATCATTCCCGATCGCCTGCACAATAAAGAAATCGTGCTCGGACAGCTCCAGACGTTGTTGCGGCTCGACGGCGACACGATGGAACGGATCAACCGCGACCTGAAGGCCGCGTCGGGGTTCCAGCCCGTCGCGATCAAGGAAGACATGACCGAGGCCGAGTATAGCTCGATCCTTGTCCGCCTGCCCGAATTGCCCGGCATCGCGCCGCAGCGCGGTTTTGCCCGCAACTATCCGACCGGTGCGGCGGTCGGCCATCTGATCGGCTATGTCGGCGCCCCGAACGCCGAGGAATATCAGAAGGTCAAGGATCCGCTCTACATCACGCCGGGGTACAAGATCGGCAAGGACGGGCTGGAGAAGTATTTCCAGGATATGCTGAAAGGCCAACCCGGTGCCCGCCGGGTCGAGGTTACGGCGCGCGGCAAGGTCGTCCGCGATCTTTCGACGCAGGCCGACGTACAGGGCAAGACGGTCCACCTGACGATCGACGCCGACCTGCAGGAGTTTGTCGCCCGGCGCATGGGGCGCGAGTCCGGCGCGGCGGTCGTGATCGACTGCCACAATGGCGACATCCTGTCCTTCGTCTCGATGCCAAGCTTTGATCCGAACAGTTTTTCGGACGGGATCAGCAGCAGCGAATATGCCTGGTTGCGCGCCGACGATCACCAGCCGCTGATCAACAAGGCGACGCGCGGCCTCTATCCGCCCGGATCGACGCTGAAACCGATGGCCGCGATCGCCGCGATCGAACATGGCATCGACCCGAGCGAACGCCACACCTGCATCGGCGGCTACCGGCTCGGCAGCCGTTTCTTCCGCTGCCTCGGCAGGCATGGCAGCGTCGACATGGCGACCGCGATCATGAAAAGCTGCAACAGCTATTTCTATTGGGTCGCGCACCGGCTCGGCTATGATGCCATCGCTCCCACCGCAAAGCTGATGGGGCTTGGCGAAGAGTTCCAGCTCGCAGGCAGCAACCAGCGTTTCGGCACCATTCCCGACAGCGCGTGGAAGATGAAGAAATACGACCAGCCATGGTCGGCGTCGGACTCGCTGAACGCAGTCATCGGCCAGGGCTATGTCAGCGTGAACCCGCTTCAGCTCGCCGTGATGGCGGCGCGCATCGCATCGGGCCGCCGCCTCTATCCACGCCTCGTCAATCGGCACTTCAAGAATGAGGCCCTTCCCTTTTCCGCCGAGGCGCTCGCGACCGCGCGCCATGGTATGGACCTCGTCGTCAACGGGCCGGGCGGCACGGCGGGGCGCAGCAAATTGCCGCTCGACGGCATCGCGATGGCGGGCAAGACGGGCACCGCACAGGTACGCGGACTTAACACCGGCAACGGCAAGGCCGGAACATGGAAATTCCGCGACCACGGCCTGTTCATCGGTTTCGCGCCGGTCGACAATCCGCGCTATGCGACCGCCGTTGTGATCGAGCATGGCATGGGCGGATCGCGCGCCGCGGCGCCCGTGGCCAAGGATTTCATGACTTTCCTCTTCGACCGCGAAAAGGCGATGGAGGCGCTCGAAACCTTCGAGGCCGGCTGGGGCGGCACGATCAAGGAACGCATGGACCGCGATTATGCGGCGTGGAAGGCGGGCGCGTCGAAGCCCGATCCGGAGCTCGCGCAATGATCCCCGTCCCACCCGCCATCCAGCGCATCCCGTGGAAACTGATCGGCATCCTTGCCGGCATAACCGGTTTCGGGCTGCTCGTGCTTTATTCGGCCGCGGGCGGTAGCTGGACGCCGTGGGCGCTCAATCAGGGCGTGCGTTTTCTCGTCTTCCTCAGCGTGGCACTGGTGATCGGGCGCTTCCCGATCCGCATCTTCGAGGATTTCGCCTACATCGCCTATATCGGCGTGCTCGTACTGCTGATCGCGGTGGAATTGTTGGGCTTCGTCGGCGGGGGCAGCCAGCGATGGCTCAACCTCGGCTTCATGAACCTCCAGCCCTCCGAACTGATGAAGGTCGCGATCGTCATCGCGCTTGCGCGTTTCTATACGCAGCTTCCGCCCGGCGAGACGCGGACCTTTACAGCTCTATGGCCAGCGCTGGTTATGATTGGCCTCCCCGCCGCGCTTGTCATGCTGCAACCCGACCTTGGCACCGCACTTGCCATTTGCATCGGCGGCGTCGTCGTGATGTTCTGCTCCGGCCTGCCGTTCTGGTGGTTCGGCAGCACGGCGGTCGCGGGTCTCGCGGCGCTACCGGTCCTCTTTTCATTCCTGCACGACTATCAGCAAAAGCGCGTGCTGATCTTCCTAGACCCCGAAAGCGATCCGCTCGGTGCCGGCTATCACATCAGCCAATCGAAGATCGCGATCGGCTCGGGCGGGATCGGCGGCAAGGGCTTCCTCAACGGATCGCAAAGCCATCTCGATTACCTCCCCGAGGGCCACACCGACTTTATCTTCGCCACGATGGCCGAGGAATGGGGCCTGATCGGTGGGCTTGCACTGCTGTTCGGATTCTTCCTGCTATTGCGCTGGTCGACCCGCGTGGCACTCAAAGCGCGCACGCGCTTCGGCCAGCTCACCGCCGCGGGTCTCACGATGACGATCTTCTTCTACATCGCGATTAACCTGATGATGGTGATGGGTTTGGCCCCTGTCGTCGGCATCCCGTTGCCGCTCTTCTCCTATGGCGGCTCGTCGATGCTGACGATCATGACCTGCGTCGGAATCATGCTCGCGATCGAAAACGACAGCAAAACGGGCACGCGCCGATTTCATTGAGAAAAAAACTTGGGAAAAAAGCATCGGGGGCATTGCCATCCCCCAAGAGCCATGATAGCGGGCCGCTCGCTTCGCAGCAAAGAGGGCTTCTCTTCACTGCAAAGCGCGCCTGAAAATGGCAGTGGACGCATAGCTCAGTTGGTAGAGCAGCTGACTCTTAATCAGCGGGTCCTAGGTTCGAGCCCTAGTGCGTCCACCATTTTCCCCTCGATATTGAATGGCAATCCTTCCCGTCAGCGTGGGCTCTCATCCAGGTTTCCAACTTAGGGGCAGGCAAACTCTTTCGGCTGTAGTTTGGCGCCTCGAGAATGTCCGATTGGACCTGCTTTGAAATGGACGCTGAAGAACGCGCGCGCCCCTTTAAGTTCATGTCGAATTTTTGCGATTACCGCTGCACGCGATAGGTATAATAGCTCTTCGGCAGGCCCAGCATCGTTTCCGTTTTCAATGTTCCGTCAGGGAAATATGAATTCAGATCTGTTTTCTTGATTACCACAGTCCCCAAAATCATGAGATTCCAGTCGGGAAGTATTTTTTCCCATCTCCTATGCAGCATATCTTTTACGCGCTTTGGAATCCACCACCAGAACGGAATTCCCGTATGGGCTTCCAACGGAAACCATATGGATGGCGTCTGCACCCAATATGATGGCGCCAATCGGCGTACTTCCTGCGCGAAAAGCCTCTCATTTTCCGGTCCGCCGACGTGCTCGATAACGCTGTTGCTGAATGCGATATCAAAGTGATTGTCCGCGAAATCGGGAAGATTGGTCGCGCTTCCTTCGATGAAGGTAAAATTATGATGGCTGTCCGTCTCTTCGCGCATATTCGAGTCAGGCAAATTCACAATCGTGATGTCCATCGGGGTGTCGACGAATTCCCAAATGTGCGGTGTCCCTCCCAGGTCGATGATGCGGGTTCCTGACGATGGCTGCAGCAATCGTTCGAAATCTTGCATCCGACCGCGCCGGGCATGAGGAGCGACAAGCCCTTTCAGGAAATAGAACAGCTTTATACGAGCGTATCGAAGCATGTTAATCCCTCGCTCCGCCGACATCCGGGGACATCAGCAGCGATTGACGATCGGGTGCCGCATTCTGAACAGCCATATATCCTGGGCGTTCCGCGGTCCATTGGCACTTTGAACTGCCTATTTTTGATTGTGCAAATTACCCGATATTTGGCGGGATTTCTTTCGGTCGATACCGTCGCGGGAGGTCTATCCTTGTGCGGCCCGTTTTTCGGTCGTCAGAATGAGACGAATCCTCGTGGAGTTCCTGCAATTCCCTTTGGTTTTTTCGGGATATCGGAGCCCGCCGGCTTGTGTCACCTTTTTCGTGGGAAGAATAGCCGGGCGGGCGCGTTAGCACTCCGCAACGCCATTTGCCTTCCCGGGATCAGGGGCTTGAGCGAAGCATGGGCTTTCCAGCTTTCGTACAAAATGTGATGATAAAGCGCAGGCTGGCGCGGGACCAAACGCCCGCCCGGTCCCACCATGTTGCCTGGCTATGGCGTCACTCAGCAGAAATCGCCAGCGGACATTCCCCGGGCGCTTTCATCAAGCGCGCCCGCTTTCTGTACCTTGGCTGGAAGCATCAGGATCTTCTGGAACGGTTCCTCGGCGACCGGCGCACGCCATTGTTTGAACGACTGGTCACGGAACGCCCGGACGTTCTCAATGTACTGGTCGCCCCCTATCAGTCGACCAACTGGGACGTCCGCACGCGCCTCAACAAGCTCCATGCCCATTACAGGACGATGGAGGAACTGGACTGGGTGTTCGACCCGCTTGTCGAGCGCGAGGTCGAGTTCTGCAAACTTCTTGCCGCACATCCCGATTTGCGCCTCGTCCTGGACGACGCGATTTGGTTTCAAGACGAGGGGCCTCTCGTCTTCAATCTGTTTCTGGACGATACCCGGATATTCTCCCTCGCATTCGCATTGCGCTTCGAACAGGGCAACCTGATCGCGCATGTGGGTGCCGTGCAGGGACGGAACGATGTCGACCTGCCGGATGTGAAGGACATTTATCGCGAATTGACGCGCACGGCCTTTGGCATGCGCCCCCGCGACCTGCTTATCGAAACCTTTCAACTCGTTTGCCAGCATATCGGTGTGGAACGGATCTTTCTTGTTTCCAGCGAACATCAGCAGCGGCGGGATGCGTTTTTCACGGTGGCGCGGCACAAGGTGCACGCGAACTATGACACGATATGGATTGAGCGTGGGGCATGGCGATTGGACGAATCGACGTTCGAACTGCCGCTCCGGGCCAAGCGTCGCGACGCGGCCGACATCCCGCAACGTAAACGCCGGCAATATGAGCGCCGCTATGCGATGCTCGCTGCCGCGTCGGAACATATCGCCATGACACTTGGCGCACGGCGGGACGGCGGCATAGCTGCTTCCCACGCGAAGGGGCAGGACCTTGCTGACTAGTCTGCGCAACCGCAATCTGACGGCGCGCGTTCGCCAGCCCGTCGACGAGCTTTGGGATCGCTATCTCGGTGTGCGCACCTTCGGCCACCATCCAGGCAGCGGCGCGCCCGGCGATCGCGAATGGTATATGCATTATATTCCGTCGTCCTACCGCGACGTATTCGCCGTTCTCGATCGGGCCGGACTAGGCCCTGACGATGTCGTGACCGATCTGGGGTGCGGACTCGGCCGTGTGGCATTCGCGGCCAGTCACCGCGGCGCCGCGCGGGTGGAAGGCGTGGATCTTATCCCGTCATTGATCGAAACGGCCAACGCCAACCTGGCGCGCAGCCGATTGAAGAGTCGCAATATCCGCTTCCATGCACGCAACGCGCTCGATCACGACCTCGGCGATACAAGCCTGCTCTATCTTTTCCATCCGTTCGGCCCCGAGATATTGGGCGAAGTGATAGAAAAAGCGCGAAAAGACCGCCGAGTTGCGGGCATTCGGCGACCGCTGCGCATAGCCTATGTCAATCCGATCGGAGAAGCCGTGCTGAATGAGGCGGGATGGCTGCGCCCCACCGGCGACACGCATCCCCAGCCCGAGCGATTTTCGAACGCGCTGCACTATCGCACCGCCTTCTGGGAATCCACGGACGCCTGAGACGAGTATTCGCGGGTTTCGGTTTCCCATCAAACACCGTTCAGAAACTTAGCGCCGGTTGGGATCACCCCAAAATGGGCCTGTTCATATCAACGGATTTGTCGTCGCGGCCGACTCGCTGAGCGGCTGCGACTCCTGCCTCACACACCCAAGAAACGAATCACTCCGCCACCTTTTTGGTCGGATCGCGACATATCTGGTTGCGGGACTCCACGCTCCGGGCCAGCTTAACCATTATTTCTGCTCCCAGATTGAAACAATCTGTGGGCAAGGAAAACTTATCCACCGCTAAATGTAGCCCCGATTTAGCCTGTTACAGCTTGCCTCGAGCCGCCCCACGAGGCCGGGCGAGCTAGCGAATCACCCGAATTTCGTATTTTCACAGAGTCAACATGAGATTCGGAAAATTTACCAATAACATTAAGATCCGCTCTCAAGCGATCGAAAACGCCCACAGCCGCCAAAATTTTTTTCGTGACTCCCTCCCCCTGATTAAGACATTCTGTTTCAGCGAGGGCAAAATTAACTTCTTTTTTATCACCAGAGGGAGGGACCCATGTCCAAATATACGGAAGGAATCAGACTTACAGATCGCGAATATGAGGTGCTTCGTCTCGTAGCCCTTGGACTTTCCGCCAAAGAAGCGGCCTTGGAACTGGACATCGCACCGTGCACGGTTGAACGTCATGTCGAAAACGTTCGTCTCAAGACAAGAACGCGAAACCGCGCACATCTGATCGCTCATGTGATCAGGGAAGGGCTGCTACCCCAAGAACGGTATACAACCGACATTGGCGCAGCAGCTGCTCACTAACCAGATGCGCTGGGAGAGCGCAAATGGGATTACAGGCTTGTACGACGAGACCAAGCCATAATCGGGTCGCCCAATTCTAGGGCGCCGGTGCGGTAACGGCCTCCACCGAACTGCACCGTCGTCACTTGGTCTTCAGATACGCATTCCACATCTTTCAACGGAATGCTCAAGCCACGTCCGCAAGCCTTCACGCAGGCCTCTTTGCGGACCCATATCTCTAAAAACTCCTTGGAGTAGCAGGCATCCGGCGAACTCGTTCGCATGGCCACGGATTGCTCTGCCTCGGTAAAATGCAGATCCATCAGTTCGGCCGCATCTTCGACGGTCCGAAGAACCTCGATATCGACGCCGACGGGCTCGCTCTCATTTATGCCCAGCATCGCAAAGCCACCACTATAGCTCAGACTATAGTGTATCTGTGGGAACCGAATCAGATGCGGCTTTCCAAAGCTGTCCTTGCCGATGTCCCAAGCGTCGGCCGGGACGCCGTAGCGATCCCGCAACAGCATATGTAACGCTCCGTGGGCGGCGATATAACGGTGACGCAACGCGCGAAAGCGGAAGCGATTTGCCGTTTCCATCTCTTCGCTCGACAGCAGATGCTCGAAGGCTTCGACATTGCTTTGCTCGGTATCGACAAGCCACATCGGAAAGCCGCTGGCCGTTGACGGCAAACGTCGCGCGTCGAGCCCCTGCCCGCATAGCGCGGCGTCAAATTCCAGCACAGTTTTCGCGACCATCGGACGGTGACGATCAGCGACGCCGAGGCAGAAAAGCCGCGTGACGAATAAAATCCTGGAACAGATAGGGCGGGTCTGGCTCGGCCACTTTTCTGACGAGCTGCTTGAAACGCGCAAGGACATGCGCGACGATCCAACTGAAATCAGCCAGAATGCCGTAAACGCGTCCGTGATTTTTGAGGAAGTAGCGCCGGCGGGAATGAAACCAATAGGCCGGAAGGCGGCGCAACCTGATCTGCTTGCCGGTGATGCCTGTACTCTGGCCCGCGATGTGCAACACCACCGCATCGGGGACGTACCAGCATTCCCATCCCCTGCGCGTCGCGTGGAGGCAGAAATCGGTTTCCTCATAATAGAGGAAATATTCCTCGTCGAACCGCATGTCGTCTTCGAGCAACTCGCGGCGGATGATGAAACTGGCGCCAGAAACCCAATCGACTTTCTCGCTGCGCGATCCCATCCGGCGTAGCGTGGCGCTCCCGCGCAGCAGCCGGGATACCAGATTCAGGCGGGATCCCCGCTCGATTTCGCCGAGCAGGCTGGGAAAACGAAAGGCATAGGGCCAGGGCTGGCCGTCGGCGTCGAGTAACGCGCTACCGGCGATTCCCGCCTTGGGATGAGCGGCCATGAAGCGCGCCAATGCGCTCGCGGCGCCGGGCATCACCCGCGTATCGGGATTGAGAAGCCAGACGAGATCGGCTGGATCGGGTCGATCCAGCGCCCAGGCGATGCCCAGATTGCTGCCTGCACCGAAACCCCGGTTTTCGGGGGATCGCATCAGCGTGACCCAATCCCAGTTGCGCGCCCGGATTACTTCCTCGATCAGGTCGGCCGAGCCATCGTTCGATGCATTGTCGATGACGATCACGCGCAGGCCCGGGCAATCTTCCCGATCCGCCTCGAGGCTTTCGAGGCATTGCGTTACGAGCGTGCCGGTGCGGTAGTTGACGACAATGACATCGACCGTCGCTTGGGGGTTTCGATTGTTCGTGCTCATTCTGCCGCCACCATATCTCGCCCGCCGTTCGGGTCCTGTTGATCACCGGGATTGCTCCGGTCGGCCCGCTCCGCCGCGCCGTCGAGGGCATATTGGAAATGACGGGCCAATATGCCGACATGCGGTTCCTGCAAGGCGCTGCTGTGTCCGCCCGGGACCTGAACGAGCGTGACCGGTTCGGCCACCCGTTTCCCCCAGCCTAGCGCAACGTCGCTGTAGATTTCCTGATAGGGCATGTCGTCAACTTCCCCATTTCCGCCGCTCGCCTTAAAGATCACGACGCTGCCGTCCGCAAAAAGGCCCTCTGGCCGATGAAGCGTGTGCGCCACCTCATAAAGTTTCAAGAACGGGATTGCCGGTTCGCTGTCCGTCCGTTCGCTGACAGATGACTGCGCGGCATTGACCGCGCCCAATTGCCTTACGGCGCGCCGGTCGCGCGCCTTTGCCGCGCGCGATTCGACTTCCCACCGGACGGCGTTGACCGTCTTGCGTGCCAGTGCCGGGACCAGCCTTGCGGCGCCTTCGTCCTGCATCAGCGCCTGCACCCGGCCAAATCGTGCCCGGGTGATGTAGAAGCGCCGTTTCGCCGCCGCCACGTCGGCCGCGTCGATGATCCCGACAAAGGCGACCCGCTCACCCGCATCCTGCAACTGGCGGGCGATTTCGAACGCTATGACGCCGCCGGCGCATAGCCCCGCGAGATAATAGGGGCCGTGCGACTGGACCATTCGGATACGCTCGACATAGTTCGTCGCCATCTCGCGAATATGCGTGTGGGCGTAGCCGCCCGCAGAGTTTCTGAGTGGCTCGATGCCATAGATCGGCCGGTCCGGATCGAGCCGAAGAGCAAGCCCCCGATAGAGCAATGTTTCGCCCAAACCGTCGTGGACGAAGAAGATCGGCGTGCCGCTGCCACCGCTCCGGATGTTCACGACCTCACGCGTGGTGGCCTTGCCGACATCGGCTGCCTCATCGCAATCGGGTGTGGAGGCCGCACCATCCGGGTCGAGTTCGGCAGCGAGCGACGCCACCGTCGGCATATCGAGCAAGGATGCGAGCGGCAGCATCTTGCCGGTCTTTTTGCGGAGCCGGTTGGTGAATTGCACCGCAAGCAATGAATGGCCGCCAAGGTCGAAGAAATTGTCATTGCGGCCTATCGGCTGCACGCCCAGCAAGTCGGACCATAGATCGGCGATCACCTGTTCCATCGCCGTCACGGGCAGATCGACGGAAGCCTCGCCGTCCGCCGAGATATCGCGCCGCACCGCTCGCACGGGTGCGCGTAGCTGTGTAAGCGCGGCATCGATATCCGAAGGCGATATGATCACCTGCGGACGCGCATGCCCATGAAGCAGTGCTTCGATAACCTTGATGCCTTCCTCGGGCAGGATGGCATTGACGCGCTCTGCCAGAGCACCAGTCGCCTCTCGGCTCGACGACGCCGCACCATTGCCGCCTTGTGGCAACAGGCCCGTGTCACGCACGCGCATCATGGTGAATTCAGCGATTTCAGCCAGCACCCGGCCATTCTGGTCGGCAATCGTCACATCGAACACGGCCATGACATTGGCGTGCGCTCCGGACCGATGCCGGATATGGCTGACGACCGATGGAGTCAGCGGCGCGTGCATCACTAGCCGCCGATAGGCGAATGGCGCGAAGAAATCCTGGCCCGGCCGATAATCGGGAATCAGCGCCTGCGCGCCCGCGGTGGCGAAGTCGAGCAAGGCGGGATGCAGGTGCACCCGAGCGAACTCCTCATGGAATGCAGGGTCCATCTCCAGGTGCAACACCGCCTCATTTTCGGCGTAGGCAGTACGCTGGACGGTCGACCAGCGCGGACCGAACTGGAGCGCCACGCTGGAGGCCTCCTTGCCGTCGATCACGCGCGGACAACGCCGTTCAAGCCCTTCGATGTCCATAGGATCCGGAACCGCCAGCAAATTTGGTGCAGACACCTGACCGCTGGCGTGCTCGATCCAATTCGACGCGGCATCCGCCGGTCGGCCCAGAATCGTGAAGCCCCAATCTTCGCCGACGCGGCGTTTCAGATGGACCCGCACGGCGCGGGCCTGACCGTCCTCGACCGCGAATGGCGTCAGGAACCGGACGTCCGACAGCACAACCATTCCCGAATGAACGAGACTGTAAGAGGCGCGCGCAAGTTCGAGAAAGCCCGTGCCCGGAATAACGGCGCCCGCCCCGGCGAT
Source organism: Sphingopyxis sp. USTB-05 (assembly GCF_023822045.1). NCBI lineage: Bacteria > Pseudomonadati > Pseudomonadota > Alphaproteobacteria > Sphingomonadales > Sphingopyxidaceae > Sphingopyxis > Sphingopyxis sp. USTB-05. The sequence continues at coordinate 1,457,594 of NZ_CP084712.1, read as the reverse complement.
CCGATGTTCGTCGAGCAGCCAATGCCGGTCCGGCGACAGCATCGCCGAAACGACGAACTCGTCGGGCGAAATGATATGCAGGCTGTCGAGGAACGGGTGGTCGACGGCCTTGCCCTCAGGCAATTGATCGGCGAGCCCGTCGTCCGGGCGGCTATCCAGCGCCGCTGCCATTCCGACCTCGCGCCACGGGCTCCAGTCAACAGCCAGGACGCGCGTACCGCCCACCCCGTGGCGCGACTGTGCATAGGCATCGAGAAACGCATTGGCGGCCGCATAGTCCGCCTGGCCCGGCAAGCCGGCAAACGCACTGATCGAGGAGAACAGCATGATGAATTCGGGCTTCTGCCCCGCCAATGCGTCTTCCAGCGCCAATGTGCCGGCCACCTTTGGACGTAGGACGGCCGCCATCGCCGCATGCGATTTGGTTTCGATGAGGCCATCGTCCAGCGCACCGGCAGCGTGGAAAACGCCCGTCACCGGCCCGAGTTTTGCCGTGATCCGGCGTATGGCATCACGCATCGCGCGCGCATTGCCGACGTCGGCGGCGACAACTTCCACGGTTGCGCCGGACGCTTCCAGCCCCATCACCTTACGAATGCGGTCCTGCATTGCAGGATCGGCGGTTCCGTCGGCCAGAATATCCGGCCAATTGTCTCGCGGCGGCAATGCCGACCGGCCCAGCAACGCGATGCGGACATCGCCGCGGTCGGCAATATGCCGCGCGATCGTGAGCCCGAGTCCGCCGAGTCCACCGGTCACGAGATAGGTAGCGCCTGGGCGAAGCGCGGCTGCAGGCGACGTCAATCCAGCCTGCGCCGGTGGGATCTGGCTGAATTTCTGAACCCAGCGCTCGCCGCCACGATAGGCGACCACCCGGTCGCGCCACTCCGCTGCCAGTTCGCTCACCACGGCTTCGGCGGTCACCGAAACCGAATCTGGTGTCGGCAAAGCCACATCGACGCACCGAATGCGAAGATGGGGATATTCGGCCGGAACCACGCTTGCGGCGCCCACGACCGTCGCCTTGGCAGGCATCAGATTGCCGTCGCCGCCGATCCGCTGCACGCGATCGGTCAGGATCGCGATATCGACCGGCTCATCGCCGGTCTGGTGCGCTAGCTCGCGGGACAAGGCAATCAGGCTGAAAAAGCCGAGGTCCTGCAATCTGCGGACATCGGGCTGCTTGCGGCCGGTCCCTGTGACCAGCCAGCAATGATAGATTTGCGTCGGCAGGCGGCCTTCGGCGCCCAGCAAATCGAAAAGCCGTCCATAATCGCCCTGGCTGGCAGGATTGACCGAAAACAGCCCCTCGCCCAGCCGTCCGAAGCGATCGCCGGCACGAACGACAACGACCTCCCGTCCCGCTTCGCGCAGACGACGGGCAATCTCGCGCCCCAGCCCTCGCATATCCTCCATGACCAGCGCCACGCCTTCCGGCATCGCGGAGGCATCGAGATAGGAACGCGTCCAGACGGGCTCATATTGCCATTCGGCGGGATCGTCAGATCGGTCCGCTGCGTCCCCTGCCCCGTCGGACATGGCGAGCTGCGCACCTGCGTCATACCAGTGACGCTGACGCTCGAACCGATAGGTCGGCAAGGGAATGCGCAGGCGCTGTTCGTCCTGCCAGAACGCGTCCCAGTCGATCTCGACACCCGCCGCCCAAAGCTGTCCCAACGCGTCGAGCCAGGCCGCATCGTCATCGATGCGCTGGTCGGGGTGCCGCATCGAACTGATGACCGGCTGCTCGCGCGCGCGGTCGGGATGTTGCCGCGCCAGGCTGGCCATCCCGCGGCCGGGACCGACTTCGAGAAGCGCCCTCTCCTGATCGTCGAGCAGGCGGTGCAGCCCGTCGGTGAAGCGTACGGTCTCGCGCAGATGCCGCACCCAATATTCGGGATTGGTGACGTCCGCCGCCGTCGCCCAGTCACCCGTCAGGTTCGAAGCGAAGGGGATCGTCGGCGCGCGAAGATCGATCGTCCGCATCAGCGCGCGGAACTCAGGCAGGATCGGGTCGAGCATCGGCGAATGTGCCGCGACCGAAATACGGACGACCTGCGCTTCGATCTCGCGCGCGGCAAGCAGGTCGTTGAAACCCGCAATGGCGGCAGCCGGGCCGGACACGACGCAAAGCCCGGGCGCATTGATCGCGGCGATCGACAGTTCCGGCGGCAACAACGGCAGCAGTTCGGCCTCCGAAAGCGGCACGCTCAGCATACCGCCATCGCGAACCGTCTCGAACAGCCGGCCGCGCGTCGACACGATCCGCAGCCCCGCTTCCATGTCGATCACGCCTGCGAGATGTGCGGCGGCATATTCGCCGGAGCTGTGACCGATCATCGCCGACGGCTGGACGCCGACCGACATCCACAGTCGCGCGAGCGCAGTCTGGATGATGAACAATGCGGGAAGCGCGATCGATGGGCGCTCCAATTCGGCGGCCGCCTGCGCGCGGTCCAAATCGTTCGGCAACAACCAGCGCCGTACGTTCGCCACGCCGATCCGGTCGAGAATGGCGAGACCGTCATCGACAGCCTGTCGGAACAGCGGTTCGGTATCATAGAGTCCGCGCGCCATGTCGGCGTGTTGCGGTCCGGCACCGCAGAAGAGGAACGCCACCGGGCGCTCGGCGACCGGCTTCGGTTGCGAAACCTCCTGCCCCGCGATCTCACGAAGCCGGGCGGCCGCCTCCTCGCCGCACGCCGCCACGGCGAAGCGGCGTTGCGGCAGGTGCTGGCGTCCGATCGACAGCGTGAACGCCGTATCGGGCAGACCCGCTTGCGGGCGAGTCTCGATAAAGTCGGCGAGTGCGGCGGCGTTCGCCTGCAAGGCGGCAGACGATTTGGCGGTGCAAAGAAGCAGCTGGCGACGCCGGCTCGGTCCGCTGGCCGGGCGCGGCGGCGCCTCTTCGAGCACGACATGTGCGTTCGTGCCCCCCACGCCGAGCGAACTGACTCCCGCCCGACGGGGTGCCCCGCCGGGCGACGTCGTCCAGGGCGAGCGCTCGGCCTGGATGCGGAACGGGCTGCCTTCCAAGCCCAGCGCCGGATTGGGCGCATCGAAATTGAGCGAAGCCGGCAGCTCTCCATTGTGCAGCGCCAGCGCGACCTTGATCAGCCCGGCAGCGCCGGCCGCCGTGTCGGTATGCCCGATATTGCCCTTTACCGACCCGATGGCGCAATGACCGACGCTGTCGGTGGACTGACGAAAGGCCTCGGTCAGCGCAGCGAGCTCGATCGGATCACCGACCGGCGTGCCGGTACCGTGCGCCTCGACATAGCTGATCGAGCCGGCATCAATGTCGGCGATCGCCAGTGCTTCGGCAATCACCTTGGCCTGCCCGTCGACGCTGGGAGCCAGATATCCGACCTTGCCGGCGCCGTCATTGTTGATCGCCGACCCGCGCAGCACGGCATAGATATGATCGCCCGCCGCCACCGCATCCTCGAGCCGCCGCAACGCCAACACCGCGACCCCGCTGCCGAATACTGTACCCTGCGATGCCGCATCAAAGGGACGGCAATGGCCGTCGGGCGACAGGATTTCGCCCTCCTCGTAAATATAGCCCTGCCGGTGCGGCAGTTCGATCGACGAACCGCCGGCGATTGCCATGTCGCACTCGCCGTTGAGCAGGCTCTGCGCCGCCATATGGATCGAAACAAGCGAGGTCGAGCACGCGGTCTGCACGTTGATGCTCGGCCCCTTGAGATCGAACAGATAGGAGACGCGTGTGGTCAGGAAGTCCTTGTCGTTGCTTGTATGCCGCAACAAGAACAGGCCGACGTCGCGGACCAGTTTGGAATTGGTCAGCAGGTTATACGGCATATAGGCGTTGTGGCCCGAACCGGCGAAGACGCCGACCACGCCATCGAAACGCTGCGGCGTGTAGCCGGCATTTTCGAGCGCTTCCCACGTGCATTCCAGGAAATGGCGGTGCTGCGGGTCCATGATTGCCGCATCGCGCGGGCTCATTCCGAACAGCGTCGCGTCGAAACATTCCATATCTTCGAGCGGAGCGCCGCGGCGGACATAGTTGCGATTGCGCAGCGACGCCGGACTGACCCCTGCTGCGAGCAGCTCCTCGTCCGAATAGGTACGGATCGCCTCGCGGCCACCCTGAAGCAGATCCCAATAGTCGTCGATTCCCCGCGCGTCGGCGAACCGGCACGACATGCCCACGATCGCGATTGCCGCCTCGGGTAGATCCGCTTCGCTGGTGGGACCGAAGGAGCTGTGATTCTGTTCCATCGATCAGCTCCTCGCGAGCGCACGTGCAGCGCCGCGGCGCTGAAGCGCGGCCCGCCGGTTGTTCGCGCGATCCTGTCCCTCGCGCGCGGCCGCGACCTGCGGCTGCGACACCGACAGATGCGCCGCGAGCGTGGCAACGGTTGGGAACCGGAAGATGTCGGTCAGCGATACCGGCTTTTCCGATACCCCCGAAAGGCGGCGGTGGAGTTGCACTGCAAGCAGCGAGTGGCCGCCGATATCGAAGAAATTGTCGCGCAAACCGACATTGGACAGGTTGAGGAGGTCGCACCAGATCTTGTGAATCTGTGCTTCCATGCCGCTGGCCGGCTCGACCACCTCGTTCGCCGGCACCTCGATCGCGACGCGCGCGGGGTCGGGCAACACCTTACGATCAATCTTGCCATTCGGTGTCCGCGGCAATGCGTCGACCTGAATGAAGGCCGACGGCACCATGAATTCGGGCAAGCTTGCCCGCAGATGATCGCGTAGCACGTCGTTCGACGCCACGCCGGTCGCCGCCAGATAGGCGATCAGGCGCGAGTCTGCGGCTCCCTCCGCGCGATGCGCGACGACCACCACCTCGACAACATCGGGATGATCGGCCAGCCGCGCCTCGATCTCGCCCAGCTCGATGCGATAGCCGCGAACCTTGACCTGATGATCGAGCCGGCCGAGGAATTCGAGCGTTCCGTCGGAACGCTGCCGCACGAGGTCGCCCGTGCGATATGCCCGGCCCCCGAATGCGACCGGATCCGCGATGAAGCGCTCTGCGGTAAGTTCGGGGCGATCGAGATAACCCCGCACCACGCCGTCGCCGGCGATGATCAGTTCGCCGGGCGTACCCGGGCGGACCGGCTGCATCCGCCGGTCGAGAACATAGACCTGCTGGTTGAGCAAGGGACGGCCAAGCGGCGGTACGTCGTCATCGGCCTGCAAGACATGGGTCGCCGACCAGATCGTCGTCTCGGTCGGGCCGTACATGTTCATGACGGCACCATCGACAAGCGAGAACATGTCGCGGGCGAGGTGCGGCGGGAAAGCCTCTCCACCGACCATCAGGCGCTTGAGTTCGGACAGGTGCGGACGCGCCGCCCCATCGCTCGCCAGCACATTGAGCAGCGACGGCGTGCATTGAAGATGCGTGACGCCGTGCTGCACCATCAGTTCCGGCAGGCTGTTCTCGGCGCCCTCCGCCTCTGCCGCGGCAAGGCAGCGTAGACGGTTGAGCGCAGGCAGGCTTTCAAGCACCGTATCGGTGGCGATGCCGAAGTCGATCAGGCAGCCAATCTCGTCCACCCCGATCGCCTGAAGGCGCCGAATCAACGGCAAACAATCCTCGGGCGTCCCGAAAAGGCCGCTGGTCTCGAAATAGCGATCGAAGGCATGATCGAGCAGCGCGTCGGTTTCCTCGTCGCTGAGCCCCGACAATTCGATTTCCTTGCCCGCCTCGGCGCCAACCGGCTGCCTGAAGGTCGGGAACGACCAGGCATATTGTTTGAGGAGGTTGGTCGAAGTACGCAGATATTCGGTCAGCGGCCCGTGCACGATCGACCGCACCTCGTCGGCGTTTTCGCCGACAAAGCTGTGCAGCATCAACGTGACAAGCCCCTCGCCCTGATGGCCGGCGGCTGCCCGGGCACGGCGATAGGCGGCGATCTTCGCGGCCACTTCCTCGACATTCTGCCCCAGCAGGTGCGTCAGCACATTGGCGCCCGACCGCCCTGCTTCCTCGAATGTCTGCACATTGCCGGCCGATGTGATCCACACCGGAAGTTCCGGCTGCACCGGACGCGGGTAGGTCATCAGTTCGACATCGCCGAGCGGTCCCGGGAAGCTGCGCGCCTCGCCCCGCCACAGCGCACGGACATCGTCCATGTTGCGCTTCAGCGCACCGTTGCGATCGGCGAAATTGTCGGGAGCAAACACGAAGTCGTTCGGCTGCCATCCGGAGGCGAAAGCGATACCGACGCGGCCGCCCGACAGATTGTCGACCAACGCCCATTCCTCGGCAATCCGCGCCGGATGGTGCAATGTCGCGACCACGCTCCCCGCGCGAATCTTGAGCCGCGAAGTCGACGCCGCAAGCGCGGCGGAAATCACGGCCGGATTGGGATAAGGTCCGCCAAAGGCGTGAAAATGGCGTTCCGGCGTCCAAACCGCCTCGAAACCATTGGCGTCGGCAAAGCGCGCGCCCTCCATCAACAGCCGATAGTGGTCGGCGGCGCTAGCGCCATCCGCGCTCGCAAAATAGAAGAGGCTGAATTCCGGTGCCTTGCCTCCATCGCGCGATACGACATCGCCGCGCACCTCACGCTCTGTAGCGACCACCACATGATAGCCACGCGTGAGCGGCCAGCAGATTTCGAGAACCGAGATATCGAAGCTGAGGCTCGTCACCGCCAACCAGACCCCGTCGGGTTCGAGCTGCCGGTCCATCCCTGCGAAGAAATTGACGAGTTGCCGGTGCTCGATCATCACGCCTTTCGGCAGGCCGGTCGAACCGGAGGTGTAGATGACATAGACGAGATCCTCGCCAGTCGCACCGCCGTCGAAAGCTTCATCGGACAGCATGGCGAGCTCGCCATCAAGCTGGTCGATGCACACAAGATGCGCCCCGGCGGCGGGCAGGTCGCCGACCAACGACGACTGGGTGACGATTACCGGCATCCCCGAATCCGCGATCATGTGCGCAAGGCGGTCGCGCGGATAGGCGGGGTCGAGCGGAACATAGGCTCCGCCCGCCTTGTGGATCGCCAGCACGCATATAGCGAGCTCGACGGATCGTTCGACATTGAGGCCGACCATGACGTTGGGCCGGACACCCAGACCATGCAGATAACGGGCGAGCCGATTCGCGCGTGCGTCGAGTTCGGCATAGGTCATGCTGCGACCACGCGCGGTAACTGCGACCTTGTCGGGAGTCCGGCGCGCCTGGTCCGCGATCATGTGATGGACGCCCGACGCGGTCGAGGTTTCGCCCGCTTCGGCATTCCATACCCGGATCACCTGGTGATATTCGGCCTCATCGAGTAACGAAAGGCGGCCGACCGGTGTCTCGGGCGCGGCATCGGCCGCCGCCAGCATCCTTTCGAACCCGACCCACAAATCCGCGAGCGCGGCATGGTCGATCCGGGCCGGATCATGGATCAACCGGCAGCCGCTGCCATCGCCGGCAATGGCCAGATGGAGTACCGTCCCCTGCGCGGAGACGGCCTGATCGAGCCGATCGACCAACTGCACGGAGACGGGAAAGCCGAAGCCGTCCGATCCGCGCAGGTCCGGCATCCGTGCGATCAGATCGCGTGCGATCGCGATCCGCTTGTGCATGGCGCCGACCTCGTTCGCCAATCGGTCGGCAAAGACGCCGAGCGGTTGCCCCCAGTCGATCGCAACATGCAGCGGCATTTGATCGGCGAACCACGGCGCGACATCCTCGAGCCGGGACAGATAAACCTGATCAACATATCCGATATCCACGGTATCGCGGTCCGCGACGCGACCCAGATAGGCAACCCATGCCGCGAGCAGGTCCGACGGGACCCGTCCGGCGGGAGCCTTGCGGTCCGACACGATGGGCGCCTCGTACCGATCACCGCTTTTCGCCTGAAACTGCGGGAGCAACAGCGCATCGCGACCGGCAAGCCGGCGATGCCACCAGCCTTCGTAGTGCGCCGAGGCGCTGTCCAGCGTACCAAGCGTGTCCAAGCGGTCGCCGCCGATCGATTCGAAGCGTTGGCCCGCGGACAAAGGCGCGAACGCCAGAGGTCCGCCGTCGGCATCGGTCAGCCGATCCAGTCGGATATCGCCGCTGCCCGTGGCGACAATTGGGGACTCGCCGCCATCAATGATGGTCCCCGGTGCTGCACCGCTGGCCCGGTCCAGCGCAGTTGCAGCATGTACCAGGATCAACCGATCGCCCAACAATGTCTTCGCAACGCCAAGGGGGTTGCGATGGGCACCGAAATCGAGCGCGGAAACCCGGCGAGCAATTTCGTGCGCAGGCGCGTCCCAGTCGATCGTCGCGGCGGCGACGGGGCGTGCTTCCTTGCCGTAGAAGCGTTCCGGCGGGCTCGATACGGGCTGGCGGCGCTCGACCGCAGCCGTCAAATCTTCAGCCAATGCTGCAAAAGTCCGCAGTCCCGCTTCGAAGCATTTGGTGTTCAACGACAGCGCCGTTTCGCCGTCTTCGATCGCAAGGGTTTCGCTAGCCAGAATGTCGCCGCAATCGACCGCGTCGGTCATCAGATGCCATGTTACGCCATGTTCGGATTCGCCCTCCAGCAACGCCCAGCTCGGCGTGTTGAGCCCGGCATAGGCCGGAAGCGGGCCATCGTGGAAATTGATCGCGGCGCGTGACGCCAGTGCAAGCACATCCGGCGACAAGACGGTCAGATTGGTGATGCTGAACAGATAGTCGATCGGACCGAGGTCGGCCTCGAGCAAATCTTTCGAACGTCCAAAGAGGGGCACGCCGGCGCGGCGCGCCCAGGCGGCAGCCGGCCCTTCGGGTGCGACGACCGCGACAATCTCGTGCTGCTGCTCGAGCAGCAGCCCGCCACATGCCCCAAGCAAGGTTTCGCGTCCGATGAGGATGCTGCGCTGCTTACCCTGATGCACGCTGGATTCGCTGGACGGAGCCGGTCCCGCCATGATGTTCTCCTTTGAGCACATCGTAGGGCGGAAGCGGGGGCGCAACTACTTCAACAACTCCGTAGGCAAATCATGTGGTAAAAATGGGGAATGACGAAATCACACCCCCGGTCATTTATACTCGATCAGCCTGCGACGCCTGCGCCAATAGTCGATCTGGCCCTGCAGGTGCGGGAGCTTGCCCAGCGTGATGAAGCTGGCCTGCAAAGCTCCGCCGCTGAAATAGACACGTAGCCACAGCAGCGGCCACAGCGGCCAGAAGATTGGGAGCGCCCACAAGAGGTTACTCGCGACCTGGTGACCCAGTCGCGGATTATATTCGCCCCGGCGGCTATAGGCTTCCGCGGTCGCATAGCCGCTGCGCCGGCTGCGTTGCCACCATTGCCGAAACTCGGTCATCGCGGCGTCGTGGATCGTCATGTCATGACCGATCCGGCGGATCCGCCAGTGGTTCAGCCGGATACGATGACAAAGATCGGGCTCTTCACCCGCGATCAGATCCTCCGAAAAACCGCCGACCTCGACGAAGGGTTTGACGCGAAACAGCGCATCGCCGCCACAGGTTTCGGCGATACCGACGGGCGTGTTCCATTCCTGATCGCATAGTTGATTATAGGGGCTGGCATCCGGCGAACGTTCGCGCCGACGGCCGCACACCGACGCCAGATCGGGCTCGGCCCGCATCGCGTCCATCGCCTTGTCCAGCCAGCCCGCGACCAGTTCGCAATCGCCGTCGATAAAATGGAGATATTCCAGATCGGGATAATGCTCGATCATCCACTTGGCCCCGGCGTTGCGCGCCCGCGCAGCGGTAAAGGGCAAGGCCCGGTCCAGGTCGACGACCGGCAGACCGCGACCGCGGGCAAAGTCGCAGCTCCCGTCATGCGAACCGGAATCGACATAGATCGCGAGCGACGTCTCCCTCAGCACGCTGTCGACGCAGGTCACCAGCCGACTGCCCTCGTTGCGACCGATAATGACGAAACCGACTTCGCCCGTTCGCGTGGCGGCGGCATTCGTGTTGGTCATGATTCGCGCTCCGTGCGTATCCATTGCTTTTCGCGGCGGACAAGAAACTGTGCCGCGATCGGCAGCTTCCAGAGCATGTAGGCCGGAATTTGCGCCACAGTTCGCAACGGCAATATGTCGCGGCCTTCTGCCCGCCAGGCTCGCGCAAGCCCCAGACAGAGCAAGGCCAATGCGAGTGCAAGAAGCAGAACCGAAAGACTCGCGCCCTGCACCGCAACTCCGACCGCAAGCAGGAGCAGCGAGACGACGAGCAGCATGACGGTGGGGGGGACCATCAGGTCGAAAGCCACGAGAGCGAGCCGCCAGCGCCCGCCGATCGCACGCCCCAGCAGCGCGGGAACATAGCGCCCCATGGAGTGCAGCATGCCATGTTCCCAGCGCCGTCGCTGACCGGCCGTGCCCTTTTCGGAACTCGCGGCGCTGACGAACAGCGCGTCTTCCTCAAATGTGACGCGTTCCCCGGCCAGCAGAAGATCGAGCCCCATATCGAGATCCTCGACGAGCGACGCCGCCCGCCACTCGATCGCATCAAAAATCCGGCGCGGAAAGGCCATGCCCGATCCCTGAAGCAGTGCCGAGCCGCCCAAGCGTTGCAAGGCACGCTGGCGAACGAGGTTCTTGATCAGGAAAGCGAAGCAGGAAATGCGTACCCGGGCCGACGCGTTGATGGGCGGAGCCATAAGATAGGCGCCTTGCACAACCGCATCGTCCATGGCGGCGGCAGAAGCGAGTTTCGCGAGCGCGGCCGGCTCCGCAAGGCAATCCGCATCGACAATGATCACGATATCGCTCGGCTGGTCGCGGAGAAAGGCGCGACCGAACTCGAGCGCATGTCCCTTGCCCCTCAAAGACGAATCGAAGCGTTCGATGACGTCGGCGCCCAATCTTCGGGCGATAGGCGCCGTATCGTCGCTGCAATTGTCGGCGACGACCAGCAACCTGTCGCCCTCGCCCAGTTGATCCAATATCGACTGGACGGCGGCGGCGATTCCTCCCGCCTCGTCATGGGCGGGCATCAGTACCGTGAAATGCGGCCGCCCTTCCCGTTCTGGGAGCAATGTGGACTTCTGCGCGCCCGATCCCAGCAAGCATTGAAGCGCAAGAAAAGCCACCAACACCGCGGCGCAGATACAGAGCGAAGCGATTATCATCGCCCTGCCCCTCCGAAGCGTCCCCCCCTCCGCATGGCGTTATCCGTTCTTTCGCCGTTGCAGCGCCGGAGGCAACCAGTCGGCCTTGAGATGGTGGAACAGGACTCGCCAATCGCGCTTGTCAGCGCTGCCCGGCCGTTGCCGGAAATCCGTCGTGCGTTCGATCAGGCCATCGTCCTGTTCAAGGCCGGCCGTGTAATAATAGGTTGCGATCGAACGTCGCGATCGGTCTTCCGGGCACGACAACGGATCGGGATGACCATGAAAAGTGTCGCGATCCGTGGAAAAGATTACCGCACGGCCGAAGAGCGGCATGATCCGCTGCGTGGCCGCCCGCATCCGTTTGTCCCACAACTCCAGCGCGCCGCCAAATTCGTCGCGCCAATCGTCGTTCAGATAGATGAGCAGGTTGAGCCGGCGCGTCACGCCCATTTCCTTGTGCCGAGGAAAATCGGCATGGATGCTGAGATGACCGCCACGCTTGGTTTCATGAAGCCCGGCGCCTGCGTGATAGGGGTCGGGGATCAGCCCCTGGATGCCCGTGAGCCCGGAAAGGAACGACATAAACGCCCGCGAATTCAGCTCGGCGAACAACATTCGCGTCAGCGGCCCTTCGCATTGGTCAGGTCGAAACTGGAATTTCAGCCGCTCTTGCTCGCGCATGAAGCAGTCCTGTTCCCCATTGTCCGGGAACTCCTCAGCCACGCCGCGCAAAAAATCGCGATCGAGAAAATCATCGAGAACGATGTGAGGAAACGGCTGGTTCGCTTGATACGTCTCCGCCCACAACACGCCCGCAGCATGGCACTGCTCAGCATCGAAGCACCGGTATCCCCCCAGGTCTTTTAAACGGAGTACATGCATTCCTATCTCGTCCGAACGTCGACAAGACCCCGGGACGGAAGGGGCCGGTCTTTCTTACCATTATCAAACACGCTCGGCGGGGCCGGAGCAAGCCGGGGAAATCACCTTGGGAGTTCTTATAATCGACAGAAAATAGTGCCGGGGCTAAAACAGCAGATGGAAACTCCCGGAGAAAACACCAGTGCATGTAGCACTTTACTCTCCTCATTGGCCGCCTGCGGGGGCAGCGAACGGAATCGTCAGCTATGTCTCTACGGTAAGGGAATACCTTATCGCCCAGGGGCACAGGGTCACGATATTGTCCGAAGGGCGACGCTATCCGAGTGATGGCGTCGACATGCCGCTGCTCGCGCCAATCGAGACACTCGGCGGATTCGGTCGGCTGCAACGGCGGATTTCCCGCCGCATAGACACTTATCACGGCGGCTTGCCACGCCTGGGTCAGCAACTGGCTGCGCAGGTCAGTGCAGCCCATCGCGCCGACCCCATCGACATCCTCGAAATGGAAGAAAGCTTCGGCTGGTCGCACACGGTGCAGCGCCTCACCGGAATTCCGGTCGTGACGCGTTTGCATGGCCCTCACTTTCTGAAGCCTCCCAAGCCGCGAACGGCTCGCGACAAGCTGAACGACCTGCAGCGTTGCCATACCGAAGGACGCGCGGTGCGGACTTCACATACGTTGACCGCACCAACCCGCGCGATGATGAAGGTCACCTGCGAGAATTACCGGCGCCCGGTTCGGGAACGCGACGCCGTCATCCCGAACCCCATTCGCCTGCCTGCCCAAAGCGAACGCTGGAACCTTGCAACGTGTGATCGCAATCGTATCCTGATGATCGGACGCTTCGATTATTGGAAGGGCGCCGACACCATGCTGCTGGCTTTCGAGCAGCTACTGCGTGAACATCCCGATGCCAGGTTGACGCTGGTCGGGCCGGTGATCGGCATTGAGACGGGCCCGGGGCAGCTCGCCGATTTCGAGGCATATGCGCGTGCGAACCTCTCACCGGAAACAGCACGACGCGTCGAATTGACCGGGACGCTGAAGCCTTCCGAAATCGCCGTGCTCCGTCGGCAGGCCTTCGTCACTGTCCTCGCCTCGCGGGTGGAGAATTTTCCTTATGCCCTGCTTGAGGGGCTTGCCTCGGCCAGCCCGATGATCTCGACCGATTGGCCTGGGTGCGACGAGATCATCCAGCACGGGGAATCAGGCTTCCTGACGCCGATCGGCGATCCTGAAGCGCTTGCGCAGCGGCTTGTCTGGATGTTCGACTATCCGGAAGCGGCCGCACGGGCGGCTGAGAACGGTGGACATCATTGCGCCAGCCATTTTTCCGTCGAAACGGTCGGAGCCAAGCTCGTCGAATGCTATGAGGCCACGCTCCGGAACAGCGCGGAGTGACCTCAGTGCCCGTGTCCGCGCTGGTCGATGCCCCGCCGCCAGGGCCCTCCTCGCGCATCCACCGGTTTCGGGACATTGCACTCCGCGACACCAACGTCGTCGTCGTTTCCGTGGTTCTCGGCAATCTGCTCCGCGCCTTCAGCAGCGTCGTCCTTACGCGCCTGCTGGTGCCGGAAGTGTTCGGCATTTCAGGTGTCATCGCCTCGATCGTCTTTGCGTTCGGCATGATATCCGACCTTGGCTTCCAGGCCTTTGTTGTCCGTCACCCAGACGGCGAAAAACCGCGCTTTCTCGATACGATCTGGACGATGGCGGTGCTCAGATCGATCGTCCTGACAAGTGTCGTGTTCGTGCTTTCACCGACAATTGCAGGTGTCTTTGGCAAGCATGAGTTGGCACCGCTGATCGCCGCGGCATCGCTGACTTTCGTGCTCGAAGGGGTCGCCTCGCTTACCCTTTTGACGGCATTGCGACATCGGATGGTCCTGCGGCTGTCGCTGCTCGAACTCTCCGTCATGGTTCTCCAGATATTGCTGTCGTTCGTCCTCGCTTATTATTGGCGAAACTATTGGGCGATATTGGCCAGTATGCTGACGGGAAGCGCCTTCAAATCGGTGCTCAGCTATCTGCTTTTTCCGAACTCGCTGCGTAAACCAGCTTTCGATCGGCAATATATAAAAGAGCTCTGGGGCTTTGCGCGCTTCGTTACCGGCTCCAGCATCATCACCCTGTTGCTTCTGCAAAGTGACAAGTTCGCGCTAGGGCGATTGATGTCGCTCGACCATTTCGGATTCTACATTCTGGCCAGCAACCTCGCCACCGCCCCGCTCGCCTTTGCCACAGCATACGCCAGCCGCGTCCTTTTCCCAGCCTACTCACAGGCATGGCGTGACGGCGAAGAGAATCTGCGCGCGCTATTTTATGCTAAGCGCCGCCTGCCGTCGCTCCTTTACTGTTTCGCAGCGGGCGGCCTGATCGGTTCCGCTCCGCTGGTGATCGAAATATTGTACGACCCTCGCTATTCGACGTCCGCAATCTATCTACAGATACTGGCGATCGCACCGCTCTTCGCGCTCGCGTCGAACAGCGGCAACGAAACATTGACCGCGACGGGACACATCAAGGTGACCTTTCAAGCCAGCGTCGCAAAGCTGATGTGGTTTTGTATCGCGGGGCCCGCGGGCTATGCGCTTGGCGGTGTCCTAGGGCTGGTCATCGCGATCGGCCTGATGGAAATTCCGGCCGTCCTTCTCAAATGGGTTCAGATGCATCGCCTGCAATATCTTGACCTTCGCCAGGAGCTGCTTTTCCTTGGGGCAGGCGGTGCCGGCATCATCGTCGGAGCCGTAGGCGACTGGCTAATCCGCCCGCTTCTCTGAGAACCCGCATCGACGAAGAGCCGGAAGAACCGAGGGCGGCCCACGCAATTTCGTCGCCTGTTCTCGGACGGCTCCCCTTACCCGGGAAGGACAGGCGCGCGGCGCCTCATGTCCTGTAGAAAAGCAGAAGCTCCGGTTTATCATCAGCCTCGGCCGGGCTTGTTACCACCTTGGATTCGCGCTGCAGACGCAGAAACGCTGCGGCGAAGCCGAACAGGGCGAACAGATAGAAGGCTGGTCGTGTTCCGAAGGAGGTAAAGAACAGCATCTCCATCATCATCAGAAGACAACCAAAGACGAATGCTCCGGCACCCACGTCGCGCTTCGACGCGCCCTGGAACCGCCCCTTGCGCACGATACCGGTCAAGAAAAGAACGAACGGCGCGACAAAAACGATAAGGCCGAACAGACCCGCAATCAGCATGATCCACATATAGGTATTGACGAAGTCGATGATGCCTTCCCCCTGCACCAGATCGGGCAGCAAGTGGTGCAGTTCAGCCGTCGAATAGCCCATTATCGGGCGATTGGCGAACACCTCGAACCCGCGGCTCAATAGCTGACGCCGATAATCCGACGAAGCGCTCGACCCGCCGGACAGCCCTAGAGTCTCCGACAAATAGGGGTGAAACTGCGCGGCAAGAAACAGCAGGGAGACAGCGCCGGCCGCCACAAAAAACTTCTGCCCCAGCAGGGCATAGCGGCCGCGGAGCGCATCTGCCGCGACGATCGCGATGAACAAGCCGACCCACGCGCCACGTGACTGCGGCGCCACCAGCCCGGCCACCGCGACTGCCATCAACAACAGATAATAGCGGCGGCCACGGATGAAATCGCGCGACAGATGGAGAGCCATGATGCAAATCGCCAACACCATCGCTACCGAGGTCGGTTCGACAAACGGCCCGCCAGCGCGGATCAAGCCCGCCCGCACCTTTACCAGCATCAGC
This sequence comes from Sphingopyxis sp. USTB-05, assembly GCF_023822045.1. Classification (NCBI taxonomy): domain Bacteria; kingdom Pseudomonadati; phylum Pseudomonadota; class Alphaproteobacteria; order Sphingomonadales; family Sphingopyxidaceae; genus Sphingopyxis; species Sphingopyxis sp. USTB-05. Next base: position 1,441,921 of record NZ_CP084712.1, on the reverse strand, counting down.
GTCGGCAATTCGAAGAGCCGATAGAGTTCCTGATATACCGGCCATGCCTTCCAGACCTCGAAGATCAGAAGCGCCGCGATCACGACCCCGCCCGCGCCCAGCCACAGCATCGCCGACTTCAACTCATCGCTGGTACGCACACCGCGGCTCACGATGTAGTAAGGTAGCGCAAGTTCCAGCGAAACTTCGGTCAGCGCACGCAAGTGGTGAGAGACGCTCGTCTCGCGCGCCACGGCCATCGCAATTGTAAACACAACCAGCAGGACGGCAAAATCCCATTCGATACGGCACCGCCCCTTGGCGGGGTTCACGAAGATGGCCAATGCCGCACCAATTGCCAGAGCATCGTGCACGCCGAATTCGACGAGCTTGAGTGAGCCAAGCTCGAGCGTGTAGTCAAGGCCCGGCAAAAGCAGCAGGCTGAACAGATATACCGGCGCGATCAGATTGAAGCGCCGCGCGGCGACCGGCACCCAAAGACACATGATCACGAACAACAGGCCAAGGCTTGGAACAGACCATGCGAGCACCGGCATCGTCACCGCGATCGCCAGCATGCGCGTCTCGATCGGCTTGCGGACGTCGTGCTTCAAACTGAATAGAAACAGCAGGATGGCCGCGGCGCTCACCGTCCCAACGAAAAAACTCGGCTTCACGATAAGATAGTCACCCGCCGCGAGGCGAAATGTGAGCGCAAGACCGGCAACTAGGATTAGGATGGCAGGCATTAGCGCGCTCCCGCTTGAAATTGCCGGACGGCGCGCAATTTCGGCGCCTGGTCGACTGGTTGCCCCGCATATTCCATCAGTCCCCACGAACCATAATCCGCGATCGGCGCGGTCGACGCGTAGAGCATCAGCGTACTTCGAATTCGCCTGTCCCACTCGGCCAGATAGCGTCGATACACCTCAGCCATGCGCGGATCGCGCTGCAGGGCGCGGGCCAGCGCAAGGTCGGAAGTCACGAGATGTTGTCCCCCTTCGTAAGCGATGAACCGCTTACCATGTTTCGACGCAATAGCCCGGTTCTCATCGGCGAATTTCATCGTATGCTCGATCGCCTTTGGCATCCCGGCAAATATACGGTCGAGATCGCCGCTGCCGAAGCCGTTCAAGTCGAACCATATGTATGGCGCCGTTGCCAAGGCATCGACCCAGCGCGCCGTATCGGCATCGTCGAGAATGATGTTCGCAAGGTCAGACCAGGCATGCTGACTGGCGGCGATACGAACGAGATGTTCGGGCCGGTCGGCATAGACCTCGGTCCAGATCTTCATTGCCGCGCGCGTTTTCTGGGCATAGCGGATCATCTGCGCACGCTTTGCGTCCCCGCCGCCGAGCTTCATCATCATGCCTTCACGCTGCGCCTGCTGGGCCGCGTCGAACATGTCGTTCCACACTTCGTTGCCCAGCTCGACATAGACGGTCCGGTCGGGATTCAGCTTTGCGCGAACCAGCCGGGCAAACTCGCGAATATAAGTTTCGTCGGCCTTGTACGGCATGAGAAACCAGGGATCCGCACCGGTTTCGTTGGCTACCGCGATCATATCCTCGATCGAAGCACCTGCGGCCGTCACCTGACTCGAATAGGACTGCCGGGCGCGCGTCTCCCAACTCACATCTATATTGTCATTTGTCTTCTGCCAGTCGAGGAAACGCACGACCTTGAAATCCTTCACGAACTTCAGAAAATCGGGATGAAAGCGCGCATCGCGGGGAAAGGCGGGGTCGCGGCAGTCGATATCGCGGACGGGGTTCGCTGGATCGGTGCTGATGAGCTCGATCCATGCCCCCTCGTCCGCCGCACCGGTTGGGGACAGTTCAAGTGTCAGCCAGCCCTCACCGCGATCCTTGACGCGTGCGACGCCACCCGACGAAATTTCGCCGCGACCATGATATTCGCAGCGCACGTCCACCGTACGAAACGGCGCGGGAGGGAGCATAAGGGGGCGCGGCGCGGTCTGCCCCGGCTGGAGGCTGCGTACCCAACCGTTCCGATCGAGCTGCGCCGCCGGCATGAGCTTCCAGCCCTGCCCCTGCGACGAGAACCATTCGCTTTGTGTTATCAGGTTCAGATAGACCTGGTGTCGATTGAAATTGGCTAGTCCGAACAGATTGATACCCAGTTCGGTTCGCGCATCCGGTGGCGGAGGTGCGGCCGGCGCTATCTGATCGGCAGAATCCGCCTGGCCGGTCGCCGCAAAGATGGTGATGGCAGCGGCGACGACAGCGAAAAATAGCAGACCGACCTTCAACAACCTGCTGTCCCGCGGCAAAAGCGAGCGGCGCCTGGCTTCAGGATGCGACATGTCTTGACCTCTGACGTTCGTCGAGCCGACAGGCATCGCGGCCGCAGCATCTTTGGCGGCCGACGCCAAGAAGGAACCGGTGGCATCGATCATGCTGTCTCTCCGCGCCGGAAGGGATTGTCCGCGCCGTCTCCACGCAGGATCTTTGGCCAAGCCCGCGAGAAACGCGCCCATTTATAATAGGCTCGCAATCGCCCATCGTCCTGCCGCCACTTCGTATCCCTGACGTAAGCTAGATATATTCCTGCGAACTCGTCCGCGAGATATCGGGGGCAATCGATCGCTACTTTCGCCTGCTGCTGGCGCCAACGGCCCATAAAATCCCGCGCGAACTGTTGGAGCGCCCGCGCCTGTTCCGGATCGAGATCGTCCGCGACCCAAGGGTCGGAAGGCAGGCTGCCGTACAGCGCGATATGGCTTATCAGCGCGATGTAGTAATTGCCGAGGTGTGTCAGGTGCACATCGTCCGCGAACAGCCGTTCCATCGTCACGCGGGTCGTCGCGGCGCTCAAGCCGCTCACCCCCGTTTCGGAAGCCGCCTGCTCGACCAGCGCGGCAAGCGCCTGAGCAGCTGGGATTAATCGTACCGGCCGCGTCCGTCCCTTTTCGACCAATTTATCGTTGATCGTCGTTGTCGTGCATTGCCAAGCCCGCGTTGCCGCCTTTTCATACGCAACCCATCCCGCGGGATCGTCTAGGTCGTCGACATTGAGCCACGCCGCATAGAGATAGGTCTGGCCGTTGGGATTGGAGGCGAAGAAGCGCGCTTCATAATCGACCGCATTGCCAATCGTGTCGTTCCAGATCAGGCTTTCCAGAAGCGTGTGCACTTCGTTGAGCACAAGCGTGTCATACGCGTGCCCTGCGGGCGCGGGCGCCAGTTCTTTCAGCACGTTAATCGGCCGGCCATCCCGATCGGTCCCCGCGCGATAGCCGCTCCCCGACGCAGAACCGTCCCCTTGCGTCCGCGCGCGCAGCGACGATCCTGCGAGATGCTGCATATTCCATTCGAGCGTGTTGCCCGTGCCGTCGGCGATCGCGGCCAGATAGTCCGGCAAAGGCCTGTCAGTCAGGCTGTGGCCTGAAATGAACAGCCTCTTCGGCGCATCGGACTGAGAGCCGAAAGCGGCGGAGAAAGTGGCCGTGGGCGAGGATGGTTTCTCTTCAGTCATACATCCGGTCAGGCCGATGAGCGACAATGCCAAGAGCACGCGAGCGGCAATTCCATTGCGTGAGCCGCGCCACATCACGGCCGCGCATCGCGTTTCCAGTCGCGCGCGATCTGGAAGATGCCCGGGCCGTCATATAGATATCTGCGCCACATGCGGGCCGGATCCGACAACAGCCGGTGGAGCCACTCGATTGCCAGGACACGCATGAACCGCGGCGCGCGCTTTTGGACGCCGGTCAGGAAATCGAGGCTTGCGCCGACGCAAAAACCGATGCCGCACGCGCCGCCTGCTTGCTTCACCCGATAAGCCAATATTTCCTGCTGCGGCGATCCGACAGCCAGGAAACAATAGCGCGCGCGCGTTTCGACGACGAACCTGACGGCCTGAGCCACTTCCGCGGGATCCTTGATGAACCCCATCGGCGGATCATAGTGATGGACATTCTGCAGCCCATAGCGGTCGGCGATACCCGCTACGAGTTCGGCGTTGCCGCCGATGATCGCAACCTTGTCCGCAGGCCTGATCGCCTGCTCGAAAATCTGCTGGGTCAGGTCGCTGCCCGGAATCACCGGCAACACGACCCCCATCCCGCGGGCAAGGATCGCAAGGATCTTGCTGTCGCACAACGTCGCCCACGCCGACCGGTAAACCGGCCACAAGTCCGACCGGACACGCTGCAAGCGGACAACATGATCGACATTGGGCGTCACCACATAGGCGAACGGGGCATCCTCTTGCCGCTCGACCAGCATTTTCAGCACGGAAGCCATCGTCTTGCGCGTGAAAGCGATGTCCATGAAGACACCAGCATCAAGGTCCACAAGCTCGGACGAGGGTGACGAGGCGGGCAACGTTGCCAAAGCGGCGAACCTTCTTGCGAAACGGAATCGGGAACGCCGGTAGGATGCCTGCGAGCCGCCCCGCATTATGCAGATATGATCGTTCAATTCTGCTAGGCGAAATCCCTTCCGAATATACCCAATGATCTATGCGCCGAGCGACGCTCCCCAGCGTAAAAAGGCATCTGAAATATCCCACCCCCATAGGAAGGACCGCAATCAGCGAATTTCGGCTCGCGGCGCGGAGAACTAGGATGCTGTCCACTTAGTTGTTCGGGGAGTCGAAATCGTGTTCTCAACACGCCGCCAAATATCAGGAAGCCGTTGCGGCGCCCTTGCAGGAAAGGGCTTTGGCGCAATTGCATGTGCTGCGCTGGTCCTCCAGACCCCGGCAGTCGCCCAGCAGGAGGCAGCGGCCAGTATCACCGCCGATGCTACGGCTAACAGCCAGTATAAGGTAAACACGGGCGACGAGCTCGACGTGTTCGTCTGGGGCGAAGAACGGATGCAGCGCGCCGTGCGCGTGCAGCCGGATGGCACTTTTTCCTTTCCGCTCGCCGGCACCGTGCAGGCCACAGGCCGCAACGTGTCCGACATCGCCGCTGAAATCCGCGAACGCATTTCGGTCAACTATCGCACATCGGTCCCCGATGTAACGGTATCGGTCCGCGAAGCGACCGGCATGCGCTTTTATGTAGTCGGCAAGGTTCGGACGCCCGGAAGCTTCACGAGCGGCACACCCGTCAACATTCTTCAGGCGCTCAGCGTCGCGGGCGGCACAGCCGAGTTCGCAGACATCAAGAACGCCGTGATCCTGCGCCAGACGCCGAATGGCCAAGTCGTGGAACCGGTCAAGCTCTCTACTATTCTCAAGGGCGGCCGCGCGATGAACGCCGGCGTATTGAGCAGCCCGCTACCCATGCTTCTGAGCGGCGATGTTCTCGTTATCCCTTGAACATGTCTCCGGAAGCCTGCGCCTGTTTGCGATCGGATTATTTGCCGTAGCGATGGCATTTGTCCTTGCAGCCAGGAGCGAAGCGAAACCGACTGTAACCTTGGAGGTTGATACGTCCGTGCTGGTGTCAGACAATCCTTTCCTGACGACAGAAAAAAAGAAGGCGACGGGTGCCGTCGAACTCGTCGCGCGCCCTCGCGTCGAGTGGCAGATCGACCCGCGGACCGATGTCGACTTCACGGGGGAAGTGGGTCTCCGCCAATATTCGCGGCGTTATGGCAATTTCGTCACCGGGCGGTCGGACCTGCAAATCCGTCATCGCCGCAACGAATATCTGACCGTCGCCGGCCGGGCGTCGTACCGGCGCGATCTTGTATCGGACGCACTGACCGACAGCATCGACTTCGCGATCGATCCCCGCAGCATACGCGAGAGCGTCGAGGGGCGAGGATCGGTGGCTTGGAGCCCGAACGCCACGACGACGATCACCGGCGAGGGCGGATGGCAACGGCTGCGATATCCCGACTCCGATCTGCTCGAGACGACGAAAGCCTATGACTTCGGCGTAGGCGTCAATAAGCGTCTCAGCGAAAAGCTGACGGTTGGCGTTCAAGGCAATCATACTTCGAGCCGGATCGTCAACGGCGACAACACATCGGTAAACTCGCTGAACCTCACCGCGACCCGCCGGTTCGCAACTTTCTGGTACGGCGGAGCGCAGGTTGGTGTCGAATGGACTAGGCTGCGAGACCCCGTCACCCTGTCCCGTGAAAGCCGCGCCCGTTTCAACGGCAGCGCCAATCTTTGCTATGAACCCGACGGCACATCAGTCTGCCTCAGAAGCGCACTTCAAAGCGAAGTCAGCGGCCTGGGCGGCCTTCAGCGCGAATTTTCGGTCGGCACCGCAATCCGGCACAGAATCTCCGAATTCGGAACCATCCGTTCGGAAGTCGACTATCGCCGCGCCCGCCTTCCCGGCGATGGCACGCCGGCACGCGTTTTCCGCAGTGCGGTTGGCTATGAGCACCGGATCGGGCGTAATCTCTATCTGACACCCAACCTAGCCTATTTGCAGCGCAACCGGCGGGCAAACGAGAAGGCCGACGCATTTGTTTTTTCGATCGGCCTATCATTACGAGGAGCAGGCGAATGAGCGCTGACCACGACAGCGAAGGTCTGGGCATTTATCCGCGCGAGATCGCGGCCGCCCTCTATCGCAAGCGCAAATGGATCATCTTGCCAGTCCTTCTTGGGCTGCTGATCGCCACGACCGCTATCCTGCTTCAAAAGCCACAGTATCGCTCGACCGCGACGCTGTTGATCGATTCGCAGCAGATTCCGACAACCGTGGTTGCCGCGCCGCTCGCACATGTCGCGAACGAACGGATCGCCAAGATTCGTCAGCAGATACTGAGCCGCGAGCGCCTCTCGCAGTTGGTCCAGGAAAACAACCTGTTCCCCGACGAACGCAAGGATATGCCGATCGACGACGTGCTGGAGGTTGTCCGTAAGGCGATCGCCGTCGAACTGGTCGGCGCGAACGAGGGCCAGCCTGGCGGCGGCGGCTCGACCATCGCATTCTCCCTGTCCTTCACCTACTTCGATCCGGTGAAAGCCCAGGCCGTAACGCGTCAGTTGACTGACACCTTCCTTGTCGAAGACAAGCGCTTCCGCACCGAGCAGGCTACCGGCACGGCAGCATTTCTGGCGCGGCGCGCCGATGAATTGCGACGCCAGTTGGGAAGTCTCGAAGAGAAGCGGCGCGAAGTCGAAGCGCGTTACGCCGGCGCTTTACCCGACCATGTCGCGATGAGCGCGCAATCGAACTCCGCGCTGCGCGCAGAGGTGTCGCGGATCGACGCTGAATCACAGGGTCTTTCGCAACAGGCGAGCCTTCTCGCGGCCCAAGCCGACGAAAATGCGCGTACCCCACCGGGCGTGGAAGCGTTGCGCCGCGCCGAAGAACGGTTGGCCCAGTTGAGTGCGGTCTACGCCGACAACTATCCGGAAGTGATCTCCGCCCGCGCAGCGGTAAGCCAGCAACGCGCCGCTTTGCGCGATTCACAGGCATCGCAGGGCAGCAGCGTCGTCCAACGCGAAATCAGCGCCAGCCATGCCCGCACGCGCATGCTTGCGGCGCGCCGCGCCGAACTTGTGGGATCCATCGCCGAGATGGAACGCCGCGCAGCGCAGGCGCCGCAGGCCGCCTATGAATTGAACATGATCGAGCGCGAATATGAAAATATCCGCCGGCAATATGAGGCTTTGCGTGAGAAGCAGCTAGACGCTCAGGTGTCGGTGACGCTTCAGTCCGAAGACAAGGGCGAGCGCTTCTCCGTCGTCGATGAATCGAGCATGCCGCACCACGCGCTCGGAGCGCATCCGATCACCATCCTCTTCGCTGGGCTGATCGCCGGGCTTGTGGTCGGGATCGGTACCATCCTGGGTTACGAGCTTGTCGCCGGGAAAATACATGGTGCGGAAACGCTCACCCGATTGCTCAACTCCCCGCCGCTAACGGTTATTCCCGAAGCGAACCGTCCGCAGCCTCTGACGCGTCTAACGGCTGTTTTCGACCAGCTGAAGTCGCATGCCTATGCGGGTCAGATGTCCAATTATATCCAAAAGCGAGGTAGCCATGCGAGCAGAAGCTGAAACGGGCAAAATCGTATCGATCGCTCCTCCCGTTAGCGGGGATACGCCAACAGCCGACCAAATGCTGGATCCCGAACTGCTGCGACGCAATCTTATCGTCGGCTTCGAGTCCACCGACAGCGAGAATGTCCACCCATTTTCCGTCCTGCGTTCGCAGTTGCTGAAGCACGTCCGCGCGACAGGTTCCCGCGTTTTTGCGGTGATGTCCGTCCAGCCGGGCAACGGCAAGACCCATGTTGCCGTCAATCTCGCGGCGGCTCTCAGCCGCATTCATCCTACCACGCTCGTCGAACTGGACCTGCGCCGACCGTCGATTGGTCAGACCCTTGGCCTTTCGCCCATTCGGCCTGGCATCGACGACGCCCTCGGCGAGTTGGCTACGCTGCAGGACACCGGAATGCGTATCGACGGGACCAAATTGACCGTCCATCGCGTGCGCACGCCAAAGGCCAATCCGGAGGGGCTGCTTTCCCTGGACAAGCTGACGGCGTTGACCAACGCTATCCGCAATTCCGACGATCAGCCAATCTGTATCATCGATACACCGCCAGCCGTGATCCATGACGATATCATGTTGATTGCGCCGGCGGTCGACGGGGTCATCATCGTCGTTCAAGAAGCGCGGACTTCCAAGCGCGCGCTGGTCAATATGATCAAATCGCTCAGCCCGACGCCCGTCATCGGCGCAGTGCTGAACCGTTCCTTGTCGAGTCCGCTCCAAATGAACGAATATGAATATTACTACAATGCCATGTCGGAGCCCCAATCACCCTAGCTAGATCCGCCGGTCGTTGAACCGTGTCTCTTTTGCCCGATCCCCACATCGGTTTTCTGCCCGCGGCACGTCGGTCATCTGTTGGCTTGTGAGAAGGGTTCGCGATGCTCAGTCAAATCATCGAACAACGCCGACGGTGGCTCAGGGGCATGCCTGCCCGCATGGCCCTGAAACTCTTCAACCGGCCAGGCGTGCGTATCCTGCTTGGTCGTAAGTACAGCGACGCAATTCGTATCCACCAGCCGATCCTGCCCCGACTTTCCGAAATCGACGCAAAAATTGTCGATGCCTTGGAAAGGGACGGTGTGTACATCACGACGGTCGATGCCCTCGGATTGGCGGACGCAAATGCCGTGATCGAAGAGGCCCGGACACTGAGCGAAGCGTTTGCGGACGAAGCGCGAGCGCGGGTGGCGAATGGTGAGGTCTTCGTGATCGTGCCCCCGGATCGAATTATCGATCACCCTTCAATCTATCTCTTTGGCCTTCAGGACAGGTTACTGGATATCGCCGAAAGCTATATCGGGCTGCCGCCAGCCTATGACGGCGTGACGATCAATTACACAGTCGCCGACGGCCGCGAGGTTTCCACCCGTAAATGGCACCGCGATTGGGAAGATCGGAGGATGCTCAAGGTCGCGATATATCTGGACGACGTGGACGAGGATGGCGGCCCGTTCCAGATGATCAGGCGGCATGATATGCTGCAAAGCGACGAGGCCGGGTTCAACTATGAACTGGTGGATGACGCGGCCCTGACGGAAACGCTCGGCGCCACATATGCCGATGACATCGTCAGTTGTTGCGGCCCGGCCGGAACGGTGATCTTCACCGATACGGCTCGCTTCTTCCACCGCGGCAAGCCGGCCACCGCGCGCGATCGGATGGCCGTATTCTACAGTTATTTTGCCCAGAGGCCGCGCCATCCGTTCCTGTGTGAGCGGACCGGGATGCAGCGCAGCGATATCTCGCGGCTGGCCAAACCCCTGCCGCCACGACAGCAGCGCGCTGCACTTTGGCGACAATATCTTTCGATAGCGCTGCGGATCATTCCTCCCGCATCGCTCTGATATCGGCGCTAAAGACAGGCATCCAAAAGCGCCGCGAGTTCGCGCGCATTGATGTCCGCATGATGCGCCGCAAGCACGCGCGCCCTGCCCGTTCTCCCCATCGCCTCAAGCTGGTCTCGCGGCGCGTCGAGAACCGCCTTCATCGCCTCGGCCAGCTCATCGACGGAGCCCGCCGGGATCAGCCAACCATTTTCGTCATCCACAAGTTCGGGAATGCCCGCAATCGCCGTCGACACCACCGGCCGGCCAAGCGCAAGCGCTTCCATCAGAACAACGGGCAAACCCTCAGCAAAGCTGGGCAGAACCAGCGCACGCGAGGCAGCCAGCAATTTGCGAACATCCTCGGAAGAACGCCATCCCAGCAACCGGATCCGGTGCGTCAGATTCAGGCGCTCGATCTGCTCTTCCAGCACTGCCCGCCCGTCGCCGTCACCGATGATATCGATCGTGAAATCATGCGATCCGGCGATCCGCGCCGCCGCGGCGACCAGTAGCGGCAACCCCTTTTGTGCACTCAGCCTCGCGACACAAGTGAGCGTTCGGCTTTCAAGCCCGGCGGGATCGGTTGCCTCCTCCTGCAGGAAATGCGGCGCAACCGCACAGCGCACCACCTGAATCCGGTCCCAATGTGCTGGGTCGGACCATCGCATAAGCTGGCTCCTGCCGAAGCTTGACACTCCGGCGACAAAAGCCGCGTCGGCAATCTTCCCAGGCAGATCAAGAAGCAGCGGGGCATCGAATTCGTCCGGACCGTGCGCCGTGAAGCTATAGCTGATCGCCGAAAGCCGAGCGGCCAATCGCGCGACGGCCACCGGGTTGGTACCGAAGTGAACATGAACATGCCGGATGTTCCGGCGCTCCATCTGCTCAGCCAGCATCGTCGCCTCCGCAAAATAGGCGATGGCGCGCACGCGGCTTTCGGTCTTTCTGAGCGATCGAACCAGCGCGGAACATGTTTTGCCCGGACGTTTCAAAAAACTGCGCAGGACGGCGCCCGCCAGCAGCCACCAATTCCCGTCGAGAAGCGCCGTCGTTCGCGCCGCTTCGGCCCGATCTTCGGCATCGCTGAAGCTCTCGGGCGTCCGGCGGATCGTAAAGCGGGAAACGTCGATGCCCAGTCGTTCCAGCGCCATGATTTCGGTGCGGATAAAGCTATGGCTGACCTTGGGATAAACATTCACCAGATAAGCGACTTTGCGCGATGTCGGCGAGATGCCGTCGCTTTCGTCGGCTCTCGCGGACACGGCGATGCTTGGCCTCTTCATGCCGCTTGTCGTCGCCTGCCCTGTTGTCTGAAACCCGGTCAGCATCTTGTCCCCATCCTGCCCGGCACGCTTATGGAGCAAAGCGGATGTCAGGGGCATTCCCCCTTCATCCAACCAGTTTCGTGTTCTGCTTTCCCCTTATGATTATTCCCTAGCCGAAACTCATGACGCAAATCCCAGCCTAGTTTTTGACGATAGGAATGACGCGCCGTCTGGCGCAGGCTTTGAGCAGTATCGGAGCCATCAATGACCTGCACTTCTTGCTTTGGACCAATGCAAGCCAAGTTTGACCAGCCGGAGTGAATGCGGGTCATGGCTAGTATTGCGCCTCCCGATCCATCAGCCGGCGGTTCGCTCGACATTGTCGCTGCGATCTCCCGATGGCTATCCGCGCTGCTGACGGTCCGAACGACGGTTATCGTTCTGCTGGCATGCATCGGCCTCGTCCTCATATTCGCCGACCAGGGCACAGGAAAACCGGAGGATCACTCTAAGTCCGCATCGTCCGGTCAGTCCGCCTCCGGAATAGCGGCGCCCCTCCTCCCACCGGGGGTACAACCGGCCGCGACGACTGGGCCCGAGGCCGAAAAGGCGCGGCTCATCAACGACAGCATAGCGATCGTGCCGGCTGGACGTGTTGCGGCCAAGCCCTTCTTTTGGGCCGGGAACATGGCGGACCGCGAGCGGGCGACCGATTGCCTTGCCGCCACAGGCTATTATGAAGCCGGCACGCGTGCGGCGGATCAGCGCGCGGTGATGCAGGTTGTGCTCAACAGAGTCCGGCATCCCGCCTTCCCGCACTCGATTTGCGGCGTCGTCTTCCAGGGCGCGGAACGCAAGACCGGCTGCCAGTTCACCTTTGCGTGCGATGGTTCGATGGCGCGCCGTCAACCATCGGCCGCTATCTGGCGCCAGGCTCGCATCACTGCGTCGGAAATGCTCACCGGACAGATCGAACCGGCCGTTGGCAATGCCACCCATTACCACACCGATTGGGTTCATCCGGCGTGGAGCAGCCAGATGAACAAGATCGCCGCTATCGACACGCATCTGTTTTTCCGCTGGCGCGGCAACATCGGGGAACCTCAGTCGTTCACCACGCGCTATTCGGGATCGGAGCCGCTGATCGCCAGGCTGGCTGGTCTGTCGATCGCGCATCGCGAAGGTCTGTTGACGGCCGACGCGCCTCTGCCGGTCGTGCCTTTTGGAGCCGCCGCCCTGCCGTCCATGCGGCCGGAAAATGCGCTGACGGCCGCACGCGAAATATTGCCAGATCAAGCGCGCGCGCCGGACGCCGACGTTTTCCTCGTAACGCTCGACAAAGCGGGTGCCGACGGCTTTGCCCGCCAGGCCGAACTGGCATGTGCCGGCAAAACGACCTGCCGTTTCCTCGGGTGGACGAACCCCGCTTACAAAGCCAGCCAGTTCCCGGTTTCGGGCCGGGCGATCGACACGCTGTCGTTCAGTTACGTCAGGCAGGGGGCAAGCGACGCCGGCAAAGCACGCTGGAACTGTAACGAATTTCCGCGCGGCGACCGCGCCCAATGCCTCCGGCGCGGAGGGTGACATGAACACGATCGCGCATGATTTTCGCAATTCCGTCGTCGTTCATTTCCAGAGCAAGCCGTCCAAAGAGATGGTCCGCTTGCGCTTGATCGCGCTTCTTGTGATTCTCGATATCCTGTCGATCCAGCTTGTATTCGTTGCCGTGAACCAGATGTTCATCGGAACCACCATGTTACGTGGGCTGGGCTTTGCGGTGGGTTCGGTCATTCCGATCTTCCTGATCAGCGCGTTCATGGTGCGCGCCTACTCGGGGCCTGGTATCTTACGGCCAAGCGCCTCGATCGGCGGTATCCTGTTGGCCTTGATGATCAGCGCAACCGTGCTCGGGCTGATGATTTTCTCCCTGGGCGCCGGACCGCATATATCCCGCCCCGGGGTTGCGACGACATTCGCGCTTGCGGCGGTGATGATGTCGGCGGTCCACTATTACCATGCCAGATACGCGAACAAGATTCTCGACGGCTCGCTCTATTCGGTCATCGAACTTTATGATGGCCCGCTTCCTCGGACCGACGACGATATCGAGGTCGATTCCAACTTCTTCTTTGATCCCGTCAATCCCTCGCCCGCGAGCTTTGACCGGCTGTCGCACATAATCGGCCGCGTCGATCGCGTGATCGTACATTGCTCCACCCAGCGTCGCGCGGCATGGGCGGACGTGCTTCAAGGAATGAATGTCCACGCCGAGTTCATGGCAAAGGAATGGACCGATATACGGCCCCTGGGCATTGGAGAGCATAATGGCAGCCGCACCGTCGTCGTCGCGCGGGGCCCGCTCAATCTGCACGATCGCATCATCAAGCGCAGCTTCGATATCGCTTTTTCTGTCGCTGCACTGATTCTGCTCACACCAGTGATGCTGGTCGCCGCCATCGCCATCAGGCTGGACAGTCCCGGACCCGTGTTTTTCGTTCAGCCGCGGATCGGGCGCCAGAATCAGCTCTTCAGCCTGATCAAGTTCCGCAGCATGCGCCAGGACTGCTGTGACAAGGCCGGTTCCCAGTCAACCAGCAGGCAGGATCAGCGCGTAACGCGGATCGGCAATTTCATTCGACGGACAAGCATCGACGAACTGCCACAGTTCATCAACATATTGAAAGGCGACATGAGCGTTGTCGGGCCGCGTCCGCACGCCGTAAGCTCGACGGCCGAAGACCGGCTCTTCTGGGATATCGACAACCGATATTGGCACCGGCACGCCTGCCGCCCTGGCCTGACCGGTCTTGCTCAGATTCAGGGGCTGCGCGGAGCGACCGCCTGTGTAAAGGATCTCGTCGACCGCGTCGAAGCCGACCTGCAATATCTGCAGTCCTGGTCCTTCTGGAACGACATCAGGATCGTGTTTCAAACGTTCAAGGTCATCGTGCACGTCAATACTTTCTGACGGCGGACGTAAGCCATAATCGGCGCTTCCTGCTTCGAACCGCGGTCTAGCGGACCGCCCTCTCGATCGCATCGAGCAGGCCCTCGGGATCGACCGGCTTGGTCAGGAAAGCCACCGCGCCGGCCTTCTCTGCCTGTCCCCGGACGATCTCGGTCGGATAGGCGGTCATGATGATTATCGGGACGCTCCAGCCGCGACGGCCGGCTTCGGCTTGAAGTTCCAGCCCGGTCATTCCGGGCATATGCAGGTCGGTGACGATGCAGGCGAGATCATCCTCGATTCCCGCTGCCAACATCTCCTCGGCACTGGCAAAACAGCGCGGGTTCATCATCGCCGAGCGAAGAAGGCTGTCGATGCTGCCCCGGACGTCGGGGTCATCGTCGACGATCGCGATAGTGGGCACGATGGCGCGGGAAACAGACACGAACCCAATCACTCCGGCAAAATCATGGCGCGACGCGCCATCCCATCGCCCCCGTCTGAAGCATCGCGTCCGGTTCCGCTATCATACTCAGATGTTAAAGCGGTGGATGCTCTCGTCGCGAATGCCGAGCTGTTCGGCCATTCGGACAAGGTCGGCGAGCGACTGGGCTTCCATCTTCTTCATCACGTTACCGCGGTGGATCTTCACAGTGATTTCCGACAGGCTAAGCCGCGCGGCGACCTGCTTGTTCATCAGGCCGGTGACGACAAGGCTCATCACTTCGGCCTCGCGCGGGGTCAGCTTGCCATAGCCCTGCCTCAACCTGGCGGTCTCGGCACCCGCTTCGCGCCGCTCCCTACTTTTTTCTATCCCGTTCGCGACCGCGCGAAGCAGTTGCTCATCGCTGAAGGGCTTGGGCAGAAAATCGATCGCGCCCGCCTTCATGCCGCGCACGGTCATCGGAATGTCGCCGTGACCGGTGACGAGGATCACCGGAATCTCGCGCCGTTCAGCCGCAAGCCAATCCTGAAAGTCGAGGCCGTTTTCACCTCGCAGACGGATGTCGAGTATCAGGCAGGACGGCGCATCAACGACGGCCGCCGCCCGAAACGCATCGGTCGAGGCGTGAAGCGCGACCTCGAAACCCGCGGAACGCAGCAAGCTGCCCAGTGCACCGCGCATCCCGGCATCGTCGTCGATCACATGAACCAGTGCAGCACCCGTCATGCCCCCATCTCCTTCGCACCCGCGATCGGCAGGCTGAACCGAAAGGTCGCGCCGCGATCGTCATTGTTGGCGGCCGACAGCGATCCGCCATGCTGCTCGATAATCGACCGGCAAATCGAAAGCCCCATGCCGAGACCGGTCGATTTGGTCGTAAAGAAGGGTGCGAACAGGCTTTCGGGGTCGACCAGGATACCGGTGCCGCAATCGCGCACGGCAATCATTACCTCATGGTCGCCCCGCATCGCATCGACGCACAGTTCGCGCTGGTCGAGCGGCGTGTCCGCCATCGCCTGTTCGGCATTGAGCATCAGGTTCATCAGCACCTGTTGAATTTGGACGCGATCGCCCGCGACGGGTGGCAATCCTTCCGGGATCGAGACCCGGATTGCAACGCCGTGCGTCTGCAGGTCGCGCCGCAACAAAGCGACGGTCTCATCGATCAACGGCACCAGTTCGATCACTCCCCGTTCGGGATCGGCCTTGCGCGCCATATCGCGGATCCGCGCGATCACGTCGGCGGCGCGCGTGCCGTTGGCCGCGATCTGATCGAGGCATTCGGACACTTCGGGCGCATCGGGAGCCTCGCGCGCAAGCCAGCGCTTGCCGGACTTCGCATAGGTCACGACCGCCGACAGCGGCTGATTGACTTCATGCGCGATCGACGCCGCAAGTTGCCCCAATGTCGTCACCCGCGACACATGCGTCAGTTCGGCCTGCGACTGGGCGAGCCGCGCCTGCGCCCGGTTCCGTTCGGTCACATCGAGCGCCATCACCAGCACGCGTTTCCAGCCACCGTCACCCGGCGGCAAGGTGACGTGAAGCACCACATCGACAACGTCGCCGGACGCCGAAAGAAATTGCGTTTCCTGCTCGATCAGCGTGTCGCCCCTCCCCAGCGCGGCAACGATCACCCCCAACGTCGCCTGCGCCGCCGGGGTGTGGTGGTCGACGATCGTGCCGCCGATCAGCGCGCTTCGATCGGACAGGCCAAACAACCGTGCGGCGGCATCATTGGCGTCGAGGATGGTCGCCGCCCGCGCGATCCGGTCGACCGCATCTGGATCGAGCGTAGCGCCGCTGCGGACTGCGGCATGGGCTTCCGACCAGTCGCCCTCCCAGATCGGCAGTCCCGCCGCGTTGAAAATGGTGCGGTAGCGCTCGTCGGACCGGCGGCGTTCCTCGATCGCGACCTGATGACGGACACACAGCAAGGTCGTGATGCCGATCGCCACAAGGCTGACTCCGAGGCGCATCGTCGCCGAGCCGGGCGGGTCGCCCCAATGGCTGAGATAATAGCCGCCAATCGCAAGGAGCGCCGAAACGATACCGGCAAGCATCATCGAACCACGATGATGCGCGCGCGCCATGATGAGTACGACGACGGTATAGAGCACCGCGACAGCGCCTTGCAGCGGCGTCAGGACATCGAGCGCGAAGATCGCGAGCGCGAACAGCAGCGCCGCGACGCCGTGCAGGCGCTTCGACAGCTGCTGACCCTCGGCATCCTCGCGCATCATTACATCCCGAAAACGCCCTAATGCGAAATGCCCGGGCGACGGCAGGCTGGACGAGGCGGAAGGAGAGCGCAACAGCGATGGCATATGCGGACTCACGCCCTGAAGATGCGGCGCACTTGCGGGGTGCCGTCTGCGGCAATGGCTGCGGGCTGCACAAAGGTCATCGGGCATTCTTTCCGGTTGGCAGCGAGACTGTCCTCCGGTGATCTCCGATCGCGCGGCGCAGCGCCATCATACGCAAGTTTAATCCGATGGGTGCGATCCGAAACCTGCGTATAATGGCGCCGCTGGACGGTAACGGCGATGCTCCAGTCGTCGGACGGGTATCCAGCCCGGTTCCTCTGCAACGGAGAATGCTCATGGCTTTTGTCACCACCTCGGACGGCAACGAAATCTTCTATAAGGACTGGGGTCCCAAGGATGCCCAACCGATCATGTTCCATCACGGCTGGCCGCTGTCCTCCGACGATTGGGACACGCAAATGCTCTTCTTTCTCGCCAACGGTTATCGCGTCGTCGCGCACGACCGCCGGGGGCATGGCCGTTCGTCGCAGACCGACATAGGCCATGACATGGACCATTATGCCGCCGACGCCTCGGCGGTCGTCGAACATCTCGACCTCCAGAACGCAGTGCATATCGGCCATTCAACCGGCGGCGGACAGGTCGCACGCTATGTCGCCAAATATGGCCAGCCGCAGGGCCGCGTCGCGAAGGCGGTGCTGGTCAGCGCGGTCCCGCCGCTCATGGTCCGGACCGAAAGCAACCCCGGCGGCACGCCGATCGAGGTGTTCGACGATTTCCGCAGGGCGCTCGCCGCCGATCGCGCGGGCTTTTTCCTCGATGTGGCCTCGGGCCCCTTCTATGGCTTCAACCGCCCAGGTGCGAAGGTATCGGAAGCCATCGTCCGCAACTGGTGGCGCCAAGGCATGATGGGCAGCGCACTCGCCCACCATGAAGGCATCAAGGCCTTTTCCGAAACCGACCAGACCGGCGATCTGAAGGCTATCACCGTTCCGACGCTGGTGCTGCAGGGCGACGACGATCAGGTCGTACCGTACAAGAACGCCGCCCTGCTACAGGCCGAACTGCTGCAGAATGCGACACTGAAAATCTATCCCGGCTTTCCGCACGGCATGCTGACCACCCATGCCGACGTCATCAACCCCGACTTGCTCGCGTTCATCCGGAGCTGACGGTCACGGCGGCGACGGGCGTGTGTCCGCCGCCGCCACGAACGGTGAAGAGCCGGAATTTGACCCGCTTGCCAAACAGTTCGAAATTGTTCCCGCAGCCTGCTAGGGAGGCAGGCTGAAGGGATCAACGTGTTCGACTTCTTCGCGTTTCTTGCCATCGTCATCCTGTTCATCATGCTGATGGACACGCGCGGCCGGTTGAAACGGGCCGAGGCGACCCTGCTCGAAGCGGCAAAGCGGATCGGCGCGCTACAACGCGGGGCTGGCAGATCGCTGGACGAAATCGAGCGCCCCGGGGAGGTCGCACCGGACGTCCCCGACGCTCCCCCTGTTGCACCGGCCAGAACTAAAGCCGTCGCGGCTCCCGCGGCTCCCCCATCCGCAATATCCGCGCTCCAACCCGCCGAGGCGCCCGAGCCAGCCGAGGCGCGCGAACCCGCACCTGCTCCCCTTCACGCCGCCGCGCCGGTTCCAAAACCGGCGGCGAAGCCCGCCGCATCGGAACCCCAACTCAGTCTCGCCTCACGCTTCGAAAACCTGTTCGGCAAGACGCTGCCGATCTGGGCCGGTGGGCTGACGCTTGCCATCGCCGGCGTACTGATCGTTCGCTATGCGATCGATGCCGGCTTCTTTGCGCGCATCTTCACCCCCGGGGTGCAGATCATTGCCGGACTGATCTTCGGCCTTGGGCTGATCGGCGGCGCCGAATATGCTTGGCGCAACGAGGAAAAATTGCGCGATGTGCGCGTGCCGCAGGCGCTCTCGGGCGCGGGCATAGCGACGCTCTATGCGGCCATCATGGTCGCCGCCAACGTCTATCAGTTGATCGGACCGCTGTTCGCCTTCGTCGCTCTCGCGCTCGTCACGGCCGCGGCGCTCGGCCTCTCGCTCCGTTTTGGCCCACCGAGCGCGTTGCTCGGGCTCGCAGGCGGGCTAGCTGCGCCCGCCATGGTCGGCGCCGTCGAGCCCAATGTACCGCTGCTCGCCGTCTATCTGGCGCTGACCATCGCCGGGCTCGCCGGCGTCGCGCGCGCCAGGCGATGGCCGTGGCTGGCGCTAGCGGCGCTGATCGGCGGGATCGGCTGGGGAATTTGGATGGTCGTCGCGAGCGCTGCACTCGACGTGGTCGCGTCGCTCTCGATCGGCGGCTTCGTACTTCTTCTCGCCATCGCGCTGCCGATGATGGCGTTCGAGGGGCCGCGCTCGACCGCGCTGCGCACCGCCTCTGCCGTGGTTGGTGCGCTTCAGTTGGCTTTGCTTGTCGGCTATGGCGGCTTTACGCCGCTCCATTGGGGCCTGTTCGCGCTGATCGCGGGCGCCGGCCAATGGCTGGCGTGGCGCGAGCGCAATTTCGCGATCGTCCCCACGATCAGCCTATTGTTGTCGCTCGCGCTGCTGGTCGCCTGGCCCGATCCCACGCCCTTCTGGTTCGCGCTGATCGGGCTGTCGCTCCTCGTTATCCATGCCGCTCCGCTCCTCGTTCGGATGTGGGCGATCCCCAAAAAGCTGCGCCCGACGCTCGAGTTCTGCGTCATCGCGATCGCGGGCGTCCCGCTCACCAAATGGCATTTTTGGGGCATCGCCGACGGATCGCTCGCACTGGTGGCGCTGGGCGGCGCGCTGTTGGCCGCAGCCGTTATCGCGCGCGGCTGGAGCGTAGAGGGACGCACAGATGACAGTCGCGTCGCATGGCTGGCCGCGACAGCGGGCGGGTTGTTCGCGCTCGCTCTATTGCTTGTCCTGCCCGCCTGGCTGGCACCGCTCGTTATCGCGGCGGTCGCAACGCTACTCTTCTTCTTTGGGAAAGCCGCACATGATCGGCGTATCGAACGCGTCGCGGCGGGATTCGTCGGCGCCGCGCTCGTCGCGCTGGTCGCACCGCCACGAGCCCTTGCCGAACTGCCGCGGCTGGTCGAGGGCGCGGACAGCCCCGATGGATTGGCGATCCTGCGCTGGGCAGGTCTCGCGGCCGCCGCGCTGCTTTTCGCGGTTCGCGGCGAAGGCGCCGTCATGCGCCGGCTCGGCCAGGTCGCCGCAGCCGTGCTCGCATATGGGGCCTTTGCGCAGATTATATCGGCCGGCGCGTTGATGCTTGTCCCGGCACTAGGCGGAGCGGCGACGCTTCTTGCCACAAGGCGCGTTCCATTCGGCCGAATAGACGCAGCCGCAGCAACCCTTGCGGCGGCCAGCCTCGCGTGGGCCGCGCTTCCACTTTTCATATGGTCGACGAAAGCCCTGCTGTCGCTTGTCGCCATTCCGATGCAGTTCGATGCAGCGCCGATCATGGCCGAACCGCTGCTGCTACGCCTGCTGCTTCCCGCGGTACTTTTCGGCGTGCCGACGTGGCTGATCCGCGACACGCTGCCCCGCTGGCTATGGATCGCTGCGATCACCCTCGCCGCGCTGATCGCCGGCATCGCTATCCATTCGCTCTATCGTCTCGGTTTCGCCGCAACGGCGGGCACGGACTTCGCCGCGACGGGCATTCTTCAGCGGCTGATCTGGGAGACGCTATTGATCGGCGCGGGATGGTCCGCCATGACCCGTGGAATGATCGCCGCGGCGCGTCCGCTGATCGTTGCCGGTACGGCGCATGCCCTGTTCTATGGCCTGATACTCCACAATCCCTTGTGGTCGGCGCAGGCAGTGGGCAGTTGGCCGCTTATCAATCTGCTCGTCCCGCTGTACCTGTTGCCATGGCTGGGGCTGACACGCCTTCCCATGCTGTTCGGCAAGACGTCCGCTCCGATCGAGCGCGCGGTCCAGATCGGGTCGATGCTCCTCATCGCGGGCTTCGCCTGGGCAACGCTTCGCCAGCTTTTCCACGGGTCGCTCCTCGCCCAGCCGGGCGTCACCGAGGCCGAGAATATCCTGCGCTCGATCCTCATCCTTGCGCTTGCACTCGGTTTCCTTCTGTGGGGTATCCGGACCAGGCGCCACGACTGGCGCATCGCTTCGCTGGTGCTGATGATCGGTGCCGCGGGCAAGGTCTTCCTCTTCGACGCATCGGGGCTCGAGGGGCTTGCGCGGATCGGTTCGTTCGTCGCGCTCGGTTTCAGCCTGATCGGGATCGGCTGGCTCTATAGTCGCCAGCTTGCCCCCGACCGCGACAATTCCGCCCCCGCTTCGACCTGAAGCGCGCGAATAATCATAGAATGAGAAATAATGCTGCGTAGCATTCCCCCCGTCCCGGCCTGGTCGTCGGCGCTCATCGCCGCACTCGTGGGCTTCGGCGGGACAATCGCGCTCGTCGTCCAGGCCATGCGCAACCTCGGGGCTTCGGCCGGCCAGACGGGATCGGCGGTGACGGCGCTATGCCTTGGCATCGCGCTCGCCGGCGCGGCGCTTTCCTGGCGGCTGCGTATGCCCGTCGTGCTCGCCTGGTCGACTCCGGGCGCGGCGCTGCTCGCCGCCACGGCATCGGGCCTGTCGTGGCCGGTCGCGATCGGCATCTTCCTGTCAGCCGCGTTGATGATGATCCTGCTCGGCATAGTACCGGCGCTCGGGAGGCTTGCCGAGCGCATCCCGCCCTCGATCGCCTCGGCGATGCTCGCCGGCGTCCTCCTGCCCTTTTGCCTCAAGCTTTTCGCCCTTGGCGCCGCCGACCCGCTGCTCGTTGCGCTGCTCGTCGCGATCTTTGTCGCGGCGCGGGCGCGCTTTCCGCTCTACGCCCTGCTCCTTGCGCTTGCGGCGGGCATGGCGCTTACACTGCTGCGCGGCGACATCGGCCCGCTGGCGCCTGGCGCGACGTTCGGTACGCTCGTGCCCGTCGCACCAGCTTTCGACGTCCGCGCGATTCTCAGCGTCGGCGTGCCGCTGTTCCTCGTTACGCTGGTGTCGCAGAACCTGCCCGGCCTCGTCGTGCTGCGCAGCGCCGGCTACGCACCGCCGCCGCGCCCATTGATCATCGGCAGCGGTGTCGCATGGCTCGCCGCGGCGCCTTTTGGGGCCCACGGCCTGAATCTCGCGGCGATCACGGCGGCGATCTGCACGGCCGAGGAAGCGCATCCCGATCGTGCGAAAAGGTGGATCGTCGGCATGCTCTATGCTGGCTTCTATCTGCTGCTGGCGATCTTCTCGCCGCTGCTCGTCCGTGTCTTTCTGGCCCTGCCGCCCACGGTCATCGCGGCGCTGGCCGGCGTGGCGCTAATCCCGGCGCTACTCGGCGCGATGGAGGCGATGTTCGTTGCAAAGGCGGACCGCGATCCGGCCATCCTGACATTTCTGGCGACCGGATCTGGGCTGACCCTGTTTGGGCTGGGTTCGGCTTTCTGGGGTCTCGTTGTCGGATTTCTGGCGCTAGCCGCGGGCAGATGGCTGGCCGCGCGCGCCTGAAGATTTGCCGGTTATCAGTTGGTGCCCCTGGCCGGACTCGAACCAGCACTCCTTGCGGAACTCGATTTTGAGTCGAGCGCGTCTACCAATTTCACCACAGGGGCCCAGAAAACACGGGCGCGCAAAAGCGCGGCGCATCCCCTAGGGCGAAGCGCCGCATCTTGCCAAGCTATTTCTTGAGCTCTTTAGCAAGTGTCTTTGCCGTCGCCTTACCATAGGGCGGCTTGAACCCCGCAAGACCCGCAACGTCGAGCTTGGGCTGGCGATAGACGGCGCGCGCATGGCTGAAGGTGCGGAAACCGTCGACCCCATGATAATTGCCCATCCCCGACGGCCCAACGCCGCCAAAGGGCAAATCCTCCATCGCATTGTGGAAGAGAACGTCGTTGACCGTGACACCCCCCGAAATGGTGCGCGTCAGCACACGATCCTCCTCGCTCTTGTCCTGTCCGAAATAATAAAGGCCGAGCGGGCGATCGTTCGCGTTCACATAGTCGATCGCGTCGTCGATCGTCTTGTAGGTCTTGACCGGCAGGATCGGGCCGAAAATTTCCTCCTGCATCACTTTCATGTCGTCGGTCGGGTTGCGCACGATATGGAGCGGCATCTTGTGCCCGTTCGAGCTGGCAAAATCCTCGCCGCCGGGATTGACCTCGATCACCTCGGCGCCCTTCTCGCGCGCATCGGCGAGGTAGCTCTGCAAACGATCATAATTGCGCGTGTTAACAACGGACGTGTAGTCGTCGTTGGCGAGCAAGGTCGGATAGAGCGCGGTCGCGCCCTTCGTGACGCTGTCGATCACCTCGCCTTCCTGATCCTCGGCGACGAGCAGATAGTCGGGAGCAAGGCAAATCTGCCCGGCGTTCATCATCTTGCCGAGCGCGACGCGCTGGCCGACGAGATCCTTGTTCGCGCTGCGCCCGATAAAGGTCGGCGATTTGCCGCCGAGTTCCAGCGTCACCGGGACCAGATTGTCTGCCGCGGCGCGCATGATGTGACGCCCGACGCTCGTCGCGCCCGTGAAGATCATATGGTCGAAGGCAAGCTTCGAGAAGGCAACCCCCACGTCGGAATCGCCGGTGAACACCGCCATCTCGCTTTCGTCGAAATAGTCGGGCACCAACCGCGCCATCAGCGCCGAGACATTTTCGGTGAATTCCGACGGCTTGATCATCGCGCGGTTGCCCGCCGCCAGCACGCCCGCCATCGGCACGAATACCATGCCGACCGGGAAATTCCACGGCGCGACGATGCCGACGACACCCTTCGGCTGATAGACGACTTCGGCCTTGGCGCCCAGAAGCCCGAGCGGAAAGGTCGGTTTGCGCTTCTCGCCCCTGGACCAGCTCGCCATATGCTTTTTCGCGTGTTTGAGCGCGCTGACCGAGGGCATGATGTCGGTCATCAGCGTCTGTTCGCGGCTGCGGTGGCCGAAATCTTCGCTAACCGCCTTCGCAAATTCTTCCGCATTGTCGACGAGCAGCGCGATCGCCCGATCGATGCGGTCGGTGCGAACGCTCAGGCTTTCGGGCATGGCGGCGGTAAAGCTCGCCTTTTGCGCTGCGAGCACCTCTTGCATCCGTGCCGTTTCGCCGGCGATGTCCTGCTTGATTGCGGTGGCCATGACCCGTCTCCCCTATATCTGTTCGGCCGTCGTTTGATCATGCCGCGCGGCGGGTTGCAAGATGAAACCGGCCGCCCATCTAGGCCGTACCTCTTTCGCAAGTGCAGCAAAGGCGCTAAGCGACCCGCCGACGTATCTTTCCCCTACGGAGTCTCTCGATATGACCGCAACTGATCCCGTCGTTTTCCTTTCCTACGCGCGCACCCCGATGGGCAGCATGCAGGGCAGCCTTTCGGACGCTAGCGCGACCGATCTCGGCGCGACCGCGGTCAAGGCGGCGGTTGAGCGCGCGGGCGTGTCGGGCGACGATATCGAGCGCATCTATATGGGCTGCGTGCTTCCCGCGGGGCTTGGCCAGGCACCGGCACGTCAGGCCGCGATCAAGGCCGGCCTGCCCAAGTCGGTTCAGGCAACGACCGTGAACAAGGTGTGCGGTTCGGGCATGCAGACCGTGATCATGGGCGCCGAGGCGCTCGCCGCTGGCAGCATCGACCTCGTCGTCGCGGGCGGCATGGAATCGATGACCAACGCCCCCTATCTGCTCAAGAAGCATCGCGGCGGCGCGCGCATCGGCCACGACACCGCCTATGACCATATGTTCCTCGACGGACTGGAAGACGCTTATGAAGCGGGCCGCGCGATGGGCACCTTTGCGCAGGACACCGCCGACGCATACCAGCTCTCGCGGCAGGCGCAGGACGACTATTCGATCGAATCGCTGAGCCGCGCCAAGGCCGCGATCGCCGACGGTGCTTTCGCCAATGAAATCGCACCCGTCACCATCTCGGGTCGCAAGGGCGACGTGATCGTCGACACCGACGAAGCGCCCGGCAAGGGCATGCCAGACAAGATTCCGACGCTGAAGCCCGCCTTTGCCAAGGATGGCACGATCACCGCAGCGACCAGCTCATCGATTTCGGACGGCGCCGCAGCCGTCGTGCTGACGCGTCAGTCGGTTGCCGAAGCCAAGGGAGCGAAGCCGGTCGCAAAGCTCGTTGCGCACGCCGCGCATGCACAGGAGCCCAAGGATTTCACCGTCGCGCCCGTCGGCGCGATCAACAAGGTGCTGGCAAAGGCCGGCTGGACGATCGGCGATGTCGACCTGTTCGAAGTCAATGAAGCCTTCGCTTGCGTCGCGATGTTCGCGATGCACGACCTCGGCATCCCGCACGAAAAGATCAACGTCCATGGCGGCGCAACCGCGCTCGGTCATCCGATCGGTGCCAGCGGCACGCGCATCATCACGACGCTGATCGCGGCGCTCCAGCGTCACGGGAAGACGCGCGGCATCGCGAGCCTCTGCATCGGCGGCGGCGAAGCGACCGCGGTGGCGATCGAACTCGTCTGAACCTATCACTCCTCGTCATTGCGAGGAGCGCAGCGACGCGGCAATCCAGTGCGGTGACCACCGCCCTGGATTGCTTCGCTCCGCTCGCAATGACGAAATTGAAGCGTTCCCGGCATCAAACCCGCAAGTACGACGCCCGATCGCATTCCGGCGACAATTTGCGACACTAATGACCTGAAAATAAACGCGGCATTCCGGTTCGGTTCAAACCGACTCGCCTAAACCATTCCTGTCATCGGGCGAAATCCCCTCCCCCCTGACGATGCAAAGGAATGGCACAATGAAGAAGATGAAATTTCTCACCGCCGGCCTGATCGCCGCGATGATGGTTCCGGCTGTCGCGCAGGCGCAGAATCGCGAAATCCGTAATGATCGCAAGGAATTGCGCGAAGAACAGCGCGACCTGCGTAACGCTCAGCGTTACGGCGACCACCGCGACGTCCGCGATGCCCGCCATGACGTCCGCGACGCGCGGAAGGACCTGCGCGAAAGCCAGCGCGACTGGCGCCGCGACACGCGCTACCAGAATTATCGCGCGCCGTTCAAATATCAGTCGTTCCGTGTCGGTTCGACCCTGCGTTCGAACTATTACGCGCCCAGCTATCGCCCGACCTGGGACAGCCGCTGGGGTGTGCCGCGCGCCGGTCGCAACCTGACTTACGTGCGCCACTACAACGACCTGCTGCTCGTCAACGAGCGGAATGGCCGGGTGGTCAAGGTTTACCGGAACCACTTCAACTGGCGCCGCTAAACGATAATATCCTTTCGTTTCAAAGAGGGTCGATGGGCAACCATCGGCCCTTTTTGCGGTCGGCGATTGTCGTTGCGACTTGGCCGCGAAGGGCATAGCCTGCGGCCGTTCTTGTGGGGAGAAATCGACATGAAAAAACTGGTTCTGCTAGCCACGCTCGCGACGCTGTCGGCCTGTTCGCAAAAAACCGAGAAGTCGAAAGAACCCGCAGCGACCCCGACTGAAACCGCAGCGCCTGCACCCGCAGCCAATCCGGGAACCGCTCCGGGCAGCTATGACGTCAAAATGGCCGACGGCACGACGGCTTCGACGGTCATCAACGCCGACGGAACCTATGTCGACACCGACGCGGCCGGAAAAACCGTCAAAAAGGGCAAGTTCGCGCACAAGGACGGCAAGGATTGTTTTGATCCCGACGGCGATGAGGCTGAGGCATGCTGGGCGCTCTCGCCCGTTGCTGCCGACGGCAGCTTCACCGCTACGGCACCCGACGGAACCGCTGTAACGGTTACACCAAAGAAGAGCTAAACAATCGTCAGGAAGCGGTATTCGCCGAATATCCGGGAGCGATCAGTCGCCCCAGATATGGTCGGTCTGGATCCAGCCCTTGCGGCCCTTCACGTCGAACAGGCACCAGCCGTTCTTGCAGTCGGTAATCCGACCGACCACGCCGGGCTCGGCGCGATAGGCGACCGCCGCCGACGCACTCGCGTCTTCGCGCATCGGACGGACTTCACCGATCACTATCGCGGTGCGTGTCCGGCTTAGGAGCCGCGCTGCCATCCAGCCTTGCGTCCCGTCGGGATCCTCGATCTTGCGCCATGTTTCGAATCGCGCGACGACCTTTACGGGCAAATCTTTCCGGCGATACTCCCAGATTACCGGCACATCGGGTGATGGTCCCTTGCGCATCCGCGCTTCGTCGACGTTGATCGACGCCCAATAGGGCAATTCGACGTCGGATTGGGCTGTGGCCGGTCCCACGGTGGCCATCAGCACGGCGGCGATCAAGATATGGCGGCAGGTCATCGCTCTGCCTTGTCAAACTCATACCCGCATTTCAACCGTTCGCCGTGCAAAAGGCTGCGTTCGTCCCCAGCCTTTTTCATCTCGGACGCTCTTGACCGCCATGGCGCGGCGCGCTCTATCGGCGCCATGCCCGATTCATCACGTCCCAAACGCCCGCGCGTCATCGTCACCCGCCAACTGATGCCGCACGTCGAAGGCCGCATGGCCGAATTGTTCGACGTGTCGCTGTCGGCGCGCGATGAGGCTTTCACGCGCGACCAGTTGAAGGCGGCCGTCGCCGACTGCGACGTCTTCGTACCTACGGTGACCGACGAGATCGACGCGGATATCATCAATTCCGCGGGCGACCGGCTGAAGCTGATCGCCAATTTCGGCGCGGGAGTCGATCATATCGACCTCGCCGCCGCGCGGGCAAAGGGCATCATGGTGTCGAATACGCCCGGCGTCTTCACCGAAGATACCGCCGATATGACGATGGCGCTGATCCTCAGCGTCCCGCGCCGGCTCGCCGAAGGTGAGAAACTGATGCGTTCGGGCCAATGGGCCGGCTGGGCGCCGAGCGCGATGCTCGGGCACCGCGTCGGCGGCAAATTGCTCGGCATCATTGGCATGGGCCGTATCGGCCTGGCGGTCGCACGCCGTGCCCGCGCGTTCGGCCTGTCGATCCATTATCACAACCGTCGCCGCCTGCCCGAAGCGATCGAAGAAGAACTCGGCGCAAGCTATCATGCGAGCGTCGACACGCTGCTCAGGATCAGCGACGTGGTCACGATCCACTGCCCGCACACCAGCGAGACGCACGAGATGGTCAATGCGGCGCGGATCGGCGCAATGAAGCCGACCGCTTATCTGATCAACACGGCGCGCGGCGAAATCGTCGATGAAAAGGCGCTGGTCGCGGCGCTCCAGACCGGCCGCATCGCCGGCGCGGGGCTCGATGTCTATACGCATGAGCCCGCGGTCGACCCGGCCTTGCTCGCGCTCGACAATGTCGTGCTGCTCCCGCACCTCGGTTCGGCGACGATCGAGGGTCGGGAGGCGTCGGGCGAAAAGGTTATCGCCAACATCCGCGCCTGGTGCGACGGCCATCGTCCGCCCGATCAGGTGCTGGAGGGTTGGGCCTGAGCCCCACCCCTCCCAAATCCATCAATCGCCCGTCAAAATCCGATCGACGAGTTGCTTCACCGTCGGCGTGAAGTTGTTCGAATAAAAGGGATCGGTCTTGAAATTGAATGCGGCATGGCCCGCAAACATCAAATTCTGCTCGGTATCGCCATCGTGCGCGATGTCCTGCAGCGTCTTCTGAATGCAGAAGCTGCGGGGGTCGGCGAGATAGCCGGTGGTGTAATCGTCATGGTCCTTCCATGACGAAAAACCGCAATGCGAGAGGCAGCCCATGCAATCGGTCTGATCCTTGCGGATCATCGCCTTGTCCACCTCGGTCACGAAGACTACCGTGTTGTCGGGGGTCTTAAGCGCTTCGGTGTAGCCCTCGGCGAACCAGTCGCGCGCGCGGGCGCGGTCGTGCGGGGTGACCCAGAAATTCTTGCCCTTCACTCCGACGTCAAGTTGGACGATGTGATCGCCCGCTTCCTGCTTCGAATAGGGAATCTGCCGCTCCGACCGCGCTTCGAGATCGCGGAGGAACGGGTTGCGCACCGCGCTCGAGTAGAAACCCGTCGGCGAGAAGCGGTGCAGCAGCACGTCACCGTCGTCGAGCGTGCGCAAGCGATCCTTCCACTGTTGCGGAATCGGGCTTTCCTCGGTCAGCAGCGGCCGCGTGCCGTATTGGAACGCGATTTGACCGAGTTCAGGATTGTCGATCCAGTTTTCCCAGTCGCGCAAATACCAGACGCCGCCCGCCATCACGATCGGCACATCGTCCGCAATCCCCTCGGCACGCATCGTTTCGCGCACCGCGGCGACGCGCGGATAGGGGTCCTGTGGCACCAGCGGATCTTCGGCGTTCGACAGGCCGTTATGCCCGCCAGCAAGCCAGGGATCTTCGTACACCACCGCGCCAAGCAAATGCGGAACCTTGCTGTACGCGCGCTTCCACAGCGCGCGAAAGGCGCGCGCCGAGCTGATGATCGGCAGATACAGCACATTGTGCCGCGCGGCGATTTCGCTCAGCTTGTACGGCATGCCTGCGCCGCAGGTGACGCCTGCGACAAGACCTTTGGTCCGTTCCAGCACCCCTTCGAGAATCTGCTGCGCGCCGCCCATTTCCCAGAGCACGTTGATGTTGATCGCACCCTTGCCACCCGACACGTCATACGCGCGCTTGACCTGTGCGACGGCACCTTCGATCCCGTACTGGATCAGCTCCTCGTGACGCTCCTTGCGCGTCAGCGCGCGATAGATTTGCGGAATGATCTTGCCTTCGGCGTCATAGCTGTCGGCGTTCACCGCCGACACGGTGCCAATCCCGCCCGCCGCGGCCCAGGCGCCGCTGGACATATGGTTGGTCGCCGACACGCCCTTGCCGCCTTCGACCAGCGGCCAGACTTCACGCCCGCCATAAAGGATGGGCTTCAAACCTTTGAACACTCTAGACCTTCTCTCTCTCCGCCGATCCGCGCCTGCGAACCGGCCCCCGTTGCCGCTTGCGTAAGCGGAAATTCGGCTCTTTTGTCAATCGAAGCCGACCCATCCGCCGCTGAACGGCCCATAACCTTCAAGCGCGCGAGCATAGAGCTTTTCATAAGCGTCGACCATAATAGATTCGTCGAACCGTTCCGCCGCCACCCGCCGGTTCGCGGCGCCGACATCGGCACGATG
This sequence comes from Sphingopyxis sp. USTB-05, assembly GCF_023822045.1. Lineage (NCBI taxonomy): Bacteria > Pseudomonadati > Pseudomonadota > Alphaproteobacteria > Sphingomonadales > Sphingopyxidaceae > Sphingopyxis > Sphingopyxis sp. USTB-05. The sequence continues at coordinate 1,412,201 of NZ_CP084712.1, read as the reverse complement.
CGCGGCACTTTCTACAACTTCCGCGAGCGCCACACGAAAAGCGCCCTCGTCGCCAGCGATATATGGCCGGTTCGCATCCGACACCATCGTCGCAACATCACCAACCACAGGACTCACGACAGGCAGCCCCGCGGCCATCGCCTCGATCACCGCGATCGGCGCCTGTTCACTCAGCGATGATAGCACGAGCAAGTCGAAATGCCCGATCCAGCGCGCAGGCTCCGCCATGAAGCCGGGCATGACCAGCCGATCCGCCATGCCCGACGCCCTTGCCTGGGCTTCGATTGCCGCGCGCTCCGGACCTTCTCCGACGATTACCAGCCGGACATGCGGCGGCAAGGTCGCTACGGCGCGCACCAGCCTCGGCAAATCCTTGACCTTGCGCAACCCCGCCACCGTGCCGATCACGACCTCCCCGTCGCGACGTTGGAAACCGGGGATCCGCGTCGAAGGCCCCGTCGCGTAAGCCGCGACGTCTATGCCGTTGCGGATCAGGTGGGTGCGGGGTCCGACGCCCCATTCATCGGCGGCGATCCGCTGCAAAATTGTCGAGGGCACCGCGACGCCGAGCGTGTGTTTCAGCGCCGCGCGGCGGAACAGGTTGCGTTTCCAGTTGCGCCGGACGCTTTCGTCCTCGTTGAACCCGTCCTCATGATGGATAAGGCTGGGCGGCATATGGTCCCACAGTCGGTTCCAATGGAGGCGATGCGCCATCACCCCATCCATCGCCCCCCAATTATAGCTCAGCACCAGCTCGAAATTCAGCATGTAATGCGCGAGGTCGCGGTATCGGCCGAGCGAGGGCTTGCCGTGAAGGGGCGGCGCATCCTTCGGAAAATCGACCACAATTCGAGGATCGATCGCCTCTCGCGCGCCGAGCGCTTCGGGCATTGCCGAGAGGATCGTGTGATGCGCGCGGTCCCCCATCAGGTTCATCAACCGGACGGCACGCGCCTCCTTTCCGCCAAGCGAAAAACTCGAATGGAGGTGCAAAATGCGGATCGGCCAGGGTGGCGCAGGCTCGTCCGCGCTCACGCCTGCGGAAGCTCCGCGGCCCACGCGTCGATCGCCGCACGCGCCTCGGGTTCGTCCATGGTCGGCGCATGACCGACGCCCGGCACTTCGATCAGCCGTGCGCGCGGCAATTCGGCTGCCATTTTCTCTCCCGCCGGGCGCGCCAATATGTCCGAAAGCGCGCCGCGCAGGATCAGCAGCGGAACGTCGCCGAGCGCGCGATATGCGGGCCACAGATCGACCCCGGCATCGCCACCGTTCGGCACGCGCAGCGGCGCCGCGATCTGCTTGTCATAATCGGTGACGATCCTGCCCTCGGGCGTAAGTCTGTGCGTGCGCTTGGTCAGCCGCAGCCAGTCGTGGATGCCATAGCCCGGGTAGACCGAACCGTTAAGTTCGGCGAACGCCCGGGCAGCATGCATCCACGTCGGCTGGCTGCCGCCGGCGCCGATATAATCGCGGATGCGCTCGAGCCCGGCCGCTTGGAGTTCGGGACCGACGTCGTTCAGTACCACGCCGACAAGACGCCCCGGCAGCGTCGCGGCCATCAGCATCGCGACCAGTCCGCCGAGCGACGTGCCGATCGCCGCGAAACGCACGATCTTGAGTTCGTCGAGCAGCGCGACCACGTCCTGCACATAGGTCAGCGGGACATAGGTCATCGGATCCTTGGCATAGGCGCTCTCGCCCCGCCCGCGAAACTCGATGACGATTACCTTGCGATATTGTGCGACATGCGGGGCCAGCGCCTCGAAATCGCGCGCGTTGCGTGCCAGCCCGGGCATGCACAGCACCGGCGGAGCAGTTTCGCTGCCGTCGGGGCCTGCATAGACGCGCGCGTGCAGCCGGACGCCGTCGTGCGACCACCAATATTGGTCCGACCAGTCGCGGCGCCCATCCTGCTTTGCATCCTGCTGGGCCAATATGGCACGTCCCCTTGCTTCGTCTCAAATGCCCCGACGCGGGACTCGCCCCCGTCTATCGCCAACCGCGCCGCGCGGCGCAAGCAATCCGTGGCGCCGACGCGGCGCAGGTTGCCCCTGCCCGCTTTCACCGATAAGACGCGGACGACCATGAGCGAGCCCTTGATTTCCTTCGAACCCGCAACCGGCGAAGAGCTCTGGCGCGGGCCGGTCAGCGACATCGATACCGAGGTCGAAATTGCCCGTCGCGCCTGGCCTGAATGGGCGGCGAAACCCGTCACCTTCCGTACCGAAACACTCCGCCGCTTCGTCGACCGCGTAAAGGCCGAGGGTGAAGCATTTGCAGATCTGATCGCCCGCGAAACCGGCAAGCCGCTTTGGGAAGCGCGAACCGAAGTCGAATCGGTCGCGAACAAGGTCGATATTTCGGTCAAAGCCTATGCCGAACGCACTTCCAACCGGCGGATCGAGGGCGCGATGGGGCTCCGCAACGCGGTGCGGCACAAGCCGCACGGCGCGCTTGCAGTGCTCGGCCCCTATAATTTCCCTGCACACCTGCCCAACGGCCATATCGTCCCCGCGCTGATCGCCGGAAATTCGGTGCTGTTCAAACCGTCGGAGAAGACGCCCGCTGTCGGCGCGAAGCTGGTCGAACTGTTTCACAGCGCCGGCGTCCCGCCGGAGGTGCTTCGCCTCGTCATCGGCGGCCCCGAAACGGGCAAGGCGCTCGCGGGCCATGAAGGCATCGACGGGCTGCTCTTCACCGGATCGGCGCGCACCGGACTTGCGCTCAATCGTCAGTTTGCGGGCAAGCCGGGCAAGATGCTCGCGCTCGAAATGGGGGGTAATAACCCGATCGTCGTGTGGGACACCGCCGACATCCGCACCGCCGCGATCATCGTCGTCCAGTCGGCGTTTCTCAGCGCCGGGCAGCGCTGCAGCAATGCGCGCCGGCTGATCGTCAGGGACAGTCTCGCCGATGCGCTGGTCGACGAGGTTTGCCAGATCGCGAACCGGTTGATCGTCGACCATCCGCACGCCGATCCATCACCCTATATGGGGCCGGTGATCGACAATGAGGCGGCCGACGGTCTGACCGAAAGCTTCCTGATCCTGATGTCGAACGGCGGCAAGGTGATCCGCCATATGACGCGGCCGATCGCCGGGCGCCCCTTCCTGACGCCCGGTATCATTGACGTCACCGCCATGCGCGAACGTCCCGATATCGAGCTGTTCGGTCCGCTTTTGCAGGTTGTTCGCGTCGACAGCTTCGAGGCGGCAATCGCCGAGGCGAACAACACTGCCTTTGGCCTGTCGGCATCGCTGATCGGCGGCACACCGCAACTTTACGACCAGTTCTGGGCCAATGCGCGTGCGGGCGTCATCAACTGGAACCGACCGACCAACGGCGCCTCGTCGGCGGCTCCGTTCGGCGGCATCGGACTGTCGGGCAATCATCGGCCCAGCGCCTTCTATGCAGCCGACTATTGCGCCTATCCGGTGGCATCGGCCGAAAGCGATTCGATCCGCGCGTCGATTGGTGTCGGCCTGCGCGATCCCGAAGGGTCGCAGCTGGTGACGAAGAAATATCTATAGCCCACTCGTCATTGCGAGGAGCCGAAGGCGACGCGGTAATCAGAGCGTGCGCGGATTGCTCGGGATTGTTTCGCTCCGCTCGCAATGACGAAGTGATGTTGGCCACCCAATTTTACCTTCACCAGCGTCAATAAAGCCTGCTTTGCCAATCGCGACCGCCGCGATCATCTATCCTGCATGGCAAAGACTCTTCCTCCTGCGGGCAAGCTCTGGCTCGTCGGCGCCGGCCCCGGCGACCCCGACCTGTTGACGCTGCGCGCCGCGCGATTGCTGGAAAGCGCCGACCTCGTCGTGCACGATGGGCTGGTCGGCGAAGGCGTGCTGGCGCTGATCCCGCCCAATGTCGAACGGATCAGCGTCGCCAAGCAGCGCAGTCGCCACACGATGAAGCAGAAACTCATCAACGAATTGATCGTCCGCGAAACGCTGGCCGGCAAGCAGGTCGTGCGCCTGAAGGGTGGCGATCCCTTCATCTTCGGCCGCGGCGGCGAAGAACTCGACGCAGCACGCGAAGCCGGCGCTGCGGTCGAGGTCGTCCCCGGCATCACCGCTGCGGCGGGCTGCGCCGCGCAGGCGGGCCTCCCCCTGACCCACCGCGAAGATGCAAGCGCGGTCAGCTTCGTCGCGGGGCAGTGCAAGGATCTGACCGATCAGGATTGGTCGGGGCTCGCAGGCCATGGCCGGACGCTGGTTATCTATATGGGCCTCGCGACGGCCAACGCCATCGCCGACAAGCTCATCGCCGACGGCGTGTCGCCCGATCTGCCGGTTGCCATCGTCGAACGCGGGACCACCGCCGACGCGCGGGTGCTGCGTACGCTTCTGACCGATCTCGGCGACCTCGTTGCGCGCGAGAAGGTCGCCAGTCCGGCGCTGATCATCGTCGGCAAGGTTGCAGCGCGCGCCGATGCGCTCGACTGCCTCGGCACGCCAGGCGTCGCTGAAAACATCGAAAACATAAGGGACTTCACATGAAACTGCTCACGGGCAACGACCTGAAAACAGGATTTGTCACCTGGTGGACCGGCGCCGACTGGTCGCTGCACATCGAAGACGCAGCCGACGTCGGCGAGCATGGCGAAGCGATCCTCGCCGCCGAGGAAGGCGCGCGCCGCGTCAACGCCCCCTATATCATCGCAGGCGAAGCAACCGCCGAAGGCCCGCGACCCGCGCACATCAAGGACCGCATCCGCGCCTTGGGTCCGACCGTGCGCCCCGACCTGACACTGAAACCCGCCGATCCCGCGGCCGGCGACTGGGTGATCTGACATGTATAAATATGACGAATATGACCAGCAGATGGTCGACGCCCGCGTTGCCGAATTCAGCGACCAGGTGCGCCGCCGCCTCGCCGGGGAAATCACAGAGGACCAGTTCAAGCCGCTGCGACTGATGAACGGCCTCTATCTCCAGCTTCACGCATATATGCTGCGTGTGGCGGTGCCTTACGGCACGCTCGACAGCCGTCAAATGAGGATGCTCGCGCATATCGCACGCAAATATGACCGCGACTACGGCCATTTCACCACCCGCCAGAACCTTCAGTATAACTGGATCAAGCTGGAGGACGCGCCCGCGATTCTCGCCGATCTGGCATCGGTCGAGATGCACGCGATCCAGACGAGCGGCAATTGCATCCGCAACATCAGCTCCGATCAGTGGGCCGGGGCGGCCGCCGACGAGATTACCGATCCGCGTCCATGGGCCGAACTGCTCCGCCAATGGTCGAGCTTCCACCCGGAATTCAGCTATCTGCCGCGCAAGTTCAAGATCGCGGTGATCGCCGCCGACGAGGATCGCGCCGCAATGCGCCTCCACGATATCGGCATCCAGATCGTCGAGCGCGATGGCGTCCACGGCGCCGCTTTCTACGTCGGTGGCGGCATGGGCCGGACCCCGATGATCGCGCCGCTGATCAAGGATTTCGTACCGCTCGAAGATATGCTGAGCTATGCCGAGGCATGCCTTCGGGTCTATAATCGCCATGGCCGCCGCGACAATATCTACAAGGCGCGCATCAAGATCCTGATCCACGAACTCGGCGCCGACGAATATCGCCGCCAGGTCGAGGAAGAATATGCGCATGTAAAATCGCTCGGCATCGACCCGCCGAAGGCCGAGTTCGACCGCATCGCGGCGCAATTTGCTCCGCCCGCGCTCGACGCCTCGGCGCCCGATGACATCGACCGCAGCGACCCCGACTTCGCGGTCTGGGTCGACCAGAATGTCGCCGCGCACAAGGTGCCGGGCCATGCGATCGTCAACATCAGCCTGAAGCCTGTCGGTGGGATCCCCGGCGACGCCAGCTCGGCGCAGATCGACCTGATGGCCGATCTTGCCGAGACATACAGCCATGGCGAACTGCGCGTCACCCACGCCCAGAACATTGTGCTTCCGCACGTCCGCAAGGCCGATCTCTATGCGATCTGGCAGGCGCTCGACGCCGCGGAACTCGCGACGCCGAACCTCGATCTTATCAGCGACATCATCGCCTGCCCCGGGCTCGATTATTGCAGCCTCGCGAATGCGCGCTCGATCCCGGTCGCCCAAAAGATCGCGACGCGCTTCTCGGACCTCGGCCGCCAGAAGGAACTGGGCGAGCTGAAACTCAAGGTTTCGGGCTGCATCAACGCCTGCGGGCACCACCATGCCGGACATATCGGCATCCTCGGCGTCGACCGAAAAGGTACCGAAAACTACCAGCTTTTGCTCGGCGGGTCGGGCGCGGAGGACGTCAGCCTGGGCACGATCACCGGCCCCGGTTTCGACGAGGATGGCATCGTCGACGCGATCGAGCGCGTGACCGACAAATATCTCGCCGAGCGCACCGAGGGCGAGCGTTTCGTCGATACTTTCCGCCGCGTCGGCATGGCCCCCTTCAAGGAGGCGATCTATGGTTGAGCATCTGCACAGCGACGGCGAGGAACCCTGCGTTACGCTCGACGCCTTCCTCCAGCAATCGAACGCGACTGCGGTGCGGCTCGAACCCGATGAGGATGCGCGCGCGCTGATCCCGCATCTCGACCGGCTCGCGCTGATCGAAGTCGCCTTCCCAAAGTTTCGCGACGGCCGTGGTTATTCGTCGGCGCGCATCCTGCGCGAGGCGGGTTACACGGGCGAACTGCGCGCGCAGGGCGACGTTCTGGTAGACCAGATCGCTTATATGAAGCGCTGCGGCTTCGACACGTTCGCGCCCGAAAAGGAGCTCAATCCTGCCGATGTAGAGGCGGCGCTGACGCGTTGGCCTGAACATTATCAAGGCGCCGCCGACGGCGCGGTGCCGATATGGAAATTAAGGCATGGCTGACGTGAAAGCCTCTCCCTCTCAAGCTGGTGATCGCACCCGCGACCGGATCGACGTGGCGCCGCGCTTTACGCAGGCCGACGTCATCCGCCTCAACAACCTTTTCCGCGGCCAGGATGCCGCCGAGGTGGTCGCGAGCGTGATCGGTGCGGGGCTGCTCGGCGAAACTGCAATCGTCTCGAGCTTCGGCGCCGAAAGCGCGGTTCTGCTGCACCTCGTGAGCCGTGCCGCACCCGACATGCCTGTGCTGTTTCTCGATACCGGCAAGCATTTTCCCGAAACGCTCGCCTATCGCGACGAACTGGCGGCGAAGCTCGGTCTCAATATCGTCAACCTGACGCCCGATGCAGATGAACTGGCCGCGAAGGACGCGACTGAGCTGCGCTGGTCGTACGATCCCGACGGCTGCTGTGAAATCCGCAAGGTCAAGCCGCTCGAAAAGGCGCTGACCGATTTCGACACCTCGGTCACGGGCCGCAAGGGTTTCCAGTCTTCGACACGCCAGGGCCTCGCGCGCTTCGAACTCGACGGCAATACCGGCCGCCTCAAATTCAACCCGCTCGCCAATTGGACGCGCGAGGAACTGGACGCCTATTTCGAGGCTCACGACCTGCCGCGCCACCCGCTGGAGGCCGAGGGCTATCCCTCGATCGGATGCTCGCCCTGCACATCGAAGGTCAAGCCGGGCGAAGACCCGCGCTCGGGTCGCTGGCGCGGCTGGGACAAGACCGAATGCGGCATCCACACCGCGGTCACGCCGATCGACGACGATCCGGCGAACGACCCCGCTTTCTAAAGCGCCTTATTCATAATCCTCGAACGCCATGCTGTCGTCGGCGAGGTCGCTGAACTTCGTCGTCTTCGCCTCGAAGTGCATGCGGATCTTGCCGGTCGAGCCGTGGCGTGATTTTGCGACGATCACTTCGGCCAAACCAAAGACGCGCTCCATTTCGGCCGCCCATTCCTCATGTTGCGCGTGGATCTTGACATCGTCGCCCTCGACCGGCCGCTTGGGCTCTTTCGCCGCGACATAATAATCTTCGCGAAACACGAATAGCACCATGTCGGCGTCCTGCTCGATCGAGCCCGATTCGCGAAGGTCGGAGAGCTGCGGACGCTTGTCCTCGCGGCTTTCGACCTGACGGCTAAGCTGCGACAGCGCCATCACCGGCACATGAAGCTCCTTGGCCAGCGTCTTCAAACCGCGCGAAATTTCCGAAATTTCCTGCACGCGATTGTCGCCGCTTTTCGACGAGCCCTGCAAGAGCTGGAGATAGTCGACGATGATGAAGCCGATGCCGTGGCGCCGCTGCAACCGCCGCGCGCGGGTGCGCAGACCCGCGATCGTCAGGCCCGGCGTATCGTCGATGAACAAAGGCAAGGTCTGGAGCTGCTGCGCAGCGCGGCTCAATTGCTGGAACTGTTCCTTGCTGATCTTGCCCATGCGCAGCGCTTCGCCGGACACCCCCGATTGTTCGGCGAGCACACGCGTCGCGAGCTGGTCGGCCGACATTTCAAGGCTGAAGAACGCGACCTTCGCACCCATGTTTTTTTCGGGCGGGATGCCGTCATCTTCGTCGCGGCGGAAACGCTCGGCTGCGTTATATGCGATATTCGTCGCCAGCGAAGTCTTGCCCATGCCCGGACGTCCGGCAAGGATCATCAAGTCCGAATTGTGCATGCCGCCGATCTTGGCATTCATGCTCGCAATGCCGGTCGTGATACCCGACAGATGACCGCCCGAGTTGAGCGCGCGCTCGGCCGCCTGCAGCGCGACAAGGCTCGCCTGGCTGAAATTCTTGACCGACCCCATCTCGGCCTCACCGCCGGCGACGCGATAGAGCGCGGTTTCGGCCTCCTCGATCTGTGCCTGCGGGTCGACGCGTTCGCTCGTGTCGAGCGCATTGTCGACGAGCGTCCGCCCGACACCCGCCAGTTCGCGGAGCAGCGCGAGATCGAAAATCTGTCGCGCGAAGTCGCGCGCGCCGATCAGCCCTGCACCGCTGCCGGTGAGCTGCGCAAGATAGCCGACGCCGCCGACCGCCTTCATCGCCTCGTCGGCCTCGAAATAGGGCTTGAGCGTCACCGGCGTCGCGATGCTGTTCCGTTCGATCAGCGCCATTGTCTGCTGGAAGATCCGGCCGTGCAGCGGTTCGAAGAAATGGTCGGGGCTGAGCGCCACGGGCAAATCTTCGACGACTCGGTTGTCGATCAGGATCGCGCCGAGAAACGCGGCCTCGGCCTCGATATTGCGCGGCATTTGGCGCTCGTCGCCACTGGCGACGGCGGTCGGGATAAGGGCTAGTTCGGGCATCGCTGTCTTCATGCGGCCGCGACCCCATCGGTGCAACCGGCTATGTCGTCCGGCATATCATAACTGTGGAATGCTGTGAATAAGTCGGCTTGCCCTTCGCCCCCGGCCAAGTAGAAGCACGAACAGCATGGCCGACGCAGACCCTTCGAAACAACGGATCATTTCGATCGAACTCGACGAGGGTTCGATCGTCTGGCGCAATCCCGATGTCGAGCAGGAACGTCGCGTCGCGATCTTCGACCTGATCGAGGAGAATAAATTCGTACCGCAGCGCGGGCATGAGGATGGCTATGCCGGCCCATACCGCCTCATGTTGCGCGTCGAGGATGGCCGGTTGATATTTGAAATCAGCCGCGAAGATGGCTCGCCGCTCGAAGCCATCATTCTGGGCCTCGGCCGTTTCCGTCGTCCGATCCGGGATTATTTCGCGATCTGCGACAGCTATTATCAGGCGATCAAGACCTCGACCGCGCAGCAAATCGAAACCGTCGACATGGCGCGTCGCGGATTGCACAACGAAGCGGCCGAAATGCTGATGGATCGGCTCGACGGCAAGATCGCCGTCGATTTCGCGACTGCACGAAGGCTGTTCACGCTGATCTGCGTGCTGCACATCAAGGGCTGATGATGGCGACGGGGGCAATCAGAAGCAAACGACCGGGGAAAGCCGGCGGCGATTGGCGCGCCGCGATTGCGCGTACGCTGCGCAAGATCGGCGCCGCCCTCGTATTGCTACTGCTCGCGGCGGGCCTCGCATTATGGTGGGCCGCGCGCTGGATCCCCGACCGCGCCCTCTATCCGACGCAGGGTGTTACGATCGACGCGCGCAATGGCGATGTCCATTGGGGTTCGATCAAAGCGGCGGGCGCCGATTTCGCTTATATCATGGGCACCGACGGCTCTTCGGCGGTCGACCCGAAATTCGCACGCAATATGACCGCCGCACGTGAAGCTGGCGTACAGGCGGGCGCCATCCACCGCTACAGCCTCTGCCAGCTTGCGACCGATCAGGCCGCCAATTTCATCCGCCATGTGCCGCGCCGCGCCGACGCGCTGCCCGCCGTCGTCTGGCTCGACTATGACGATCGCTGCCCCGACCGCCCGACGCGCGCGCTTCTGCTTTCCGAACTCGCGACATTTCTCGCGCAGATCGAGGCGCATATGGGTAAGCAGAGCGTGATCGCACCGGGGCCGGCGTTCGAGAGCGATTACAGGGTGACACAGGGGATCGCGCGCACCACCTGGCTGCGCCGCGACTTTTTCGAACCCGATTATGGCGCACATCCCTGGGCGATGTGGCAGGCGAATGATTATGTCCGCCTGTCGGGTGCCGAGGGCACCGTCGGCTGGAACGCGCTGCGCCCGAAAGGAGATATGCGATGACCGACACTCGAGATGCCCTGATCGACGCCGCGCGCGATGCCGCGAGCCGCGCCTATGCACCCTATTCGGGCTTTCACGTCGGCGCGGCGTTGCTGCTTAAGAACGGCGATGTCGTCACCGGCGCCAATGTCGAGAATGCAAGCTATGGCCTTACCCTCTGCGCCGAGACCGCAGCGCTGGCCAAGATTGCGAACGAGGGCTGGATCGGAGAGCTTGTCGAGGTCGCGATCGTCGGCGGACGCCCCGACGGCGATGCCTTGCTCGGCACCGAGCCCGTCAATCCCTGCGGACGCTGCCGCCAGATCCTCAATGAAGCGGCCGAGCGGTCGCGGACCGACATCCTCGTCCATTGCGCCTCCGGCGACGGCAGCGCGGTGCGGACCTACAAGCTCAGCGAACTGCTCCCCGCGGCTTTCGGGCCCAAGGACCTCGGCCTCATCGACTGACCGCTTGCGCAACCCCCGCAGGACCGACAAGAGACACGCATGAGCATTCTTTCCGATCGCTGGATTCGCGAAGCCGCCCAGACGCAGGGTATGATCGAACCGTTCGTCGAGGCGCAGCGCCGCGATGGCTGCATCAGCTATGGCCTCTCGTCCTACGGCTATGACGCGCGCGTCGCCCCGGAGTTCAAAATCTTCACCAACGTCGATTCGACGATCGTCGATCCCAAGGATTTCGACCCGAAGAATTTCGTCGATCGCGAAACCGACGTCTGCATCATTCCGCCGAACAGCTTCGCATTGGCGCGGACAGTCGAATATTTTCGCATCCCTCGCGACGTGCTGGTGATCTGCCTCGGCAAGTCCACCTATGCGCGCTGCGGCATCATTGTAAACGTCACCCCACTCGAACCCGGCTGGGAAGGCCATGTGACGCTCGAATTTTCGAACACGACCCCCCTGCCCGCCAAAATCTATGCAAATGAAGGCGCGTGCCAGTTCCTCTTCTTGCAGGGCAATGAGCCGTGCGAGACCAGCTACGCCGACCGCGCGGGCAAATATATGGGGCAAAAGGGCGTCACGCTGCCCAAGCTCTAAGCCGCTCGTCCTCGACGTCGAAAAGTCGAGGCTATGCGCGGGGACCGTGCCAGCAGCTTTGGCCGCGACCGACCGTTACACTTATATGACATCAAATGTCACAAACGCGTCACACAACTCCCTCATTGGCGGCTCAGCGAGTCGCCGCGGGGGTGGCGGCTTGGTTCGGTAACGACCCCCGACAGGATTACCCCATGCTGCAGAAATTCGCCCTTATCGCTGGCGCCGCCACTTGCGCGCTGGCGCTTTCCGCGTGTCAGGATCAGGCGTCTTCGGGCGGCGGGGCGCGCGATTATATCAGCGCGGTCGGTTCGTCCACAGTGTATCCCTTTGCGACCGCGGTCGGCGAGAAGTTCGCCGAAGCGACCGGCAACAAGACCCCCAAGATCGACAGCACGGGCACCGGCGGCGGTTTCGAGCGCTTCTGCGCAGGCGTCGGCGGCGACACCCCCGACATCGCGAACGCGTCGCGCCGTATCAAGAAGAAGGAATTCGACACTTGCGCCAAGAATGGCGTGAAAGACATCGTCGAAATCCAGGTCGGCATCGACGGCATCGCACTTGGCGAAGCGCAGCGCGGCCCCGGCTTCAAGCTGTCGGAAGAAGATGTCTATAAGGCACTTGCGGCGAACCCCTATGGCAAGCCCAACACCGCAAAGACGTGGAAAGACGTGAACCCCGCCCTCCCAGCGGTCGCGATTTCGGTATTCGGCCCGCCGTCGACCAGCGGCACCTATGACGCGTTCAAGGAACTGATCCTCGGCAAGGGCTGCGACGCCAATGCAGAGATGAAGGCGCTGAAGGACAGCGACAAAGAAAAGCATGAGGCGACCTGCACCACGCTGCGCGGCGCGCCCTATTATGTCGAGCAGGGCGAGAATGATAACCTGATCATCTCGAAGCTCGACAAGAATCCGACCAGCCTCGGCATCTTCGGCTTCAGCTATCTCGATGCGAACAAGGACAAGATCAAGGCAGTCCCGGTTCAGGGCGTCGCCCCGACCTATGCCGCGATCGCCGACGGCAGCTATCCCGGTTCGCGTCCGCTGTTCATCTATGTGAAGAAGGCGCATGTCGGCGTCGTCCCCGGCCTCGCCGAATATGTCGCCGAGTTTCTGAAGGGCGCGGGCGAAGGCGGTTATCTGAACGTCAAGGGCCTGATCGTGTCGCCGAAGGACATCGCGGCGACGGCGGCAGCGAATGGCAAGGGCATGACCGCGCTGAACGGCGCCGAGCTCAAGTAAGTTTCCTCCCGCTGGTGGCCGGGCGGGTTTTCCCTACCGGCCACCGTCTTTTCTTGATCGTCATTGCGAGCGAAGCGAAGCAATCCAGAGCGGTATACGCAAACTCTGGATTGCCGCGTCGCTTCGCTCCTCGCAATGACGGGAATGATTTAATGAGGACTGCGTGACCTTCAACGCCGCCGCCCTTTTGCTTTTGATCGCGGGTCTCGCGCTGATCGGCTGGCTGGCCGGCCGCGCGCGGTCGAACCTGCTGGCCGGCCGCGCCGGCGAAAAGCTCCATTCGCGCCCGCAATATCATGGCTGGTATGTCGCGCTGTGGCTGTTTGCCCCTGCCGCGCTTTTCCTTGCCGTCTGGTCGTCGGTCTCACCCGCACTGATCACCAACCAGGTGCTCGCGACCGAGGCGGCGCAATCGCTGCCGTCGTTCGGGTTCGAGCGCGGTGCAATCCTGTCCGACGCGCGCAGCGTTGCCGAGGGCAAGCAGGCCGCGGTGCGGTTGCCCGCCGCCGCGCCGCTGGTGAAGCCCTACGCCGACGCGAGCCACAAATATGCGTGGATCGGCATCGCCGCGATGCTGGCGCTGGCGCTGGCGGGCGGACTTTACGCCTTCACGCGGATCAAACCCGATTTCCGGGCACGCACCCGCGTCGAAAAGATCGTGATGCTGTTCCTGCTGCTCGCGTCGCTGGTCGCGATCCTCACGACCTTTGGCATCGTGCTGTCGCTGCTGTTCGAATCGATCCGCTTTTTCCGCCTCGTCTCGCCCGCCGAATTGCTGTTCGGCACCGAATGGGCGCCGACGAGCGGCGCGCCGCAGCCCGACACATTCGGCGGCATTCCGCTGTTCTGGGGTACGATCCTGATCGGCGCAATCATCGCGATGATCGTCGCCATTCCGATCGGCATGATGACCGCAGTCTACCTTACCCAATATGCCGCGCCGACGGTGCGCAAATGGGTGAAGCCGCTGCTCGAGATTCTCGCCGGCGTGCCGACGGTGGTTTACGGCTATTTCGCCGCGCTGACCGTCGCCCCGGCCCTGCGCGAATTTGCGGTGATGCTCGGCATTCCCAACGCAAGCACCGAAAGCGCACTTGCGGCGGGTATCGTGATGGGTGTGATGATCATCCCCTTCGTCTCCTCGATGGCCGACGACAGCATCAACGCGGTACCGCAGGCGATGCGCGACGGATCGCTGGCTCTCGGTGCAACGCCGAACGAGACGATCCGCCAGGTGCTGATCCCCGCCGCGCTTCCGGGCGTGATGGGCGGCATCCTGCTCGCGGTCAGCCGCGCGATCGGCGAGACGATGATCGTCGTGATGGCCGCAGGGCTGTCGGCCAACATGACCGCCAACCCCTTTGCCAGCGTCACCACGGTGACCGCACAGATCGTCAAGCTGCTCACCGGCGACCAGGAGTTCGACAGCGCGAAAACGCTTGCCGCCTTCGCGCTCGGCCTCGTCCTCTTCATCGTTACGCTGCTCCTCAACATCGTCGCGCTGCGCATCGTCAAAAAGTATCGTGAAGCTTATGAATAGGCAGACCGCCCCCACCGACTGGAAAGGCTCCGTGATGCAGACCCGCATCGCGAAGCGCTACGCCGCCGAACGCCGCTTCAAGCTGATGGGGCTGGGCGCGGTGCTGCTCTCGGGCGCTTTCCTCGCCTTCCTGCTCTTCGTGATGGTCGGCAACGGCGCGCGTGGATTCATGTATACGCATGTCGCGGTGCCCGTCGATTTCAAGGCGATGCCGTTGACGATCGATACCTCGCGCCTCGGCGATGCCGACGCCGATCAGGTGATCGCGAATGCAGGGCTCGCCGACATCGTCGCCTTTGCCGCCGACGAGGCGCTGGGGACCGACGGATCGAAGCTGATTTCCGAAAATGCGTGGAAGGAAGTGCGCAGCGCGATCAAGGACGATCCCGAACTGCTTAACGCCAAGACGGTGTTCGAGCTGCCCGCTTCGTCCGAAGTCGACATCGCCGCCAAGGAAGGCGCGAAGGGCGCACTCGGCGCGAAGGTCGATGCGTTGGAGAAGGACGGCAAGCTGTCGACCGGCATCCACTGGCCCTTCTTCAAGAACGCCGACGCCACCGACCCCGCGGTTGCGGGCATCTGGGGCGCGCTCAAGGGTTCGGTGCTGACGATCTTCATCGCCTTCCTCATCGCCTTCCCGACCGGCGTGCTCGCGGCGCTCTATCTTGAAGAATATGCGCCGAAGAACCGCTGGACCGACCTTATCGAAGTGTCGATCAACAACCTTGCCGCGGTGCCCTCGATCATCTTTGGCCTGCTCGCGCTCGCGGTGTTCATCAACTGGTTCGGGCTGTGTCAGGCAAGCCCGCTCGTCGGCGGCCTGACGCTCGCGCTGATGACGATGCCGGTGATCGTGATCGCCAGCCGCAACGCGATTAAATCGGTGCCACCGTCGATCCGCGACGCGGCGCTCGGCGTCGGCGCCAGCCCGGTACAGGTCGTGTTCCACCATGTCCTGCCGCTCGCCCTCCCCGGCATCCTCACCGGCACGATCATCGGCATGGCGCGCGCGCTGGGCGAGACCGCACCTCTGCTCCTCGTCGGGATGCGTGCCTTTATCGGCGACGTTCCGGGCGGTATCTGCTCGCCCTCGACCGTGTTGCCGATGCAGATTTTCCTCTGGTCGGACGAAGTCGACCGGGGCTTTGTCGAGAAAACCTCCGCCGCGATCATCGTGCTGCTTATCGTGCTGCTGTCGATGAACGCCTTTGCGATCTATCTTCGCAACAAATTCGAAAAACGCTGGTGACCTTCATGACCCAAGACGATCTTACCATCGCCGACCCCAAGATGAAGGCGCACGGCGTCAACGTCTTCTATGGCGAAAAACAGGCGATCAACGACGTGTCTATCGACGTTGGCACCGACCTGGTCACCGCCTTCATCGGCCCCTCGGGCTGCGGCAAGTCGACCTTCCTGCGCTCGCTGAATCGCATGAACGACACCGTCGCCAGCGCGCGCGTTACGGGGCAGATCGAGCTCGACGGCGAGGACATTTATGCGCCCTCGATGGACGTCGTGCAGCTCCGCGCCCGCGTCGGCATGGTGTTCCAGAAACCCAACCCCTTCCCCAAGTCGATCTATGACAATGTCGGCTATGGCCCGCGCATCCACGGCCTCGCGCCGAACAAGGCCGACCTCGATGTAATCGTCGAGCGTGCGCTGGTGCGTGCGGGCCTGTGGGACGAGGTCAAGGACCGCCTTCAGGAAAGCGGCACCGCCTTGTCGGGCGGCCAGCAGCAGCGTCTGTGCATCGCCCGCGCGATCGCGGTCGACCCCGAAGTCATCCTGATGGACGAGCCCTGCTCGGCGCTCGACCCGATCGCGACCGCGAAGATCGAGGAACTGATCCACGAACTGCGCGGTAAATATGCTATCGTGATCGTCACGCATAACATGCAGCAGGCGGCCCGCGTGTCGCAGCGCACCGCCTTTTTCCACCTCGGAACGTTGGTAGAGTACGGCAAGACGACCGACATCTTCACCAACCCGAAGCAGGAACGCACCAAGGATTATATCACCGGCCGCTACGGTTAAGCCGCAGCGCAAAAGGACAAGAACGATGGCAGTAGTCAACGATCATACCGTCAAGGCTTTCGACGAGGATCTGAACCGCCTGCGCGGACTGATCAGCGAAATGGGCGGGCGCGCCGAACAGGCGCTGCTCCAGGCGATGACCGCGCTCAATATGGGTGACCTCGAACTCGCGGCGCAGGTCGTGCGCGACGACAAGAAGATCGACGCGCTCGAAAGCGAAGTCGAACAACTCGCGGTCCAGACGATCGCGCTCCGCGCCCCAATGGCCGACGACCTCCGCGAAATGATTGCGGCGCTGAAGATCGTGTCGGTGGTCGAACGCATCGGCGATTATGCGAAGAACATCGCCAAGCGCGTCGCACTGATGGACCAGACGCGCTCGATCGAGGCGATCCCGCTGCTGATGTCGATGTCGAACATCGTCGTCGAGTTGATCCACGACGCGCTCGACAGCTTCGCGGCGCGCGACGCCGAACTCGCGGTGCGCGTCACCGTCCGCGACAAGAATGTCGACGATTTCTACAACAGCATCTTCCGCACGCTCGTCACCTTCATGATGGAAAATCCGAAATATATCTCGGAAAGCGCGCATCTGCTGTTCGTCGCCAAGAACCTCGAGCGCATGGGCGACCATGCGACGAACATCGCCGAGATGGTCTATTATGTCGTCACCGGCGACCATATGGAGGAACGCGAACGCGGCGAGACTCCGGAAGGCGCCGCGTCAGCGGAGCAGGAGCAAGGCTGATGCCACAGCCCGATTTGCTGCTGATCGAAGATGACGAGGCGATTGCCGAGCTCATCGTCTGGCATTTCGCCCGCGAAGGCTTTTCGGTCCGCCAGACTCCCGATGGCGAGCAGGCGCTCGTCCTGGTCGAGGAACGCGTGCCCGACATCGTCCTGCTCGACTGGATGATCGAGAGCCTGCCGGGCATCGAGGTTTGCCGGCGCCTGCGCCGCAACCCGAAATCGGCGAACGTCCCGATCATCATGCTCACCGCGCGCGGCGAGGAAGAGGACCGTATCCGCGGCCTCGAAACGGGCGCCGACGATTATGTCACCAAGCCGTTCAGCCCGCGCGAACTGGTCGCGCGCGTATCGGCGGTGCTCCGCCGCCTGCGCCCCGCGCTCGCCGGCGAGATGCTGACCTATGCCGACATCGAACTGGACTCGGTGGCGCACAAGGTCGTGCGCAACAGCCAGATCGTTGCGATGGGGCCGACCGAATTCCGCCTGCTCCGCCATTTCATGGAGCATCCGGGCCGCGTCTTCTCACGCGGGCAGTTGCTCGACAGCGTCTGGGGCCAGGACAGCGATATCGAACTGCGCACCGTCGACGTCCATATCCGCCGCCTGCGCAAGGCGATCAACCTGCCGGGTACGAGCGATATCATCCGGACGGTGCGGTCGGCGGGCTATGCACTGGATGCAGGCAAGAGCATCTGATCCGGACGACGGGGCAAGCGGCCTATCTTTCATCGTCACCCGGACTTGATCTGGGGTCCCGCTCGATGTCGACGTCAGTAAATGCGTCAAAAAGCGGGATCCCGGGTCAAGCCCGGGATGACGAAAAAGGGAGCCAGTCCCCTACCCCAAAACGAACGCCGCGATCAGAAATCCATCTGCGTGCGCAGCCCGAACGTATCGGCGGTATAACTGCGATCACCCGCCGCGGTCGGAATACGCGCGTCGTCGATCCACAATTTACCGTAATTGGCGGTGATCCGGATATAGTCGATCGGCGCCCAGACGATGCCGATCAACGCCGCCCTTTGCTGACCGCCAACGATTCCGGCGTCGTTGAGATCTAGATGGTCGTAGCGCGCGTTGATCTCGATCGCACCGATGCCGCCGTCGGTGATGGATTTCGACGGCTTTAGCCTGTCGAAGGCGCCATCCCTGTAACTGCGGCTATCCCCAGGGGTCAGCACCATGCCGACCTCTGCATAACCGCCAAAGAAGGTCGGGTCGGTGACGCCGGGGCGCTTCATCGTCTGCCAAAAACCTTCACCCGATGCATGGAACGGCCCCGATACCACCGCAGCCTCCAGCCCATAACCACGCTCACCCGTGGCATCGATGTTGCCGGTGTCGATCAGACGTACGTCGGTCGTGTGAACATAGGGCCGAGCGCGATAGCGTGCAGTGGGCGACTGGTCGTTGAAATCGCGAATATGGGCCGACCCGCCCAGATGCAGTTGGGTTTTGCCGAATTTGGGCATCCACACTAACCGCCCGTCGGCGCTGATGCTGTTGTTCGCATCGTTCAGAAGATCGTTTGCATTGTCGCCGAACACGCCCGCCTGCGCGAGGATCTGCTTCCCTTTATATTGTACTCCCAATCCGACGCGGCGTTCAAAGCCAAAGGCCGGTACAAAGGCCGCACGCTCGGTAAAGCTGGTGAACAAGTCGCTGGTTACATCTTCCAGCGAGGTGAAATGTCTTATGTGCCCCACCGTGACCGACAGCGGCCCTTGGCCATAAGTCAGATAGACGTCGGTCAGTTCAGCCGAGCCACCGGCGAAGTCGGCTTCGACCCGGTACGAAAAACCGCCCGGAATCTTGCCATCTACCCCCAAGAATACGCGTCGGATTTCCGTCGTCAAACCGCCGTGCGTTCCCATCACGCCCGCGGGCGCATCGATGCTGGCCACGTCGAACTGCATCCGCCCGCGCGGCTTGAAGCTCCAGCCATCGGCTGTCTTGATCTCGGGGGCGCCCTTCCAGCTAATTTCGGTCGCCGGCTTCGCGGTCACCGATGGCGGCGCGGGTGTCGGGACCGGCGCGGGTGCCGGCTGCTGGGCGGTCGCGGCATCGAGCCGCGTTTCGAGCACCTGCACCTGCGCCTTCAGCGCAGCAAGTTCGGCGCGAAGCTGCGCTGCCTCTTCGGCAGTCATCGCCTGGGCGCGGGCCGCCGTCGGCAGGCTGAACATCGACGTCGCCAGCAGAGCGATGGTGAAGGCATGGCGCATGATGGATTTGCTCCGTTGCGAAAGGTGACAAGCTCGAGGCGCTGCTATGACGCTTACGTGACATATGCACGTCATTTGCGTGACATTTATGTTTCAATCGTCATTTTTTCACCCTCTTGCCAGCAAGGCGCGAACGGCTAAGGACGGTCCAGTTTTTTCGGGCAACCTATCTTTCGGGGCAGCCCCTTTCGGGAGACCATCATGACGATCAAATTTGACGGCCGCGTTGCTATCGTTACCGGCGCCGGCGGCGGGCTTGGCCGCGCCTATGCGCTCGAACTCGCGCGGCGCGGGGCAAAGGTCGTGGTCAACGACCTCGGCGGATCGCGCGATGGCACCGGCCATTCCGACGCCGCACTTCAGGTCGTCGAGGAAATCCGCGCTGCGGGCGGCACCGCCATCTCGAACGGAGGCAGCGTCACCGAATATGAGCAGATGGTCGAAATGGTGGCGAAAGCGAAGGAAGAATGGGGCGGCGTCCACGTCCTGATCAACAATGCCGGAATCCTGCGCGACAAGAGCTTCGCCAAGATGGAGCCCGCCGATTTCGATCTGGTGCTGAAGGTGCACGTCAGCGGCAGCGCCAATGTGACAAAGGCATGCTGGGACCTGATGCGCGAACAGGCCTATGGCCGCATCCTGATGACGGCGTCGTCGACCGGCCTTTACGGCAATTTCGGCCAGGCCAATTATGGCGCGGCAAAGTTGGGCCTCGCGGGCCTTACCAAGACGCTTCACCTTGAAGGCGCGAAATATAACATCCGCTGCAACACGATCGCACCGGTCGCGGGCACGCGCATGACCGAAGACATCTTCCCCGCCGAACTGTTCGAGAAGTTCACCCCCGAAAATGTCGTTCCGGCCGCACTCTATCTGGTCAGCGAGGACGCTCCGACCAACATGATCGTCGGCGCGGGCGCGGGTGCATTCCACGCCGCCTATGTCACGATGACGCCTGGCGTTGCCCTTCCCGAAGGTGAGCGCACTCCCGAGGGGGTCGCCGCGGCATGGGAGAAGATCATCGACCGCAACGGCGAAACCGTGCCCCAGTCGGGCAGCGAGCAGTCGATGAACGTCATGAAAGCATTGATGGCACTGGGCTGAGCCTGATACACTTCCCCACGGGTGCGCCGGGGCGGCGTCCCCGTGGGGGAATGATATGGCGATCATGGGGCTTGCCGAGGGGATCGAACGGCTGGCGCAGCGCGCAAAGCTCTTGAAATTCCTGCTGATCGTGGGGCTCGCCGTGATTGCGGCAAGTCTCGTCGGCCAGATCGCCGAGCTTCGCGGTACAATTTCACTCGAAGAGAGCGCCCCGCTTACCGGGGCAGCGGCGGCTTACATCGCGGCCGGACTGGCAGACCTGTTGCTGACACTCGTCACGGTCGTTTTTTTCAGCATGTGGATTTACCGTGCCGCGGCGAACATTGTCGCCGCGGGGACGATCGGCTTCGACTATACGCCGGGCTGGGCAGTCGGGTGGTTTTTCGTCCCCATCGCCAACCTTTTCAAACCCTATGCCGCGATGCGGCAGATTTGGAACGCCAGTCACGGCGGACAGGGAGACGAGCTTGAGCGTCCGGAAGGCCTTCTCGCCATCTGGTGGGGGACGTGGGTTCTCGCAAACATCGCATCGAACATCGCGCTGCGGTTGACGATCAACCCCGCCTCGCCCGCCGAACTCGAGACCGGGCAACAGATCGGTATCTTTGCTTCGCTCGTCAGCCTTGCGCTTTATCCAGCGGCGTACCGCCTAGTCGACCGGATCACTGCCGCGCAGCGCGAGCGGCTGACCTCCGCCCACATCTTCTCCTGACTTATTGTGTTGCATCACTAATACAGCGCTGCTACAACCGCTTCGGGGCAAGGGGATCGGACAGAAGGACGACCCCGATGTACAGTGAAAGCGACCTGCAAGCCGCGGTCGATGCAAAGATACTCACGCCGGAGGCCGCATTGGCTTTCCGGTCGCATATCGCATCGGTGCGCGCCACCCCCGGAGCGGATGAGGAATCATTTCGCCTCATCACGGGTTTCAACGATATTTTCGTGAGCATCGCGGCGGTCATCCTGCTCGTCGCGGTCGGCTGGATCGGCGCCTCGATCCATCCCGCGCTCGGCGGCGCTTTCGTCGCCGCGTCGGCGTGGTTCCTCGCCGAATATTTCACGCGGAAACGCCGCATGGCGCTGCCCAGCATCGTCCTTGTTCTCGCCTTTTCGGGCGGTGTCTTTGCGACGATGGTCGGCGTTCTCGTCAAGCATGGCGAGTCCATCTTCGGCAACGACCCGGGCGAAACGACCGGCGCAATCCTGATCGGATCGATGGCGCTCGTCACGGCTGCAGCGACATGGGCGCATTGGAAGCGTTTCATGGTGCCCATCACCGTTGCCGCCGGCACCGCCGCACTCGCTGCGACCGCGGTCGCGCTCGTGCTCGCCATCACCGGAATGCCCAGCCCCGACGGCACGCTGCCGATGGCGCTGGTGCTGATTGCCGGGCTCGGCGTCTTCACCCTCGCGATGTGGTGGGACCGCAGCGACCGCGTGCGTCAGACGCGCCGCAGCGACGTCGCCTTCTGGCTCCACCTGCTCGCCGCGCCGATGATCGCGCACCCGATCTTCCATCTGCTCGGCGTTACGCGCGGTGACGACATCGGCAGCGCCGCGGCGGTCATGGTGATCGGCGTCTATGTCCTGTTCGGCCTGATTGCGCTCGCGATCGACCGCCGCGCCCTGCTCGTCTCCGCCCTCGCCTATGTGCTGTTCGCGATGACGCAGCTATTCAACACCTTTGGCGCGGTCGAGCTCAATGTCGCGCTGACGGCGTTCGTGATCGGCTCGGCGCTGCTGCTGCTGTCTGCCTTCTGGCAGAATGCACGGGCGGTGGTGGTCGGCTTCCTGCCTGACAATCTCGCGAACCAACTGCCCGCGACGACCCGTACGGTCAGTCTCCAACCAACTTCATAAGCTTGCGTTCGACGGGGGCGAGCACGTTGGAAAGCTCGTCTCCGCGCTTCAAAATCGCCCCGGCTTCGGAGACAAGGGCCCACATGCCCTGCCTGCTCCGCAAGGCGGGGCGTTTTTCTATGCGATATTCGGGCCGCTCGGCGGCGCGGCGGAAGGCCGAAAAAATGGCCGCGTCGCGGTGGAAATCCATCGCATAGTCGCGCCAGTGTCCCGCCGCGACCATCCGGCCATAGAGGTCGAGGATACGCATAAGTTCGGGGCGCTCGAAACCGGTCTGCTGCGATACCGTACGGCCTGCGAACGGCAAGGGCGTCACGGTTCCCATCAGGCGCTGGTCCGGCTCCCTTTGCGCCGCGGCGCCTGTTCCTCGGCGACATCACGTTCGTCGAGCAATGCCTTCAACTGCTTCTGCATCTGGTCGAGCTGGCATTGCAGCAGTTCGATCTTCTGCGTCGCGGGGTCGAAGGTTTCGCTGCACGGCGTGCCATAAGGCACAAACTCGCGCGCATATTCGTTCGCGTCGAGCAGGGTCGAGCGCGCCGGGATACCGACCATCACGGCACCCTCGGGCACGTCCTTCGTCACGACGGCGTTCGCGCCCACGCGCGCGCGCGCATTGACGGTGACCGGGCCGAGGATCTGCGCGCCCGATCCCACGATCACGTCATTGGCAAGCGTCGGGTGGCGCTTGCCGCCGATACCGTTTGCCGGATCGGTCCCGCCGAGCGTCACACCCTGATAGATTGAGACATTGTCGCCGATCTCGGCGGTTTCGCCAATCACGACACCAAAACCATGGTCGATGAACAGATGCTCGCCGATCTGCGCGCCCGGATGAATGTCGATCGCGGTCAGGAAGCGCGAGAGATGATTGACGAAGCGCGCAAGAAAGAACAGCCGCGCCTCGAACAGCCAATGTGCGATGCGGTGCATGCCGACCGCCAGCAGACCCGGATAAAGCAGAATTTCCCAACGCGACCGCGGCGCAGGGTCGCGCGCCTTGATCGAATCGAGATAGGCGACCAGCCCATTGAACATCGCATTATCCCCTGCGACCCCGTTTGTTCTGGTGAAGATAGTTGTTTGGAAGGGGTATTTCCACCCCCGACGCGCTTTTAGTCGTCAGCGGCCGAAAAGGCCGAGGCGCAACAGCAGCAGACCCTCACCGCGCAGGTGCCTCTCGCCGTCATGACCTGCAATCGCGGCGGCCCAGCGATCGAGCATCAGAAGCGATCGGTTTCCGGCGAAAAGCCGGCGCGGTGACGGCGCAAGACTCTTTGCATGACCCAGAAGGTCCCGCGCCTCGCGCTCATTATCCTCGACGCCCGCGCCCCATAGAAGGCCCCAGCGTTTTCCACCCGCTTCGTCGCCGCCGGACAGCCCGAAAAGATGCCCGCCAAAGCTCTCGGATGCGGCGCGCCGTTCGGCATCGCTTTCCGCAAGCAGCATCGCCTCGGCCGCATCGACGAGCGCGTCGAGACCGGTCCTTCCGGCCCACGTTGCCTGAAGTTCGGCGAGCAGCGGCTCGCCCTTCGGCAACGCCCCGGGATCCTTTTCGATCATCGCCGCCATGTCGCGCCACCAGGCAAGCTTGATCTGGCCGATCAACGGCTCGCGCGCATCGATCAGCAATTTGGTCAGCCGCGCCGCCAATCCCCACAGCGCCGACATCGCGGCACGCCGCGCGTGCGGCACCGAGACCATCACGCGCGGATCGCGCAGGTCGGGATAGAAGCTGGTTTCGAGATCGGCCTCAGTGGTCATATGCAGGCGGCTAGCATCACCATGCCGTCATTGCGAGCGGAGCGAAGCAATCCAGAGCGGCTTTACACAGCCCTGGATTGCTTCGTCGCATCGCTCCTCGCAATGACGAGGTGAAAGAGATCAAGCCCGATTGCGAACCGCCTTCACGGCTGCGACAACGCGCGGCGTGTCGACCAGCGCGGCCTTTTCCAGATTATGCGCATAGGGCAGCGGCACATCTTCGTTGCACACGCGCATGACGGGGGCGTCGAGATCGTCGAAGCCATGCTCCATCGCGACCATCGCAAGTTCGCTGGCGATCGAACAGGTCGGCCAGCCTTCCTCGACGATGACCAGATGATTGGTCTTCTTGAGGCTCGCGAGAACCGTCGCGGTATCGAGCGGACGCAGCGTGCGCAGATCGATCACCTCGGCGTCGATCCCCTCCCCCGCCAGTTGGTCGGCGGCTTCGAGCGCGAGCCCGACGCCGATCGAATAGCTGACGATCGTGACGTCGCTGCCCTGCCGCATGATCCGCGCCTTGCCGATCGGCAGGACGAAATCCTCAACCTCTGGCACGTCGAAGCTGCGGCCATAGAGCAGCTCGTTTTCGAGGAAGACGACAGGGTCTTCGGTACGGATCGCGGCCTTCATCAGCCCCTTGGCATCGGCGGCGTCATAGGGCGCGATCACTATCAGGCCGGGGACGCTGGCATACCAGGGCGCATAATTCTGGCTGTGCTGCGCACCGACGCGCGCCGCGGCGCCGTTCGGTCCGCGGAAAACGATCGGACAACGCATCTGGCCGCCCGACATATAGTTGGTCTTGGCAGCCGAGTTGATGATGTGGTCGATCGCCTGCATCGCGAAGTTGAAGGTCATGAATTCGATGATCGGCTTCAACCCGCCCATCGCCGCGCCCGCACCCAGGCCGGCAAAGCCATATTCGGTGATCGGCGTGTCGACGACGCGCTGCGCGCCGAATTCCTGGAGCAGGCCCTGCGTGACCTTGTACGCGCCCTGATATTCGGCGACTTCCTCGCCCATCACAAAGACGCGGTCGTCCTTGCGCATTTCCTCGGCCATCGCGTCGCGCAGCGCTTCGCGGACCGTCAGGCGGACCATCGCGGTGCCTTCGGGGATTGCGGGATCCGAAGCGCGCTCGGCCGCCGCGGGGGCTGCAGCCGGAGCAGCAGCGGGCGCCGGAGCCGGTGCTTCGGCCTTCGGTTCGGGAGCAGCAACCGGTGCGGCTGCAGGCGCCGGAGCGGCAGCTTCCTCGCCATCGCCCGTGATCGTCGCAATCACGGTGCCGACCTTCACATTGTCGGTGCCCTCGGCAACCAGGATCTGGCCGATCGTACCTTCGTCGATCGCTTCGAATTCCATCGTCGCCTTGTCGGTTTCGATCTCGGCAAGAATGTCGCCCGACTTCACCGTGTCGCCTTCCTTGACGAGCCACTTGGCGAGCGTGCCCTCTTCCATCGTCGGCGACAGTGCCGGCATTTTCAATTCGATGGCCATCTCAATATTGCTCCACCAGCACGTCGGTATAAAGTTCATGAAGTTCGGGTTCGGGCGCGCTTTCTGCAAAGTCGGCTGACTCGGCCACGATCTGGCGGATTTCCTTGTCGATATCCTTGAACTTGTCCTCGCCGATGCCGGCGTCGGTCATCAGCTTTTTCAGATGTTCGATCGCGTCGCTCTTGTCGCGCACCGCCTGCACTTCCTCGCGGCTGCGATATTTGGCGGGGTCGGACATCGAGTGGCCGCGATAGCGATAGGTTTTGAGCTCCATCAGCACGGGGCCCTTGCCCGCGCGCACCCATTCGAGCGCAGCTTCGGCCGCACCGCGCACCGCGAGAACGTCCATGCCGTCGACCTGCATGCCGGGGATGCGGAAGCTTTCGCCGCGGCGATAGAGCTGATCCTCGGCCGACGCACGGTTGACCGACGTGCCCATCGCATATTGGTTGTTCTCGATCACGAAGATGATCGGCAGCTTCCACAGCTCGGCCATGTTGAAGCTTTCATAGACCTGACCCTGGTTCGCGGCGCCGTCGCCGAAATAGGCCATCGCCACGCCGCCGTCGCCGCGATATTTGTGCGCGAAGGCCAGCCCGGTGCCAAGCGACACCTGTGCGCCGACGATACCGTGGCCGCCATAGAATTTATGCTCGACGCTGAACATGTGCATCGAGCCGCCCTTACCCTTCGAGATGCCGGCCTGGCGTCCCGTCAGTTCGGCCATGATGACCTTCGGATCGATGCCGTAAGCGAGCATGTGGCCATGGTCGCGATAGCCGGTGATCACGCTGTCCTTGTCGCCGTCGAGCGCCGACTGCAGCCCGACCGCAACGGCTTCCTGGCCGATGTAGAGGTGGCAGAAACCGCCGATCAGGCCGAGGCCGTAAAGCTGCCCCGCCTTCTCTTCGAAGCGGCGGATGAGCAGCATCTCGCGATAGAATTTTTCCAGCTCTTCGGGCGTCGCGTCATAGGGGACGGGGTCGCGCGGTTGCTCGCGATTGGTCGCGGCGGCCGGGGTGGATGCAGTCTTTTTGGGCGCGGGGGAGGTTCGCGCAGGTGCTTTGGCCAAGACGGGTTCCTTTGCATTTAGCCGTTACGGCAAGCCGCCATATAGGAGAGCCGCGACGTACTTGGCAACGCCCACCATGGGCGGGCGTTATGCCAACTTACGTATGCAGCATGGGCGCAGCGACGCTGCGGCGAAAGCTCAGGGCTTCGCGTCGGGTTCCATCGGAATGATCACCTCGTCGGGGTGATAGGCGCCAAGCTTCTCGCGCACATATTCTTCGGCAAGATCGGGATCGACGCGGCGCCGGTCGAGCAGGTTGACGCGGTTCTGCAATTCGGTCTGCTTCTTGGTGAGTTCGCTCAGGATAACGCGCTGCTTCTCGACCGACTGGCCATAGTCGCCCCAGGCATACAGGCCGGTCGGGCCGAAAATGATATAGCCGATCATCGCCAGCACCACCATCACCGCGATGGCGGGGCCGGCGGCCCGGTGCATCGATTTGCGGAATTTGTGGCGCTGCGTCATTCCGGCCCTTGAATCAGAGTTGATTCGCGGCGTCAAGGCGTCAGGCTCCGGTTTTCAACAGTTCACCGCATCACAATGGATGCCAACTCACGTCTCCATCGCCGGGTTCAACCTTTGCGACAACCCCGTCGCGATTGTTTTCGGCCGTCAGCAGGACCTCCCTGCCGGTCGCTTTGGATAACCCAACCATGAACCGTGCCACCTCATTTGCGGCTCTTGCATCCTCGACCTCTGCTGGATCGACATCAAACTCCACCTCTTCCTTTACAAAAAAGTGGCAGTTCAATGTGACGCCGCCGAGCAGGCACGACAATGTCGCAGTGTCCCCGCGGTCACGGGCGACGAATATCTGCTCCGCATGGCTTGGCAACGGAACCGGTTCGCCGCCAACTCGCAGCGTCAAGCTCGCCCGCCGCCCCAGCAGAAACGCCCATGTCTTTTCCCACTCGGCAAGCGAGGTGTCCAAGATATAGATATCCCGGAGCGAACCGTCCTTCTCAAAGGCAGAAGATATTCGGGACCAATCGGTCACCCGAAGATCGACGATCCCGGATAGCGCGCCATATCGCCCAGCTCTTCCTCGATGCGGATCAGCTGGTTGTACTTGGCGAGCCGGTCCGAACGCGCGAGGCTGCCGGTCTTGATCTGGCCGCAGTTGGTCGCGACCGCCAGGTCGGCGATCGTCGAATCCTCGGTCTCGCCCGAACGGTGCGACATGACGGCGGTGTAGCGTGCGCGGTGCGCCATATCGACGGCGTCGAGCGTTTCCGACAGCGTGCCGATCTGGTTGACCTTGACGAGCAGCGAGTTGGCGAGGCCGTCCTTGATCCCCTGCTCCAGACGCAGCGGGTTGGTGACGAACAAATCGTCGCCGACGAGCTGGCACTTGTCGCCGACCAGGTCGGTGAGCGCCTTCCAGCCCACGAAATCATCCTCACTCATCCCATCCTCGATCGACTTGATGGGATAGTCGTTCACCAGCGCGGCAAGATATTCGGCCATTTGTTCAGGGCTCAGCGAAAGCCCCTCGCCGCTGATTTCATATTTGCCATTTTTGAAGAATTCTGTCGCCGCGCAATCGAGCGCGAGGACGACGTCGGTGCCGAGCTTGAAGCCCGCCTGATCGACCGACGCGGCGATGAAGTCGAGCGCAGCGCGCGTCGAGGCCAGGTTCGGCGCAAAGCCGCCCTCGTCACCGACCGCGGTCGCGAGCCCCTTGGCCGACAGGCCCTTCTTCAGCGTGTGGAAGATTTCGCTGCCCCAACGGACTGCTTCGGCAATGCTGCCGGCGCCGACGGGCATGATCATGAATTCCTGCACGTCGATCGGATTGTCGGCATGCTCGCCGCCGTTGATGATGTTCATCATCGGCACCGGCAGCGTGCGCGCCGAGACGCCGCCGACATAGCGATAAAGCGGCAGGCCACGCGCGTCCGCCGCGGCCTTGGCGGCGGCCAGGCTGACGCCGAGGATCGCGTTGGCGCCGAGGCGGCTCTTGTTCGGCGTGCCGTCGAGGTCGATCATCGCAGAATCGAGTTCGCGCTGATCCTCTGCATCGAGGCCGATCAGCGCTTCGGCGATGTCGCCGTTGACCGCAGCAACCGCCTTGATCACACCCTTGCCGAGATAACGGCTCTTGTCGCCGTCGCGCAGTTCGACCGCTTCATGTGCGCCGGTCGAGGCACCCGAGGGCACGGCCGCACGGCCGAAGCTGCCATCTTCCAGAAGCACATCGACTTCGACGGTCGGGTTGCCGCGGCTGTCGAGGATTTCGCGGCCGTGAATGTCGATGATGGCGGTCATGGATAATGTCCTGCTGGCGGCCGCAAATTGGCCGATGGAGAAAGGCGCCCGCCTGTTATCGGGAGGGTGACGTTAGTGCAACCGCTGCATAGGAATTTTGCGGAGGGATGGAACCATTCGGCTCGCCTTGCTATATATTCTGACAGGACCAAGAGAGGCCGCCCGCTCGCGCGGCGCCCGACACGACAGAAGAGGACTAAATGATGGCCAAAGCCGCTACTCCCGCGACGAAGAAAGCCGCAGCTCCCCGTCCCAAGGCCCCCGCGAAGGCCGCAGCCACCAAGGCCGCGCCCGCCCGCAAGCCCGCCACCGTGAAGGCCGCCGCCAAGGATCATCCGATCCGCGACCAGATCGCCGCGACGCGCGACACCATCAAATCCGAAGCGTCCAAAAAGGCTGCGTCGCTGAAACAGGAAGCGACGACGCTCAAGAATCAAGCCTCGACCAAGGCGCGCGACGCCGCGAACAAGGGCAAGGACAAGGCCGCCGAAGCCGTCGGCAGCCTCGCCAAGCTGCTTGAGGACAGCGCCGGCACCGTCGACAGCAAGTTCGGCAAACAATATGGCGACTATGCCCGCTCGGCCGCGACCACCGTTGCCGGCCTGGCCACGACGCTCGACAAGAAAGATCTCGACGAGCTTGCTGCCTCGACGCGCGACATGGTCAAAAAGAACCCCGCGATCGCCGTTGGTGCCGCCAC
Organism: Sphingopyxis sp. USTB-05; assembly: GCF_023822045.1. Lineage (NCBI taxonomy): Bacteria > Pseudomonadati > Pseudomonadota > Alphaproteobacteria > Sphingomonadales > Sphingopyxidaceae > Sphingopyxis > Sphingopyxis sp. USTB-05. Next base: position 1,382,563 of record NZ_CP084712.1, on the reverse strand, counting down.
GGTGATCGGCTTCGTCCTTGCCCGGATGCTCAAGGGCAACTCGAACGATTGACAGGGCCTTGCCACCTTCCGATCCGAAGATCCCGCCAGCGTCCGACGCGCGCAGCTTTGACGGCATAAGTCACGGTTACGCTCCCGACGGACGTCCGCTTGCCCCGCCTCCCGTTCCGCTCGAAAAGATCGTCGGCGATGTCGTCGACAATCTTTCGGCGACGGCCAAGGCGGAGCTTGCGCTGCTTGAAGCCCGTACCGAACTCGCCCTGCACGGCGTGTCCTGGACGGCGGGCTGGGGCGCCGTTGCCGCCTCGGCTTTGGGCATCGCAATGCTTGCGCTGGCGTTCGGGGCGATCCTGGCGCTCGCGCCGCATGTCGGCCCGTTTGTCGCAACCCTGATTGTCGTCGCCGTTCTGCTCATCATCGCCGCCTTTGCCGGGTGGCGCGCGCAGCGCAGCTATGGCGACATTCGCACCGCGCTGCGGCGCGACCTTACGAACGAAGGGATCGACGATGCCGCGGACGCGTAATCGCCTGATCGTCGCTGCGCGCCGCTCGATGCTCCAGCGCGCCGAACTGTACCGCCGGCTCGACGTCGCGCGCGCTGCATTCAAACCCGGCGCGCTCGTTGATCGCGGCAAATACCGGATTGGCGAGGTCGTCGACGATACTGCGCATGCCGTACAGGAACAGTTTCGCAGCAACCGCCTTCCGATCGCGATCGCCGCTGCGGCGGGCGTCGCCTGGTTGCTGCGCGAACCGATCAAGGAACATGCCCCGCGTCTGGTGCAAAAGATTCAGGACCTGGCGGCAGACGTCGCCGATCATTTTCGGTCCACCGACGATCCGGCGGACGAAGATGAGATCGAAACTCTGGAGGAAGAAGATAATGAAGCCGTTCGGTGAAACCGCCCGCGATACGCGTGCAAAAGCGAGTGAACTTGCGGAGAAAACCGCCGAAAATGCCCGGTTGACCGCCGAAGCGGCAAAGGCGCGCATTCAGGACGGCTATGGTCGCGCCCGCGCCGCGACCGAAGATCTCGCGGCGAAGGCCAGCGAGCAAGCCGGCGTCGCCCGCGAAGCGGCTGGCGAGGTTTATGAAAAGGGCAAGGCGCAGGCCAAACGCGCGAACAGCAAACTCAAAGACGTTGCCGAAAAGCAGCCGCTGGCGCTCGTCGCGGGCGCGGTCGCAATCGGCGCGCTGCTCGGATCGCTGCTGCCGAAGGGCCGCAAGGAAGAAGACTGAGCCGCACTTGCCGTAGGGGCTAAGCGCTGGTAGGGGCCGCGGCTTCTCCCCTCCCCCGCGCTAACCCGCAAGGAAAGCAACCATGAGCAAATTGCATCTCGTGTTCGGCGGACGCGTCGCCGACCCGCAGGGTCTCGATTTCGTCGACCTCCACAACCTCGACGTCGTGGGCCTCTATCCCGACTATAAGTCGGCGGAAAAGGCATGGCGCAGCGCCGCGCAGCGCACGGTCGACGACGCCGAAATGAAATATGTCGTCGTCCACCTGCACAAATTGCTGCAGCCCGACAGCGAATAATCGAGAAGGATCGTCGGCCCTCCGCGAAGATGTGGGGCCGCTATCGACGTAGCGCGAGATTGCCAGCGTCCCCCGCCTTCGCGGGGGCGACGCTTTACCGGAAATTGTCGGCGTAAGCCTGGATCTTGAGCGTCCGCACCGGCGTCGCGGTCACTTCGACTTCGATGCCGTTACGCTCGGCATAAGCAATGGCCTCTTCCTGGCTCGCGAAGCCAAGGCGGAGCTGGCGCTGCGTGTCGCCGCTGCCGGCCCAACCCATTAGCGGATCGGCCTTGCGCGCTTCGACCGGCGCATATTCAAGCACCCAACGCTGCGTCCCGGCACGCCCCGACTGCATGGCATTTTTGGGCTTCTGGAAAATACGCGCTTTCATCGGGGTCGTCCTGTTTAACCGGGGCCTGAGCCGCCGCCTTAGCGCCAAGCGGCGCCTGCGAAAAGGGGCCTATTGCGCATCGCGGCGCGCCTGTGCCGCTTTGGTCATCAGGCTCGGCCGCGCATTTGCCGGATCGTCGGGCCAATTATGCTTGGGATAGCGCCCGCGCATCTCGCGCGCCACATCATGCCAGCTACCGCTCCAGAAGGATACGAGGTCGCGCGTCGTCTGAATCGGTCGATGCGCGGGAGAGGTCAGGGCGAGCACCAGCGGCACCGGCGGATCGCCGATCGTCGGATGGCGGGCCAGCCCGAACAATTCCTGCACGCGAAGGCTGACCGTCGGCCCACCGTCGGCGCCATAGTCGATCGGATGCCGGCCGCCGACCGGTGTCGCATAGTCGGCGGGCGCGTGCTTTTCGAGCAACTGCCGCGCCGGCCAGTCGAGGGTCGCCATCAACGCATCGGTCAGCTTGCGATCGCCGATATCGCGAAGGCCCCGGCATCCCGAAAGCAACGGCTCCAGCCAGAGTTCGAGACTATCGGCGAGCGCGCCGGTCGAGAGCGCGTCGATCCCCGCATAGGAAGCGCGCTGGCGCAGCGCCTGCGACGCCGGTCCCCAACCGATCAGTCCCAGTCCCTTGCTGCGCACCGCAGCCATGCGTACCGCGATATCGTCCTCCGAATTTTCGCTGCGCCCGGCCTGCCCGCTCGTCAGTGCGATCGCACCAAGCCGCCGTTCGCGGCGATGATCGACGCGGTCGTTAGCGCCGTCATAACTGCTTGCCGAACGCTGGACGATGCGGTCGGCGAAGAGTGCCTCGACCTCGGCCTGTTCGATTGGCGCCGCGGCCAGGATGCGCACCCCCGCGGCATGGCCCTGCGCGTCAGCGATCGCGAGCCATTCGCTGCCCGCGAGCGGATCGACCGGGTCGATGCGATAGGCGCGTCCGCCGACGCTGAGATACTCGCCGCGCTGCCCTGCTCGCTGCCGCGCAACGCGGTCGGGCCACGCGGTCGCAATCCAACCGCCGATCGAGCGCGTTGGAACGCTATCGGTCTCTGCCGCCAGCTTCTCGCCGATGGTCGCGAGCCGCCGCGCGAGACGCCAGGCGCCGTCGGAGCGTTCGTTGCGTTGCCCACGCCAACGCGACAGCCGCGCTTCGACATCGACGCCGCGCCCGCCAAGTCCCGGCTCGGTCAACAGCACGGCAAGCCGCCCCGCCATCTCCGCCTCCCCCGCGCGCGCCGCGTCGAGCAGCATGTGCGCGAGCGGAACGGGAAGCGGGATCGCGGCGAGAGCCTTGCCGTGTGCGGTGATGCGGCCATCGTCGGCCAGCGCCCCAATCGCCTGAAGCCGGCTTTTCGCTTCCGAAATGGCGGCGGGCGATGGGGGGTCGAGCCAGCCCAGTTGGCGCGGGTCGATGATGCCCCAACTCGCACAATCGAGGACGACGGGCATCAGATCATTTTCGTGGATTTCAGGGGGATCGAACGGCGGCATGCCTGCGGTCGCCGCGGCTTCCCACAATCGATAGGCAACGCCCGGCCCTTGCCGCGCGGCGCGGCCCGCGCGCTGCGTCGCCGACGCCTGGCTCGCGCGCTCGGTGACGAGGCGCGCGATGCCCGCCGCCTTGTCAAAGCGCGGACGCCGCGACAGGCCGGCGTCGATCACGATACGCACGCCGTCGATCGTCAGGCTGGTTTCCGCGATGCTCGTCGCGAGGATCAACTTGCGCCGTCCATCAGCATCGCGGACGAGCGCCTTGCGCTGTAGCGCCGGATCGATCTGGCCGTGGAGGCGATGGACGACGAGCGGCAAGCGCGCCTCTTCGACTGCGGCTGCAGTGCGCTCGATGTCGGCGGCGCCGGGCAGGAAAGCAAGCATGTCGCCCGCAACCTCGTCGACCAGCGCCTGCCGCACCGCCGCGAGCATCGAAGCCTCCAGCCGGTCCTCGGCGCGGCGACCGATATGGCGCAGTTCGAGCGGCCAGATCTTGCCCTCGCTCTTCACCGCCGGCGCATTGCCAAGGAGGGCGGCAAAGCGCACGCCGTCAAGCGTCGCCGACATCGCAACGAGGCGAAGATCGTCGCGAAGACCCTGCTGCGCATCGATCGCCAATGCGAGCGCAAAGTCGCCGTCGAGGCTGCGTTCATGGACTTCGTCGAAGAGGACTGCCGACACGCCCCGAAGCTCGGGATCCGCGAGGATGCGGTTGCGGAACAGGCCGGGAGTCATCACCAGCAGCCGCGTCGCCGCCGACTGCTTGCTGTCGAGCCGCGTGGCATAGCCAACCTTGCCGCCAACCGCTTCGCCCATTTCCTCGGCGATGCGCTCGGCCGCGCCACGTGCGGCAAGGCGGCGGGGCGAGAGCAACCACACCGCGCCCTTGCACCACGGTTGGTCGAGTATCGCGGGCGCCACGCGCGTCGTCTTGCCAGCCCCCGGCGGTGCCACGACGACGGCGTTGGGCTTTAGCACCAGGGCCGCCATGATATCGGGCAGCACGACATCGATCGGAAGCGATTGCATCAGGTGCGCGCCGCAGGGTTGCCCAGTTGGGCGTTCAGGCGAAAAGCCTCGGCGGCGAGCGCCGCGACCGTTTCGGCCGAGACCTCGGTGCTTTCGGTCATCACCAGATTGCCGAGTTCATATTTGCCACTCGCCTTGATCCGCGGCTCCAGCTCGCGCAGCCTTTTGCCGCGCCAGAAACCGAGCAGCACCCGATGCTCCTCGGCGCGGATCAGGATGCACGGACCATTCGTCATGAAGACAAGGTTGGTCCATTTGATCGTCTCTTCAAAGGGTGCCGCGGCCATGATTGTCGCGCGCATCATTTCGCAGCGTTCGCGCTGCCAGCCTGACAGCGCGGCGATATAGGCGCCGGGGCTTTCCGCCGCTGGGCCCATCATCGCCATGTCCGCCTCAATAGGCGCGCGCGACCGCGAACGCGACCGCTTCGGTCAGCGCCGACTTCGCCTGACTGGCACTGAAACCCCCGATCGCATCGACGGCGCGCTGACCATAGTGGCGCGCGCGGGCAAGCGTGTCGGTGATCGTGTCATGTTTGTGGAGCAGCGACGTGGCGTAGGCGAGATCCTCATCCGACGTACGATGTCCGACGATGGCCTGCTTCCAGAAATCGCGTTCCTCCGCGCTGCCGCGCGCATAAGCGAGGATGACGGGCAGCGTAACCTTGCCGTCGCGGAAATCGTCGCCGACACCCTTGCCCATCGTTTCGGCGTCCGAAACATAGTCGATCGCATCGTCGACGAGCTGGAACGCAATGCCGAGGTTGCGGCCATAGGCGTCGAGCGCAGCTTCGGTCGCCTCGTCACGCTCGGCAACGACCGCTGCGATCTTGCACGCGGCGGCGAAGAGTTCGGCGGTCTTGGCATTGATGATCGCGAGATACTGGTCCTCGCTCGTCTCGATCCGGCGCTGCGCCGAGAGCTGATTGACCTCACCCTCCGCAATCACCGCCGAGGCGCGCGACAGGATCTTGAGCACCTTCAGCGATCCGTCCTCGACCATGACTTCGAACGCGCGGCTGAACAGGAAATCGCCGACGAGCACCGAGGCGCTGTTGCCCCAGATGATGTTCGCGGTCTTGCGGCCGCGGCGCAGGTCCGACTTGTCGACGACATCGTCGTGGAGCAGCGTCGCGGTGTGAATGAACTCGACCGCGGCGGCGAGCTTGCAGTGGCGGCGGCCCGGATAGTCGAGCAGCTTGCCGCACGCGAGCGTCAGCATCGGGCGCATCCGTTTGCCGCCGCCCGCGATCAGATGCCCCGCGAGTTCGGGGATCAGCGGAACTTCGGACTGCATACGGTCGAGAATGACCGAATTCACCTCGTTCATATCGGCGGCGACGAGCGCCATCATCGGGTCGAGCGAGGGCGGCCGGTCGCCGTGGAGCTGATGGATTTCCGCAGTCATAACGCGGCGAGCCTTGGCGCCGCGGTCGCGATTTTGCAACGACTTTCGGCTTGCTTTGAAGCCCCGCCCGGTGCCAAGCGTGCCGGAGAAGAGAGGAATCGCGCACCCATGGACGACCAACTGAGCCGCTACCGCCAGAGCATCGACAATATCGACGCGGCGCTCGTCTATATGCTCGCCGAACGGTTCAAGGTGACCAAGGCGGTCGGCGAACTCAAGGCCCGCGAAGGCCTGCCCCCCGCCGACCCCGGCCGCGAGGAACGCCAGATCGGACGGCTGCGCGAACTCGCGCGCGACGCCGATCTCGATCCCGATTTCACCGAGAAATTCCTCCGCTTCATCATCGACGAAGTAATCCGCCACCACCAGCAAGCCAAGCGGGAGCAGGACGCATGAGCACGGCCCATCCGATCTTCGCGCGCTGGCCGGCAAAGCACCCCGACCGGATACAGCTTTTCTCTGCGCCGACGCCGAACGGGGTCAAGGCGGGGATCATGCTGGAGGAAACGGGTCTCGCGTACGAACCGCACCGGATCGACATCATGGCGAACGAAAGTCATGACCCGGCGTTCCTCGCGCTCAACCCCAATGGCAAGATCCCCGCGATCTACGACCCGCAGGGCCCCGGCGGAAAGCCGCTCGCGCTGTTCGAATCGGGCGCCATCCTGATTTATCTGGCCGACAAGAGCGGGCAGTTTCTTTCGGCCGATCCGGCGGAGCGGTACGAGACGATCCAGTGGGTCATGTGGCAGATGGGCGGCGTCGGCCCGATGTTCGGCCAGCTCGGTTTCTTCCACAAATTCGCCGGCCGCGAATATGAGGACAAGCGCCCGCGGGATCGTTACGCGGCGGAATCGGCGCGTCTGCTCGGCGTGCTCGACGAAAGGCTGGCGACGCGCGAGTGGGTCATGGGCGCCGACTACAGCATCGCCGATATCTCGCTGCTCGGCTGGGTACGCAATCTGATCGGCTTTTACGACGCGCGCGAGATCGTCGGCTTCGACCGGTTCAGTCATGTCCAGCGCTGGCTCGATGCCGGCTTGGCACGTCCCGGCGTACAGCGTGGCCTGGAAGTAACGGCGGCTTAAGGCAAGCGACGGCTTTCGGCCGGAAGCTGCCCTTTCTTGCATCGTCACCCCGGACTTTATCCGGGGTCCCGCTTGAAGTCGAAGTCCGTGAGCACGTCGAAAAAGCGGGATCCCGGGTCAAGCCCAGGATGACGGAAGGTCGGTATCGACCGAAAGCCCCCCATCCTTCTTCGTCATCCCGGACTTGATCCGGGATCCATAACCGCACCATCGTCATGGACCCCGGATCAAGTCCGGGGTGACGAGGGTGGGGATCGAGCGACAGCTCACCACCCTAAAACAGACATCGCCTTCAAATAGGTCTTTCCTACATTATCCGGCTGTGTCAGCCTTCATCCGGCTCTTTCATTCGGTGAACAAAAAAGGTGGTCGCTGCCTGGCTTACGGGTACGACCACGATCGGACGTGCCGCGCACATCCAGCGCTCCGCGACTTGCAAATCGGGGCGCGCATAGGGCTGAACTTTCCTGAACTTTGAAATATTGCGCGGCCCTTGCGCCGTTCCGATCCCAGAGCCAGCCGGGCGATGTTCAAAGAGGGCAACGACAGCTCAGACCCCAAAGCCGCATTCACCCCTAACCCGCCGGCAATCTCAACCGCACCATCACGCCGCCGAGATCCTCGCTCTCCTCCAGCGTGACACTACCGCCGTAGATTTCGGCGACGTCGCGTACGATAGCAAGGCCAAGTCCGGTTCCCGGCTTGCCGCTGTCCAGCCGCACTCCGCGATCGATCACACGGACCCGGTCGTCGGGCGAGATGCCGGGACCGTCGTCCTCGACCAGTATTTCGGCCATATTTCCATCGCGCTGGACGGTGACGAAGACACTGCCGCCGCCATATTTGGCCGCATTTTCGAGAAGGTTGCCAACAAGCTCATCAAGGTCTTGCCGCTCGACGCGCACGATCAGCGTCTTGTCGCCCTCGGCGTCGAGGCGCGCATCGGGATAGAGCGCGGCGACGGCCCGCGACACGCTGTTGACGCTGTCCCAGACGACCGCCCTCGCCTGCGCCGCGCCGCGGCGCCCGACGGCGCGCGCGCGCGCGAGGTGGTGGTCGACCTGCCGTTGCATCGTCGCCGCCTCGCGCCGCACCGTTTCGGCAAGCTCCGACGTCGAACTCGTCGCGCTGTTGACGAGCACGGTGAGCGGGGTTTTCAGCGCATGCGCGAGATTGCCCGCGTGAAGCCGCGCCTCTTCGGCCTGCTTCTCGTTATGCGCGAGCAGCGCGTTCAGCTCGTCGACCATCGGCTGCACTTCGAGCGGCAGGGGCGCATCGACCCTGCGATTCTGGCCGCCGCGCATCGCCGCGATCGCGCGACGAATATGTCGGAGCGGCCAAAGCCCGTAAAAGGTCTGGAGCGCCGCGAGGATGATCAGCCCGAGCCCAAGCAGCGCAAGGCTGGGGATCAACGTGGCGCGCACCGCACGATTTTGGGTGTCGAGCGCTTCGCGCGACTGGGCGATCTGGAACCGCCAGTTGGTCTTGCTGCCCGGCAGGATGACGTTGCGTTCGAGTACGCGCAGTTCCTCCTCGGGAAACTGATTGCTGTCATAGGTGTGGATCTGGTTGTCGATATGCGGCACCGGCGCCTTCAGCGTGCGCTCCCACAGAGAACGCGAGCGATAGGGTTCCTGATTGCCGCCGCTGATCTGCCAGTAAAGGCCGCTATAGGGTTCGAGGAAACGCTGATCGCCTAGCGGTTCGACCAGCCGCACCTCTCCGTCGGGGCCGATCTCCGACGAGCGGATCATCGCAATCAGCACATATTCGAGGCTCGAATCGAAGTTGCGCGTGATAGCGCCGGTCAGCACCCGGTCGAGCGCGAAGCCGCCGCCGATCAGCAGCACTGAAATCCACAGCGCCGCGATCGCGATCATGCGGCGCGCAAGCGAGCCGGTGATACGGCTGGTCAGCGCCTGCGGCTTGTCCGCGTCGGTATCCGCGACGACGGCCGGGGCGTCGGCCTCCGCCACGGATCAACCCTGCGGATCGTCGAGCTGGTAGCCGAGCCCGCGGATCGTCGTGATGATATCGGCGCCGAGCTTTTTGCGGATGCGGGTTACGAAAACCTCGATCGTGTTCGAATCGCGGTCGAAATCCTGATCATAGATATGCTCGATCAACTCGGTTCGCGACACGACCTTGCCCTTGTGGTGGAGCAGATACGACAGCAGTTTATATTCCTGCGCGGTCAGCTTCACCGGCGCACCGTCGAGCGTGACACGGCCCGAGCGCGTATCGAGCCGAACCGGGCCCGCGATGAGTTCGCTCGACGCATTGCCCGCGGCGCGGCGGATCAGCGCGCGCAACCGGGCGATAAGCTCTTCGGTCTGAAAGGGTTTGGCCAGATAGTCGTCCGCGCCGGCATCGAGCCCCGCCACCTTGTCCGACCAGCTATCGCGCGCGGTGAGAACGAGCACGGGAAAATTGCGCTTTTCGCGGCGCCAGCGGTCGAGCACCGTCAGCCCGTCGATTTCGGGCAGGCCGAGATCGAGGATCGCCGCGTCGTAATTTTCAGTGGAGCCTAGAAAATGGCCGTCCTCACCATCGGTCGCAAGGTCGACGGCATAGCCAGCGCCTTCCAGCGTCGCCTTTAGCTGCGGGCCCAGCGTGGGTTCGTCTTCGACAATCAAAATCCGCATTCAGGCGCCTTTCCTTTGCGCGCCGCACGATGTCGGCCGCATGTATCGACTGTGTATCAAGTCCGAACGATCATCGCAAAATGTCGTTGCGGGCAAAATGTCAGGGTTTCCGCCCCACGATCCGGCCGGTGCGGGCGTCGACATAGACAACGACCACCTGGCTGCCGTCCATGAATTTCAGGGCATAGATCATCCGTCCTGCATCGAACTGCGGGCCGCCAAGATAGGTCATCTCGTTATAGGGCGCGCGCGAACGGACATCGGCGATCAGCCGGTTGAGCGGAATGACCTGTCCCTGCGCCGCCGCTTCGCGCAGATTGTCCTGGTCACGATCGCCGCGCGCGAAGGCGGGCGCGCCTGCCGATATCAGCAGCGCGGAAACGAGGGAAAGGGTCAAGGTACGGATCATGGCCGCTTCTCTAACGCGAAGGCATTGAATAGGCGATGAATGGCCGGGTCAGCCCCGGTTTCGGTTTCCGCCATGGCCGGGAAGCCATGGTGGGCGCGACAGGGATTGAACCTGTGACCCCACCCGTGTGAAGGGTGTGCTCTACCGCTGAGCTACGCGCCCGTCCGGTGCATGCCGGGAGCCCGGCGTCCGAAAGTCGGACGTCCATAGCCGCTGCGACGGTGATTGCAACGGACATTTGTTCAATCTTCACGCACAATCCATCCGGCGGATACAAATCGGGCCGCAGCTTACGCCACGGCCCGAAATGTATTCACCAGAAGGTGCCTGTCAACTTAGTTGACGGCGTCCTTAAGGGCCTTACCGGCCTTGAACTTCGGCTGGTTCGACGCCGCGATGGTCATCGTTTCGCCGGTGCGCGGGTTGCGACCGGTCGATGCCTTGCGCTTGCTGACCGCGAAGGTGCCGAAGCCAACGAGACGGACTTCGCCGCCCTTCTTCAGCGAACCGGTGATTGCGTCGAACACGGCCTCAACGGCCTTGCTCGCGTCACCCTTGGTCAGGCCGCTCGAGTCAGCGACGGCGGCGATCAGGTCTTGTTTGTTCATGCCTAAGGAACCCCTGCATTATGGTTGGTTAAATGATTCTCATGGCCCGAAGCCATGGCGCGTCACTAACGATGTTTGACCCCGCCTTGTCAAAGCAAAAAAGGACGAAAAACGCCCCAAAACGTCGATTTTGCGACGAATTTGGGGCGAATTACCGTGAAGCGGTGCCGACTCAGTGACGAATCGTCGTTTCGGGGTCGTTTCCAGACGCGATCGGCGGGGATGCCGCCAGTTCGTCGGCCTCGGTCCATTCGATCGGCACAACGGGTGAGACCAACGCCTCGGCAAGGACCTGATCGACATGGCTGACCGGAATGATCTTGAGCCCGCTCGTGATATTCGCCGGAATTTCAACGAGGTCCTTCTCATTCTCTTCCGGGATCAGCACCGTTTTGATGCCGCCGCGCAGCGCTGCGAGCAGCTTTTCCTTGAGCCCGCCGATCGCAAGCACGCGGCCACGCAGCGTGACTTCACCGGTCATCGCAACGTCGCGGCGCACCGCAATGCCGGTCAGCGTTGAAATCATTGCGGTGACCATACCAACGCCGGCCGACGGGCCATCCTTTGGCACCGCACCCTCGGGCAAGTGGATATGGATGTCCTTGCGCGCGAACAGGCTGGGCTTGATGCCGTATGCCGGCGCGCGCGCCTTCACGAACGACAGCGCGGCCTGTACCGACTCGGTCATCACTTCACCAAGCTTGCCGGTGGTGCGCACCTGCCCCTTGCCCGACGCGGTCACGGCTTCGATCGTCAGCAATTCGCCGCCGACCTCGGTCCATGCAAGCCCTGTCACGGCGCCGACCTGATCTTCCAGGTCGCCCATGCCGTGGCGGAATTTGCGCACGCCCGCGAATTCGGAGAGATTCTCCGGCGTCACGGTGACGGTTTCGGCCTTGCCTTCGAGAATGCGGCGCAGCGCCTTGCGCGCGAGACGCGCGATCTCGCGTTCGAGCGTGCGGACGCCGGCTTCGCGGGTGTAATAGCGGATGAGGTCGCGCAGCCCTTCTTCGGTCAGCTCGAATTCGCCCGCTTTCAGGCCATGCGCCTCGACCTGCTTGGCGATCAGATGCAACTTCGCGATCTCGACCTTCTCATCCTCGGTATAGCCTTCGAGCCGGATGATCTCCATGCGGTCGAGCAACGGCTGCGGCAGGTTCAGCGAGTTGGCGGTCGTGACGAACATCACGTCCGACAGGTCGACATCGACCTCCAGATAATGGTCCTGGAATTTGCCATTCTGTTCGGGGTCGAGCACTTCGAGCAGCGCCGATGCCGGATCGCCGCGGAAATCCTGGCCCAGCTTGTCGATCTCGTCGAGCAGGAACAGCGGGTTCATCGTGCCGGCCTTTTTGAGGTTCGTCACGATCTTGCCCGGCAGCGAGCCGATATAGGTGCGGCGATGGCCGCGAATCTCGGCCTCGTCGCGCACGCCGCCAAGCGACTGGCGCACGAACTCGCGGCCCGTCGCCTTCGCAATCGACCGGCCGAGCGAGGTTTTGCCGACGCCCGGAGGGCCGACGAGGCACAGGATCGGCCCCTTCAGCTTGTTCGTACGCGCCTGAACCGCCAGATATTCGACGATCCGGTCCTTGACCTTTTCGAGCGCATAATGGTCGTCGTCGAGGACGGCTTGCGCCTTCGCGATATCCTTCTTGAGCTTCGACTTCTTGCCCCACGGCAGGCCGATCAGCGTGTCGAGATAGTTGCGGACAACGGTCGCTTCGGCCGACATCGGCGCCATCGCGCGCAACTTCTTGAGTTCGGCGTTCGCCTTGGCCTTGGCTTCCTTCGACATTTTGAGGCTGTCGATCTTGAGCTGCAGCTCGGCCAGATCGTCGCCGCCCTCGCCATTATCGTTGCCGAGCTCGCGCTGGATCGCCTTCAACTGTTCGTTGAGATAATATTCGCGCTGGCTCTTTTCCATCTGGCGCTTCACGCGGCCGCGGATCTTCTTTTCGACCTGCAGAACGCCAAGCTCGCCCTCCATGAACGCGAAGACCATCTCGAGCCGCTTCGACGGCGCATCCTCGACGAGCAGTGCCTGCTTGTCGGACACCTTGATGTTGAGATTGCCTGCAACGGAGTCGGCAAGACGCGAGGCATCCTCAATCTGCGACAATTGCACCGCGGTTTCGGCGGGCATCTTCTTGTTGAGCTTGGCGTAATTTTCGAACTGGTCGACGACCGAGCGCATCAGTGCGGCGGTGTCGACGCTGTCGTCAACCGTGTCGCCGATCGGCTTGACGCTTGCCATCACGGCCTTGTCTTCGTTGGCGAGGCCGAGCAGTTTCGCACGCTCCTTGCCTTCGACGAGTACGCGGACGGTGCCGTCGGGCAGCTTCAAAAGCTGGAGCACGGTGGCGATCACGCCGACATCATAAAGATCGTCGCGCTGCGGATCGTCTTCGCCCGGATCGAGCTGCGCCACGAGAAAGATTTCCTTGTCGGATTCCATCGCGGCTTCAAGCGCGGCGACCGAACGGTCGCGTCCAACAAAGAGCGGCACAATCATGTGCGGGAAAACGACGATGTCACGCAGCGGAAGAAGGGGATAAGATTGCGTCATTACGGCTCCTGGACGGGCCCCGCGACCGGGCGCACCGCCCTTCTTATAGGTGGTTCATCGCTAATATGGCGTAACTTCGCACGCATTCAATGTCACTGCGCTGAACAGCGCGGGCCCAGAGGGATTCGGGGGCCGGCTCAAAACGGCAGCTTGAAGCCCGGGGGGAGCGGCAAGCCGCTCGTCATCTTGCCCATTTCCTCGTTGCTCGCCGCATCGGCCTTTTCGCGCGCGTCATTGAACGCGGCGGCAAGTAGGTCTTCAAGCATCTGCTTGTCCGAGGGAACCATGAGACTATCGTCGATGTGGATCGCCTTGATGCGGCCTTTCGCAGTCGCGGTGATTTTCACAAGACCGCCGCCCGAAACGCCTTCGACCTCGACGCTGTCGAGCTTCGCCTGCGCCTCCTGCATCTGCGCTTGCACGGTGGCTGCGGCTTCCTGCGCCGCCTTCATCATTTCTTCGATCGATTTCATGGGTTCGACCTATGCCGATTGTCGTCGTCCTCGACAAGCCTTGCGTCGGGAAAAGCCGCCAAAGCGGCCTTTACGACAGGCAATTCGCGAATTCGCGCGTCATTGTCGGCCAGTTTCGCGGTGCGCACGTCGCCAAGGCTCGGCCGCCCTTCCCCTTCGCCTGCGCGAACCTGCCAACGGCTGCCCGTCGCCGCAAGCAACGCCTCACCCAGATCGCGCGCGAACGCCGCGCCGAGCGCCGCGACGGGGGCAAAAATGAGGCTTCCGGGTTCGAGGCTGATGATTCGCATATGATCATAGACATCGACCGCAAGACGATGATTTCCGGTGCTTTCGAGGAGCTGGTGAATCTGCGCGACGGTCAGTGCCGAGGCGGGCACCTGGGCCGTGTCGGCCGTCGGCATGGGGGCCGCAGCGACGGGTTCGGCCGCCATGTTTTCCTGCGACGCTGGTGCCGCCGGCGCGGCGAGCGGCATCGTCGGCACCCCGCCCTTTTCGAGCAATTTTGCAAGCTCGCCGGGATCGGGCATCGCAGCGGCGTAGATCACGCGCAGCAACAGCATTTCGAGATGTTCGAGCGGATTATTCGCGCGGAGCACTTCGTCATGCCCCTTGAGCAGCAATTGCCACAGCCGGTTGAGCGGCGCGAAACCTAGTTTTTTCGCCCAGTCGCCAATGCGTTCGCGGTCGGCCTCGGCAAGCGCTGGATCGTCGTGGCGTGAGACTTTGGCGAGAGTGATCGCATGGGTCAGGTCCATCAGTCCCCGCACCATCGCAACCGGCTCGATCCCCAGCGCATATTGTGCACGCGCCAGATCGATCGCGCCGCCCGCATCGCCTTCCAATATCGTTGCCATCAACTGCGCGATCGACGTGCGATCGGACAGTCCGAGCATCACGCGCACCTGCGCCGCGCCGATCATCCCGCCGCCATCGAGGTCCGCGTGGGCAATCGCCTGATCCAGGATCGACAGCCCGTCGCGTACCGAGCCCTCCGCGGCGTTCGCGATCAGCCAGATCGCAGGCGCCTCTGCCTCGACGCCCTCTTTCTGCAGAATCGCGCTGAAATGCGCGAACAGCATGTCGGGGGTAATGCGGCGTAGGTCGAAGCGCTGACAGCGCGACAACACCGTCACTGGCACCTTGTTGACTTCGGTCGTCGCGAACAGGAATTTGACGTGCGGCGGCGGCTCTTCGAGCGTTTTCAGAAGCGCATTGAACGCGTTACGCGACAACATATGCACTTCGTCGATGATGTAGATCTTGTAGCGCGCCGAGACCGCCGCATAGCGCACCGCCTCGATAATCTCGCGCACGTCATCCACGCCGGTGTTCGATGCGGCGTCCATTTCGATCACGTCGATATGGCGCCCCTCGGTAATCGCGCGGCACGGCTCGCACACGCCGCACGGGTCAATTGTCGGACCACCCTGCCCGTCCGGACCGATGCAGTTCAATGCCTTGGCGATCAAGCGCGCGGTCGATGTCTTGCCGACCCCACGCACCCCGGTCATCAGAAATGCGTGGGCCAGCCGGTCGCGCGCGATCGCGTTGCCAAGCGTGCGCACCATCGCATCCTGCCCGATCAGTTCGGCAAAGGTTTGCGGGCGATATTTGCGGGCAAGAACGCGGTATGGCCCACTCGACGGCTGCGGCGCCGTCTCGGGCAGGTCCATTCCCAGCATCGGGGTTTCGTCGTCGGCGGAATCGCTCATGCTGTCCGTATTAGGAGGCACCAGCGCGCTTGTCGAAGGGGAATACAAAAGCTTCCAATATCGCGTCACCCCGGACTTGATCCGGGTCCCGCTCAGCGAAGTCGGAAAAGCGCGACCCCGGATAAAGTCCAGGGTGACGATGCGAATTAACGCGATGATATGGTTAGGGTGGGAGCCGGAACGACCCGCAGCGAATTCGTTGCGGCTGCTTCCTTCCGGACCTGACCGGGTTGGCGAAGACTGCGTCCGCCCGACTCCCGCGGCGCATATGGCGGCGGATGCCGTGAAATGCAAGCGGCCTGCTCAGTTGGGCAGATCGGCCGCAACGATGCGCGTCGCCTCGGCGATGACCGCACTGGCGACATCGCCCTCGACCGCCGGACGATCGAGATAGATGGCAATGACATATTTTCGCCCGCCGGGCGTCTCGACAAAGGCGACGTCATTGTAAGCGGTGCCGCATGTGCCCGTTTTGTCACCGGCGATCCAGCCCTGCGGCAATCCTGCACGAATGCGCTTCAACCCGGTCGCGCTCTCGATCATCCATCCGCGCAATTGCGTGCGATGGTCGGGTTTCAGCCGGCTGCCGTAGATATAGGCCGCAGCGCTCGTCGCCATCGCGATCGGGCTGGTCGTGTCACGCTCGTCGCCCGGCGCATTTTCATTGAGATCGGGCTCGATCCGGTCGAGCCGCGTCACCGCGTCACCTGAACGGCGCAGCGCCGCCGTGAAAGCGGCGGGACCGCCGATCTGCTCCAGGATCAGGTTCGCTGCCATATTGTCGCTGAGAACCACGGCATCGCGCGCAGCAAAGCCGAGCCGTTGCTCCCCCTTCCCGTCCGGCCCGATCAGCTTTTCGGTTCCCGGCGAATAGGAAACAAGCTCGCCGCGCTCAAAGGGCAGCGGTGTGCGCAACGATACGCCCTCGGCCGCACGCTCGAACACTTGCCCCGCCAGCAGCAGCTTGAACGTCGAACACATGGCGAAGCGTTCGTGTCCGCGATCCGCCGAAACAAGCTTTCCGCGAGCATCGACGACCGCGATCCCGAGCCGACCGCCGCTCCGCCGTTCGACATCGCGGATCGCCTTGGCGGCGATCACGGAATCGCCCAGTGGTTCGCCGGGCACCGTGGCGCAGCCGGATAAGCCGAGCAGCGCAATTGCCGCGAGCGTCATCCGCATCATCGGGGTCCCTGCATATTGCGGCTTTCGGGGGGAATGTGCACGGTGAGGCCGTCGAGGTCGGCGGTCAGCAATATCTGGCACGACAGGCGGCTCGTGCGCCGCACGCCGGCGGCGAGGTCGAGCATATCTTCTTCCATCTCGCTTGCGGGCGGTAGGCGGTCGAAATCCTCCTTGGCGACGATGACATGACAGGTGGAGCAGGCCATCTGACCCTCGCAGGTCCCCTCAAGCGGCATCATATGCGCCTGCGCGACGTCGAGCAGGATTGAACCGGGCTCGGCCTCGGCTTCCGTGCGCGCCTTGCCGTCGGCGTGGATGAAGGTGACGCGCATCAGTTCACACCCTGCAGCCGTGCGGCTTCCCGGATCGCGGTGAGACCATCGCGCAATTCCTGTTCGCTCGTATAACGCCCCCAGCCGAGACGGATCGAGGCGCGGGCATCGGCTTCACTGATCCCCATCGCGCGCAGCACATGGCTCACCTTGCCCGACCCGCTGCCGCATGCGCTGCCAAGCGAGAAGGCGATTTCGCGCGCATCGGACATAAGGCGCAGGCCGTTCACGCCTTTGCGCCGGACGTTGAGATTGCCGTGATAACGGCGGGTCGCATCGCCGTTGATCGTCCATTCGGGGAGCATGTCGAGTGCAAGCGACCAGAGTCGCTCAACATGCGCCGCATCGGCATCGAAGCGTTCGGCCGCAAGCGCCGCGGCTGCGCCGAAACCGGCGCACAGAGCGGGCGACACGGTTCCCGATCGCATCCCCTGCTCCTGCGCTCCCCCGAACATCAGCGGCGGCAGGTCGACGCCATCCTTGATCCACAGCGCGCCGATCCCCTTCGGCCCGTGGATCTTGTGCGCCGAGATGGCGATCAGGTCGGCATCTTCGGGAATCGCGACGCGGCCATAACCCTGCACCGCGTCGCAGAGCAGCAGGCTGTTCTTTGCATGCGCGGCAGCGGCGAAGTCGTCGACCGGCTGGATCGTCCCGACCTCGTTATTCACGAGCATCGTTGCGACGATGCCGCCCTCGGGGATCAACGCGTCATCGGGCGGCAGCGCCAGCCCAGCGCCATCGACGGGCAGGATGGTGGCGTTCAGCCGTTCAAGACATTGCAGCGAGGCGGCATGTTCGATGCTGAGACCCGCGACACCGCCCGGCATCGCATCCGCCCCGCGCAGTAGCGCCCAGTTAAGCGCTTCGGTCGCACCCGAAGTGAAGAAAACGCGGCCTCCTTTGGGTAATAGCGCCGCAACCTGATCGCGTGCGACCTCGACCGCGGCGGCCGCGGCGCGGCCAGCCTTGTGCGTACTTGATGGGTTGGCGAACCCCTCTCCCTCACCCGGCTCCTCCAGCCAGCGCAGCATCGCCTCGCGTGCCTCGGGAGCGAGCGGCGTCGTGGCCTGATAATCGAGATAAATCATCCGCCGCATCTGCCCGCTAAAGCCGCGGATGTCGAGCGGCGCTCGACATCATCGTCACCCCGGATCAAGCTCAGGGTGACGATTGAGAGGGAGGGATTGAACGCCTTATTGCGAATCATTCGCAAAAGTTGCATATTGCGACCTTTTATCTGTATAGGCGCCAACTTCGCTCCGCCACCCCGCCCTTCGGCGAATCGGTGGCAAGCCTCAAAACATAAAGGTGCGCCCATGCCCGACGTCATTTTCCCCGGCCCCGAAGGCCGCATCGAAGGCCGATTCTCGCCGCCGCCGCGTCCGCGCGCGCCAGTTGCGCTGATCCTTCACCCGCATCCGCAGGGCGGCGGCACGATGAACGACCGCATCACGCAGGCGATGTACAAGAGCTTCGTCGCGCGCGGTTTTGCGGTGCTTCGCTTCAATTTCCGCGGCGTCGGCCGCAGCCAGGGCACGTTCGACAACGGCATCGGTGAACTGAGCGATGCCGCATCGGCGCTCGACTGGGTCCAGTCGATCCATCCCGAAGCGCAGACAACGTGGATCGCGGGCTTCAGCTTCGGCGCGTGGATCGGCATGCAGCTTTTGATGCGCCGCCCCGAAATCCGCGGCTTCCTGTCGGTCGCGCCGCCGGCGAACATGTATGACTTCAGCTTCCTCGCGCCCTGCCCCTCGTCGGGCATCATCGTCGCGGGCGGGCAGGATGAGATCGTGCCGCCCAGCGCGGTGCAGAAGCTGGTCGACAAGCTGCGCACGCAAAAGGGCATCACGATCCATCACGACGAGATTCCGCGCGCCAATCACTTTTTCGAGCATGAGCTCGACCAGTTGATGAAGTCGCTCGATAACTATCTGGATATGCGGCTCGCGCCCGACTCGCCGATCCGCTGAGACAAACCCGTCGTCCCCGCCTTCGCGGGGGCGGCGGGCATTGCTATTTTACCGGCACCAGCCAGATCGCGACATTCGCGAACATCACCAACGCCGCGACGAGCATCAGCAGCGCGCGGCGACGGTCGCCCTTGCGAAAAACGATGACAGCGCCGCCGGTCAAAAGCACGCCGGTCAGCATCAGGATGGAGATGATCGTGTCGGACATAGCCGGCCTTTATCGGCGCAGTCACAAATTTGCCACCTCGCTTATGGCCAATCCGTGCGGCTTCGCCTAAAGGGCCGACATCGATTCCCTTAGACCCCGCGGGAGCCGCACCATGCGCATCGCCATCGCCTCCGACCACGCCGCTTACGAGCTGAAAGCAGTGCTTGCCGACTGGCTGCGCGAAAAGGGGCATGAGGTCGAAGATCTCGGTACCAACGGCCCCGAAAGCGTGGATTATCCCGATTATGGCTACAAGCTCGGTGAAGCGATCGCCGACGGCCGCGCGGAACGCGGCGTCGCGCTTTGCGGATCGGGTATCGGCATCTCGATCTCGGTCAACCGCAACCCAGCCGCACGCTGCGCGCTCGTGTCGGAGCCGCTGTCGGCAAAATTGTCGCGCGAGCATAATGACGCGAACGTCATCGCGATGGGCGCGCGCCTGACCGGCATCGACATGGCCAAGGCCTGCCTCGACGCCTTCCTTACCACCGAATTCGCCGACGACCGCCATGCGCGCCGCGTCGACAAACTTTCCAACCCGCCGCAACTGGAGACCAGCCGATGACCACCGAAACGCTCGACAAGCCCATCAAATCGGCCGGTTATTTCACCGACGGCGTCGGCACTGTCGACCCCGCAGTCGCTGCGGCGATGAAGCATGAACTCGAACGCGAGCAATATCAGATCGAACTAATCGCGTCGGAGAATATCGTTTCCAAGGCGGTGCTTGAGGCGCAGGGCAGCGTTTTCACCAACAAATATGCCGAAGGCTATCCCGGCCGCCGCTATTATCAGGGCTGCGCGCCGTCGGACGAGGTCGAAACCCTCGCGATCGACCGCGCAAAGCAGCTCTTCGACTGCGGCTATGCCAATGTTCAGCCGCACTCGGGCGCGCAGGCGAACGGCGCGGTCATGCTGGCGCTGACCAAGCCCGGCGCGACGATCATGGGCATGAGCCTGGACGCCGGCGGCCACCTGACCCATGGCGCGCCGCCCGCCATGTCGGGCAAATGGTATAATGCCGTGCAATATGGCGTGCGCGCCGACGACCATCTCGTCGATTTCGACCAGGTCGAAGCGCTGGCGAAAGAACATCGCCCGACGCTGATCATCGCAGGCGGCTCCGCCTATCCGCGCACGCTGGATTTTGCACGTTTCCGCGCGATTGCCGACGATGTCGGTGCGCTGTTGATGGTCGACATGGCCCATTTTGCCGGCCTCGTCGCTGGCGGGGCGCATCCCTCGCCGATGGAGCATGCGCATGTCGTTACCACGACGACGCACAAGACGCTGCGCGGTCCGCGCGGCGGCATGATCCTGACCAATGACGAAGCGATCGCGAAGCGCATCAATTCGGCGGTCTTCCCTGGCCTGCAGGGCGGTCCGCTGATGCACGTCATCGCGGCAAAGGCAGTCGCGTTCGGCGAAGCGCTGCGCCCGGAGTTCAAGGACTATGCCAAGGCGACGATCGCCAACGCGCAGGCGCTCGCAAACCGGCTCAAGGCGCGCGGCGCCGATGTCGTCGCCGGCGGCACCGACACGCACCTCGCGCTGATCGACCTGCGCCCGCTGGGCGTCACCGGCCGCGACGCCGACGAGGCGCTCGAACGCAGCGCGATCACCTGCAACAAGAACGGCATCCCCTTCGATCCGCTGCCGCCGGTTAAGACCAGCGGCATTCGCGTCGGTTCGCCCGCCGGCACGACGCGCGGTTTCGGCATCGCCGAATTCGAAGCAATCGGCGACATGGTCGCCGACGTGCTCGAAGCGCTGCGCGACAAGGGCGAACATGGCGACGCCGATGTCGAGGCGAATGTCCGCGGCCGCGTTCGCGCACTTTGCGAACGCTTCCCCATTTATCAGGGATAGGGCGATGGCGCGGCAGCACCCCGAGGAACCGACGCTGGTCGAACTTTCGATCGAAGAGATCAAGGCGATGGGCAAGCAAGGCATGGCCCATCCCTCGACGCGTCCGGTGCTGATCGGCGGTGCGGTCGGCGCGGCAATCGGCTTGCTGCTCGACGCGCTCAGTTGGCCCGTCGGCCTGTTCGGCGGCGCGCTCATCGCATTGCTGATGCGGGTGAAACGCTAACTTATGCGCTGCCCCTATTGCGGACATGAAGACAGTCAGGTGAAGGACAGCCGTCCGACCGAGGACGGCGCAGCGATTCGCCGGCGGCGCCAGTGCGAGGATTGCGGCGCGCGCTTTACGACGTTCGAGCGCATCCAACTGCGCGAAGTTGCGGTGCTGAAAGCCGACGGCGGGCGCGAGCCCTTCGACCGCGAGAAACTGATGCGCAGCGTCCAGATCGCGTGCCGCAAGCGTCCGATCGACGGCGCGCGCATCGAACGACTGGTGTCGGGCATCCAGCGCCAGCTCGAAACATCGGGCGAGAGCGAAGTGCACGCGCAGCAGATCGGCGCGATGGTGATGGAGGCCCTCAAAGGCTTCGACAATGTGGCCTATATCCGCTTTGCCAGTGTCTATCGGGACTTTACCGAAGCCAAGGATTTCGAGGATTTTGCAAGTCAGGTCGGCGATCTCGGTAACGGTTAAGCGGGGGCGCCCGACATAGGAACGCTATTTCCTGCGGATTGGCCGATTTCATCACGCCTCATATTGCGTTAAACGGCGTCCCATCAGGATTGGGCCTCATCTTTTTTGCATTCGCTTTCGAGCGCGGGAATTTTTCATGATCATATATTTTCTGGCGCTGATGACGGCGGCCACCACCCCAGCCGCCGCGCCGACCGAAGCGGGCGAGACGCCGCCTGCAAAAGAGGAAAAGCTGATCTGCACCAAATCTGTCGTGACGGGCTCACCCGCCCGCTCGAAGCGTGTGTGCCGGACCCGCGCGCAATGGGAGGCGGAGAAAGAGGAAGCGCGCAAAGATTATGAACGGACACGCGCACCGCAAACGCGCAATTCGCACTGACAGGCCGACGGCTGTCCTGAGTCCCGCCATGCAAAAACCCCTGATTGTCCTCGTTCGCCCGCAATTGGGTGAGAATATCGGCAAAGCAGCGCGCGCGATGCTCAATTTCGGGCTGACCGAACTGCGCCTCGTCGCCCCGCGCGACGGCTGGCCCAATCCCGATGCGGGGCCGGCAGCGTCGGGCGCCGATGTCGTACTGGCCGAGGCGCAGGTTTTCGACACCCTCGCCGACGCGGTCGCCGACTGCACGACCATCTATGCGACCACAGTGCGCAAGCGCGGCGTGACCAAGCCGGTGCTGACCCCCGAAGCCGCCGCGCGCGAGGTGCACGCCAGCGCGGGGCGCTCCGCCTATATCTTCGGCCCCGAACGCTCGGGGCTCGAAACCGACGATGTTACCTTGGCGCACAAGATCGTGACCGTGCCGATCAATCCCGAATTCGCCTCGCTCAACCTCGCACAAGCGGTGATCCTGCTCGCCTATGAATGGTCGAAGGGCGTCGCGCTAGCCAGCCCGCCCGAAGTGCCGCTCGACCCGCCCGCGCCGCACGCCGAAATGGAAGAACTGATCGGGCATCTGGTGCGCGACCTCGACAAGAGCGGCTATTTTTTCCCGCCCGAGCGCAAGGAAATGACGCTCCGCACATTGCGCACCGCGCTCACCAAGACCGGCTGGTCGTATAACGACATCCGGATGATGCACGGGATCATTACATCGCTGGGCCGCACGCCAAGGGCGCGATAACAGCCTCTTGGCCGCGCCCCAAAATGCGCATAGAAAGTCGCATCCTTTAAGGAGCGAATAACCCTATGTTCTCCATATTAATTTCGCTGGCGATGGCATCGGCCTCAGCGAACGGAACCGACAAACCCCCTGCCAAGCCCGCAAAGCCCAGAAAGGTCTGCGAGCAGGTGGAAGGCGGCATAGGCAGTCGCCTCTCGCAGCGTGTATGCCGTGTCGTCGAACCGGCGAAGCCGAAAGAAGAGGCTGTAGAGGCAAGCAGCGAAAAGCCGGCGGCAAGCAACACCGACTAAGCTGGACAGATCAGCTATCGGCGCGAAGCTGTTCCCAACGGACCGCCTCATAGGCGATCGACTGTTCGACCAGTTCGTTCCACACCGCGCGGAGCCGCTCGGGCTCCAGCCCTGCAATCTCGGCCGCGCGCGCGACATTGTCGAGCACCTCGGCCTTGCGCACTTCGTCGCGGACGGCGCTGCGATCGGGCTTGATGCGCGCTGCGGCATCCATATAGCCAAAGCGGCGGACGAGCAGCGCGACGAGCGCGCGGTCGACCTCGTCGACGCCGGCGCGGACATCGATCATCGTTTCGCATTGTTCGGGAAGTTTGGCGGACGTCATGCGCGCTGCCTTTAGCGGCTTTTTCGCCGCTGTCGAGCGGGCCGCTCGATGCTTGACTTTACGCCCCTGCCCGTCTAACCGCGCGCCTTCGCAATGGACCCCGCACCCCGGTGAAGCGGCGGTCGCATATGGAAATCTCCATATGGTGCGACCCGGGAACAAGCCGAAATCCTTCGGCACACAGCATATTGGAGACGACATATGTCGAAGCGCCAGAGCGCCAAGTATAAACTCGACCGCCGGATGGGTGAAAACATCTGGGGTCGCCCCAAGAGCCCCGTCAACCGCCGCGAATACGGCCCCGGCCAGCATGGTCAGCGCCGCAAGGGCAAGATGTCGGACTTCGGCATCCAGCTCCGCGCGAAGCAGAAGCTGAAGGGCTATTACGGCGACATCACCGAAAAGCAGTTCAAGAAGAACTATTTCGAAGCATCGCGCATGAAGGGCGACACCGGCCAGAACCTGATCGGCCTGCTCGAGCGCCGCCTCGACGCCGTCGTCTATCGCTCGAAGTTCACCCCGACGATCTTCTCGGCGCGTCAGCTCGTCAGCCACGGCCACGTCTATGTGAATGGCGTGAAGTGCAACGTCGCCAGCCGCCTCGTGAAGCCGGGCGATGAAATCACCCTCGGCAAGAAGGCACAGGAAATGGCGCTGGTCGCCGAAGCCCAGAGCCTGCCCGAGCGCGACCTGCCCGAATATCTGGCCGTCGACGGCACCAAGTCAACCTATGTCCGCGTCCCGACGCTCGACGAAGTGCCCTATCCGGTGAAGATGGAACCGAACCTGGTCGTCGAATTCTATTCGCGCTGATCGAGTTCGCTATCGAATTCAAAAGGGGGCGGTCCGGCAACGGGCCGCCCCCTTTTCTTTGCGCGTCAGTGCGGCAGGAACTGCGTAATCCGTGCCAGCATAGCGGTGCGTGCCTCGCTGTCGTTCAGGCTGGTTGCCAGTCCAGGATATTCGATCAGTTCGACCGACTTACCCGCGTCGGCAAGCGCACGGCGCATGATCCGCGCTTGCTCGATATTGGCGCGCTGGTCGAAAGTGCCGTGGAACATCAACACGGGCGCCTTGATGTTAGCAGCATTCTGCGCCGGCGACCCTTCGCGGATATGCGGCCCCGAACCGACAAAATCGCGAAGAACGGCGCCTGATGCAAATTTCATCGCCCGGCTCTTAAACTGCGCAAGATCGGTAATCGGCGCGATCGCCACGATCGAGCGGAACAGGCCGGGCTCGGTCGCTCCCGACTGCAGCGCGGCATAGCCGCCATAGTGCCAGCCGACGATCGACAGCTTCGCAGGGTCCGCCCCCTCGGTCAGCAACCAGCGCCCCGCGTCGTTCACGTCGCCTATAGCCGTTCGCCACGACTGGAAGCCATTATCCATATACCATTGATCGCCATAACCCGCCGCCCCCCGATAGTTGGGCTGGACCACGGCGAAGCCGCGCCAGGCGAAATACTGAGCAAGCCAATCGAATCCCCATTCGTCGCGCGCAGCTAGTCCGCCATGCGGCATGACGATTGCTGGCAGCCCCTTGGCATCGACCTTACCAAGCGGCAGCGTCAGATAGCCGGGGATCATCGTGCCGTCCGATGCGGGATACCGGATAGGCTTCACCGGCGACAGGGCTTGGTCCGCGAGCAAAGGCCGCTCGTCAAGCAGCGGACGAAGCTGCTTCGACGATGGGGTATAACGATAATATCTGCCTGGATCGATGTCGGAGCCGACCCAAACCAACCAATGCGCCTCATCAGCCGAGGCATCGATGAAATATACGTCCTTTCCGCCAAGAGCACCAGACAACGACTTCGCCATTGCCGCCACTTTCGGGTCGGTGATTTCCATGTGGCGCCGCTCGGTGACATAAGTCGCCCCGACAACGCGTTGATCGCGGCCGACGCGAACCAGTTCGTCGACATCCACTTCGGAATGGCGGAACAGTGCCTCGGTCTTTCCGGTTCCATCCAGACTTAGCGCAACGATGGCTCTACGTCCGTCGACGTTCGCGAATCCAATCGCACGATCCGTGGTGATATCAACAGCATAGGGATAAAAGCCCTTCCTTGACAGGGTGTCGTACGAGGACAATTGTTCCCAATCCCGGCTATTTTTACGCCTGAACATGTGGCGCACCAGCGGGTCTGCATAGCCGCGATATGTGGTCGGGCTATTGAGGCCCATGATCCGAACCTGCCCCTTCCCGTCCGATACATATTCTATCGCATCCCGGCGCGGTTTTTCGACCGTTTTGGCCGATCCGTCGGTAGCCTTCACCAGATCGACGCCGAGTCCCTCGCCGTCTTTCCGGATCACCGTGGAGCCGGCTTCCGGAACGTAGCTGCGCGTTATAAGCAAATCCCCTTCAGCGCTCGGCTGCCAGTCGATCACCTCGCCGCCCCGGAAATCATATCCGATCGCGTTCGCCCCGCGTCGCGCGCTGAGCGTTTTCACATTGCCGCCGGACGCGTCGACACCCAGCAGCGACGTAAAGCCCATGATGTCGCCGCCGACATTTTCCCGGCCACCGATTTCGCAGACCAGACGCGCGGTGGTCGCCCATTTGCACCAGAACAGGATTTCGGGATCGCCGCTCGAACGCAAAATGCGCCGGGGCACCGCCCCCTCGCCGATGTCGACGATATACAGGTCGTTCCCCTGGCCCTTGCTGGGCGCTAGAAATGCCAGCTTCTCGCCATCGGGCGACAGGCTGACCTGCGTCGCGCCCGCCAATGTCCCGAACCGCCGCGCGACGTCGTCATTCTGCGCATGCGCAACCGGTGCGGTCACGCAAGCGCCAATAAGCAGTAACAATCGCCCCTTCATCCCGTCCCCCCGTATTATTGCCTGGTTTCAATAGCTAAATTGCGCTTTTTCTGTTGCCAAGCGAAATTGGTTTCAGTTGCAACGCGATACTTGCCGTAGGCCCGGCGGACTGGCACAAACCCGTCCGTCGAATTCCCATATCCAAGGACATTCCATGCTTCGTTTCCCCCGCTCGACCGCAGCCCTTGCGGTCCTCCTGACCGTTGCGGCATGCAACAGCTCCGACAAGGCGGCGACTTCTCCGGTCGCCATCCCCGACGTCCAGATTCCCGAACTGTCGCTCGCGACGCTGCAGGAGGTGACGAAGGAACTGTCGTCGGACGCCTTCGAGGGCCGCGCGCCCGGTACGGCAGGCGAGGAAAAGACCATCGCCTATATCATCAAGAAATATGAGGAAGCGGGGCTGAAGCCCGGCAACAACGGCAAGTGGACGCAGGACGTGCCGCTGGTCGAGATCACCGCGAAGAACGCGACGCCGATCAGCTTCACCGGCGGCAAGGCCCCGGTAACCGCGCAATATGCGAAGGACTATGTCGCGTTCAGCTGGCGCGTCCAGCCGAAGACCGAGGTGAAGGACAGCGACGTCGTTTTCGTCGGTTACGGCATCAATGCCCCCGAAAAGGGCTGGAACGATTATGCCGGGCTCGATGTGAAGGGGAAGACCGTCGTCGTCCTCGTCAACGACCCCGACTGGCAGACGAAGGAAGCCAAGGGCGAATTCAACGGCCGCGCGATGACCTATTATGGCCGCTGGTCGTATAAATATGAGGAAGCCGCGCGGCAGGGCGCAGCGGCAGTGCTGATCGTCCACGATACCAAACCCGCCGCCTATGGCTGGAACGTCGTTGAAAGCAGCAACACCGGCACGCAATATCTGGCCGAAAGCAAGAATGGCGGCGCCGACCAGACCGTCGCGAACGGCTGGATCCAACTCCCCAAGGCAAAGGAACTCTTCGCCAGCGCCGGACAGGATTTCGACAAGCTGCGCGCCGCTGCGGGCAAGAAGGGTTTCAAGCCTGTCGCGCTCACCGGCGTGAAGGCGAACTTCGGCTTCGATAACGAGATTGCGAAGAAGATGTCGCGTAACGTCGTCGGCATTCTGCCGGGCGCCAAGCGTCCCGACGAATATGTGCTCTACACCGGCCACTGGGATCACCTCGGCCGCTGCACGCCCGTCGCGGGCGACGACATCTGCAACGGCGCGGTCGACAATGCGAGCGGCATCGCGGGCCTCGTGACGCTGGCGCAGGCGTTCCACAAAGCGGGCGCGCCGGATCGCAGCATCGTGTTCCTTGCCGTCACCGCCGAGGAATCGGGCTTGCTCGGTTCGAAATATTACGCCGAAAACCCGATCTTCCCGCTCGCGCAGACCGTTGGCGGCGTGAACATGGACGCACTCAACGCGATCGGCCCGACGAAGGACATCGTGGTCGTTGGCCGCGGCAAGTCCGAACTCGATGCCTATGTCGCCAAGCTCGCGCAGATGGACAAGCGCGTGATCAAGGACGAGCCGACGCCCGAAAAGGGCTTCTATTATCGTTCGGATCACTTCAGCTTCGCCAAGCTCGGCGTGCCGATGTTCAACTTCGGCAGTGGCGACGATCTGGTCGAGGGTGGCGTCGAAGCCGGCAAGAAGGCGTCGGAAGACTATGAAAAGAACCGCTACCACGCGCCGGGCGACGAATATGAGGCGATCACCAACTGGGGCGGCATGATGTCCGACCTTCGCCTCTATTACGCTGCGGGCCGCATGCTTGCGATGACCGACGCATGGCCGAACTGGGTCGAGGGCGACGAATTCCGCGCCGCCCGCGACAAGTCGCGCGCTGCGGCCAAATAAGGTTTCGTCATTGCGAGCGAAGCGAAGCAATCCAGAGCGGTTCTGAGCCGCTCTGGATTGCCGCGTCCCCCGGCTTTCGCCGGGGTCCTCGCAATGACGAGAGAAAGGACAAGCGCCGTGAGCCTACGCATGCCTGCCGAATGGGCGCCGCACGATGCCGTCTGGATCGGGTTCCCCCACCTCGCCGAGGAATGGGCGGGCGCGATCGAAGAAGGGCGGCGCGACGTCGCCGCCTTTGCCAACGCCGTCCATGACGGCGGCCGCGGCGAAGAGGTGCGGCTGGTCGTCAACAACGCACGGCAGGCGGACATCGCCGCCGCGCTCGTCGATCCGGGCGTCCGCATCCTGATCCAGCCTTTGGGCGATATCTGGCTGCGTGATACCGGGCCGATCATCGCCGGGACGGGCACAGCACGCCGCGCACGCAATTTCGAATTCAACTGGTGGGGCGAAAAATTCGTGATGCCGGGCGATCAGGAGGTTGGCGCGGCGCTGGCGGCCGGATCGGGCCTGCCGGTCGACGATCAGGACTGGGTGCTCGAAGGCGGCGGCATCGACGTCGACGGAACCGGCCTCTGCGTCACCACCGAGGAATGCCTGCTCAACACCAACCGCAACCCGACGCTGACGCGCGAGGATATCGCGGTGCGGCTGCACCAGTCGCTCGGCATCGACCGGCTGCTGTGGCTCGGCAACGGGCTTGTCGGTGACCACACAGATGGTCATGTCGACAATCTCGCGCGCTTTGTCGGCGAGGGTCGCCTCGCGCTGCCTGTCGCGGCGGGAGCGGACGACCCCAACGTGCATATCTATGCCGATGCGCGCGCGCGGACCGCGGCGTTCGGCGGGGTAGAAATCGTCGACCTGCCCTCGCCCGGTCGCGTCGAAGTGGACGGCGAGATCGCGGCGGCAAGCTATATGAATTTCTATATCGGCAACAGCGTCGTGGTCGTGCCCACCTATGGCGTTTCGAGCGACCAAACCGCGGTCGATACGCTCGCGGCACTCTTTCCCGACCGCCGCGCTGTCGGTGTGCCGGCGCGCGGGATCATCGTCGGCGGCGGCAGCTTCCATTGCTCGAGCCAGCAGCTTCCAAGCTGATATCATTCTCATCGTCATCCCGGCGAAGGCCGGGATGACGGGAGAAGGTGGCGCCCGAACGCAGCTTTTGCTCTGGCAAGATGCGCAGGCTCGCTTATATCCGCCCCATGACCCGCACCATCACCGTCGCCGCGTTGCAGCTTCCCCTGCCCGGCCCCGTCGAGCCCAATATCGAGGCCGTCACCGCGCTCGTCGAGGAAGCGGCCGCGAAGGGCGCACAAGTCATCCTGCCGCCCGAACTCTTTGAAGGCCCCTATTTCTGTCAGGTCGAGGAAGAAGAGCTGTTCGCCAACGCCCGACCGACCGCCGAGCACCCCAGCGTCCTCGCGATGCAGGCGCTTGCGGCAAAGCTGAAGGTCGCGATCCCGACGAGCTATTTCGAAAAGGACGGGCCGCATTATTACAATACGCTCGCGATGATCGGCCCCGACGGGGCGATCATGGGGACGTATCGCAAAAGCCACATCCCCGACGGTCCGGGCTATGAGGAAAAATATTATTTCCGCCCCGGCAATACCGGCTTCAAGGTGTGGGACGTTTTCGGGACGCGCATCGGCATCGGCGTCTGCTGGGATCAATGGTATCCAGAATGCGCGCGCGCGATGGCGCTGATGGGCGCCGAATTGCTGTTCTATCCGACCGCAATCGGAAGCGAGCCCTATGACGCGGACCTCGACACCAGCCGCATGTGGCGCCGCGCGATGCAGGGGCATAGCGTGTCGAACTGCATGCCGGTGATTGCTGCAAACCGCATCGGGCCAGAGGGTGACGCCAATTTCTATGGCCACAGCTTCATCACCGACGAATGGGGCGACATGACGCAAGCGTTCGGTGCGGCCGAAACCGGAGTCCTGACCCAGACGATCGACCTCGACCGCGCAGCGAAGCATCGCGCAGGCATGGGCTTTTTCCGCGACCGCCGACCACAGCTCTACGGCCGGCTGGTCGAGGACATCTGACCCGCGGCGTCAGGCGGCGCTCGCGGCCTCGACGATCAGCCTCATGATCGCCTCAGGCTGCGAAATCATCGACAGGTGGCTCGCCTTGAGTTCGATCGTCTTCGCACCCATCCGTTTCGCCATGAAGCGTTCGAGATCGGGATTGATCGTGCGGTCCTCGCTCGACACGGCATAGAAGCTGGGTTTCGACCGCCAAGCCGCCTGCGTGACTTGCCCGCTCAGCAACGCCCGCTGAAAAGGCTGCTGCACCGCATAGAGCAGCCGCGCTTTCGCTTCCGGCAGATCGCCGGCAAAATCGCGCAGGAATGCCGCTTCACTCAACCGCCCTTCGTCACCGTCATAGACGATGCCTGCCGTCGCCGGCGGCGTCGGATATTCCTTCGCCAGCGCGGCATAATTCTCGTTCGCGTCAGGCGCCCGCGCCGCGACATAGACCAGCGAAGCGACATTCGGATGCACGCCGGCCTGCGTCACGAGCATGCCGCCGAAACTATGGCCAACGAGGACCGTGGGCCCGTCCTGCCGCGCCAGAACGCGTTCGGCGGCAGCGACCGACTCGTCGAGCGTCGTCAGCGGATTTTGCACCGAGGTCGTGTTGAAGCCCAGCGCCTGCAGCCGCGATATCACGTCGGTCCAGCAGGAGCCGTCGGCAAAGAGCCCATGAACGAACACGATATTGAGTGCCTTGACCCCGGGCGGCGTGGCCCCTCGCGTGGCCCCCATCAGGAGCGGGGCAGCCGCACCGGCGATGACGGCAGCGGAAAAATCACGGCGGTTCATCATGGCCTCTCTCCCGACGCACGATCGATATGGACGGGATAGACGGCGGCACCTTTCCTGCGAACCCACACCTTGGTTTGGTTTGCTTTAGCCGCCGACGCGGGCAATAGCGGATGGAGACAAGAGCGGGGAAACAACATGGATATTCCGGAAGACATCTTCACCGAGCCCGAGGACGTCGATCCCGAGACGCTGGCAAATCTCGGTCCGCTCGCGCGGCTTGCGGGAATCTGGGAAGGCGAGCGCGGCGTCGATATCAATCCCAAGGCGGACGGTCCGGAGACGCGGAAATATTACGAACGGATCGAAATGCAGCCGATCGACCCGCAGGCGAACGGGCCCCAGCTATTCTATGGCCTGCGCTACCATCAACACGTCAACACGCGCGAAGAAGACATCAGCTTCCACGACCAGGTCGGCTATTGGCTCTATGAAGCATCGACGGGGCTGATCTTGCAGACGCTGGCGATCCCGCGCGGCCAGATCGCGATTGCGTCGGGACATGCCGAGCCCGACGCGAAGCGGCTCGTCGTCAAGGCGGAGCGCGGCCAGACCGAATATGGCATCTGCTCGACGAGTTTCCTCGACCTCGCCTTTCGCACCGACGCCTATCAGCTGATGATCGATTTCCGCGACGACGGATCGTGGAGCTATGTGTCGGATACGACATTGATGGTGAAGGGCCGCGACGAGCCTTTCCTGCATCGCGACCGCAATATGCTGGTGAAGGTCGCCGAGCCCGATCTCAATCCCTGGGCGAAGATCGTCCGGGGCGCCGCCTGAGGCATCAGCCGTCGAAGCGGTGGATACTTTCCAAGTCGGAGCGGTCGAGTGGCTGCGTCAGCCACAATCCACCGCGCCCGGCGCGTGACCAGCGGACGATCGCACGGCGCTTGACCCCGCCGGCGAGCACCAGGTCGAACTCCTTGCCGACCTCCAGATGGCCGTCGTGGATGAAGCCCGCACCATTTTGCGAGAGATCGACGAGTTCGATCTGGCTCGTGCCCTCGTCGTTGATCGCCTGCGCTCTTGTGCTGACCGGCAGACGCGGCTGGCGATAGCCGGACCCGCGCTGTTCGGCCGCCAATTGCTTCAGCACGTCGGCGACATCGACTTCCTTGTCGAACGCAACGCCGCAGCGGCCGGCATCGGACCAGACGACTTCGCCGCGTATCACGACCGTATCCGACAGCGATATCTCAAGCTTTTCGCCGATATTGATCGGAACGTCGGCGGCGAGCATCATGCCCTTGTCGGAAATATTCCGCACCCGCCACAATCCTGCATCGCCGTTGCGCACCACTTTGGCGATCCGCCAGACGGTACGATAACGATCGCCGCCACGACGATCGCCGTCCGCCTCGCTCTGCTGCTCCTCAATCGGATCGGAGAAGCGACGTTGGTTCATGTCATATACCTTATCGAAGCAGCACCGAACGGAAGCAAAACTTCCTATCTATACTGCGAAATACACAATCCCCACCACGCCGCATTACTTGAATTAGACTTATAATTCAATGATAGCGCGGATCATAGTTAACCCCACCTCGGTCAGAAAAATACGAAAGCATCCGCGGTCCCGGTGGTCGTTAGACAGCGAAGTTTTCGTATTTACACAATTTACGGTGCGATCCCGCCCGGATTAAGTGCCAAAATGACGTCTTTCAGATGGTGGGATCGAGGCCCTTCACCCCCATCGCGACAGGCCGGTCGAACCGAGCGGCGCTTTTCGCCATGAAAGCGAAACTACGCTTGACGCCAACAACTCTACCGATCAAGTTGAGTTGCCGGCTCTGATCCCGACCGGCAGCGCATTTTTCCCGGGATCCGCGGCTTTTGACCGGGAAGCAGCTTGCTCCGCGTTACCAACGGCTAAAGCGCGCGATGCTCAGGCGACAGCGCCAGGTATCGTGTTCCCCTCATTCGATGAGGCGATACGATGCAATATTTCCAGCCGCGATAGCGACCGCGAGCCGACAAAGGCGCGCCACTCTCGCCCTGAGCGCTCGCCATAGCCCAGCCTTCTCCCGGCATCGCCGCCGCGCGACCGCCGCCCCTTTCGCGCGCCCCGCCGGCGCCATCCCGCAACGAGGATAAATCCATGACAGTCCAGACGCTTGAGCATGACACCGCCACCACCCTCTTCGACATCACTCCGCTGCAGCCGAGCCTGGGCGCGCAAATCAGCGGAATCGACCTCACAGAGCTACTCGACCGCCCGACCTATGACGCGCTGCGCGCCGCGCTCCTCCAGTATAAGGTGCTCTTTTTCCGCGATCAGAATCTGACGCGCGAACAGCATATCGCGCTCGGCGCGGCCTTTGGCGACCTTGAGGAACATCCGGTCTTTTCGCTGCCCGACTATCCGCAAATCCTGCCGCTGATCTCGCAGGAACTGAAGGGCAAGTACCGCCAGTCGACCGACAGCAATTGGCACGCCGACACGACCTTCCGCACCGAACCCTCGGCGGCGTCGATCCTGATCCAGCGCGTCTCTCCCTCGCTCGGCGGCGATACGGTGTTTGCCAATGCCGTCGCGGCTTACGAGACGCTCGATGAGGAGACGAAGGCACGGATCGACGGCCTCACCGCGATCCATGATCCAAGCGTCTTCATCCAGTTTCTCGATACCGAGGAGAAAAAGGACGCCCTGCGCAACAGCTTCCCGCCGGTCGAACACCCCGTCGTGCGCATCCATCCCGAAACGGGCGAGAAGGTGCTCTACGTCAATTCGGTGTTCACCCGCTACATCGTCGGACTGCCCGAGGATGAGAGCAAGGCTCTGCTGACGCGCCTGTTCGACCAGGTCAAGCGTCCCGAATTCCAGGTGCGGTGGAGCTGGCGGCCCGGATCGATCGCCTTCTGGGACAATCGCGCAACGCAGCACTATGCCGTCCCCGACTATAGCGAAGCGCGCCACATGGAGCGTGTGACGATCGTCGGCGACCGCCCGGTCGGCCCGAGTGCGGCCTGATCCGGCGCCCCAGATGAAACTCTCCCTCACCCCCTTTCGCACGCTAGTCGCGGGCGCCTTCCTGTCGCTCGCGGCCTGCGGCGGCGCGCCCGATGGCGGCACGACGATCAAGATCGGCGACCAGCTCCACGCGCTCAAATCCTCGCTCGACGTTTCGGGCGAAGGCCAGCCGACCGATTACAAGATCGAATGGGCCAATTTCGTCGGCGGCCCGCCGATCATCGCGGCGCAGACGGGCGGATCGCTCGATGTGGGCTGGATGGCCGAAACCCCGCTGATCTTTGCGCAGGCCGCGGGCAGCCCGGTAAAGGTCGTCGCGGTCAGCAAGACCGTCGACGGCGGCGGATCGCCATATGCTTTGGTGGTAAAACCGGACTCGCCGATCCGCAGCATCGCCGACCTCAAAGGCAAGTCGGTGTCGTTCATGAAGGGCACGGTGCTGCATTATTTCGTCGCGCGGCTGCTCGATAAACAAGGCCTGTCGCTGAAAGACATCAAGCCAGTGCAGGCGACCGGCTTCGGCACCGGGCTGCTCGACAAGGGTTCGGCCGACGCCATCACGATCGGCGAGCCCTATCTGACGCAGGCGCTCGACGCCGGTAAGGTGCGCGTGCTCGCCAGCGGCGCGCCGCCCAACACGCCGGGGTTCTTCTACCTCGTTGCATCCGACGCAGCGCTCGCCGATCCGGTGAAGGCAAAGGCGATCGGCGACCTTGTCGCACGCGCCGCGCGCGCGACCCGCTGGCAGCGTGAGAATCCCGTCAAGGCGGCGCCCGCCCTCGCCAAACGCTACAATGTCGACGCAAAGATCGCGGAAAAGATCATCACGCGCGCCCCCGCCAGCTATGCGCCGATCAGCGACGCGATCATCGCGGCGCATCAGGACGAGGCCGATCTGTTCTTCAAGGAAGGGCTGATCCGCAAGAAGCTCGACGCCTCGCAAATCTTCGACAAGCGCTACGACGATATTGTCATAGCGCAGGAGGCGGCGAAGTGAACGCGCCCACGCCCATCGCCCTCGCCGGCGATCCCGGCAGGCTGGTACAGCCGGTTGTCCGCAAGGCCGGAACCCGCTCGGAACGCTTCTCCTTCGCGCGCCGCGCAACGGGCCCGCTAATCATCGTCGCGCTGTGGGCAGTCTCGACCAGCGCAGGGTGGATCGATCCGTCGATCCTCCCCTCACCCGCCGGGCTCGTGGCGGGGTGGCAGCAATTGTGGACCGAACAAGCGCTTGCCTCACAGATTGCGACGTCGCTCACCCGCGCGCTCGTCGGCGGCGCGGTCGGCATCATCTTCGGGCTCATCCTCGGGACGATCGCCGGCCTGTCGAAGCTCGGCGAGGAACTGTTCGACGCGCTGCTCCAGATGCTACGCACCATCCCCTTTCTCGCGCTCGTCCCGCTGTTCATCGTCTGGTTCGGGATCGGCGAGGCGCCCAAGCTGCTCCTCATCGCGCTCGCGACGATGTTCCCGATGTATCTCAACACCTATGCCGGAGTGCGCAACGTCGACCGCAAGGTGATCGAGGCGATGCGCAGCTTCGGTCTCGGGGGCGGCCGCCTGATCTTCGAAGTCGTGCTGCCGCTCGCGCTGCCGCAGATTTTCACCGGGCTGCGCTTTGCGCTCGGGGTCTCGGTGCTCGTTCTGATCGCCGCCGAACAGATCAATGCCTCGGCCGGCCTCGGCTACCTGCTCAACAGTGCGCAAATGTACCAGCAGGTCGACGTCATCCTGATCTGCATCGCCATCTACGCAGTGCTCGGCCTCAGCGCCGACCTGATCGTCCGCTCGCTCGAACGGCTGTTCATGCCGTGGCGCGCGGGTGTCGCAATCCGATAGGAGACTTATCGATGTCCGCCGTTCTCTCGATCGATTTCGCCGCCGCCGAGCGTGTCGCCGCTCCCGACTTTTCGCACCGCCCGGTTGCGGTCGAGGTCAGCGACGTCAGCCGCAATTTCACCGGTGCCAACGTCCTAGATAGCCTGAACCTGACGATCCACAGCGGCGAATTCGTCGCGCTGCTCGGTGCATCGGGCAGCGGCAAGACGACCTTGCTGCGCATTCTCGCCGGGCTCGATGCCCCCGACGGCGGCGAAGCCTGGGTTCCCGAGGCGCGCACCGTCGTGTTCCAGGAACCGCGCCTCGTCCAGTCGAAGAGCGTGTGGAGGAATGTCGTGATCGGCCTGTCGGGCAACGACGCGTCGCGCGAACGCGCCGAATCCGCGCTCGCCGAGGTCGGGCTCGACCATCGCACCGATGCCTGGCCCGCGACGCTGTCGGGCGGCGAGGCGCAGCGTGCCGCGCTGGCGCGGGCCCTGGTGCGCGAACCGCGTCTGCTGCTGCTCGACGAGCCCTTTGCGGCGCTCGATGCGCTGACGCGGCTCAAGATGCAGCGGCTGATTGGCGAACTATGTCAGGCGCACGGCCCCGCGACGCTGCTCGTCACGCACGATGTCGAGGAAGCCATCCTGCTCGCCGACCGCATCCTCGTGCTAAAGGAAGGGCAGATCGGCTTTGACACGCGCGTCCGCCTGCCGCATCCGCGCCGCGCGGGCGGCGACGAGTTCGATGCGCTGCGCGATACTTTGCTCGCCGAACTGGGCGTGCCGCAGGCGCACTGACGCTCGGCTACCGAACACAGCAAAGGCTTTGACCGCCCCAGCATGCATCGGCATGCTGGGGTCAGGGGGATTTCGACTCATGGTAATTTCGCGCGCGCGGGCCTGGGCCACGCGCATGCCCGGATCGGGCTGGATGATCGTCGCGCTCGTCGCGGGTTTCACGATCGGCACCTTCGTTGCGACATCTTCGCCGGTGGTAGAGGCGGCGCAACTGGTCGGCGGCATCTGGCTCGACGGGCTGCGCATGACGATCGTCCCGCTGATCTTCGCGCTCGTCGCGACCGGCGTCGCCAGCCTTGGCATGGGCGACCATCATAAAGCCGCACGGCTCGGGCGCCGCCTGCCGCTGGTGCTGATCGGCCTGCTGATCGTCTCGGCGGTCATCGGCGCCCTGATGGTCCCGCCGCTGCTCGGCGCCGTCGCGATCGCACCCGCCGATATCGCCGCGCTTCGCACCCTCTTCCCGGCGCCGCCCGCGCCAGCGGTTCCCGGAGCGGCCGAGACGGTACGCGCAATGATCCCGACCAATGTCGTGGCGTCGGCGGCCGAAGGCGCGGTCCTGCCGCTCGTCATTTTCGCGCTCGTGCTGGGCCTTGCGGTCGGCAAGATCGACCGCGACCGCGCCGAGGCGGTCATCCAGCCGCTCCGCGGTCTTGCCGATGCGATGATCGTCGTCGTCGGCTGGGTGCTCCGCGTCGCGCCCATCGGCATCTTCGCGCTCGCACTGGCGATCGGCGCGACCGTCGGCACCGCGGTGCTCGCGATCCTCGCCCAATATCTCGCCATCTCGATATCGGTGACGCTGGTGCTGATCGTCCTCGGCTATGCTATCGCCCGCTTCGCCGGAGGCATTCCACTCGGCCGCTTTGCGCGCGCCATGGCCCCGGCGCAGGCGATTGCCGCGAGCACCCAATCCTCGATCGCGACACTGCCCGCGATGATGGTCAGCGCCGATCGCGTCGGCATCGAGGAGCGCAACGCCGCGGCGATCCTGCCGATGGCGGTCGCGACGTTCAAGATTACGGCTCCGTCGAACACGGTGATGATGGCGCTGGCGCTCGCGTGGATGGCGGGCGTCGAAGTCTCGCCGCTGCAACTCGCGGTCGCCTTGCCGCTCGCTGTGCTGTCGTCGCTGGCGATCCTCGGCATGCCGGGCCAGATCAGCTTCTATGCGTCGGTCGCACCGACTGCCATCGCAATTGGCGCGCCGATCGAACTGCTACCGATTTTGCTCGCGATCGACGTCATCCCCGACATGTTCCGCACGGTCGCCAATGTGACGCATGATGTCGCCGCCGCGGCAACCATTGCGCCGCCCGTCGCGGCGGATCAATAGCGGCCGGACAGCAGCGCCCCGGCGCCCGGAACCTGTGTCGACAGCCCCAGCCGTGTGAGCATCTGGTGCGCGGTGCAGATCGCCGCGGAGACGACGGGCAAGCCGATTGCATCCTCGATCTTCTGCACCGACGGCAGCGAGGGCATTTGGACGCACGCCGACAGCACCAGCGCGTCGATACCGGTCAGGTCCAGCCTTTTGTAATGATCGAGCAGGTTGGCCGGATCCTGCGCCGCGACTTCCAGATTGTCAGGAATTTCCAGCGCAAGCCAGTCGCTTACCTCGACACCCTCATCCTGAATGTAGGAAATGACCATTTGCGTCAGCGGCTTCATATAGGGCGCGACGAGCGCGATGCGCTTCGCCTTCAGTGCCGCCAGCCCCTCGATCAATGCGCCGGCGCTGGTGACGACGGGCGCGGCGCGGCCATTATCGACCGTGCGTTGGTGCAGCCGCGCTTCCGATACGCGATGATACCC
Organism: Sphingopyxis sp. USTB-05; assembly: GCF_023822045.1. Classification (NCBI taxonomy): domain Bacteria; kingdom Pseudomonadati; phylum Pseudomonadota; class Alphaproteobacteria; order Sphingomonadales; family Sphingopyxidaceae; genus Sphingopyxis; species Sphingopyxis sp. USTB-05. Next base: position 1,344,288 of record NZ_CP084712.1, on the reverse strand, counting down.
CTTTCCCATGCTCATGATCGCGACCAGGCAGGCATAGCCGAGCACGTCGACCGCGGCGTCGGACAGTTCGAGCGCGCAGCGATCGGAATCGGCGTCCATCGCCGCAAGTTCTTCCTTCGTTACCTTTTTCATCCGCATGCGCGACGAGTGGAACGTGAAGCGTTCGGTCGCGATGGTTTCGCGGGCGCGGAGCAGCGCTGGAATCTCGGTTTCCATCGTGACGTTCGAACTGGGCACGATCTGCCCGATGCGGATGGGTCGTGTCATATCGCGCGCCTCAGACCGCGATGATCGGGTTGCGCAGGGTGCCGATGCCCTCGACGGTGCATTCGACGACATCGCCCGGCCACATGAACTCTTGCGGCTCACGCCCCGCACCAACGCCCGCCGGAGTGCCCGTCGCAATGATATCGCCCGGCTCAAGCGTCATCACGCTCGAAATGTCGGCGATCAGTTGGGGCACGTTGAACAGCATGAAGCGCGTGTTGCTGTTCTGCTTTTCGACGCCATTCACATGCGTCAGGATGTTGAGGTTGTGCGGATCGCCGATTTCGTCGGGTGTCACGATGCACGGCCCCATGGGGGCGAAGCTATCCTGCCCCTTCGACACGATCCACTGCCCCGCGCGGCGGCAATCGCGCGCCGACACGTCGTTGATCACGGTATAGCCGAACACATGGTTCAGCGCGTCACCCTCGGCGACGCGGCGCGCGGTGCTGCCGATGACCACCGCCAGTTCGGTTTCCCAGTCAAGCTGCTGCGTCACCTTCGCATTGTGACGGATCGGGTCGTTCCACGCGACGACGGCGGTAGGCGGCTTGGAGAAGATCACCGGCTGCTGCGGCAGATCGTTAGACGTATCGAGCGAGCGCGCCGATTCAGCGATATGCTCGGTATAGTTGAGACCGATTCCAAAGATATTTTTGCGCGGGCGCGGGATCGGCGCGAGCAAGCTGACATTGCCCACAGGCAGCGAGGTGCCGATCAGGTCGGCGGTGGTCGCCGCTGCTACCGCTTCCTTCAGGAAGCGAAGCGCGATCGGGCCCAGGTCGATGAAATCGAGCATCGTCGAAGGCAGATCATTGCCGATCGCATCGCCGAAATATTCGACGTCGATCACCGTCCCGTCGTGGAGAAGGCCGAGCCGCGGTTCGGTCTCGACCGTGCGATAAGTCACGAAGCGCATAGATAATCCTGTCTGTTCAGGCGGACTGGTGACCGCCATTTTCGGAATAGGGTTCGTCGATCCGGACGCCGAGCGCCTCCATCACGGGGAAATCGTTGAACGAGAAAAGGAAGGCCTCCTCCGACGCGTCGAGATTGACATGTTCGTGCCAAACCCACGCGGGCACGCAGAAAATGTCGTGCGTGCCCCAGTCGAAGCGCTCGCCGCCGATGATCGAATAGCCGCGTCCGCCCGCGACATTATAGACAACATTCCCCGTGTGGCGGTGCGCCTTGCCGCGGAACCCGGGCTTCAGCATCTGCATATGCGCGCCCATCGTCTGGAGCGCCCAGCCGCCGGTCAGCGGGTTCGAGTAACGCACCATATGCCCGTCGAACGGCGTACCGTCGGACACTTTCGCGAGATTCCACAGCGCGTCGCGCGTCGCTTCCCAGCGATAGACCATCACCGGCGAATAGGGCTTCTCCCACGCCGGCAGGCCTTCGGGCCGCAGCCCTGCGCCACCATAGCTCAGCGGCAGGTCGTCGGCGGGAAAGGCGGCGGTCTGTGCAGGCTGGTCATAGACCGCGTAGAAATTGGTCTCGAGGCTGTTCATCAGCGGGATGTCGAGCCCGTCCTGCCAGATCGACACCTCGCCGTCGGAAACGACGCCATGGTCGTGCCAGGCACCGTTCGGGGTCAGCACATAGTCGTTGGCGCCCAAGGTGATGTGGTGCCCATCGACGACGGTATAGGCGCCCTTCCCCTCCATGATGAAGCGATGCGCCGACGCGGTATGGCGGTGCGCGGGCGTGATTTCGCCGGGCCGCATCGCCTGCATCCCGCTGAACAGCCAGCCGCACACCGCAACATTCTCGCGCCCTGCATCGCTGTCGTTGAGCAGGGTCACGACGCGGCGCCCGGCCTCCTCGGGTTTCACCAAGTCGAGCGCGCGCAGGCACATGTCGCGCATCTCGGCATAGCGCCACAGCGTCGGGCGATAGCGCGTCTCGGGCTCCCACGGCTCGATCGCATTGGCACGCTTCCAGAAGGCGCCTGCATTACGTCCCGCAAGCTCCTGATAAAAAGCTTCTAGTTCGGGCGTGTCGGTGACGCGTGCTCGCCCAAGAACATCGTCGCGCGGGTCGATGATCGTGCTGTTTCCTGTCATCATGACGTCTCCTCGTCGGGATCGACGGGCCGCGGCTCGTCGACGAACAGGGCCGACGCGCGCGGGGTCCGGTCGACCGTCAGGTTGAAGATGTCGAAGCGGTTATAGCCGCCGATGATGTCGTGCATCAGCTTGGGCCGGATGCACTCGCCAAGATCGATATCGGCATAAACAATGCCCTCGTCATCGATCAGTGCCTCGCCGACCAGATTGCCGTGAGGGTCGATGATGCCCGAAAAGGCGCTGTTCGGCCGCGATAGCAGGTCACGGTTCTGCGGCCGGTCGGCGCTCATCGCGTCGATGATTTCGGCGCTCACCGCCGAACAAGCGACGATCGTGAAAACCTTGCCCTCAAAACTGTGCGCGGTCGCGCGGATCTTGATCGCCTCGGCCATATTGTATGACGCGGGCGCGACGGGCAGCGCGATATAATTGGCAACATGCACCAGCTCGCCCTGCGAGAGCAGCGCAAAGCGCGCGAGCGTGTTGGTGTTCTCGCCGCACGCCAGCGTCCCGAGCGGCCCGACCGGCGTGTCATAGACGCGGATCGAGCTGCCGTCGCCGCCCGCCCAGGTCAGCTTCTCCGCCCAGGTCGGCACCAGCTTGCGGTGGCGCCCCAGCAGGCTGCCGTCGGCGCCGATGATGAGGTTGGTGTTATAGAGCGTCCCGACGCTCACCGGATCGCGCTCGTTGATCCCGATAACGACGGTGCAGCCATGATCGCGCGCCGCAGCGCACAGCGCGGCGACCTCGGGGCCCTCGACAAGCACCGAAGCGCGATACAAGCGCTCATGCCATTCGGCGCCCTCGATCGGCGTCATCAGCCAGTTCCAATAGGGATAGGCCGACACGAACACCTCAGGGAACGCCACAAGCTGCGCGCCATTCCCCGCCGCCTCGGCAATCAGCGCGCACGCCTTGTCGACCGTGCGCGCGGTGTCGAGGAAGACCGGCGCGGCCTGCACCGCGGCCACCCGCGATTTGGGCAGGAAAGGTGCCGACACGTCGCTCATGTGACCGCCGCCCGCTGATGATATTGCGGCTTGTCCCACGCCCGCGTCGCACAGACCTTTTCGAGCCGCCGGACGGTTTCGACAATGTCCTGATACCGCAGGTAAAGCGGCGTCAAACCGAAACGCAGGATATCGGGCGCGCGGAAGTCGGCGATCACGTCATACTCCTTGAGCGCCTGCACGATCTGGTACCCCTGCGGATGCGCATAAGCGACCTGGCTGCCGCGCTCCGCATGCCCCTGCGTGCTGACCAGTTCAAAGCCATAGGCGTCGCAAAGCGGCTGCATCCGCTCGATGAAAAGATCGCCCAGCGCGAGCGACTTGCGGCGGATTTCAGCCATATCGGCTTCGAGTATCAGGTCGACGCCGACTTCCAACGCCGACAGCCCGAGCACCGGCGGCGTACCGCACTGAAAGCGTTCGATCCCGGCGGCGGGGTCATAATCCTCCTCGAAAGCGAACGGCCGCGCGTGGCCGAACCAGCCTGAGAGCACCGGGGTGGCGGCATGGTGCCGCGCCGCCGCGAACAGATAGGCGGGCGCACCGGGGCCGCCGTTCAAAAACTTATATCCGCACCCGATCGCGAAATCCGCATTCGCGCCATTGAGGTCGACCGGGATCGCGCCCGCGCTGTGGCTCAAATCCCAGACGACGAGCGCGCCCGCATCATGCGCAGCGCGCGTGATCGCCGCCATGTCGCGCACGCGCCCCGACTTATAGTGGACCTGCGTGAGCAGCAGCACCGCGACATCCGCGTTCAGCGCCTCGACGATATCGTCGGGCGCGACGGTCACCGCCTTCACGCGCCCGCCCGAAAAGGCCTCGATGCCCTGCATCATATAGACGTCGGTCGGGAAGTTCGTGGCTTCGGACAGGATCACCGTCCGCTCACGCCGCAACGAAAGAGCGGCCGTCAATGCCTTGAAGATATTCACCGAAGTCGAATCGGTCGCGACGATCTCACCCGGCTTCGCGCCGATCAGTCGCCCGATCTTGTCCCCGATGCGCCGCGGCGCTGTCGACCATTCGGCCCCGAGCCAAGAGGTGATCAGCCCCTCGCCCCATTCGCTGCCGACAACCTCGGCCAGCCGGTCGCCCGTCGCCTTGGGCAATGCACCCAGCGAATTGCCGTCGAGATAGATCAACCCTTCGCGCAAATGGAAGCGCTCACGGAACGGCGCAAGCGGATCGGCCGCGTCGAGCGCCGATACATCGGCGGCAAACATCGTGTCGGTCATGCGATTTCCCTCAGGATGGCGCGCACCGGACTGGCGTCGGCGCCGACGATGCGGAGCGGCAGCGCGACGAGCTCGTACCGGCCGGGCGGCACGTCATCGAGCACCAGTCCCTCCAATATCCGCATATCGGCCGCCTTCACCGCCTGATGCGCATCGAGCGTCTTCGACTGTTCGGGGTCGAGCGAGGCGGCGTCGGTGCCGATCAGCCGCACCCCCATCGAACCCAGCCGCGCAATCACGTCGCTGGCGATGGCGGTGAAATCCGAATCCCATTGGTCGTGCGGGAATTGCTCATAGGTCCGCAGCAACACGCGCTCGGCGCTCTCGATCGCACCCCAGTTCACGTCGGCAATCTCGACCCGTCCGCGCGCATGACGCATGTCGAGCAGCACGCATGGGCCGATATAGGCATCAAGATCGCAATCGGCCGACGAAGCACCGTCATTGGCATAATGCAGCGGCGCATCGCCGTGCGTGCCCGCGTGCAGCGGCGTGAAAATGCCGCCGACATTGACCGGACAGCCGTCGCCGATCACCGCATGATTGTGGAGCGCAAAGGCCGGCTCGCCCGGCCACACCGGCACCGCGGCGTGCAGCGGCTGTGAAATATCCCAGATCCGGCTCATGCGCCCTTCCCTTCGGCATAATCACCGCCCTCACGCGGCGCGGTCATCTCCGTCCGCATCGACCAGAGCTCGGGAAAGAAGCTGAGGCTCAGCGCCTTGACGAGATAATTGACTCCCGATGAGCCACCCGTCCCCGGCTTGTGCCCGATCACACGCGCGACGGTCTTCATGTGCTTGAAGCGCCATTCCTGGAAATAATATTCGAGCGCCGTGATCTTCTCGGCGAGCGTGTAGAGATCCCAATGTCGCTCGGGATCGGTATAGATCGCAAGCCACGCCTTCTCGACCGCTTCAGAGGCTTCGTAGGGCTTGGTCCAGTCGCGCTCCAGATGATCGGCGGGAATGGCAAACCCGCGCCGCGCGAGCAGCTTCAGCAACTCGTCATAGAGCGACGGCGCCTCGAATGCGGCGCGCAACCGCGCGGTCGCTTGCGGATCGTCCTTGTGGACGATCATCATATCCTCGCGCTTGTTGCCGAGCAGATATTCAAGCTCGCGATATTGCTGCGACTGGAACCCGGAGGCGCGGCGCAGGAAACCGCGAAAGGTCAGAAAATCGTGCGGGGTCAGCGTCGCGAGCACTTCCCAGCTATGGATCATATGCCGCTGGATCGTCGCGATCCGGTCGAGCCCCTTGCCCGCAATCTCCAGCCGGTCGGCCTTGATCGCATCATAAACCAGCCGCCCCTCGTGCAGTACCAGCTTTAGCCACAGCTCCATCGTCTGGTGCATGATGATGAACAGCATCTCGTCGGGCTTGTCCGACACCGGCACTTGCGCCGACAGCAATTGCGCGGTCTGCAGGTGCCGCGCATAGGTCAGGCCATTGTCCCACTGGATCGTCTCGCCGTCGATCTCGGTTTCGAAAATATCGGTGCCGCCGTCGCTCGTCTGCCTGATCATAGGGATGCCTCTCCGCTTGCCGGCGCGGCCGGCCGATCCCCTTCATAGGCGACATCGCTGCGCCAGGCATCCCCAGGGTCAAGCGCCGGTTCGCCGGCAATTTTCCGATAGATGCCGGCGAAGTCGGTTTCCTCGGTCGCGCGCAGCAACGCCTCGAAACCCTCGACGACGAAATAGGTCTGCTGGAATTCATCGAAATTATACCGCGTACGCATCACGCGTTCGATATCCAGCCAGATGCGTTGCGGTTCGGGCGACGTCAGCGCCGACACCGTCTCGGCAAGGCTCGACATCAGGCCGCCGCCAAAAGCACGGAGCTCGCCGTCTTCGACGACCAGGCCGAACTCGACCGTATAGAGCCACAAGCGCCCAAGATAATCCGCCGCCCCCAGCTTCTCGGCACGTAGCCCCGCTTGGCCATAAGCGACCAGAAAATCTGAAAACGCCGGATCGGTCAGCATTGGAATATGCCCGAATATGTCATGAAACATATCGGGTTCTTCGCTGTACGCGATCTGCTCGGGCGGGCGGACGAAATTGGCGGCGGGAAAGCGTTTGTTGGCAAGATGCTCGAAAAAGGGTTCGTTCGGGATCCAGCCGGGCACCGCGACCACCTCCCATCCCGATGCGGGTTTCAGCAAAGCATTGAGCTCGGCGAAATCGGGAACTCCCGGTTTCAGCTTGCGCAGAATCTCAAGGCCTTCGAGGAACGACCGACATGCATAGCCATCCAGCGCCGCCGACTGTTGGTCGAACAGGGTCCGCCAGGTTTTATGCTGCCCGGCGGTAAAGCCACGCCAGTTTTGTGGCATCGTCCAATCGGCCGCGACACCTTCGGGCGGTGCATCGAAAATATGTGTCGCGGCCATCGGTCTCTCTCCAAACCTTCGGATCGAAGAGATAGCGCGGCGCCGCGCGAACATTGTGCGGATTTCACGCGAAGAGATCACGGAAAATTGGCAATCGTTCTTCAAAACATAAAAATATCAGGAAATTGTTCTTCACATTAGGATGGTCTATCCTGATTATCGTCAAAAACCGATTCAGGGCGGAACGCATGGACAAGCTGGACTGGAAGATTATTGCTGAACTCGAACGCGACGGTCGGCAATCCTACGCCGACCTGGGCGAGCAGATCGGCCTGTCAAAATCGCCCTGCTGGTCGCGGGTCAAGAATCTCGAAGAGAGCGGCGTGATCGAGGGCTATGCCGCGCGGGTCGATCCGATCGCGATTGGACTCGCGGTGCAAAGTTTCGTCGAGGTGCAGATCCGCTTCGACGCGCACATCGAGTTCGAAGCGGCGGTACTCGCGCACCCTGCCGTCGTCGAATGCCACACGACTGCGGGCGAGAGCGACTATCTGCTCAAGATATTCGCGCGCTCGGCGGACCATCTCGACGAATTGCTGCGTCACAATCTGTCGAAGCTTCCCGGTGTCCAGCGGTTAAAGACGGTCGTCTGCCTCAAGACGATCAAACGGCATGGGCACCTTGCCGAGTGGGCGCGAACGACCGAGAAGCGTGCCCCCCTGTCCTCCTGACGCCGGAGCGGCGTCAGTGTTTCAGATACTGGCTCGGCGGCACGCCAAAGGCGCGGCGGAACATCGCGGCGAACCCGCTGGGGCTGTCATAGCCGACGTCATAGGTGACCTGCGTGATCGACGCGCCCGCGGCGAGCATCGACAAGGCCTCCATCAGGCGGACCTGCTGCCGCCAGACGGCAAGCCCCATTCCCGTTTCCTGCTTGAAACTGCGCGTGAAAGTGCGCCGCCCCATCGCCGCGAGCGCGGCCCAATCGTCGATGTCGCGCGGGTCCGACGGGTCGGCGATGATCGCGTTGCAAACGCGAAGAAGGCGCGGGTTCGACGGCATCGAAACCTGATAGGGCGCGTTCGGCATGCGGCCGATTTCGTCGAGCAGCAGGCCGATAATCCGCCCCTCGCGCCCATCGACGTCATAGAGTGCAGGGAAATCGACAACCTCGAGGATCAACGACTTCACCAGGTTGGACACTTCAAAGACGCGGCACTCGTGCCCAGTCTCGCCGCTACACGGCAGGTAAAGCGTGCGAAGCGACACCGGGCCGCGGCACGCGACTTCGTGCCTTGTTCCCGCGGGCAGCCATACCGCGCGCTGCGGCGGGATCACAAAGCTGGTTTCGGGCGTACGGACCGACATGACTCCGGCCGAGGCATAGAGGATCTGAATATGGTCGTGGCTGTGCATTGGATCGACGAAGCCCGCAGGATATTCATCCTGCAGCGCAATGACCGGACGGTCGTTCGTCAGAACATCGACACTGTGCTTCATGGCCCAATTCTCGCAAGCCCTAGTCAAATGTACAATATAGGCCGCGCGTGCCCCTGACCAGCGGCGATGCGTCCACTGGCCTGTCCGGCGCGGTGATTGGCCCGAACGTGCGATAGATGCGCGTGCGTAGCAGCTATCAGGCGATCAAGGATCGTTTCGAGAAGGATTTGCGAAATATGTCAAAGGGCCTGGATGCCATGCAGAACGACATGGCCGACCCCGATATCCGGCGCTTTGTCGACGCGATCAACGCCGCTTATGCAGAGCATGGCGCGCCCGAAGGCGCGAGCATGGCCTCGCGGCGCGCCGTCGCCGAACGCGTCCGCAAACCATGGCGTGAGGGTGGCCCGATAATGGCGGAGAGTCGCGAAATCGACATGGGCGGCGTCCGCCTGCGGCTTCACCGGCCGGTCGCCGACGTGAAGTTGCCCGTCATGCTTTATATTCATGGCGGCGGCTGGACATTGTTCAGCATCGACACGCACGACCGGCTGATGCGCGAATATGCCGCGCGCGCGGGCATCGCAGTGCTCGGCATCGATTACAGCCTGTCACCCGAGAGCAAGTTCCCGGTCGCGCTCGAAGAATGCGCGGCGGCGCTCGACTGGATCGCGGTCCAGGCGGACGCGCTGAACCTCGATGCCGGACGCGTCCTGATCGGCGGCGACTCTGCCGGCGCCAACCTGTCGGCCGCGACCTGCCTTTTGCAGCGCCAGCGCGGGCGCCCGCTCCCGATCGCCATGCTGCTCAACTATGGCGCCTTCGCCCCCGAACATACCCCCAGCTACGCGCGCTTCGGCGCAGGGGACTATTCGTTGGAAGCCGACGAGATGGACATATTCTGGGCCAACTACATCGACACGCCCGACCAGCTCGCCGATCCGCTCGTCGCCCCGCTGCGCGCCGATCTGTCGGGCATGCCTCCGTCCTTCCTCGCCATTGCCGACTGCGACATCCTCGCCGACTGCAACGACGCCTTCGCAAGCAAACTTAAAGCCGCCGGCGTGCCGACGCGCGCCGTCACCTATCGCGGCGCCACGCACAGCTTTCTGGAAGCCGCATCGATCGCCCCGCTCGCGGGCCGCGCGCTCGACGAGCAGGCCGTCTGGATCCGTGATATCGTCGGGGCATGACAAGCCTCTACTCCCCGCGCGGCGCCGCCGACATCGCGCAGTTGGTCGCCGACTACCCGCTCGCCTGGCTCGTCTCGCGCGATTTCCACGCGAGCCCGCTGCCGCTGATTGCCGAGACTGACGACAGCGGCGCGGTCGTCGCGCTCTTCGGCCATTGCTCGCGCCGCAATCCGCTCGTCGCCGATTTTACCGCCGATCCGCGCGGGCTGATCCTCTTCAACGGGCCCGCCGGCTACGTGCCGACGAATTTGCTTTCGAAACCCGACTGGGCCCCGACCTGGAATTATGCGGTGCTGCGCTTCACCGTCGACATCGAGTTCGTCGAGGGCGAAACGAGCGATGCAATCGAGCGGCTCGTCGAAAAGCTGGAAGATGGCGCCTGGTCGACAGCGAGCCTTGGCGGGCGCTATGAGACGATGCTCGACCAGATCATCGCCTTTCGCGCTCACGTCCGTTCGGCGGAGCACAGCTTCAAGCTGGGTCAGGATGAAAGCCCGCAGGGCTTTGGTGAAATCGTCGCAGGTCACGCCGACCGGACGCTGGTGGAATGGATGGAAGGACAGGCCCGGACGTGAAGCTTTTCTTCGATGATCGTCAGACCGCCCACGCACCGCTGCGCGAACTGCACAACGGCGACTGGGTGCCCTATGCCGAGAATGTCGAACGGCCGCGCTCGATCGTCGAACAATTCGACGACTGGAACCCGGTTCGCGATTTCGGCATGGCGCCGCTGCTTGCGGTGCATGACGCCGATTATCTCGCCTTCCTCGAACGCGCGCATCGCGACTGGCTCGCCGCCGGACGCAATGGCGACGCCATCGGCTACACCTTCCCGATCCGGCGCCGGCGTCCACTGGGCTTCGGGCGCATCGACGCCGATCTCGGCGCCTACAGCTATGACGCCGGAACGCCGATTGCGGCGGGCACGTGGGAATCGGCCTATTGGTCGGCGCAGGGCGCGCTCACCGCGCTCGATCATCTCGCGACCAGCGGCGATGCTCATGCCTTTGCGCTGTGCCGCCCGCCGGGCCATCACGCCGGGCGCGACTATATGGGCGGCTATTGCTACCTCAACAACGCGGCGATCGCCGCGCGCGAGGCGCATAATCGGGGGCTGGGGCCGGTCGCGATCCTCGACATCGACTATCATCACGGCAATGGCACGCAGGACATCTTCTACGAAGATCCCAGCATCTTCTTCGCCTCGATCCACGCCGACCCCCGCACCGACTACCCCTTCTATTGGGGCCACGCCGACGAAATAGGCGACAACGAAGGCCATGGCACCACCCAAAACCACCCCCTCCCCCAAGGAACCGACGGGCAAAGCTATGCGCCCGCGCTCGACACCGCGCTGGCGGCGATTTCGAATTGGGGGGCGAAATTCCTCGTCTTGTCGTTCGGAGCCGATACGCACAGCAGCGATCCGATTTCGAGCTTCGCACTCGAGCGTGAGGATTATGTCGAGTTGGCGGGGCGCATCGCGGCGCTTGGCGTCCCGACGCTGATCGTGATGGAAGGCGGCTATGCCGTCGGCGATCTCGGCAAGAACGTCGCAGCTTTCCTCTCAGGTTTCTGAAGACAAAAAGGGCCGCCCCGCTCGACCGACCGGGGCGGCCCTTTCTCATTCTCAGTTCAGGCTAAACCTTACGCTCGCACCGATCGTGCGCGGACGGGCGACCGATCCCGCGAACGAGAAAGGCGCGTTCAAGATGCCGTACTGGTTAAACAGATTTTTCGCGAACAGGCCGAGTTCTATCCGGTCGCTCACCGTCACCGAGGCGTTGAGGTCGATGACGTGGAAATCGCCCTTTTCCAGCGTCGCGCCGAACGCCACCGGGGCGCTCGACATATAACGGTGCGACAGGCCGATCCGCGGCTTCAGCGGCGAATCTGGGAGGGTCAGATCGATCGAGTTCGACAGGATCCATTCAGATGCACCGGGCAACCGCGATCCCTTGGCATAACCGCCGCCGGGCGCGAAGCTGTCGGGCAACAGCGACGACAGCCGCGCATCATTGTACGAGACGTTCGAAGTGAAGGTCAGGCCGCGCGTCGGGCGCATTGTCAGGCTGAGTTCGACCCCGTCGATATTCGCCCCGGCGCCATTCACGGTGTAGGCGCGGATATCGGGCGTGAAGAGGCGTGCCTGGATATTGCCCCAATCGATGTGATATGCGGTGAGATCGACTGACAGCGTGCCGTCGATCAGGTCGAAGCGCGTGCCGACTTCATAGTTTTTGGTCGTGTCGCTGCCGAACGACTGCGGTAAGTCGGGATAGGGCAACGCAAAGACATTGAGCCCGCCGATACGGAAGCCTTCCGAATAGAGCGCATAGACCATGAAGTCGTCGTTCGGCTTGTACGTCAGCGACGCCTTGGGAATGAAGTCGGACTGCTTGTCCGCCGCCGGCGCATAATCGAACGCCGGAACAAGATCGATATTCGGCGCCAGCGTCGCCTCCGCCCGCGTGCGATATTCGAACAGGCGGCCACCGAGGGTCAGCGTCAGCTGGTCGATGATGTCATAGCTGATTTCGCCGAAAATCGCCTTTTCGGTAACATGGTTGCGATAGGTCGAGCGGCTGGTGAAATCGTCGGGCGTGATCACGCTGCTCGGCTGGCCGCCGAACTCGCCGGGGTTCGCATCGACATAATCGGCGATGCCTTCCAACCGCAGCCGATCGTTGCCATAGCCCTTCAGGCGCGTGTAATTGGCGCCAAGGAGCCAGCGGAAACGGCCGCCATCGGGCGAGGCGAGACGGACCTCGGCATAGCGAGTGTTCGAATTGCCGAAGCCGATGCCAACAAGCGGCGTCCCGGTACGCGGATCAAAGGCGCCGAGACCATAATCGAACAGCGAGCTAGCCTTTTTCTTCGTGTAGCTGCCGACCGCGGTCAGCGTCGCAAACCCCAGATCCTGCTCAACGCGCAGGCTGTGCATCTGGAAATCGCTGTCCTGATACTCGCGCTCGGTATTCGGCCGCGTATAGTTGCGGGTGCCCGGGATGATGAAGACATAGGTCTGATCGTCGAGATCATATTCCTGATACATGCTGAGCGCTGAAATGCGCGTCGTCTCGGTCGGAGTGAAGACGATCGACCCGCGCAGGCCTCGAACCCGCAAATCGTTGCTGCCCTTGTCGCCGATGCCGGGGCTGTTCAGATAGCCGGCGTCGACGCGCTGGAGCGCGACGAGGCGCACCGCGAGCTTGTCCGTCACCAGCGGGGCATTGACCATTCCCTTCACCGCATAGCTCGCCTCGCCCGCGCGCTTGGTGGTCGACACCATGCCTTCGAAACCCGCGTCGAATTTCGACGGGTCGGCCTCATTCACGACATAATTGATCGCGCCGCCGAGCGACGAGGATCCGAACAATGTACCCTGCGGTCCGCGCAGCACCTCGACGCGGCTGATGTCGAATGCGTCGATGTCGGGAATGACGAGCGGGAAGCCCGGTTCGCCAAGCGGCAGTTCGTTGAGATAATAGCCCGTCGTCGCCTGGTTCGCTTCATGATAGGTGGTCGAGGCGATGCCGCGGATCACGACTTCTGAATTGCCTGGCTGATAGTCGTTGAACACGACGCCCGGGACGCGGGTGATATAGTCGGAGAGGCTTTGGGCGTTGAGCTTTTGCAGCGTCGCTTCGCTAACCGCCGACACCGAACCGCTGACATCGCGAACCGACTGTTCGCGCTTCGCCGCGGTGACGACGATTTCATTGTCGTCGACCTCCTGCGCCAACGCGCCCGATGCCTGACCCAACGCCAGGATCGAGATGCCACATGCGGCGACCCGCCTGATCGATGCAAAGCCCATTTTTGCCTCCCTATTTTGATATTGCCTATTGGTAGGAAAATCCGATGCTCAAGCTATCATGCGAAGCTGGCGTGTCGGCGATGGTCGGGCCATATTCCAGTTGGATCGGGCCAGCGCGTTCGCGCAAGAAACCGCCGTTTAGCGGGAAGTTGAGACCAAATTGCCCGATCGGTGGATTGGGCGGCCTGATCGGCGCAGTAAGCCAATCGCCGCGACATACACTGGACGCGACATCCCCACCGGGCGAGAGAGGGTCGCATGCAAGACATCGAGAACAAGAGCCGGAGAATGTTCATGAGCAGCGTCGCGCTGGCGGCACTCCTGCTTGGAAATCGCGCGAGCTGGGCGACAGATAATGGGACTACCCCACGCTGGCCAAAGATCGCGCCACCGCGATCGCCGCGTATCTCGCATGTGATCGAGCAACTCGGCCGCACGCGCGACGACGCCTATAGCTGGATGAAATTCATTCCCGCTGCGGGAGAGCGCACGCGCGCAAATCTACCCGAAGCGGTCGGCACGATGTTGAAGGCCGAGAACGACTATGCCGATGCGATCCTTGCGCCGCTAACCGGCGAACGCGCAAAACTGCTCGACGCGATGCTCGCACGCGCGTCGGGTGACATGGCGGCCCCGGCGCTCGAACGCGACGGCTGGGATTATGGATCGGTGCGCCCCGCCGGGGCGGCCCATGCGATCTACACGCGCAGCCGGAAGGGCGGAAAACCGGAGCAACTGATCGACGAGGCAGCGCGCGCGAAAGGCCAACCCTATTTCCGCAGTACGGGGCACCAGCCGAGCCCCGACCATCGCTATTTCGCCTGGGCCGAGGATGTCATCGGCAACGACCGCCACCGCATCTGTATCCGCGACAATCAGACCGGCGAGGTGCGCACGATCGTCGACAAGGATGCCTATGGCTATGGAGGACTCTCCTTCGCTCCTTCGTCGCGCTGGCTGTTCTGGATATGGCGCGACGCGCGTAACCGTCCAACGCGCCTCTACCGCACTTCGGTCGACGGCAAGGTGACCGACCTTGTCTATGAGGAAAAGGATCCTGCGATCTTCATGCAGGTGAAGCGCACGGCGGCCGACGGCTTCGTCGCGTTGACCCTCGCCGGTCCCGAGACCGCCGAAGTCCGGCTGGTATCCGCCACCGACGAAACCGCCGCTCCGATCATAGTCTGGCCCCGCAAGACCGGGATACTCTATGACATCGACGAGTGGAACGGCGGTCTGATCGCGCTGACCGACATCGACGGCGCGTTCGACATGACGCTGGTGCGATTGGACCCGAGGGATTTCCAAACCGCGGCGACGCTCGTGCCACACCGCGCGGGAACACCGATTCTGCAGATCCAGCCTTTCAAGCGTGCGCTGGTGCGGCTCGAACGTGTCGACGGCCTCCACCGGCTTGTGATCCTTCGCCCCGACGGCTCCGAACAGGCGATCGGCTTCGACGATCCCGCCTATGCGATCGAGCTCCCTCCCGAGCAAAGCTATGCCGCCTCATCGGTGATGATCGTCCACCAATCACCCAAATCGCCTCGGCGCTGGATTCGCGTCGACCTTGCGAGCGGCAAACAGACCATCGTGCAGCAACAGAAGGTGGCAAACTTCGACCCCGGCGATTATGAGGTCGAGCGCCTGTTCGCCCCTGCCCACGATGGCGAAATGGTGCCGATCACGCTGGTTTCGCGCCGCGGCGCACCAAAGGACGGCAAGGCACCGCTGCTGCAATATGGCTATGGCTCCTATGGCGTGCCGAGCGATCCCGAATTTTCGATCCCCGCACTCGCGCTTGTCGATCGCGGCTGGCGCTATGCGATCGCGCATGTGCGCGGTGGATCCGAAAAAGGGCGCCAATGGTTTCTCGGCGGGCGAAAGTTCACTAAGCGCAACAGCTTCACCGACTTCATCGCCTGCGCCGAATATCTTGCCGCCGAGAACTATACCGCAAAGGGCAAAGTCGTCGCCTATGGCCTGTCGGCGGGCGGGCTGCTTGTTGGCGCCAGCATGAATATCGCGCCGACCCTGTGGGGCGGCGTGATCGCACAAGTGCCGTTCGTCGACATGCTCAACACGATGAGCGATGGCGCTCATCCGCTCGTTCCGCTGTTCCGTCCCGACTGGGGCGACCCGCTCGCCGACCCAAAGGCCTATGACTATATCGCCTCGATCTCACCCTATGAGAATGTCCAGGCGGCCGCCTATCCGCCGCTGCTCTGCACCGCGGGCCTGAAAGACGATCGCGTCGCCTATTGGGAGCCCGCCAAGCTCGTCGCCGAGGTCCGGCGACGTTCGACGAGCGGAAATCCTGCGCTGCTTCACACCGATATGGATAGCGGGCATCAGGGCAGCGCCGACCTTGCCAGCGAATATGGACAGAAGGCGCTGTTCTGGGCCTTCGCCATACGCTGCGTCTAAAAGCCCCGAAAAGACGGCACCGGCGCAAACATCAACGCGATAAAGCCATAGGCGCTCGCGAGCAGCAGCAGCACACCCGCGCCGCCGACCAGCCAGTCGGCGCGCAGCCGGCGAACGAGCCAGGCGCCAATCGGCGCGGCAATCACGCCCCCGATTAGCAGACCGATCGCCGCCGTGCTGAAGCTTTGCCAGCCCATCGTACCGATAAAGCCGGCTGCGATCGTGACAGTGACGAAAAATTCAGATGCGTTGACCGTGCCGATCACGGTTCGCGGCTCGGCGCCCTGCGCGAGCAAGTTCGCGCTGACGATCGGGCCCCAGCCGCCTCCGCCCGACCCGTCGGCAATCCCGCCGACAAGCCCGAGCGGCCCGACAAGTTTCAAGCTGCGATAGGTTTGCGGTCGCCGCGCCCCGCGCCAGAGCAAATAGATGCCGACGGCGCCGAGATAGGCGAGCACGACCGGTCGCGCGATGCTGTTGTCGATATTGGTCAATATCCACACGCCGATCAGCCCGCCAACGATACCTGGGACGACGAGCCGGCGGAACAGCCGCCAGTCGACATTGCGCTGCATCGCATGCGCGAGCCCCGACACGCCGCCGGTAAAGCTTTCGGCAACATGCACCGCTGCCGACGCGGACACCGGCGGCAATCCGAGCACGAGCAGCAACGCAGTCCCGATGACGCCGAACGCCATGCCAAGAGCGCTGTCGATCAGTTGCGCGGCAAAGCCGATCAGGATGAACGGCAGTAACGCCCAGAGCGTCAGCCCCTCGAATATCGTCATTGCGCGGCTTTCCGTGCGTGGGTCGGTCTGGGCTTGCGGCGCGTCAGCAGGAACACGGCGGGGAAGCCCAGAGCAATCAGCGACAATGCGCCCGCAAAAATCGGCTCTCCTCCAGCCAGCCAGGGCAACACCGCCGCCCAGATCGACACGCCAAGCACGGTCAGCAGCGTCTGTTCCTGATCGATATCGGTGTCGACGCCGAGCGGCACGCCCCGCGCGTCGGCGCGCAGCGCTTCAAGGCGCCGCGCGACGGGGCTGTGCGGCGCGGCACGGCTCCCCGGCGTCAACGAAGAGATGACCGACCCGAGCCCTGCCCCGACCAACCGCACACCCACCGCGCGCGCGAAGGCACGCGGCTCCTCAAGGCGATCGCCGATCGATCGCAGACTGAGCCGGCCGCCGAAAACAAGGTCGATCAGCGCATCGCCCGTCAATGCTTTGATCGGGCGTGCTTCGACAGCGTGGCTCGCCTCGATCCAGTCGAAGATCGCGTTCGGAACATCGATGCTGCACGCGCGCTCCAGGCCTTGGAAACCAGGCGCGCTATTCGCTTCACAGATCCGGTAACCTTCTTCGTCGAACAATATGTCGATCCCGGCAACTTCCAGCCCCAACGTATCAGCGGCGCGCGCCGCCAGATCCGCCATCTCGCCGGTCGGCGTATACGCGATGCCGACACCGCCAAGCGACACGTTCGATTTAAAATGGCCCGCGGGGGAGCGCCGCTCCATCGCGGCGATCACGCGACCACCGATCACGAGCACGCGAACATCACGCCCGTGGCTGGACCGCACATAGTGCTGGAACAGGAAATCCGCCTTGGCATCCGCGCTTTCGAGCAGCCCGGCGAGATCCTCGAACTGGCTGCGATCCTCGCATTTAAGTACGCCGGTGCCGCGCGTCCCGCGCAGCGTCTTGACGATCAGCGGAAAGCCCAGCTCCTCCTCGACGACATCGACCCCGATCGGGAATTTACCCAGAATGGTCGCGGGAATCGGCAGCCCGGCACGCGCAAGCCGCTGCATCGTGTGGAGCTTGTCGGCAACAAGGTCGATCGCCTCGGGACCGTTGATCAGGCGCACGCCACGACGCTCAAAATGGCGGAGCACCGCGAGCGTAAAATAATCGGTCTCGGCACCCGTCCTGCACAGGATGAAATCGGGCCGCTCGAGCGAATGGCCTTCATAATGCACCGACCAACCCTCGACCGGAGCCGCGACGATATCGAAATTATGCGGTTTCAGGACGTGCAGTTCGACCCCGCGCGCGGCCGCAGCTTCCTGAAAGCGCAGGATTTCGGGGACCTCCGGCAAAGCGGGATCGAGATCGCGCGCGAAGAAAATCCAGCCCAGCAAAGGTTGCTCCTCGATATTGGCTCTGCTCAGTGCCAGAAAATGTGCCGCTCGCGCAATCGTTCCCGCGCGCCTGTACGTTAAGCCGCTGTTTTGACACGTCGATTGCGTCCCGCTTTAACAGACGGCAACAATTCGACCCGAAAATCCTGCCGCGGCAAGGTGAATCAGCCTTAAACCTGCACTATTTCGCTCGTTAAAGCTCGCATGACCACTAAAGCGACAGCATCGAACGAGCCGGTAGGACGGCTCCTGGGTTGGCTGGGGCTCCGCAATGCACGCGGCGACACCCCCGACGGAGGCCAGGCGCCACCCGGCGGCGGCGCCCGCGATCTTGCGCGCGAGGCGCGTTACGAACTCGCGGCTTCGATCACTTCGTTCCTCGTCGACAATGATCTCGATGTCTCGCCGGCGAACCTGCTGCTTGCCCATGCTGCCTTTTCGGGTCGCAACCCGCGACTGGCACGGCAGATCGTCGCGCAGGCACAGACGCCCGATGGGATCAGCCAGAAATGGCTCAACGAACTCGACGAACAGGAAAGCAGCCAGCCCGATCGCGTCGAGCTCGACCAGTTGATGACCCGGCTCGAAAATAATATCGAGGCGTTCCAGGCAAATACGAAGGAAGCCCGAAGCGCCACCACCGACTATGGCACCGAGCTCGAACAGCATGTCGTCGATCTCGAACAACTTCAGAAGACGGGCCGCATTGTCTCGAGCCTCGCCGACCTTGCCAAGGTCATGCTCGAACGTACGCGCAAGGCCGAGGACGACATGCGCAAGAGCGAGGACGAAGCAAAGGCGCTGCGGCGCAGTCTCGACCGCGCCAAGCGCGACGCCGAACTCGACTATCTGACCGGCCTGCCCAACCGTCGCGCGTTTGAGGCCTTGCTCGACCGGCATTACAAGGAAGCACGCGCCGCGGTCGAACCGCTGAGCATCGCCTTTTGCGACATCGACGAGTTCAAGAAGGTCAATGATATCCACGGCCACGAGGCCGGCGACCGCGTCATCAAGGCGATTGCCGACACGCTGGCGCGGATTTCAAACGATCATTGCCACGTCGCCCGCCATGGCGGCGAGGAATTCGTCATGCTGTTCCGCGGCCTGACGCCGACACAGGCGGCCGAAAAG
Organism: Sphingopyxis sp. USTB-05; assembly: GCF_023822045.1. NCBI lineage: Bacteria > Pseudomonadati > Pseudomonadota > Alphaproteobacteria > Sphingomonadales > Sphingopyxidaceae > Sphingopyxis > Sphingopyxis sp. USTB-05. The sequence continues at coordinate 1,325,210 of NZ_CP084712.1, read as the reverse complement.
CTCGACGACGCGCGCGAAGCTCTCGCCGACCGGCGTCTGATCAACCGCAAGACCGACGAGCCATTTGGCCAGATCACCTTCTCCGGCGGCGTGGCGGATGTCTTTGGCTATGGCGACACACGCGCCGCGCTCAAGGCCGCCGATGCGGCGCTCTATCAAGCGAAGGCCAACGGACGAAACCGGATCGAAGTCGCCGGTTCGGCCTGAATTCCTATTCCCGCGGGGGGCGGGAGGTCGCGGGCGATCGCGCACCAGAGCGCGATCGCCCGCGGTTTCATATGTCAGGCCGCAGGGCGACGCGCATAGACGCCGAAACCCGCGATAACCGCATAACAGAGCGCCGGCAGCAGCAGCGCCGTCGCGAGGCTGCCCGTAACATCGGCCAGCGCGCCGGTCGCAAGCGGCACGACCGCGCCGCCGAAGATCGCGACATTGATGATCCCCGACCCGTCGGCCGCGCGGCTGCCGAGTTTTTCGGACGCGAGGCTGAAGATCGTCGGGAACATGATCGCGTTCATCAGGCCGATCGCGAGCAGGCTATAGCCCGAGACGACGCCATTCGTGTTGGTCGAGATCAGGATCAGCGCAATCGCGCCAACCGCGACGCACGCCAGAAGCTTGCCAGGACTGACCACTCGCATCAGGCCCGAGCCGATGAAGCGGCCGATCATCGCGCCGCCCCAATACAGGCCGATCAGCTTGCCCGCAGCTTGTTCGGCGAGTCCCATCACGCCCGGCTGCATCAGATAGTTGACGATCAGCGAACCGATCGACACTTCGGCGCCGACATAGAGGAAGATGCACAGCGCGCCGAAACCGAAGCGCGGACGTTTCAGTAGGTCGAACCCGGCGAGGCCAGCACTCGCCTCATGTTTCTCACCCTGCAGCCGGTTGCGGAACATCCACACCGCGCCAGCAACCACCAGCAGCGCAACCGCGATGCCGAGATAGCCGTGGACGATCGCCTGGCTCTCGGCGGTGCGATAGGCGTCGAGCTCGGCGCCCGACAGATCTTCGGCCTTCATCGTCGCAAGGCTGCCGAGGATCAGGACCGAACCCGCGATCGGAAAGATCGTCGTGCCGAGCGAGTTGAACGCCTGTGCGAAAGTCAGCCGGCTGTGCGCAGTCTCGGGTTTTCCGAGCAGCGAAATCAGCGGATTGGCAACGACCTGCACGATCACCACCCCGCTCGCGAGGACGAACAGTGCAAACAGGAATAGGCCGTAAACGGCATTTTGCGACGCCGGAATGAACAGCAGGCAGCCGACCATCATCGTCAGCAAGCCCGCCACCGCGCCGCGCATATAGCCAATCTTCTTGACCAGCTTCGCGCCCGGAATACCGATCACCAAATAGGCGGTGAAGAAGCAGAACTGCACCAGCATCGCCTGCGTGTAATTGAGCGTGAACAGTTCCTTGAGTTTGGGAATGATCACATCGTTCAAGCTGGTGATGCCACCGAAAATGAAGAACAGCCCCATGACGAACAGCCGTAGTTCGGGCGCATCGACATGCGCGCCCTGCCCATCGCCGGCGCGCGTATCACCGCCCGGCGTTAAATCTGGCGCTAGTGCCATTTCTCTCTCCCCGACCTTATCTCAGGCTAACCCAGCTACAGGTCTTGTCACTTTACCGCTGGCGGGCAAGGCAGATTCTCGCCAACCGACTCGACATTCGTATTCAGCAGCGTCGCGGCGAAGCCCTTGTCGCTCTGGATCGACACGGCATAATCGACTTGCCGCAGATTGGCGCCCGCATCGGCGAAACAGCGGAGCGGCACCTTGATCGTCGACACCTGCCCCTTGGGCGCTGCCTTGACCAGGGCCGAAATGTCGAACGCTTTGCCACCCAGCGCGAGACTTACCGGCGCACTGCCGATTGCGTCGATCCGCCATTCGACGCGCAGCGCGAAGCTGTTGTTGAGCTGGCGCGACAGGTCGGCATATGGTCCGCTGAGATGCAGTGCGGCAGGGCCGGTCCAGACGAAGGATTTGCCATCCTCTTGCGCGCGAACGTCAACCGAACGCGCGGCGATCAGGCCGCCGGGGCTAGAAACCGGCCCGGACTCGACCGGCCGAGCGCCGCCCGCGTCGGTGACCGTCAACACCCAAGGCGCGCGCGCGCGGCCGCCGGAGAAGAAATTCTCGACGTTAAGCGCCGCGGCGATGTCCACTCCCAACTCTTCGGATAGCTGCGGAACCGTCGTGTTTGCGCCATATTTCAGACCATAACCAACCGCGAATTGCGGCTTTTCGACGGGCGATCGCGCATCGGCGGGCCAGGCAAAGGGCAGCGTTCCGGTGAAGGCGCGCGGCGTCTTCCCGTCTTTGCCGGCGACAAGCACGTCGGCGACGCCCGCGCCCTGCGATCCCGGTAACCAACCTGCGACGAACGCATCGGCGGCGTTGATTTCCGGGTTGGTGAACATCGGCCGTCCCGACAGGAACAGCGCGACCACTGGAATGCCCGCCGCCTTCAGCTTCTTGAGCGTCGCGAGATCGGTCGCTTCCGACGGCTGATAGTCGAGCGTCGCGACATCGCCCTGGAATTCGGCATAGGGCGCCTCGCCAAACACGACGATCGCGACGTCGGGCTTTTCCTTGTACACGCCACCTTCGGACAATGTCGCGACACCGCCCGCATCACGAACCGACTTGTTCAGCGCTTCCCAGATCGTCTGACCATTGGGGAAGTCGGCGTGGGTGACATCGGTCCCCTGCCAACTGATGGTCCAGCCGCCGGACTGGATGGCCATGCTGTCCGCCGCGGGACCAGTGACGAGCACGCGCGCGCCCGGCTTGATCGGCAGCACGCTACCATTATTCTTTAGCAAAACGAGGGATTTGGCGACCGCTTCGCGCGCGACCGCCAGATGCTCCGGCGTGCCGACAGCTTTCACTACGCTGCGATCGACATGGCCTTCGGGGAACAGCCCAAGCTTATATTTGACGCGCAGGATGCGGCGCACCGCATCGTCGAGCCGCGCCGCCGATATCGTGCCATCCTTCGCATGTTTCAGCGTGCTTTCGTACAGCCCCTTCCAACTGTCCGGCGCCATGAACATGTCGAGCCCGGCGTTGATCGACTGCGCGCAATCGGTGACACTGCACCCGGCCACCTGCCCATGCCCGTTCCAGTCGCCGACGACGAAACCGGCAAAGCCCATCTTGTCCTTTAGCGCGTCAGTGAGCAGCCCCTTGTTGCCGTGGTGCTTGACACCCTGCCAGCTTGAGAAGCTGGCCATCACGGTCAGCGCGCCAGCATCGATCGCGGCAGGATAACCCATCGCATGTTTCGCGATCAGTTCCTTTTCGTCGACCTTGGCGTCGCCCTGATCCTTGCCCTCGAACGTCCCGCCGTCGGCGAGGAAATGTTTGGCGGTCGCGGCAACATGTTGCGGACCGACCGTCCTGCCCGCGACCAGTGGTCCTTGCAGACCAATCACCATCGCCTTCGCATATTCGGCGATCAGCTTCGGGTCGGAGGCATAGCCTTCATAGCTGCGGCCCCAGCGCAGATCCTGCGGCACGGCAAGCGTCGGAGCAAAGGTCCATTCGATACCGCTGCCCGCAATTTCGGCGGCGGTGACCGCGCCGATACGCTGGATCAGTTCGGGATCGCGCGCGGCGCCGAGGCCGATATTGTGCGGAAACAGCGTCGCGCCGGGGACATTGTTGTGCCCGTGCACCGCATCCACGCCAAAGATGATCGGAATCGCGACGCCATTCGCCTGCGGGCGCATCGACACCGCGCGAAAATCGCCGACCAGCTTCGCCCAGTCAGCCGCGGTCGAACGTTCATTGCCATTAGGACCGCTGTTACCGCCAGCAAGGATGGAGCCCAGGGGATAAGTTTCAAGATCCTTGGGTGTGATCGTGCTGATATCGGCCTGCACCAATTGGCCGACCTTCTGCTCGACCGTCATCTTTTTGATCAGTGCGTCGATCCGCGCTTCCGTCTTGGCGTCGGAGATCGCGGCAGGGCTTTTCGCGGCGGGCCATAGTTCGGGATGGACCTTGGCCGCTTCCTTGTCCGTGGTTTGTGCGGTTGCGGCTGCCGTTCCTGCCAGAAGCAGCGCGGTCGCCATGACCATTGCCTGTCGGCGCATCGTCTCTCCCATTCTTCGTATGTGAACGTTATCAACGTTCACTTCGCATAGTGGATGAACGAAAGCAAGAGCTCTGTTTTCGGAGTTGTCAGCGCAGACGCGGCATCGTCGCGAGCAGCAGCACCGCGATCGCGGAGAGCGCCGCAAGCAACAGGAACAGCGCGTCGAAACCAAAACCGGGGACGAGCGAGATCGTCAGCCAGGGCATGATCAGCGACGGTACTGTGTTGGTCAGATTGAAGATGCCAAGGTCGCGGCCGCGCCGGTCAGAACGCGGCAGGATACGCAGCGTCTGGCTGCTATGGAGCGACAGGAACACCGTCGTAGCGATGCCGAAGACAAGATAGCTCGCCTTTGCCGCGTCGAGCCCCGTCGCCAGCGCCATACCGACCATGCCAAGGCTCGACACCGCTGCGGCAACGACCAGCGGCACGAACGGCCGATCATTACGGTCCGCCCATCGGCCGCTCGCCAAGGCGATCGGAATCGCGATCGTCAGCGCCATGCCGAACAGCCGCGCCTTTTCATTGTCGTGCATGCCGGGATCGATCGAACGGAACCAGAAATAAAGATAGGCGAACAGCGCCGCCTCGGCGATCTGGACGAGCAAGCGCGCAAGCCACATCCGCACCGCGGGGCCATTCAGTCGCCGCCGCTTCTCGCGCGCAACGCGTACCGGCGGCGCGACAAGATCGGGGAAGGAACGCGGACGACCGAGCAGCAGCACCGGCAGGACAGCGGCTGCCACCAGCAACGCAATGACCATGAGCCGCTGTTCCGCCGACACCAGTCCCGGCCAGGTGACGAGCCATCCCGACCAACCGCCCAGCGCCGGCGAAAAGGCGAGCAGCCCGCCGAGCAGGCCCTTCTGTTCGTCGGGAACACAGTCGCCTGCCCACGCTGCAAGCGGCCCGAGCATCATGTTGAGCGTCAGTTGCCAGGCAATGATCATCGCCACCAGCGACCAGATATCGTGCGACAGTGGAACGGCCAGCAGCAGGGCGATCGTCAGCACCAGCCCGGTCAAAATCCAGCCGCGCCGATTGCCCGTCCGGTCACTGAGCCAGCCAAAACCGATACCACCCACACTCGCCGCGATCGCGCCAGAAAAGGTGACATATCCAAGCATCTGGACATCGGCCGCCCCGGCCAATTGCGTCATGCGCCCCGGCAGCCAGATGGTCAGAAAGGGAACATAGGCTATCGCGCCCCCCGCCGACGCGAGCGCATAAAGCAGAAGGAAAACGAGAGACTGGCGGCGCGGGGTCCCGGCGTCAGCCATGGACGACGACAGGCGGCGCTGCGGTGGACCCGCGCTGGACAAGCCCGCCTTGCACGCGCGTCGGTTCGGTGGGGCGCGGAGCGCCTCGCTGCGCCGCGATAATCAGCTCGACCGCGCGCGACGCGGTTTCGGCGACCGGCTGGTCTACCGCGGTCAGCGCGGGCTGGGTAAAGCGCACGACCGGCGTATTGTCGAAACTGACGATCGACAATTGTCCGGGAACATCGAACCCCAGATCACGCGCCACCTCCAGCGTCGCAAGTGCCATCTGGTCACTGCTCGCGATGATTGCCGTCGGCGGATTTGCCGCGCCAAGCAATTGCCGCGCTGCAACGCTTCCCGACGCAAAGGTGAAGTCGCCCTCGACGAGCAGGCCGTCGGTAGCAAGGCCGGCGGCCGCCATTTCGCCCTGCCAGCCGTCGATGCGCCAGCGGCTGAGGCTATATTCGGACGACCCAGCGATAAAGCCGATCCGTTCATGACCAAGATCGATCAGATGCCGCGTCGCGCGTCGTGCTGACCCTTCATCGTCCATCGTCAGCGCGATCCCCGCCACGCCGCCGCGCGATCCGATGCGCGCGAACGGGATTTTCTGCTGGTCGAGCAGGCCGACGATCAGCGGATTGTCCGAATGCGGCGGGGTCAGGATCACTCCATCGGGCTGCAGCGCAGCGATTGCCGCGCGCAATTCGCGTTCGACATGATCATTGTGCGTGTCGACGAGCTCGAAGATCATGCGGTAGCCATATTCGGCGCATTTCAGCATCCCGCCGAGCAGCATTTGGTCGACCCAGTCGACCCCCTGCCGCCCCTGCCAGTCGGCGATCGTGCGTTCACGATCGTTGATCGCAAGGATCAGATAAGACCGCGACCCGCTCATCCGCTGCGCCGCGATCGACGGGACGTAACCAAGCTTGTCGATCGACGCCTGAACGCGTTCCTTCATCTCGGGCCGGACGTTGGGCTCGTTGTTGATAACACGGCTCACCGTCTGCAGCGACACCCCTGCATCGGCTGCAACATGCTTGATCGTAACCGACTGCCGCCGACGCCCCATTATATTTCCCGGCCCCCTATCGTGTCGCAACCGCTAACCGCATCGTCATCACAATGCCAGCCGCGAAGCCATTCTGCTTCCATAATTTGCCGATATTCCCGGCGAGCGACGTTCATGCCGCCTTCGGTTCCTCGGCGCCGCAATAGCGCGCGACATAGGCGTGATGCTCGGGCAGCGTCGCCACCGTCTGGGCGATATTGTCGCGTATCGACTGGAACAGGCGTTCGACCTCATCGTCACGCAGCTTATCGGCGATCGGGTGATAGCTTTGCGGTTCGATCCCCTGCCCCATCATCACCTGCACCCAGCTATTCTCCGCGAACAATTCCTCATATTTTCGGAAGACGCGGCCGGTTTCACGGAACAGCTCGATCTTTTGCTGCAGCGAATCCGGGATCGGCATATTCGCGACGTGGCGCCAGAAAGGGCTGTCGCGACGGTTGGTCGCCTTATAGTGCAGCACGACGAAGTCGCGGATCTGCTCGATATCGAGCCGCTGCTGATCGTTGAACTCCTGCGCGTCGCGCTCGCTGACGCGCCCGTTCGGCATCAAGCGGATAAAGCGCAGCACCGCGCGCTGGATCAGATGCACCGTCGTCGCCTCCAGCGGTTCGACAAAGCCACCCGCGAGCCCGACGGCGACGCAGTTGCGGAACCATTGCTTGCGCCGCACGCCGCCCTTGAACTTGATATCGAACGGTTCGATCAACGGCTCGCCGACGCTGCCCATCAGCCGGTCATAGGCTTCGTCACGCGACAGATAGCCGCTCGAATAAACGATGCCCGCGCCCATGCGATGCTGCAGCGGAATGCGCCATTGCCAACCGGCGTCGTGCGCGATCGCCTGCGTATAGGGCTGCGGCGGGCCGAGATGCTTCGACTGCACGGCGATCGCGCTGTCATTCGGCAGCCAGTGGCTCCAATCCTCGAACCCCGCATGCAGCGCGCCGTCGATCAGCAGCCCGCGAAAGCCGGTGCAATCGACGAACATGTCGCCTTCGATGCGCCGGTCGCCGTCAAGATGCAGCGCCGCGATATCACCGCTCTCGCCGTCGAGTTCGACGCGCGCGATCTTGCCCTCGACGCGCTTGCAACCGTCGGTCTCGGCCAACTTGCGCAGGAAGCGGCCGTAAAGCGTCGCGTCGACATGATAGGCATAGTTCATCCGCTCTTCGGGCAGATGTGCGAACTTGCCTTCCATCCCTGCGACGAGTTCGAGGCAATAATCGCTGTAGGGCTGTTCATGCCCGCGCTCGCGCGCGTTGAGCCAGAAATGCTGGAAGCCCGCCGACCAATGATCCTTTCCCGACAGACCAAAGCTGTGAAAATAACTATCGCCGTCATGCTTCCAATTGTCGAACAATATGCCCAGTTTGAAGGTCGCCTGCGTCGCGCGCATGAATTCGGTTTCGGGAATGCCAAGGATGCGGTTGAAATTGACGAGCGGCGGGATGGTGGACTCGCCCACGCCGATCGTCCCGATCTGTTCGGATTCTACGAGCGTCAGGTCGACCGTTTGTCCCATCGTGCGCGCGATCGCGGCCGCCATCATCCAGCCGGCGGTGCCGCCGCCAGCGATGACGACGCGGACAGGTTTCTTGTCGCTCATTTACTCAAAGCCCTCAGCAAAAAGGCGCGCAGCCGGCCCGCCGTCTCGGACGTGAGCGGGGCTAGGATGCTGCGCGCGGTTTCGGGAATATGGTCGGTGACGCTGGCGTCATTGTCGAAGACATAATGGTTGAACTGTTCGCGCCAGATCGCCTTGTCCTCTGGCGGCAAGTCGCGGATCGCGAGGATCGCGTGATTGAGCGCGGCCTGCGGTTGACCGAGCCAGGCCGGCGTACGCCGCCACCAATAATTGACCAGGATGTTGAAGTCCGCGAGCCCCTCGACATGGTGCCACCACATCGATGGAATGAAGATCGCATCGCCGGGTTCCAGTTCGACGGTCTGCGCTTCGGCCATCGCATCGACGAAGCGCGGGTGCGCGGCCAGGTCCGGGGCGTCGAAATCGACCATGCTGACGACGCGGCCCGCAGGCGTATTGTCGATGGGACCCAGATAAAGGTTGCGAAAGGCGCTCGGCGGGAACAGCGTAAAGCGGCGGCGGCCCACCGCGCAGCAGGCAAGATTGTCAGGAAAATCATTGTGCGCGGCGATCTTGGTGCGCGTGCCGATCCAGATGCTCTTCAGCGGGTCACGCGTACCCAGATCGACCGAATTCGCTTCATCGAGCCCGTCGAAATGCGAGAGTATGTCGATGGACGCGAGATAGACTGTGCGGTTTTCGCCACGCTCTTCGGCCGTATCGATTCCGCCGAAGATGTCGGCAAGCTTGCCCGTCCCGATCCGGAAATTCATCTCCATCCCAGCGTCGTAGAACAGCCGCCCGTCGTGCCCCGGTGCGCCGATCGACACCTTGAACGGACGGTCGCGCGCGTGCTCCAGCAAATAGCGCCGGGCATCGCGACCGGACCTTTTGCCTGCTTCGACCAGCGGCCAGTCGACCGCCAGCCCGCGAAGGACAAAGGGCTCGCGCGCGCCTTCCAGCAACGCGTCGAGCCCCGCCCCCTTATTCCATTCGCGCTCGGGCACGGGCGCGAGGCGGTCGTAAATGGCGCGGTCGCGCTCAGCCACCGGCCAGCCTGCGGTTCTTGCGTCCGACGAGCTCCGAAAGCTGCGACAGCGACGCGAGCGCCATGAACATCGGCATCAGGTGCCCCGCCTCATGGAGCTTGCCGAGCGCCTCGCCATCGAGCGCGCGCAGCTTTGCCTCGTCGATGATGTGGAAGCCGACGAGCGAATGGATCGATCCGTCGTCGAGGGTCACCTCAAGGCTGAAGGGTTCGAGCAGGTCATACGCCAGCAGCGCGTCATAGAAGGCGCCACTCTCGCGATAGCCTTCGTCGAGGTCGCCGAGCCGCTCGACGACCTCGTCGAGATAGGGCGTCGCGTTGCCATCGACGTCGAACAGCCGAACCCCCTCGCTCGCCGCAGCGATACGCGGGTGGCCCATGTCTATATGCACCTGTGCCGGACCGTCGCCGTTGGCTGGACGCCCGATGAGAAAGGGCTGGATTGCGACCGACAGCGGGCGATAACGCGCATCCCACCCTTTGCCGTCGAGGAACAGATTTTCGCCATTCTGGAAGCCGAACATCGCCAGCGCCGAGAAATCCTCGCGCCCGGTTTCACGGCGAAACAGGATCGGGAAATGCGCCTGCACGCGCCGGAATTCGCTCGGCACCGTCAGCGTCGCCATGATGTCGTCGCCCAGTTCCGCCCCCGCATCGGTCCGGATGCGCAGGTCGCGGTGGGTCTTGTTGTCGAGGACGGCGTGGCGGGTCATCAAATTCCTTTCCTATCGCACGGCGGCATTATGTGCGCTCGTCGCGAGGGCATCGAGATAATCGCGATTGGCGGGCAACGCCGCGACGAGCGCGCGCGCGCGCTGCCGATTTTCGGCAAGCAAGGCGACCGCCCGCTCACTCATGGGCACACCGGGCGGCACCGGATAGCCCATGCCGTAGAGAATATATTGGTGACTTTCGGCCGAGAAAATCTCGTCAACGCGCGGAAAATCCCATAGCGACGGTGGCTGGTCGCGCCACAGCTCCAGCATCGCGGAAAGGCTCGGCGGCATATGGGCCGGGTCGCGCTGCGCGAGCCAATAGGGTTCTTCGCGCCGGCTCAGCGCATAATGAAGCTTGAGGAATTCAACGATGCGATCCCAGCGATAGCAGAATAATTCATTGAAGCGTTCGGCGTGAATCGGCATGGCGCCGCGGCGTACCGGGAAATTGTCGATCAGCGCGTTCAGCGACAATTCGATCATCACGATCGCGGATGCCTCGAGCGGTTCGATAAAGCCCGCCGACAGGCCGACGGCAATGCAATTTCCCTCCCAGAACCGCGCCCGATGCCCGGTCGGAAAGCTTAGCCTCCGCGCCGGCACCGCAGGCGCATCCGGCAGGACGCGGGCGATATAGGCGCGCAACGTCGCCTCCGCCGCATCGTCAGTCATAAAGCGACTGGAATAGACGCAGCCTACGCCGCGGCGTCCCGGCAGACCGATGTCCCAGATCCAACCTGCAGCATGGGCGGTCGAAACCGTCTGCGACGCGATCGGACTGCCGGCGGCCACCGGGACCTGCGCCGCGAGCGCGCGATCGTTGAACAATGTGTCGCCGCGGTCGATCCACTCGACGCCCAGATGCCCCCCGATCAGCAGCGCAGCATGCCCGCTGCAATCGATAAACAGGTCGCCAGCGATATCGCCGTTCTGACGCGTCGCGACCGAAGCGATGCCGCCATCATCGTCGCGCGCCACATCGACGACATGGTCCGATATGTGCCGCACGCCAAGCCGCTGCACCGCATGCGCCGCGAGCAGCGCCGCAAATTTTCCGGCATCGAGATGATAGGCGTAATTCGCCGCGCCCTGATAGTCGGGCATCGCGCGCTGACGCGGCGCGAGGTGCAGGTCGCACACATGCGCCTGCGCCGTCATTGCCGCCGCGAACGGCAGGTCCGGCGCGCCTGCCTGCCACGCCGCGAGCAATTCGGCAACAGGCGCGGCGGGCGGGGATGTGAACGGGTGCAGATAGCTATCGCCCTCGGCCCCGGTAACCCAGCGGTCGAACCGCGATCCCTGCTTGAACGATCCGTCGCAGGCGGCGAGAAACTCGGCCTCGCCGATTCCGATCGCCGACAGCGTCGCGCGCATCGTCGGCCAGGTCCCCTCCCCAACGCCGATCGTCGGAATGTCGGGCGCCTCGATCAGTGTGACTTCGATCTTTGCGGAACGTCGCGCACTGGCGAGGCGGCAAGCCGCGAGCCAGCCGGCGGTGCCGCCGCCCACGATGACAACCCTCTCGATCGCGCTATTCATTACCGTCGATCCTAAGCCAGCTTGCCGTCGCCGTCACGCAAAAGAGCCGCACCCCGAAAGGCGCGACCCTCTTGCCTGCGACCCGGCGGAAATGGCCCACCCGCCTTAGAAGCTGAACCTGACCCCTGCCGCATAGCGGGCGAAGCCGGGCGATACGAAGGTGACGTTATTTTCATGCCTCAGGTGCTTACGCTGCCCTTCGCCGGTCAAGTTGATCGCCTCGACAAACGCTGTGAGCCCGGGGATGAATTCATAGCTCGCACTTGCATCGATCTGCCAATACGCCTCGGTATAGGTCGGATTGGGGCCCGTTCCCGAAAGGAACTTGTCGCGCCAGTTCCACGCCACGCGCGCCTGGATCGGTCCCTTGTCGTAGAAGGCAACGGCGTTGGCCGTATCGCTAAGACCCACCAGCGCGAACTGCGCCACCGTAGAGGGCTGCGTATTGTCGTAAGTCGCATCGCCGTTGACGATGGTATAGTTCAGGATCACACCAAAACCGGTTTCCCAGAAGCTGTGTTGGAGCGCGAACTCCCATCCGTTGAGCGAGGCGGTCTGATCGCTGTTGACCGGCGTGGTGATTTCGAAATTGACCAGCGGATCGCCCGGCGCGGCGTTGATGATATTGCCCGTCACCGTGCTGGGGAAGTTGGTGATGATATATTGGCGGATTTGCGCCACAGTCGCATTCGCACCCAATGCTGCCAAAGCGGCGTTCCATCGCGGTCCTTCCACCGGCGTGGTCAATCCGAACGCACTGCTGTCGATGCGGGTCGAGGATATGAAGTTGCTCACATCCTTGTGGAAATAGCCCGCCGAAATATAGCTGTCGGGCGCATAATACCATTCGGCAGACAGGTCGATATTCTTCGACTTGTACGGGATCAGCCCTGGATTACCCTGCGCGCCGCCACCGCCGCCAACGCGGAACAAAGTGTCGATCGTGCGCCCGCCCTGCATCAGGTCATAGCTGGGGCGTGCAATGGTGTGACTGTACGACGCACGCAGTTTGACATCTTCCATAGGCGAGATGTCGAAGTCGACTGCGGGCAGCCAATTATCATAGGATCCCTTGAAGCGGGTGAAATCGCTGTCGCCCGAAAATACGACGTTGAACTCATTGTCGCCCACCCAGGTGGTGGTGACGGGAACCGGCACCAGCGCTGACGAGGAAATATCCGTCGTTTCGTAACGAATGCCTGCAACGAGGTGCGCCGGATTCTCGAAAAGGTCGAATACCGTTGCGACCTGCAGATAGGGCGCCAGCGTCCTTTCGGAAATGCGCCGATCGGTGTTGAAGTTCGCCAGACATGTGCCCGGCTGCGCCGAACCCGTCGCGGGGTTGCTGCACGTCTGGAAATTCTGCTCGACGAGATCGGCCATCCGCTCGAAATCGAAAGTATAGAAACTTCCGATCATCCCCGGCTGAGCAAGCCCAGGGAATTTGTCCGGCAGCGTCACCAGGGAGAAAATATCGTCCGGAATGCTCGATGCCGGACCTGCGCCTCCCCAAGTGTCGTCGTTCTGGATTGTACCAAATGCCGAACGCACTTTGCTGTCCACATAGGACACGCCGAAATCGATGCTGTCGAGGAAGCCGCCGTCATGATCATATTTGCCGCGCAACTGCACCTGGTTGATGCGGTTGCGGAAAATGGCATTGCGGAAGGCATTGCCTGTCGGCGTAATCAGCGAGGCATTCAGCGGATCGATGCCCGGGTACATCCCGTAAGAAATAACCGGCAGGTCGTTCTCAAAATTGATCGTCTGATTCTGGACGCCGAATACCGCATTGCCCAGCGACATGCTCGACCCGAAGCGATTGACCGGATTGACGGCCGCCGTCGAATGGTGGCCGTCGAGTTCGAAGGTAACGCCGCCGGGCCCGTTCCATTCCAGGTTCACGCCGAGCGACTTATTTTCCGCCCGATTCTCGGTCAGCGCTCCGCTGTACGACAGATCCTTGCCGCCATAGAGCGCGTTCGGTCCGGGAACGCCGGTCGGCGCGGCGAACCGCTCGGTGTAGAAGAGCGGGCCAGCCACGGGTCCATCGGTCCATGCACTCGACGTATCTTCGTGGTTGAACCAGACGCCAACATTGCTGTTTCGCGTTTCCACGGTGTTGCGTGCATAGGTATAATCGATCGTCGCGGTAAATGCGTCGCTGGGTCGGAATTGCAGAACTGCCTGTCCGTTGATGCGCTCGCGATTGACGTCGTTGAGGTCGTAGGACGCGTTCTGCGGGACCTGGTAAACATCGGTCGGATCGGGCCGATTTGTAATATTCGCCGCACGCGGCGTACCCGGCTGCGCCAGCGAACCCCAATTATTCTCGCTGCCCAGATAGCCGTCACGCCAGCCGACATTGGCGTTATTCTCGCTCGATTTGCGCTTCTGGTACGAACCGGTGATCAGAATGCCGATCGTGTCGTTCGCAAAGGTGGTGCTGAGAATGCCCGAAACTTCGGGCGTGATCGGATTGCCTTGGTTGCGCGACGAATCATACACACCCTTGACCGCCAGGCTACCGCGCAGCCCCGGCCTGTCGAGCGGACGCGGCGTCCGGAGATTGATGACCGAACCGATCCCGCCCGATTCCATCGTGACGCGACCGCTCTTATAGACTTCGACTCCCGCGATGCCTTCGGACGCAATATTGTCGAAGTCGAACGAGCGCGACGACGGCGCGCTGCCGCCATCGCCGATCAGCGCGGTCGGCATCTGGCGACCGTTCAGGGTAACCAGGTTGAATTCGGGACCGAAGCCGCGGACGGTCACGAGCGAGCCTTCGCCGTTCGAACGGTCGATCGACACGCCGGTAATACGCTGCAGCGATTCAGCAAGGTTGGTGTCAGGGAATTTGCCGATGTCTTCGGCCGAAATCGCATCGACGACGCCCTGCGCCTCGCGCTTGATATCGGCCGATGCGGCAAGGCTGGCGCGAATGCCGGTCACGACGATCTCGTCGCCATTCACCTCACCCTCGGCTGGCGCTTCCTGTGCGACCGCCGCTTGCGCAACGCCCATCAAGGACAGTGCCGACGTACCGACCAGAAATTTCGCAAGCCATTGCTTTTGAGACGCCCGCATCCCCATTCCTCCCAGATCAACCGCTCTTTTTATGGCGGCATTCGCTTAATGTGAACGTTATCTAAATGGGAACGTTATCATTGTCAACGCGCCGACCGTTGCATTTGGGTCACAATATTGCGGTATTTTGCGCAGCAAACGTATGCAGCAAAAGCCTGAAAAGCAGTCTTAGCGGCTCCAGCGCGCGAAAATCGCGGTGGGTAGCAGCAATCCCCTCGTCTCTTCGCGCACGGCAAGCTCTCCGCATTCGACGGTGCCGGGCAGGTCGGCGAAAAGTTGTGCGAGCAATTCCCCGATCGCGAGCGCCGACATGCGCACGGCGTAGACCGTGAGAAACAACGCGCGACTTTCCTCGTCGAGCAATTGGCGGCAATCGGTGAGCAATGGCGCAAGCCCCTCCTCAAGCTGCCAGCGCTCGCCTGTCGGGCCCCGACCGAATTTGGGCGGATCGAGGAGGATCGCGTCATAACGCTTTTCGCGGCGGACTTCGCGCGCGGTAAATTTGCCCGCATCGTCCAGGATCCAGCGCACCGGCTTGTCGGCCATTCCGGCAAGCGCGGCATTTTCACGCGCCTGCCCTACCGATTTCTTCGACGCATCGACATGGGTCACGGATGCGCCCACCGCGGCGAGCGCCTGGCTGCCGACGCCGGTATAGCCGAACAGGTTCAGAAAGGCGGGGTCGGGCTTGTCGGCAACGCGGTCGCGCAGCCAATCCCACACCGGTGCCATGTCGGGGAAAAAGCCTAGGTGACGAAAGGGTGTGCACGACGCGGTGAAGCGCGTTTCGCGCCAGGCGAGCGGCCAGCCTTCGGCAGGTACAGGCTTATTATAGTACCAGCGTCCACCACCATCGTCGTCAGACGCGGGGATGAATTCGCCATCGGCCTTATCCCACTCGCTGGCGGGCAGCGCCGGCGCCCACATCGCCTGCGGCTCGGGACGGATGAAGCGATATTTGCCATAGCGTTCGAGCTTGCGCCCGCCCCCGCTATCGATCAGCCCATAATCGTCCCACGCCTCACCCACGAGCGTGACGAGGGGCAAAAGCTCAGCCACGCGCCGCTTCCGCGAGCACGAAGGCCTTTACCGCGTCATAGTCGCCGGGCAGGCGCGTATATCGTTCCTCGCGATCGAAGAGATTGCCGAGCCGCGCGGGCAGCGGCGGGCGCACGCCGGTCGCGCGCTCGACGGCTTCGCGGAACTTAGCCGGATGCGCGGTCGCCAGCGTGACGACGGGAATATCGGCATCGATCTCAAGCGCGCGTGCGGCGGCAAGGCCGACGGCACTGTGCGGATCTATGATCTGCCCGCCATGCTCCTGCGCCCAGCGGAGGGCCAGCGCCATCGCATCGCCATCGATGCTGGCGCTCGAGAAGAGGCCGCGCGCGCCCGCAAGCATATCTGCGGGAATCGTCATCGCGCGATTCTTGTCGAACTCGCCCATCATTCCGGTGATTGCCGCGCCGTCGCGGCCGGCAAGGTCGAACAGCAGCCGTTCGAAATTGCTGCTGACCTGAATATCCATGCTTGGCGTTGCGGTCGGCGTCACCGTGCCCGCGCTGTAATCGCCGCTGGTCAACGCGCGGTGGAGGATGTCGTTGACGTTCGTCGCGACGACAAGCTTCGCGATCGGCAGCCCCATCTGCGCCGCGACATAGCCTGCGAACACATCGCCGAAATTGCCCGTGGGTACGCTGAACGCCACCGGACGGTCAGGACCGCCGAGCCGGACGGCCGCGTAGAAATAATAGACGACCTGCGCCATCAGCCGCGCCCAATTGATGCTGTTCACCGCCGACAGCGTCACCCGGGCGCGCGCCTCTTCGTCGCCGAACAACCGCTTCACCATCGCCTGCGCGTCATCGAAACTGCCGTCGATCGCGATGTTGTGGACGTTGGGGGCGAGCACCGTCGTCATCTGACGCCGCTGGACGTCGCTGACGCGGCCTTCGGGGTGCAGCATGAATATCTGAATATGCTCGCGGCCTGCGACAGCTTCGATCGCTGCCGACCCGGTATCGCCGGAGGTCGCGCCGACGATCGTGATGTCGGTGTCGCCACCCGCGAGGAACTTCTCGAACAATTGGCCGAGCAATTGCAGCGCGACATCCTTGAACGCGAGCGTCGGGCCGTGGAACAGTTCGAGCAGCCAATGGCGATGATCGAGCTGGACAAGCGGCGTCACCGCATCATGGCTGAAGCGCCCGTAAGCGGCACGGCAAAGTTCGCGCAGTTCGTCCTCGGTGAGCACGCCCTCAATAAAAGGCCGCATGACGCGCACTGCGGTCTCGGCATAATCAAGACCTGCAAGCGCGCGAATATCCTCGACCGACATCTGCGGCCATTTCGCCGGCACATAAAGGCCGCCGTCGCTGGCAAGGCCGGCAAGCGTCGCGGCACGAAAGTCGAGGGTCGGCGCAGAGCCGCGGGTGCTGATATATTCCATGACGCAAATGCGCCTAGCGGTGGAGGCTCAAGGCCGCAAGCGGCGACGAACGGCCAATATATAGATGATGAGCGCCGCGGCCGCAAACAGGAACCATTGCCCTGCATAGGCAAGATGATTGTTCGGCGTGTCGTCGGCCGACGGCACTGCGCTGGCACGCAATCCGGCCACGGGCGCATCCGCGATCAGCATCGCTCGCGCGGGCGTGGCCTTGCCCATCGCGCGCTCCATCACCGTCGGCTGCTCGGGGCCCGGAACGATCGTTCCCTGCACCGTTCCACCGGTCCATTTGGGTGGCGCAAAATCATCGCCGATGCCGACGTCGACAAGCACGCCCGGCCCTTCGGCGCCGGTCCGGCAGTCGGCGATCATTCGGATGCCCGACTTGCCCCTGCGGTCGGTACCGCTGCGCGGATCCCAACGCACCGGTTCGAGGCATACGACGCTGCTCTTGCGATACAGCAACTCGTCGGGAACAGGCGGCAACTCCGGATAGGCGACCATCGACGACATCGCCGTGTTGCGCTGGTAAAGCGCGATCAGCGCTTCCTTCTCGCTCTTACGCTGAAGTTGCCATACGCCGAGCGCGATCATTACCGCGACCGCGACGAGCACGAGGATCGTGGGAATCACAGGCCAGCGCTGCGTTGGCTGTTCGACAGGTTCAGTCATTCTTGTCCACCTTGCGGCCTTCGGCTGCCTGACGCTGGTGCTCGCTCGCCAGCAATGCGCCCTTGCCGACGCGCAGGCCATAAACGACTGCCGCGGCCGTGACCGGCACCCATAGGATGACATGCACCCATAAGGGCGGCCGCACCATGGCATCGAGCGTCAACGCAATCGCGATCAGCAGCGCGCCGATGATCAAGGTCAGGAAGGCCGCAGGACCATCGCCGACATTATAGCGGCCATAGTCGAGCCCGCAGCTCGCGCATTTCGCGCGAAACCTCACCGGCCCGTCGAACAGCGTCTTCGCGCCGCAATCGGGGCAGAGACCAAAAAGGGCAGCGCGCCAGACCGGCGGCTGCCCCTTTTGAATGTTGTCGCCAGCCGGCAATTTAGTGCGCGGCGATCGGCGCGCCCCAGCCGCCCCAGACATAGACGATGATGAAGAGGAACAGCCACACGACGTCGACGAAGTGCCAGTACCAGGCCGCCGCTTCGAAACCGAAATGCTGCGTCGGGGTGAAGTGACCCTTGTAGGTACGGACAAGGCAAACGATCAGGAAGATCGTGCCCACGAGGACGTGGAAACCGTGAAAGCCGGTCGCCATGTAGAAAGCCGAGCTATAGTTGCTCTGACCGAAGCCCCACGGCGCGTGCATATATTCATAGGCCTGGATGGTCGAGAAGACCGCACCAAGGATGATCGTCAGCCACAGGCCCTTTTTCAGACCTTCGCGATCGCCGTGGATAAGCGCATGGTGCGCCCAGGTGATCGTCGTGCCCGAGCAGAGCAGGATCAGCGTGTTGAGAAGCGGCAGCGAAAAGGGATCGATGACTTCGATGCCCTTCGGCGGCCACATGGTGATCGCCGCGGCGCCATCCTGGCCGAACAGCGAGGTTACCGCGCCTTCGGCATATTCGATCGGAACCGGGAAGAGCGAGAAGTCGAACCAAGCCCAGAACCAGCCGACGAAGAACATGACTTCCGACGCGATGAACAGGATCATGCCGTAACGCAGGTGCAATTGGACGACCGGAGTATGGTCGCCGGCATGCGCTTCGTTGATGACGTCCGACCACCAGCTAAAGAAGGTGGCGATCACGCCCATGAAACCGAGGCCGAGGACCCACTTGCCGATGCCGCCGAAATGGTCGGCGTGCATCGCCATCACCAGACCGAAGAACATCACGAGCGCAGCGACCGAGCCGATGAGCGGCCAGACGCTGGGGTTTACGAGGTGGTAGTCATGATGTTTCGCACCGGACATGGCGTGTTTCCCGTTTTTAGCAGCCCCAGCATGATGATTCCCCATCATCTGCCGGTCTTGTTAGACTCTTGTTCGCGGCCTTAGCTCGCCTTTTTACCCTCGTCTACAGGGTGGAAGGTGTAGCTCAAGGTGATTTCCTGCACGTCGCGCGCATCGGGGTCGTCCATGATCTTCGGATCGACGAAGAACAACACCGGCATGCGCATCTGCTGCCCCGGCTCCAACCGTTGTTGGGTGAAGCAGAAACATTGGATCTTGGTGAAATATTTGCCCGCCTGATCCGGCGTGACGTTGAAGCTGGCGGTCCCCACGACGGGATGGGTCGAATTATTCTCGGCGATGAAGATCGCCATGTCGCGTGCGCCGATGCTCACCGTATCGGTCGGATGCTCGGGATAGAATTTCCAAGGCAGATTCGGCGAAACATTGGCGTCGAAACGAACCGAGATCGTGTTCGACAGAATCTCCGGCTCGGCTGCCGCCGCGACCGGATCGTAACGCTGGGTCGTTCCGCCAAAACCGGTGACGCGGCAGAAAAGATCATAGAGCGGCACGGCCGCGAACCCGAGAGCGGTCATCGCGAGCGCCATCAAGGCGGCGAGGCTCGCGGTCTTCGCGTTCGGGGACATGCGCCGGATCATGAGAAAATCTGCATCTTGGCGATGGTGATGAAGAAGAACAGGACCGCGAGACCACCGAGCATCCAGGCCATCAGGTTCGCGCGGCTGCGCTGACGACGGCGATATTCGGCCTCGTCAAAGGGTTCCTGCGTCGGTTCGTCGGTCATAGCGGCCACCAATGGTCGGCGACAACCGCGCCGAACAGAATGAAAAGATAGGCGATTGAATAAGCGAACAGGCGTTTTTCGGGACGCATCGTATCGCCCTCACCCGTCGAGCGCGTGCCGACCTGAACCGAAAACAGCACAAAGATCGCCGACAGCACTGCCGCCGTCCAGCCGTAGAGCGCGCCGGTGTAACCGAGCGGCCAGGGCGCAATGGCGCCAACCGCCATGATGATGGCATAAAACAGAATCTGGCGCCGCGTCGATTTCTCGCCAGCAACGACGGGCATCATCGGGATGCCCGCGGCGGCATAGTCCGAACGGACGAACAGCGCGAGCGCCCAGAAATGCGGCGGCGTCCACAGGAAAATCAGCAGGAACAGCAGCACCGGCAGCGGCGCGACCGAACCCGTCGCGGCGACCCAGCCGATCAGCGGCGGAAAGGCGCCCGCAGCACCGCCAATGACGATATTCTGGGGCGTCCGCGGCTTCAGCCACATCGTATAGACGAAGACGTAGAACAGGATCGAGACGGCGAGCAGCAAAGTCGCCTGCCAGTTCGACGCGAACAGCATCAGGAACAAGGAGAAGGCGGCAAGCCCCACCCCGAACTGCAACGCGGTCTGCGGATCGAGGCGCCCGGCCGGAAGCGGCCGTCCCGCCGTCCGCTTCATCTTGGCGTCGAGCCCGGCTTCATACCATTGATTGAGCGCGCCCGAAGCCCCTGCCCCCAACGCAATCGCGAGGATGGAAGAGAAAGCGAGCACCGGCGGCACGTCGACCGGCGCCGCGAGCAGACCGCACAGCGCGGTGAACACGACCAGCGACATCACGCGCGGCTTCGTCAGCGCGAACAGGTCGCGCCAATCGGCGGGAAGCGCCGTTTCGCCATGGGTCAGGCTCTGCGCCATATTTACTCCAGCCGGAAAGGCTACGCCCCCTGCCGAATGTCAGCAGGGGGCGAAACCGATCAGGCGATAACGTTACGCGATCCGGGGCAGTTCGTTGAACTGGTGGAACGGCGGCGGGCTCGACAACGTCCATTCGAGCGTCGTTGCGCCTTCGCCCCACGGATTGTCGGCGGCCTTCTTGCCGGCGAACAGCGAGTAAAGAATGTTCGCGAAGAAGAAGAGCATGCCGACGCCCATGATCACATAGCCGTACGACGAGATCAGGTGCCAATGCGCATAGGCTTCCGCATAGTCGGGGTAACGGCGCGGCATGCCCTGCTGACCCAGGAAGTGCTGGGGGAAGAACATGACGTTCACGCCGATGAAG
This sequence comes from Sphingopyxis sp. USTB-05, assembly GCF_023822045.1. Classification (NCBI taxonomy): domain Bacteria; kingdom Pseudomonadati; phylum Pseudomonadota; class Alphaproteobacteria; order Sphingomonadales; family Sphingopyxidaceae; genus Sphingopyxis; species Sphingopyxis sp. USTB-05. The sequence continues at coordinate 1,304,337 of NZ_CP084712.1, read as the reverse complement.
AAGACCCAGAAGTGCAGCTGGCCAAGCGCTTCGCTGTACATCCGGCCCGACATCTTCGGGAACCAGTAATAGAAGCCGGCGAAGAGCGAGAAGACCGCGCCCAGCGACAGCACATAGTGGAAGTGCGCGACGACATAATAAGTGTCGTGCAGGTTGGTGTCGACGCCGCCATTGGCGAGCACGACGCCGGTCACGCCGCCAACGGTGAACATGAAGATGAAGCCGAGCGACCACATCATCGGCGTCTTGAACGTCATCGAGCCGCCCCACATGGTGGCGATCCAGCTGAAGATCTTGATGCCCGTCGGGACCGCGATGACCATCGTCGCAGCGGTGAAGTACATCTTGAGGTTCACGCTCATGCCGACCGTGAACATGTGGTGCGCCCACACGATGAAGCCGACGACGCCGATCGCGACCATCGCGTAAGCCATGCCCAGGTAACCGAACACCGGCTTCTTGCTGAAGGTCGAGATGATCTGGCTGACGATGCCGAAGCCCGGCAGAATCATGATGTACACTTCGGGGTGACCAAAGAACCAGAAGAGATGCTGATAGAGGACGGGGTCGCCGCCGCCTGCCGCATCATAGAAGGTGGTGCCGAAGTTGCGATCGGTCAGCAGCATCGTGATCGCCGCGGCAAGAACCGGCAGCGCGAGCAGCAGCAGGAAGGCGGTAACGAGCACCGACCACACGAACAGCGGCATCTTGTGCAGGGTCATGCCCGGCGCGCGCATGTTGAAGATGGTGGTGATGAAGTTGATCGCACCGAGGATCGATGCCGCGCCCGCAAGGTGGAGCGAGAAGATCGCCATATCGACGGCCGGTCCAACCGAACCGCTGGTCGACAGCGGCGCATAGACCGTCCAACCGGTGCCGGCGCCATTGCCGCTACCGCCCGGAACGAACATCGATCCAACGAGCATCACGAAAGCAACGGCGGTGAGCCAGAAGCTGACGTTGTTCATGCGCGGGAACGCCATGTCAGGCGCGCCGATCATCAGCGGAACGAACCAGTTGCCGAAGCCGCCGATCATGGCGGGCATGACCATGAAGAACACCATGATCAGGCCGTGCGCGGTGATCATCACGTTCCAGAAATGCTTCGCGGCCGTCAGGTCCTGCGCGCCGCCGAGCGCCTGTGCCCAGGTACCGAGATACTGGATACCGGGATGCGCGAGTTCGAGGCGCATCATGCCCGAAAGCGCGCCGCCCACGATTCCCGCGATAATCGCGAAGATCAGATAGAGCGTGCCGATGTCCTTGTGGTTCGTCGACATGAACCAGCGGACAAAAAAGCTGGGCGTGTCGTGATCGTGGTCGTCATGCGCATGGTCGTGGCCGTGCGCGGGTGCAGTCGCTGCGATATCGGTCATCTGTCGGACCCCTTGTTAATTCTTTGCGGCCGGCGCGGCGGCGGGCGCCGCTGCCGGTGCAGCTTCGGTCGTGGCGGCAGCAGGGGCCGCGGCAGGCGCAGCAGCCGGAGCGGCGGCGGGTGCCGGAGCAGCAGCGGCAGGCGCGGCGGCTTCAGGGCCCTTGGGATTGCCGCCCTTCGAGCGGACCCAGGCTTCCCACTTGTCGACCGGAAGCACCTCGACAGCGATCGGCATATAGCCATGATCGACGCCGCACAGTTCCGAACACTGACCGTAGTAAACGCCGACCTTGTTCGCGGTGAACGTCGTTTCGTTGGCGCGGCCGGGGACCGCATCCATCTTGGTCCAGAAGGCCGGGACCGCGAAGCTGTGGATCACATCGGCGCCCGTGATGATCAGCTTCACCTGACGACCGACGGGGACGACCATACGGTTGTCGACGGCGAGGTGATAGGGCTCGCCGCGCGCGACGGCATCCTTCTCGGGCAGGATCTTCGAGACATATTCGCCAATACCCTGGTCGGGATAGGCATAGCCCCAATACCATTGGTAACCCGTGACCTTGATCGTCAGCGCGTCCTTCTTCGGCGGCTCATATTGCTGGGCCAGCAGCCGGATCGACGGCACCGCGATCACCGCGAGGATCAGCACCGGAATTGCGGTCCAGATGATTTCGATGAAGGTGTTGTGCGTCGTCTTCGACGGCACCGGGTTCGCCTTGGCGCGAAAGCGGAACATCACCCAGAGCAGAAGCCCGAGGACGATCAGCGTGATCACCGTGATGACGGGCAGCAGGATGACATGGTTGAACCAGTAAGCCTGTTCGCCGACCGGGCTGACCTGCGGCTGGAAATCGATGCCCGCGTCGACCGGTTGACCAACCCCGGGGGTCGGCTTCATCGGGACATAAGTCGCATCGCCAGCCGGTGCCGCGGCGGTCGTCGCGACCGGCGTCGCTGCCGGAGCAGCCGCATCGGCGGTGGCCGGAGCCGGATTCGCCGGAGCCGTCGCGGCGGGTGCTTCGGCCGGAGCCGCAGCAGGTGCCTGCGCATGACCGGCGCCCACCGCGCCGAGCGACAAAGCCGCCGCAATTACAAGGGTTTTCAAGCTCTTCATAAGGATAGTGCCGCCCGTTGCCTGTTGTTCTTATTGATGCCCCAGCCGGCCTTTCCCCACTGCTGGACACAGGTCCACGCAGCCATCGGACAGGCTGAATCTCGCGGGCGCTATAGACCCGCTTGCCGCTTGCCTCAAGCATCTCTAACACTATTTTGCGGCTGGATAATCTTCGCCGCTCAAACCCGCTCGCCCATCATGGGCGAAGCACAGGACAAAAGAATAAATCTCCCATGACCGATGACGAAATCCTGGCCGAGTTCCGCGCTGCCGACGCCCTGCTGCAGGGCCATTTCCTGCTCTCCTCAGGCCGTCACAGCGAATATTATCTGCAGTGCGCGCGGGTGCTGATGGACACAGAGCGCGCCGGCCGGCTCGCCGTGGCGCTCGCTGCCAAACTGCCGCGCGACCTGAAACAGGCGATCGACATCGTTGTGTCGCCGGCCATGGGCGGCGTCATCATCGGCCATGAAATGGGCCGCGCGCTCGGCAAGCCGGCAATTTTCGTCGAGCGCCCGACCGGCACCTTCGAACTGCGCCGCGGCTTTACGATCGAGCCCGGCGCGAAAGTGCTGATGGTCGAGGATGTCGTGACCACCGGCTTGTCATCGCGCGAAGCGATGGATGCGGTGCGCGCCGCGGGCGGCGATGTAATCGCGGAGGCCGCGCTCGTCGACCGCTCGGCGGGCAATGTCGAACTCGGCGTGCCCTTCTATCCGCTCGTGGCGATCAACTTCCCGACCTATGCCGATAATGAACTGCCGCCCGAACTCGCCGCGACCGAAGCAGTGAAGCCCGGCAGCCGGAGCAAAGCGGCTTGACCGGTCCGACGTCTTCCCTCCCCTTGGCTTCGCGCCTGCGGCTCGGCGTCAACATCGACCATGTCGCGACGATCCGCAACGCTCGTGGAGGCGAGCATCCCGACCCGGTGCGCGCGGCCGAAATCGTCGCCGCGGTCGGCGGCGACGGCATCACCGCACATCTGCGTGAAGACCGGCGTCATATCCGCGACGACGACCTGGCGCGCATCCAGGCCGCGACCGACCTGCCGCTCAATCTGGAAATGGCGGCGACCGACGAGATGCTTGAGATCGCGCTGCGGCACAAACCGCACGCCGCGTGCATCGTTCCCGAAAAGCGCGAAGAGCGCACGACTGAAGGCGGCCTCGATGCCGCGGGACAGCATAATCACCTCGCGCCCATCGTCGCGCGGCTGAACGATGCTGGTATCCGCGTCAGCCTGTTCATCGAACCCGACGCGCGGCAGATCGAGGCGGCAATGCGCCTTCGCGCGCCCGTCGTCGAATTCCACACCGGGCGTTATGCGCATGTCGAGGGTGAGGAACGCGCCGCGGAACTCCGCCGCCTCGCCGACGCAGCGGCGCTCGCGTGGAAGAACGGGATCGAACCCCACGCCGGTCACGGCCTCACCTATGACAATGTCGTTCCGGTGGCAGCGATTCCGCAACTCGCCGAACTGAACATCGGCCATTACCTGATCGGCGAGGCGATTTTCACCGGGCTCGACCCGGCGGTGCGCCGGATGCGCGCGCTGATGGACGAGGCGCGAGGCGCGCTGTGATCATCGGGCTCGGCTCCGACCTTTGTAACATAGAGCGCATCCAGGCATCGCTCGACCGCTTCGGCGAGCGCTTCGAAAATCGCGTCTTTACCGATGTCGAAAAGGCCAAGGCGGCACGGCGGCCGTTCACCCGCGCCGGCACTTACGCGAAACGCTTCGCCGCCAAGGAGGCCTTCTCCAAAGCCGTCGGCACCGGTTTCAAGCGCGGCGTCTTCATGAAAGACATCGGCGTCGTCAACGCGCCCTCGGGCGCTCCGACGCTCGCCCTCACCGGGGGGGCGGCCGAACGGCTCGCGCAGATGATCCCGCCCGGCCATACCGCGCATATCCATCTGACGCTGACCGACGACCACCCCTGGGCGCAGGCTTTCGTCATCATCGAAGCAATCAAGGACTGACAAAAACATGCCGAAGGACAGGACGAAGGGTGACGAAGGCTGGGGTAAGCTGATCCGCGATATCGTGGTCATCCTGCTGCTTGTGCTCGGTATCCATAGCTGCGTCGCCAAGCCATTCTATATCCCGTCCGATTCGATGATGCCGGTGCTGCGCAACGGCGATCGGCTGATCGTCAGCAAATATCCTTATGGCTGGTCCTATTCGTCAGTGAGCTTCCACCTCGCGCCCAAGGTCGCAGGCCGGCTGTTCGGCAAGCTTCCCGAACGCGGCGATATCGTCGTGCTCGAGCATCCGGTGACGCGCATCGACTATATCAAGCGCGTGATCGGCCTGCCCGGCGACACGATCCAACTGACCAATGGCGAACTCAGCATCAACGGCAAGCCGGTGAAGCGCGAAGTCCAGCCGATGCTGTCGATCCCCGTCGATCCCAACCTGCCCGGCCCTGACAGCAGCCTGTTCCGTTTCGTGAACCGCGATGCAAAGGGCAAGGAAGTGCTCGAACTGCCGATCGTTCGCGAAACGCTGCCTGGCGGCGCGACCTTCGACACGATCGATATGGGCCCCGGCTACACGACGGACGATTACGGCCCTGTCACCGTACCCGCCGATCATGTCTTCCTGATGGGCGACAATCGCGACGGCAGCGCCGACAGCCGCGTCGACACCAGCCAGAAAGGCCTCGGCGGCCCCGTTCTATTCGACGCGATTGCAGGGCGGGCAGAGATCATCAGCTTTTCGACCGATGGAACTGCCGAGTGGTATAACCCATTGAGCTGGTTTAACGCTCTGCGGTCCGGGCGCGCGGGAACCGACCTGCGACCGGAGCGTCAGGGCAACTAGTAGAACAGGAAACAAATATGGCGGCGACACGAAAACCGGCAGCAACGCGAACCGCTGCCTCCGCCGCCGCCAAGGCCGAGGCGCACAAGGAAGCCCCCGGGCCGACCGAGATTCGCAGCCAGCTTGTCCGCACCGAACTGCTGAAGGCCGGTGTCTGGATCGGCCTCGCGCTGCTCATCGGCGTATGCATTGTCCTGATCCAGCCGATCCTGCTGATCTTCGCAGGGATTGTCATGGCGTCGATGCTCGATGGCGGAACGCGCCTGCTCGGCCGCGTGCTTCCGATCGCGCGCGGCTGGCGGCTTTTGATCGTCTGCCTGTCGCTCCTCGCCTTTCTGATTTGGACCATCATGTTCGCGGGTTCGCAGATCGCCGACCAGGCCGCGACCTTGCAAACCGTCGTGATGGCGCAGATCGAACGCATCGCCGAGTGGGCGAGCGATCATGGCATGGGCAATTTCCAGCTCGATACCAAGACGATCACCGATAATATCGCTGGTACCGTGGGCCGCGTCACCGCTGCCGTCGGCACAGTGCTCGGCGGCCTCACCAGCCTCGTCATGATTCTCGTCCTCGGTATCTTCATCGCGATCGAGCCGCGCCTGTATGAACGCGGCGTCGCATGGATGCTGCCGATGAAGAGCCGCGAAAATTTCTACATCACGACCGCGCGCATGGGCTTCACGCTGCGCCGCCTGATGGCGGGGCGTTTGCTCGGCATGCTCGTCGAAGGGATCGGCACCTGGCTCGCCTGCCTTGCCGTCGGCATTCCGATGGCGGCGCTGATGGGCCTGCTCACCGGCCTGCTCGCCTTCATTCCCAACATCGGCGCGATCGTATCGGGCGTACTGCTCGTCCTCGTCGGCTTTTCGGCGGGGACAGATACCGGGCTCTGGGCGATCGCCATCTATTTCATCGTGCAGACGGTCGACGGCTATCTGATCGTTCCGATGGTCGCCAAAAAGACCGTCGACCTCGCCCCCGCCCTTGTCCTCGGCGCGCAAATCCTCTTCGGCGCGCTCCTGGGCCTGATGGGCCTGTTCCTCGCCGACCCGATCGTCGCGATGATCAAGGTCGCGCTGGAACGCGAGGCCGAGCGCAACGCCGGCGCCGCCAATACGAAAACGGCGGCGGGCACCTAAGCCCGCCGCCGCTTCTGTCTCGTCGGCTTGCCGGCCTTACGGCTGCGGCGCACCGGGCGGAGGACCGGCCGGGCCGCCGGGAGCGCCACCCTGCATCTGTTGCTGCTGCATCATCTGTTGTTGTTGCTGCATCTGCTGCTGCATCGCGCGAACTTCGGCTTCCGAGCGGAAGTCGAGCAACGTGACGGCGAAGTGGAGCGTGCTGCCGGCGGGGATCGGTCCGACGGCGCGGTCGCCATAGCCGAGCTGCGCGGGAATGGTGATCTTGTACTCGCCGCCCTTCTTCATGCGGGTCAGCGCTTCCGAAAAGCCCGGAACGACCTGCGCGACCTGCATCGGCGCCTGTTCATTGGCGTCGAAGACAGTGCCGTCGTCCAGCTTGCCCTCATATTTCACGAGCACGACATCGGCCTTGGTCGGGCTCGGCCCGGTGCCTTCCTTGACGACCTCGAACCCGATGCGCGGGGTCATATGCCAGGCAAAGGCCGCCCCGGCGACCAGCAATGCGGCAAGGCCGAACCACATCAGCCACAGCCCGCCCTTGCTCACCGGACGCAATGGAACCGTCGTTACGCTCATCTTGGCTAATCCTTCCGCTGCCCCGGCCGGGGCGAAAATGCTGGCGAGGCCTATAGGCGGAGCGGCGCGGAGCGGTCCAGAGGCAATATGCACGGCGGCACTCATCTGGCGAAGTCCGGTTTGGGTGGGGGAGCGGACATCCCGTCCCCAACTTCCGTCATCCCGGGCTTGACCCGGGATCCCGCTTTTTGAAGGCACTCACCGGATTCGACTTCAAGCGGGACCCCGGATCAAGTCCGGGGTGACGATGAAACGCAGGGCAGTTTCCGGTCGAAAGCGCCCGCCCCGTTCCACACAGACGAAAAAGGGCGCCGCGTTGCCGCGGCGCCCTTTTCTCGATCAGGATCCCGAACGGGAGACGGTCTTACTTGATACCGTCACGCTCCATCCGCTTGCGCTCCATCTTGCGGGCGCGGCGGACAGCGGCAGCATGCTCGCGCGCACGCTTTTCGCTGGGCTTCTCGTAGTGACGGCGCAGCTTCATTTCGCGATACACGCCCTCACGCTGCAGCTTCTTCTTGAGCGCGCGAAGGGCCTGGTCGACATTATTGTCGCGAACGATGATCTGCATACGCCGTGTCGTCTCCTGTTCGTCAAAACGATTTGGGGCCACCGGGCAACCCGGTCTGCCGTAAACCGCCGATATTCGGGCAATAAAAAGAGCGCCGCGATCACGCGACGTTCCGATGAAGCGCCAACTAGAGAGATTCGCGCCGAAATGCAAGCCCCAACGCGGCGAACCGCGCCCGCCACGCCGCGAGACCGCCCTGCCCTCTGCCGGGATTGTGCCGCGCCCTATCCTTATGGCATAGGTAGCAGGACGAAACTAACATCATAATGAGGGACAGGCCATGGCGACCCAGCTCAAGCGCAACAGCAAATATAGTGAAGCCGAATGGACGGCGCGGCAGGAACTTGCCGCATGCTACCGCATCTTCGCGATGATGGGCTGGGACGAGATGATCTTCAACCATATCACGGTGAAGGTGCCGGACGAGGACGGCAGCTATCTCATCAACCCCTATGGCATGCATTTCAGCGAAGTGACCGCCTCTACCCTCATCAAGATCGACATCGACGGCAATAAGGTGGACGAGGATAATCCCTGGCATGTCAACAAGGCGGGTTTCGTCCAGCACAGCCTGTTCCACCGCGTCCTCCCTGACGCGCATGCGATCATCCACACGCATACCACCGCGACGGTCGCGGTCTGCGCGCTCGAGGGCGGTCTGCAGCCGGTGAACTTCTATGCCTGCAACTTCGCCGGCCAGCTCGCCTATCATGATTTCGAAGGTGTGACGGTGCGCGAGGAGGAAGGCGAACGCCTCGTCCAGAACCTCGGCGACAAGCGTATCCTGATGCTCAAGAACCACGGCCCCGTCGTGATGGGCAAGACGCTGACCGAAGCCTTCATCAAATATTGGGCGCTTCAGCGCGCATGCGAAATCCAGATGGCGACGATGAGCATGGGCAAGCCGATCACCGTCCCGCAGGAAGTGATCGCCGTTCATCAGCGCGACCTTTTCATGGCTTCGATCCCCGGCCAGGCGGGCAAGGCCGAATTCGACGCGATGGTGCGCAAGGTCGACAAGATCGACACGAGCTGGCGTGACTAATCCGGCCGTTGCGCTAACAGGAACCGCATGACGCGATTCTCGGTCAACGACCGCCCGGTCGAATATCGCATGGAACCCGAAACGCCCCTGCTGTGGGCGCTTCGCGACGCGTCGAACCTGACGGGTACCAAATATGGCTGCGGCACCGGCGAGTGCGGCGCGTGCACCGTCGATATCGATGGCGAGGCGATTCGCAGTTGCATGGTCACGATCGCCGAATGCGAGGGCCGCTTCGTCACGACGATCGAGGGCCTGGCGCGTGACCGCAGCCATGCGGTTCAGCAGGCGTGGGTCGCCGAGCAGGTACCGCAATGCGGTTTCTGCCAGTCGGGGATGATCATGGCCGCCGCCGCGCTCCTCCGATCGAACAGCAACCCAAGCGATGCCGAAATCGACGCGGCGATGACCAATATCTGCCGCTGCGGCACCTACCCCCGCATCCGGACCGCGATCCGCCTCGCCGGGCGCGTGATCCGCGGCGAGGAACGCATCGCGGCCGCGCCGCCGCCCGGTATCCGTCCCGAGGACGCGGCACAGGCCGTCCCGGCGCTACGTCTGCCGCCGGGAAGCTGAACGGGGCCGTTCATCTAGCTGAACCACAGGCAACAGCGCGGTCAGCCATCGATCATCTTGCCACTGGTAAGAATCGATTCATCATCCCGGCTGGCGTCTCCAGCACACGGGACATGAGTTGGAGAATGGCGAGATGAAAAAGATGTTCGGAGGGTTGCTGATCGCTGCGACGATCCTGACACCCATCGCCCCGGCCGCCGCACAGGCGTCAGGTGAACGGGTGCAGATCGCACAGCGCGGCGACCGTGGAGACCGCGGGCCACGCGGACCCGAAGTGCGCCGCGGTGGTGGTAACGGCGATGGCCAGGCACGACCTGAACGCCAGCAGCGCGGCGAAATGCGCCAGCAGCAGTGGCAGCAACGCGGCAATGATCAGCAACGACAGGCCCAGCGCGAGCAGTGGCGCCAGCAGCGTGGCAACGACGCGCAGCGTCAGCAATGGCAGCAGCAGCGCGGCAACGATCAGCAGCGTCAGCAATGGCAGCAGCGCGGCAACGATCAGCAGCGGCAGGCGCAGCGCCAGCAATGGCAGCAGCGGCAGGCCGAACAGCGTCAGCGCGGCGGCACCTATGACCGCAACCGCGACGGTCGCACCGACCGCCAGTGGGACCGCAATCGTGACGGTCAGGTCGATCGCCAGTGGGACCGCAACCGCAACGGCCAGGTTGATCGCCGCTACGACCGCAATCGCAACGGTGATCTCGACCGCCGCTGGGACCGGAACGACAACAACCGCGTCGACCGTCGCTGGGACAATAATCGCAACGGCTATGTCGATCGCCGCTATCGCGACGGCCGAAACGACCGCTGGGACCGGGGCGACCGCAACAACCGGTGGAACCGCGATTGGCGCAGCGACCGTCGTTACGACTGGCGCAGCTATCGTGAGCGGAACCGCAGCCATTACCGGATGCCGCGCTATTACAACCCGTATCGCGGCTATGGCTACACGCGCTTCAGCATCGGTTTCTCGCTGAACTCGCTGTTCTACAGCTCGCGCTACTGGATCAACGATCCGGGCTATTATCGCCTGCCGCCGGCTTACGGAGGCACGCGCTGGATTCGCTATTACAACGATGCGCTTCTGGTCGACACCTACTCGGGTGAAGTGATCGACGTGATCTACGATTTCTTCTGGTAATATTCCTTTCGGTTATCAGATGACAAACTGAGGGGCCGGTTCGCCGGCCCCCTTTTTTTGTGCGGGGGCAGGAGTCGACCGATTGCTGCCCTCTCCATCATCGTCACCCCGGACTTGATCCGGGGTCCCGCTATTTCGTGAAGCGTGCCGGTGCCGTCAAAAAGCGGGATCCCGGATCAAGTCCGGGATGACGAAGGAAAATCGGGCAACGTCCGCTCACCACCCCAAAACAGACATCACCCGATTAGCAAAATACCGCTGTCCTACATCATCGCGCCGTGCCAGCCTCGCGTTCGCTCTTTGAAATCGTCGGCTTCGCAAAACCGGTCTTAAAGCGACAAAGGAGACATTTTCGACGCGTATGTCCGCAACTTTTGTCGCCTTAAGCATGACCGAATCGAACAACGCCCTCTTGCTACGCCACTCGCCACTTGCCCTCCCCCGCCCGCCGCGCCACGGTGGCTGAAACAAACAGGGGAGACTTCATGCGTAAATTGGGAATGGTCGCAGCCGCGACGCTCGCGCTGCTCGGTACGACGGCATATGCGAAAACCACCGTTATCTATGCCGGCCGCGTCATCACCGACGCCGGCCAGCCCGCGCAAGGCCCCTCGACGGTTATCATCACCGACGATCGCATCACGTCGATCGCCCCCGGCCGCGCCGCAGCTCCGACTGGCGCCGAAGTCGTCGACCTCGGCGACAAGACGTTGCTCCCCGGCCTTGTCGACCTTCACGTCCATCTGACCGGCGATCCCGGCGACGATTATCGCGCCGCGGCGGTCGACCCCGACGAATGGGGTGTCGTCGTCGGCGCTAAAAATGCCGCAATCACGCTGCGCGCGGGCTTCACCACGGTGCGCGAGGCGGGGTCTGCGCAATATACCGCTTTTTCTCTCCGCCGCGGTACCACGAACGGCTTCATCGAAGGCCCGCGCATCGTCGCCGCCGGCCCGGCGCTGTCGATCATCGGCGGGCATGGCGACGTCACGGGCTTTCGCGAGGACATTCATGCCGTTCTCGATGAAGGCTATACCTGCACCGGTGCGGTCGAGTGCGCCGAGAAGGTCCGCAAGGCCTCTCGCGCCGGAGCGGACGTCATCAAGATCACTGCGACCGGCGGCGTACTGTCGCAGCAGGCGCGCGGGCTCGAGGGGCATTTCACTAGCCCCGAACTGCAGAGCATCGCGGACACCGCCCATTCGCTGGGGCTCAAGGTGATGGCGCATGCGCACGGCGCGGGCGGGATCAAATCCTCGGCCGCGGCCGGCATCGACAGCATCGAACATGGCACCTTCGCCGACGACGCAACGCTCCAGGTCATGAAGGCCAAGGGCACCTATCTCGTCCCGACGTTGATGGCGTTTGAGGGTATTCGCGAACGGCTCGGCAAGGGCATCTACACGCCGACGGTCGAAAACAAGGTGCGCATGACGCTGAACGACGTCGGCAAGGCGGTAACCCGCGCCAAGGCGCTGGGCGTGCCGATCGCCTTCGGCACCGATGCCGGCGTGTTCGAACATGGCCGCAACGGCGGCGAGTTCAAGCTGCTCGTCAAATATGGGCTGACCCCGCGCGAGGCGCTGGCGAGCGCGACGACGGTCGCCGCAAAGCTGCTGTCGCTCGAAAACGAGATCGGACGGATCGCGCCCGGGATGTCGGCAGATATGATCGCCGTCAGCGGCGACCCGCTGACCGACGTCACAGTGTTGGAAAAGGTCGACTGGGTGATGGCACGCGGCCGCATCGCCGATTGACCGGCGTCGTCACGCGGCGCGGCGGACCCGTCCCCGCGCCGGCGTGGCGGCCTTTGGACCGATCAACGCTTCGACTTCGATCGCTTCGGCAAATTTGACTCCGACACGGTTGCCCGCCGACCAACGCGCTTCGGCGTCGAGTATCTGGTCGGAACCGAATTCGAGCCTCAGCAGGGTGCCCGGCGGGACATTCCACAACCCCTCGATCAGCGCCCCGCGCGACGACATGTTGCGGACGATCGCCTCATATCGATGCTCGCCGCTGCCGATCTGGATCGTGCGGAAGGTCGTAAGCCGCGGTTCGCGAACGCTCTTGTATCCCTTCGCCTCAGCGCGTCCGCCGCCTTCGCGAAGCAATGCCAGCACTTCGACCAGATCCATCGGCTTGCCATAGATATAGCCCTGCACATGGCTGCACCCCAGCCCGCGGATCAGCGCAAGGTCGTCGTGCGTTTCAACGCCCTCGGCGGTCGTTTCCATGTCGAGCGCGCTCGCTAGGCCGACGATCGACGAGATGATCGCCGCATTCATGCTGCTGGGATCGGCGGCGCCGAGGACGAAACTCTGATCTATCTTGATCTTGTCGAACGGCGCTTTCTTCAGATAGCCCAGCGCCGAATAGCCAGTACCGAAATCGTCGAGTGCCAGCCGCACGCCAGTCCGCTTCAACTTCTGGAACATCGCGAGAGTCTCGGGACTCTCGTCGAGGAATACGCCTTCGGTGATCTCTAGTTCGAGCTGCTCGGGGCGGATACCCGCCGCCGAAACCGCACTCAAGACCGTCGCAGGCAGCTTTTCGTTCGCGAACTGGCGCGGCGACACATTGACCGCGACGCGGTATCCTGGGCCGAGGCGCGCGATCGCCGCGCAGGCCGACCGGATGATCCACTCGCCGATCGGAACGATCAGGTTCGACTCTTCGGCCACGGGGATGAATTTCGAGGGGCTGATCAACCCACGGGTCGCATGATGCCAGCGGATCAGCGCTTCGAACCCGGTGATCCGTTCGCTCGCCACATCGACGATCGGCTGATAGAGAAGCTTGAGTTCGTCCCTCGCCAGCGCGTCGCGCAGCGCATCTTCGATCGCCTTGCGCTCGCTCGCCTGATTATGCATCGCATCGGCATAGAAGCGATAGACGCCGCGCCCGGCATCCTTCGCCGCGTAAAGCGCAAGGTCGGCATTGCGGACGAGCGCGGATGCGGTTGCACCCTCTCCGTCCGACACGGCAATACCGATCGACGATCCGATGCGGACCTGTTCGCCCTCGATCGCAAAGGGCTTGGCAAGGCTGAGGATGATCGCATTGGCAATACCCGCCAGCTTTTCGGGCTGACTCATCTGCGGCACGACGATCTGGAATTCGTCGCCGCCAAGCCGCCCGACCTGTCCTTTGTCGCCGACGATCTGCGTCAATCGTCCTGCGACCTGCTGCAACAATTGGTCGCCCACCGGATGGCCGAGCGTGTCGTTGACCGCTTTGAAGCGGTCGAGGTCCATCAGCAGCAAGGCACATGGTTGCGGCTGGCCGCCATGGCTCTTGAGCGCGCGCTCGAGCAGGTCGGTGATATGGCGCCGGTTCGCAAGCCCCGTCAGCGTGTCGTATCGCGCAAGCTGGTTGATCTCACGCTCCGACCTTTTTTTGTCGGTCAGGTCGGTACCGCTGCCGCGAAATCCCTGAAAATTGCCGAGTTCGTTGCTAATCGGCTGGCCCGAAATCGACCACCAGCGCTCCTCGCCCGGAACCGAGGCCTGTACCGTCAGCTCCTTGAACGGCGTACGCGACGAGAGGCTGAAACCGAGCGTACGCTCCTCGCTCTCGTCCTTGCCGATCCGCTTGCGGATGATGTCGGTAAAGGGATGACCGAGCAGATCCGACAGCGGCCGTTCGAGCCGCGCCGCCACGGTCGGCGAAATATAGACGAGATGGCCATCGCGATCGGTTTCCCAGAACCAGCCGCGCCCCGCACGCTCGAAATCGCGCATCAGGTTCAGTGCACGCTGTTGTTCGCTGACGCCGAGCCGCGCCGCACGCGTCGCACGCCGCTGGTGGCGGACATCCTCGCGCATCATCACGATCAACAGGCCAAGAAAGACGAGGCCGGCAACGGCAAAAGGCCAAGACGCCGCACCGATAGCACCGCCCAGCGCGGTCGCACCGGCGAAGGCGAAAAAGGCGGGACGAACGACCGCGACCGCCGCCGCCGCGACGAGAAGCGAGCCGATATGAATCGCGGTAAAGGCATCGAAGTGGCGGCTGCCGTCAGGGATTGCGATGGCATTGAACATCGCTGCCGCGTTGAGCAATGTGCCAAGCACGATCAGCGCCATACACAGCATCGCCATAAGCCGCACTTGACTGTTCCCGATCAGGCGCGGTTTGCGCATCGCCTGCCCGATCACCGTCAGTGCGACGTCGCATGGCAAGCCTACCGCCATGACCAGCCAGAGCGAGGGTTGATCGAGAAAGCCTGCAACTCCAGGCAAGAAAGCGAAGGTCAGAAATGCAAGGACGCGGCCGATCAGAACATAGTGCCACAGCTTCGCCACGCGCATCAGATGCGTGACGAATTCCGGCGAATCGAACAGCGATTCGCCTACGGAAAGATCGCCGCCTCCCGGTCGGATGATGTTACGCCGAACCCCCAATTTCCTGAACTTCCCGCTCTTCTGATCGCCGTCGTCACTGGCCGTGAAAGAGTTACCAAATCCTTACCGCAAGCGCGTGATTTCCGCCGACATTGTGCCAAAACGGAAGGGGTTACGTTTCGGTTAGCAACTTGTTATGTTGCGCCAATGCCCGCCGTCCGCCTGTTCCCGCCCGACCGCTTTTTCGACCGCGCCGAATGGTCGGCGATCACTCGCGCGTCGTCCTGGCGCGGCATCTGGCTAGTTGCCCATGCATGGATCATCAGCATCGCACTCGTCGGCATCGCCGCCTGGTCGCAGAACCCGCTCGCATGGCTGCTCGCGATCATCTTTGTTGGCGGCCGCCAACTCGGGCTTGCGATCCTAATGCACGATGCCGCGCACGGCGCGCTCCACCCCAACCGGAAAATCAACAATTTCCTCGGCCAATGGCTGACCGGCGCCGCAGTCGGGTCGGACCTCATCGCCTATCGCACCTATCATCTTCAGCACCACAAGTTCACGCAGCAGCCCGAAGACCCAGACCTGTCGTTGTCGAAACCCTTTCCCACCACCCGCGCCAGCCTGGGACGCAAGGTGCTGCGCGATATGACCGGGCAGACCTTCTTCAAGCAGCGCATGGCACAATTCGGCTTTGCCTTTGTCGGCCTGAGAGCGATGTTGCGCGGCGAACAAGGTCAGAAAAGTGGCGCTAGCACCAAGGCCGGGACGCCGTTCAACAAGCAGTCCGACGACGGCATGACGTCACCGACGATCGACGTCGCCGGGGCAATGACCGTGGCGCGCGCCGTCGGGCGCTTCCTCGTCGTCCAGGCGGTGCTCCTCGCCGCCTCGCTGACGCTCTATGGCTGGACGCCCTACCTGCTCTGGCTCGCGGGTCTGGCCACGACTTTCCAGCTATATCTGCGCATCCGCAACATCGCCGAACATGCGTGCACGACGACGGGCAGCGACGATCCCTTTACCCATGCCCGGACAACCCACGCCGGCTGGCTCGCCCGCGCGACGGTTGCTCCATATTGGGTGAATTATCACGCCGAGCATCATCTGTTCATGGGCGTGCCCTGCTATCGCCTGCCCGCAGTTCATGCTGCCCTGGGACGCGCGGGTCGGCACGAATCGATGACGATCGCGCCGAACTATGCCGCCGTGCTGCGGCAGGTCACCGCGGCGGGCTGATCAGCCTTCCTGAACGAAACGCGCGCCGGCGCGGTCCTTGACCGTCTTTTCGGGATCGAAGATCATCCCGTTCATCGCCACATAGACCCCGGGCGGCAGCGTCTGCACCGCCGCCAGCGCAAAGCCGACGTTGAATTCGGCATCGCTCGCGCGCACCGACGCAGGCTGCATCGCGCCCGTCATCACGATCGTCTTGCCCGCAACGCCCGCCAGCACGCGCCCGGTAACGACCATCGTGTCGGTCCCGTGCGTGACGAGAATGCGCGGCGCGTCGCTCGCGGCGACCGCAGCGCGGATCGTCTCGCGATCGGCGTCGTCGAGTTCCAGGCTATCCTTACGCATCAGTTGCGTGACGCGGTGCGGGACATGAACGTTATTCTCGCGCAGCATGTCGGGGATCGCCGCTGGGCCGATCTGGAATTCCGAAAGCGCATCGAAATAGACTTTGTCGATCGTCCCGCCGGTGGTGAAAATGTCGATCATGTCTGTCACGCGCATTCGTCCTGAACCGGCGACGCGGGAGTCCCGTCGGGAGCCGCGAAGGGGCTTTTGAAAGTGAAGGCCTCGGCCGTCGGCCCGCTCGCCTCGATCCTCGCGATCCGCGCCATGCCCTCGGCGACCGTCGGACGATGGCCCGCCGGCACCCACCACAACGCCTGATAGAGCGCCATGTGCTCGAACCACTCCTTGCGCCGCTTCATGATCGTCAGATGATCGGGCGTGCGATAGACATAAGCGGCGAGCGCATCGATATCGCGCCACACCGACATGTTCGCGATCAGGTGCGGATCGTCGGTCACCGGCACGTCGGTCGCATTATTGCCCTCGCCCGTCAGCCGCCAGACAAAGCCGTCGGCTGCCTCTGCCACCGCATTCACATGGTCGAGCGCGTCCATGAAGTCGCGATTGGCGACATGGTCGGGCGGCAGGCGAAAGCGCCCGATGTTGATCTGCGCCAGCTCATAGTCCGCCATATGCGCCTCCTCAGGCAAGTGCCTCGGCAATCAGCCGCCGCGTATTGTCGATCCCGAACAGCGCGATAAAGCTGCCCATGCGCGGCCCGGCGCTCGACCCGAGCAGCGTCTCGTACAGCGCCTTGAACCAATCGCGCAGGTTTTCAAAGCCATAGGCCTCGTTCTTGCCGATCTCGTAGACGATATTCTGGATATCGTCGGCCGAGGCGTCGGCGGGGAGCGCGGCGAGCTTGTCGTCGAGTTCCTTCAGCGCCGCGCCCTCACCCCCTTGCGGCTTGCGGCGATTGAGCGTGGGCGCGACATAATCGCGGTTATACGCCATCGCATTGTCGATCAGCCGGTCGAGCTCGGGATAGTTTTCCGCATTCGCGCCGTCGACATATTGGCCAAGGTAGCGCCAGATCTGGTCCTTCGAGGCATCGGCGCCCATCACCCCGACAAGGTTCAGCAGCAACCCGAAGGTCACCGGCAGTTCGGCACTCGGCATATCCTCGCCGCGCGCCACATGGACGTGGTGCACCGGATTACCGAGCTTCTTGTCGGGCTCCTGCGCCGCATAATTGCCGCGCATCTGCAGATATTCGTCGACCGCCTTCGGGATCACGCCGATATGAAGCTGCTTCGCCGCCTTGGGCTCGCGGTACGCGAAAAAAGCCAGACTTTCCTCGCTGCCATAGTCGAGCCACTGCTCGAGGCTCAGCCCGTTGCCCTTCGACTTCGAAATCTTCTCGCCCTTTTCGTCGAGGAACATTTCGTAGATCAGCCCCTCGGGCTTGCGCCCACCCAGCGCCTTGGCGATCTTGCCCGACTGGATACCGCTGTCGGTCAGATCCTTGCCGTACATTTCATAGTCGACACCCAGCGCAACCCAGCGCATCGCCCAATCGACCTTCCATTGCAGCTTTGCGCCGCCGCCGAGGACCGAGTGGGTAATCGTCTCGCCTTCGTCTTCGAACGAAACAAGGCCCTTGTCGGCATCGACCACCGTCACCGGCACCTGCAGCACGATCCCCGACTTCGGGCTGACCGGCAGGATCGGCGAATAGGTCGCGGCGCGCTCGGCACGCAGCGTCGGCAACATGATGTCGAGAATGTCCTGATTGTGGCGCAGGACATTCTTCAAGGCGTCGTCGAACGCGCCCGACCTGTAGCGCTCGGTCGAGCTGACGAATTCATATTCGAAGCCGAAACGGTCGAGAAACTCGCGCAGCATCGCATTGTTATGATGCGCAAAACTCTCATATTTTTCGAACGGATCGGGGATCGCGGTCAGCGGCTTGCCCAGATATTCGCGTAACATGTCGCCGTTCGGTACATTGTCGGGAACCTTACGGAGCCCATCCATGTCGTCGCTGAACGCAACGAGCCGCGTCGCCGCGCCGCCGGTCAGCGCCTCATAGGCGCGGCGGACCATCGTCGTGCGCAGCACTTCGTTGAACGTGCCGATATGCGGCAGGCCCGACGGACCATAGCCCGTCTCGAACAGCACGGCTTCGCCGCCGGGCTTTCCGTCCGGATAGCGTTTGACCAGCTTGCGCGCTTCCTCGAACGGCCAGGCCTTGGACGTTTGCGCGGGTTCGCGCAGCGAAGGGTGAAGGTGCAAGTCAGTCATAGCTGCGCCCCATAGCGGCAAGAAGCGCCGATGGAAAGAAACCCGGAAAACTGCGCAACTTCACTCGCAAATCACGAATAGCGCTTCGGCCCTCCGCGCTTAAAGCGACAAAGGACACGGACACGCGCATCCATTTTGTGTCCTTTGTCGCTTTAGCGAGAGGGGCGGCGGTCGATCGCATCGGACATCATCAAGCATGCCGGTGCAATGTAGGAAAGCCCATATATCGGCAGAATCCTGCCGTTCCCGCCCCCTCTCTCTGTTCAACCGCGCGGCTGCGTCGCGGGCAAGAAGCTGCTTCGGCGCAGCAGCGCCGCCGACACGATCGATACCAGCAGCGCGACCGGCAATATCTCGGTCAACGTAAGCGCCATGCGAAAGAGCGGATTTTTATATTGCTCAGCCAGCGCGCCCATCTCTGACGAGAATTTCGCGATCTCGGCCGCCGGCTTGCCGGCCGCGCGCATGTCCGCGACGCTGTTGGCGATATATTCGGCCATGAAGGTCCCGCCGGTGCGCCACATATAGAGCTCCCAGCCGAATATATAAAAAAGCGATGCGACAAGGCCGATGCAGAGGCCGACCCCGACCGCTTTCCAGAAGCTGATCACGCCGCCGAGATTGACGTCGCGATAGCGTTTGACACCGACGAAGACGAAGATCAGCGCGACCAGCATCGACAGATAGCCGGCGACCATCCCCATCGCGCCATGATCGGCCACAAAGCTGATATTGATGAACATGCCGATGACGACGATGACGCCCGCGATGGCGCCGTAGACTGCAATGATCCTGCCCATATCCTGTCTCCCCAAATGGTGAATGCCATGCGGGATGGGCAGAAACAACGGCCGGAATCCATCGCCCAAACGGGTGATTTGGCGGTTTTAGAACATGATCTTTCTTGTTTGAATCGTCATCCCGGCGAAGGCCGGGATCTCAACCTTGCAACATGGAGCACGGATGAGATCCCGGCCCGCGCCGGGATGACGAAGCGGGAACAGGGCAGCTTCATCCAAAAACGATCACGCTCTAGAGTCTGATAACCTTGGATTGACCCACTTCGCCATTGCGAGCGGAGCGAAGCAATCCAGGGCGGTTTGCGCACGCTCTGGATTGCCGCGCGGCTTCGCCGCTCGCAATGACGAGTTCATTCGACGTCATCACGCTCAAGCCCGATCCTACGGCAGGATGTCGAGCGTCCGCGCTTTCTGCACCGCCTGCGTCCGGCTGGCGACAGCCAGCTTTTCATACACGCGCGCGATATGCGTCTTCACCGTGTTGGGGGAGATTTCGAGCCGGCGCGCGATGACCTTGTTGGCATGCCCCGCCGCCAGCATTTCCAGCACCTCGCACTCGCGCCCACTGAGCCCCAAGGCCGCAATCGCGGCGTCGTTGCGCACGAAAGGCTGACGCGGTTTCGCGGTGAGCCGGTTGCCGACCCATATGCCGAGCGCAACGCAAACAAGTGCAATACAGATGATGTAGAACTCGCCCGACCAGCGATGCACGGCATGTTTGTAATTCAGCCACTCGAGGAGAAAAGCTGCGGCCGCAAGCGCGATACCATAAAGGAAGACCGAGCGGGCCATGATCCATGGTAGATCATTATCGACGACCGCTTGCAACATTGTCCCAAGGCGAGCCAACATCGTTACCGGAAAATTTACCATGCGGGCGTAGCGTCCCCGCCATGGACAATTTTCGCACCCCCACCGCCCGCGGCCACAAACGTACTCCGGTATCGATCGACGTCACCGTTAACGGCGTCCTGAACTTTGTCGACGGGCGCATCACCGACCTGTCGGAAGGCGGCGCGCGGATCGACGGGGCGAGCATGCCGGCGCGCTCGCGCTGTGAAATCCATTATGGCGGACAGGTGACCTATGCCGTCGTGATGTGGTCCGAGTTCGACCGCATGGGCGTTCGATTCCCCTATGAATTGACGCACGGGCCGCTCTTCAATGCGTTGAAGCTCGCCCAGAATGCATCAATGGTCGAGCCCGCGCAGATTTTCCTGAAGAATCGCGCGCCAAGCTTCGGGCGTCGCGGCCTGAGCTGATCTTCAGAACGGCGCGATGGCCACACCCTCGCGCTCATTGTCCCAGATCATCGCCATGATCCGCCAGCCAAAGTCCGGGTCTTTGAATAGCTGAATCGAATTGACCCCGCGCCGCTCGGGCACGGTGTCGCCCAGCGAACTGCGCGCTTCATAGGCGCTCCAGACATGCGCGATATTCCCCATCACATCGATCCGCCGCCCGATCTCGATCTCGAAAAAATCATTCGCGGCAAAGAAGGGCGTGGTGTCGCGCGCATAATCGTCGAGCGCCATGCTCCGGAAGGTCGCGCGACCGTCTTCGCCGATCCATGTGCGAATCTGCCGCGCGTCGGGATGAAAACAATTGGCCTGCCGCGACCAGTCGCGCGGGCCCTTCGGCCCGGAAATTATCGCATACATCTCATCGATCACGCTGCCGATCGAGTGCTCTTCGCTCATTCGGATTTTCCTTTCGCATCATGGAGGGAAGGAGTTCCCTTCACCGCTCGCCCTGAGCTTGGGACAAGAATTCGGCTTTGGCAAAAGGGAAGAACGGTCCCCTTCAACTGCCTTGCACGAACGGATGCGGGGTAGGTTAAAGGCCATCATCAACCTTGCCGCGTTCGCCTTTTGTCCCTAGTTTGCCGTCATGGCTCCCGACCCGCTTTCCCTGCCCGCGATCCATGCGAGCCATATCGGCATCTGGATCGCCGACACGCACGGCCGCGTGCAGCGTGTCGGGCGTGGAGAGGCGATTGCTGCCGTCGCGGCCACTCCGCATCTGCTGCTCAACGCAACGCTGACCGGCGATCGGCTGGGATACCCCGAGTTGTCGGGACTCGACCTGCTCGAACTCTTTGCCTTTCTCTATCCGGCCCGTTTCGCGGTGCCGACGCCGGCCGGCATCGCGGCCGCCATCGGCCTGATCCCGCCGAAAGGCGAAGAGGATATCGCCGCCTTTTTGCCCAAGGCGGCGGCAGCGATGCTCGCCAGCCTCGACGATCCCCTTTGGCCCGAACGCGAAGGCGCGTGGCATGGCGTCCAAGCCTTGTCGCGCCAGCGTTGGTCATGGTCGCCGCTCGTCCAGCCGCGGCTGTCGCAGCCCGATGCGAACGAACGCTGGCTGTTCGCGCGGCTGCCCGAGTGGGAGGAACAGCCGCCGCGCGGTGCGCCGCGTCAGGTGTCCATCAACGAGGACGACGTGTCGGCGCGGCTCGACCGCCTGACCGGCGACGGCGCCGAACGCCGCCCGGGACAGCAGGATTATGCGCGCGCAACCGCGGCGATCTTTGCCCCGCGCGATCGCAAGGACGCGCCGCAGATGCTGGTGGCGGAGGCCGGAACGGGCATCGGCAAGACCCTCGGCTATCTTGCCCCGGCCAAGCAGTGGATCGACCAGTCGGCGGGAAGCATCTGCATCTCGACCTACACCAAGGCGCTACAGCGCCAGCTCTCACGCGAGACCGAGAAGCTTTACCCCGACGCCGCGACCCACCGCGAAAAGGTCGTCGTGCGTAAGGGGCGCGAAAATTATCTCTGCCTCCTCAACCTCGAAGACGCGCTGCAGGGCGGATTTTCGGGGCGCGCGGCGATCCTTGCGCAGCTCGTTGCGCGCTGGGCCGCCTATACGCGCGACGGCGACATGATCGGCGGCGACCTGCCCGGCTGGCTCCCCGCGCTCTTCCGCCGCAACGGCACAACCGCGCTGACCGACCGCCGCGGCGAATGCATCTATGCGGGCTGTCCGCATTTCAGGAAATGCTTCATCGAACATTCTGCGCGCGCCGCGACGCAGGCCGATATCGTCATCGCCAATCACGCGCTGACGATGGTTCAGGCCGCACGCCCGCGCGATAGCGGAGCACCCGCGACGCGGCTGATCTTTGACGAGGGTCATCATCTGTGGGACGCGGCCGACAGCATGTTCGCGGCCGCGCTGACCGGACAGGAAGCCGTCGAGATTCGCCGCTGGGTGCTCGGCCCCGAAGGCAAGTCGCGCGGGCGGCGCCGCGGGCTCGCCGCGCGTCTCGCCGATGTCGCAAGCTATGACGAGGCGGGCGACCGCGCGATCCAGGCCGCGATCACCGCCGCCGCCGAACTGCCCGGCGACGGCTGGCTCGGCCGCCTGTCCGAAAACGATCCATGGGGGGCGATCGAGCGGCTGCTCGTCGCGGTGCGCGCCATGGTCTATGCACGCAGCGTCGACACGCGCACCGCCGATGCAGGCTATGGTCTCGAAACCGAACTTGCCGATCCCGAGCACGAACTCGTCACGGCGGCCGCCGGGGCAAGCGACGCGGTCGAGGCGCTGCTGCGCCCGCTGATGGCGCTCGGCAAACGGCTTGAAGCCTTGATCGACGACCCGCCCGACTGGCTCGACGGCCAGGCCCGCGCACGCGTCGACGGCGCGCGCCACAGTCTGGGCACGCGCATCGATACGCTCGGCGGCTGGCTGTCCTTGCTCGGCCGCGTGGGCGGTCCCGCCGATCCCGATTTCGTCGACTGGCTCGCGGTCGACCGCTATGACGGGCGCGAGTTCGACACCGGATTGCATCGCCACTGGCTCGACCCGGCAAAACCGATCGCCGAGGTTGTCTATCGCCCCGCGCAGGGCGTGCTCGTCACGTCCGCGACCCTGCGCAACGGCGGCCATGGCAGCGGCGGTTGGACCGATGCCGATATCCGCACCGGCGCGCGGCACATGGACAGCGGCGTCCAGCATTTCGCAGTGCCGAGCCCCTTCGACTATGCGCGCCAGTCGGAAGTGCTGATCGTTACCGATATCGCGCGCGGCGACCTCCCTGCCCTTGCCGGCGCCTATAGCCGGCTGATCGAGGCATCGGGCGGCGGCGCGCTGGGGCTGTTCAGTGCGATCCGGCGGCTTCGCATCGTCCATTCGCGCATCGCCGACCGGCTGGCGCGCGCAGGGCTGCCGCTGTTCGCGCAGCATGTCGATCCGCTCGACACCGGAACGCTTGTCGACATCTTTCGCGCCGACCCGCACGCTTCGCTGCTCGGTACCGATGCGCTGCGCGACGGGGTCGACGTTCCGGGCGATTCGCTCCGGCTCGTGGTGATGGAGGGCGTGCCCTGGCCGCGCCCGACGATCCTGCACGCGGCGCGGCGCGCGGCACAGGGCGGCAGCGCCTATGACGATATGGTCATCCGCGGCCGCATCGGGCAGGCGTTCGGCCGCCTTATCCGACGTGCCGACGATTTCGGCCAGTTCGTGATGCTCTCGCCGAGCTTCCCCTCGCGCCTGCTCAGCGCTTTCCCCCAGGGCACCCCGATCCGCCGCCTGCCGCTCGACGAAGCGGTCAATCACGTCGCCGCGGCGAATGTCGAACGCAGAAAAACCGCCTTTCCAGCCTTTTCACCGTCATAAGTTTCCGGCACAAGGCCTGCGAAATTGAGGGATAGCGCAGCGGCGCGGGGAGAGATTTTGAAGACTTTGACCATCCTGCGCCATGCCAAATCGGGTTGGGACGTCCAGGTCGAGCGCGATTTCGACCGCCCGATCAACAAGCGCGGCGCACGCGGTGCCGAACTGATCGGCCAGTGGCTGAAACGGCAGAAGCTGCCGGTCGACCGCATAATCGCCTCGCCCGCGGTCCGCGTGACCGAAACGCTCGACATCTTTCAGCCCGCCGCCGACCTCGACGCGCTCGAACCCCATTGGGACCGGCGTATCTATCTCGCCTCTGCCGCGACGCTGATCGATGTCATCCGCGACACCGGCAAGAATTCCGAACATCTGCTGATTTCGGGACATAATCCGGGGCTGGAAGACCTGATCCTGATGCTCGTCCCCGAATCGGCAGGCGACGAATTGCGGGCGAAGGTCGAGGAAAAGCTGCCGACCTCGGCGCTGGCACGGCTGGAACTCGACATCACCGACTGGCACGACCTCGATACGAACAGCGCGCGCTTTAGGGACTTCATCCGTCCGCGCGACCTCGACCCGGCACTCGCGCCGGCGATGGACAACGACTGAAACCCTAAACCTGTCTTAGCCGATCGCGGCTGCGAGCCGCTGGCGAAGCGCAACCAGCGCCTCGACCGGAATGCCGCCCCTTCGCGCCGGAGCGCTGCTGACGGGCGTCTCGCGGACCACCGGCGGCCGCGCCGCTGTCGGCACCGCGGCGCCCCGCTGAGACAGCGCCTTGCGCGCGCCCTCGACCGTAAAGCCCTGGACATGCAGCAGATCGTGGATGCGTTCGGCGAGCGCGACATCCTCGGCGCGGTAATAACGGCGACGCCCCGACCGCTGGAGCGGCTTCAACTGCGGGAAACGCGTTTCCCAATAGCGCAGGACATGTGTCGGAACGCCGATGCGTTCCGCCAGTTCGCCGATGGCGAGCATGGCGCCCGACGCCTTGCCGCCATCGTCGGTCATGTCAAAACCCGACATGAGTCAGGTCCGGCCTATTTGCCGGCAACGCGGGCTCGCATTGTTTGGCTGGCGCGAAAGGTCATCACGCGTCGCGGCAGGATCGGCACCTCGATGCCGGTCTTTGGGTTGCGACCGATCCGCTGGGCCTTGTCGCGCAGCACGAAGGTGCCAAAGCCGGAGATTTTCACATTCTGCCCGACCGCCAGTGCGTCCGACATATGATCGAGAATCGATTCGACGATTGCGGCCGATTCGTTGCGCGACAGGCCGATCTGCTGGTTGATCCGCGTCGCGATGTCGGCCCGGGTGAGTGTCCCTGCTGCCATGATGATCCCTTCCCCCTCACTGAAGCGAAATATAGACAATTGAGTCCCTGACAGCCCCCACCGTCACGAGTCCCGTTGCCATATGTAACAAATGCTAATTAATCCGCCAAACTGAAACGGATGGAGCGAGAAGTTGACGCGCCGGAGCGAAACGTCAGACGCGCAGAACGGCAGCGCCCCAGGTGAAACCGCCACCCATCGCCTCCAGCACGACAAGGTCGCCGCGCTTGATCCGCCCGTCGCGCACCGCAAGGTCCAGCGCCAGCGGCACCGAGGCGGCCGACGTATTGGCGTGTTGGTCGACCGTCAGCACGACGCGTTCGGCCGGCAAACCAAGCTTTTTCGCGGTTGCGTCGATGATCCGCTTGTTCGCCTGATGCGGCACGACCCAGTCGATCGACTCGGCCGACAGCCCGACATCTTCCATCACTTCGGCAAGCACCGATGCGAGGTTGGTGACCGCGTGGCGAAAGACTTCGCGGCCCTGCATCCGGACGTGACCGACGGTCCCCGTCGTCGACGGCCCGCCGTCGACATACAGCATGCCTGCGTATTTTCCCTCGGCATGCAGGCGCGTCGCCAGGATGCCCTGATCGTCGTCGACATCCTGCGCCGACAGCACGATGGCGCCCGCGCCGTCACCGAACAGGACGCAGGTCGTGCGATCTTCCCAGTCGAGAATGCGGCTGAAGGTTTCCGAACCGATCACCAGCGCATGTTTGGCGGCACCGGTGCGCAGCATCGAATCGGCGACCGACACCGCGTAAAGGAAGCCGGAGCAGACCGCCGCAACGTCGAATGCGATGCAATCGGGGACGTCGAGCAGCGCCTGTACCTTGGTGGCGCTTGCCGGGAACGTATTGTCGGGCGTCGCCGTGGCGACGATGATCAGGCCGATGTCGGCAGGCTCAAGCCCGGCCGCCGCCAATGCCTGTTTTGCAGCGTCGGCGCCCAGTGTCGCGGTCGTCTCGTCGGGTTCGGCGATATGGCGAAACCGGATGCCCGTGCGCTCGACGATCCACTCGTCGCTGGTGTCGACACGCTCGGCGAGTTCGGCGTTCGATACGCGCGTACGCGGCAAGGCCGAACCGGTGCCGGCCAATATGGCACGAAGCGTCATGCTGCGGCGCCGCTGCGGAAATTCGCGAGATCTTCGGTCACCTGACGCGTGATATCCTTCTCGATCAGCTCGGCGCAAAGATGGACGCAGTTCGCGACCCCCTTCGCATCGGCGCTGCCATGACTTTTGAGTACCACCCCGTTCAGGCCGAGGAACACCGCGCCATTGTGATTATTGGGGTCGAGGTGATGCTTGAGCAATTCGGTCGCGGGGCGCGAGATCAGGAAGCCGATCTTTGAGCGAACCGACGACGTAAAGGCGCGGCGCAAGAGGTCGGTGACGAAACGCGCCGTCCCTTCGATCGTCTTCAGCGCGATGTTGCCCGAAAAACCGTCGTGCACGATCACATCGACATTGCCGCGCGACAATTTGTCGCCCTCGATAAAGCCCGTGAATTCCATCGGCAGGCCTTGCACTTCGCGCAGGCGCGCCGCGGCATCGCGAATCTCGTCGGTGCCCTTCAGTTCCTCGGTACCGATGTTGAGCAGCGCAACGCGGGGTTTTTCGAGCCCCATCGCCGTACGCGCATAGGCCGCACCCATCACGGCGAACTGGATCAGGTTGTTGGCGTCGCAATCGGTGTTGGCGCCAAGGTCGAGCATCACGACGTCATTATCGCCGAGCGTCGGCAACAGCGCCGCAAGCGCGGGGCGGTCGATTCCCGGCATCGTACGCAGCGCGAGCTTGGCCATCGCCATCAGCGCACCGGTGTTTCCCGCCGACACGGCGCCGCCGGCATCGCCGCGCTTCACCGCGTCGATCGCAAGCCCCATCGAGGTGCTCTTTGCCTTGCGCAGCGCCTGGCTCGGCTTGTCCTCACCCGACACCACGCCATCGGTGTGGAGAATATCCGACGCCGCGCGCAGATTCGGGTGATTTTCGAGCGCAGCCTTGATCTGCACCTCGTCGCCGACGAGGATGAAGCGGAGGCCGTCGTGCTTGTGGCGCGCCATCGCGGCGCCGGCGAGCATCATGCGCACGCCGACGTCACCGCCCATCGCATCAATTGCGATTCGCGGTGTCAGTGCCATCGTGACGCCCTCCGGCTAATGCTTATGCGCCGACCGACACCACTTCACGGCCATTATAGTGGCCGCAGGCGTTGCAAAGGTTGTGCGGGCGCTTCAGCTCGCCGCAGTTCGGGCATTCCTGAAAGGCTTCAACCTTCAGGCTGTCGTGGCTGCGACGCATGCCGCGCTTCGAGGGCGAGGTTTTTCGCTTGGGAACGGCCATGATATTTCCTGCATTCTAAATAGTGTGTCACGAATCGGCTACCCGGATTTGTCATTCCCGTTGCCGGAAATAACTGGCCCGCCCGCCAAGCCGAAGGCTGTTCCCGGCCAAAAAGGCCAGGAAAATCTTCCGCCGGAGGGTGCCTCAACGCCAGATGGTGTCGGGTGCCGGATCGGGCGCGGCTATAGCGTTTTTGCCCGTAAAGGCAAGCCCATTGCGCCCATCGTCGCGCAGACTTGCCGCCCCGGTCGGGGGATGCCACAGCTACACCAGTCCGATCATGACAATGAGGCGGCAAACGAGGGGGACACAAAATGATAATCTTGCCGATCAGCCTGACGATCGCCGCGGGGGCGGCGCTGCTCAATCTGTGGCTCTCGATCCGCGTCGGCCGCGTCCGCACGAAGGAAAAGGTCTTTATCGGCGACGGCGGCAACGACCTGCTGACGCGCCGTATGCGCGCGCATAGCAATTTCGTCGAGAATACCGCCTTCGTCCTGATCCTGCTCGCACTCGTCGAGCTCGGCCTCGGCTCCTCGCTCTGGCTGTGGGGTGTCGGCGCGCTCTATCTCGTCGGGCGTATCCTGCACGCGATGGGAATGGACGGCATGATGTGGGGTCGCATGGTCGGCACGATCATCACCATGCTCACTCAGCTCGGCCTGGCGATCGGCGCACTCGCGGTCGTCTATCTGACGCCGACCAGCTTCACCACGACCGAGATCGTCGAAACCGAAGCAGCGGCGCCACGATAGGCCTCCTTCGTCCGTCATTGCGAGCGAAGCGAAGCAATCCAGAGTGTGACAAGCCGCTCTGGATTGCTTCGCTTCGCTCGCAATGACGATCTAAACTTAGTCCGCAGTTCCAAGCGCCATATCGCTCACGAACGGGTTCGTACGGCGTTCGTGGGCAAAATTGCTGTGTGCCCCGTGCCCGGGCAGGAAGGTCGTGTCGCCGCCGAGCGGCCACAGTTTCTGCGTGATAGAATCAAGAAGCTGCTGATGATTTCCGCGCGGAAAGTCCGTGCGCCCGATCGAACCCTGGAAGATCACGTCGCCGACGATCGCGAGCTTCGACGGTCCATGATGAAAGACGACATGCCCCGGCGTGTGGCCCGGACAATGGATGACATCGATCTCGAGATTGCCGACGGTGACCTTGTCGCCGTCGACGAGCCAGCGATCGGGCTCGAACGCTTCGCCCACCATGCCGAAGCGCGCGCCATCCTCGGCGAAAGCCTCGATCCAGAAGCGGTCGTCCTCGTGCGGCCCCTCGATCGGCACGCCAAGTTCCTTCGCGAGCATTCCCGCCTGTCCGCAGTGATCCATATGGCCATGGGTGACGAGGATCTTCTCGACCTCGACTCCCGTCTGTTTCACCGCTTCCTTCAGCTTGGGCAGGTCACCGCCGGGATCGACGAAGGCCGCCTTGTTGGTCGCGGTGCACCACAGCAAGGTGCAATTCTGCTGAAAGGCGGTAACCGGCACGATCGCCGCGCGCATCGGAGGATTGGGAGCGTTCATGGTGGCGATGTGGGGAAATGTGGCGGGAATGGCAAGTGTGGGCTGTGGGTCGCGGCTGGACGCGGCCCTATGCTTCGTCATCCGTGGCTTGACCCGAGATCCCGCTTTTTTGACGCACTCGCTGGTTTCAAGAGCAAGCGGGACCCCGGATCGAGTCCGGGGTGACGGACGGAAGGAAACGACCACAACAAACAGCAGGGCGTCGCCCCCGTAGAGGCGCACAAGCCTCAGCGTAGCGTCATCGTATCGCCTTCGACATTCACCGCCGCGAGCTTCGACAGGAAGCTCTGCCCGAGCAGCGAGATGCCCATGTCGGAGTCGATTACGGCCGCCTGAACATCCCGTATCTTGATCCCTTCAACCTCGACACTGTCGAGTGTGATCATCCGCATCGGCACGTCGCCGCCCGCGGTGCTCGCGGTCCCGCCGACCGGAAGATCGTCGACGTTGATCCCGATCGCCTCGGCATCGCTGCGGGTCAGCGCGACAACCGACGCGCCGCTGTCGACGAGCATACGAACGTTCCGCCCGTCGATCCTGGTGTCGGCATAGAAATGCGAATCGCGCGAACGAGCGAGCAACACTTCACTCGGGCGGCCCGAGTCGCCACGGGCTTCGGCCGCAGCCAAAGACCGCTCCTTACGTAGCTTGTGCGTCGTCCAATTGTCGTGATTGCCCGAAACGACGGGAGGCGTGTCGACAACCTCGTTGGAAGAAGATCGGCTGGCAATGCCCGCCAAGCCGACCGAACCCACCACGATCACCACCGCCAAACCAAGAAAGCGCCCCAACATGAACCGCTTTTTTGCAGAAGAAAGTTGGAGATTGGTTAAGCGGGCGCGCCCTGATCGATGAATGCCCGCCAAGTCGGCGTCCCGCCGCGAATGCTATAGGCGATCCGGGCGCAGGCATAGCGCAGGCCCGGCCGATTGTCGGCCTCGATCGCCGTCGTCGGCCAAGGCCCCGTCCCGTCACCTCCCGCTGACCAACAGACAAGCGCCTCGGCCTCTTGGCCTCCCTCGACCGCAGCGCGTTCTTCGGCGCTGAGCGAGGCTGGCGCAGTCCAGCCGAAGATTGCACGATGGGTAAAGGCCTTTGAAAAGAGCGCAGGCAGAAACGGGCTGTCCCGATCAACGAGCAAATTGCCGACCCGTTCGCGGTCCGCGGCGGATAGCCATTGCCCGCCGAGCAGCGGCGCCCACTGCCCCTCGTCGCGCGAGCGGAGCGCCCGCGCCAACTCGTCCGCCGCCGCCGCAAAGCGCGGTGCCCACGCCGAATTGACGTCCAGCGGCGCGAGTTTCGAAGCAGGCACCGCCACCTCGGGTTCGATGGGCAGCAACGATGTCGGCATCGCAAATGCGGGAGCCGACACGGCGAGGACGGCGACAAGCGCCGACGAAATCAGCATAGCGCGCATGGCCGACAATCTAGCAGCAAAGGCTGCACCTGTCATGAACCGGCGGCGAGCCCCTCGCGCAGCCACGCGGGCGCGGTGGCGGCGTCGACATTCTCGGTCCGCCGGTGCTCGACCGACCAGCCGAGGTCGGGATAGCCGACGACCTGCCGCTTTTCGTCAGCGTCGGCAATCGGCACCACGACCAGCCGCCGATTGACCTTTTGCCGCCAGTTCATCCGCGCGGTATTTTCCTGCCCGACATAACAGCCCTTGGTGAAGCTGACGCCGTTCAGCTCGGCCGCATTGCATTCGAGCCATAGCGTCGTTCCGTCACCGAGTTCGGCGCGCCCCTCGGTAACGCCGAGCGCCAGCCGGTGCGCCTGCCACCGTGCATCGGCCCCATCGCCTGGGTCAGCCGGCGCAAGCCAGCGCTGGCCAAGTTCGGACAGTCGCGGATCGACGACGCCAAGGTCGCCTTCCGGCGCCCAGTGGACACAAAGTTCCTCCTCGCGCTCGATGGTGATCGCGCGGCGCAGGCGATAGAGCGTCAGCCGCTTGGCAAGGTCGCCCGCCACTTCGCGTTCGCAGTCGATCAGCACATCATCGCCGTCGCCCCAGATCAGGAAGTCGAACAGCGCCTTGCCCTGCGCCGTCAAAAGCGCCGCCCATACCGGCAGATTGCCCGATGTATCGTTTGTGACAAGGCCTTGCAGGAAGCCGCGGACATCCTCCCCCGACAGACGGATGAGGGCGCGATTGATCAGGGTGGTATTGGCCATGACGATAATCTAGGGACGCGGCAGCCAAAACCAACCCGCAAGTTGATGAGTCCCTGCATGACCGACCGCCTGACGATCCGCCGCCCCGACGACTGGCACGTCCATCTGCGCGACGGCGCGATGCTGCAACATGTCGCACCCTATACCGCGCGTCAGTTCGCGCGCGCGATCATCATGCCGAACCTGTCGCCGCCGGTAACAACGGCCGAAGAAGGCCGGGCATACCGCGACCGCATCGACGCAGCGGTGCCCGCCGGGGTCGATTTCACCCCGCTGATCGTCGCCTATCTCACCGACCACAGCAGCGCCGACGAGATGGCGCGCGGCCATGAAGAGGGCGTGTTCACCGCCGCAAAGCTCTACCCCGCACACGCGACCACGGGCAGCGCGCATGGCGTTACCGATATCGCGAAGATCATGCCCGTGCTCGAACGGATGGCCGACATCGGCATGCCGCTTCTGATCCATGGCGAGGTCACCGACCATGACGTCGACATCTTTGACCGCGAGGCGGTGTTCATCGAACGCACGCTCGAACCGCTGGTCCGCGCCCTGCCCGGCCTCAAGATCGTCTTCGAACATATCACGACGGCCGAAGCCGCACAGTTCGTCGCCGACGCGCCTGCCAACATCGCCGCGACGGTCACGCCGCAGCATCTCCACATCAACCGCAATGCGATGCTCGTCGGCGGCATTCGCCCGCACGCCTATTGCCTGCCCGTCGCGAAGCGCGAGCACCACCGGCTCGCGGTGCGCAAGGCCGCGACCTCGGGTTCGCCCAAATTCTTCCTCGGCACCGATAGCGCACCGCATGCGGTGCATACCAAGGAAGCATCGTGCGGCTGTGCGGGCATCTTCAACGCACCCTATGCACTTGAAAGCTACGCGACTGCGTTCGACGAGGATGGCGCCCTCGACAATTTCGAAGGCTTCGCCAGCGAACATGGCCCACGCTTCTATGGCCTGCCGCTCAACGAGGGCACGGTCACACTCGAACGCGGCGAAACCGTCGTGCCCGACAAGATCGGCGATGTCGTCCCGTTCCACGCGGGTGAAACGCTAGGTTGGAAACTGGCCTGATATCCTTTCGTCACCCTGGACTTGATCCGGGGTCCCACGACTGCACAGTTGGAAAGCGGGATGCCGGATCAAGTCCGGCATGACGAATGGGGCGATCAAGCGATCCCGATCAATCGCTCGGCGCGCATCTTGCGCCACATGTCGAAACTGAACACCGCGATGCTGACCCATATCAACAGGAAGCAAGCCAGCTGGACGGGTTTCAGCGGCTCGCCGAACACGAACAGCCCGAGCAGGAACTGCACCGTCGGCGCGAGATACTGGACAAAGCCGAGCGCGGCGTAGCTCATGCGCCGCGCGGCGGTCGCGAATAAGAGCAACGGGACGGCCGTCACGATCCCGCCTGCCATCAGCAGCAGGCTGATCGACCCGTCCGACCCGAAACCGCGCCCGTCGCCGACCCAAAGGTAAAAGGCCGCGACCGCCAGCGACGGTATCAGCAGCACCGTCGTCTCGATCGCCAACCCCGGCAGCGAGCCCACTGGCACGATCTTGCGGAGCAGGCCGTAAATGCCAAAGGAAAAGGCGAGCGTCAGGCTGATCCATAGCGTATCGAGAGCGCCCGCGAGCAGGATCGCGACGCCGACGCCCGCAATCACGACCGCCACGAGTTGCAACCGCGAGAGCCTTTCGCCGAGGAAGACCATTCCCAGCATCACGTTGACGAGCGGGTTCAGATAATATCCCAAGCTGGCCGCAAGCACATGGTCGGTAAAGATCGAGAAGATATAGACGAGCCAATTGACCGCGATCAGCACCGCGCTGGCGATCAGCAACCGCAGCGTCCGCCAGTCCTTCAACGCCACCAGATATTCGCCGATCTGCTTGCGGAACAGCATGATCACGAAGCAGAGCGGCAGCGACCAGATGATCCGCTGCGCCAGCACCTCGACGGGTGGTACGCTGCTCAGCAGTTTGAAGAAGAGCGGAACGAAGCCCCAGATGCCATACGCAGCAAGCGCATAGGGCAAGCCGCCCTGATTGCTCCCCGCGGGGGCCGCTGACTGGTTCATGATCGGGAGCCCGGCCGGATCAGATGATGCCGCCGCCGAGCATCAGGCGAATGACCCCGATGACGATGACGACGATATTGAGGTTTCGCCCGCTTGTCTTGTCCGACATCGCGCCGAGCGCCAAGCCGACAACCGCAAAAGGCACGATCACCCAATTTGCCCACCCAAGCAGCGGGATGAACGCAAAAACGGCCAAAACCAAGGCGATAGCGCCGATGACGAGCGATCCGATATTGAGCATGGCCGAATTGTCGCACGGCTCCAGCAATGCGGCAAGAGGCTTTCGGTTCATCGACAGAAGCACTCACTTCGTCTTGTTGCCTAGGGTTAATGCAACGGGTTCCGGACCCGGCTCGTTTTCACCTTCGAAGCGCCCGGTCTCGCAAAGCGGGATGAGGCGTTGAAGCCAGGAAAGGATTTGACATGCGTAATTTCTCGAAGGGTTTGATGGGCGCTTTTGCTGCCGCCAGCGTCGCCCTGACCGCGCCTGCCTATGCGGGTATCGCGGCTCCGGCGAAGGCCGATGGTTTCCATCAGCTCGACCAGTCGTCGAACTTCTATCGCAAGAAGGATCGCCGTTATTATGCCCGCGATGAGCGGATCAACCGCAATACCCGCGTGTGGCGCGGCGACGATGGCCGTTATCGCTGTAAAAAGGATAATGGCACCACCGGCCTGCTGATCGGCGGCGCGGTCGGCGGCCTTGCCGGCCACGAGATCGCAGGCGGCGGCGACAAGTTGCTCGGCACGATCATCGGTGCGGGTGCCGGCGCGCTGATCGGCCGCGAGGTCGACCGCGACAAATATCGCTGCCGCTAAGGCTTTACCGCAACCGTCTCGAGTATGGGTTCGAGACCCCTCCAGCCCATACACGCTGATGGCGAGGGCACTGGTTAACGCCGGTGCCCTCAAGCGTATCCGCTTGCCGAATTCGCCCTCTTGCCGCAGAAGCATCGGCCAATTGCTGCGGGAGAATGAATATGTTGAACGGCCCCCTGCTCGTCACCGAGCGGCTGATCCTGCGTCCGCCAGCGACCGAGGATTTCGACGACTTCGCCGAAATGTGCACCGAGGAAGAAACGATGCGCTTCATCGGCGGCACCAGCCCGCGCTCGGCCGCATGGCGCCAATGGTGCACACTCGCGGGCGCGTGGCATATTCGTGGCTTTTCCATGTTTTCGGTCATCGAGCGCGCGACCGGCGAATGGGTCGGACGGCTCGGCCCGTGGGAGCCTGACGGCTGGCCTGCCCCCGAGGTCGGTTATGGCGTGCGCGCGAAATTCGCCGGCAAGGGCTATGCCTTCGAAGGCAGCGTGGCCGCCTGCGATTTCGCGGTCGAGTTTCTGAAATGGCCCGAGTTGATGCACAGCATCGACCCCTCCAACACCCGATCGCAGGCGTTGGCGAAGCGCCTCGGCGCGACGAACAGCGGCCCGACCCGCCTCCCCGCGCCGTTCGAGGACGCGCCCGTCGATGCCTGGACGCAAAGCGCCGACGCATGGCGCGTGAAGCGCAAGGAATTCCTGCCGTGAGCGATCGTGACATCGACCCCGAACGCGCGCAATTCGACGCGTTCAAGGCGCTGCCGCGTGATACCGTGATCCACATGCTCAACCTCGTCCGCTTCAAGGACAAGGCGACCTATCCGGGCGATCACCCGCTCGCGGGCAAGACGCTGACCGGCGCCGAGGCCTATCGCCACTATGGCGCCGATAGCGGGCCGGTCTTCCAGCGCGTCGGCGGCCGCGTTATCTGGACCGGAACGATGGAAGCGATGGTCATCGGTCCCGATGACGAACATTGGGATGCGGTGTTCATCGCCGAATATCCGAACAGCGGCGCCTTCATGGAAATGGTCACCGACCCGGTTTACCGCGAAGCCGTCATCCATCGCCAGGCCGCGGTCGAAACCTCGCGCCTGATCCGCTGCGCGCCAAAAGCGTCTCGCTCCGAGACAGTTTTCGGCTAATAAACCCCTGCCCGTTAACGCATTTTTTTTGGGCCTTTTTGACTAGGATCGGGCATTCCCCCTCAAGGATAAGGGAGTGTTAGCGATGATGTTGCGGGGAAAATGGCTGGTTACCGGTCTGCTGATGGCGGCGGCGCCGCTTGCCGGCTGCCGGGATAATCCCGACGCCAAGGCCGAACTCTCGCCGCTCGACGACGGGCTGACCAACGCCGACCCGGCGATCAAGGGTTCGCTCGAAGACAAGATCATGGTCGACCCCAAGCTTGCGGGCCAGGCGAACAAGAATGCCGTGGGTCCGGGCAACAAGCCCGTCGATGGCGGCGTTCCCGGCGTTGCGGGCGGCAAGGCCGCGACCGTCGCCGAAGCCAGCGCGGCGCTTGCGGCGGGCAAATTGCTCACCGCACCGAAGGCCCTGCCGTTCGAGGCCGGATGCGACGGCTGCGAAGCGCAAAAGCGCCCCGTGACGATCGGCGCACTCGCGCGCGATCAGCAAAAGGGCGGCTGCGATGCCAAGCTGACCTACAGCAATGCCTGGGCCGATCGCCTGCCGGCCGCGTTCAAAGTCTATCCGCGCGCGACGCTGCGCGAGGCGGCCGGGATCGCCGGCGGCAAGTGCAATATCCGCGTCGTCAATTTCCAGACCGCGGCGTCGATGCAGGCGGTGCTCGATTATTATCACACGATGGCGATCCGCGCCGGTTACACCAGCGACCACCGCGTCAACGGCAACGAACATATGCTTGGCGGCACCAAGGGCGACCTCGCCTATGTGCTGATGATGCGCCGCGACGGCGGCATGACCGACGTCGATCTGGTCGCCTCCGGCGGCAAATAAGTAACGTCGCGCTACGCAATGAAAAGGCCCCGGGGAGAGGGAACCCCGGGGCCTTTCTCATTGCTTGCGTGACGAGCAAGCGGTCAGATCTTGTCGCCTAGCGCGCCTTGGACCTTGCCCTTCAGATTCTGGGCTTCGCCCTTGCGCTCCTGCGCTTCGCCTTCGGCGCGAAGACGTTCGTTATCGGTCGCCTTGCCGGCCGCCTGCTTCACATTGCCGGCAGCTTCATTTGCAAGGCCTTTTGCCTTTTCGGTCAGTTCACCCACGGGGTTTCTCCTTGGCATATCGAGGCGGGAGGGGCTCGCCTCGTGCAGGAGAAACGGGTGACGGCGCCCGACGTTGCACCCCTCGGGACAGGGCGTTGCAAAGGAAGGACTAATGCGCGGCAGCTTTGGGGCGGTGAGCGGACATCCCGTCCCCCACTTCCGTCATCCCGGGCTTGATCCGGGATCCCGCTTTTTTGACGTGCTCACTGGCTTCGACCTCGAGCGGGACCCCGGATCAAGTCCGGGGTGACGAAAAAGGATGGGCAGGCTTCCAGTCGCTTCCGGCCGCCCGCCTAAATCAGCCCCGCCAGCGGGCTCGACGGATCGGCATATTTGCGCAGGCCCATACGCCCGGCCAGATAGGCATCGCGCCCCGCCTCGACCGCCAGTTTCATCGCCCGCGCCATGCGCACGGGGTCCTTCGCTTCGGCGATCGCCGTGTTCATCAGCACCCCGTCGCAGCCGAGTTCCATCGCCACCGCAGCATCGCTTGCCGTGCCAACGCCGGCATCGACGAGCACCGGCACCGAAGCGCCCTCGACGATCAGCCGGATCGTGACGCGGTTCTGAATGCCTAGTCCCGATCCGATCGGCGCGCCCAGTGGCATGATCGCAACCGCGCCCGCATCTTCGAGCTGCTTCGCGGCGATCGGATCGTCGACGCAATAGACCATCGGCAGGAAGCCCTCTTTCGCGAGCACTTCGGTCGCCTCCAGCGTCTCGCGCATGTTCGGATAGAGCGTCTTTGCTTCGCCGAGCACTTCGAGCTTCACCAGATCCCAGCCGCCCGCCTCGCGCGCGAGGCGCAAGGTGCGGATCGCGTCGTCAGCGTTGAAGCAGCCCGCAGTGTTGGGAAGATAGGTGATCTTCTTCGGGTCGATATAGTCCGTCAGCATCGGCGCGGACGGGTCCGACACATTGACGCGGCGCACCGCCACGGTGACGATTTCCGCCCCCGACGCTTCGACCGCCGCGGCATTCTGTTCGAAATCCCTATATTTGCCCGTGCCCACGATCAGCCGCGACGTGAACGTCCGGCCGGCGACACTCCACTGATCCGCTGACAACTCAACCGCCTCCTACGAAATGAACGATTTCCAGTGCGTCGCCCTCTGCGAGCGCCACGTCGGCCAGCGTCGAGCGCGGCACGATCTCGCGGTTACGCTCGACCGCGACCTTCTTGACGTCGAGGCCAAGCGACGCGACGAGGTCGGCGATGCTGCCTTCGCGCACCTGCCGGGGTTCGCCATTGAGAATGACCGCGATCACCTGAAATCCGCCTCGCTTTGCCTTTTGCCGAGCAGCCCATATAGGGGGAGCATCCTCCGCCGCAACCGAAAGCCCGCCCCTTGCCCGATCTGCAAACCGTTTATGTCCTCAGCGGCCCGAACCTTAACCTGCTCGGCACGCGCGAGCCGGAAATCTATGGCCACGATACGCTCAATGACATCCACGCCCGGCTCGAAGCGCAGGCGGCCGATCTTGGCTTGCGCGTCGAATGTCGCCAAACGAACCATGAGGGCGTGCTGATCGACTGGCTGCACGAAGCATATGTTTCGGGGGCCAAGGCCGTATTGCTCAACGCTGGCGGCTATACGCACACCTCGATCGCGATCCACGACGCGATCAAGTCGATCAGGGTGCCGGTGATCGAGGTCCATCTGTCGGACCCGATGAAGCGTGAAGAATTCCGGCATTTAAGCTATGTAGGTATGGCGGCCGCGGCGCATTTTGCGGGACATGGCGCGAACAGCTATACGCTGGCGCTGGACGCCGCCGCCCGTCTCTGACAATAGGGCGCATCAAAAACGGGGTCTGAGCGTCCTTATGAATGGACGTCGCAACAAACAGGAAAAACACTCATGGGTGACCATAAAGACAATGGCATCAACATCGATCCGGCATTCGTCCGCGCACTGGCGGAATTGCTCGACGATACGCAGCTTTCGGAAATCGAGGTCGAGGATGGCGACCGCAAGGTTCGCGTCGCCCGCACGCTGACCGCCGCCGCTGCGCCCATCGCGTATGCACCCGCCCCCGTAGCAGCGCCCGCTGCTGCGGCACCTGCTGCTGCACCCGCAGCGGCCGCCCCTGCCGCGGACAATTTCGCCGACGCGGTGAAGTCGCCGATGGTCGGCACCGTCTATCTCGCACCCGAACCCAGCGCACCGAACTTTGCCACCGTCGGTTCGGCGGTGAATGCCGGCGACACGATCCTGATCATCGAAGCGATGAAGGTCATGAACCCGATCACGGCAACCACGTCGGGCACGCTCAAGGCGGTGCATGTAGAGAACAGCCAGCCGGTCGAATTCGACCAGCCGCTGTTCACCATCGGGTAAATCCAACCCATGGGCATTGAAAAGCTTCTGATCGCCAACCGCGGCGAGATTGCGCTGCGCATCCACCGCGCGTGCCATGAAATGGGCATCAAGACCGTCGCGGTCCACTCGACCGCCGACACCGACGCGATGCACGTCCGCCTTGCCGACGAAGCCGTGTGCATCGGCCCGCCCGCGGCGAAGGACAGCTATCTCAATATTCCGGCGATCATCTCGGCGGCCGAAATCACCGGCGCCGACGCGATCCACCCCGGCTATGGCTTCCTCTCCGAAAACGAGCGCTTTGCCGAAATCATCGAAGCGCACGACATGATCTTTGTCGGCCCCAAGCCCGAGCATATCCGCACGATGGGCGACAAGGTCGAGGCAAAACGCACCGCGGTGGCGCTCGGCCTGCCGGTCGTTCCGGGTTCGCCCGGC
This sequence comes from Sphingopyxis sp. USTB-05, assembly GCF_023822045.1. Taxonomy (NCBI): domain Bacteria; kingdom Pseudomonadati; phylum Pseudomonadota; class Alphaproteobacteria; order Sphingomonadales; family Sphingopyxidaceae; genus Sphingopyxis; species Sphingopyxis sp. USTB-05. The sequence continues at coordinate 1,265,063 of NZ_CP084712.1, read as the reverse complement.
GCGGTAACCTTCGGCGAAGAAACGAAACGGCTGGCGAAGGAAATCGGCTATCCGGTGCTGATCAAGGCCGCTTCGGGCGGCGGCGGGCGCGGCATGAAGGTCGTTCCCGACGAAGACAGCCTCGAAAGCCTGATGGGTCAGGCGTCGAGCGAGGCGGCGGCAGCCTTCGGCGATCCGACCGTCTATATGGAAAAATATCTCGGCAACCCGCGCCACATCGAATTTCAGGTGTTCGGCGACGGCCGGGGCACAGCGATCCATTTGGGCGAGCGCGACTGCTCGCTGCAGCGCCGGCACCAGAAAGTGCTCGAAGAAGCGCCCTCGCCGATCATCTCGGCCGAGGAGCGCGCGCGCATGGGCGGCATCTGTGCCGATGCGATGGCGAAAATGGGCTATCGCGGCGCCGGAACGATCGAGTTCCTGTGGGAAAATGGCGAGTTCTTCTTTATCGAGATGAACACGCGCATCCAGGTCGAGCATCCGGTGACCGAAATGATCACCGGCTTCGACCTCGTCCGCGAACAGATCCGCATCGCCGGCGGCGCGGGGTTGTCGGTCAAACAGGAAGACCTCGAATTCCGCGGCCATTCGATGGAATGCCGCATCAATGCCGAGGATCCGCGCACCTTCCTGCCCTCGCCGGGCAAGGTCACGAACTATCACGCCGCGGGCGGCATGCATGTTCGCGTCGATAGCGGGCTCTACGCCGGCTATTCGATCCCGCCCTATTACGACAGCATGATCGGCAAGCTGATCGTCTATGGCCGCACGCGCGAAAGCTGCATGATGCGGATGCGCCGTGCGCTCGAGGAGATGGTGATCGGCGGCGTCAAGACGAACATCCCGCTTCATCAGGCGCTGCTCGCCGACCCCGACGTCATCCATGGGGACTATACGATCAAGTGGCTCGAGGAATGGCTCGCGCGGCAGGATGAAGACGCGAAGGCCTGAGCCTTTCGCTTCCTGTTTTCGTCATGCCGGTGACGAGGTTGCAGATGAGACGGGCTGTGCCGCAGCTCACTTTAACTGTTCGCCGTTTTTGGCTATGGCCTTTGACTATGGCCAAAAACGCTCCCTTTTCCGTGCGTCACACCGCGACGCTTCTCCTCCCGCTGAGCCTGCTCGCGGCTCCTGTTCTCGCGCAGGAGGTCAAGGAGGATTCGGTGATCCTCCAGCCCGACAAGGTCAAGGATGACGCCCCCGTCGTCGCGGTCCAGATCGAGATGCCCAACTGGTCGGAGGAAAATGCGACCGCGCTCCTCAGCTTTATCGAGAAGGTCGGCGACGAAGGCCTGTTCGCGAAAGATTACAACCCCGACGGTCTTGCCGCCGCGATCCTCGGCAACGATCAGGGAAAGCTCGACAAGACCGCGACCGACAGCTTCCTGCTGCTTGCGACGCATCTGCGCGACGGACGCACGCCCAATGCGGCGCGCAAGCAGTGGTTCATGGTCGACAGCGACGGCGACAGCGAGCCCCTGCTCTCGCTGCTGACCGCGGCGCTCGGTGCTGGGACGGTGAAAGAGACGCTCGCGACGCTCGACCCCGTGCATCCCGATTTCGCGGTGCTCAAGACGTCGCTTAAAAAGGCAAAGACAACCGCGGAAGCCAATGCGATCCGCGTCAACATGGAGCGCTGGCGCTGGATGCCGCGCGCGCTCGGCGAACGCTATGTCGTCAGCAACGTCCCCGAATATCTGACCCGCGTCGTCCACGGCGGCACGATCATCGCGACGCACAAGGCCGTGGTCGGCAAGTCGGCGACCCCGACGCCGCAGCTCAATCCGATGGCGACCGGCATCATCGTCAACCCGACCTGGACGCTGCCGCGCAGCATCATCAACGAAGGCATCGGCGCGACGATCGCGCGCAATCCCGGCTCGGCGCGTGCACAGGGTTATACCTGGACGGGCAGCGGCAAGACGCTGTCGGTCGTCCAGCAGCCCGGCGCGAACAATGCGCTGGGGGTGATGAAGATGGAGATGCTCAATCCACATGCCATCTATCTTCACGACACGCCTTCGAAGGGCGCCTTCGCCGCCGCCGCGCGCGCGTTCAGCCACGGCTGCATCCGCACCGAGCGCGCGCTGCACTTCTCGGGCCTGATGGCGGTGATGTTTGCGGGCAAGAGCCCCGAGGAATTCGGCGAGGCGATCGCGAGCGGCAAGACGACGCGCTTCGGCTTCGACAACCCCTTCCCCGTCTATGTCGCATATTGGACCGTCATCCCCGACGGCAAAGGCGGCGTGAAGAAACTCGCCGACATCTATGGCCGCGACGCGCCCGTGGTCGCGAGCTTCGCCCAGGCCGGCCGCCCGACCGCCACGATCATCGCGCCCAAGCCGCCCGAGGTCGTGCCAACGGTCACGACCGCGCGCGCGACGACGCCGGGGACAAGCGGGATTTATTGAATGATATCCGGTTTCGACCGGGAGCCGCCCGATCTTTCGACGTCACCCCGGACTTGATCCGGGGTCCAGCTTGAGGTCGAAGCCAGTGGGTGCGTCAAAAAAGCGGGATCCCGGGTCAAGCCCGGGATGACGGAAGGTGGGTGACGGAACATCCGCTCCCCACCCCAACCCGTCTTTTGCCGCTTAGTCCGCCGTCTTCGGCAACGGCCCGTTGACCGAGCTCGCGCGGCGCAAATTCTCCATGCCCGGCAGCGGATCGGCCGGCGGCAGTTCGAACGGCTTCGGCATCGGCGGCGGCTCGCTCAGCCGGTCGGCGAACAGCAGCCGTCCTGGCCCAAGCTTGTAGAGGATCATCGGCAACAGCTCTTCGCCGAACACGAAACAGCCTTCGCTGCGCCCAAGCTTGCCTTGCGTCGCGATCAGCGCCGGATCGGCATACCAGGCACCATGGACGACAATCGCGCGCTGGTCGGCGGTATAATTGTCGGGTTCCAGCCCGGCCAGCCGCATCGACGATCCATTGGCACCCCAATAATAGTCGCTCGTGCGATAAGCGCCGCGCGAGGTCGCAAGGCTGCCCATGCGGTTCGAGAAATTCTTGAGCCAGCCATCGTGCTGCGGGTCCGAGCCGCGACCGTGCGTCACCGGGAACATCTCGACCTTGCCCGCGACCATGTCGACCAACGCAAAGCGCGGCCGCGATGACGGCAGGCCGAAATCGACGACGCCGACGCGATCCGATTGCGGAATATTGCGCCCCTGCATCGCCAACTGCTTCTTTGCGACGGCGACATAATCGACCGGCGGCGGCAAAGGCGCCACCGGCTGCTGAATCCAGTTGGGCAATTGGGCACGCGCAGAGGTAGCGGCCAGCGCCCCCGCTCCAGCGATCCCGGCCAGCAACGCCCTTCGATCGATCAATTCATTCACTTGAGCAACAACCCCGCATCGGCCGCCCTTTGACGGTCCCTACGATCCTGCATGTCGTATTCGGGCCGCGAAAGGCAAGCTGGTGGTTCCCCTTCATGCGGGAAGATGTGCCATATATGCCATGAATAGCGGGTTTACGCTGCTGTAAGCTCTCGTTAGGGCGGGATCATGAACGCGACCATCTGGCATAACCCCGCTTGCGGCACTTCGCGCAAGACGCTGGCGATCCTTCAGGAAACCCCCGGCGTCGAACTGACCATTATCGAATATCTCAAGAATCCGTACAGCGCCGACAAGCTGCGCCAGCTCTTCGCGGATGCCGGCATCACGGCGCGCGACGCGCTCCGCCTGCGCGGCACGGACGCCGAAGAACGCGGCCTCAAGAATGCGAGCGAGGACGAAATCGTCGCCGCGATGGCCACTAACCCCGCCTATGTCGAACGCCCGATCGTCGAAACCGACAAAGGCGTAAGGCTTTGCCGTCCGCAGGACCGGGTGCACGAGATTCTCTGACGCCGACGCCACGCCCTCGACGGGCTCTCTATCGAAAATCTCCTCGCGGCGTGCGGCGACGATTAGTCGAGCCGCCCGACGCGGCGCTCTGCTCGATGCCCTCGCCAAAAGCGAACAAGTTCTAGCTTAGCCGAATCTCAAGCGATGGCGCCCAAAGCGCTGCCGCCGCGCCGCAAATGTGCTTTGGGTTAAGAGGACGTTTGCAGCACAGCTTTGGGCGAGGCCGGCAAACGTGTCGCAAGCAGACCCTGGCCGCGCTCGCGTCGCATTAGAAAAGACATTTTCTATTTCAAACATGTGAATGGCCGCGCGCGACGTGCGTCTTACCCTTTGGGCGATTTTTGTGCGGGCGTTTGTCCGCCTCCCAAATTGCGCCCGGCAAATAAAAAAAGGGGACTTCTTAGTGAAGCAAATTCAACGTTCGAAATTAACTCTGAGCACGGCACCGCTGGTGCTGGGGATCGCTCTCGCCTCGGCGCCTGCCTTTGCGCAGGATGCGGCGGAAGAGGCCGCAACGACGCAATCCGACATCGTCGTCACCGGCACGCGCATTGCGCGCCCAGACCTTGAAATCACCAGCCCGGTTACGGTGGTGGGCGCCGAAGAAATCACCGCACGTCAGCCGAACGCTGCCGAAGACCTGCTGCGCGATCTGCCGGCGGTCCGGCCTGCACTTGGGCCGGGCGTGAACAATGGCGGCGACGGTTCGTCGACCGTCGATTTGCGCGGCCTGAATACCCCGGCGACCAGTTCGGCACAGCGCACGCTGGTGCTGCTTGACGGCCGCCGCATCGTGCCTTTCGGCCTTGACGGTTTTACCGATCTCAACACCATCCCGGTCGGCCTGATCGAACGCGTTGACGTCGTGACCGGCGGCGCCTCAACCGTGTATGGCGCCGACGCCGTGGCCGGTGTCGTTAACTTTGTGACGCGCCGCAATTTCTCGGGCGTCGATCTCAGCGCCAACTATCGCATTTCGGAACGCGGTGATGCCACCCAGTATCGCGCGGACCTGTTGATCGGCGGCAATTTAGAAGACGGCCGCGGCAATGTGGTGCTTGGCCTGGGCTACAGCAACCGCAACCCGCTCCTCGCACGAGCCGCAAGATCGCCAAAGTCCCGATCAGCTCGGTGAACGGCCTCTATAATGGTTCGACCGGCGCTGTCCCCGCGATCTTCCAGTCGAAGCTTCGATCGCCTACCAACCCTGACGGCCTGCCTACGGCGGGCCTTGGTGCGGTGATCAACCCTACGACGGGCTCGTTCCGCGCTGCGACCCAGAACGACCTGTTCAACACCAACCTCGGCACCTATTTCATGACGCCGCTGGAACGGTTCAACGTTTATGCTGCGGGTCGGTATGAAATCGCCGACACGATTGAAATCTATTCATCCGCCATGTTCTCGCGGAGCAAGGCGACGCTGGCGCTTGCCGCTTCGGGCACGTTCGGCAACACCTTTGACCTGCCGCTCAACAACCCCTATCTGCCCGCCGGCGCACGCACTCAGATGTGTGCTGCCAACGGCATCCCGGTTGCGGACTGCGACACCGCCGCTGCTGTGACGACCGGCACGGCACGGACCGTCCCTGTAATTCCGTCGCGTCGTCTTGCCGATACGGCCCACGCGCCAATCCGATCGAATCGAATATGTTCCAGGTGCAGACCGGGCTTCGCGGCAACATCACCGACAGCATCAAGTTCGATGTTTCGGCACAATATGGCGAAACCACCCAGAACCAGCAGCGTATCAACTGGGGTTCGTCGAGCAAGGTCCAGCAGGCATTGCTGGCCTATGACAGCAACGGCGCCGCTCCTGGGGGCCTCATTTGCTCGAACACGGCGAACGGATGCGTTCCGCTGAATCTGTTCGGTCCAGAAGGTTCGATCACCGCCGACCAGATCGCCTTTATCGATCTCGACTCGCAGATCAGCCGTTTGCTTCAGCAGGGCGTCGTCACCGCCAGCATTTCGGGCGACTTGTTCGGGTTGACCAGCCCGCTCGCATCGTCGCCAATCGCCTTTTCGATCGGCGCCGAATATCGCAAGCTCAAGGCCACCGTGAACCCCGACGCGCCATCGCGTATCCAGGGCGAAGTGCTCGGCACCGGCGCACGAACGCCGCCCGACATCGGCCAATATGATGTGAAGGAAATCTTCGGTGAAATCATCATTCCGCTGATCGAAGACAGCTTCATTCACAAGGCGACGATCGAAGCGGGTCTCCGCCATTCGGATTATTCGACCACCGGCACCAGCACCACCTGGAAGGCCGGCGGTACGATCGAGCCGATCGACGGCATCAAGTTCCGCGGCATGTATCAGGTCGCGGTGCGCTCGCCCAACACCAAGGAATTGTTCTTGTCGCCGGTACAGGAACTGAGCAATCTCACCACCGATCCGTGCGCGGGCGCGGCACCGACTGCTCCACGGAATCTCTGCGAAGCGACCGGCGCTCCGGCGGGGACCTATGGCGGCATTTCTCAGCCGTCTTCGGGCCAGATCAACACCACTACCTCAGGCAACGCCAACCTCGACGTCGAACGCGCCAAAACCTATACGCTCGGCCTGGTGTTCCAGCCGACATTTGTGCCGCGCTTCTCGGTCACGCTTGATTATTTCAATATCAAGATCGACGATCTGATAAGCGCACCGTCGCAGAACGACGTTCTGAACGGTTGCTACTCGACGGCGCTTAACCCGGCACAGACTCCTAACGAATTCTGTGCACGTATCTCGCGCAACCCGCTAACTGGCAGCCTCAACGGAGCGGGCGAAACTCTTGGCGTGATCCTGGCGAGCTCCAACTTCGGTAAACTGGCAACCGCAGGGGTCGACCTGGGCATGAACTATACCCTGCCGCTCGACGAGGTGTTCGGGTCGGGCAATGGCAAGTTGCGGTTTGGGTTCAACGCCACTTGGCTCGATTATTATCGGATTCAGGCGACGCCGAAATCGGTGAATCGTGAATGCGCGGGCTATTACAGCACGAGTTGCACCAACCCACGTCCCGAGTGGAAATGGAACAGCCGCATCGGCTATAGCGACGGCCCGATCGATGTGTCGCTGATGTGGAACCATGTCAGTTCGGTCCAGCTTGAGCGGGTACGTCCTGCAGGTACTCCGCTCAACACCCCGGCACCGGGCGGGCCGAACCCGTTCTGCACCACCCGCAACGCGGCGGGTATTTGCCAGAATGGCATCCTGCCCGCCTTCCGCCAGATCGATGCCTATGACTATTTCGATCTGTCGGTGCGTTTCGACGTCAACGACGATTTCGAACTGGGCTTCCTCGTTGAAAACCTGTTCGACAAAAAGCCGCCGCTGGTCGGTGCCGGCGTCGCAGGCACCGCGTTCAACAACGGGAACACCATGCCGACCACTTATGACGTGATCGGCAGGGCTTACACCGTTTCGGCCAAGCTCGCCTTCTGATCGAAGTCGAACCGAACAAGATTGGGGGCGGGCGAAGGCTCGCCCCTTTTCTCTTGCGCCAAGCTCCAGTTAGGTTTCGCCGCGTTGGTGTGCGTCGGTGCGGTATTTGATACTGGCGAACCTCAGTTCACGTAAACGGTATCGCGAGCGTACTCCCCGCCTTTACCCGGTCGAGCGCGACCAGCGTCCGGAAATTGCCGACCAGGTCGCTTTCGGAGAATATCCGGCGGGTCAGCGCTTCATATTCGCGCATGTCGCGGCAGATGATGACCAGAACGAAGCTCACGCCGCCGGTGGCATAATAGACCTGCTGCACGCCCGGCTCGCCCGCGAATAGCGCTTTGGCCTTGTCGACGGTCGCGGCGCGCTCGTCGCGCAAATGCACTTCGACGATCGCGGTGATTGCCAGCGAAAGCGCATCGGGCGAAACCACCGCCACATTGCGCTCAATCACGCCCGCCGCTTCCATCGCCGCGATCCGGCGCTGCACCGCGGCAGCGGACAGATTCACGGCCTCGGCGATCCGGCGCTGCGGTGTCTTGTTGTCGTGCTGGATGATGCGAAGAATCGCACGATCGAAATCATCGATTCCCCGACCCGCACGAGTGGATGATCCGGCCACCGCTATCTCTCCGAGCCATTGTTGCAATTGGGCGCCCGATATTGCGCGCACGCCCCGCCTAAACGAGATTATTCATCGTCGCCATGATGGATATGCGATCGACCTCGACCCAACAAGCCGCCGTGACCGGCGTTGCTGCGGCCCTCCTGTCCCAGATTTCGATGAATGTCGGGGCCGGCTTCGCCAAGCAACTATTCCCCCTGATCGGCGCCTATGGCGTGACATCGCTTCGCATCAGCCTCGCGGCGGCGATGCTCCTCCTGCTGTATCGCCCCTGGCGCAAACCGATCGCGCGCGACGCCATCCCCGCACTGATCGTCTATGGGTCGATGCTGGGCATCATGAACCTGTCCTATTATCAGGCGCTGGCCCGGATTCCGATCGGGATCGCCACCGGGATCGAGGTGATGGGGCCGCTCGCGGTCGTGCTTCTCGCGTCGCGCCGTCCGCAGGACTTTCTGTGGCTCGCGCTGGCCGTTCTGGGGCTCGTCCTGCTCCTGCCGTTTCGCCACAATGACGGGCTGGATCCCGTCGGGATCGCCTTCGCCTTTGGCGCCGCTGCCTGCTGGGCCTTTTACATCATCTTCGGAAAGCGCGTTTCCGGCACGCTGGGCAGCAACGCCGCGCCGTGGGGCATGCTCGTCGCGGCGATGCTGAGCTTGCCGATCGGGCTTGCCACGACGGGCGCCGCGCTATTCTCTCCGGGCTTCCTGCTGATCGGTGCGGGTATCGCCCTCTTGTCGAGCTCCATCCCCTATTCGTTGGAGATGGAAGCGATGCGCCGGCTGCCCGCGCATGTGTTCGGCATGCTGCTTGGCGCCTCACCCGCAGTCGGAGCGCTCGTCGGTTATGTCATCCTCGACGAGCTTTTGACGCCGCTTCAATGGCTCGCCATCTGCTGCATCATCGTGTCGTCGGTCGGCAGCTCGCTCGCGGCGTCACGGCCGCCCGCCGCGACCGAAGCCTGAACGGCCCGGGTATCAGCCCGCAGCGATGCGCCCGCCCGCAATCCGGAACCGCGTGACCGGCCCCGGCATGTCGTCGAACAGCGCCGCCTCGGTTCCCGTCAGCCAGGCCTGCCCGCCCTGCCCCGCCAGCCGCTCATAAAGCGCCCCGCGCCGCAGCGGGTCCAGGTGCGCCGCCACTTCGTCGAGAAGCAGCACCGGACGCTGTCCGCGCAACCGCGCGACGCAGTCGCTGTGCGCGAGGACGAGCGAGAGCAGCATGGCTTTCTGCTCACCGGTCGAACATCGCGCCGCCGCGCGGCCCGTCACCGCATGGACAGCCGACAGATCGTCGCGGTGCGGCCCCGCGGTCGCGCGTCCCGCCGCGGCGTCGATCCGTCGCCGCGATGCGAACAGCGCCTTCAGCGCCTCGACGTCGTGCGGGCCCTCGCGCACCGCCCCGTCGCTGTCGACCAGCGTCAACAATGGCCGAGCGAACGGCGCATCGGGCTGCTCCGCCAGTTCCGCCGCCAGCCCGGCCAACATATGCTGACGAGCCCTATCCATCGCCGCGCCATGCTCGGCAAGCTGGGCCTCCAGGCTCGTCAGCCATTGCTGATCGGCGCTACCAAGGTCGGCGAGCAGTTTCCCGCGTGCGCGCAGCGCCGCATCATAACGATTGCTGTGCTGCGCGTGCCGCGGGTCGAGCGCGAGCACAAGGCGATCGAGGAAGCGCCGCCGGTTGCCCGCAGTCTCGACAAATAGTCGGTCCATCGCGGGGGTCAGCCACAGTACCGCCAGCCAGTCGCCGAGCGCGGTCGCTGCTGCGGTCGCGCCGTTGATGCGCACGATCCGTCGGCCGGGCTGCGCGGCCTCGATCCCCGTTCCCAGCGCCACCGGCGCCAGGTCGGCACCGGCCTGAACTTCGGCGAAAACCGCAAAGCCGCCGCTCGCTCCGTCGCGCACCATATCCGACAAGGCCGCACGGCGCAGCCCACGCCCGGGCGCGAGCAGCGAGATCGCCTCCAATATATTGGTTTTGCCCGCGCCATTGTCGCCGTGCAGCGCGACGAGCCCCGCAGCCGCCGCGATGTCCGCGCCGGCATGATTGCGAAAATCGGTCAGCGAAAGGCGGGTCAGCGTCATCTGCCTGTCCGCCTACCCCAGCCCCTCGCGCGATTCCAGCCCAACACCAACATGGGTTCCATTGAATATTTTCCGACTATCGGTGATTTTCCCCATCTTAGCGCATTTTTCGCGACGAAACAATCTGTCGCAATCCAAAAAACCGCGGTTAACTGCCGATGAATGAAATTGGCACGGTCCCTGCAATAGTGTCGGCATCCACCGGATGGCCCGGATGGAAGGTTCAAGGAAGGATAAAATCATGGCCCATTTCAATATCGACTCGTTCAAGAGCTACGCAGTTGCCGCCGTTGCATCGCTTTACTGCTCGATGATGTTCCTCGCCGCTGTTGGCCCGAATGCTGCACATTTCGGTGGGCTGGTCGCCTGACCAGCCCCCACGGCCAACCAATAACGCCGGCCTGATCGCCGGGATGGAAAGGAAAGAAATGAAACAGGGTTTTCGCAAGAATCGTCGCGACGGGATGATCTTCGGCGTGTGCGCCGGAATGTCGGACCAGTTCGGCATCGACGTCTTGTGGACGCGCGTCGGCTTTGTCGCCCTGACGCTTCTGGGCTTCGGCCTGCCTCTGCTGCTGTACTTGGCCGTCGCGATCCTCGCGCCTTAAGGACAGCTAAGGGCCGGCCGCTTTCGAAGCGCAGTCGCACCGGCCCGCACATTCCCAGGACCAAGGGCTCACCGGCCGGACCGGTGGGCCCTTTTCTATTTGGGCCGCACCGAGAAACGATAGGGGATATAGAGGAATACCTCGGTCGCGCTCGCCTGAGCCCAGATAAGCTGTTCGTTCAGCCCCGCGACCTCGACACCATAGTCGGCTCCAAACGCCCCCGCGGTCTTGAGCGCTTCCGCAGCTACCAGCTTGATGATTTCGGGACGATATTGGTCGGGGTTGATGATTGTCAGCGTGATGCCGCCGCGCCGTTCCATCAACGCCCGTCCCTCGGCAGGCACCGCCTTGATGAAATTGTCGATCCGCGACTGCGCGCTACCGACCGACCCCGCAAGCTTCGCCTTCACGAACACCGATATCTCGCTGGTGTCGGGGCGGCCGCCGCCCGAAAAAACGAGGTCCCGATAATTGGCGGCGGTCACCTTTGTCAGCTCGAACTCACCGGTGACCAGTTCGACCCCCGCAGCATCGGCGCGGCGGATTGCAGCTTCGATCATCGCGTGAATCTCGCGCTTGCGGACCGCTTCGTCGCGCGAATCCGAGGTGAATTTCACCGGCTGGATCGCGCTATCGGCGGGGCGGCGCAACCCGACCACGGTCTGCTCGTCGGACAGATAGTCGGCCGAGGCGCGCTGCCCCGTCACGACCACCTCGCCTTGGATATTGCTGTTGTCCTGCGCCCCGGCCGGCAGCACGCCGGCCAGCAGCGCCGCGCCGAACAAATAGACTCGCATCGCCCGTCTCCCTCCCGTTGAAGCAAACAGGCTATCAGCTTGTCGCCAAAGAAAAAGCCCCGCCGGATCGCTCCGGCGGGGCTTATCTGTTCAGGCTTTACCCGAATTCGGAAGAAGGGCTTACGCCTCTTCGTCCTTGATCAGGTAATCGCCGGCATCGGCATCGCTGCCGTGGGTTTCGCCTTCGACGGCGCCCAGCGGATCGTCGCCGATCGCCGCTTCGGGGCCCTGCGCCAGTTCGGCGGCATGCTCTTCGGCAGCGGTCTTCGGAGCGATCAGATGCTCCTGGTTCGCGGCGCGCATGGAGGCGCGCAGGGCGGCATCCTTGCTCGACGCGGTGACGCGGACACGGTTCATGGCAGCGCCGGTACCCGCCGGGATAAGGCGGCCGACGATGACATTTTCCTTGAGGCCCTGCAGCGAGTCGATCTTGCCCTGCACCGAAGCCTCGGTAAGGACGCGGGTCGTCTCCTGGAACGATGCCGCCGAAACGAAGCTGCGGGTCTGCAGCGACGCCTTGGTGATGCCGAGGAGGACCGGACGGCCTTCCGCGGGGACGCCGTTCTTCGGCAGCTTGGCGTTATACTCCATCATCTCCAGATAATCGAGTTGCTCGCCCGGCAGCAACGTGGTGTCGCCGCCAGCCGTGATCTCGACCTTCTGCAGCATCTGGCGAACGATCACCTCGATGTGCTTGTCGTTGATCTTCACGCCCTGCAGTCGATAGACTTCCTGGATTTCCGCGACCAGATATTCGGCCAGCGCTTCCACGCCCATGACGTCGAGGATGTCGTGCGGGTTCGGCGAGCCCGAAATCAGCGCGTCACCGCGCTTGACCTGGTCGCCTTCCTGCACTTCGAGGACCTTCGACTTGGGAATGAGATACTCGATCGGATCGCCTTCTTCCGGAACGATCGCGATCTTGCGCTTCGCCTTATAGTCCTTCACGAATTCGATGCGGCCGCTGATCTTGGCGATCACCGCATTGTCCTTCGGGATACGCGCTTCGAACAGCTCTGCAACACGCGGCAGACCGCCGGTGATGTCGCGCGTCTTCGACGCTTCGCGGCTGACACGTGCGAGAACGTCGCCCGCCTGCACTTCCTGACCGTCCTCGACCGACAGCATCGTGCCGACCGCGAGCAGATAGCGTGCCGCTTCACCCGACTGATCGTCGAGCAAGGTCAGGCGCGGCTGAAGGTCTTCCTTCTTGGCGCGGCCTGCCGAGCGATATTCGATCACGACGCGCTGGGCGATACCCGTCGCTTCGTCGACCTGTTCGATCAGGGTCTTGGTGTCTTCCAAATCCTGATACTTCACGACGCCCTGCTTTTCGGTGATCAGCGGCATGGTGAACGGATCCCATTCGGCAATCCGGTCGCCCTTCTTCACCTTCTCGCCGTCCTTGTGCATGATCTGCGCACCATAGGGCAGCTTGTGCGTCGCGCGTTCGCGGCCTTCGCTGTCGATGATCGCGATTTCGCCCGAACGCGACAGCGCCAGACGGCGGCCACGCTGGTCGACGATCGTCGCCATGTCGCGATATTCGATCGTACCGTCCGAAATCGCTTCGGCGTTCGACTGTTCGTTGACCTGCGCCGCGCCACCGATGTGGAACGTACGCATCGTCAGCTGCGTGCCGGGCTCACCGATCGACTGTGCGGCGATAACGCCGACAGCTTCACCGATGTTGACCGGCGTACCGCGCGCAAGGTCACGGCCATAGCATTTGCCGCAAACGCCCAGCGTCGCTTCGCAGACCAGCGGCGAACGGATCTTGACCGACTGAACCTCGGCATCCTCGATCCGCTGCGTCGTCGCTTCGTCAAGCAGCGTGCCGACGGGCGCGATGATGTTACCGTCCTTGTCGGCCACATCTTCGAGCGTCGTACGGCCAAGGATACGCTCGCCGAGCGAAGCGATCGTCGAACCGCCCTGCACGATCGCGCGCATTTCCATACCGCGTTCGGTGCCGCAATCTTCCTCGATCACGACGCAGTCCTGCGACACGTCGACCAGACGGCGGGTCAGGTAACCCGAGTTTGCCGTCTTGAGCGCCGTATCGGCCAGACCCTTACGCGCACCGTGCGTCGAGTTGAAATACTCGAGAACGGTCAGGCCTTCCTTGAAGTTCGAGATGATCGGCGTTTCGATGATCTCGCCCGACGGCTTGGCCATCAGGCCGCGCATGCCGGCAAGCTGCTTCATCTGCGCCTGCGAACCACGAGCACCCGAGTGCGCCATCATATAGATGGAGTTGATCGGGGCCAGACGGCCTGTTTTCGGATCCTTCGGCTCGGCACGGATTTCGTCCATCATCGCGTTCGCGACCTTGTCGCCGCACTGCGACCAGGCGTCGATCGCCTTGTTGTACTTTTCCTGCTGCGTGATCAGGCCGTCCTGATACTGCTGCTCGAAATCCTTAACCAGGGCGCGAGTTTCGTTGACCATGCCTTCCTTTGACTCGGGGATGATCATGTCATCCTTGCCGAAGGAAATGCCGGCCTTGAACGCGTTGCGGAAGCCCAGCGCCATGATGGCGTCGGCGAACAGCACGGTCTCTTTCTGGCCGGTGTGACGATAGACCTGATCGATCACGTCGCCGATTTCCTTCTTGGTGAGAAGGCGGTTGACGACGTCGAAGGGCACGGTGTGCGACTTCGGCAGGCATTCGCCGATCAGCATGCGGCCCGGAGTGGTCTCAAAACGCTTGAGATACTCATTGCCCTGCTCGTCGGTCTGCGGGACGCGGCTCACCACCTTGGTGTGCAGCGTGACCGCGCCGGTGAACAGCGCCTGATGCACTTCGGCCATGTCGGCGAGCAACATGCCCTCGCCCGGCTCGCCTTCGCGCTCCATCGAGAGATAATAGAGACCGAGAACCATGTCCTGCGACGGAACGATGATCGGCTTGCCGTTCGCGGGGCTGAGGATGTTGTTGGTCGACATCATCAGCACGCGCGCTTCCAGCTGGGCTTCGAGGCTCAGGGGAACGTGAACGGCCATCTGGTCACCGTCGAAGTCGGCGTTGAACGCGGCGCAGACCAGCGGGTGAAGCTGGATTGCCTTGCCTTCGATCAGCACGGGTTCGAACGCCTGGATGCCAAGACGGTGAAGCGTCGGAGCGCGGTTCAGCAGGACCGGGTGCTCGCGAATGACTTCGTCGAGGATGTCCCAGACTTCCTTGCGTTCCTTTTCGACCCACTTCTTCGCCTGCTTCAGGGTCATCGACAGACCCTTGGCGTCGAGGCGCGCGTAGATGAACGGCTTGAACAGTTCGAGCGCCATCTTCTTCGGCAGGCCGCACTGATGCAGCTTGAGTTCCGGACCGGTCACGATGACCGAACGGCCCGAATAGTCGACGCGCTTGCCGAGCAGGTTCTGACGGAAGCGGCCCTGCTTGCCCTTCAGCATGTCGGAGAGCGACTTCAGGGGACGCTTGTTGGCGCCCGTGATCGTACGGCCGCGACGGCCGTTGTCGAACAATGCGTCGACGGCTTCCTGAAGCATGCGCTTTTCGTTGCGGACGATGATGTCCGGCGCGCGCAGTTCCATCAGCCTCTTGAGACGATTGTTACGGTTGATCACGCGGCGATACAGATCGTTCAAATCCGACGTCGCAAAGCGGCCACCGTCGAGCGGCACCAGCGGGCGCAGTTCGGGCGGAATGACCGGCACGACTTCAAGGATCATCCATTCGGGACGGTTGCCCGATTCGATGAACGATTCCACAACCTTAAGGCGCTTGATGATCTTCTTGGGCTTCAGCTCCGACTTGGTCGTCGCCAGATCTTCCATCAGATCGATGCGTTCCTGCTCCAGATCGAGATTTTCGAGGAGCACGCGGATCGCCTCGGCGCCGATGCCGGCCGAGAAAGCGTCTTCGCCATATTCGTCCTGCGCATCGAGCAGTTCGTCTTCGGTCAGAAGCTGGAACTTCTCGAGCGGGGTCAGGCCGGGCTCAAGAACGATATAGGCTTCGAAATAGAGGACGCGCTCAAGCTGCTTGAGCTGCATGTCGAGCAGCAGGCCGATGCGCGACGGCAGCGACTTCAGGAACCAGATGTGCGCGACGGGCGCGGCCAGCTCGATGTGGCCCATGCGCTCGCGGCGGACCTTGGTCACCGTGACTTCGACACCGCATTTTTCGCAGACAATGCCCTTGTATTTCATGCGCTTATATTTGCCGCAAAGGCATTCATAATCCTTGATCGGGCCAAAGATGCGCGCGCAGAACAGGCCGTCACGCTCGGGCTTGAACGTGCGGTAGTTGATGGTTTCCGGCTTCTTGATCTCGCCGAACGACCACGAGCGGATACGTTCCGGGCTCGCGATGCCGATCTTGATCATGTCGAAGGTTTCGGGCTTCGCGACCGGATTCATGAAGTTGGTAAGCTGGTTCATATTCTAAGCTCCACTCTTCCCCCCTCGCCGCGGGCGAAGGGGGTGAGGAAAATCATTATTCGGCGGCTTCCGGAAGGGCTTCCGGACCTTCGTCGGGGTCTTCTTCCGCATAGGAAGAAAGTTCGACGTTGAGGCCCAGCGAGCGCATTTCCTTGACGAGCACGTTAAAGCTTTCGGGAATGCCGGCCTCGAAGGTGTCGTCGCCCTTGACGATCGCTTCGTAAACCTTGGTGCGGCCGATCACGTCATCGGACTTCACCGTCAGCATTTCCTGCAGCGTGTACGCAGCGCCGTAGGCCTGGAGTGCCCAGACCTCCATTTCACCGAAGCGCTGGCCACCGAACTGCGCCTTACCGCCCAGCGGCTGCTGGGTAACAAGCGAGTACGGCCCGATCGAACGCGCGTGGATCTTGTCGTCGACCAAGTGATGCAGCTTCAGGATATACATATATCCCACCGTCACCTTGCGGTCGAAACGGTCGCCGGTGCGGCCGTCGTAAAGATCGACCTGACCCGAGCGGTCGAGACCGGCGCGTTCCAGCATCGCCGACACGTCGCCTTCGCGCGCGCCGTCGAACACCGGGGTCGCGAAAGGCACGCCCACCGACAGATTTCCGGCGAGTTCGACGACTTCATCCGCGCTGCGCGCCTTGATTTCGTCGGCATATTCATCGCCATAGGCCTGAAGCAGCGCTTCGCGAACCGCCTCGGGCGGGGCTCCCGCTTCGGGGTCGGGATTCGCCACGCGCCAATCCTCGAGCGCCGCGGTGATCTGACGGCCGAAACCGCGCGATGCCCAACCGAGGTGCGTTTCGAGAATCTGCCCGACGTTCATGCGCGACGGCACGCCCAGCGGGTTCAGCACGAAATCGACATGCGTCCCGTCTTCGAGGAACGGCATGTCCTCGATCGGCAGGATACGGCTGATGATGCCCTTGTTGCCGTGACGGCCGGCCATCTTGTCGCCCGACTGAAGCTTGCGCTTCACGGCAACGAAGACCTTGACCATCTTGAGCACGCCCGGTGCCAGTTCGTCGCCGCGCTGCAGCTTTTCGACGCGATCTTCATATTTCGCGCTGATCCGCTTGATCGCTTCGTCATACTGCGCCTTGATCGCTTCCAGGGCGGCCTGGGCATTGTCTTCGACAACGGCCAGCTTCCACCAGTCGGCGCGGTCGAGTTCGACGAGCATCTCTTCGGTGACGACGTCGCCCTTCTTCAGGCCCTTCGGCACTGCGCTGGTCGCCTGACCGATGAGCAGTTCCTTGAGGCTGGAGAAGGTCGCACGATTAAGGATCGCGCGTTCGTCGTCGGCGTCCTGCTTCAGACGTTCGATCTCTTCGCGTTCGATCGCGATCGCGCGTTCGTCCTTGTCGATACCGTGACGGTTAAAGACGCGGACTTCGACGACCGTGCCCGACACACCCGGCGGCAGGCGGAGCGAGGTGTCGCGCACGTCGCTGGCCTTTTCACCGAAGATCGCGCGCAGCAGCTTTTCTTCCGGCGTCATCGGCGATTCACCCTTGGGGGTGATCTTGCCGGCCAGAATGTCGCCCGGGCCGACTTCGGCACCGATATAGACAATGCCCGCTTCGTCGAGGTTGCGAAGCGCTTCCTCGCCGACGTTCGGGATGTCGCGCGTGATGTCTTCGGGCCCAAGGCGCGTGTCGCGTGCGGTGACTTCGAATTCCTCGATGTGGATCGAGGTGAAGACGTCGTCCTTCACGATGCGTTCGCTGATGAGGATACTATCCTCATAGTTATAGCCGTTCCACGGCATGAACGCGACGAGCACATTCTTGCCGAGAGCCAGTTCGCCGAGTTCGGTCGACGGACCGTCGGCGATGATGTCGCCAGCGCGGACGATCTCGCCCACCTTCACCAGCGGACGCTGGTTGATGCAGGTGTTCTGGTTCGAACGCTGGAACTTCTGGAGGCGATAGATATCGACGCCCGACTTGCCGGGTTCGACCATATCGGTCGCACGGATAACGATACGCGTCGCATCGACCTGGTCGATCACGCCGCCGCGGCGCGCCGCGATGGCTGCGCCCGAATCGCGCGCAACGGTTTCTTCCATGCCGGTGCCGACGACCGGAGCCTCGGCCCGGATCAGCGGCACAGCCTGACGCTGCATGTTCGAACCCATGAGCGCGCGGTTGGCGTCATCGTTTTCCAGGAAGGGAATCAGCGATGCCGCGACCGAAACGAGCTGCTTCGGCGACACGTCCATCAGCGTGATCTGATCGCGCGGGGCCATCAGGAATTCGCCCGCTTCGCGTGCCGAGATCAGCTCGTCGATAAAGCTGCCATCGTCGTTCAGATCGGCGTTCGCCTGCGCAACCGTGTGCTTCTGCTCTTCCATCGCCGACAGATAGACGACCTCATTGGTCACCTTGCCGTCGATGATGCGGCGGTACGGCGTCTCGATGAAGCCGTACTTATTGACGCGCGCGAAGGTCGCGAGGCTGTTGATCAGACCGATGTTCGGGCCTTCCGGCGTTTCGATCGGGCAGATACGGCCATAGTGCGTCGGGTGAACGTCGCGGACTTCGAAGCCCGCGCGTTCGCGCGTCAGACCGCCCGGCCCGAGCGCCGAAACGCGGCGCTTATGCGTCACTTCCGACAGCGGGTTGGTCTGGTCCATGAACTGCGAGAGCTGCGACGAGCCGAAGAATTCGCGAACCGCGGCGACGGCCGGCTTCGCGTTGATCAGGTCGTTCGGCATCACGGTCGACACGTCGACCGAGCTCATGCGCTCCTTCACGGCGCGCTCCATGCGGAGCAGGCCGACGCGATACTGGTTTTCCAGCAGTTCGCCGACCGAACGGACACGACGGTTACCGAGGTTGTCGATATCGTCGATTTCGCCCTTGCCGTCCTTCAGGTTCACCAGTTCCTTGACGACGGCGAGGATGTCCTCGCTGCGCAGCGTGGTGACCGTGTCCTCGGCATCGAGGCCAAGGCGCATGTTGAGCTTGACGCGGCCGACGGCCGACAGGTCGTAACGCTCGGGATCGAAGAACAGGCCGCCGAACAGTGCTTCCGCGGTTTCACGCGTCGGCGGTTCGCCGGGGCGCATGACGCGATAGATATCCGAAAGCGCCTGGTCGCGGTCTTCGGCCTTGTCGGCCTTCAGCGTGTTGCGGATCCAGGGGCCCGTGTTGTTGTGGTCGATGTCGAGCAGGACGAGCTTGTCGAGACCGGCACCGTCGATCTTTTCCAGATTGTCGGCGCTCACTTCGTCGCCGGCCTCGATGTAGATCTCGCCGGTCGCTTCGTTGATCAGGTCATAGGCCGAGTAACGGCCGAAGATTTCCTCGGTCGGGATCAGCAGCGTGTCGAGACCGTCCTTCGCCGCCTTGTTGGCAAGGCGCGGGCTGATCTTGTGGCCGGCGGCGAAGACGACTTCGCCCGTCTTGGCGTCGACGACATCGAACGCGGGCTTCGCGCCGCGCCAGTTTTCAACGACGAACGGTACTTTCCAGCCGTTTTCCGCGCGCTCAAAGACAAGGCGGTCGTAGAAGGTGTTGAGGATTTCCTCACCCGACATGCCCAGCGCGTACAGCAGGCTGGTGACCGGCAGCTTGCGCTTGCGGTCGATACGGACGTTGACGATGTCCTTGGCGTCGAATTCGAAGTCGAGCCACGAACCGCGGTACGGAATGACGCGGGCGGCGAACAGGAACTTGCCCGACGAGTGGGTCTTGCCGCGGTCATGGTCGAAGAGCACACCCGGCGAACGGTGCATCTGCGACACGATAACGCGCTCGGTACCATTGACGAAGAAGGTGCCGTTATCGGTCATGAGCGGCATGTCGCCCATGTAAACGTCCTGCTCCTTGATATCGAGGACCGAACGGGTGTCGGTTTCGCTGTCGACTTCAAAGACGATCAGGCGCAGCGTGACCTTCATCGGCGCCGCATAGGTGATGCCGCGCTGACGGCATTCCTCGACGTCATATTTGGGCGCTTCAAGTTCGTAGTGAACGAAGTCGAGTTCGGCGGTGCCGGCGAAATCGCGGATCGGAAAAACGCTGCGCAGCGTCTTTTCGAGGCCCGAAACATAGCCGACCGAGGGGTCGGACCGCAGGAATTGTTCGTAGGATTCGCGCTGCACCTCGATCAGGTTGGGCATCTCCACCGCTTCGTGGATATTGCCGAACAGCTTACGGATCCGCTTGCTTGCGGTTGCTTCGAGGGCCTTGCCCACCGACTTCGCCTTGGTCGCCATAAGTGATTGTCTCGCCTTGATAAATTAAGTCGCGAACGCGATAGAGACGCAAAAAGGCCGCAAGCAACCGTTGCCGGTTTACCGCAGCTTATTGACGCATCTCGAAATCCCCGCCGACCTATCCGTACAGCCTGCCGCGCAAAGTCAGGCTCTATCTCGGACGATGGGGTGTGACGGCGATATAGGATTTGGGGTGCACAGTGTCAACGGCAGCGCGGCAAAGCGATGGGGACCGACGGCACGAAGATAAAGAGCGCACGTTAACTCGCCCACTTTCGTCATCCCGGGCCTGACCCGGGATCCCGCTTTTTGAAGATACCGGCGCGCTTCGATCTCAATCGGGACCGTGGATCAAGTCCGCGGTGACGATAAGGAGGTGGAAGCCTCTGCTCGCCCTCGCCTTAGAAAACACCCTTGAGCAGCGCCGCCGGGTTCCGGCGGAGCGCCGCCTCCTCGCCCGCCATATAATGGAAGATGCCCTTCAGCGCCTGCTCGGTCACCGATCGTGTCAGCCCGTCGCGCGTCAGCCCGGCGGAGGCGAACAGCTGATTGCCATTCGAAAGCTGATCGAGTTGGCGATAGGCGCCGACATTCTCGAGCGCCGATCCAATCAGCGGCGACACTTTGGTGAACAGCACATCGCCGGCACTCGTCTGCAGATAGCGCGTCGCGCCGTCATTCTTCGTCACAAGCGCGGGCGCATCGGTCCAGCGCAGATTGTCGATCGCGGCGCGAAACACGGGCTTCGCCTCGCCCGCCGCCTTGCCGCCGGCGTCGTTCAGGCTTTTGGTCAAATTGGTCGTGAGCCCCAGCTTGTCGCCCATGCCGAACAGCTTAGAGGCCAACTTGCCGCTCGCCCCAGGCAGCAGGATGCGCACCGCAGTATCGCGATAAAAGGCGCCAGGCTGCGCAAGCTTGTCGAGCGCACCGTCGGACGCGCCCGCGATCAGCCCCTTTACCCCGCTTTTCGGCAGCTTCGCCAAGGCCCAGGGCGCCTGCCCGAGCGCCGCGATTCCGGCGATGCCCGCAAGCAGCATCCGCCGCGCCATCATTGCCTCATCCGCTCCCATGACGTTCCTCCGCTACCCTGCGATCCAGGGCCAAAGCCTAACAGGAAAATGGTCACGGACAAAGCGACTGCCCTATCGTTCGCCTTGCCCCGATGCGGCATCGACCCCTTCCGCGCCCTGCACGGCAATTCCGGCGCGGGCCAGCGCGTCTTCGATCCGCTTCAACCCGACAAGGATCTGCTCCTGCTCCTCATGGGTGAATGCGTCGCGATCCTGGTTCATGCGGTCGATCAACCGGACGACGATCAACGGAGCGACCCCAAAGATCGACAGGTGCATCAATCCAAAGGCGAGCGCCCGTCCGCCGACCGTCTGGGGAATGACGTCGCCATAGCCGGTGGACGTCGCGGTCGTACCCGCCCAATACAGGCTGTCTATAAAGGTTCGCCCTTCCAACCCCGCATATAACGCTGCGCTGATCAACAGCATCGCCGAATATATGACGGCCAGTTCCTTCAACGTATCGGTCGCAGCGTGAAGCTTGATCATGTCCCTACCCCCTGATGACGTGCGGGATGAACCGCGCGCGATTACCGGTGATCAACCCGTCCTCCCTGATCCCCATGCCCGCGGCCTGGCCGTCGACGATCCAGCAGCCAAGCACCGGATAACCGCGGCCGAAATCGCGGAGCGGGTAAAGTTCCTGATACAGCGTCGCGCCATCGCTATATGCGCCCATGGTCTTTGCCAGCGTTGCTCCGCGCGCGACGACCTCGATGTTCGAACCTTCGCGCGCCAGAAACGGCTTGGCGACGAAGTCCGGCCCGATATCCTCGCGCCGGACCGACGCCGCCAGCAGATTGGGGTGCCCCGGAAACATCGTCCATAATATCTGCAGGATTGCCTTGTTGCTCCAGATCATCTTCCAGATCGGTTCGATCCATACCGTGTCGGGCAGGTGGCGAACGATGTCGGGGCCATAGGCCTCGTTGACGATCCACTCCCAGGGATAAAGCTTGAAGATGGCGCTGATCAGCCGATCCTCGCGATCGACCACGCGCCCCTGCGCATCGACACCGATATCGTCGATCACCACGGCATGCGTTTCCAGCCCGGCCTGCGCGGCAAGGTCGCGCATATAGGTGGTGGTGATCGTGTCTTCATGCGCGATATCGGCCGTGTGCGTGAACCAGACGCGTTTGCCGGACAGACGGCCGCCGATCGCGGCCCAGCGGTCGATCAGCTTTTCGTGCAGGCTGTTGAACTGGTCGAGTTCGGGGAAACGATCTTCCTTCCATTCCCACTGGATGACCGCGGCCTCCAGCATCGAAGTCGGCGTATCGCAGTTGAACTCGAAAAGCTTGGGCTCACCCTTGCCATGATAGCCGAGGTCGAACCGGCCATAGTTCAGCGCCGGAGGTTCGTTTCGCCACGCGTCCCGGATCGCGCGATGGCAATAGGCGGGGATACCGAACAGGTTGAGCAGATCGGGGTCGCCCGCAATCTTTTCGCCCGCCGCAAGGAACAGCCGATAAAGTTCTTCGGCCGCGTCCTCGATCCGCTCGATCTCCTCCAGCGGAAAGCTGTAATAACCGCTCTCGTCCCAATAGGACTGGCCGTCCTCGCTATGCCAGAGCAGGCCCTGGGATTCGACAATGGCGGGCCATCCGTGGCGCGGCGCAATCGCATGCCGATCCACTGTGGGTCAGGACCTTCCGCTTCCGAACGATCGCGAACTCGATCCCAATCCGCCCCGCGAAACCGCCTGCGACCGGGTCATGCGCGTGTCGGCCGGGCTCGGATAATAGGTCGCGCCAGCCTGGGGCGCAAAAGAGCCCTTGTACCGCGCGTCGTCGATCGTATCGCCGTAAAAGGGAATCGCCGATCCCCGCCCGATATAATAATAGCGGACAAAGCTGCCGCCATAGCTGCGATAGCGGCGGTCGTCGCACTGATCGTCATCGACACGCTGGCCATTCTGGTCGACACAAACCGCGGTATCGCGGTCGGCATAGGCATAGCCGTCGTCCCAGTCGTTGGTCGACGAACAGCCGGACAGGCCCGTCAACGCGGCCGCCATGGCCGTCGTCATGCTCAATTGCTTTTTCATCGCCGCACGCTCCTTTAAGGAACCATGCAGGCGGCCTGAAGCACGCCGAAGCCAAGCCCCATGCCACCGACAAAAATGCCCGACGCGACGCAGGCCTCGGTGATCTTTTGGGAGATCGCCTTGAACAGCAAGCGCGAGATGACGAAGAAAACCGCGAGTTGGACCAGTGCCGCGACCCCGCCCCAGAGCAACATGTCGGGGATACTGACCGAATGGCCGATGACGACCGCCACCGGCACCGCAAATCCCAGGAAAGTTCCGGTAAGCTGCACCGCAGCGGCGCTGTTACCTTCACGAATAAGCGCAAATTCGCGGTGCGGTGTGATCAATACATATAAAGTCAGGAAAGCGACCGCCAGAAGCGCGGCTGCGCCGAAATAGGCCAGAAAATGCGGAACCGTTTCCACGAAATATGAAAACATCGAACTCCCCCTTATTATTCCGGATGTACCGGAAATCAGTCATTTGGCAAAAACACCCGCCAACGACGAATGATCGCAGGCACAGTTATTGGCCGGGTCGCGCAAGTGACTTCACCGAAACTTCAGATTGGCGCGTTGCCGCGTGCCCCTACCCCTGAAATCCCTCTCGCGACTTCCGGCCATGCTTCTGCCGGTCTTTCGGGAACTCCGCAATAGACTTTCAGAAACCTCGGCGGCCGCGCAAAACGATCCCTGCAGAAACGGATTAGCCTCGAATTCGATGCTCCCCAGGCTCCCGCCCCTAGGCCGCGCTGCGCAGCCGGTTCCGCCCTTCGCGCTTCGCGACATAAAGCGCCTTGTCCGCGCGGTGCAGCAGTTCCTCGACATCGGCCTCGCCATCATAGACCGCCAGCCCCACGCTGATCGTTGCATCCGGCAGGTCGTCTTCGGCGGCGGTGCCAGCCTCGACCGCCTTACGGACGCGTTCGGCCACGATTTCGGCGGACTGTGCGCTCGATCGCTGGAGGATGCAGACAAATTCCTCGCCGCCGATGCGGCCGACCATATCCTCGTCGCGGAGTGCAGCCCGGGCGCGCAGCGCGACGCGGCGGATCACCTGATCGCCCGTCGCATGGCCATGCGTGTCGTTGATCCGCTTGAAATGGTCGATGTCGAAAATCGCCACCGCAAGCGGCGCACCATGTTCGCGCGCGCCCGCAAGCGCCCTTTCGAGGAATGCCAGCGTGTGGCGGCGATTGGGCAGGCCGGTCAGCATATCCGTATTGGCCACACGCTCCGCCGCGCTGCGCGCAGCCTCGAGGATCCGAGCATTCTCAACCGTCTCGGTCACGTCCTGGACGGTGCCAAAGATGCCGACCGCCTTGCCGCCGCGGCCGATCTCGATCGACCCGTGCGATTTGACATGCCGGATTTCGCCGTCGGTCCGCAATATCCGCCCTTGAAACTCAAAGGGCTCGCCGGTGCGGACTGCGTCGGCCAGGATTTTCCGGACTGCGCGCCGGTCCTCGGCCACATATTGCCTCACACTATAATCGACATCGACCGGCGCCCCCGGCTCCAGCCCGTGGACGCGATAGGATTGGTCCGACCAGGTGATCGTCCAGGTGACTAGGTCGACGCGCCAATGCCCGACAAGCGCCGCCGCCTCCGCCTGCAAAAGCCATCGATTGCTCTGTTCGACCCGCTTCGCCAGCCGCTGGCGCCCGATCAGCAGCGACGCGAGGGGCAGCGTCGTGAACAACAGCGTAAGCAGATAGAATTGCAGGAACAGCACGCGGGTCTTCTGCACGCCCTCGATCGCCGCGATCGGCCCATAGCCCTGCCCCGTCAGCAGCGACGCGATGATCGTCACGATCAGCATCCCCGCCGCCGCGCCAAAAGGACCGAGCCGGTACGCTGCGGCGATGACCGCGATGCACGGCAGAAAGGTGATGGGAAATTGCGCCTGCGAAAAGGACAGGATGGTCACCAGCCCCGTGACGGTCAGGATCGCGGCAGCTTCGGCCTTCATCCGCATCGTTGCGTTGGCCATTGCGCTTGTGCCGACCATCCGCGCCAGCATCACAACCGGTGGGGTCACGATCAACATGCCAAGCAGCACCGTCGTCAGCCACGACAGGAAAAAGTCCGTGCCTCTGCCCGTCAGCGCCCACGCAATGGCGGCGCTGACGATGCTGGCGGTCAACGCCGCTATGCAAAAGCTGACGACCGACCGCGGCACCATGAACGACAGTTCGTCCGGTTCGCGGCGGCGCAATATCCACAGCGCGAGCGCCGCCTCGCAGCCGTTGGAAAATGTGAAGGCCAGGCAGGAGGCGAGCGGTGCGCCGCCATAAAGATTGGCGCCCAGGCTTGCCGTCGCCATCCCCGCAAAAGCCGATATCCGCGCCGACGCCGGCATCAGGATCAGCAGCGCCAGAAAATAGCCGCTGGGCGGCCATACTGCGGCGATATTGTCGGCGCCCTTCGTGGCGTGCAGCGACAGGCTCGCAAGCAGGAAATATCCCGTTACGGTCAGCAGGAACCAAAAGACCGCTTCGACTCTGGGGGTCAGCGACTGGGTCATGCGATCAGTTAACCGAAAAGGGAAAAATAAACCGCTAATTTTAATACCCACCCGCGCGGGCGGTCGCGGCCGCGGTCGTCAGCCAACCCCGCCAAAGGTCAGGCCGACAACTTCGGTGACCTTCGCCTCATCCCATTCGATGCGCCGATCGAGAATCAGCATCGCCAGACCGTGGACCAGCGCCCAGGCGTGCAGCGCCGCAGTATCCGGGTCTTCGACGCCGGGAAGCGCCTCGCCCACTCCGGCGCGGAGCAGATTATAGGCGACCTCGCCGCCGTCGTTGCTGCCATCGGGGCAGCGTTCGGGCATCTGGCGCGTGAAGCTCAGGCGGAACAGCGCCGGCTCGTCATGGGCAAAGCGGACATAGGCGATGCCCGTCGCCTTAAAGCCCCCGATCCCACCGCCTGCCTTCAGCCAGGCCTGCGCCTGAAGCGCGCCCAGCCGCCGCAGCCCCTCGTCGGCAAGCGCGTCGAGCAGCGCCTCCTTGTCGGGGAAGTGCCGGTATAGCGCAGTCGCGCTGACCCCGACATCGCGGGCGAGCGCGCGCAGGCCCAGTTCGGCGCTGTCGCCCTCGCCCAGCCGCTTGAGCCCCGCCGCGATCACCGCCGCGCGCAGGTCGCCATGATGATAGGCGCCGGCCACCTTGGCGCCGTCGCTTTTTATGTTGACACTGTTATCTTTGTTTGCCATCATGTTGTCACTGTAAACATTTCGAGTCGTCCGCACAAGCCCTACGCTACGCGACACTTTCGCCAACTTCCGTAAGGAGCAATATCATGGCAAGCAACGTCGAAACCCTGATCCGCGGCGCGGTTGTCAAAGGCATCGGCAAGGTCGCCGACTTCAACCGCAAGCGCCTCCCCCGCCCCACCGACGCGCACCCGTTCCTCTCCGGCATCCACAAACCGATGACCGAAGAGGTCACGCTGGAAGGACTGCGCGTCGAGGGCGAAATTCCCGTCAGCCTGACCGGCCGTTATCTTCGCAACGGGCCGAACCCCGCCGCGGCGCCCGATCCAGCCAGCTATCACTGGTTCACCGGCGTCGGCATGGTCCACGGCATCCGCATCGAGGGCGGCAAGGCCGACTGGTATCGCAACCGCTGGGTCCGCGGCAGCGAAGCCTGCGCCGTGCTCGGCGAAGAACTCCCCCCAGGGCCGCGCGCCGACGGCAACGATGCCCCGAACACCAATGTCGTCGGCCTCGCCGGCCGCACCTTTGCGATCGTCGAAGCGGGCGGCAAACCTGTCGAACTCGGCTATGAGCTGAACACGATTGCGCACAACCCGTTCGACGGCACGCTCGCCGGCTCTTACACCGCGCACCCGCATCACGACCCGGTGACCGACGAGATGCACGCGATCACCTATCGCGGCGACGAGCAGAACAAGGTCTGGCACGTCGTTCTCGACAGCCACGCGCAGGTGATCCGCGAGGAAGCAATTGCCGTGAGCGACGGCCCATCCATTCACGACTGCGCGATCACCGAAAATTATGTGCTCGTCTTCGACCTGCCCGTCACCTTCTCGATGAAGATGCTGCTGTCCGGATATCGCTTCCCCTATGCGTGGAATGACGCGCATCAGGCCCGCGTTGGCCTCCTCCCCAGGAAAGGCAGCGGCGACGACATCATCTGGGTGCCGGTCGAGCCTTGCTATGTCTTCCACCCGGCCAACGCCTATGAAACGGCCGACGGCAAGGTGATCGTCGACGTCGTCGCGCACGAGACGATGTTCGCAAGTTCGAAGCGCGGCCCCGACAGCGAAAAGTCGCGGATGGAGCGCTGGACCATCGATCCGGCAGCCGGCACCACGCGACGCGCCGTCATCCACGACCACGCGCAGGAATTCCCCCGCTACGACGAACGGTTGACGACAAAGCCCTACCGCTACACATACACCATCGCAATTCCCGACGGAGTGTCAGCCGAGTGGGCGCTGGCAGACACTCGGTTGTTCAAGCATGACCTGGAGAATGGCACGACAGCCATCCACGATTTCGGCCCCGGCCGTCATCCCGGCGAGTTCGTTTTCGTCCCGCGGAGCGAAATCGGCGCTGAAGATGACGGCTGGCTGATCGGGCTGGTCGTGAACATGAACGACGAGACGACCGCGCTCGTGATCCTCAACGCCGATGACTTTAGCGGGTCACCGCAAGCTGTCGTGCATCTGCCGCACCGCGTTCCTCCCGGCTTTCACGGGAACTGGGTCGCGGATTGACGATATCGGGGCGCTTCATCAGCGCCTCGGTCACCCGCAGCGACCTTTCATTGTCGACATCGATCGCCGTCGCCCCGTTGCTCACCAGCAGCGGGGCGATTTCGACGTCCAGACGGCGCGAAATGCGCTGAAAGATGTGATGGATCGGACCAAGGCCGAACCTGAAACGAAGCAGGTTGATAAGGCCGAACGCCCGCATCACCCGAAAGGGCTTCTTAACGAACTGTCCGCCACCGCGAAACGCCTCTGCCGCACGCTGTGCATTCGGATGCCCAAGCCAATAGGCGTTGCAGTTCGACACCGCGACGTCCGAAAATTCATAAAAGCGCCGCTGGCCTTCGGGATGAACCGCCAGCACATCCTCACGCCGCGCCAACGCGACCCCGGCATCGGCACCCAGCCGTTCCGCCTCGGATTCGATCTCTGCAATCGTTGCAGGGGTGAGCAGGCAATTGTCGGCCGTCGTGATCAACAGCGGGAAGCGCGCCACCCCGGCGACTGCGAGAACCGAATCCGCCAGATTGTCAGCGGCGGGAACGACGATCAGACGGTCGCCGAGAAGATCGACGACCGGATCGTCCAACTCGGCGAGCAACATCGCGTGATGCGTCGAAACGAACACCTGCCGGGCACTGCTGTCGGCGGCGCTTTCCAGAACATGGGCAATCATGGGCCGCCCCGCGACAGGGACAAGGCATTTGTCGGCGACGCCATGCGCGGCGGCCAGCGCATCGACCGTTCCTGGGCGGCGTCCCGCGAGGATCAGGATCGAACCGCTCACGCGGCACTCCGCTGTGCCGCTGCCGGCGCGATCTGGCGGAGCATGCTTTCGGCTACGATCGTTTCGATCAGCGACGCGTGAGTGAAACCCGCCGCGACGGCGGAGCGCGAGAACAGCTTTTCGGACCAGAGATTGCAGTTGAGATTGACCTCGAGCAGCCGGACATCGCCGGTCGTGTGATCGACGCGGAATTCGAACCGGCCATAGTCGAACGGCCGAAAGACATCGGCCATCCGCTTTGTATATTCGACAATCTGCAAAGCGATCGCCGGGTCGTCGAACCGCTTGATGCTGTATCCGACGTTGCCGACCAGGTCGCGCTTTTCCTGATAGGTGCGAAGCTGGGTTGGATCGGCCTGTTCGAAAATCATCATCGGCAGCATCGCCGGCTCGCCGTCCAAAGTGATCACCGGCACCTCGATGTCGCTGCCGTCGATAAAGGGTTCGACGAGCGCATCATGGTCGAGCGCGTGGATTTCGGCGACCGCCTGCGCAAGTTGCCCCCGGTCATGCGCGTCACGCACACCCCAGGATGCGGAGCTGTTGTTCGGCTTGATTACCCAGCGCCGCGCCGGCGGGCAGCGCGAAACATCGACTGGAGCGCCGCGGCGAAATAACGCCCAAGGCGCGGTAGGTACGCCGCGCGCCGCCGCCTCCAGCTTGGTCAGATGCTTATCGTCGGACAGGCCGCGCACGATCGGGGAGGCGCCGAGATATGGCAGGCCATGCTGGTTGCAAAGCAGCGGCAGCAGCATTTCGGAATTGAAGAAGCCACCGCGGTTGAGCAACGGAAAGACGAAATCGGCTGCCGGCCGGTCGAACAGCGCGGCATAGCTGTCGGCGACCAGCAAAGCGATGCCAAGCCCTTCCAGCGTCTCGCGCATCTCGCGGTGATAGATCGCGTGATTGCCATCATCGGCGTGCAGTCCGCCGGTCCAGCGCGCATGCTTGGCAATGAAAAGCATCCGCCGGGTTTCGCGCAGATGCGACGGCAGCCGGGTCGGGACGAGATCGGTCGTTTTCATGCGCGGCGTTGACCACGCGAAGGTTGCTCGGGAATGACGTTTTAGTGACCCCACCGACACCAAAGCGCAAAATCCCTGTCACTATTCGCCCAAAGATCACAGAAAGTCGGACCTCTCCAACCATGGAGGAAGCCCTCCCTGCCGCCGTAGGACCGATCGCAAAACCGGTGCCCGACAGCGACGAATGGCATCGGAATCTTCGCTGCGCCGTTCGGCAGAAACGTTTCATCGTGGAAATCGGCATCATCAGGCAGCAAATTTTGCGGGCGGTTCGTTCGACCTTCACTATGATGAAAAATATCGCCCTCTCCCGCCCCGCCACGAGCGCGATTGCCGCGTTCCTGGCCCTCTCCACCCCCGCCGCATTTGCGCAGGAAACGCCGGCCGCGCCGACGGTCACGATGACGCCCCCCGTGGCTGCACCGACCCCGCAGACGCCGCCCACCGTCGCCGAACCGAGCACCACTGCTCCGGTCGCCGCGCCGCAGACTGCACAGCCGCCGGCGCCGAAGCCTGTCATCCGGGTTCCGCTGGACATTGCCCCCGCGGAGACCGCACCAGCGCCGAAGGCCGCCGAACGCGCCGCCGCTCCGCCCCGGGCCGAACGCGCGACGCCGCGGGCTCGTGCAGCTACGGCCGCACCGGTGGCCTCAGCACCTGTAGAGACTACACCGGTCGCCGATGTCGCACCGGCCGAAGATTTCGCGCCGATTGCCGCACCCATGACGACGGCACCCGAACCAGTTGCCGAGGCCGCGCCGCTGCCCGCAGAAAAGGCTGCTCCGGCCGGCAATGATTTCCCTTGGGAACTCGCTGGCGGTGCTGCTGCCCTGCTGATCGTCGGCGGCATGGGCTTGGCTTTCGCCCGCCGCCGCCGCGTCGAACGCGAATATGTCGAAGACGACTATGAACCCATTGCGGCCGAACCGGTCGTTGCAGCGCCCGCCATGGCCGCCCGAACTGATGCAGGCGAGACCCAACAGTGGGTCACACCAGCCTATGTGCCCCGAGAGCGGGTCGAAACGCCCGCTAGCGTCCCCGCCTTTGCCGCTGCACCCAGCGGCAGCATGGGGCGTCACGAAGCGATGGCAATGGCGGGTCCGACCGAGGACAATCCCTTCGCCACGCTCAGCAAGCGTTTGAAGCGCGCACGCTTCCTCGATCGCCAGGAACGTGTAGCCTACGACGAAACGCTTGCGGCTCAGAAGGATATGACCCGCAAGCCGGTCAGCGCCTGGGAAATCGCCCAGCGCCCTGCGCCGACGATGCAGGAGCAGGAGGTACGCCGCCCCGAGCCCGCGCGTGTCCGCACCTCCACCAGCTTCCGTCCGGGCTATTCCAAGAGCTAAGCCCGACAAACCGCGGTGGTCCCCTCACCGCACAGCAAAAAGGGCGGTGCCTTGCGGCACCGCCCTTTTTCTTTTCGCTGGAACCCGGCCGGACAGGCCGGCCGGAACCCACCGAACCGAATTACTTCAGTTCGACGGTCGCGCCGGCGGCGAGCAGCTTCGCCTTCAGCTCTTCAGCTTCAGCCTTGCTGGCGCCTTCCTTGACGGCCTTCGGTGCGCCTTCGACGAGCGCCTTGGCTTCGCCCAGGCCCAGGCCGGTGATCGCACGGACTTCCTTAATCACGTTGATCTTGTTGCCGCCGTCACCGGTCAGGATGACGTCGAATTCGGTCTGCTCTTCAGCAGCCGGGCCAGCAGCGGCAGCGGCCGGAGCGGCAGCAACAGCAGCGGCGGCCGAAACGCCCCACTTTTCTTCGAGCAGCTTCGAAAGTTCAGCAGCTTCCAGAACGGTCAGCGCCGACAGGTCTTCAACGATCTTTGCGAGATCAGCCATGTTCATTCTCCATCAGAACCGGGAAATCCCGGCAGTAAGTTTCAAGGTTAGTTCGAAATCACGCTGCTTCTTTGGCGGCATATGCGCCAAAAACCCGCGCCAACTGGCCCGCCGGGGCTGCGGCAATCTGCGCAACCTTGGTGGCCGGAGCCTGCACCAGACCGATGATCTTGGCGCGGAGCTCGTCGAGCGAGGGAAGCGAAGCAAGCGCTTTGACGCCATCTACGTCGAGGACCACGTCGCCCATGCCGCCACCAACGATTTCAAGCTTGTCGTTGGTCTTGGCAAATTCCACGGCGATCTTCGCAGCCGAGACCGGATCGGTCGAGGTCGCGAGGGCCGTGGGACCGGTCAGCAGTTCGCCGATACCGGTGTAGGACGTGCCATCGAGCGCGATTTTGGCAAGACGGTTCTTCGTGACGCGAAAGTCGGCCCCTGCATCGCGCATTTGCTGGCGCAGCACCGTCGACTGAGCGACGGTCATGCCGAGGTTGCGGACGACCACAACCGAGGCAGCTGATGCCAGCGTAGCGTTCAGCGAGGATACGGCTTCGGCCTTTTCCGTACGATCCATGCCTATACTCCACTCATCTGCCCGGATGCGTGACGCGCCGAAACGCACACGCCGCCGGGCGGCTAACACACGCAAATGCCGACGCGAGCCAAGGCTCACCTGCATTTGCGCAACGATGTCCGATGGGGTCGGTCAAGACGCGTCGCCTGAAAACAGGCGGGCGACCGAAAAAGACTGTTCCCCGTCTCGGCTGGAAATTAAGAAGGGCAAATCCCCTTCACCAACTGTCTCGGACGGAATTGCCAAGGCCGAGGCCCGGACAACACGGGGGCGCTAATAGCGTCGACAGGCGCGGAGTCAAGGCCGATCCACGATTTCCGTCGTGTTTCCCCGCTTGGCGCAGCCGCTTATGATCGACTAAAGGCCCCGTCCATGATCCGTATCCGACAATCGACACCCGCCGATGGCGAACGCGCCGTTCAGATCTGGTGCGACGCCGTTGATGCGACGCACGACTTTCTGACTGTCGGCGATCGCGCCGCGATAGAAACCGAAGTCCGCTCATTCCTGCCCGCAGCCCCGCTCTGGCTAGCGGTGGACACCGACGACCGGCCGGTGGGCTTCATGCTGCTCGACGGATCGAGCATGGAAGCGCTATTCATCGATCCGGCCCATCGCGGCACCGGGGTCGGGCGGGCGCTGGTGGCGCATGCGCTGGACCGCTACCCGGTGCTCACGACCGAAGTGAATGAGCAGAACGGACAGGCTGTCGGCTTTTACGAGCGATTGGGCTTCGTCGCCGTCGGCCGGTCGGAACTCGACGGCCAGGGCCGTGCCTATCCCCTGATCCACCTGCGCTTCGGTTCGCAAATCTGGCCAAAAGCGCAGGCGCGCGGCGGAAGTTGTAGAAAGTGCCGCGTAACGCGACATCGGCCTCTTGCAAACTTCGCCATAAGATATATCTTAGACGCATCTAGAATCACTCTAAGGAATGAAATGATGATTTTTCACGTAAGAATGGATGGCCGCGGTTGCGGCGGACGGCACGCGATGCATCGCGGTGGTCGCGGGTTCGGACATGGCTTTGGCCACGGTTTCGGCGGTGGCCGTCGCGGCGGCGGCGGCCGAGGCGAGCGCGGTGAACGCCGGCGGATGTTCGACGGCGGCGAGCTGCGGCTCGTACTGCTCAAGCTGATCGCCGACGAACCACGCCACGGCTACGACCTGATCCGCCATATCGAGGAATTGACCGGCGGTAGCTATGCGCCGAGCCCCGGGGTTATCTATCCGACCCTGACGATGCTCGACGACATGGGCCTGATCGAAGCGCAGCAGAGCGACAGCGCGAAAAAGCTGTTCGCGATCACCGACGCCGGCCGTACCGAACTCGAATCCAATAGCGAGATCGTCGAGGCCGCTCTCGCCCGCCTGACCGCGGTGGGCGAAGAAACGCAGCGCACGGACTCGGCGTCGGTCCGCCGCGCGATGGGCAATCTGCGGCAGGTTCTGATGAACCGGCTAGGCGACCGCGATCTCGATAGTGACACACTGCACGATATCGTCGCGCTGATCGACGAGGCCGCGCAAAAGATCGAGCGCCTGTGATGGTGAGCGTGATCGCAAATACGCCCACGGCGCACGCGAGCAAATATCTCCAGCAGCTCTGCAAACACTGGCAGCATAACCTTGCCGTCGAGTTCACCCCCGAACATGGCACCGTGACCTTCCCCAAGGATGCGCGTGGCGCCACCTGGGCAGGCGACGCGCTCGTGACATTCGACGCGGGCACCGACGCATTGTCGGTCCGCATCGACGCCAGCAGCGACGAGCATGTCGAGGCGATGAAGGGCGTCGTCGCAAGGCACCTGGACCGCTTTGCCTTTCGCGAAGCGCCGTTGGCATTCGATTGGCAGGCGGCCTGAGGCCCCTTCCCATCGTCATGGCGGCGATGCGCTGTCGGCCAGCTCACGGCCAATTATCGTTTTTCGATAATCAACCTATCGGAGAACGATATGCCTACCAATCATTCGACCTTGCTGGGCGTAACCCGCGGCCTGCTCTGGCTGATGCTGGCGCTGGTCGCGGTCGCCCTTTTGGTCATCGTCGCGTCAAGCGGCGCGCTGGTCGTGATGTGGCCCGACATCGCGGCAGAGGCGAAGAACAACAGCGTCTTCATCGACGTCGACACGATGCGCCCGCAACTCTTTGCGCTATTCGGAATCCTCGCAGCCATACTTGCGGCCGCCGTCTACATTCTGCGTCAACTACAGGCACTCGTTACGAGCGCGGCGGGCGACCCCTTCATTCCTACCAACGCCCTCCGCCTTCGCCGCATCGGCTGGGCGCTCGTCGCAACGCAGCTTCTCGCCTTCCCGCTCGGCTGGGTGGCCAGCAACATCGCGGTATCGACCAGCACGTTCGCCAACATGGGCGGCCTCGACCTGCAGGGCCTCCTCGCGATCCTGCTCGCCTTCGTCCTTGCAGCGGTCTTTGAACGCGGCGCGGCGATGCGCGACGAGCTGGAAGGGACCGTCTGATGGCGATCGTCGTAAAGCTGGACGACCTGCTTCACGCAAAGCGGATGACGCTGACCGACCTCTCCGACCGCATCGGCATCACGCTCGCCAATCTGTCGATCCTCAAAACGGGCAAGGCAAAGGCGATCCGTTTCTCGACGCTCGAGGCGATCTGCACCGAGCTGGAATGCCAGCCCGGCGACTTGCTGACCTTCGAAGCCGATAGCTGAAAACAGCGCGGCGTAAAACTCGGCCCCGCTCCGCCTCCCCGGTCGGAGCGGGGCCTTTCTTCATTGCGCGGCCGGTCAGCCGACGACGGCGTTCCGGCGGGCGTAGAGGAAATAGACGCCGAGCCCGCCAACGTTCCAGACCAGGAACCAGAGTTGGGTCTGCATCGGCAGGCTGAAGAAAAGATAGATGCAGCCGAGCACCGCGATCCCACCGACCACCCACGGCAAGGGCGTGCGGAAAGTGCGCGGCGCATCGGGCGCGCGGCGACGCATGATCAGCATGCAGATCGACACCGCCGTGAACGCCGCCAGCGTTCCGGCGTTGGCAAGCGCCGCGAGTTCGCCGAGTGGGATGAAGCCCGCAAGCACCGCGACGACCAGCGCGGTAAAGATGGTGATCCGCACCGGCGTCCCGCGCGATGACAGCTTGGCAAGGCTCGCGGGCAACAACCCGTCACGCGCCATGGTGAAGAAGATGCGGCTCTGGCCATAGAAGAATGCGAGGATCACCGTCGGCAGCGCGATGATCGCCGATACAGCAAGATATTGCGCCGCAAGCGGGCTGCCGAGTTCGCGCAGGATCAGCGCCAGCGGCTCGGGGCTGTTGGCGAAACGGGTGTAAGCGACCGCCCCGACCGCCGCGACGGCAACCCCGATATAGATGACGACGCACGCGAACATCGACCCGACAATCCCGATCTTCAGGTCGCGGTCGGGGTTCTTCGCCTCCTCGGCCGCGGTCGCAATCGCATCGAAGCCATAAAAGGCGAAAAAGATGATCGCCGCTGCCGCCATCACGCCGCGCTCGACGCCGTCGGGCCCGATATGCTTGGGGAAGCCATAGGGGCTGAAGGGTTCGAGATTAGCGGCGTTGAACGCCGGGAGCGCGACCGCGACGAACACGACCAGCGCGACGATCTTCACCAGCACAAGGACCGCATTGAGCGTCGCACTTTCGCGCGTACCGACGAGCAACAGGCCCGCGACGACGGCGATGATGGCGATCGCCGGAAGGTTGACGATGCCGCCCAGTTCCGGCCCCTGCATCAATGCCATCGGGAAGCCCGCCCAGGCTTCCAGCAAGGGCGCGGCGTAGCCAGACCAGCCAACCGCGACCGCGCTGACCACCAGCGAATATTCGAGGATCAGGCTCCACCCGACGATCCACGCAAGCAACTCGCCGATCACGACATAGCTATAGGTATAGGCGCTGCCCGAGGCTGGGATCATCGTCGCCATTTCGGCATAGGCGAGTGCGGCGCAGGCGCAGATCAGGCCCGCAATGCCGAAGGAGAGGATGACCGCGGGGCCAGCCTTGTCGGCGCCGACACCGATCAGCGTGAGGATGCCGGTTCCGACGATCGCCCCGACGCCAAGCGCAATCAGGTGCGGCCAGCCGAGCGTCCGCGCGAGTGCCTGCTCACCCTCCCGCCGTTCCGGAACGATCGGTTTGCGGCGAAACAGGCTGTCGGTCATGCGGTGAGGCTCCCTGGGATATTATGCTGTGCTGGCCGCTGCTTGTAAGGTCGCGGATCGGCAGCGCAAGTCGCGCAGTTGGAGAAATGGACGGCCAGTTTGGGGTGGGGAGCTGTCGTTACCCTCTTTGGCCATCGCCCGGCTGAATCCGGGATCGGATCGGCGCAAGGGTCGCGCAATATTTCAAAGTTCAGGGAAGTTCAGTCCTATGAGCGCCCCGATTTGCAAGTTGTAGAGCGCTGATGTGCGCGGCACGTCCGATCGTGGTCGTACCCGTAAGCCAGGCAGCGACCACCTTTTTGTTCACCGAATGAAAGAGCCGGATGAAGGCTGGCACGGCCGGATAATGTAGGAAAGACCTTTTTGGAGGCGATGTCTGTTTGGGGTGGGGAGCGGACGTTTGCTACTATGTTGTACCCCGGCGAAGGCCGGGGCCCAGGGCTCTGGAAAGCCGAGCTGTGCGGATTGCCGCCCTGGACCCCGGCCTTCGCCGGGGCACACATTACCGTCGTTAGTTTCCGGTCGTTTCTTCGCTCTCGTCATCCCGGACTTGATCCGGGATCCCGCTTCCTCGCATCGACCGCCTTCGACTTCAAGCGGGACCCCGGATCAAGTCCGGGGTGACGATATGGAGAGGGTCGCAATCGGTCGACGGCCGTCCTTGCCAGCGTTCAGACCAGCGCCTCGATCGCCTCGGCGAGTTTCGCGTCGCGCTCCGACAATCCGTCGGCATCGTGCGTCGTCAGCAAAATATCGACGCGATTATAGACGTTCGACCATTCGGGATGATGGTCCATCTTTTCGGCGATGATCGCCACGCTCGCCATAAAGCCGAACGCCTGCGCGAAATCATCGAATTTGAACTGGCGGGTGATCGCGTCGCGCACCGGTTCGTGGGCCCATTCGGGAAAACGGGCGAGCAGCGCGGTGCGGGCGTCTTCGTCGAGTTTCTGGACCATGTTTTATCTCCCGCTGGTCAATGTGTCGCGCTCGCCATAAGGAAGGGCGCGATGAGCGACAAGCCTGCCCTTCCCGATTTGCCCGCCGGCTGGACCGGCGGCCCGCCCGACGCCGATGCGCTGTTCGCAATGGCCGAGGCAGCGCTGGCAACGATGCCGGCGGTCTTTGCGCCACATATCGAGGATGTGGTGATTTCGATCGAGGAATTTGCCGACGACGAGATGCTGGCCTCGCTCGATATCGAGCATCCCTATGACCTCACCGGCCTGTACGAGGGCCGCCCGCTGACCGAGCGCAGCATCGGCGAAAGTGGCGGCATGCCCGATCGCGTCACGCTCTATCGCATCCCGATCCTCGTCGAATGGATCGAGACCGGCGAGCGGCTCGACACGCTGGTGCGCCATGTGCTGATCCACGAGATCGGGCATCATTTCGGCTTTTCGGACGACGACATGCACGCGCTGGAAGATATGGCGTGACCGAATTGCTGCGGCTGGACAGCGTGGCGTGCATTCGCGGCGACCGGTTGCTGTTCGAGAATTTGTCGCTGGTGCTGAAGCGCGGCGACGCGCTGTGGCTGCGCGGTCCCAATGGCGCGGGCAAGTCGAGCCTGATCCGCCTTGCCGCCGGACTGCTGCGCCCAGCGGCGGGGACCGTCCTGCGCCGCGAACGCGTCGCGCTGATCGACGAGGCGGCGGCGCTCGACGCCGAACTGCCGCTCCGCCGCGCACTCGATTTCTGGGCGCGCGTCGACACCGTCGATGGCCATAGCGTCGACCGCGCGATGGACGAGATGGCGCTGGCGCCGCTCGCCGAGGTACCGGTTGCAATGCTGTCGACCGGTCAGCGCAAACGCGCCGCGATGGTGCGCGTCATCGCCAGCGGCGCACCGATCTGGCTGCTCGACGAACCCGCGAACGGCATGGATGACGCGGCGCAGGCCCGGCTTGTCGCGGCGGTAGCAAAACACCGCGCGAATGGCGGCGCCGTTCTCCTCGCGTCGCATTTCGCGCTCGGGGTACCGGACCTCATCGAACTCAATATGGGGGCGCTCGCATGACCGCACTCATTGCCCTTTTCTGGCGCGACCTCAGGCGCGCTTGGGGCAGCGGGGCGCTGTGGTTGCCGGTGCTCTTCTTCCTGCTCGTCGCGACCGCCTTCCCGTTCGCCGTGGGTCCCGACGCACCGTTGCTGCGCCGCGCCGGTGGCGGGATGGTGTGGGTCGCCGCGCTGCTCGCGGCGCTCCTGCCGATCGACCGGCTGATCCGCCCTGACAAGGATATGGGCGTCCTCGACCAGCTTGCGGTGCGCGGTTTTGCCGACGAGGTGATCGCAGCCGTGAAAATCGTCGCGCACGCGATCGGTTTCGGCTTGCCGCTCATGATCGCCCTCTTCCCTGCCTCGGCTCTGCTGGCGCAAGACGCGTCGCGTGTCGCACTGCTTGCGACGGGGATCGCAATCGCCATTCCGGCGCTCGCGTCGCTTGCCGTCCTGAGCGCCTCGTTGACCGCGAACCACAAGGGCGGCAGCGCGATCGGCGGCCTGCTGGTCCTTCCCCTCGCGGTGCCGATGCTGATTTTCGGCGCCGGCATGCTGGACCCGTCGGGGCGCGGTGCGGTGAAGCTGCTGGCGGCGACGAGCCTGCTGCTGACGGTCATCGGGCCGTTTGCCGCGGGAGCGGCGCTGCGGGGTCTTCGCGAATGATACGCCAGTCGGCGGCGCATATTTGATCGAGTTTCGCAAATTGGAATGACAGCTTCCGGCCGGAAGCGGACCTCCCCATCATCGTCACCCCGGACTTGATCCGGGGTCCCGCTTGAGGTCGAAGTCAGTGAGCGCGTCAAAAAAGCGGGATCCCGGGTCAAGCCCGGGATGACGGAAGTGGGGGCCGAAGGGCAACTCCTCACCCCATAACCGCTCATAAGAAAAGGGCCGGAGTTTCCCCCGGCCCTTCCCTAATTCAGTGCGTGCCTATCAGGCGCCGGTGACGTCGGCCGTATCGACCTTCACACCCGGACCCATCGACGACGACAGCGCGATCTTGCGGACATATTTGCCCTTCGCGCCGGCCGGCTTGGCCTTGACGATCGCATCGACGAAAGCGTCGAAGTTCTGGCGAAGCTTTTCCTCGCCGAA
The DNA here is from genome assembly GCF_023822045.1 of Sphingopyxis sp. USTB-05. Taxonomy (NCBI): domain Bacteria; kingdom Pseudomonadati; phylum Pseudomonadota; class Alphaproteobacteria; order Sphingomonadales; family Sphingopyxidaceae; genus Sphingopyxis; species Sphingopyxis sp. USTB-05. The sequence continues at coordinate 1,225,693 of NZ_CP084712.1, read as the reverse complement.
CGACAGCTTGCCGAGGCCAGCGTGGATGATACCGACCTTTTCGACGCGGAATTCGATCTGACCGCCCTTGGCGGCCTTCACGGCTTCGGCGACGTTCGGGGTCACGGTGCCCAGCTTCGGGTTCGGCATCAGGCCCTTCGGACCCAGCGTCTTACCGAGGCGGCCGACGATGCCCATCATGTCCGGCGTCGCGATGACGCGGCCATAGTCGAGGTTACCCGCGAGCATGTCTTCCATCAGGTCTTCGGCACCGACCTTGTCGGCGCCAGCAGCCAGCGCCTTGTCGGCGTTGTCGCCGCGTGCGAACACGGCAACCTTGACGTCCTTGCCGGTACCGGCGGGCAGCGTCACGACGCCGCGGACCATCTGGTCGGCGTGGCGCGGATCGACGCCGAGGTTCATCGCGATTTCGAGCGTTTCGTCGAACTTGGCCGAGGCCAGTTCGCGAACGGTCTTCAGCGCTTCGTCGACGGTGTGCAGCTTCAGCGCATCAACCTTGCCCTCGAGGGCCTTCTGCTTCTTGGTCAGCTTTGCCATCGGTTCAGCCCTCCGTCACTTCGAGGCCCATCGAGCGGGCGCTGCCCTCGATGATCTTCGTTGCCTGTTCGATGTCGTTCGCGTTGAGATCCTTCATCTTGATCTCGGCGATTTCGGCGAGCTTCGAACGTGCGATCTTACCACCGCTGATCTTGCCCGGCTCCTTCGAACCCGACTTGAGGTTCGCGGCCTTCTTGATCAGATAGGTTGCCGGCGGCGTTTTCGTGACGAACGAAAAGCTCTTGTCGGCGAACACGGTGATGATGGTCGGGGTAGGCGTACCCTTTTCCATGCCGTCGGTCGCGGCGTTGAACGCCTTGCAGAATTCCATGATGTTCACGCCGCGCTGACCCAGTGCCGGCCCGAGCGGCGGCGAGGGGTTGGCGGTGCCGGCGGGCACCTGCAGCTTGATGTAGCCGCTAATCTTCTTAGCCATGATGGCCTCCTATCTTTCTGTCGGCCCGCCGTTTCCGGCAGACCTCAAAATTAGCGGTCAAACAGAAGGGCATCACCCCTTCCTCCCGCGCGGAATCACGCCCGTATCTGACGCGAAGTGGCGCCCCTACCTCCGCATGGAGAAAAAAGCAAGGGCAGCAGCGGGGCGAGTCGAGAAATTCGCAGAAAACTGCCTAACTTCACTCGCAAATCACGATCGCGGTCCGATTGTGCCACCGTCATCGAAGCACAGCGGCGCAAAATAGGACCGCGGCTATTCCGCCGACGGGTCGTAGCGGATCAGCCCTTCCTGCACCGCCGAGGCGATCAGCGTGCCGTCGCGGCGATAGATGCGGCCGCGGTTGATCCCGCGTCCGCCGCCGCTCCAGTCGCTGTCCATGACATATACGAACCATTCGTCGACGCGGATGTCGTCGTGGAACCACATCGCATGGTCGAGGCTGGTCGAGAACAGGCCGGGCGTGTCCCAGGTCATCCCGTGCGGCAGCAGCGTCGTCGAGAGCAGCCCCATGTCCGATGCATAGGCAAGCAGCGCGCGGTGGATCAGCGGGTCGTCGCCGACGGGCGAGGAGATGCGGAACCATTCATATTGCATCGTCGCCTTTTCGGACGGCGGCGGGCGGACCGCACGAACCTCGAACGGATGCATGCGCGCCATATGCTCGATGCGCCGGTCGCTGATCTTGGGATCGACCGCGATGAAGTCGGCAAAGTCCCAGCATTCCTCGGGCGGCAGGATGCCCGTCATCGGGATCTGATGCGACAGGCCCTTTTCAGGCGCCTGGAACGAGGCGGTGAGGTTGAAGATCACCTTGCCGTCCTGTCGCACGACGACGCGCCGGTTCGCAAAGCTGCGGCCGTCGAAGTCGCGATGGACGCGGAAATGCAGCGGCTTTGCCTCGTCGCCGCCACGCAGGAAATAGGCGTGAAGCGAATGGACGCTCTTGCCGAGATCGACGGTGCGCGCTGCGGCGACCATCGCCTGCGCGATCACCTGTCCGCCGAAAATGCGCTGGCGACGCGGCTTGGTGAAAGCGGGATAGGTAAATTCGTCGGGCTCGTCCGCCGCTTCGAGATCGAAGAGATGGACGATATGCCGGACGAGCCGCTCGCGATCGACGCTGGCGTAGATTTCGCGCGCATGGGCGGCACGAGCCTGCATCTCTTCGGGAGTGAGGCTCATGACGCGTTCCATTCAGTGGATTTCGCTGGCGCCATCGGAGGCGCCCCGCGATATTATTTGAAGCGTTCGACCTGTTCGAAGTCGAGCTCGACCGGGGTGGCGCGACCGAAGATCGACACCGACACCTTGACGCGCGCCTTTTCGAAATCGAGTTCCTCGACCAGCCCGTTGAAGCTGGCGAAGGGACCGTCGAGCACCTTGACCTGATCGCCGATTTCGTAGTCGACGCGGATTTCCTGCTTCGGACGGGCCGCAGCCTCTTCCTTGCTGTTCAGGATGCGCGCGGCTTCGGCTTCGCTGATCGCCTGCGGCTTGCCCATCGAGCCGAGGAAGCCGGTGACCTTCGGCGTGTTCTTCACGAGGTGATAGACATCGTCGGTCATCGTCAGCTTGGCGAGAACATAGCCCGGGAAGAATTTGCGCTCGGCCTGGACCTTCTTGCCGCGCTTCACCTCGGTGACGGTTTCGACCGGCACTTCGACCGCTTCGACGAAATCGGTGAGGCCCATGCGCTCGGCTTCGGAAAGCACCGAATCGCGAACCTTGTTCTCGAAACCCGAATAGGCGTGAATGATGTACCAGCGCGCCATGTGTGTCCGTATCCTGTCCCTGTAACCGCGGGCGTTAGCGCGCGAGCGACGTCAGCCAGCTGACGATCGCGTTGAAAACCGTGTCGACGCCAAAGAAGAACAGCGAGAGGATCGTCGTCATGATGAGCACCATGATCGTCGTCTGCACCGTTTCGCGGCTCGTCGGCCACACGATCTTGCGGGCTTCGGTACGCACCTGATTGATGAACTCAGCCGGGCTGGTCTTCGCCATGTCGATCGTCCTGTCTCTTTACGTCAATGATCCGGGCCAGATGGGTTGCCGCCCCCTGCGCGTCAAGCGCGCTTCGGGCAATAGTCCGCCCACCCTCCCCGAGCGTGTCGGCGAAAGGCGGAAGGAAAACGGCGCATCTGTCCGAATGAAAGCGGCCTTTACTTGGGCCGTGCGGCGATTGCAAGTGCGGGCTCTGGCGCACGGGCGAGTTCGCGCTGCATGAGAATAAGCAGGCCTACCATGACGATCCAGCTCGCCGTCGGCTGCAGCGCGAAGATCAAGTGCAGTTCGCGCGCAGCCGCCGCTCCATTCTTGGGATCGAAGCCGACGACGTCGAGCAGAAGATAGCTGACCGCAATCGCGGCGGCGACCCCGAACTTCTGCATCAGATTGAGCAGCGCAAAGAGGAAAGCCGACCGATTGCGACCGCAGCGCCCGGCATCTTGCGGGATCAGGTCGGCAAGCATCGAGTAAGTAAAGAGCAGCCCGACAAAGCCCGTCCCGAGCATCAGCGAAAAGCCGACGGCCTGCGCCAGCCCGCGCGGTTCCTGCGCAAGGGTCGTGACGAGCAGGCCCGAAATCAGCAGCCCCATGGCCATCATCATCGGCGGCTTGCCGAAGCGGCGCGCAAGCAGCGTCCAGATCGGCGAGGCCAGCGCCCCACCAATGAAGCTTGCGAAGAGCAGCACCGCACTCTGTCCATCGAGATCGAGCACCGCAGCGGCGAAGAAGACGAACAGCGAGGTCAGCGACCCAAAGGCAAAGCTGTTGAGGAACTGCACCCCGAACAACAGCATCAGCGGCGGGAAGGACAGCGACGCGCGAATCTCGTGCCGCCAGCCGATGCCAGGCTCGGCCACCACCGCACGCGCCGGAACGCGGCGGATCGCAAAAAGCGCGATCGGCACCATCAGCAGGAACAGGCTGGCGTAGGCCATGATCCGCCCCTGCAAGCTGATCCCTGGGATCAGAAGCTGTGCCGCAGCGGGCGCGGCAAAGGCAAGGATCAGCGCGATCTTCGCGAACCAGTCGCGCATTCCATAAAGGAGCGCGCTGTCCGCCGGAGATCGCACAAGCGCCGAACCCCAAGAAAGCTGCGCGACTTCGTAGAGGCTGTAGCTCGAATAAAAGAAGATCATCATCAGGAAAAGCGCCGCGAACGGAAGCCGGTCGCCGACGGTCACCAGCGCCAAGAGCAGCAGCGCCAGGGGTATGAGCGCGATCAGCATCCAGCGCCGGTGCGCGCCAAGTCCGGTGCGGACGCGGTCGACCATCGTTCCGATCAGCGGATCGACGACGCCGTCCCAGATGGTCGTCAGCGAGAAGAGCAGCCCGACGAGGGCCACCGAAATGACACCGCCCTCGGCGATATAGGGCGGCAGATAGACACTGAACGGCAGGCCGAGGATTACGGTCGGCCCGGCTGTCGCGGCATAAGCGGCAACGGTACGCGAGCGCAGCCCCGGCTTTTCGTCGGCATCCGCGGCCGAAGGCAGGGCAGTACTGGCCAAAGCGCGATGCTCCCGAAACAGGAAGTCCCACGCTTTCAGTTATTGACAATCATGTCAACAGGCGCACTCCGGAGCGGCCGCGCTTATCGGACCTTGAAGTGAGAAATAAAGGGCTGGAGGCGCCAGTCGATCTGGTCGTGATCGAGCCAGGTCTCTTCGATCCCCATCAAAGTGTTCAGCATGGAATCGCCGACGACGATATCGAAGAACAGCCGCGCGGCGGCTTCGGGATCATCGAATTCCGCCCTGCCCGTCGCCGCCCACTCGGCGAACAACGCGGTCAATTCATCGAGCGCTGGCACATGGAGGTCGCGGTAAATCTGAAGCGCAAACGCGCGGTCGCGCAAGCTTTCGGAGATCAGCATCCGCATCAGCGCGACGGCGCGCGGCGATTCCATCAATTCGCTCTGGCGATGCGCATAGGCTTTCAGCGTCTCGACGCTCGACAAGGTCCGCGTCGCCTCGTCGTCGAGCGACCGAAGCATCGCTTCGTCGCACCAACGCGTCGCGATGGCATGGAGCAGCCCCTGCTTGTTGCCGAAAAGTTCGTAAAGCGTCGCGAGCGACCCACCCGAGAGCTTGACGATTTCGGCAAGGCTGGTGCGTTCATAACCCTGTTCGAGGAACAGCGACTCCGCCGCGTCCAGAATGGCGCTTTGCCGCCGTTCGCGCGGCGACGGCCTATCTATCTGACATAAATCCGATTCCGGCGTGCTCAATTTGCAGTTCCTCTCACTTGCTCTTTTCTGTAATTTAAATTACACGGCGCCTGAGCGCAAGCTTTTGCGTATAACCAACTCCCGCACAACTGCGATTTTTCAGGGGTCCTTATGAGTCGCTTTCGTCCTCTTGGCAGCGCCGCCGGCGCTGCGCTGGCATTGTTGCTGGCTTCCTGCTCGTCGGAAGCGCCGCCCGCGCCGCCGCCGCCCGAGGTCAATATCGTGACCATCCGTACGCAGGCAGTACCGAATGTGATCGAATTGCCTGGCCGCGTGCAGGCGTATCGCACGTCGGAAGTGCGCGCGCGCGTCAACGGCATCGTCGAACGGCGGCTATTCAACGAAGGCAGCTATGTCCGCGCCGGGACCCCGCTGTTCCGGATCGACCCGCGCGAGTTGACCGCGACCGCCAATGCGGCGCGCGCGCAGCTTGCCCGGGCGCAGGCGACCGCCGCCAATGCGCGGCAGGTCGTCGGCCGCTATCAGCCGCTGCTGGCCGACCAGGCGATCGGCAAGCAGGAATATGACGCAGCGGTCGCCGCTCAGCGCACCGCCGAGGCCGATGTACAACAGGCGCAGGCCAATCTGGAATCGGCGCGCCTGAACCTTGGCTATGCGTCGGTTACCGCGCCGATTTCGGGCCGCGCGCGCCGTGCCGAGGTTACCGAAGGCGCGCTCGTCAGCGCGGGTCAAGGCACGCTGCTGACGACGATCGAACAGATCGACCGCGTCTATGTCAATTTCGGACAGTCGAGTTCGGACCTGCTTTCCAACCGCCGCGACATGGGATCGGGCAAGGTGACCGCACCCCAGTTCGACCGTGTCGAAGTGCAGTTGATCCTTGAGGATGGCACCGCCTTTCCGGTTGTCGGCCACCTCGACTTCCTCGACCTCTCGATCGACGAGGCGACGGGCACCGCAGCGCTGCGAGCGGAGTTCCCGAACCCGAACTCGGCGCTGCTCCCCGGCCAGTTCGTTCGTGCCCGCATCTTCGCCGGCAACCGTTCGGACGGCGTGCTGATCCCTCAGCGCGCGGTCAAGCTGGCCGCCGATGCTGCGAGCGTGATGGTGCTCGACGCCAAGAATATCGCGACGCCGCGCCCGGTGAAACTGGGCACGATGGTCGCAGGCCAGTGGGCAATCCTCGATGGGCTGAAACCCGGCGACCGGGTGATCGTCGACGGGCTGCAAAAGGTGCAGCCGGGCCAGCCGGTGCGCGTCGCACAGCCAAAGGGAACCGCCTCGACCCCCGCGGCAAAGCGCTGATCTGACATGACCCCCCGCTTCTTCATCGACCGGCCCATCTTCTCCTGGGTCATCGCCATCGGCATCCTCTTGTCGGGCATCATCGCGCTGCGCAGCCTGCCGGTTGAGCAATATCCGTCGGTCGCGCCGCCGTCGCTGACGATCGGCGTCACCTATCCGGGGGCCGACGCGAGCACGCTCGAACAGAATGTCACGCAGGTCATCGAGCAGGAACTGAACGGGGTCGAGGGCTTCCTCTATATGGCCTCGACCAGCGAATCGAACGGCACGGCATCGATCACCCTGACCTTCGAGGCAGGAACCGACATCGACAATGCGCAGATGGAGGTCCAGAACCGCCTGCGCCGTGTCGAGCAGCGCCTGCCCGAAGATGTGCGCCGTCAGGGCATTTCGGTCACCGAGGCGAATTCAGGCTTCCTGCTGATCGTCGCGATCACGTCGAAAAGCGGCAACACCGACCCGATGGAGGTCAACAACTTCGCCAACACACGCGTGCTCGACGAATTGCGGCGTGTGAACGGCGTCGGCAATGTTCAGGCGTTCGCGCCCGAATATGCGATGCGCATCTGGCTCGACCCGCAAAAGCTGGCCTCGCACAATCTGTCGCCGGCCGAAGCGCTCGGCGCGGTGCAGGAACAGAATAGCCAGACGCCGGGCGGGCAGCTCGGCGACCAGCCGCTCGCCAAGGGCGCGCAGCTCAACGCCGTCATCACGACGCAGGGCCGCTTTACCAAGCCCGAGCAGTTCGAGAGCATCATCCTGCGCGCCAACCCCGACGGGTCGGCGGTCACGCTGGGCGATGTCGGACGTGTCGAACTGGGCGCCGCGAGCTATCTCTTCTCGTCCGAACTCAACGGCAAACCGATGGCGGGCCTCGCGGTCCAGTTGACCCCGGGCGCCAATGCGCTGTCGACCGCCGACGGCATTCGCGCGCGGATGGACGAGCTGTCAAAGGGCTTCCCGCCCGACATCACATGGTCGATCCCCTACGACACGACGCCCTTCATCAGCCTGTCGATCGAAGAGGTGGTCAAGACGCTGGGCGAAGCGATGCTGCTCGTCTTCCTGGTCATGTTCCTGTTTCTCCAGAACTGGCGGGCGACCGTGATCCCGACCGTCGTCGTGCCGATCGCTCTTGCCGGCGCGTGTCTCGGCCTCTGGATGGCGGGCTTCTCGATCAACGTGCTGACCCTGTTCGGCATGGTTCTCGCGATCGGCATCCTCGTCGACGACGCGATCGTCGTGATCGAGAATGTCGAGCGCATCATGAATGAAGAGCATCTGTCGCCCTATGAAGCGACGGTGAAGGCGATGGGGCAGATCACCTCGGCGATCATCGGCATCACGCTGGTGCTGATCGCGGTATTCATCCCGATGGCGTTTTTCCCCGGTTCGACCGGCGGCATCTATCGCCAATTCTCGATGACGCTCGCGATCTCGATCGCCTTCTCGGCGTTGCTTGCACTTACGCTGACGCCCGCGCTCTGTGCGACGCTGCTGAAGCCGCATGACCATAGCGAGCGCAAGGGACGCATCGGTGCCTTCTTCGACCGCTTCTTTGGGCGGTTCAACGAATGGTTCGGCCGCACGACCGACCGCTATCAGGGCGGCGTCGGCAAGATGCTCGGCGCCCCGCTCCGCTGGCTCGGCGTGTTCGTGGCGATGGTCGCGATCACCGCGCTCCTGTTCACCCGCCTGCCGGGTTCGTTCCTGCCGCAGGAAGACCAGGGTTATCTCGTAACCGTGATCCAGGCGCCCCCGGGCGCGACGACGCAGCGCACCAACGAGGCGACGAAACAGGTAAAGGCCTTTTTCGCCGAACAGCCGCAGGTCGCGAATGTCGTGTCGGTCAACGGATTCAGCTTCTTCGGCCAGGGACAGGCGAATGCCATCATGTTCACGCCGCTGAAGCCGTGGGACGAGCGCAAGGGCGACGGCGACAGCGCCGACGCGATCGCGGGCAAGGCGATGGGCGCCTATGCGAACATCAAGGAAGCCTTTGCCTTCTCGCTTAGCCCGCCGTCGATCCCCGAACTCGGTACGTCGAGCGGTTTCACCTTCAAGCTGCAGGACCGCGGCGGCAACGGGCGCGATGCGCTGATCGCCGCGCGCAACCAGATGCTGGGCGGCGCGATGCAGAGCAAGCTGCTCGCCAACGTCCGCCCCGAGGGGCAGGAGGATGCGCCGGTGCTGAAGGTCGATATCGACCGGATTCAGGCGCGTGCGCTCGGCCTGTCGATCGGCGACGTCAATGCGACGCTCGCGATCAGCTTCGGCAGTGCCTATGCCAACGACTTCACCCGCGAGGGCCGCGTGCTGCGCGTGCTGCTTCAGGCCGATGCCGCGAGCCGGATGACGCCGCAGGACGTGCTGGAACTGCGCGTGCGCAGCGCGAATGGCGACATGGTTCCCTTCGGATCGTTCAGCAAGGCCGAATGGTCGGCCGAAGCCCCGCAGCTCCAGCGCTACAACGGCTATCCCGCGATGACGATTTCGGGTGAACCCGCGCCAGGCCAGTCGACCGGTGAGGCGA